>NZ_WKJN01000017.1 GCF_009674495.1 Duganella alba | reverse complement strand
CGCGGGCGGCAGGCACCGCCTGGCCGGCCGGCGTGCCGTGGGCGCGGCCGGCGATTTGCAGCGCGATCGCCAGTGCCGTGTCGGCCGTGGCCAGGTGCACCTGGAACCACGGCAGTATCATGGCCGCCACCTTGCGGCCGTTCTCGATATCGCCCGGCGCCAGGCCGTGCAGCGTGGCCAGCACGCGCGCGTGCTGCTCGCGGTGGCTGCGGGTGGCCGGATAGTCGATCGCCTCCATCAACTGCTCCTCCAGCCGGAAGTCGACTTCCAGGCATTCCACCAGCCCGGCCAGGTGCTCCTCGAACTGCTCGTCCGGCCCGTTCAGCAACAGGTTGATCTGCTCGGCCAGCGCCGCGTGGGCCTCGTCAAACAAGGGTATCCCCAGCACCATGTCCGCGCTCAAAGCGGTCGTTTCCATGACTCCTCCTGAATGGCATTGCGGTCCGCGAAGGCGGACCCGGCTCACGCCACTATGCCAAGCTGCTTGTCAGAAATCCATGATCCAGGTCAAGCCCTGGCGATTTGCCGTGCAGCAGCTAAAAATGCGGCCGCATGGCGTATAGTGTGGTCTGCCAGTCATTGCCGAGAAAGTATCATGGACCTGCATTACCTTAGCCCGCTGTTCGCGCCCAAATCCATCGTGGTGTTTGCCGGTCCGCCGGACCAGCCGGAGCGCCAGACCGCCTACGGCCGCAGCCTGTGCAAGCAGCTGCGCGATGGCGGCTACGACGGCGCCCTGACCTTCCTCGACGTCAGCATGACCGGCACCCTGGCCGACCTGGTGCAGTCGCGCGCCGACCTGGCGTTGATCGCGCTGCCGCACGAGGAACTGGCGTTCGCGCTGGAAGTGGCGGGCCGCATCCAGTGCAAATCGGCGCTGATCGTCTCGTCCAGCGTCACGCCGGAACTGGCGGCCGAGCTGCACGACATCGCCCGCAAGCACGACCTGTATCTGCTCGGCCCCAACAGCCTGGGCTTCCAGCGTCCGCGCCTGAAACTGAACGCCGGCGTGGCCGGCAAGCTGGCGCAAAGCGGCAGCCTGGCGGTGATCTCGCAGTCTGGCGCGCTGACCTCGGCGATTCTGGACTGGGCCGGCATCAACTCGGTGGGCCTGTCGGCGGTGGTGTCGCTGGGACCGAATACGGCGGTGGACCTGGCGCAGACACTGGACTTCCTGGCCACCGATCCGGCCACCGAAAGCATCGTCATCTACATGGAAGGCATCACCGACGCGCGCCGCTTCCTGTCGGCGCTGCGCGGCACGGCCAATACCAAGCCGGTGGTCATCATCAAATCCGGCAACGCGGCGGCGGCCTCGCGCGCGGCGGCCACCCACTCGGGCATGCTGATCGGCAGCGACGAAGTATTCGACGCGGCGTTGCGGCGTACCGGCGCGGTGCGCGTCAACACCTTTGTGCAGCTGTTCTCGGCGGCCAAGTGCCTGGCCTCGCGCTATCGTCCGGTGGGGCCGCGCCTGGCCGTCATCAGCAACGGCGGCGGTCCCGGCGTGCTGGCGGCCGACTGGCTGGGGCAACTGGGCCTGCAACTGGGCCGGCCTGGCGCCGCCGCCGCACAGGCGCTGGCGCCGCAGCTGCCGCAGCACGCCACCTTGACCGATCTGCTGGACCTGTCGGAGGAAGCCGGTCCCGAACACTACGCCGCCGCCATCCGCGCCTGCGCGCAGGATGTGCAGGTCGATGGCCTGCTGGTGATCTACTCGCCCAAGCTGGACGGCGATCCGCTGGCCGTGGCGCAAGCCGTGGCCGATGCGTCGAAAGGCCTGGGCAAGCCGCTGCTGGCCTGCTGGATGGGCGACGAACGCGTGGCGCCGGCCCGCAAGCTGATCGGCCAGGCCGGCCTGGCCAACTTCCGCACGCCGGAATCGGCGGTGGACGGCTTCGGCAACATCGCCGCGTTTTACCAGAACCAGCAGCTGTTGCAGCAAACGCCGCCGCCGTTGTCGCAGCTGGCCAAGCCGGATCTGGAAGGCGCGCGCCGACTGGTGGAGAGCGTGCTGGCCGAGCGCCGCAGCGTGCTGACCGAGATGGAATCGAAGGCGCTGCTGGCGGCTTTCCACATCCCGATCACGCCAACCATGCCGGCGCGCAGCGCGGCCGAGGCGCAACTGATCGCCGCGCAGCTGGGCTATCCGGTGGCGCTGAAAATCGATTCGCCGGATATTCCGCACAAGTCCGAGGTGCAGGGCGTGGTGCTGAATCTGGTCGACGCCGCCGCGCTGGGCGCGGCGTATGGCGACATGCTGGCCAATGTGCGCCGTCTGCAGCCGGAAGCGCGCATCAATGGCGTCACCGTGCAGCGCATGGCCGGCAAGCGCGATGGCCGCGAGCTGTATATCGGCGTCGCCAGCGATCCGCTGTTTGGGCCGGTGATCGGCTTTGGCGCCGGCGGCACCATGGTCGAGCTGCTGAACGATCGCGCGGTGGAACTGCCGCCGCTGAATCCGTTCCTGGCGCAGCGCCTGATTGACCGTGCGCGCGTGGCCGCAACCTTGGGCGAATGGCGCGGTGCGCCGGGTGTCGATCATCAGGCGATCGAGCATATCCTGCTGCGTGTGTCGGAAATGGTGTGCGAATTGCCGCAGTTGCGCGAGCTGGATATCAACCCGCTGATCGTCGACCAGTTCGGCGTGCTGGCGGTGGATGCGCGCGTGGTGGTGGGCGTGGCGCCGCCGTCGGCGCAGCGTTACGACCAGCTGGCGATCATGCCCTACCCGTCCAGCTATGCGCGCGAATGGCCGATGCGTGGTGGCGGGCAGTACACCTTGCGTCCGGTGCAGCCGACCGATGCGGAGATGCTGCAGTCGCTGGTGCGAGGCTTGTCGGATCAGTCGCGCTATAACCGCTTTGCTTCGTCGTTGCGGGAGCTGTCGGCGCAGATGCTGGCGCGGTATACCTTGATCGATTACGACCGCGAGATGGCGCTGGTGGCGGTGCTGACCAATCGCACGGCGGATGACGATGGCAGCTTCACCGAGACGGAGCAGATTATTGGCGTGTCGCGGTATATTGCCAACCCGGACCGCAGCAGCTGCGAGTTTTCGCTGCTGGTGGATGACAAGTTCAGTGGCCAGGGTTTGGGCACGCGGCTGATGCTGGAGATTATGGACGTGGCGCGCGACAAGGGGCTGAGCGAGACGGTCGGGCTGGTGCTGCGCAAGAACCGCGGGATGCTGCGGCTGATGGGCAGCCTGGGATTCCAGATCCGTCCTTATGAGGATGATCCGGAATTCCAGCTTTGCACCAAGCAGCTTTGACCCGCACTGCCAGGCGGGGTCTGACCCCGCTGGGGTCAGACCCCTAAGTGGTCAGGCGTGCGTCGAGGCTAAAGCGTGCGGGGGAGGCACCTAGCAGCCTGCGGCTGTTCGGCATGCATCGCCCCCGCCCCGACTAACGCGCAGGGGGAAGCTTGTAACGCTGCTCCCGATACAGAATCGACGGCAGCACCACATGCGACATGGCCTTGTCCACCAACGCCGCATCCGGCACACCACCCGTGGTCAACACCCCGGTCGCCGCATCATAATTCCCCAGCAACGGCGCCTGGCCCGGCCTTAAAATCGTCGCCGACGATCCTTCCAGCCACGCAAAGTAATTATCGAACTGAATCAGCGCCCGGCCCGGCGTATCGCTATCCCGCGCCAGGTCCCGGCCTATCATCGGATGCTCGCTCGACACGCCCATCAGCGACAACAAGGTCGGCGCCAGATCGATCTGGCTCGCAATCGTGGTGATCGTCTTCGGTTTCACGTCCGCGCCCAGGATCAGGCCCGGAATGTGGAACTTATTGATCGGCACCAGGCTGTCGCCGTACACGCGGTTATCATGGTCCGCCACGATCAGGAACACCGTATCCTTCCAGTAGTCCTGCTTCCTGGCCTCAGCAATGAAACGGCCCAGCGCATAATCGGCATACTTCACCGCGTTGTTGACGGTCTGCTTTTCCTTGTCATGCAAGGTGATGCGCCCATCCGGGAACTGGAACGGCTCATGATTCGACGACGAGAAAATCAGGCTGAAAAACGGCTTGCCGCTATCGTGCAAGGTCTTCAGGCGTTCCAGCGACTTGTTGAACAAGTCCTCATCCGACGCACCCCAGCTGCCCTCAAACACCGGATTCATATCGCGGCGATCCACCACCTTCTGGAAGCCGTTACCGGTGAAGAAGCCGCGCATATTGTCGAAGTGCGCCTCGCCGCCATACACGAATTCCGTGTGATAGCCCTGCTTGCCCAAGCCGGCCGCCAGCGTGTAGAAATTCTGCTGCGACAGCGACAGCTTGACCACGCTGCGCGCCGGCGTCGGCGGATAGCCCGCCACCACGGCCTCGATGCCGCGCACCGAACGGGTGCCGGTTGCGTACAGCTGCTCGAACCACCAGCCATCCTGCTTCAGTTTTTCCAGCTCCGGCGTCACCGGCAGACCGCCCAGCGATTGCACGAAGGTCGCGCCCAGGCTTTCTTCCAGCACGATCACCAGGTTCAGCGGACGCTCGCGCTTCATCACCGCTTCCTGCTTGTGCAGCGTCGGCAGATCGGCCGACGTGAATCGCAGGTCGCGCAACCACGGCGCGCTCTTCACCGTCGGGAGCACTTTCTCGCGCGGGTATTTGCCGTAGATTTCGGACGAATTGGCCTCGTGGCTCATGGCGCTGTAGGCATCCAGCACCGACCACGGCGAATTGATGATCAGCGAATTGACCATGGCGTCGCCGGTCAAGGCGAACATCGACGGATTGGCCGGACGGTGCGCCATGGTCGAACGGATCTGGAACGCCACCAGCAGCACCAGCAAAGGCCACAGCAACAGCAGCGGCAACGGACGCCAGGTGGTGATGTCCACCGAGGCAGCTTTCAGCAGCTTGTAGATCGTTGTCCCCAGCAGCACCGTGAATACAATGCCCAGCACCAGCGCGATACGGAAGCCATGCCACAGCGTGGCGATCACCTCGGTCGGATACGACAGGTATTCGATGAACAGGCGGTTCGGGCGGATGTCGAACTGCATGATGAACTGCGGCGTCGACAGTTCCATGAAGATGATGAGCACCAGCGCCACCGTGCCCCAGATCACATTGAACGTCTTCCACACGCGCAGCGTCTTCTGATACGCCAGCAACGGCGCCAGCACCACCGGCAGGACAATCAGGTAGCCCAGCAGGATGAGGTCGGCGCGCACGCCCTGCACCAGCATCTCACCCGGGATGCCGGTGGCCGAGACGCGCGTCCACTGCCAGGCCATCAGCCCGGCGCGCGACAGCGAAAAGATCAGCAGTCCAAGCAGCAGCAATTGCATCACGCCGGCGAACGGGCCGGCCCACAGCGTCAGCCGCGCCAGCCAGGCCGCGCAGCGCGTCAGCCGGCTTTCAGGACGATAAAACATCATTCAGCACCGAAGCCTGGGTGGGAGGCGATGTAGGCGCCGGCACCGGCGCCGGCGCTCAGCATCCAGCCGATCAGCAGCATGAAGAACAGCACCATGCAGAACAGCGTGGCGATGTTGCGGGCGTCGCGCGATGGCGCGAACACCGGTTTCTTGTCGTAACCGACGCCGAAGAAGTACGCGGCCACCACGGTGGTCAGGTAATGCACGGCGCCGAAGACTTCACCCAGTTCGCCCTTGCGTGGATGGTCCACCACCACGTTCGACAGGATCACCAGGCCGACGTAGATCAGCGAGGCCGACACCGGCGGCAGGTACAGGCCGAATTTCTCGACGAAGGTGCGGATGGCCGGACGCTTGCGCGCCAGCAGCGGCAGGAAGATGGTGTGGGTCAGGCCGACGATGACGATCACCTTCAGCAGCACTGCCTTGTGCAGGCTGCTCTTGCCCAGCGCCAGGTTGTGCAGGTTGGTTTCACCCTGGCGGTTATTCTGCAGGAAGAAGTCCGGCGGGATGATGTGCAGCACGCGCTGGAACCAGCTGACTTCTTCCAGCGCCGCCAGGCCCACCAGCGCCGACAGGAACACGAAGGCCGCCAGTTGCAGGTTGATCTTCGGCTCGCGCTGCCACTGCTCCACCGCCAGGAAGGCCAGCAGGCCGGACAACAGGACAAAGCACAGGAACTGCATCCATTCGACGATGCCGTCTTCCACCAGCAGGCGCCACATGGCGTCATGGTCGTGCGAGAAGGCCAGCGCCAGTCCCATCACGAAGAGATTCAGGAAGACCCCGACCGCGATCACCGGATGGACATACCACTTCTGTTCTGCCATGTACTACTCCCAGTTTTGAAATTATGTTTATATTAAAGTTGCTCAACACCACTGCCCGGCACCGACACCGGCACCAGCTCCGCCGCAGGCGATCTGGCAGGACGCGCGCGGTAGTAACGCCGCGCGGCCACGATCACCGAACCGACCGCCCAGGCCCACAGCAGCGGGTCGAGCAGCGCATCCCACAGATTCCCGGTCGGCAGGCGCAGCAGCGAAAACAGCAGCACACTGGCCAGCAAGGCCGCGCCGCCGCTGACGGCCCAGCGCAGGGTGAACGCCGCCGCACCGGCCAGCGCGGCGGCGCCGGCCAGCAGCGCCGCCGCGTCGGCATCGAAGCCGCGATAATACAGGCCCAGCGCCAGCACGCCGAAAGCGTCGAGGTACAGCACCGCGCCGACCAGCGTCAATGCCAGCGCAAACGCCGGATGCAGCAGGAAGTCAACCGGCTTTTCCGTCCAGCGCGCGCACAGCGCCACCAGGCTGTAGCCCGCCAGCAGGCCGCTCGGATACTGGAAGATCAGCGTCAGCCAGTAGGCCGGCGAGGCTTCGCCCGGCAGCGCCATGACGGCGGCGATGGTGACGGCGACGATCGCTTTCGAGCGCCGCGCCAGTTGCGGGAAAATCCGCGGCAACATCGTCGGCAGCACCGACAGCAGCATGGCGGCCGCAATCAGGCCCCAGGCGATGCGGGCATAGATGATCTGTAGTGCGAGATCGGGCAGGCTCATAGAAGCTCCTTTCCCTCGGTGATTTTCAAACGGTGGTGGGCGATGGCGCGCCGCTGGTAGGTATACGTGATGTGCAGCTCGTCGCCGACCTGGAACATGGCCGGGTAGGAGAACTCGTCGCGCGGCTGGCCGCTGACGATATCGGTCACGTGTTCCCAGTGGCGGCCGTCGCTCGACATCGACAGCGCCAGCGTGCTGCGCGCGGTGGCCTTCGAGGTGCCCTGGTTGCCCAGCATCAGCAAGGTGCCGTTATGCAGGCGCAGCACGGCCAGCGAGGTGCCGAGATTGCGGAT
Organism: Duganella alba; assembly: GCF_009674495.1. GTDB lineage: Bacteria > Pseudomonadota > Gammaproteobacteria > Burkholderiales > Burkholderiaceae_D > Rugamonas > Rugamonas alba. The sequence goes on along the minus strand of NZ_WKJN01000017.1, from coordinate 113,569 downwards.
CGTGGTCGGGCCCAGGTCGTCCCAGCTTTCGCCGCCGTCATGGCTGACGGCCTGCTGCACCACCGAGCCTTCTTTATTGGCGTCGCGCATCCAGGCGCGCACTTCGGTGGGCGACACCTGCACCAGCGTCGGCTGCAGCGAACGGGTGCGCGCGCCGATGCGCGTCAGGCGCTGCGGATCGCCGTGGGCGTCGAACGACACCAGCATTGGATATTTGTGGCCGATTTCGAAATACACCGGCAGCCACCAGCCGCCGTCCGCCAGTCCGACCGGCGTCGCCCGCACCAGCACGCTGGTATTGAACACCGGCGACATCGGCAGCACGCGGCGCACCTTGAAGGTCGCGCCCTCGTCGTTCGATTGCAGCTGCACCACGCGCGAGGCGGCCCAGCCGCCCATGCCGGTGGCCACCACATACAGGTGAACGCTGCCGTCCAGGGCGGTCCAGGCGACGGGATTGCCGATGCGGCGCACGCCATGGCCCAGCGCCTTGCCGAGCGACTCGCGGCTGGCCACGACCCAGTTGTCGCTCCATTGGCCGTTGCGCCAGCGCGAGGCGTACACCTTGACGTCCGGCCCGCTCTCGCGGCTGCCGGCCCACCAGAACGAAATCAGGTCGCCATGCGGCAGCCGCGCCAGGGCGCTGGCGTGCGCCGAGGGCACGCCTTTCGGCATCGGAATGATGGCGCGGGAAAGTTCAGTGAGGGTGATGGCGGGCGGCGCCTGCACGGCGGCGGCATCCGGCTGGGCGTGATGTTGCGCCGAGCGCGACCAGCGCCAGCCTTCGGCGGCCGCCACGGTGGCGACAACCATCATACATATGAGCACTGCCAGTTTGCCTGGCCGCTGCCCAAGTGGGCGTGAAACTCCCATTCCGTCTCCAGAGATCGGGACATGAAGGAAGCGTTGGCGTGATTCCCTTGCCCAAAAATTAACAACTTCGCCAGCAGCAAGGCTTGTGGCCGTCCTGCTTATGGAAGAAGTCGGTATCCTACAGGAAAATGTAGCGTTTATGTAAACGAGACCGATTCTTAGAATCCTCCGGCGCTCCGCAAAACTTGATCTGTGGCATTTTTATTTGACAAGGCGCAGCTTAGACTGGGCGTTGTGCGCGGCGCGCCCCCGCGCGCCGGCCCAGCCACAGGAAGCCCGCATGCTCGCAGACCCCAGCGAATTGGACCGAATCGCCACCAACATGATGCCCGCCGATGCCGAAATCCAGCAGCGCCTGCTGTTTCTGGAGGTCACGGCGGAAGACATCAGGCTGTTACGCCAGATCCATCCGCTGCTGCAACCGCGCCTGCCGGAAGTCATCGCCGCCTTCTATCGCCACTTGCAAACCATGCCGGTGCTGCGCATCCTGCTCAAGGACAAATCGGTGCTGGACCGCCTGCATCAGCTACAGGGCATTTATTTCGAGACGCTGACCGCCGGCGACTACGGCCCCGGCTACGTGCGCCACCGGCTGCGCGTGGGCCTGGCGCACCAGCGCATCGGCCTGGCGCCGGAGTGGTACATCGGCGCCTACCGCAAATACCTGGCCGACCTGGGACCGCTGCTGCAGGAACTGCTGCAGGACCGTCCAGCACAATTCCTGCCCACCTATAACGCGCTGATGAAGGTGGCCAGCTTCGACATGGGCCTGGCGCTCGACACCTACATCAAGGCCAGCCGCCAGCAGCTGCGCGAAAGCGAGGCGCGCTTCCGTGGCGCCTTCGGCCAGGCGGCGGTCGGCCTGGCCCAGCTGTCGGCCGACGGCCGCTGGCTGCGCGCCAACCGCAAGCTGCTCGACATCGTCGGCTACACCGAGGAAGAACTGCGCGGCATGCACGTCTCCGACCTGGTGACGCCGGAAGACTGGCAGATCGACGCCCCGCTGCTGCGCGCGCTGGCCGAGGGCGAGCTGGAAACCTCGTCGCGCGAAAAACGCTATCTGTGCAAGGACGGCCGCCGCATCTGGGTCAAGGCCACCGTCACCGCCATGCAGCCGGACGGCAGCCACGCCTCGCTGGTGGCGGTGGTGGAAGACATCTCGCAGCGCAAGCAGTACGAGGAAGAGCTGATGCACCTGGCGCGCCACGACGCGCTGACCGGCCTCGCCAACCGCACCCTGCTGCTGGACCGGGTGTCGCAGGCCATCGCGCAGGCGCGCCGCAGCGGCAACCAGGTGGCCATGCTGTTCCTTGACCTGGACCGCTTCAAGACCATCAACGACAGCCTGGGGCACGACGCCGGCGACCGCGTGGTGGTCGAAGTCGGCCGGCGCCTGAAACAGGCGGTGCGCGACGCCGACACCGTGGCGCGCTTCGGCGGCGACGAATTCGTGGTGCTGCTGCCCGAGCTGCCGACCGAAGACATCGCCGCCGCGCTGGCGCAGAAAATCCTCAACGCCCTGTTCGAACCGATGCTGATCCACGGCCACGAGTTGGCACCGGCGTGCAGCGTCGGCATCAGCCTGTATCCGCGCGACGGCGCCGACGGCAAGATCCTGCTGAAGAACGCCGACGCCGCGCTTTACCAGGCCAAGGCCATGGGGCGCGGCAACTACCAGTTCTATTCCGAGGAAATGAACGCCCGCACGCTGGACCGGCTGACGCTGGAAAGCGGCCTGCGTCACGCGGTCGAACGCGGCGAGCTGCAACTCAAGTACCAGCCGCAGATCGACCTTGCCAGCGGCGACATCATCGGCGCCGAGGCGCTGCTGCGCTGGCATCCGGCCGGCCAGCACCTGATCATGCCGGACGCCTTCATCAGCATCGCCGAGGAAACCGGCCTGATTGTGCCGATCGGCGAATGGGTGCTGCGCACCGCCTGCGCGCAGCAGGTGGCGTGGCGGCGCGCCGGCCTGCCCGATCTGCGGGTCGCGGTCAACCTGTCGGCACGCCAGTTCCGCCAGCCGGGATTGGATGCGATGGTGGCGCGCGTGCTGGCCGACACCGGCTGCCCGCCCGGCCGGCTGGAACTGGAGATCACCGAATCGGTGCTGATGGACCGTCCCGACGCCGCCGCCCAGACCCTGCAGCGTCTCAGCGACATGGGCGTGCAGCTGGCCATCGACGATTTCGGCACCGGCTATTCCAGCCTGTCCTACCTGAAGCGGTTCCCGATCAACGCGCTGAAGATCGACCGTTCCTTCGTGCGCGACATCGCGGTCCACAGCGCCGCCGACAACGACGACGGCGCCATCGCCTCCGCCGTGATCGCGCTGGCGCACAGCATGGGCCTGACCGTGGTGGCCGAGGGCGTCGAGACGCCGCGTCAGCACGACTTCCTGCGCGAACTGCATTGCGACCAGGCGCAGGGCTTTTATTTCAGCGAGCCGATGTCCGCGCTGGCGCTGGAACACCTGTTTATCAAAGGAGAAGCAAGCAAATGATGCTACATATTCCCGCCGTTCTGACGCCAGAACAAGTCACCTTCATGCGCCAGCGGCTGCGCGACGCCGAATGGATCGACGGCCGCGCCACGGTCGGCACGCAGGGCGCGCAAGTGAAGAACAACCACCAGCTGGAGGAATATTCGCCGCTGGCGCAGGAACTGGGCCAGATCGTGCTGGATGCGCTGGCGCGCAATCCGCTGTTCTTCTCGGCCGCGCTGCCGCTGCGCACCTGCCCGCCGATGTTCAACAGCTATTCGGGCGGCGGCACCTACGGCAACCACGTCGATGGCTCGATGCGCCGCGTGAAGACCAGCGGCCAATGGCTGCGCACCGACGTTTCGTCCACCCTGTTCCTGACCGATCCGGACGAATACGAAGGCGGTGAACTGGTGGTGGAAGACACCTACGGCACCCACGAAGTCAAGCTGCCGGCCGGCGACATGATCGTCTATCCGTCGACCAGCATCCACCGGGTGGAGCCGGTCACGCGCGGCGCCCGCATCTGCTCCTTCTTCTGGACCCAGAGCATGATCCGCGACGACATGAAGCGCTGCCTGCTGCTGGACCTCGACCGCAACATCCAGGCCCTGCGCGCCAGCGTCGGCGATTGCGATGAACTGGTCAACATCACCGGCATCTACCACAATCTGCTGCGCCAGTGGAGCGAGGCCTGACAGCCGGCTACGGCACGTAGGAGTCCATATTGTTTTTGGTGAGGTAGAAGGCGTTCACCATCACACGCCGCCGGGCCGGCAGCCTGTTGTTCAGCGCCGCGACGGCCATCTCGACGGCCTGATAGCCGATCGCATGCGCCGCCTGCACGATCAGGCCTGCCACAGTGCCGTTTTGCAGCCCATCGAGCAGCTGGTCGGTGACGTCGAAGCCGATGTAGGCCACCTGTCCGGCGATGCGCTGTTCGCGCAGCGCCGACAGCACGCCCATGCTGCTGACCTCATTCGGCGCAAACACCCCCTGGAACTGGCCCTTGTGCGACGCCATGGCGGCCGACGCCCTGGCATAGGCTTCGCCGAACACGCCGCCGACATGGCCGCCCTCGATCACCTGCAGGCCTTTGCGGGTCGCCGCTTCGACAAATCCATTCTCGCGCTGGTCGGTGGTCTGCCAGCCGCGCCGCATGCGCATCAGCAGCACCGCGCCCTTGCCATTGAGGTTCCTGGCCATGGCCTCGCCGGCCAGTTGGCCGGCCTTGTAGTTGTCCGTGCCGACGCTGCCGGCCGCGGCCTGTTCGCCCAGGCTGCGATCGACATAGATGACCGGGATGCCGTTCTTTGCCATCTCCCGCACCTCGCGGCCGATATCGGACGAACCGGGCGAAATGACAACCGCCTTGCAGCCGCGCTGCTTGACCATTTCCAGCACGGTGCTCTGGATGGCGGCCAGGTTCTCTTCATGCGGCCCGCGAAAATAGACTTCGTAGCCAAGCACCTTGCCGGCCTCCGCCGCGCCGCTGTGGACGCCGCGCCAGAAGCTGTCGCCACCACCACTGGGAATGAAACCGATACATTTATCAGCATGCGCATTCGCTGCGGCTATCAACAAGCAAGCCATACGCAGCAAGGAGAAGAATGGTTTTGTCATCCCTCATCCTGATACGTTGCCGGCTAGGTGTCAACCGTGCCGGTAAGCGCTGCGAGCAGGTGATTGAAGTCGACCGGCTTGGTCAGATGGTGGTCGAAGCCTGCCACGCTCGCGCGTTCGCGGTCCGCCGGCGTGCCCCAGCCGGTCAGGGCGATGATCCTGGCGGCGGCCATGCCGTCGATTTTGCGCAACGCCAGCGCCGCCTCGTAGCCGCTGATGTCCGGCAGGCCGATGTCGAGGAACACCACCTGCGGCAGGTGCGCCGCCGCGCTGCTCAACGCAGCCGCGCCGTTGTGCGCCACCTGCACCAGGTGGCCGCTGAATTCCAGCAGCGCGCCCAGGGTTTCCGCGGCGTCGACGTTATCGTCCACCACCAGCACCCGCAGGCCCGGCGCGGCAGCGACCGGCGCCGGCGCTGCGGCGGCGGGCGGCGCAGTATCCGCCTGCGGCGCCGGCAACGGAAGCCACGCGGTGAAGCGGCTCCCCTGGCCGGCGCCGGCGCTATCCGCGCCGACACGGCCGTCATGCAGTTGCACCACCTGCCGCACCAGATTCAGGCCCACGCCCAGGCCGCCCTGCGCCATCGGATCGCCGGCCGAGACCTGCGCATACATATCGAACACCGACGCCAGCATGTGCGGCGCGATGCCGATGCCGTTGTCTTCCACGATCAGCATCACCTCGCCATCCTGCACGTATGCCGACAGCTCGATGCGGCCGCCGGCCGGCGTGTACTTGGCGGCGTTGTTCAGCAGGTTGCTCAACACCTGGGCGATACGGTGGCGGTCCACGTCGAGCCACAGCGGCTCGTGCGGCAAGTGCAGCGACAGCCGGTGTCCGCCCGCCTGCACCAGCGGCATGCTGATCTCCACCGCGTCGCTGACCACATCGGCCAGCACCACGCGCTCGCGCCGCAAGGTCACCTTGCCTTCGGCCAGCCGCGCGATATCGAGCAGATCGTCGACCAGATGCACCATGTGATCGACCTGGCGCAGCATCATCCCTTGCAAGTCGTCGGCCGCCTTGCCCGCCGGCCGCGCCGCCATCAATTCCAGCCCTGCGCGGATCGGCGCCAGCGGATTGCGCAACTCGTGCGCCAGCGTGAACAGGAAATCGCTCTGGCGACGGTTCTTCTCGGTCAGCTCGTCGGCGAGCCGCTGCAACTCCAGCTCCGCGCGCTTGTGGGTACTGATGTCAAGGCTGATGCCGTCGAAGCGTGTCGGCCGGCACTGGTCGTCCACATCGCACCAGCCCACCGCGCGCAGCCAGCGCGCGTCGCCGCCATCGCTACCGGCGACGCGGAATTCCACGTCCAACGGACTGCCGTCACCGAGCGAGCGCGCGATGCCGGCCGCCAGGCGGCCGCGATCCGCTTCATCCACCACCGCCAGCAAATCCTCCACCGAAGCGTTCTGGCGCGCCGGCATGCCCAGGTGCACCGCCATCTGCTGGTTGATGCGCAGCTCGCCGAACGGCGCGTCGGCATGCCACACGCCGATATCGCCGGCGCCGGCCACGCGCTCGAAGCGTTCCTGAAGCTCCTTGCGTGCGTGGATTTCAATCACGGTGCCGACGAAGCCCGCAGGCCTGCCGTCGTCGCCCATGCGCGGCATGCCGGCGTCGATGCACCAGCGGTAGCTGCCGTCATGGCGGCGCAGCCGGAAGTCCGCCGAATACGGCGTGCCGGCCGCCAGCGCGGCGCCAAACGTCCCGGTGACGCGCGCCAGATCGTCGGCATGCACGTTGTCCAGCCAGCCGTGGCCCAGATCCTGCTCCGGCGTGCGGCCGGTGTAGTCGTACCAGCGCTGGCTTAGATAGGTGGTCTCGCCATCGGCGTCGGTGGTCCACAGAATCACCGGCGAGGCGTCGATCAGCGCGTGGAAATAAGCCTCGCGCAGCAAGGCGTCCTGGCGCTGCTGCTGGCGTTCGCGGCCCAGCGTCACCTGGCGCAGCACCCGCGCCAGCAGCTCGTTGGTGGAGAATGGTTTGACCAGGTAATCGTCCGCGCCCGCCTGCAGGCCTTCGATCTTGGCCTCCTCGCCGGCGCGCGCCGACAGCAGGATCACCGGCAGGTTGCGCAGCGCTTCGGTGCCGCGAATGCGGGCGATCAGGCCGAAGCCGTCCAGCCTTGGCATCATCACATCGCTCAACAGCAGGTCGCACGGCTCGTGCAGCAGGCGCGCGAAAGCCGCCTCGCCGTCCGTGCTGATGGTCACGTCGGCGTGCGGATCGAGCAGCGACTTGAGGTAGGCGCGCATGTCGTTATTGTCGTCGGCGATCAGGATGCGCGGGCGGCGCGGCGCCGGCGCCGCCAGCTCGCCCCCGGACTGGCGTAGCGCAGGCCGGTCCTCGTCCTCGTCCGGCAGCCAGCGCAGCGCTTCTTCCACGAAGGCGGCGCCGGTGCGCGGCGTGGCGCTGCTGGCCATCGCCGGATCGGCATCGGCCGCCGCCACGCGGTCCGCCTGCAGGTGCGCATGGCCGAACGGAATATCGACATCGAAGCGCGTGCCCTCGCCCACCACGCTGTGGACGGCGATCTGGCCGCCGTGCAGCCGCACCAGTTCCTGGATCAGCGCCAGGCCGATGCCGCTGCCTTCGTAAGTCCGCCCCGGCGCGCCTTCGATGCGGTGGAAGCGTTCGAAAGTGCGCGGCAGTTCGTGCGCCGGAATGCCGCCGCCGGTGTCGGCCACCGACAGCCGCGCCATGCCTCCGTGCTCACGCAGCGTCAGCGTCACGCTGCCTTCCAGCGTGAACTTGAAGGCGTTCGACAGCAGGTTGAAGACGATCTTTTCCCACATGTCGCGGTCGATGTACACCGGCTGCGGCAACGGCGGCAGGTCCAGCGTGTAAGCCAGCCCGCCCTTGACCATGGCCGATTCGAATACGCCCGCCAGGTCCACCGTAAGCCGCGCCAGATCCACCGGCTGGTAGCTGGCCTGCACGCGGCCGGCCTCGATGCGCGAAAAGTCCAGCAGCGAGTTGACCAGCTTGAGCAGGCGCAGCGCGTTGCGGTGCGTGGTTTCGATGCGGCGGCGCTGTTCGGGCGACAGCCCCTCGTTGGCCAGCGCGTCGTCCAGCGGACCGAGGATCAGCGTCAGCGGCGTGCGGAATTCGTGCGAGACATTCGAGAAGAACGCGGTCTTGGCGCGGTCGATGCGCGCCAGTTCCTCGGCGCGGCGCTGCTCCTGCTCATAGGCGGTGACATTGCCGACCGCCGTGTTGAAGGCGGCGCTCAACAAGGCATAGAAGTTACGGTATTCGTCATCAACCGCGCGCCGCGCGCTGACGCCGGCGACCACAAAGCCGAACACCTCCTGCTGGCCCGGCAGGCTGACCGGCAGCACCAGCGCCGCATCGGGCGCTTCCTCATACGGGCCGCATGGCATATCGCCAAAGCGCGCCGCCAGGCCATCGACCTGCAGCGGCTTGCCGCTGGCCGCCACCCGGGCGAACGGCCAGCATCCATCATCCAGCGCCGCCTGCACGGGCGCCAGCGCGCTGCCGGCCGGGATGCCGGCGCTGCCGCGCAGATGCAGGTGGCCGCTGTCTTCGTCGCGCTGGTAGAACAGCAGGAACGGCACGTCCACCGACAACTGCTCGTATTGCAGTGCCAGGTCGCGGCCGATATCGTCCACGGTGCGGGCGTCGGCGATGCCGGTGCTCAGGTCGCGCAGGCTCTGCGAACGGCGGGCGTTGAGCACCTGCGCGGTGGTTTCGGTAATCGGGTGGAAGATGCCGCCCACCTGGCCGGATTCGTCGCGGATCGGCGAGAAGGAAAACGTCATGAACGCTTCCTCCAGATAGCCGTCGCGGTCCAGGAACATGCGCTGGTCGCGGATGTAGGTGCCCTCGCCCTGCTGCGCGCGGTCGAACTTGTCGCCCACCACCGGCAGCGCCGTGGCCCAGCACACCTTGAACGGCTCGCCCATCGATTGCGGATGCTTGCCGCCGCAGATCGGGCGGTAGGCGTCGTTGTAGATCTGGATGTATTCCGGTCCCCACGCCACCAGGATCGGGAAGGTCGAGGACAGGCACAGGCTGACCGTGGTGCGCAGGCTCTGTGGCCAGGCGCTCATCGGCCCGAGGGGCGTGAGCGACCAGTCGATGGTCGCGATCAAAGCCGCCATATCGCCGCCGCCGGCCAGCCAGTTGATATCGGTGTTGATGTTCAGCGGCTTGGGCGATTGCATAGACGACAAAAAGTAGGAGGAAGCGCGTATTCTACGCGACAACGCGGCGGGCGCCGCGTTCTTCCGGACCTACCCGATCGGCGTGAAACGCTGCACGCGCTTGCCGTCCACCTCGATCTCTTCGAAGAACACCGCGCGCGGCCGGCACCAGATGCTGCCATTGGCGGCGCGGTACACGATCAGCGGTGTCAGATCGGCCTCCATGGTCGCCTCGCACACCAGTTCATACTCGCCGCCTTTGTAATGTCTGAATCGCATATTGTCCGTCCTTGGCTAAAAGCCGCCATTTTAGGGCACGATGGTGACAAACAGGTAGACCGCGAAAATCGTCAGCAGGATCGTGCCCTGCATGATGGTGGTGCGGCCGCCGGTGAGCGACAGCGAGGTGACGATCAGCGACAGGATCAGCAGCACGGTCGACTTGATGTCGATACCCAGCGTCAGCGTCCAGCCGTTCAGCAGCGCGACGATGGCCACGCAGGGAATGGTCAGGCCGATGCTGGCGAGCGCGGAGCCGAGGGCCAGGTTCAAGCTGGTTTGCAAGCGGTTGGCGCGTGCGGCCTGGTACGCCGCGATCCCTTCCGGCAGCAGCACCACCGCCGCGATGATGATGCCGACCAGCGCTTTCGGCGCGCCGAAACTCAGCACGGCGGCTTCCAGCGATGGCGACAGAGACTTGGCCAGCAACACCACGCAACCGAGGCAGGCCAGCAGCAGCGCGCCGCTGATCCATGCCATGCGGGTTGGCGTTTCCGGGCCGTGGTCTTCCTGTTCGCCGTCGGCGGGCTGCTGCGGCAGGAAGTACTCGCGGTGGCGCACGGTCTGCACCAGGACAAAAGTGCCGTAGAGGACCAGCGATACCACGGCGATGAAGATCAGCTGACTGGTATTGTAGGACGGGCCGGGCGTGGTGGTGGTGTAGTTCGGCAGCACCATGGTCAGCACCGAGATGGCGGCCAGCGTCGCCAGCGCGGCCGAAACGCCGGTGGCGGTGAAGCTTTGTTCGCCGTGCCGTCCGCCGCCGGCCAGCAGGCACAGGCCGACCATGCCGTTCAGGATCAGCATCACGGCGGCGTAGACCGTGTCGCGCGCGAGGCCGGTGGTTTCGGCGCCGCCGGCCACCATCAGCGAGACGATCAGGGCGACTTCGATGGAGGTCACGGCCACCGCGAGCACCAGCGTGCCGAATGGTTCGCCGATTTTGTGGGCGACGACTTCGGCATGGAATACTGCGGCGAGAACGCCGGCGAACAGGCAGGCGGCCAGCACAACCAGCAGCAACACGCCAGGTGGGCCGTCGCCGCCGATCAGCGACTTGGCTAAGAGAGCGAGCCATCCGGCGACAGGCGCGGCGATGGTCCAAGCGGGCAAGGATGTCTGGATTTTCATGGGCAGTCCTGGCTGAAGAGTAGCCAGGACAATACCATGCGCGGCGCGCGACATGCTTTTCACGGGGTAGGCGTGCCTGGCATCCGCAGCATGTCGCCGTAACAGCACGCGGCACCCGCGTAACCCGCACACCGCTGCGGCCAGGGTCAGACCCCGCATGGGGTCTGACCCTTTCGTCAGGGGTTCTTTACACGGCTGTCTTCCGTTTTACCCCGCTGTATCGTCTTCCTTGATTGGCTTGATCAGGTCTTCGCGTTTCACGCCCAGCCACATCGCCACGGCGGCGGCCACGAATACCGACGAGTAAATGCCGAAGCAGATGCCAATCGTCAGCGCCATCGCGAAATAGTGCAACGTCGGGCCACCCAGGAACAGCATCGACAGCACCATCATCTGCGTGCAGCCGTGAGTAATGATGGTGCGCGAGATGGTCGAGGTGATCGCGTTGTCGATCACTTCATGCACCGACGCCTTGCGCTGCTTGCGGAAGTTTTCGCGGATACGGTCGAAAATCACCACCGATTCATTCACGGAATACCCCAGCACCGCCAGAATACCCGCCAGCACCGTCAGCGAGAATTCCCAGTGAAAGAAGGCGAAGAAGCCAAGAATGATCACCACGTCGTGCAGGTTGGCGATAATCGCCGCCACCGCGAACTTCCATTCGAAGCGCACGGCCAGATAGATCATCACGCCTATCACCACCATCACCAGCGCATTCAGACCATTCTGCCCCAGCTCATCGCCCACCTGCGGACCGACGAATTCCACCTTTTGCAGCGCCACCAGCTCCGCCCCGGCATTGTCCGAGCAGGCCCGCCTGACCACGTGCTCTCCTTTCGCGCTCACGCTGTCGATCTGCCTCATGGCGCCGCTTTCGGCCTTGCACAGCGCGTCGTACACCAGCGCCGAGGCGTCCTTGGCGCTAACGTTTTTCACCACCGGCAAACGCAGCATCACATCATGCGCGGTGCCGAAGCCGGTGGCTTCCGGCTGTTCGTAGCCGATGGTTTCCAGCGTATGCCGGATGCGCTCCAGATTCGCCGGCTGCTGGTATTTCAGCTCCATCACCGTACCACCGGTGAATTCCACCGAATAATTCAGGCCGCGATGCAGCAGGAAGAACACGGCCGCCACGAAGGTCAGCGCCGAGATGACGTTGAACACCAGCGCGTGGCGCATGAACGGGATGTCTTTTTTGATGCGGAAAAATTCCATGTCGATGTCCCCTGATTATTTCCGGCCCGGCACCCAGACGGTGCCGATAGCGATGGATTGCAGCTTCTTCTTGCGGCCATACCACAGGTTGACCACGCCGCGCGACACAAACACGGCGGAGAACATCGAAGTCAGAATGCCCAGCGTATGCACCAGCGCAAAGCCACGAATCGGACCGGAGCCGAACGCCCACAATGCGATGCCAACGATCAGCGTGGTGACGTTGGAGTCGATGATGGTGGCCCAGGCGCGGTCGAAGCCGGCCGCGATCGCCTGCTGCGGCGAGGCGCCGGACCGCAGCTCCTCGCGGATACGCTCGTTGATCAGCACATTGGAGTCGATCGCCATGCCCAGCGCCAGCGCGATCGCCGCCATGCCCGGCAAGGTCAGCGTCACCTGCATGCGCGACAGCACGGCGACCAGGAACAGCAGGTTGCACGCCAACGCGATCACGCTGAAGGCGCCAAATAGCATGTAGTAGGCGACCATGAACAGCGCAATCGCGGCGAAACCGTACAGGGTCGAATGCACGCCCTTGCTGATGTTCTCCGCACCCAGCGCCGGGCCGATGGTGCGTTCTTCAATCACGTCCATCGGCGCGGCCAGCGCGCCGGAGCGCAGCAGCAGCGCCAGTTCGGCCGAGTTCTCGGCATTGCCCATGCCGGTAATGTTGAAGCGGTTGCGTAGCTCTTCCTGGATCATCGGCGCGGACAGCAGTTCCGGCTTGCCGGCGCGCTCGTAGAGAATGATCGCCAGACGCTTGCCAACGTGGCCACGCGTGGCTTCCAGCATGCGGCGGCCGCCGTCGCTGTTCAATTCCACGCTGACTGCCGGCTGCTGGTTGGAATCCAGGCTGCCGATGGCGCTGGTGATATCGTCGCCGCTCAGCACCACATCCTTCGATACCACCAGTGGCGCGCCACGGCCCGCCGTCAGCAGCTCCGAATTGAACGGAATCGCCGACGACAGTTCGGTGCCCGGCGTGATCGAGTCGTCCACCATGCGGATTTCCAGCGTCGCGGTGCGGCCGATCACGGCGCGCGCACGCGCCACGTCCTGCACGCCCGGCAGCTGCACCACGATGCGGTCCGCGCCCTGCTGCTGGATCACCGGTTCGGCCACGCCCAGCTCATTCACACGCTTGGACAAGGTGGAGATATTCTGTTTGACGCCGTCTTCGATGGCCTGCTTCAGCGCTTCCGGCTTCAGGCTCATCGAGGTTTTCAGCGCGCCGCCCTCGCCGCTGTCGACGAACAGCAGGTCGGCGATCTGCCCGTTCAGCACGTCCTTGGCTTTCTGCCGCGTGGCGTCGTCGCGGAACCGGATGTCGATAATGCCGTCGTTGCGTTCGATGCCGGCGTGGCGCACGTCCTTGTCGCGCAGGATGGCGCGCGTCGCCGCCTGCATGCCCTGCGCGCGCTTGTTGATCACTGCCTTGGTGTCGACCTGCATCAGGAAATGCACGCCGCCGCGCAAATCGAGGCCAAGGTACATCGGCAGCGCATGCAGGCTTTGCATCCATTTCGGCGTATCGGCCTGCAGGTTCAGCGCGACCAGGTAGCTCGGGTCGGCAGGGTCAACATTCAGGCCCTTCTCCAGCGCCGACTTGGCCCGGAACTGGATGTCCGGCGTGGCGAAACGCGCGCGCACCGAGGCGTAGGCGCCGCTGCCGTCATAGGTGACGCCATCGGTGACGATGCCCTCCTTTGCCAGCACCGCCGCCACCCTGGCGGTCATCTCCGGCGCCATCCTGACTGTCGACTTGCCACTCGTGACCTGCAGCGCCGGCGATTCGCCAAAATAGTTCGGCACGGCGTACAGCGCACCGAACAGAATGGCGACGGCAATCAGGATGTATTTCCAGACCGGGTATCGATTCATAAATCCCACTAGTTGAAGTTGTTGACAGGGTGCGCAGGAGATGGGATTGCTGTTTCAATAAGCAAGACCTTGCAAAAAAATATTTCCAAAATGCACACTGCGCGCGATTGCGGATGAGGTCGGTAAAAAGCCGTAGCCGTCAGGTAAGATGGAGTTCCAAATCAGATAACCATGAAACGTCATGCGCAGCAGTGAATCGCCCTCCGCCGAAGCAGCCGTCACCGCCATGCGCCTGGGTGCGCTCATCGGTACACCGCTGGCGGTGGGCGAGTTTCTGGAGATCGCCCAGCAACTGGCGCGCAAAGTTTCCCATCTGCATCATGCTGGCCTGCTTCATGGCGCCCTCAATCCGGCCCATGTGGCGTGGAGCGCCTCCATGCGGCAGGTCCAGCTCAGCGACAGCGCCGCCGCGCCGGAGACGCTGGACCCGGCCTATATGTCGCCCGAACAGACCGGCCGCACCGGCCGCTCGCCCGATGCGCGCGCCGATCTGTACTCGCTCGGCGCGATCTTCCATGCGCTGCTGACGGGCGCGCCGCCCTTCCCCGGCGACGATCCGCTGGAACTGGTGCACGCCCATCTGGCGCGCCAGCCGCATGCGGTCGCCGCGCTGAACCCGCAGGTGCCGGCCATCCTGTCCGACCTGCTGCTCAAGCTGCTGGAGAAAGAGCCTGAACAGCGCTACCAGAGCGCCGACGCCCTGGTCGCCGATCTGCAGGAGATCAGCACGCAATGGCGCCGCAACAGCCAGGTCCAGCCGTTTGTGCTCGGCGCACGCGAAACGACGCGCGCGCCGCTCATCACCGACCACCTGTACGGCCGCCGCCGCGAAAGCGACGTGCTGCTGGACGCCTTCCAGCGCGTGCGCGCCGGCGGGCGGGAGCTGGTGCTGGTCACGGGCGATCCCGGCATCGGCAAGACCGCGCTGGTGGCGCAACTGGACAAACCGGTGGCCGCCTGCCGCGGCTACTTCGTCTCCGGCAAATTCGATCAATTGCAGCGCAGCGTGCCGTATGCCGGGCTGGTGCACGCTTTCCGCAGCCTGGTGCACCAGTTGCTGACCGAGCCGGACACCACGCTGGCCGCATGGCGCCAGCGCATCCAGGCGGCGGTGGCGCCGAACGGCCAGATCCTGGCCAACGTCATTCCGGAAATCGACGCCATACTTGGCCCGCAGCCGCCGGTGGCGGAACTGGAAGCGACCGAATCGAAGAACCGCTTCATCCAGGTGGTCACCTCCTTCCTCGGCGTGTTCGCCCGGCCCGAACATCCGTTCGTGCTGTTCCTCGACGACCTGCAATGGGCGGATGCCGGCTCGCTGGCGCTGATCAGGCAATGGCTGGGCGATGGCAAGGCCGGCCACCTGCTGATCGTCGGCGCCTATCGCGACAGCGCGGCGGGCCAGGCGCATGCCCACGCCCTGATCGCCGAACTGCCCGGCAGCGTCCGGCAGATTCACCTGCATCCGCTTGACGTCGACGATGTGGCGGCGCTGCTGGCCGATGCGCTGGACCAGGACGCCGAGCGCTGCGCCGCGCTGGCCGCCCTGTTGACCCAAAAAACCGCCGGCAATCCCTTCTTCATCCGCCGCCTGGTGCGCCTGCTGCACGCACAGGGACTGCTGCGCTACGTGCCCGAAACCAAAGCCTGGCGCTGGGACATGGACGACATCCAGCGCGCGCCCGTCAGCGACAACGTCCTGGCGCTGATGGTGCAGACCATCGACCGCCTGCCGAAGGCCACCCAGGCGCTGCTGCAGGCCGGCGCCTGCATCGGCCACCAGTTCGCGCTCGACACGCTGGCGGACGTCACCGGGCGCAGCAGCGCCGCCGCGTTGAGCGAACTCTGGCCGGCGCTGGAAGACGGCCTGCTGGTGCCGCTGCGCGACGCCTACCAGGGCGCGCGCCCGGCCGCCGCGCTGGGCCACGAATTCACCCAGCAGCCGGTCACCATGCGCTTCGTCCACGACCGGGTGCAGCAGGCGGCCTATTCGCTGCTGCCGCCGGCCAGCCGCCAGGCTTTGCACCTCGCCATCGGCCGCCAGCGCCTGCGCCAGGCGAATGGCGGTTTGGCGGATCAGCTGTTCGACATCGTCGACCAGTTCAACCTCGGCGCCGAGCTGATCGCCGATCCCGCCGAACGCCTCACCCTGGCCGAACACAACCTGGCGGCCGGACGCAAGGCCAAGGAGTCGGCCGCCTACGACGCCGGCTACGCCTACCTGATGCACGGCAAACAGCAACTGCCGCCCGACGCATGGCGGACGCAACCCGCGCTGACCTATGCGCTGCACCGCGAACTGGCCGAATGCGCCTACCTCACCGGACAGCACGCGGCCGCCGACCTGTACGTGGACGCCGCGCTGGACCACGCGCCATCGCGCATCGCCACGGCCGACCTGTACAGCCTGCGCGTGCTGGCCGCCACCGTCGTCAGCGACTGGGCCGCCGCGCTGCGCTGGGGCCGCGAAGGCCTGGCCGTGTTCGGCCACGAGTGGCCGCTCGACCTGCTGGCCGAAGCCAACGAGGCCGAAGCGGCGGCGGTGATGCGCAACGTCGGCGAGCAGGCCATCGCCGACCTGGTGCACCAGGCCGAGGTCGAGGACGACGACACGCGCGCCGTCATGCGCCTGCTGTCGCTGCTTGGCCCGCCGGCCTACTTCAGCGGCTCGGCGGTGCTGACCTTCCTGGTCACGCGCAGCACCAACCTGTCGCTGCTGCACGGACCATCCGGCTATTCGGCCTACGCCTATGTGTTCTACGGCGCGCTGCACAACGCCATCACCGGCCAGTACGACGTCGGCTACGAATTCGGCACGCTGGCGCTGGCGCTGGCGCGGCGCTTCGGCAACCGCGCCGAGGAAAGCCGCACGCTCGAAGTGTTCGGCCTGGTGGTGCAGGTCTGGCGTGCGCCGCTGCGCGACAGCCTGCCCATCATGGAGGAAGGCCACCGCGCCGGCGTCGAATCCGGCGAACTGGCGTACGCCGCCTTCAACCTGAGCGGCCTGCTGATCAACGGTCTGCCGGCCGGCGTGCCGCTGCCCGAGCTGCTGGCCGACGCCGATCTCGCCATCGACTTCGCCAACCGTTTCCGCAACCGCACGGGCGCCGAAATTTCGCTGCCGTTCCGCCAGTTCGCACGCACCTTGATGGGCCGTACCCGCAGCGCCATCAGCTTCGACGACGACGACTTCGAACAGGTCCGCTTCGAGCTCGACGCCGGCGGCAACCAGACGGCCATGGGCCAGTTCTGGGTGGCGCGCCTGCAAGCCGCCTACCTGCTGGACGACCTGCCAGCCGCCCGCCGCGCCGCCGATCAAGGCGCAAAGTTTATCGCGGCCGGCATACTCGGCATGGTGACGTCGGCCGAGCACAGCTTCTATGCCGCGCTGACCTTGCTGCGCACGCACCAGGCGCCGCCGGACGCGCTGGCGCCGCTGCTGGCGCAGCTGGCGACGTGGGCCCAGTACTGCCCGGAGAATTTCCAGCACAAGCTGCGCATGGTCGAAGCCGAAGTGGCGCGCCGCAACGACGCGCCGTGGCAGGCCATCGAACTGTTCGGCGCCGCCATCGATGGCGCGCGCCAGCAGGGCTTCATCCAGGACGCTGCGCTGGCCAACGAGCTGGCGGCCCGCCTGCTGCTGGAACGCAAGCAGCCGCGCCTGGCCGCCGTCTACCTCAACGCGGCGCTGGACGGCTACCGCGCCTGGGGCGCGACGGCCAAGCTGAACGCCCTGCAGCACACCTATGCGCAACGCATCGGCATTCCGCGCGACGAAGCCACGCGCTCCGGCACGGCGCACGCGCACGACGCGCTCGGCCTGATCAAAGCGGCCCAGGCCATCGCGGCGGAAACGGTGCCCGAGCAGCTGTTCCGCCGCATCCTGCAAATCGTGGTCGAAGTGGCCGGCGCCCAGCGCGGCATCCTGCTGCTGGGCGAAGGCCAGACGCTGCGGGCGCGTGCGCGCATCGCAGTCGGCGACGCCACCACCATGGTGCTGGAGGATACCGCCCTGGCCGACTGCACCATGCTGCCCGGCTCCATCGCCCGCTACGTGGCGCGGCTGAAGCAGCCGCTGGTGCTGGAAGACGCCGCCGTCGAAGGCCCGTTTGCCGCCGACGCCGTCGTGCGCCAGCTGCGCCTGCGCTCGGTGCTGTGCGTGCCGCTGAAGCGCCACGAACAGGTGGTCGGCCTGCTCTATCTGGAAAACAACGCCATGGCGCGCGCCTTCACCGCGCAGCGCGTGGACGTGGTGCAGGCGCTGGCCGCGCAGGCGGCCATCTCGCTGGAAAACAGCCTGTGGTTGATGGAACGCCGGCGCGCCGAGGAAGCCGCGCGCTTCCTGGCCGGCGCCGGCGCGGCGCTGGCCGAATCGCTGGATTATGCCGAAACGCTGGCGCGCGTGGTGCAACTGGCGGTGCCGGCCTTCGCCGACTGGTGCTTCCTCGACCTGGTCAACGGTGAACGCACCGTTCAGCGCGCCCAGCTGGCGTTTGCCGATCCGGCGCAGGCCGGGCTGGCCGCCGCGCTGCGCCAGTATTCGATCGGCGCGGGCGACCCGCATCGGCGTCGGCTGACCGAAACGCTGCATCAGGGCGAAGCGCTGCTGTGGCCGCAGATCACCGACCAGCAGCTGCGCAGCCTGGCCACCGATGACGCGCATTTCCGGCTGGTCCAGGCGCTTGGCGCGCGCGCACTGATCGCCGTGCCGCTGGTGGCGCGCGAACGCACGCTGGGCGTGCTGACGTTTATCGTCGCCCAGTCCGGCCGCAACTACGATGACCAGGACGTGGCGGTGGCGCGCAAGCTGGCCGACCGCTGCGCGCTGGGCATGGACAACGCCAAGCTGTACAAGGAGGCGCGCGAGGCGATCCAGGTGCGCGACGATTTCCTGGCGGTGGCCTCGCACGAGCTGCGCACGCCACTGATGCCGCTGCAACTGCAAATCCACCTGATCGAACGCCGCCTGCCGACGCTGTTTCCCCATCCGGACAGCGCGGCCTGGCTCCAGAAAAGCCTGGCGATGCTGCAACGCCAGGGCAAGCGGCTGGAACGGCTGGTCAACGAGCTGCTCGATATCGCCCGCATCACCGGCGGCCAGTTGCAGCTCCAGCGCACGCAAGTCGATCTGTGCGAAGTGCTGGCGGATGTCCTGGAGCGGCTGAAGGAAAGCGGCGAAAGCACGCCGGCCGGCTCGGCGCTGACCATCCGCTGCGACGCGCCGGTGGTCGGCAACTGGGACCGGTTGCGCATCGAACAGGTGTTCCACAACCTGCTGTCGAACGCCTTCAAGTACGGCAACGGCAAGCCGATCGCCGTCGACGTCCGCATTGACCGTGCGCAGGCCGTGATCCAGGTGGCCGACCAGGGCATCGGCATCGAGGCCGAGCACCTGGAGCGCATCTTCGGCCGTTTCGAACGCGCGGTCTCGGTGCGCAACTTCGGCGGCCTCGGCCTCGGGCTGTACATCGTCAGCGAGATCCTGCGCAACATGGGCGGCGCCATCCACGTCAGCTCCACCTTCGGCGAAGGCTCGACCTTCACCGTGATGCTACCGCTGGACGGCGCCGGCGCATTGCCATGAAAACCATCCTGATCGTCGATGACGACGCCGACATCCGCGCCGTGCTGAGCGAATTCCTCGAAGCCGAAGGCTACGGCACCGCCACCGCCGAAAACGGCCGCGACGCCCTCAGCTACCTGCATCGCCATCCGCGCACCTCGGTGGTCCTGCTGGACCTGATGATGCCGGTCATGAACGGCTACCAGTTCATCGCCGCGCGCCAGCAGGATGCGGCGGTGGCGGCCATCCCGGTGGTGGTGATGACGGCGCGCGGCGCGGTCGGCGCCGGCCTCGGCGGCGTGACCAAGGTGCTGCCCAAGCCGATGGACCTGGACGACCTGCTCGCCACCCTGCAGGCCGCCTAGTCCCTGCCGCCTGCGGCTTCCAGCCAGATGCTTTACAATCTATAGGGAATTATTTCTAGAGAGACATGAATGACAGCATCTGCACAGCCGCATTATTCCGCCGAAGAGAAACGTAAACGCATCTTCGCCATCATCAGCGCCTCCTCCGGCAACCTGGTTGAATGGTTTGACTTCTACGTCTACTCCTTCGCCTCCATCTACTTCGCCAGCCAGTTCTTCCCCAGCGGTAACTCCACAGCAGAATTCCTCAAATCGGCCGCCGTGTTCGCGGTGGGCTTCCTGATGCGTCCTATCGGCGGCTGGATGTTCGGCCGCATCGCCGACCGCGTCGGCCGCAAGAAGTCGATGGTGGTGTCGGTGCTGATGATGTGCGGCGGTTCGCTGGCCATCGCCGTGCTGCCGACCTACGCCACCATCGGCGTTGCCGCGCCTATCCTGCTGCTGGTCATCCGCATGTTCCAGGGCCTGTCGGTCGGCGGCGAATACGGCACCACCGCCACCTACATGAGCGAGGTGGCCCTGCGCGGCCAGCGCGGCTTCTTCTCGTCGTTCCAGTACGTGACGCTGATCGGCGGCCAGTTGCTGGCGGTGCTGACGGTCGTGATCCTGGAGCAGTTCCTGACCGAGCCGGAACTGAAGGCCTGGGGCTGGCGCGTGCCGTTCGTGGTCGGTGCGATTGCCGCGCTGGTGTCGCTGATGCTGCGCCGCACGCTGCACGAAACCAGCAAGGCCGAGGACTTGAACAAGAAGGAAGCCGGCACGCTGGCCGGCATCTTCAAGTACCACCGCGCCGCCTTCCTCACCGTGCTGGGTTATACCGCCGGCGGCTCGCTGATCTTCTACACCTTCACCACCTATATGCAGAAGTATCTGGTCAACACCTCCGGCATGGCGCCGAAGACGGCCAGTATGGTGATGACCGGTGCGCTGTTCCTGTACATGTGCATGCAGCCGCTGTTCGGCATGCTGGCCGACCGCATCGGCCGCCGCCATTCGATGATGCTGTTCGGCGGCCTGGGCACCTTGGCGACTTATCCTATCCTGGAAATCCTGCGCGGCAACAGCAACAGCTTCTTCGCCTTCGCGCTGATCACCCTGGCGCTGGCCATCGTCAGCCTGTACACCTCGATCAGCGGCCTGGTGAAGGCCGAGATGTTCCCGCCGGAAGTGCGCGCGCTGGGCGTGGGCCTGTCGTATGCGATCGCCAATGCCATCTTCGGCGGCTCGGCCGAGTTTGTCGGCCTGTCGTTCAAGAACGCCGGCCATGAAGACTGGTTCTTCATCTACGTCACCATCATGATGGTGATCGCCTTCCTGGTCAGCATGCGCCTGCCGAAAACGCCGTCCTACCTGCATACCGACCACTGACCGCTAGTCGGCCTCGAACAGTGTTTCGAAGGCCGCCGCAAACGCCTGCGCCGCATTGGCCAGGCGCGGCGCGCCGACATCGAAGGTGCACTGTTCGAGCAGCGGACGCGGCGCCAGGCCCGCCGCGGCCAGCGCCAGCTCGGCGCGCAAGGCGCCAAGCATTCCTTCCAGCATCACCTCCTGCATATTCAATTGCGCGTTATCGCTATGGCCGCCGTCGAGCACGCTCGGGGCGAAGGCCATCGTGCGCGCGCCGTGGCGGATCGCCTCGTGCATGGCGACGCGGGTGGCCTGGCGCAGCCGCTCGCCATCCAGCGTGCCGGGATCGCCAAGGCCGATGACCAGCACCGCGCGCGGCGCCATGCCTTGCGGCGGCTGCGAGATCAGCAGCGTGTCCATGGCTTGCCCAGGAAAGAAGCCATCGGCACGCAAGCGCGTCAGATGGCCGCCCAGCGCCTGATCCAGCGCCAGCAGTCCGCCAGCGACCGGCGCACCGCCCATCTCGTGCTCGAACATGCAAGCGACACTCAGGTCGACATCGGCGTTGGCCGGGCCCCAGGCGACCACATCGAAGACAACGCCGTCGGCGGAGCCGATCGGCAGGCGGGCAGGAAGGGAGTTCATGAAAGCTGGTCCTTGTGAATGACAAAGCTCCGATCTTAACGCCGCACCGCCCCGCCACGGCCCTGCCAAAAGACAGGGCCGTGGCCCAAGCCTGTTTCAGCGGCCATCTGACGCAAGACAACACCGCGCGCACTAAACAACGGCCTTTTGCGCATTCCTGGTTGCGAAATCGGCATGCCCATTGCAGAATGCCGGGATGACCAACTCGTCCATTATCCGCCACGCAGTCTGGCTCGCCTGCGCGCTGACGGCCGCCGGCCAGGCCGGCGCGGCGGATGGCGCTGTTCAACCATACACACCGGACTACTTCACCCAGTTTCAGGCCGCCACGGCGATGGACATGGTGAACCGCCTGCCGGGGTTTGTGTTTGACGGCGGCAATGCGTCGCGTGGCGTTTCCGGCAATGTCCTGATCAACGGCAAGCGCCCGACGTCCAAGACCGAGGCGCTGGGCGACGTGCTGGGTCGTATTCCGACGGCGGCGGTCGAGCGCATCGAGGTCATCAACGGCGGCGCCGGCGGCATCGACATGCAGGGCTACGCCACCGTGGCCAACCTGCTGCTCAAGCAGATGGACCTGGTGTCCATGACCACCAACGCCTCCAGCTACCTGATGCCGGACGGCAGCCTGGCGCCTTCGCTGGACGGCAATTACAGCCTGAAACGCGGCGACAAGAACATCAACGTCACGCTGGGCTGGTCGCGCTCGCCGGACACCGGCCAGGGCCAGGGCTACCGCACCACCGTCTACGCCGGTTCGGCCCCGGCCGCCGAAGTGCGCGTGGCGGGCGCCGGCATCGCCGACAACAAGACCATCAAGCTGAATTACGGCCAGGACCTGCTGGACGGCCAGCTGAGCTGGAACGGCGCCTACAACCCGTGGACCTACCACTCGCTGGCCAGCTACGACGCCGCCACCCGTTCGCTCAACAGCAACGACAACGCCGGCCACACGCTGGAACAGGGCCTGGCCTACACCCGCGATCTGGCCCACGGCGCCAGCCTCGACCTCAAGGCGCTGTACCGCAGCTCGGGCATCGACGCGGATTCGGGCTTTGTCTCGGGCGGCAACAGCGGGCACTCGGTCACCACCAGCTCGGCCAGCGAGCAAGTCCTGGGCGGACAACTGAGCTGGCAGGCGCTCGACGGTGTCGTCATCCGTGGCGGCATCGAACGCGCCGTCACCACCAACGACAGCAGCGTCAGCAACAATCCGCAGGCCGCCGCCTGGGTGCAGGAAGCGCGCGTCGAAGGCCAGCTGTCGTCGGCCTGGCAGGTCGACAACACGCTCAGTGCCGAAGCCGGCGTCAAGGTGTCGCACGCCAGTCTGGCCAACAGCGCCGAGCAGGCCGACGCCAAGGCCTACGTCTATCCCAAGCCACGGCTGCGGCTGGCCCTGTCGCCGACGCCGGCGTTGCAGCTGCGCCTGCGCATGGAGCGCGAAATCAGCCAGCTCAACTTCGGCGACGCCGCCGCCTATTTCGGCATGGCCGACAAGTCGCTGCGCGCCGGCTATCCGGACGTGGTGCCGGCCAAGACCTGGCTGTGCGAAGGCGCGGTGGAATACCGCTTCTGGGAGCGCGGCACGGCGATGTTGAGCTATACGCAGTCGCATGTCAGCGACGTCATCGACCGCATGCAGATCCGCACGCCGAACGCTGTCTACGACGTCGCCGGCAATATCGGCGACGCCAGCGCCGACAGCGTCACCGGCATGCTGAACCTGCCCACCGACAGCTGGGCGCTGCCGCAGGGCCTGCTCAAGCTGTCGACCACCTGGCGCTCCTCCTCCGTCACCGATCCGGCCACGCTGGAAACGCGCCGCTTGTCGGGTGAGCAGCCGCTGGGCTGGCGCATCGAATTCTCGCAGGACCTGCCCAGCC
Source organism: Duganella alba (assembly GCF_009674495.1). Lineage (GTDB taxonomy): Bacteria > Pseudomonadota > Gammaproteobacteria > Burkholderiales > Burkholderiaceae_D > Rugamonas > Rugamonas alba. The sequence goes on along the minus strand of NZ_WKJN01000017.1, from coordinate 90,110 downwards.
AGCGCACGGCCTGGGGCTTCTCGGTCGACAACGGCTGGAGCAACGACAGCTGGCAGACGGCCGAGCGCGACACCAGCAGCGGCAGCGGCTGGGCGCGCGCCTTCGTCAACTACCGGCCGGCGTCCAACATGATGCTGACGCTGGAACTGAACAACCTGGCCAGCCGCGTCATCACCTACGACCGCACGCACTACGCCGGCAACGACCGCCTGGCCAACGTGGTCGATTTCGTCGAGCACAACATCACCCGCACGCAACCCTTCGCCATGCTGCGCCTGCGCAAGGACTGGTAATCAGCCCCAGCGGTTGGCCACATACCAGCCGGCGGCGGACGCCAGCGCGGTCAGCAGCACGCCCCAGGCGATATCCACCAGCGCCAGGCCCAACGGCCAGGCTTTCAGGATCGAATAATTGGTCAGGTCATAAGTGCCGTAGGCGATCAGGCCCAGCACCACGCCGTTCAGCATCGCCGTCTGCCAGCTCACCGCCCGCAGGCCCGGCGCGACCGCCAGGAACACCGCGCCGGCCGCATACAGCAGGTAGAACGCCGCGGCCGAACCGATACGCGGCTGCTCCAGCATCAGGTCGCCCAGCGCGCTCTTGTAGGCGGGCGCCATGTACAGGCCGATCCACAACGCATCCAGAGCCAGCATCGACAGCAAGGCGCCGCCGTAAGCGAACAGCCAATGCTGCGTACTGAGTGCCTGAGCGGGAGCGGATGTCAGCATGGGATGTCCTCGGCCTGGGAATATGGGAAGCCCGAGTGTAGCCTATTCCCACGCGCGCGCTGTTGAACGGTACGCGGTCCAGGTGAAGCCGACGCCCACCGACAGGCCGCTGTTCTGGCGGAACAAGGGGCTGTCGCGGTTGGCCGCCTGCGTGTAGTTGTCATAGCGGGTGAAGCCGAATACGCGCCAGTCCGGCGTCAATCGGCGCGACAGGCTCAGGCCGAGCCGTGTCATCATCAGGCCGCTGCTGGCCTGGTAGGCCGGGCGCGCGGCGGTCGCGTATTGTGGCGCGACACCGTAAAAATATTGATTCAGGCGTGCGTTGCCGAACACGGCGCCGAGGTTGGCGTCGCCCTGCCACTTGCCGCTGCGGTCGCCGGTTTCATAGACCAGGCGCGGTTCGAACACCAGGCCCTGGCGTTCGAAGCCGTTTCCAAGCTCAAGCGGCACCCGCAGCGGCAGTTCGAGCCGCACGCGGTCGGCCAGTCGCACCTTCAGGCGCGGGCCGAATTCCAGCAGCGAGTTCAGGTCCGGCATGCCGGCGCGGGCCGCCACGTCGCTGGAGCGGGATGGCAGCGACAAGGCAAAGCCCACATCCAGCTCGACGCGTTCGGTATTGAGCAGGCGCGCGCCGATGCCGGAGCGGTCTGCGCGCAATATCCTGCCGCGATAGACCACCAGCGGCAGCACCAGCCCGCGCGTGACGCGGTCTTCCGAACTGGGATACGCCGGCGTGCTGGCAACGCCGCCGAACAGGCCAGCCTCCCACAGCGGCAAATCAGGAGCCGGCGTCGGCTCCTGCTGTGCGACGGCAGGTGCCGTTACGATCAGCAGCGCGACGGCTGGCCAAAGCAATGGCTGCATGAACTCTCCTTAAACCGGTGCGCGCACGCAGTAGCCGGCGCCCGCCACCGTGTGGATCAGCGCCACCTCGAAATCGCGGTCGACCTTGTTGCGCAGTCGGTGCATATGCATGTCGATGATGTTGCCACGCGGGTCGAAGTCGTAATCCCACACGGCTTCCAGCAGCATGGCGCGCGTCACCACCTGGCCGGCGTGGCGCATCAGGTATTCCAGCAACGCGAATTCGCGCGCCTGCAATTGCAGGTCGCGGTCGGCGCGGCGGGCGCTGCGCGTGTCCATGTCCAGGCTCAGATCGGCCAAGGTCAGCACCTGCTGGCGGCGGCTGGCGTCGTTGCGCCGCGCCAGCGCTTCGATGCGCGCCAGGATTTCGGCGAAGGCATACGGCTTGGCCAGATAATCGTCGGCGCCGGCGCGCAGGCCTTCCACCCGTTGCTGTGTGCCGCCCAGCGCGCTGACCATCAGCACCGGAATCTGCGGATCGCGGCGGCGCAACGCGGTCATGAAGTCGATGCCGTCCAGGCCCGGCATGCGCCGGTCCAGCACCACAACGTCGTAGATGCCCTCGCCCGCCATCGCCAGACCGGTAGCGCTGTCGGCCACATGATCGGCCACGTGGCCGCTCTCGGCCAGGCCGCGCACCAGATACTGGGCGGAGCGCGGATCGTCTTCAATAACGAGTAATCGCATGCTGAATAGCGCCTCCGGACATGAACTATTTTTAATGTTGGCGAGAACTGCGCGTAGCCGACTGTGGGGCATAATAGGCAATATAGTAGCGCACTAAGGCGCAGTTGCGGAGGCGGCCGGCATGGCAAAGGTATTGGTGATTGAGGATGACGCACAAACCGCGCAGGAGTTGCAGGCGGCGCTGTCGGACTACGGCCATCAGGTCGAACTGGCCGACAACGGCCGCCAGGGCCTGCTGCGCGCGGCCGGCGAAACCTATGACGTCATCGTGCTGGACCGCATGATGCCCGGCGGCCTGGATGGCCTGGCGGTGCTGTCCACTCTGCGCACCGCCGGTGTCGCCACGCCGGTGCTGATCCTCAGCGCCTTGTCGGCGGTGGATGAACGGGTGCGCGGCCTGCGCGCCGGCGGCGACGATTACCTGTCCAAACCGTTCGACTTCATCGAACTGACCGCCCGCCTGGACGCGCTGCTGCGCCGCCGCGACGGCCCGCCAGCCGCCGTCACCGGCTTCCAGTTGGGCCGGCTGGACATGGACCTGCTGACGCACACCGTGCGCCTGGGCGGCCAGCCGGTCGACCTGCAACCGCGCGAATTCCGCCTGCTGGAATACTTCTTCCGCAACCAGGGCCAGGTGCTGACCCGCACCATGGTGTTCGAGGCCGTGTGGGACTACCGCAGCGACGAGCGCAGCAACGTCATCGACGTGCACATCAGCCGGCTGCGCAAGAAAATCGATCCGGACGGCACCGCGCCGCTGATCCACACCGTGCGCGGTTCGGGCTATGTCTTCCGTGCCGCCGAATAACCGCTGGAGCCTGCACGACCTGCGGCGGGCGTCGAGCTTCCGCATCGCACTGCTGTTCCTCGGCCTGTACAGCCTGATCGCCGCGCTGCTGTTCGCTTTCCTGTACCAGCAGATTTCCAGCTACGCCCTGAGCCGCATCGACGACTGGCTGCCGCGCGAACGCAACGCCATCCTGCGCAGCGCGCCGGCCGACCTGGTCGCACGCGTCGCCTACCATGCCCGGCTGGACCCGGACAACCAGCGGCCCTTCGGCCTGTACAGCCCGGACGGCATCCGCCTGGCCGGCGCCTTCCCCGGTCCGCATCCGACGCAGCTGGAACAGCCGTACACGCTGTCGATGATCGAGAACGACAGGACACGCTCGCTGCGCGTGGCCGCCTATCCGCTGGCCGACGGCCAGTTGCTGGTGCTGTCGCAGGACCTGAACGAGGTACACGAGTTCAACGAAGTGCTGCAACGAGCGCTGGCCTCGGCGGCGCTGCTGGCCCTGCTGCTGGGTCTGGCCGGCGCGGTGCTGATCGGGCGCCGCGCCGTGCACCGGCTGGACGCCATCACCACCGCCATCCAGGCCATCGTCCAGGGCGACCTGAGCCAGCGCCTGCCGCAACGCGCGCCCGGCGCCGCCAGCGACGACCTGGACCGGCTGGTCAACGTGGTCAACGGCATGCTGGACGATATCGAACGCCTGATGCACGAAATCAAGGGCGCCTGCGACGGCATCGCGCACGACCTGCGCACGCCGCTGGCGCGCCTGCTGGCCGGCCTGGAGCGTGCCCAGCGCCGCGCCGTCAGCGCCGACGACTACCGCGATGCGGTTGACGCCGCCATTACGGAGACGCTGTCGCTGCTGACCACCTTCAACGCCATGCTGCGCATCTCCGAAGTACAGGACGGCGCGCGCCGTGCCGGTTTCAGCGCCATCGACCTGGCCGCCATCGCCGACGATGCGGTGGAGTTCTACGAACCGAGCGCCGATGACAAGCAGGTCCAGCTGGTCTATGAACGCCCGCCGGGGCTGCGCCTGCCGCTGCGCGGCGACGCCAGCCTGCTGTTCGAGGCCATCGGCAACCTTATCGATAACGCCATCAAGTTCACGCCGGAAGGCGGCCGCATCACCGTCACCCTGGCCGAATGGCAGGGAGCGATGCAGTTCGATATCCGCGACACCGGTCCCGGCATCCCAGCCGCCGAGCGCGAAGCGGTGTTCCTGCGCTTCCACCGCGCCGAGAGCAGCCGCCACCTGCCGGGCAACGGCCTCGGCTTGAGCCTGGTGGATGCGGTGGCGCGCCTGCACGGCATGCAGGTGGCCATCCTCGACAGCGACCAGGGCTGCCACATCAGCCTGCGCCTGAGCACGCTACCTTAACGATTGTTCATATTCCCTAGATACGGTGTTAACCGCCCCTCCGGCAGAATGCCCTGGAGGCTGGCGGCAACCCGTCACCGGCCAGCCGACATCTATGGGATATCGACATGCGAGCTCAACAAAAACACTTCATCTCCGGCGCCGTCATGGCCGGACTGCTGGCCACGCTGGCCGGTTGCAGCAAACCGGCCGCCGCGCCGGCCACCGCGCCAGCGCCGGCAGTGGGCGTGGTTACCGTTCATCCTTCCAGCGTTCAGGTCAGCATAGAACTGCCGGGCCGCACCTCGGCCTACCTGGTGGCGCAAGTGCGCGCCCGCGTCGATGGCGTGGTCCAGCAGCGCGCCTACACCGAAGGCGCCGATGTGCGCGCCGGTCAGCTGCTGTACACCATCGACGACGCGCCCTACCGCGCCGCGCTGGCCAACGCCCAGGCCGCGCAGCAGAAAGCCGCCGCCAATCTGGTGGCCGCCAATGCCCAGGCCGAACGCTACAAGGCGCTGGTCGGCGGCAACGCCATCAGCAAGCAGGCGTATGACAATGCCGTGGCCGCGCAAGGCCAGGCCGCCGCCGATCTGGCAGCGGCGCAGGCCAGCGTGACCACCGCGCACATCAACCTGGGCTACACCAGGGTAGTCTCGCCGATCGCCGGCCGCAGCAGTGTGTCGCAGGTGACGCAAGGCGCTTATGTGCAGGCCAGCGCGGCCACGCTGATGACTACCGTGCAGCAGATCGATCCGATTTACGTCGATGTCACGCAGTCGAGCGCCGCCGGATTGCAGCTGCGCCAGGCCATCGCCAGCGGCCAGCTACGGGCTGACAACAATGTCCAGCCGGCGGTGTCGCTCAAGCTGGAAGACGGCAGCGTGTATCCGCTGCAAGGCAAGCTGCAATTCAGCGGCATCACCGTCGATCAGGCCACCGGTTCGGTGACGGTGCGCGCGGTGTTCCCGAATCCGCAGCACGTGCTGTTGCCGGGCATGTTTGTGCATGCCAGCCTGGTGCAGGGCACGGCCGCCAACGCCTTCCTGGTGCCCGGCCCCGCCGTCAGCCATAACCCGCAGGGGCAGGCCACCGCGCTGGTGGTCGATGCCGCCGGCAAGGTGGCGCAGCGCACGCTGCAGGCCGATACCGTATCCGGCGCCAACTGGGTGGTGACCGGCGGCCTGAGAGACGGCGAGCAGGTCATCGTTGACGGCCTGCAGCAGGTGAAGCCGGGCATGCAGGTGCGCGCCACGGCTGCGTCAGCGTCGGCCGCAGCGGCTCCGGCATCGGCTGCGGCCGCCACCAGCGCCGCCGGCGCGCGCTAAGGAGCGACATCATGGCCCAATTCTTTATCCGACGTCCGGTGTTCGCCATCGTGCTGGCACTGCTCATCATGCTTGCCGGCGTGCTTGCGCTGACCAGCCTGCCGATCGAGCAGTTCCCGCCGGTGGCGCCGCCCACCGTGCAGATCAGCGCCACCTATCCCGGCGCCTCCGCCGTCACCATGCAGGACACCGTGGTCCAGGTGATCGAGCAGCAGATGAGCGGCATCGACAACCTGCTCTACATGTCCTCCACCACCGACGACACCGGCGTCTCCACCACCTCGCTGACCTTCGCCACCGGCACCGATCCCAACATCGCCCAGGTGCAGGTGCAGAACAAGCTGCAGCTGGCAACGCCGCTGCTGCCGGCGCCGGTGCAGCAGAGCGGCGTGCAGGTCACCAAGTCCACCAACTCCTTCCTGATGGTGGTCGGCTTCGTCTCGACCGACAACAGCATGAACAAGTTCGACATCGCCAACTACGTGGTGTCCAACGTCCAGGGGCCGCTCAGCCGCATCAACGGCGTCGGCAACATGAACGTGTTCGGCACCCAGTATGCGATGCGGGTCTGGCTCGACCTCGCCAAGCTCAACAGCTACTCGCTGTCGCCGCAGGACGTCACCGCCGCATTGACCGCGCAAAACGTGCAGATCTCCGGCGGCCAGCTGGGCGCGGCGCCGGCGGTGCCCAACCAGCAGATCAACGCCACCATCACCGAATCGACGCTGCTGCGCACGCCGGCCGACTTCGGCAACATCCTGCTCAAGGTGCAGACCGGCGGCGCGCAGGTGCGCCTGCGTGACGTTGCCCGCATCAACCTCGGTCCGGAAAACTACAACGTCGACAACAAGTACAACGGCGGCCCGGCCAGCGGCATCGGCATCCAGCTCGCGCCCGGCGGCAACGCGCTGCAAACGGCCAACGCCATCCGCGCCCAGCTCGACCAGCTGGCGCCCTACTTCCCGCACGGCCTGAAAGTCGTGTACCCGAATGACGTCACGCCCTTCGTCAAGATTTCCATCGAGGAAGTGGTCAAGACCCTGATCGAAGGCATCGCCCTGGTGTTCCTGGTCATGTATTTGTTCCTGCAAAACCTGCGCGCCACGCTGATCCCGTCGATCACGGTGCCGGTCGTGTTGCTGGGCACCTTCGGTGTGATGTCGGCCTGCGGCTTCACCATCAACACGCTGTCGATGTTCGGCATGGTGCTGGCCATCGGCCTGCTGGTCGATGACGCCATCGTGGTGGTGGAAAACGTCGAACGCGTGATGCATGAGGATGGCCTCGGCCCGCTGGAAGCCACGCGCAAGGCCATGGGCCAGATCAGCAGCGCGCTGATCGGCGTGGCGCTGGTATTGTGCGCGGTGTTCGTGCCGGTGGCCTTCTCCAGCGGCACCGTTGGCGGTATCTACCGCCAGTTCTCGCTGACCATCGTGATCTCGATGCTGCTGTCGGTGTTCGTGGCGCTGTCGCTGACACCGGCGCTGTGCGCCACGCTGCTCAAGCCCGCCAACGAGGATCACGCCAAGCAGAAAGGCTTCTTCGGCTGGTTCAACCGCACCTTCGACCGTGGCCGCGACAAGTACGTGCACGGGGTGCGCGCCGTCGCCGCCCGCTCGGGCCGCTGGATGATCATCTACGGCGTCGTCATCGCCGCGGTGCTGGTGATGTTCATGAAACTGCCGACCTCCTTCCTGCCGAACGAGGACCAGGGCTTCATCTTCGTCCAGGTGCAGGCGCCGGTCGGCGCCACGCAGGCGCGCACCGGGGCCATCCTGGACCGTGTCGACCAGTACCTGCGCACCCAGGAAAAATCGGTGGTGGAAGCGACCTTCATGGTCAACGGCTACAACGACGCCGGCCGTGGTCAGAACCAGGGCCAGCTGTTCCTGCGCCTGAAAGACTGGTCGCAGCGCACCGCCGCCAACCAGAGCGCCGCCGCATTGAGCGACCGCATCACCCGCCATTTCGCGCATGACAAGGAAGCCGTCATCACCACCATCAGCCCACCGCCGATCCGTGGCCTGGGCAGCGCTTCCGGCTTCGACTTCGAGCTGCAGGACCGCGCCGGCCTCGGCCACGACCCGTTGGCCAAGGCGCGCGACCAGTTGCTGGCCATGGCGGCCAAGGATCCGGCATTGGCGCAAGTGCACCTGAAAGGCCAGACCGAGAATCCAACCTTCAAGGTGAACATCGACCGCGAAAAGGCCGCCGTGCTGGGCGTCGCCCCGGCCGACATCGACCAGGCGTTCTCGATCGCCTGGGGCGCCAAGTACGTCAACAACTTCCTCGATACGGACAACCGCATCAAGAAAGTCTACGTGCAGGCCGACGCGCCGTTCCGCATGAATCCGCAGGACCTGGACCAGCTCTACGTGCGCAACAGCAGCGGCGGCATGGTGCCGTTCAGCGCCTTCGGCAGCGCCGGCTGGACCTACGGCCCGCCGCAGCTGCAACGCTACAACGGCGTCGAGTCGATGGAAATCCAGGGCCAGCCGGCGCCCGGCTACAGCACCGGCCAGGCCATGCAGGCGATGGAACAACTGGTCGCCAAGCTGCCTTCCGGTATCGGCTATGAATGGACCGGCAGCTCGCTGCAACAGAAACAGGCCAGCTCGCAGGCGCCATTGCTGTACGGCCTGTCGATCCTGGTGGTGTTCCTGAGCCTGGCGGCGCTGTACGAAAGCTGGTCGATCCCGATTTCGGTCATCATGGTGATCCCGATCGGTGTGCTGGGCGCGCTGGCCGCCACCTCGCTGGCGGGGCTGACCAACGACGTCTACTTCCAGGTCGGCCTGCTGACCACCATCGGGCTGTCGGCCAAGAACGCGATCCTGATTGTCGAGTTCGCCCGCGAATTGCAGCAGCAGGGCCGCTCGGCGCTGGAAGCGGCGGTGGAGTCGGCGCAGATGCGCTTGCGCCCTATCGTCATGACCTCGATGGCCTTCCTGCTCGGCGTGCTGCCGCTGGCGCTGTCGAATGGCGCCGGCTCGGCCAGCCAGAACTCGATCGGCACCGGCGTCATCGGCGGTACGCTGGCCGCCACCTTCTTCGCCACCTTCATGATTCCGATGTTCTTCATCGTCGTCATGGACAAGCTCGGCAGCCGCAAGGCCAGCGCCGAACAACCCGCATAGGAACACGACCATGAAAACTTTGACTCTCACCGTGGGCGCGCTGCTGGTGGCGCTGGCCAGCGGCTGCTCGCTGCAACCGGTCTACCAGCAGCCCGACAGCGCCGTGCCGGCGCTCTATCCGGCCGCGCAGGGCGCGCCGGCGGAAAAGCCGACCGCCGCCGCCACCGACTGGCGCCAGGTGCTGACCGACGCCCGCCTGCAACGTCTGGTCGAGCTGGGACTGCATAACAACCGCGACCTGCGCGTCGCCATGCTGAATGTCGAGCGGGTGCAGGCGCAGTACCGCATCGCCCGCTCGGCGCTGGCGCCGCAGATCGGCGCCCAGGCCGGCATGGATGCCGCCCACACGCCCGACGGCATCGGCGGCAAGCCGGCATCGACCAGCCGCAGCTACTCCGCCGGTTTGACGGCGGCCTGGGAACTCGATCTGTTCGGCCGCCTGCGCAGCCAGTCCGACTCGGCCTTCCAGCAATACCTGGCCAGCGGCCACGCGCGGCAGGCGGCGGAAATCCTGCTGATCTCGCAAATCGCCGACCAGTACCTGACCACACTGGCGGACGACGCCCAGCTCAAGCTGACGCTGGACACACGCACCGCCGCCGAAGCTTCATATCAACTGGTCAAGCTGCAATACGACACCGGCACTGTCTCCGAACTGGACCTGCGCCTGGCGCGCACGACGGTCGACCAGGCGGACGCCAACTATCAGGTCCAGCTGCGCCTGCGCGCCCAGGCGGAAAACGCGCTGGTGCTGCTGGTGGGCCAGGCGCTGCCGGCCGACCTGCCGCCACCGGGCCGCCTGGACGACAACCTCATCATGGCCGACATGCCGGCCGGGCTGCCGTCCGACCTGCTGCTGCGTCGGCCGGACATCCTGCAAGCCGAGGCGCAGTTGCGCGCCGAACACGCCGACATCGGCGCCGCGCGTGCCGCCTTCTTCCCCAACCTGTCGCTGACCGCGACGGCAGGCAGCCAGAGCGCATCGCTGGGTGGGCTGTTCGCGGCCGGCACCGGCGCCTGGACCCTGTTGCCGGCGCTGACCATGCCGATCTTCAACGCCGGCGCCAATCAGGCCAATCTCGATGTGGCCGTGGTCAGCCGCGACATCGGCGTGGCGCAGTACCAGAAAGCGGTGCAGACGGCGTTCCGCGAAGTGGCGGATGGCCTCGCCGCACGCGGTACCTATACCGCGCAACTGGCGGCGCAGCAGCGGGAAACGACAGACCAGCAGCGCCGCCTGGAACTGGAAAACATGTTGTACAAAAATGGCGTGGACAGCTACCAGAACGTGCTGTCGGCGCAGACCGCGCTGTACACCGCGCAGCAGTCGCTGTTGACGGCCCGCCTGAATCAGCTGACCAGCCTGGTGGACCTCTACCGCGCGCTGGGCGGCGGCTGGCAGCCTCAGTCCTGAAATCGCACCGACACGCGCAGCCCTTGCTGCTGCGCGGCGTCGGTCCAGTCCAGCAGCACCGTCGCGCCCATGCGGCGGGCGATTTCCGCCACGATGGACAAGCCGAGCCCGGAGCCGGACTGCTCGCTGCCGAGCACGCGGAAGAATGGATCGAACACCCGTTCGCGCTGCTCCGGCGCGATGCCCGGTCCCCGGTCGCAGACTTCGATGATGACCTGGCCGCCATCCGCATGCGTGCACAGATCGACCTTGCCGCCGACTGGACTGTAGCGGATGGCGTTGTCGGCCAGGTTCTTGACCAGCATCAGCAGGTCAACCGGGTCGCCGGCAACACGCGGATCGCCGGCCGTTTCGACGCCGATGTCGATCTGGCGCGCTTCCGCCAGCGGCATCAGATCCTCCAGTACGCGCCGGAAGGTGTCCAGTACCGGCACCGCTGCGGAGGCACGCGGCAACACCGTTTGCGCCCGCGCCAGGGCCAGCATCTGGTCCAGCAGCACGCGGCTGCGTTCGATGCCGAGGTGGAGCGCCTCGACGCGCTCGGTTGCCGCCGCCGGCAGCGCGGTCGCGGCGAGAGCCTCGGCCTGCAGCGACAGCGCGGTCAGCGGAGAACGGAGTTCATGCGCGGCATCCGCCACGAAACGGCGTTGCTGCTGCATGGACTTCTCCACGCGCGCCAGCAGGCGGTTGATGGCGACCACGAACGGCCGCAGTTCAAGCGGCAGGAAGTCCGGCGCCAGCGCCTGCAGTTCGCGCTCGCCGCGCTGGTCCGCCTCGCGCGCCAGCGCCGCCACCGGCACAAACAGCCGGCGTACCAGCAGCACGACCAGCAGCGGCAACAACGGCACAAGCAACAACAGCGGCAGCAGCGTGCGCAATGCGCTGTGGTTGGCGATCTCGTCGCGGAACGCGATCGCCTGCCCTACCGCCAGGCGCAGGCCGGGCGACACGGTGCGCAGCAGCACCCGGCAGGCGACGCCGTTCATGCTGGCATGGTGCATGCCGTCCGGCAGCGCCGCCAGCCCGGCCGTTGCCGTGCGACGCAGGCCAAGTATCATGACCGGCGCTTCGTCGTCACCGACAAACTGGATGGCGCCGGCGACCGGCAAACGATCTGCGCCATACAGTGCGCCGACCTGGCGCAACGTCTGATCCTGCATTTCATTGGCTTCGTCCAGCGCGGACAGATATGACACGGCGGCGGCCAGCGCCGCCACCAGCAGCATGGCAACCGCCAACCACCATGACAGGCGCCATTGCAGGGATAATCTCAGGCGCTCCTGGAAACCATCCATCCCACACCCCGCACGTTTTTGATCATGCTGCCGCCAAGCTTCTTGCGCAGCGCGTGGATCAGGAATTCCACAGCGTTGCTCTCCACCTCCTCGCCCCAGCCGTAAATGCGCTCTTCCAGATCGCTGCGCGACAGGATCGCTCCCGGCCGCAGCAACAACGCCTGCAACAGCGCGAACTCGCGCTGGGTCAGTTGCACCGGCGCCACGCCCGGCGCCGACGCCTCGCGCGTAACCGGGTCCAGCGCCAGCACGCCATTGCCGAGAATCGGCGAACCGGCGCCGGCGTGGCGCCGCAGCACGGCCCGCATGCGCGCCAGCAATTCGGCCATCTGGAACGGCTTGAGTACATAATCGTCGGCGCCCGCATCAAGACCGGCGATGCGGTCTTCCAGGCTATCGCGCGCTGTCATGATCAGCACCGGCACCTGGTTGCCGCCGGCGCGCAGGCTGCGCAGCACGGCGACGCCGTCGCGCTCCGGCAGGCCCAGATCCAGCAGCACCGCGTCGTAGCGCTGGCAGGACAGCGTGTCGAGCGCCGTCCTGCCATTGCGCACCCAGTCGGCGGCGCAACCGGCCTCCTTCAGCGCCGCATGCATGGCTGAACCTATCATCGGATCGTCTTCAACCAGCAGAACGCGCATGACGCTTAGTCGTCCTTGTCTTCCTTGTCGCCGCTGTCGACCTTGTCCTCCACCGACGACAACACCTTGCCGCTGGCGGCGTCGATGCGGACGTCGAACACCTTGGCGCCGTTGACGACTTCGACTTCATAGTGCGGCCCTTTCTTGTCCACTTCGAATTCGGCGCGCGCGGCCTTGCCGCCGGCGCTCTGTTCGGCGGCGGTGACGGCCTGGACCAGCGAAGTCTGGGCTTTGGTCACGGCAACGGCGTCGTTTTCCTTCATGTCGGATTTCTCCGCAAAGGCAAAACCACCGGCGCCGATCAGCGCAGCCGCGAGCGCGGCGAGATACATTTGACGTTTGTTCAGCATGACAGCCTCCAATAAGGTAAGCGCGAATCTGCGCTGGAGACAAGCTTGACGGCGCACACTTAGCGTTCACTGAGCAAGTCAGCGATGCATCTGCCGCATCGCCATCGCCAGCCCCTGGCACCAGCAGAACGCCGCGCACCAGCCGGCCAGCACATCGGAGGGATAATGCACGCCCAGGTACATGCGCGACACCCCCACCAGGACAACATAGACGACGCCCAGCACCAGAAAGCCGCGATGCACGCCATGGCGCCGCACCAGCCACAGAGACGCCACCAGCGCCATGGTCTCCATCGCGTGCCCGCTGGGGAAGCTGTAGCTGGTTTCATGCACCATCGGCTCCCAGTAAGTAGGACGAATGCGTGCAAAGCCGTGTTTGGCCGCCACGTTCAGCAAGGCCGCGCCGGCATTCGCCAACAGCAGATACAGCGATGCGTAGCGCTCGCGCCGCAGCCACCACAGCGCCAACGCCAGCAGCGGCACCACGGTCCAGACGGAACCGAGCCAGGTGACCGCTTTCATGGCGAGGTCCAGCGGACCGTTCGACAGTCCGCGCAGCCAGTGCAGCACCGGTTCATCAAAAAAGATATGCTCGCCTTCCGCCACATCCTCCGCCAGCATGCCGAACAACATCAGCGCCGCCAGCAGGACCACGAACAGCAGAATCGCGCCGGTGTACCTGGCAACGCGCGGCGGCGCCTCCAGATCCGATGGTCTATTGGTCATTCCGGTCCATCGCTTCCAGCAGGTCGGCCATCGCACGCTTGCACTGCACCGGGTCCGGCTTGCTCGCCCGCAGCGCCGGCAAGGCATTGTCGATGGCCTTATCGACCACATGCCAGCTGGCCGCCGCGCGCGGTTTCAGGCCCGACTCCGCCTGGTCCCAGCTGGTTTCCAGATCCTTGATGCGCGCCTTGGCGCCAGCCAGGTCGCCCTTGTCCACCAGCGTCGAGGTATCGCGCGCAATGATCTGGAACCGGCTGAGGTCACCCAAACGGGTGAACGCGGCCGCATGGGCGGCGCAGGAGATGAAAGCCAATACCACCAGCGCGGCGGCGAGAATACGTGCAATTTTCATGATTTTTCCTTCGAGTTAAGTTGCTGAACACTGACCATGGTGACCAGGCCTGCGATCACCACAAGGAACACGGCGCTGGTGTGGATGGTTCCCCAGCCGATGCCGCCGTATTCCTGCGACTGCGACAGCAGATCGCCCAGCGACGCACCGAGCGGCCGGGTCAGGATGTAGGCCAGCCAGAACGTCAGCACCGCGTCGGCGCCAAGCCGGCGGGCCACATAGATCGCCGCAATCAGGCCGCCGAACACCACCACGCCGACCCGGAAGCCCAGCCCCAGCGCCTCGGTGGCCAGATCGCCCGCCGCCGTGCCCAGCGCGAAGGTCAGCAGGATGGCGGCCCAGTAAAACAGTTCCCGGCGCAGCGTGACGATGCTGCGGATGTCCAGCGTCCGTTCGCGCCTGTACCACAGGGCGAACACCAGGGCCAGCAGGATGCTGAACGCCGCCGTGCTGGCATACAGGCTGACGCCCAGGCCGTCCGTCAGGGCATCGGTGATCTGCGTGCCCACCACACTGAGCAGCACGACCGTCAGCCAGTACACCCAGGGAACATAGCGGGCCTGGCGCAACTGGTACAGCAGCGCCGCGATCAGCAGCCCGCCCATCAGCGTGCCGGTGTAGGCGGCGCCCAGGCCGGCATTGACGGCAAGGTAATCGGCGCCGGTCTCGCCCACCGTGGTCGACAGGATCTTGATGAGCCAGAACGTCAGGGTGACTTGCGGCACCTTGTTGAAGGATCGGGGATGAATGGGCATGCGGCGCTCCGTGCTTGTTGGTCGTTGTCGACATTACAAAGCACGGATCATTAAAACCGTATTAACGTCTCCGGCTATCGAGCATCCGGCGGAAGGCGGCAAACAGCTTGCGCATGGCCGGCTGCTTGTACGGGAACAGTTGCTCGTCATCCATGGCATGCACCGCCATCGCGGTGCCGATCTCGAACACCAGCAGTTGCCCGTCGGCAGTCTCCGCGCAATCGATGGTCAGGTAGTCCAGTCCGGCGCGCTGGTGGATCTGCCGGATTGCCGCTGCATGCCGCAGCGCGAAGCCGGAGTCGAAATCGTGCATGCGGTCGGCTTCTTCGGCGCGCTTGGCGGCGCTGTGCTCCATGCCGGCGTTCAGGTAGTGGATCATCCAGTGCGAGGAAATGCCCAGGTGGCTGATGAACGGCTGGCCGTCAATCAGGGCGATACGGTATTTGCGGTACAACCCATCTTCGCTGCGGTAGTCGACGAACGGCGACAGGTAGAATTCGGCGGCATCCACCTCGGCGAGGTACTGGCGCAGCTCGCCGCCATGCGTGAGCAGCGCCAGGTCGCGCCCGGCGTGGGAGTCGGTTGGACGGATGATGCAAGGGTAGCCCTCGTCCCGCACCGCGCCGCGCGCGCTGCGCCAGGTGGGCGGCATGGCGACGCCGTCGGCTCCGGCCAGCAGCGTGCTGACGCTGTCGCGCGACAGCGCGGCGATGCGTTCAGGGGTGTTGATGACGGGACGCGGCCAGTCCGGCACCGCCTCGGCCAGCCGCTGCAACAAGGCGCGGTTGGCGTCGGATTCCGCCATGGCGACCAGCATCGCATCATGCAGCGGCACGGTTTCCGGCCATGGATGGTCGGCCGTCAGGTACAGCAGTTCGAGCGACACGCCGGCGTCTTCAAGCAGCAGTTCCACCGGCGTATTCCACATCAGTTCGCCCGGTCCCATGATGACCAGCACGACCATTTCCGGCGCGGAGGCCGGCAGCGCGTAGCTGGTTTGCAGGCCGAGCGCGCGCTGTTGCAGCAGCATCGCCGCGTCGGGCTGTCCCAGCAGTTGCAGCACGATGGATGCGTCCAGCAGACCGTTGGCGTCGTCGGGATGATCGCGCACGCGCCGCAGCAGAGTGGCGGCCAGCGGCCCCAGATCGCGGCCCTGCATGGCCAGGCGCATTGGCGGCGCCATGCCGATCAGCGGCGCGAAGGGCACGGCGGCGCGCAACAGCTCATCCATGCGCGGCTCCCTTCAGCATGGCGCGGAAGGCGGCAAAGACCCTGGTCATCTGCACGTGTTTGTAGGGATACATGTCCACCGAATCAACCGCATGCACGAAACTGACATTGTCGGCTTCGAAGAACAGCAGTTGTCCGGCCGGCGTTTCGCCGCAATCGATCACCACGTAATCCAGTCCGATGCGGCGGCCGATTTCCTCCAGCGCGGCCGCATGGCGGAGTCCGAAGCCCTGGTCGAAATCCGCCATGAAGCGCGCCTCTTCGTCGCGCCGTTCGGCGGCTTGCTCCATGCCGGCCGACTGGTAATGCACCACCCAGTGTTGCGAGATGGCGTAGTGGCAGACGTAGGCCTTGCCGCCCATCAGCACCAGCCGGCATTTACGGTACAGCCCGTCGGCGCTGCGGTAGTCGATATACGGCGCGAGGTAGAACTCCGCCTCGTTCTGCACCGCAAGGTAGTCTTCGATGTCGCGCGCGCATTCAAGGCGCGCCAGTCCCTTGCCGGCCTGCGAGCGCAGCGGCCGCACGATCAGCGGGAACGACTCCGCCGCGTTCAAGGCCATCCATTCAAGCTCATCCCGGCTGACCGCATAGGTGCGCGGCACAACCACTCCGGGAATATTGCGCAGCAAGGCGTTGAGCGCATCGCGCTCGAAGCCGAAGTCGGAGCGCGGCTGGTTGAGCACCGGGCCGCTGGCCTGCGCCAGCAACGGCGCCATGCGCGCGAACAGCGGTCCGTGGCGTTCGAAGTGGCCGGCGGCGACAAACACCACATCGTGCGGCGGCAACTCGGCAGGCAGCGGCGTGTGTTGCGTCACGTACAGCAGATCGCACGCGATATCGCTGCCGTCGAGCAGGAAGCCCACCGGCGTGTTGTCGAGCATGAAGCCGCCGGCCAGGAACACCAGCACGCGCAGGGCCGGCGGCTGGATATCGGCCGCCAGGTGGTAGTGCTGACGCTGCTGCAGCGCCTGCACTTGCAGCTCGGCGGACTCCGCCTGCTGGCCGAAAATCTGGAACAGCTGCGCCATGCGCATCAGCAAATGGCCACTGTCCTGCTCCGCGCCGGCGCTGTCGAGCAGCTGTTCCAGCGTGTGGCCGGCGTCCAGTAAGCGCACGAGTTTAAGCATGCTGGTATAACGATCCATCACTTCCATTCCTTGCTGTAAGACATTGATGCCGCTCATTAAATCGGGCCGAAGATTAAGGCTGAATTAACAGCCGCGGCACGTTTTCACATGAACTTTTTTTAATCTGGAAGAGAGATCGCGTTAGCGTCCGGCGGCGCATGATGGGAGGTTTCTTGTCTTGATTGGAATAAGATGAAACCCCTGTTGAAACTGAGCGCCCTGGTGGCGGGCCTGTTGCTGGCAACCTCGGCCATGGCGGCCGATCCGCTGCGCTTGTTGACGACCACGCCGCTGCCCCACGTCAGCGGCGGCGACTTCGATCACTTCGATGTCGACCTCGAACGCGGACTGCTGTACGTCCCTACCGAGGAATATGGTTCCATCGAGGTATTCAGCCTGCCGGATGGCCGCCATCTGCGCAGCGACCGCACACTGGCGCGCTCGCCGCACAAGCTGCTGCTGGCCCATGGCGGCGACGAACTGTGGATCGCCGACGCCGGCGCGGCCAGCCTGAAGATTGCCGACGCGACCAGCTTCAAGGTCACCCACAGCATCGCTGTCGAAGCCCAGCCGGATTCCGGCATCGTCGATGAGAAGCGCGGGATTTTCTACCTCGGCAATGGCGGCAAGACCAGCGAAGATCACGCCTACATCAGCCGCATCGCGCTGGCGGATCACGCGCTGCTCGGGCGCATCGCCGTGCCGGCCAGGCAGGTCAAGGCCATGGCCATCGATCCGGCCACCGACCGCCTGTTCGTCAACTTCCGCGATCGCAATGAAATCGGCATCATCGATTTAGCCAGCGGCAAGCTGGCCGGCATCTGGCAGGTGCCCGGCCCCAGCCGCAACTCGGCGCTGGCCTTCGATCCGCGCAGCAACCGGCTGTTCGTCGGCTCGCGCAAGCCGGGCAAGCTGTTCGTGCTGGATGCCGCCGACGGCAAGGTGGTGCAAACCATGGACATCGTCGAGACCTCGGACGAAATCATCGTCGACGCTGCAAACCAGCGCCTGTACATCGCCGGCGCCGGCGGGCTGGATGTGATCGCCGCCACCACGCCCGACCACTACGTCATCGAACAGCATATCGATACGCTGGGCGGCAAAACCGCGCAGTATGTGCCGTCGCTGCACCGGCTGTACGTGGTCCACACCAGGGGTCCGCAGGCGGCGCAGGCAGGTTTGCAGGTGTTCGAGGTACGCTAGCGCACTGCCGCAATCAGGTTTACACTGAAGAGGTACTCCCCACCTACAGGAGAGATCCATGCGACTCACCGCCGCCGCTGCGGGCGTTCTCTTCATGCTGGCCGCTCCCTGTACCTGGGCGCAGCACGAGCACCACGACGCCATGCCAGCGCTTGGCACGGTACGCTTCGATACCTCCTGCATGCCGTCGGTGCAGCCCGAATTCAACCGGGCGGTGGCGCTGATGCACTCGTTCCAGTTCGGTCCGGCGATTGACGGCTTTCGCGCCATCCTCGCCAAGGATCCAAATTGCACCATCGCCTACTGGGGCATTTCCCTGAGCAGCTGGAGCAATCCGTTCGCCAATTTCAAGTCGCCGGCGCAGCTGGCGCAGGGATTGCGGGCGGTGGAGGCTGGCCGGGCCAAGGCGCCGGCCACAGCGCGCGAGCGGGCGTATCTGGATGCGGTGGCGCAGCTCTACACCGACAGTGCGCGCATCGCGCAGTCGTCCCGTCTCGACGCGTATGAGAAAGCGATGGCCAAGGTCAGCGCCGACTATCCGGACGACATCGAGGCGCGTATCTTCTACGCACTGGCGCTGGCGGCGGCGGCCGATCCGGCCGACAAGCACTTTGTGAAACAGCTCAAGGCCGGCGCCATGCTGGAAGCGCTGTTCGTCCAGTATCCCGATCATCCCGGTCTGGCGCACTACATCATCCATGCCTACGACGAACCGGAGCTGGCCGCGCGCGCAGCGGAAGCCGCCCGCCGCTATGGCGCCATCGCGCCGGCCACGCCGCATGCGCTGCACATGCCGTCGCATACCTTCACCCGCATGGGCGACTGGAAGGCGTCGATCGCCACCAACATGGGTTCGGCGGAAGCGGCGCGCAAAGCGGGCCAGCCGGCGGACGAGCTGCATGCCAGCGACTACATGGTCTATGCCTATCTGCAAACCGCGCAGGACGAGGCGGCAAGAAAACTGGTGCTGGCGTCGGCGGAAATGTTCAGGCGTTTCGATCCGGCCAATGCGAATGGCGCGGCGCCGGCATCGGCGGCGTTTTTCGCCAATGCCGCGATACCGGCGCGCTATTGCCTGGAGCGCCGCGACTGGACAGCGGCCATGGCGCTGACGCCGCGCGCCAGTCCCTTCCCCTACGCCGACGCGATCACCATTTTCACGCGCGGCCTCGGTGCGGCGCATCGGGGCGATACGGCGGTCGCGCAGGAGTCCATCGATGCGCTGGCCGGCATCCGCGAGCGGCTGCGCGGCGCCAAGGACGGCTACTGGTCGGATCAGGCGGAGATTCAGCGACTGGAGGTGTCGGCGCAACTGGCGCGCAGCAACGGCGACAACGCCGGCGCGCTTGCCACCTTTACCCGCGCTGCGGAAATGGAGGATGTGACGGAACTCGCTTCGATCACGCCGGGACCGTTCGTGCCGGCGCGCGAGATGCTGGGCGAGTTGTTGCTGGACATGGCGCAGCCGGCGCAGGCGCTGGTGCAATTCAAGGCGACGCTGGTCCGGCATCCGAACCGCTACTGGTCGGTGTACGACGCGGCGCTGGCGGCAAGCCGCTCCGGCGATCCGCGCGCGGCACAGACGTATTACCAGCAACTGCTGACCATCGCCACGCCGGCGGACGAACCACGGCGCGCTTCACTGCTGGCGGCAGGCGCCGCCCTCAAGGCAGATCGCTAGCGGTGGCTTCCGCCGCCGACGTCAGTTTGATCAGCGCATCATTGCGTGGCGTTTCCACCACACCTAGCAACTTGCCAGTGCGCTCCTCTTCGATCGTGGCGACCAGCGACGAGCAGACGGGGCTATCAGGAATAAAGCGCACCAGGATGCTGCGGCGCTCGTTCTCCAGAAAATCCGCTACCTGCAAGGCCTCGCTCACCAGCCGCTCAACCTGTGAATGTTCTTCTTCAGGAATGGCCGGCGACAGCCATTGAAATCGCATATCCATGATTGCTCCTCATGTGAAAGTCTGGGAAGAACAATCAGAAGTACACGGTAGCGGTGATGGTCGATTTGTAGGTGTCTGGTTGCGGCGTCATTTGCGCCGGCACCACGCCATACACGGTCAGGGTCTGAGCGACGCCGCTGCCGACGCCCGATTTGGTGTCGGTGCCTTGCGTGTTGCCCCAGTTGGAACCACCCGACGATTGCAGCAGGTTGTAGGCCACGGTGCTGGTGTTGGCGCCGGTGCCGCTCATCACGCGCGCCGCCGTGGTGGAGCCGACGCCGGTGCCGGCGTTCAGGCCGACGTTGTACGGCGTGGTGTTGGTGCAGGTGACGCTCAGGGTGCTGTTGACCGTGACGTTGGTGGCCAGCACGCCTTGCGACTGACCGAAGTCCAGCGCGTTGGCGGAGATGATGCAGTCAGCGATGATCTTCAGCGTCACGTCGAAGTTGGCGGTTTTGCTGCCGTTGCTGTACACAGCGGCGCTGGACAGGCTGGCGATCAGCGAAGCGGTTGCGAAGGCGATGACGGCGATACGTGGTGCGCGGCGGGTGGTGTTCATGGCTAACTCCTAAGATTGAGATATACAAAAATTTTTAAGGGATTTTTTGTAGCTCAACTCGCTGCTTGGGAGTTGTTCTGCCCGCCGGGGAGGCGGAAGACCGGGCTGTCATGTGGCCCGGCCAATACAGGTGCTGCTCTGCTGCTTTTCGGCTTTCTCGTTGGCTTTTTAGCGGTGAGTCAGCGTATGGACGTATTATTGCCCAAAGAAAATATCCATGCTTTTCCGCAACGAGATAAAACTTTTGCTGGAAGAGAATTTCGCAAAAATATTTTCAAATAGTGCGTTGGCGTAGCAAATTCGCTACTTGCATTGCACTTCGTACAGGGTTCCGAGCCTGTCGCACACGGCGCGCGCCTCGTATTGCGCGGCGTCGGTTGGACGCTGCCTGAACATGCGCACCACCACCTCGGGACCGGGCGGCGCCGACAGCGTGAAATGGCTGTAGCCCTGTTGCAGCGTCAGCTCTGCGCTGCGCAACAGGGAGTAGTCCTGAACCTGCTGCGGCATCGTATACGGTGTGGCGTCGACCTTGACGCGCCACACGCCCGGCTCGATCGCCGCCTCGCTGTAGCCGCCCTCGCTATTGCGCGGGTGATATTCGGTGGCGCAGCCGGCCAGCAGTGCGGTGGCTGCAACGATGAAAGTGAATGTGTTTCTCATGCCTTACTCCTGAATAGAAATCCTCTATGCGGAAACCAGCATTCCGCCAGTCTACGCTATTGCTTTGCTCTTTGTCCCAGCCATCCGACCAGTGCCGGCATCACCGACAACAGCACGATGCCCAGCACCACCGCCGTCAGGTTGTTGCTGACCCACGGAATGCCGCCAAACAGATACCCGGCCAGCAGCAGGCTGCCGGTCCACAGCAAGCCGCCGGCCACGTTATAAGTGAAGAACACCCGCGCCGGCATGGCGCCCAGGGCCGCCACGAACGGCGCCAGCGTGCGCACGATCGGCACGAAGCGCGCCAGGATGATGGTCTTGCCGCCGTGGCGGACGAAGAACCGGTGCGTGTGTTCTATATGTTCCGGCTTCACCAGCGGAATCCGGCTGGTGTCGAGCGCGCGCCGCTTGAACCAGGCGCCGATGGTGAAGTTCAGCGCGTCGCCGCTGACGGCCGCGCAGAACAGCAAGCCAAACAACAGCCATGGATCGAGCCAGCCCTTGGCGGCCAGCGCGCCGGCGATGAACAGCAGCGAGTCGCCCGGCAGGAAGGGCATGACGATGACGCCGGTTTCGATAAAGATCACCAGGAACAGGATCAGGTACACCCAGTCGCCATGCGTGCCGATCAGTTCCAGCAGGTGCGTGTCCAGGTGAATAAACCAGGCCATGAAGGTGGCCAGCAGCTCTTGCATCGGTACTCCTCTAATTAGATGGAAAGAAAACGGTCACCACCAGGCCGCGGCCGTCGCCGCCGCTTTCCAGCAACAGCGTGGCCTGATGGGCGTCGGCCACGCTCTTGACGATGGACAGCCCAAGCCCGCAGCCCCAGACCTCGTTGCCGTCGGGGCGATAGAAACGGTCGAACACGCGCGCACGGTCGGCCTCCGGCACGCCGGGGCCGTTGTCGCGCACGCGCAGGTAGGGCCGGCCGCTTTCCTGCCCGGCCGTCACGTCCACGCGCCCGCCCGGCGGCGTGTAGCGCAGTGCGTTGTCGACCAGGTTGCTCAACATGACGGCCAGCCCTTCGGGATGCGCGCTGACGCGGCTGCTCTGCGCATCGGCGCTGACGCCGAGGTCGATGCGCCGGCTGTCGGCGTAGATGGCGTGGTCGGCCACCACCTGACGGGCGACCTTCAGCAGGTCGCAGTCGACACACACCGGCGGCGAGGCGCCTTGCTCCTGGCGCGCCAGCGTCATCAGCTGCTGCACCAGGTGGGTGGAACGGTCGAGTCGCTCGTGCAGCTTGCGGAAGGCGTTCTGGCGGTGGTTGTCGTCCTCGGCCCGCTCGGCCAGCTGCAGTTGCAGCTTGAGCGCTGTCAGCGGCGAGCGCAGTTCATGCGCCGCATCGGCGACAAAGTTGCGCTGCGCGCTGATGGCTTCATCCACCTTGCGCAACAGGCCGTTCAACGCCGCCACGATCGGCAGCAGTTCCGGCGGCAGGCCGTCGGAGTCCAGCGGTTGCAGCGCGGTCGGCGTGCGGCCGCGCACAGCGTGGGTCAGTCGCTGCAACGGCTTCAGCGCGCGGCCGACCACGATCCAGATCAGGATGGCCATCGCCGGCAACAGCAACAGCAGCGGCGGCACGATGCGCAGCGCCATGTGCATCGCCACCCGCTGGCGGATGGCGATCGGCTGCGACACCTGCACATAATAGCCGGCCACCATGTCGGAATACACGCGCCAGCGCTCGCCCTTGTAGCTCACCGTCACATAGCCCTGCTGCTGCGGCAAGGACAGCGCCGGCGCCCGCAGCGAGCGGTGCACCGGCTGCTGGGCGGCATTCCAGGCCTGCACGTCGAACTGGTCGTCGGGATCGCTCTCGTGCGGCAGCCGCCACGGCACCGGCGATTGCAGCGGCAGCGACCACGCCAGCTGGCGCAGGCGCTGGTCCGACTGTTCGTCGGCCTCGTGGTCGGCCAGCATGTACAGCAGCATGACGGCCGCCAGCGTGCATCCCAACGCGCCGGTCATCAGTCCCAGCAGCAGGCGGGTGCGGATGGTTTTCATGCGGCGGCCAGCTTGTAGCCGACGCCACGGATATTCTGGATAAAGCCGGTGCCCAGCTTCTTGCGCAGATGGTGGATGTAGACGTCGATGGTGTTGCTCTCGATTTCCTCGCCCCAGCCGTAGATGCGTTCTTCCAGCTGACTCTTGGACACCACGCTGCCGGGCGCGTCGAGCAAGGCGCGCAGCACGGCGAATTCACGCGCCGGCAGATGCAGCGGCACGCCGTTGAAGCTGGCGATGTGGCCGGCCATGTCGACCTGCAGGCCGCGATGACTCACCACCGCCTGGTTCGGCGCCTTGCCGCGCCGCAGCAGCGCGCGGATACGCGCCAGCAGCTCGTCGACGTCGAACGGCTTGACCAGGTAGTCGTCGGCGCCGGCATCCAGCCCTTCGACGCGCGAGGCGGTGGCGTCGCGCGCGGTAACGATCAGCACCGGCACGCCGCCGCCATGGGCGCGGTACTGGCGCAGCACCTGCATGCCCTGTTTCTTCGGCAGGCCCAGGTCCAGCAACAGCAGGTCGTAGACGTTCTGGCGCAGCGCCAGCAGGCCGTTGTCGCCGTCGCGCACCCAGTCGACCGCATAATTTTCCTTGCGCAGCACTTCTTCCATGCTTTCGCCGATCATCGGATCGTCTTCTATCAAGAGCAACCGCATCACCGCACCTCGTTTCATTACCTTTTCACCTGCCACGCAGTGTACGAAACGCTTCGTTAACAGCGTATTAACGCGCTGCTTTAATAATGGTTTAACCCTGGGCCGATTAGCATCGCCGCATGCTGATACTCAAACGTCCCCTGCTCCTCGCCGCGCTGCTGCTCGCCGCCGGCGCCTCCCTGGCCTACGCGCTGCGCGCCAAAACTTCCGCACCGGCCGCCGCCAAGCCGCTGCCACTGGTCAGCGTGACTGTCGCCCGCCAGCAGGATCTGCCGCTGGAACTGACCGCACAGGGCCATCTGGTGGCGCTGAACCAGGTCGAGGTGCGGCCGCAGCTGACCGCCACCATCATCGGCATCCACTTCAAAGAAGGCGACGACGTCAGGGCCGGCCAGTTGCTGTTCACGCTGGACGACACCGACGCCCGCGCCCAATTGCAGCGCAACGAGGCGCAGGCGGCGCAGATCCGCGCCCAGCTGGCCGATGCCAAGCGCGACTACGGCCGCTCGTCGGAACTGGTGAAGTCGCAGTTCATCACCTCCAGCGCGGTCGATACGGCCGCCAGCAAGGTCGAGGCGCTACAGGCGCAGCTCAAGGCGGCGCAGGCCGACATCGACAGCGCCCGCGTGGTGCTGACCCACACCCGGATCATGGCGCCGGTGGCGGCCCGCACCGGCGCGGTGGCCGTGCATCCGGGCAGCCTGGCGCAGACCAGCGCCACCGCGCCACTGGTGACGCTGGTGCAGTTCGCGCCGATCGGTGTCGAATTCAATCTGCCGGAGCAGTATCTGGCGCCGATCCTGGCCGCGCGCACCCAAGGTCCGGTGCGCGTGCAACTGGACAGTCCGGACGGCAAGCCGGTGGACGGCGAGCTCACCTTCATCAACAACGTGGTCAACACCGACAGCGGCACCATCAGCCTGAAGGCCAGCATGCCGAATCCGCGCAACAACCTGTGGCCGGGCGCCTACGCCCGCGTGACGGTGCTGGCCGGCGCCGACCGCAACGCCGTCACGCTGCCGCCGCAGGCGGTGCTGGAAGGGCCTGACGGCCGCTTCGTCTATCTGGCGGGCGCCGACAACAAGGTGCTGCGCAAGCCGGTCAGCCTGCTGCGTGTGCAGGATGGGCAGGCCGTGGTGGCCGGCCTGGCGGGCGGCAGCCTGGTGGTGCTGGAAGGCGGCGCCAACCTGCGCTCCGGCGACGCCATCCATATCGACAACGCCGTCGCGCCGGCCTCGGCAGCCAAGGCAGCGGACGGCAAGCAATGAATATCGCCGCCTTCTGCCTGCAACGCCCGATCGCCACACTGCTGGCCTGGCTGACCGTCATCGTCGGCGGCGTCGCCTGCTGGCTGCAACTGCCGCTGGCCGCCCTGCCCACCTACGACACGCCAACCATCCAGGTCAGCGCGCGCCTGTCCGGCGCCAGTCCGGAAACCATGTCCAGTTCGGTGGCGACGCCGCTGGAAAAGCAGTTCACCTCGATTCCCGGCCTGCTGGCCACCACCTCCAGCAGCATCCAGGGCGAAACCCAGATCACGCTGGAGTTCGACGCCAGCCGCAACATTGACGCCGCCGCTGGCGACGTGCAGGCCGCGCTGTACCGCGCCACGCGCTCGCTGCCGGCCGAGATGACCACGCCGCCGTCCTACCGCAAGGTCAATCCGGCCGACGCGCCCATCCTGCTGATCGGACTGGATTCGCCGTCGCTGCGCCTGTCCGAGCTGAACAGCTATTCCGACAACCTGATCGTGCCCGCGCTGTCCACCCTGAGCGGCGTGGCGCAGGTGACGGTCAACGGCCAGAAACGCTACGCCGTGCGCATCGAGGTCGATCCCGACCGCCTGGCCGCGCTGGACCTGACCCTGGATGAAGTCAGCACCGCGTTGAAAGCCGCCAATTCCAACGCGCCGCTGGGCCAGCTCGACAGCCCGCGCCAGATGATGACGCTGCATCTGCCGCCGGGCTTGATGAAGGCCGCCGACTTCGCGCCGCTGATCGTCGCCAGCCGCAACGGCCGCCCGGTGCGCCTGAGCGACTTCGCCACCGTGCAGGACAGCATCGAGAACACCCAGAACAGCAGCACCATCAACGGCCGCGACGCCATCCTGCTGCAAGTGCAGCGCCAGCCGGACGCCAACACCGTCGCCACGGTCGACGCCATCCGCGCCATGATGCCGCGCCTGGCCAGCCAGTTGCCCGGCTCGGTGCGCATCCAGCTGCTGAACGACCGCTCGATCTCGATCCGCAACGCCATCCACGACGTCAACCTGACCATGCTGCTGACCATCGCGCTGGTGGTGCTGGTGATCCTGCTGTTCCTGCGCCAGCTGATGGCCACGCTGATACCGGCGATCAGCCTGCCGGTCTCGCTGCTCGGCACTTTCGGCCTGATGTTCGCGCTCAACCTGAGCCTGGACAATATCTCGCTGATGGGCCTGACCATCGCGGTCGGCCTGGTGGTCGATGACGCCATCGTGGTGCTGGAAAATATCATGCGCCATATCGAGGACGGCATGGACCCGCGCGCCGCCACCATCCAGGGCACCCGCGAGGTGGCCTTTACCGTGGTGTCGATTTCGGTATCGCTGATGGCCGTGTTCATTCCCATCTTCTTCATGCCCGGCACCATCGGCCTGCTGTTCCATGAATTCGCCATCGTGGTGGCGCTGGCGGTGCTGGTGTCGGCCGCCGCCTCGCTGACGCTGATCCCGCTTCTGGTGCCCAGGTTCATCAAGGTGGCGCAGCTGCACGCGCCGGCGCCGGCCTGGAGCCGCGCCTTCGAAGCCGGTTTCGCGCGCCTGCTGGCCGGCTATGCGCGGTTGCTGGAACGAGCGCTGGTGCACCGCCTGCCGGTGCTGCTGGTGGCGCTCGCCACCTTCGCGCTGACCGGATGGCTGTACATGAGCGCGCCGCGCGGCTTCTTCCCGCAGGAGGACACCGGCCAGGTGTCCGGCAACGTCGACGCGCCGCAGGATATGTCGTATGAAGGCCGGCTGGCCGTGCTGCGGCAGCTGCAACAGGTCATCATGGCCGATCCCGCCGTGCGCGATGTCGCCGCCAAGGTCGACCACGACACCACCAATTTCTACATCACGCTGCACGACGTCCATCCGCCGATGGCGCAGGTGCTGGCGCGGCTGCGCCAGGAAACCAGCTTCCTGCCCAACATCAAGGTGTTCTTCAGTCCGGTGCAGAACCTGAAGGTCGGCGGCCGTTCGTCAAAGAGCACCTACCAGTACACGCTGCAGGCGGTCACGCCGGGCGACCTGAACCAGTGGGCCAAGCGGCTGATGGATGAACTCAAGCGCGGCGACGTGCTGGTCGGCGTCAACAGCGACGCCCAGTACGACGGCATGGATGCGCAACTGAGCGTCGACCGTGAGCAGGCCGCCACGCTGGGCGTGGACATGGCCACGGTGCGTAACACGCTGTACGGCGCCTATGGCACGCGCCAGGTGTCGACCATCTACGCGCCGGAGGACAGCTACCAGGTCATCATGGAGCTGGCCGACCAGTACCGCCGCGACGAAAGCAGCCTGTCCAAGGTCCATGTGCGCAACGCCAGTGGCGCGCTGGTGCCGCTGCGCGCCTTCACCGAGGTGGGACGCGGACGCGGCACGATGGCGGTCAACCACCAGGGTCAGCTGCCGGCGGTGACCATCTCGTTCGATCTGGCGCCCGGCAAGTCGCTGTCCGACGCCACCGCCGCCATCGCCGCCGCGCAGCAGCGCATCGGCCTGCCGACGTCGATCTTCGGCACCTACGCCGGCGCGGCCGCGCTGTTCCAGCAGTCGCAGAACAGCCAGCTTTGGCTGATCGCCATCGCCATCGCGGTGATTTATGTGGTGCTGGGCATGCTGTACGAGAGCTGGGTGCATCCGGTCACGATTCTGCTTGGCGTGCCGTCGGCGGCGGTGGGTGCGCTGCTGGCGCTGCGGCTGGCTGGACTGGAACTGAGCTTCATCGCCATGATCGGGATACTGCTGCTGGTGGGCGTGGTCAAGAAGAACGCCATCATGATCATCGACTTCGCGCTGGTGGCGCAGCGCGATGGCGCCACGCCGCTGGATGCGGTGCGGCAGGCCTGTTTGCTGCGCTTCCGTCCCATCATGATGACCACGCTGTGCGCCATCATGGGGGCGCTGCCGATCGCGCTGGGCCTGGGCGCCGGCGCCGAGCTGCGCCAGCCGCTTGGCATCGCCATTGTCGGCGGGCTGCTGTTCTCGCAGCTGATCACGCTGTTTATTACGCCGGTGCTGTTCCTGGCGTTTGAGCAGCTGGGGTCGGCGCCGCGCTGGCGCACTGATTACAAGGAATGCTGATCACGGCCGACGCCAGGCCCTGGTCGGAACCGCCGGCGCGCGCCTGGCGCTGCAGCGCCTCCAGGAACAGCTTGTCCGTCACGCTGTGGCTGCGGCCGCAGGACGGGCACAGCAGTTGACAGGCGATCGGCGCCACCACCGCCGACGCCAGCACGTAGCGCGACTTGCCGGCCGGGTCCAGCGCGTACCATTCCTTGTGCACCATGCCGCGCTGTTCCAGTTCGTTGAGCACGCGGTAAATCGTGCCCAGGCTGACGCTGATGCCGATCTCGATCAACAGCAGGAAAATGCGTTCGGCCGGCAGCGATTCATGCACATGCTCATTCAATACCTGCAACACACAGACACGGGCGCTGGTGGGCCGCAGCCCGAGTTTGCGCAACTGCGCGAACACCTGCGAATCGCCGCTGGTGGTTGGTGCGTTCTCCATAACTCTCTCGTATCCCAGGTTCATGCGGCCAGCCTTCTATCTGGCCGCGCAGGAGGCGGATGGTAGCGAAACGAGAATTAACGCAGCATTAAAAAGTTGCGCCCCAGCGACGAATGCCAAAAATATAATTTTTTCGTTGTTTTGTCGCCAATCTATAAACAATAATGCGATTCGTTCTCATTTATATTTAGATTGAATCGACATGCAAAACACCAATATCCCCCGCGCCACCACCTTGACACTGGCGCTGCAACTCGCCTTCGCCGCCACCGCCTACGCCGCCGAACCGGTCGACACCACCCTGCCGAGCGTCACTGTGACCGGCCAGGCCGCCCAGGACGACTACCTGGTCAAGCGCACCAGCGCCGGCACCAAGACCGACACCGCCATCCGTGACCTGCCGCAGACTGTCACCGTGATCAACCAGGCGCTGATCAAAGATCTGAGCATGCAGAGCATGGCCGACGTGGCGCGCTATGTGCCGGGCATCGGCATGGCCAACGGCGAAGGCAACCGCGATGCGCCGATCTTCCGCGGCAGCTCCAACGCCTCCGGCGATTTTTACATCGACGGCGTGCGTGACGACGTCGAGTACTACCGCGACCTGTACAACGTCGAGCAGGTGGAAGCATTGACCGGCCCGAACGCGATGATCTTCGGCCGTGGCGGTTCGGGCGGCGTGATCAACCGCGTCACCAAACAGGCCAACTTCGGCGCGCCGGTGCGCTCGGCCGACGTCACGCTGGGCAGCTACAAGAACCGTCGCCTGACGGTCGATGTGGGCCAGGCCATCAACGATACCGTGGCGCTGCGCGTCACCGGCCTGGTGGAAGATTCGGAAGGCTACCAGCGCAACGCCACGCTGAAACGCTCGGGCATCAACCCGACCGTGGCGATCCGTCCAAGCAAGGACACCAACATCGTGCTGGGCTTCGAGCACTTTGAAGACAAACGCGCCGCCGACCGCGGCGTGCCGTCGCTGAACGGCGTACCGATGGACCTGCCGGTGGACGCCTTCTTCGGCGACGCCAGCCCCGACAGCCGCCCTACCCGCCTGAACTCGAACGCCTTCAGCGCCGCCATCGACCATGACTTCGGCGGCGGCGTGCACCTGTCGAACAAGACGCGCTACACCGACTACGACAAGTTCTACCAGAACTACAACGCCGGCGCGGTCAACGTCAAAGCCGGCACGGTGCCGATTTCGGCCTACAACAACCACCAGTGGCGCAAAAACCTGTTCAACCAGACCGACCTGACCTTCGACCTCGACACCGGCAGCGTCAAGCACAAGATCCTGACCGGCCTGGAACTGGGCAAGCAGGACACCGACTACCTGCGCATGACCGGCCTGTTCTCGAATAACACCGCCTCGATCAACGTGCCACTGGCCAGCCCGGACGGCTCGCTGCCGGTCAACTACGTGCTGGGCGGCGGCAGCGCCGACCGCGACGGCAACAGCACCGCCAAAATCGCCGGCGTCTACATCCAGGACCAGATCGAACTGACGCCGCAATGGCAGCTGATCGCCGGCCTGCGCTACGACAGCTTCAAGCTCGACTACCACAACAACGTGGCGGCCGGCCTGCGCGCCATTCCTGCCAGCGCCGCCGACCTGTCGAGCAAGGACAACCTGGTGTCGCCACGCCTTGGCCTGATGTACAAGCCGATGCAGGCCGCGACGATTTACGCCAACTACAGCGTGGCCTCGTTCCCGCGCGGCGGCGACCAGTTGAGCAGCCTGACCAGCATCAACCAGGGCCTGAAGCCGGAAAAATTCATCAACTATGAAATCGGCGGCAAGCTGGAAGTCGCGCCGGACCTGCTGGCCACGCTGGCCGTGTACCGCTTGAACCGCAACAACGTGGCGGTGGTGAATCCAGCCACCGGCATTGCCGACCGCCTGGTCGACGGCCAGCGCACCAACGGCGTCGAAATCGGCATCAACGGCAAGATCACCAAGGCATGGAGCATCAACGGCGGCTACGCGCACCAGGACGCCAAACTGCTGGAGACCGCCTCGACGACCGCGCTGAACGGCGCCATCGTCGGCATGGTGCCGAAGAACACGCTGTCGCTGTGGAACCGCTATGACTTCACGCAGGCTGTCGGCGCCGGCCTGGGCCTGATCCGCCGCGACGATATGTTTGCGTCGACCAGCAACACAGTGGTGCTGCCAAGCTACACGCGGGTGGATGCGGCGCTGTTCTATACGATCAACGCCAACTACAAGCTGCAGGTCAATGTCGAGAACCTGACCGACAAGAAGTACTACCTGTACGCCAACGGTGACAACAACATCACCCCAGGATCGCCGCGCGCCTACCGCGTCAGCCTGCACGCCAACTTCTAAGTGGCATGCCCTGCCGGCGCAATGCCGGCAGGCTCCAGCGTGACCCACCACGGCATCACCCGGTGCACCCGCACCGGCAGCGACTTCTCGAGCGCCGACAGAATGCGGTCCAGATCATCCAGGGGATAGCTGCCGGTCAGCAGCAAGTCGGCCACGGCGGGATTGCAGCTGAGGTGGCCGCGCCGGAAGCGCGCCAGCGTGGCGACAAAATCACCGAGACGCATGCGCTCGACGCTGAGGCGCTTGCGGGTCCATGCGCTTTGCTGTTCGTCGGCTGCTTCGGCGGCGCCGATCCAGTCCGCGCCAAAATGCATCTGCGTGCCAGCGGCGGCGACTTGCGCCTGCCCGGAATCCAGCTCGATCCGTACCGCTCCTTCGAATACCGCCAGGCGCGCCGCGGCGCCGGTGCGGAACACGCTGAAGCGCGTGCCCAGCGCCGTCAAGCGTCCGCCCAGCAGATCGACCACCAGCGGACGCGCCGGACGAACCGGATCGTGGCCGCTGTGCAGCAGGATTTCGCCGCGATGCAGGGCGACACGGCGCAGGCCGGCGGCAAAGTCGATGTCCAGCGCGCTATCGGTATTCATCCATAGATCAGAACCATCGGCCAGCGCCAGCTGGCGCATCTCGCCAACGGCGGTGCGCTCGCCGGCCGCCAGAGCGGCCATGTATTCGCGGCTGTCGCGCCGTGACACCGCCGCGCCCAACGCGACGGTGGTGGCCAGCAGCAGGATTTTCTTCGCGGCCGAACGGCGCGTATTGGGTGTTTTCAGCGCGGCCAGCGCCGGCTCGGCCGGCAGCATGCCGAACTGCCGGTTGACAGCTTCAATTTTCTGCCACGCCAGTTGGTGCTCCGGCGCCGCATCCAGCCAGCGTTGCCATGCTTCGTGCTCGGCCGCGCTGGCGTCCCCGGCGTGCAGAATGGCGAACCATTCGGCCGCCTGCCGCAGGACGGCGTGCTCCTGTGAGGTCTCGGTCGCGGCCGAACTCATGCCGCGTCGGCCGGCAGCGCCAGCGCGCATTCGAACATGGCCTGCGCCATGTATTTCTTGACCATGCGTTCTGAAATGCTGAGGCGAGAGCCGATGTCGGCGTATGGCAAGCCTTCAAGCTGCGCCATCAGGAATACCTGGCGCGCCTTGTCCGACAGGCGTTGCAGCATGGCGTCGATACGGTACAGGGTTTCCATCATCATCGCCTGCTCCTCCGGCGACGGCGCCAGCAGCTCCGGCTGCGAGGCGAGCGCGGCCAGGTACTCGCGTTCCAGGCCCAGATGGCGCCAGTGATTGACCAGCAGATTGTTCGCCACCCGGCTCAGATAAGCGCGTGGTTCGCGCAGGCCGCCGGCCGCGTCGGCGGTCAGCACGCGCGTGAACGTGTCTTGCGCCAGATCCGCCGCGCCGCTGCGGCAGCCCAGCTTGCGCCAGAGCCAGTTAAGCAGCCAGCCATGATGATCCCGGTAGATATGGGAAAAGGCATCGTGGGTGGAAGGAGAAGGTGCGGTGAACACAGCAGCGTGATTTATCAAAGTTAATGATAATCATTCTCACATAAAACACGCCGCGTGTAAATCCCTGCCGTGTCATTCGATGCGCACACTCAGTACGGTGAAGGTATCGGGATGGAATACCGGGTCGTGTTTGGCGCCGCCCGGCGGTGTGGCCGGCTGGGTCACGTCCATCGTCAGCAGGTAGGCCCTGCCGGCGCGCGCGTCGTACGCCATGTTGTGCGCCCAGGTGCGGGTCGCCACGTAGCCGAGCGCTGTGTAGTGATCGGCGTCGTCCTGGCGCACCAGCGTCAGATTGCCGTCGGCGCCGCTGGGAGCGAGGATCAGCCGGCGGCTGGCGTCATACGCCAGCGCATTGACGGCGTGGCCGATCGGCAGCGAAGCGACCTGCGCCCCGCTGTCAAGGTTGGCCACCACCAGCACCGGCCGCTCGCCACGGCAGGCGATGAACAGGCGGCGCTGATGCTGATCGACGGCCAGCGCGCTTGGCTGCCTGCAGTCCGGATAGCTCCAGGTGGACTGCACCGCCAGTGTGTCGCCGGCCAGCCGCAGCAGCTTGCCTTCGTCGCGCATCGGCACCATCACCGAGCCGTCGCCCAGGGCCAGTGGCGGGTCGATTTTCCTGATGTCGAAATCGTGCTGCGCCACGATGCGGTCGCTTGCCGGATCGAGCACATAGATGGTGGAACGCGCTGCCCGGCGGCCGCTGGTCAGCCACACCTTGCCGCTGACCGGCTCCAGCAAGGCGCTGTTCAGGTTGGCGTCGCTGACGGCAAGGCGGCGCAGCTGCCGCATGTCCGACAGGCGCACGATGCCCAGCGTGCCGTCGGTGTTGGCCACGTAGGCGCGGTCGGCGGCCGGCGCGAAGGCCACGCCGTTGGCGCCGGCCGCGCCCTCCACCGCGCGCACCGGCTGCCGCCCGGCGACGTCATACACCGTCAGGCCGTTCTCGCGGCGGGAGATCCACAGGTAGGGGCGCGATGGGTCCAGCGCGGCGAAGCCCCAGCTGTGACCGCTGCCCGGGAATACGGCGCTGTGTTCGATGCGGGCCAGCAGGCCGTCGTCGGCATGGGCCGTCATGCCGGCCAGTCCCAGCATCAGGCCGGCGAGCAATCGGGAGACGCCAATGTGCAATGCGGTCATGGCGCCTCCTTAAAAGTCCAGCGTGGTCAGCAGCGATACCTGGCGCGCATCGCCCACCGAGACAAAATACTTGTTGACGCTGGATGGGTAGTAATGCCGGTCGAACAGGTTCTTGACGTTCAGCTGGAAGCGCACGTTGCGGCCGCCGATGCGGGTGTCATAGGTGGCGAAGGCATCGGCCACGGTGTAGGCCGGCAGCATGAAGCTGTTGGCCGAGTCGCCGGCGCGCTTGCCGACATAGTGCGCGCCGAGCCCGGTACGCAGTTTGTCGTCGCCAAGCACCGCGCCGGCGTCGTAGGCGGCCGATAGCGAAGCGGTCTGGCGCGCGACGTTCCACAGGCGGAAACCCTGGTACAGCGGATCTTGCGTGGTGATGGCGTCGGTATAGGCGTAGCTGCCGATCAGGTTCCAGTTACGGCTCAGGCGGCCCGAGATATCCGCCTCCAGCCCACGGGCACGCGCCGCGCCGGCCGTGCGCCAGTCGGTCAGCTTGGTGCTGTCGTTGAACTGCGAGACCAGCACGTTCTGCTTGTCGATGTTGAACAGCGCCAGGCTGCCCGAGAAACCGGCCGGATTGGCCAGCTTGACGCCCGCCTCCCATGCCTTGGCCTGCTCCGGCAGCACCGCCGAGTCGATCACCACGCCGGTGCTCAACGGCGCGATGGTCGATGCCGGCTTCAGCGATTCGGTATAGCTGCCGTACAGCGACCAGGCCGGCGACAGCTTGTACACCAGACCGGCTTTCGGCAGCCATTTCGAGCTGTCGGTATTGGTGTTGGCCGTGAACGGGCGGCCGCGCCCGGCGATCTGTTGGTAATCCTGGTAGCGCACGCCGGCGGAGACGATCCAGCGGTCAGTCAGGTAGATGCTGTCCTGCGCGAACACCGATTTGTCGTGCAGCTGGTCGCTCTGGTCGCTGTCGCTGGCCGATACGGTGGCGGATGGCGCCTCCTTGCCGTACACCGGATTCAGGTACGAAAAAGTGCTGGTGGTGGCCTGGCGCAGCAGGTCGGCGCGAAAGATGCGGCGGTACTCGATATCGCTGCCGATCTGCATTTCGTGGTGCAGGCCGCCCAGGTTCAGCGAGCCTTGCAGGTAGAACAGGCCGTAGCTGTCGGTGGAAATGGCGCCGTGCGTGGCGTCGTTGCTGCGCACCAGCGTGCCGGTGTTGACGTTGACACCGTTCACGCGCAACTGGTTGGCGTCGTAGACTTCGCGGTTGTAGCTGACGCCCAGGTGCGCCTTCCATTCCTTGCTCAGTTGCTGGTCGACCGTCAGTTGGCCCAGGTCGGAACGGCCATCCATGGCGTTGAACGGCTCGTCCAGGCGGCGCGTGATGGGAATATCCAGCGGCGCATTGGTGCGCGGATCAAGCGCCGTGCCGCGATCGAATGGGTACAGGAACTGGCGGTGTTCGTAGGACAGCACCACCTGCGTATCCTTGGCGTACCAGGCCAGTGACGGCGCGAACAGCGTTTCGCGGTGGCGGCCGAAATTGCGCCAGTAGTCCTCGTTGATGTGGTCGACGATCACGCGGTACGCCAGGCCGGCCGTGCCGATGGCGCCGGTGCTGTCCAGCGTGACGCCGGCGCCGTCCTTGCCGGCGCCATAGGTGGAAG
Organism: Duganella alba; assembly: GCF_009674495.1. Classification (GTDB taxonomy): domain Bacteria; phylum Pseudomonadota; class Gammaproteobacteria; order Burkholderiales; family Burkholderiaceae_D; genus Rugamonas; species Rugamonas alba. Next base: position 54,901 of record NZ_WKJN01000017.1, on the reverse strand, counting down.
CCAGCACCGACAGGCTGGTGCTCTGCTCCAGCAGCGGTTTCTTGCTGACCACATTGATCACGCCGCCCGGGTCCATGATGCCGTATAACAGCGAGGCCGGGCCTTTCAGCACCTCCACGCTTTCGGCGGCGGCGTTCATGCCGCGGCCCTGCACCAGCGGCATGCCGTTGTGCATGATGGAGCCGTCGCGGTTGCCGCCGAAGCCGCGTTTCATGATGGTGTCCTGCGTGCCGGCCAGCGTATTGCCCTGGGTGATGCCGCTGACGTTGGACAGCGCGTCGTCCAGATTGCGCGGGCGCTGGTCGCTGATGACCTGGGCGGGAACCACATTCAGCACCTGCGGCGCATCCAGCGTGCTCATGTCCGAGTGCAACGCGGATTTGCTGGGCACCGGACGGTAGCTGCCGTCCGCCTGCGTGGAGCGCTCGCCCAGCACCACCACTTCCGCCATCATCACCGGCGCTGCTGCCGGCGCCGCTGCGCCCGGCGCTGGTGGCGCCGGCGCGGCCAGGCGCAGCACAAAGCTGCCGTCGGCCTGCACCACCGCCGCCAGGCCGCTGCCGCTCAACAGTTGCTGCAAGCCCTGCGCCGGCGTCGCCACCGCGTGCAGGCCGGGACTGCTCTTGTCCTGCGTCAGCCGGGCGTCCGAGGACAGCAGGATGTTGGCCTGGTCGGCAAACTGGCGCAGCGCCACGCCCAACGGCCCGGCCGGCACGTCGAAACGCCTGGCGGCGGCAGCTGTTGCCTGGATCTGTGCACCGGCGGCTCCGGCAAGCACCAGGCCGATGCAGGCCAGGTGAATCGACAGCGTCAGGGGACGTAACAGGGGGAAGCGTGATACGGACATGCTCAGATCCATTTCGTGTCAGTTAATGATTACCGGCCTTGACACCACAGCGCGGCGAAAGGGAACCTTTTGCGCCAAAAAAACACCATTATTGCGCTATCTCTGACTATACTTTAAAATGGAATGATTCTTATTCACAGATAAAGTGGCAGGTGCCGAATGCAGGCAATGAATGCTGAGAACGTCGATGGCCTGTATTCCGACCATCACGGCTGGCTGTACAGTTTGCTTCAGCGCCGCCTCGGCAACCGGGGCGATGCCGCCGATCTGGCCCATGACGCCTTTATCCGCCTGCTGGTCAAGCCGCGCAGCTTCGACAGCTTCGACGGTGCGCGCGCCTACCTGAGCACGGTCGCGCGCGGCCTGTGCGTGGACCTGTGGCGCCGCCGCGAGGTGGAACAGGCGTGGCTCGACGCCCTCGCCGCCCAGCCGGAGCCGTTCACCTGCTCCGCCGAACACAGCGCGATCGTGCTGCAAGCGCTGACGGCGGTTGACGCCATGCTGCGCAAGCTGCCGGCCAATGTCGCCAGCGCCTTCGTGATGGGCATCGTGCTGGAAATGACCGACCAGCAGATCGCCGCCGAACTGGGCGTGTCCGACCGCATGGTGCGCAAATACATGGCGCAGGCGATGTTGCACTGCATGCAGCTGGAAGCGCGCTGGGCCGCCAATGCCGCCTGACGCCGCACCCGACACCGCGCCATCGCACGCAGCGATGCAGCACGCGGCCGAATGGTTCGCGCTGCTGCGCTCGAGCGACGCCACCGAACAGGATCGGACCGACTGGCAAAGCTGGCTGGCGCAGTCGCCCGAACATCGCGACGCCTGGAACTATGCCGAATCCATCAGCCGCCGCTTCGCGCCGGTGCAGACGCCGGAAAGCCGCCGCGCCGCAGCCACCGCCCTGACCCAAGTGCGCCAGACACGCAACGGCCGCCGCCATCTGCTGCGCGGCATCGTGGCGCTGACCGGCACCGGCCTGCTGGGCTGGGCCGGCTGGCGCCACAGCCCGCTGCCGGAACTGGCGCTGGCCTGGTCGGCCGACCATTCCACCGGCACCGGCGAAATCCGCGACATCGCGCTGGCCGACGGCACCAGCATCTGGCTCAACACGGCCAGCGCCCTGAATGCCGACTACCAGCCGGCCCTGCGCCGCGTCGACCTGCTGGGCGGCGAAATGCTGATCGAAACCGCCCACGACGCGCGGCCGTTTGTCGCCACCACCCGCCATGGCCGCCTGCGCGCGCTGGGCACCCGCTTCACCGTGCGTCTCGATGGCGATACCACCCTGCTGGCCGTCTACCAGGGCGGGGTGGAAGTGCGCACCGGACAAGGCGCGCTGCGCGTCATCAATGCCGGCAGCCAGGCCCGCTTCGACAGCGTGCAGATCCAGCCCACCGTTGCCGCCGATCCGGCGCGCGAAGCCTGGACCCGTGGCGTGCTGCTGGCCGCCGACATTCCACTCAAGGAGCTGGTGGCGGAATTGCGCCGCTACCATCGCGGCCACATCGGCGTGGCGCCGCAAGTGGCCGAGCTGCGCGTGCTGGGTGGCTACCCGCTGCGCGATCCCGAGCGCACGCTGGCCATGCTGGAAAGCGTGCTGCCGATCCGTGTACAACGCACGCTGCCGTGGTGGACCACCATCGAGCCGAAATAAAAATATTTTGCAGCGGAGGTTCCGCTTTTGACCCGGCACTTCGATTCAGAAGATGAAGCAGTCTTCTACATCCATCACTGTCCGAGAGAATACATGTCCAAGCAATCGCTCCACTCCAACCGCCCCGCGCCCCGTCTGGCCGTGCTCACCCTGCGCATGGCGCTGGCCGGCCTCGTGCTGACGCCGCTGCATGCCGCGCAGGCGCAAACGCCGGCCCAGACCGTGCGCCAGTACCAGATTCCCGCCGGCCCGCTGAAAACCGTGCTGACGCGCTTTGTCGGCGAATCCGGCATTTTCCTGGCTGGCAGCACCGAGCTGGCCGAGGGCAAGACCAGCCGCGGCCTGCAAGGCAGCTTTGACATTCCGGCCGGCCTGGCCACGCTACTGGCCGGCAGCGGCCTGGAAGCGGTCCGCGGCGGCAACGGCGAATACGCGCTGCGCCCGGCGGCGGCCGTCGGCAGCGCCGATCAGACCATGTCGGCGGTGGTGATCACCGCCACCCGCGACAACATCAGCGAAGGCACCGGCTCGTACGGCGCGCGCGCCCTGTCGATCGGCAAGGTCAACGCGTCGCCGCGCGAAACGCCGCACAGCCTGACCGTCATTTCACGTCAACAGATTGAAGACCAGGGCCTGTCTGACCTCAACGACGTGCTGCGCAGCACGCCCGGCATCGAAGTGTTCAATACCGATTCGGAGCGCGTCAGCTATTACGCGCGCGGCCAGGAAATCACCAACGTGCAGTTCGACGGCACGGCCGCCATCACGCCCGGCAGCGGCAACGGCTTCTACATCCAGCCCGACATGGCGACCATGGACCACGCCGAAGTGCTGCGCGGTGCGGCCGGCCTGATGCGCGGCGCCGGCAGCCCGTCCGGCGCCGTCAACCTGGTGCGCAAGCGTCCGACCGAACAGTTTTATGCGGCCGGCGCCGCCACCGTCGGCAGCTGGGACACCTACCGCGCCGAGGGCGATATCTCCGGCCCGTTGAACGAGTCCGGCTCACTGCGCGGCCGCGTGGTGGCGGTCGAGGACCAGCGCCACCACTTCCAGAAAGCCCGCTATTCGGACAAGGGCCTGCTGTACGGCGTGCTGGAAGCCGACCTGGCGCACAACACGCGCCTGATCGCCGGCCTGGAATTTTCGCAGCTGAAAACCAACGGCGCCTGGGGCAACCTGCTGGCCAATGTCGACGGCAGCCCGATGGACTTCCCGCGCGACACCTACCTTGGCTCGTCCGAGAACCACTGGGACCGCGAAAACCAGCAAGCCTTCACCTCGCTGGAGCACGATTTCGACAACGGCTGGACGGCCAAGGCCAGCTTCAACTTCATCAAGATGAAACGCCTGAACGGCGTCGACGGCTATGTGCAGACGCTGATCTCGCGCAGCACCACCAATCCCAGCAAGATCAACTACCAGATCAGCCGCTGCGGCGAAAAGGACTACACGGCCGAGCAAAGCAGCTGGGACATCTACGCCAGCGGCCCGTTCGAGCTGCTGGGCCGCAAGCACGAGCTGGTGGTCGGCGCCAACGGCAGCCGCGACTACGCCCAGCCGGTGGCCGGCTCCTGCACCACCACCAGCGGCCTGCCGTCGATGACCGGCCTCGATCCCTACACCTGGGATCCGTACAACGTGGCGATGCCGGCCGGCCCGGTCTTCACCGGCACCTACGTCAAGAACCTGACCGAGCAGCAAGGCGTCTACAGCACGGTGCGCTTCAGCGTGACCGATCCGCTCACCGTCATCGTCGGCGCACGCATGAGCTGGTGGGATTACAAACCGTCGGGCGGCGTCGGCGCCTACAGCGTGGACGCCGAACTGACGCCCTATGTGGCGGCGCTGTACACCCTCAACGACAACCTCAGCGTGTACGGCAGCTATGCCGACGTGTTCACGCCGCAGCGCGCCTTCGCGGTCGGCGGCCAGGCGCTGGCGCCGATCACCGGCCGCAATATCGAGCTGGGCGTCAAGGGTGAGTTCTTCAACAAGAAGCTCAACACCGCGCTGGCGATCTTCCAGCTTGAGCAGAACGGCAAGGCAATCGACGACCTCAGCTCGCCGAACCCGTGTCCGCCAGACTACACCAACGGCTATTGCCAGATCGCCGGCGGCGAGCAGCGCAGCCGTGGCTTCGAGGCCGAGGTGTCCGGCCAGCTGACGTCCAGCTGGAAAATCTCGGCCGGCTACACGCTGAACAACACCAAGTACGTGCGCGACACCGCCAGCAATACCGGCAAGGCGCTGCGCACCACCACGCCCAAGCATCTGGTGCGGCTGTTCACCAACTACACGCTGCCGGGCCAGTTGAACCAGTGGTCGGTCGGTGGCGGCATCAACCTGCAGAGTGAAATCACCAGTCAGAGCGGCACGGCGTTTGCACGTCAGGGCGGCTACACGCTGGTGTCCGGCCTGGTGTCGTACCGCGTCAGTCCCAAGCTCAGCGCGCAGCTGAACGTGAGCAACCTGCTGGACAAGGTGTACTACGAGAAAATCCGCGAGTACGGACCCGGTTATTACTACGGCGCGCCGCGCGGCGTGATGCTGACGCTGCGCGGACAATACTAAAGTAGACTCCTGCAGCCGCGTCAGCATGCCGCGTCAACAGTTAAGCCAACATTAAAAAATGGCGGCGATTTGCGTTTGAAAACAAAAAACCACAGTCGCCTTTCCGTTTGCAAGCCTGTCATGTAGAAGACATAAAGCGTCACTAACCTCTGCTGCTTTTCATCCCCAGGCAAAGGACGCTTTATGTACAGTTTTTCGATTCCCCCAAGGTTCGCGCTGACGCTGCTGGCCGGCTTGCTGCAAACCGTCTACGCGCACGCGGCCGACGACGCCGCCGATGCATCGGCCGGCCCGACGCAGACGGTTGAAATCAAGTCGACGCTGAACACCGCGTCGTCCAGCGCACCATCCAAGGGATCGCTCGATGCGCGTTCGGCGCTGTCGGAAGTCAGCGACCAGTTCGTGCGCGACTTCACCTCGCCGGTGGCCGACTACAGCCAGGTGCTGCAGATGGCGCCCGGCATGTTCAGCTACAGCTCCAACGGCGTCGGCCTGGGCGATAACAAGACCACCATTCGCGGCCTGTCCGACGGCAACAGCGTGATCGCCTTCGACGGCATTCCATTCAACGACACCAACGGCGTCAGCCACCACGCCTGGGTGTTCTTCCCGAGCCAGTTTACCGGCGGCGCGGTGATCGACCGCAGCCCCGGCTCGGCCGCCACCATCGGCCAGGCCACCTACGGCGGCTCGATCAACCTGCTGTCGCGCGACCTCGACAGCACGCAGCGCACCAGCGCCACCGGCTCCTACGGCACCTGGAACACCAAGCTGGTCGGCCTGGAACATGCGACCGGCCAGTTCGGCCCGAACGGCAGCTCCAACCTGCTGATCAACGCGCAGAAAATGAAGTCCGACGGCTACCAGACCTACAACAAGCAGAAGCGCGATGCCGCCTCGCTCAAGTACCGCTACCAGTTGAGCGACGACACCGCCATCACGCTGTTCTCCTCGTGGCTGAACCTGACCAACAATACGCCGGCCATCAAGGGTGTGACCCGCGCCAACGTCGAGCAAGGCAACTACAACACCCTGCTGAGCGGCGATCCGACCAAAGGCAACTACTGGGGCTTCAACTTCTACGACATTTCCACCGCCTTCAACTACCTCGGCGTAACGAGCAACCTGGGCGGTGGCTGGAAGCTGGAAGACAAGGCCTACGTCTACCGTTACTGGAACAAGCAGAACTACAACAACAGCACCACCGTCATCAGCTCCAGCAGCGCGGTCGACAAGCTGAACTCCTACCTGACCAAGGGCAACCTGCTGCGCCTGAGGCAGGAGTCGTCGCTGGGCGTGCTGCGCACCGGCGTCTGGTACGACTACGCGAAAAGCTTCCGCTACCAGATCCCGAGCGATCCGCGCACCTGGGTCAACCAGGCCGCGCCGAACTTCAGCGAGACCTACCAGACCACCACCGTCCAGCCCTACGTCGAATATGAATTCCACGTGACGCCGGCGCTGAGCATCACGCCGGGCGTCAAGTACGCCTCGTACAAGCAGGACTTCCGCCACCTGCAGGACAACGGCGGCGCGGTCGGCCCGCTGGGCGGCGTGTACAACAAGACCACCGGCGTCATCACCGGCGGCGCGCCGTTCATCGACAACAGCGTCAAGTACACCGACACGCTGCCGTCGCTGGACATGCACTACCAGATCGCGCCGACCTGGACCGCCTATGCGCAGATCGCGCGCGGCGACCAGATTCCATCGACCGGCGTGTTCGATACGCTGGGCGCCAAGGTCGGTATGGTGCCCAAGGCCACCAAGTCCACCACCACTCAGGCCGGCACGGTCTGGCAGTCGGACAAATGGAACCTGTCGGCCGACATCTACCGCATCCGCCTCGACAGCCCGTACTCGTCGTCGCCGGACCCGGTGACCGGTGAGCCGGTGTACTTCTTGAACGGCAAGGAGATCAGCCAGGGCGTCGAAACCGAGGGCACGGTCATGCTGGGCAGCGGCTTCAGCCTGTACGCCAACGCCACCGTCGGCACCACCAAGTACGACACCGGCAAATGGGTCGCCGGCGCGCCGGCCGACACCGAGACGCTGTCGCTGAACTACCAGCACGCCGGCTGGAACGGCGGCGTATTCGTCAAGCGCGTCGGCAAGGTCTACGCGGACAACGGTTCCACCCACGAAGCCTTCGGCATCGATCCGGTGACGCTGGCCAACCTGTTCGTCAACTACCGCCTGAAAAATCCGATGCCGTTCGCCAAGCTGGCAAAGCTGCAACTGGGCGTCAACAACCTATTCAACCGCCACAGCATCGTCGATGTTGCCGCCGCCGGCACCAAGACCAGCTCCAGCGCTGCGCCATCGCCGGCCGACCTGCTGACCGTGCTGCCTGAGCGCAGCGTATCGGCCACCCTGACCATCGATTTCTAAACCTGAAAGCCATCATCATGAAATATTCCATCCTCCTGCTGTCCCTTGGCGCCGCGCTGACGCAGCCGGCCTTTGCCGCCGATCCGATTTTTGCCGGCCCGGCGCAAACCCATGCGCAACTGATCCTGCACACGCCGGCTGCTGCCGACTCGGACGTCACCAAGGCCGAGCTGGCCGAACTGCATCGCATCCAGTCCAGCCGCACCAGCGCCGAAGAAGCACAGGCCAAAGCCGATGACGTGGAAGAGTCGCTGTACATCTACAAGACCGTGCTGGGCGAGAAATTCGATCCGGCCGCGCTGCCGCTGACCACCGCCTTCGGCAAACGCGTCAAGCACGATGAAGGCATCAACGCCAATCCGGCCAAGCAAGCCTTCAAGCGCGTCCGCCCGTACAACCTGGACAAGAGCCTGAAGCCGGTCTGCAAGACCAAGACCATCGACGACTCCTACCCAAGCGGCCACGCCACGGCCGGCTACCTGGCCGCGCTGACGCTGGTGGAAATGGTGCCGGAACAGCGCGACGCCATCCTGGCCCGCGCCGACGCCTACGCCCATAACCGCCTGGTGTGCGGCGTGCACTATCCAAGCGATATCGCCGCCTCCAAGCTGCTGGCCTACACCACCCACGCGGTGATGGAAACCAATCCGCAGTACCAGGCCGAACTGGCCGCCGCCAAGGTGGAACTGCGTCGCCAGCTGAACCTGCCGGCTGCGGAGTAAGCGCGCAAGGATGGTGTTGTAGAATGTGCGGCCTTCCGCCACCATCCCCGGAGTGAAATGAAATCGGTCGTCCAGCAGCTTGTCATTCTTGCGTCCTTTGTATGGTTAGCCGGTTGCGCGGGGGTGCCGAGCCGGGCGGATCTGCCGGCGGAACCGGCACCGTACACGCTGCACCTGGTGCGCTATGGCTGGCATACGGCGCTGCTGTTCGACGGCCCTTCCGTGCTGGCGCGCAGCAGCAAGCTGGGCGCCGATTTTCACGATCACAAATATCTGCTGGTGGGCTGGGGCGACGGCGAGTATTTCGTCGCCGAGCATCCGCCCTGGTCCAAGGCGGTAAAGGCGCTGGTCGCCTCCGATTATCCGGCCATGCAGGTCGGGGGCCGGGAAACCAATCCGCCGCTGGGCGTGGAGGCGCGCGACAGCATTCCGCTGGCGATCACCGAACGCGGCTATCAACAACTGGTGGCGTATATCGACCGCAGCATTGCGGCCGGCCCGGACGGCAAGCCTATCTATCTGGGCAAGCAGGCGGACAATCCCGACCGGTTTTACCAGGCGACCGGCAGTTACAGCTTGTTCAGCAACTGTAATTCCTGGTTGGCGGGAGCGTTGAAGGCGGCGGAGATGCCGATTTCGGGCTTTAATCTGACGGCAAGCAGCGTGTTCGACCAGGCTGTGCGTATTTCGGAGTTACAAAAAGAACATGCGGCCAGCCCGCGACCCAGGCCGCAGGCTGACTGAACAACGGCGCTTATTTTGCTGCGGCGGCCGCTTTAGGCTTGCGCGGTGCGCGTGGCTTCTTCGGCGCTTCCACTGCTGCGGCCTCGTCTTTGCCGCCCTTCACCGCCTCGATCAGCGCCGCGATATAGGCGTTGCGCGCCGTCTGGGCGATGGCGATTTGCTGTTGCAGACGCGCCAGTTCGGCATCCACCACCTGCACGTTACCCGCCTGAATTTTTGCGGTTTCGCTCAGTTTATCGGCGGCGTAGGAAGTTCCATTGATCGTAATATATTGCGGCAGACTCATTATTTTCCTTGTTCGAATACGGGCATTGAAATGACAACGGCCACAATTGTATGCGTTCGTTGCCAGCGTCGCAACAAGGAATGCCGGGCGGCTAGTTTTGGCGTTCGCGTATCCAGGCGTACACGCGCTGGCGAAGCCAAGCGCCGGCACTGCGCCGCGCAGTATGCGCACTGGCACGCCCAGTCCATTCGACATTGCCGTGCGCCGTGTGACGCGAATGCCGTCGCGCGCCAGCTTGCCGTCCGCGCCGAACTGCGACAGTTGTTTCGCTATCCAGCGCCAGGGTCATGGCGCCTGGTCTTCCCTGCGGCAGGCGTCGGCCAGAATCCGCTCGACCACGGCGCGCGGCACCTTGCGGAACAGCAGAAAGGCGGCGGCGCTGCGCTGGCCGTAGGTACGTGACCACTCCAGGCCTTCGCGGATGATGGATGCCTGTTGCGCATCCGAACGGGGTGTCATTTTAATATCCATGACGAACTGTCGCATAAATGCTTTGGAGACATTGTGCGGCTGCACACAGTCCCGGCAATCGTCCGCTGGTGATAACGAAAGAATGGTAATTTAATAAAACAAAAAAGCACCATCGTTCGTTTATTTATCACCCGAGGAATATTTTGACGCCCCTACCCTACACTCCAGATATCGAAGTCATCGACGCCGAAGAAAGCGCGCTGATCACGGAAATCGTTGAACAAATGGCGGCGGCGTCGCGCTGCGCGTTTGAACGCCACCGCCACGCCATCCGCGACGCGCACGCCAAGTCCAACGGCCTGCTCAAGGGCGAACTCACCATCCATGACGACCTGCCGGCGGAACTGCGCCAGGGCGTCTTCGCCCGGCCCGGCACCTACCAAGTGGTGGCCCGCCTGTCGTCCGCGCCAAGCGACATCCACTCCGACAAGATCCCGGCGGCGCGCGGCTTCGCGCTGAAGATCATCGGTGTCGACGGCGCACGCCTGGCCCCTGAAATCGGCGGCAACAACCAGGATTTCCTGATGGTGAACTTCCCCGCCCTCGCCTTCGGCACCATCCCCAAGTACAAGCGCATGCTGACGCTGCTGGAAGCCAATTCCCACGCGCCGGACACCTTCCAGCGCCTGGTGGCCGGCACCGCGCACGGCGCCAGGCAGGTGCTGGAAAGCCTGGGCGGCACACCCGGCGCCACGCTGGACGGCCTGGCGCGCGACAACCATCATCCGCTGGGTGAGACTTACCACACACAGGCGGCCATCCGCTTCGGCGACTACATCGCCAAGCTGGCGCTGCAACCGAGTTCGGACAGCGTGCGCCGCCTCACCGGCCAGCCCGTCGACGATGTCGGCTACGCCACCTTGCGCGACGTGATCAGCGACCACTTTGCCCGGCACGGCGCGGAATACACGCTGACCGCCCAACTGTGCACGGACCTTTCACGGATGCCGGTGGAAGATGCCGCCATCACCTGGCCGGAAGAACTGTCGCCGCACCGTCCGCTTGCGACGCTGCGTTTCGCGCCGCAATCCACCGCCCATCCGGCGCGCCAGGTCTACGGCGACGACGTGCTGTCGTTCAATCCGTGGAACGGCGTCACGGCGCACCAACCGCTGGGCGGCATCATGCGCATCCGCCGCGCCGCCTATGAACGCTCGACCGCCTTCCGCCACAGCATGAATGCGCAGCCGCGCGTCGAGCCATCCCAATCTTCCGACATTCCCGATTAAAGGACCACCATGACCGACCACACTCCTGACCCACGCCTGGCCGACGAAACCAGCCTGGAAGCGATCCGCCGCAAAATCGATGCGGTCGCCCACGACGCGCCGCACCTCGCCAAAATCGCGCTGGAAGCGCTGGTGCGTAAGCATAATCCCGACCTGAAAGGCACGGCCAATTCCGCCGGCCGCGTTGGCAAGCAATCTGGCAACGTCTCGGAACTGACGGCGATCGCGCCGCTGAAACCGGGCGGCGCCGAACGCCTGCGCCGCATCTTCGATCTGACCAACGGCAATATGGATGGCGCGCAGCGCGTCTCCACGCTGCACGACATGCGCTTCGTGTTCTTCGACAACGACACGCGCATCCTGTTCGCCACCACCTACGACGGCGACTGGGACAGCTATATCAACGACTTCGCCACCAAGATTCCCGAACTGATGGATCTGCTGTTCGCCAACATCGAAGGCTGGCCCGGCATCGACAGCCCGGCGGTGAAGGACTTCATCGCCGGCCACCAGATCGATGCCGCCGGCTGGTTTGTGGCCAATCCGCAGGTGACGGTGGTGGACACGCGCCGCTTCCAGCGCATGGACAAGGCACTCACCGCCTTCCTCGATGAGATGTCCGCCCATCCACCGCAGGACCACGCCACGCGCAAGGCGCTTGAGGCGCTCAATGCGGCCCTGGCGCAACCGCAGGGAGTGGACTACTGATGACATTCCTCACCGACCTCAAGGCGCGCTTCGTGCGCGAACACGTGACACTGGCGCTGGACGATATCCAGGCATTGATCCTGCGCGCGCGGCCCGAGCCCTATGTCGGCATCCACGCGATGCTGCACATCGACGACGCTGCCGGCGGACGCGACCTGATCCGCCGCATGGCCGACCACATCCCCTCGGCCGCCGGCTGGACCGACGACCGCGACGCCTGGATGGGCATGGCGTTGAGTTTCCAGGGACTGAAGGCGCTTGGCGTGCCAGAATCCTCGCTGTCCAGCTTCCCGCTGCCGTTCCAGCAAGGCATGGCGCAGCGCGCCGAACAATTGCGCGACGTTGGCGGCAACGCGCCGGAACATTGGGACGAAGCGTTTCAGCCGGGCGCTTGTCACATCGCCCTGACCATCTACGCCCGCGACGAGGCCGCGCTCGACGTGGCGATCGAGAAGGCCATGGGCGAACTGGAACGCTCGCACGGCGTCACGCTGGTCGGCAAACATGCCTTCGGCGCGGACGAAGAGGCCAAGAATCCCTTCGGCTTCCGCGACTCGATTTCGCAACCGGCCATCGCCGGCAGCGGTGTCGCGCCGCTGCCTGGCCAGGAACGCTCGATCGCCGCCGGCGAATTCATCCTCGGCGAGAACAGCGAAACCGGCGCACCGGTCGCGATGCCCGATCCGCCCGAGCTGGGCCGCAACGGTTCCTTCGTGGTGCTGCGCAAATACGAAAGCCAGGCCGGCGCCTTCAACGATTTCATCCGCAGCCAGGCGCAAGACGAAGCGGCCCAGGATGTGCTGGCGGCCAAGTTGGTCGGCCGCTGGCGCAGCGGCGCGCCGTTGACGCTGGCGCCGGAACACGACGATCCCGACCTCGGCGCCGATCCGAAACGCAACAACGACTTCGATTTTTCGAAAGATCCGCGCGGCCTGATGTGTCCGCACGCCGCGCACATGCGCCGCCTCAATCCGCGCGACAGCCAGCTGACCATCCTCACCGACGTCAATATCCACCGCATCATCCGCCGTTCCTCGACCTTCGGCCCCAAATGGCGGCGCGAACTGACGGCCAGCGATGACAAGGGCGAGCGCGGCATCTTCTTCATCTTCATCAGCGCGCGCGCCTACGACACCATCGAATTCTTCCAGCAGGAATGGATCAACCGCGGCAACTTCATCGACCTCGCCACCGAACGCGATCCGATGGTGGGCCTGCACGAAACGCCAGGCAGTTTCACGATTCCGGAAAAGCCGGTGCGCCGCCGCATCGATGGCATCACCACCTTCAACCAGCTGCGCGGCGGCGAATACCTGTTCATGCCGTCATTGAGCGCGCTGCGCTGGATCGCGGAAGAACGCTGATTCAGGAAATGCCGAATTCCTGCAACTTCGGCCGCAGGAATTCGACAAATGCCTTGGCCGATGGTTTGGATGCGCGGCCGGCGGAAAACACCGCGTTGACCTCGATGGAGCCCATGTCCCAGTCCGGCAGCAGCCGCACCAGCGTACCGGCGCGAAGCTCCTGCACGCACCCGGAAAGGCTTAGCGACGCGATGCCCAATCCGGCGGCAGCCGCCGCAGCCGATACCTCGTTGACGCTAACGACCATGTGCTCGGCAATCTTCACCTGCACCGTTTCGCCGTCCTTGGCGAAGGCCCACGCATTGCCGGCTATGGTGCGGGCGCTGATCATCCTGTATTTGTGCAAGTCGCGCGGCGACAGCGGCGCTCCGACCTTGGCGATGTAGGACGGCGCGGCCACCAGCAGTCGCGGCGTGGCGCCGAGCCGGCGCGCCATTGCGCCCGAGTCGCTCAACGGTCCGTAACGCACGGCGACATCGACGCCATCGGCGATCAGGTTCTGGCGCTGGTCGTTCATCAGCAATTCCACATGCAGCGCCGGATGCAACTCCGCAAACGCCGGCAGCAAAGGCACCACCACGCGCAGCGCGAAGCTGGTGGTGACGCCCAGCCGCAGCACGCCGCGCAACTCGCCTGTGCCGCGTGCCGCCTGCTCCGCCTCCTCCAACGCGGACAGAATGCTCTCCACCCGCGCCAGGAAATCCGCTCCCGCCTCGGTCAACGCCACCGCGCGCGTGGTGCGAGTAAGCAGCTGGATACCGACCTCCTGCTCCAGACTGGAGATGGTGCGCGACACGGAAGGCTGGGTCAGCGCCAGCTCGCGCCCCGCCGCCGAGAAACTGCCGGTATGGGCGACGCGAACGAACAGCTTCAGGGCAAACAGGTAATCGTGCATGGCGACTCCGGCGGAACGGGACAGGCGATTGTACCGCGCCGTATTCATGTGCCACAGACATAAGTGAAATGCGCCGTGGCCGTCTGGTGGCGGCAGCGGCGCGGCGCTATCTTGGTGGCCTACCTACTCATCGAAACAGGAGTTCATCATGCGCGCAGTCCATCTGCCAGCCTTCGGCGATCCCACCGAGGTGCCGGCCTACGTCAATATTCCCGAGCCGGCCCAGCCTGCGGCCGGCCAGGTGCTGATCGAAGTGCTGTATGCACCGGTCAACCACAACGACCTGCTGGTCATGGGCGGTAATTTTCCTTACCATCCCGAGCTGCCGGCCGTGCTGGGCAACGAAGCGGTCGGCCGTGTGCTGGCGCTCGGCGATGGCGTGACCAACGTCCGGCAAGGCGATCTGGTGACGCCACCGCTGTACAGCGGCACCTGGCGCGAACGCATGCTGGTGCAGGCCGACGAGCTGTTCGCGCTGCCGCCAGACGCCGACGCGCTGCAGTTGTCGATGATCCGCATTAATCCGCTGACCGCAGGACTGATGTTGAGCGAATACGTGGACTTGCAGCCGGGCGACTGGATCGTGCAGAACGCCGCCAACTCCGGCGTCGGCCGCGCCGCCATAGCGCTGGCCAAGGCGCGCGGACTGCGCTCGATCAACCTGGTGCGCCGGCCGGAATTGATTCCGGAAATCCAGGCGGCCGGCGGCGACGTCGTGCTGCTCGACGAACCAGGCGCCGCCGCCAAGGCTGCTGCACTGATCGGCAACGGCAAGGTGCGGCTGGCACTGGATGGCGTCTCCGGCGCCTCAACCGCGCGCCTGATCGAGTTCCTGTCACCCGGCGCCGCCCTGGTTGCCTACGCCATGATGAGCGGCGAGAAAGTCGCGCCCGGCGACCTGATGCCACTGATGTTCAAGTCTATCAGCAGCCACTTCTTCTATCAGAACCGTCCGCAATACAGAAGCAAGATCCCGGCACTGCTGCGCGAAGCGGCGCAGATGGTGGCGGCCGGCCAGCTGCATACGCCGGTGGCCCGTACCTACGCGCTGTCCGAGGTGGCCGACGCCATCGCCCATACCCTCGCGGGCGGCAAAGTGCTGCTCGCTCCACAAACCAACTGAAAGGCATAAACAATGAAACTCTATGGTGACCCAGGCTCGGGCAGCACCCGCCGCGTATTGGCCGCGCTGTACCACATCGGCGCTGAATTCGATTTCGAGCTGATCGACCTGTTCAACGGCGACAACCGCACCCCGCAATTCCTCGCGCTCAATCCCAACGGCATGATTCCGGTGCTGGTGGACGGCGACGTCGTCCTGTGGGAAGCGTCCGCCATCAACCTGCATCTGGCCGAGAAGTTCGGCGCCGACCTGCTGCCGTCCGGCGCCGACCGCATGCTGACGTTGCAGTGGATGTTCTGGGCCGGCGAACACTGGCGTCAGGGACCACCGGCGCTGTTCACGGAGCGCATCGTCAAGGTGGCCATGGGCTTGCCCGAAGATCCGCGCGCGCTCGCCGACGCCGACGCGTCGATCCGCAAATTTGCCACCACGCTCGAAGCGCACTTGAAGGACCGCCGTTACGTCGTTGGCGACCGCTTCTCGCTGGCCGACATCGACCTGGCTGCGACCTTTACCCACCTGTCGCGCACCTTCCCTCCTTATGCCGAATTCCCGAATGTGATGGCATGGCACCAGCGGCTGCTTGACGAAGTGCCGGCGTGGGCCCGGACGCGCGACGAGGTCGAACAACGCATGGTGCCCCTGATGGCAAAGCTTGGCGGTGGCAAATGAGCGCCGCGCATAAACCGCTGGCCGGCAAGGTTGCGCTGGTAACGGGCGGCGCACGCGGACTCGGCGCGGCCACCGCCAGGGCGCTGGCGGCACAAGGCGCCGACGTCGCGTTCACCTTTGTTTCGCCGGATTCGATCGCCAAGGCCGCCGCCGTGGTGGCGGACATCGAAGCGCACGGCGTGCGCGCCTTGTCGCTGCGAGCCGATCAGGCGGATGCGAGCAAGGCGCCGAAACTGATCGGCGACATCATCGCCCATTTCGGACGGCTGGACATTGTGATCAACAGCGCATCGATCGACCGCTTCGGCACGGCCGACGATCCGCTGCGCGACGACGCCATGTTCGAACACTACTGGGCCGTCGCCAACGGCGGCTTCCGCGCCATCGTGCGCGCCGCGTCCAAGGTGATGGGCGACGGCGGACGTTTTGTGTTCGTCGGTTCCAACCTCGGTGTACGGCCCGGCGCTCCCGGCATGTCGGACATGGCGTCGATCAAGGCCGCCATCGACGGCTATGCGCGTGGCGCGGCGCGCGACCTGGCTGACCGTGGCATTACCGTCAACGTGGTGCATGCCGGCTTCATGCAGACCGACATCAACGCCCATATGCGCGACGCCATTGCACCACTGTTGCAGAACCTGTGCATCAAGCGCTACGGCCGCCTGGAAGAGATCATCGCACCGATATTGTTCCTGGCCAGCTCCGCAGCCTCCTACATCACCGGCGCCATCATCGATGCCGACGGCGGTTATAACGTCTAAAAAAAAACCCGGCGAAAATCGCCGGGGCTTTAAGTCTACTATCAGGTGTGGAACGGCACCCACATCATTTTCACTTCCACATTCAGCATGCCGGATTTCACCGTGGGATCGTCGGAGCCGATCCTGATCGCCTCCGCCAGATCGGCCGCCTTGAAGATCGTCATGCCGCCATCCGCCAGCACGCCATTCAGGCCGCCGGCTTTTTTCATGAACGGGCCGCTCAGGACCGTCATGCCGGCTTCCTGCATCTTGAGCATATACGCCACGTGGTCCATGAACTCGGGCTGCTCGTTGTACTGCACGCCCTGCACCCATTTGGGGCCAGGGGTTTGAAACGCTACAAAATAGTGTGGGCCATTTTCGTCAATCATTTTTCACTCCAGTAGAAAGGTTGTTTCGGTCAAGTTCGGCCGTTGCCGACCGTCTGAAATGAGTATAGGCGCGGCTCTGGAAGGCAGTGAGAGGCGCAGCGGCATTTCACTTATGCCTCTTCCGTATGAGTCAACTGGACGCACGCAGGGCTGGGCTACAATGTCGGGACCGATTGTCGGACTTCTAATACTCAACACGGACCCGCTTATGGCCCACGGCATTCTGCTACACATGGTGTTTTATCTGGCGGCGGCGGTTCTGCTGGTGCCGCTGGCCAAGCGCATCGGCATGGGCGCCGTGCTCGGCTACCTGATGGCCGGCGCCCTGATCGGCCCCTGGGGCCTGTCGCTGATCGGCAATGTCGAAGACGTATTGAGCATCTCCGAATTCGGCGTGGTGCTGATGCTGTTCCTGATCGGCCTGGAACTGGAACCAAAAAAACTGTGGTCGCTGCGGCGGCCGATTTTCGGCTGGGGCGGCGCGCAGGTGCTGGTGGTGAGCGCGGTGCTGGCCGCGCTGGCGCTGGCCTTCGGCATCGATACCAAGGTCGCCATCGTCGCCGGCCTCGGGCTGTCGCTGTCGTCCACCGCCATCGTGCTGGCCACGCTGGGCGAGCGCAAGCTGATGCCCAGTCCGGCCGGTTCGGCCAGTTTCTCCATCCTGCTGCTGCAGGACATCGCCGCGATTCCGATGATCGCGCTGGTGCCGCTGCTGGCCGGCGTGGCCTCCGAATCCAGCGGCGCCGGCTGGCAGCGCGCGGTCAAGCTGGTGGCCGTGATGCTGACGCTGATCGCGGTGGGCCGCTGCCTGGTCAATCCGGTGATGCGCTTCATCGCCCGCACCGGCCTGCGCGAGCTGTTCACCGCCTTTGCGCTGCTGCTGGTGATCGGCATCTGCCTTTTGATGGAGTGGGTCGGCCTGTCGCTGGCGCTCGGCACCTTCGCCGCCGGCGTGCTGCTGGCCGACTCGGAGTACCGCCACCAGCTGGTGAGCGACCTGGAGCCGTTCAAGGGGCTGCTGCTCGGCCTGTTCTTCATGGCGGTCGGCATGTCGGCCGATTTCGGCGTGCTGCGCGACCATCCGCTGCTGGTGCCGGCGCTGGCTTGCGCGCTGATCCTCGTCAAAGGCGGCCTGCTATACGGCATGAGCCGCTGGTTCGACATTCCGCCCGGCCAGCGCCTGTTCTTTGCCCTGCTGATGTCGCAGGGCGGCGAATTCGCCTTCGTGGTGTTCGGCGCGGCGGCGGACGCCAGGGTGCTGCCGGCCGACGTGTCGGCCATGCTGGTGATGGTGGTGACGCTGTCGATGGTGGCCACGCCGCTGCTGTTGCTGGCCTATGACAAACTGGTGGCGCCGGGCCTGCGCACCGCCAAAAAGAAGCGCGCGCCGGACGCCATCGAGGTCGAGAACCCGGTGATCATCGCCGGCTTCGGCCGCTTCGGCCAGATCGTCGGCCGCCTGCTGGCCGCCAATCGCATCGGCGTAACCGTGCTGGACCATGATCCGGACCAGATCGAGCTGCTGCGCAAGTTCGGCTACGAAGTGTTTTACGGCGACGCCACCCGCATCGACCTGCTGGAGGCGGCCGGCATCGGCAAGGCCAGCGCGCTGGTGGTGGCGATCGACGATGTCGAGGCCAGCCTGGCGCTGGTGGACGCGGTGCGCGAACGCCTGCCGTCGCTGACCATCCTGGCGCGGGCGCGCAACGTCAGCCACTACTACGACCTGCTGGACCGGGGCGTGACGCTGATCGAGCGCGAAACCTTCGAGGCGGCCCTGCAGCTGGGCGCCAGCGTGCTGCAGCAGCTGGGCTTCCCGGCCGAGCGCGCGCAGCAGGCAGCCAGCCTGTTCCGCACGCACAATCTGAAGATGCTGATGGAAGTGTATCCGCACCAGCAGGACCAGGACACCATCATCTCGATGACCCGCAAAGGCCGCCTGGAACTGGAAGAAATGTTCACCGGCGACGCCGCCGCCTTCAACCATCCGGGGGAAGCGGCGCCGAAGTGATCCCCAAAGGGTATAGGAAGCTACCTCTCCCAATGCCAATTTCCCGATGTCGCCGCGCTGGTTATGATGGAAGCTGATCGTGCGGCAGGACGTCCAGAACGTCCGCCGCCCGCCGTCCATCATCGCCGGCACGGCACATTGGGAGAATATACATGCCAGGTTTCACCGCCTTGGAGTTGGCCCGGATTCAGTTCGGTTTCACCGTCTCCTTTCACATCATCTTCCCGGCCCTGTCGATCGGGCTGGCCAGCTACCTGACGGTGCTGGAACTGTGCTGGCTGCGCACGCGGCGCGAGGTGTACCGCGATCTCTATCACTTCTGGCTGAAGATCTTTGCCGTCAATTTCGGCATCGGCGTGGTCTCGGGCATCGTGCTGGCCTACCAGTTCGGCACCAACTGGGGCTTCTTTTCGCAGTTCGCCGGCGGCATCACCGGGCCGCTGCTGACCTATGAGGTGCTGACCGCGTTCTTCCTCGAAGCCGGCTTCCTCGGCGTGATGCTGTTCGGCTGGAACCGTGTCGGCCCCGGCCTGCACTGCTTTGCCAGCGCCATGGTTGCCATCGGCACGCTGATTTCCACCACCTGGATCCTCGCCTCGAACAGCTTCATGCAGACGCCGCAGGGCTACCGCATCGAGCACGGCGTGCTGGCGCCGGACAGCTGGCTGGCGATCATCTTCAATCCGTCGTTTCCGTACCGGCTGCTGCACATGAGCGTCGGCGCCTTCCTGGCCACGGCGATGGTGGTGGCCGCCTGCGCCGCCTGGCATCTGCTGCGCAAGAACGACACGCCGGCCGTGCGCACCATGTTCTCGATGGCGATGTGGATGCTGCTGGTGACCGCGCCGATCCAGGCCGTGATCGGCGACGCGCACGGCATCAACACGCTCGAACACCAGCCGGCGAAGATAGCCGCCCTGGAGGGCCACTGGGAAAACCAGGGCGACGAGCCGCTGCCGCTGGTGGTGTTTGCCCTGCCCGACATGAACAGCGAAAGCAACCACCTGCAGATCGAGATTCCGCGCGTGGGCAGCTGGATTCTGACCCATACCTGGGGCGGCCAGATCAAGGGGCTGAAGGAATTTCCGAAGGAGGACCGGCCGAATGCCAGCATCATCTTCTTCACCTTCCGCGTGATGGTCGGGCTGGGGCTGGCGATGATCGCGCTGGGCTTGTGCGGGCTGTGGCTGCGCAAACGCCATGCCATGTATTCGTCGCCCTGGTTCCTGCGCCTGACAACGCTGATGGGGCCGGCCGGGCTGGTGGCCATCCTGGCCGGCTGGTACACCACCGAGATCGGCCGCCAGCCGTGGGTGGTGTATGGGCTGCTGCGGACCCGGGACGCGGTGTCCACCCACGCCGCCGGCACGCTGGCGCTGTCGCTGTGCCTGTTCATCGTGGTCTATGCCTTTGTGTTCGGCGTGGCGATCACTTATATTTTCCGGCTGATGCGCGGCGGGCCGGCGCGCTTCGTCACTGAAGGGAGTGCACACTAATGGGTATCGATCTGAGCAGCATCTGGGCCGTCATCATCTTTTTCGGCGTGTTCATGTACGTGGTGATGGATGGCTTTGACCTCGGCATCGGCATGCTGTATCCCTTCGTGCCGGACCGTCACGAGCGCGATGTGATGATGAACACCGTGGCGCCGGTGTGGGATGGCAACGAGACCTGGCTGGTGCTGGGCGGCGCGGCGCTGTTTGCCGCCTTCCCGCGCGCCTACGCCATCGTGTTGAGCGCGCTGTACCTGCCGCTGATCTTCATGCTGCTGGGGCTGATTTTCCGCGGCATCGCCTTCGAGTTCCGCTTCAAGGCGCTGGACCACGAGCGGCACGTGTGGGACAAGGCCTTCATCGGCGGCTCGCTGACGGCGGCGTTCTTCCAGGGCGTGGCGCTGGGCGCCTACGTGCATGGCATTCCGCTGGCCGCCACGCCGTCCGGACCGCAGTTTTCCGGCGGCGCGTTCGATTGGCTGGCGCCGTTCCCGCTGATGTGCGGCGTGGGCGTGATGGTGGCCTATACGCTGCTCGGCTGCACCTGGCTGATCTACCGCACCGAGGGCGCGCTGCAGCAGCGGATGCTGAAGACGGCGCGTCCGCTGGCCATGCTGCTAGTGCTGGCCATCGTCGCGGTCAGCATCTGGACGCCGCTGGCCGACGCCGACGTGGCGGCGCGCTGGTTCACCTGGCCCGACATGCTGTGGTTCGCGCCGGTGCCGATCCTGGTGCTGGCCGGCGTGGCGCTGCTGTTGCGGTCCCTGGCGGGCAAGACCCCGCACCAGGGACCGTTCCTGGCGTCGCTGGGACTGATCTTCCTCGGCTACACCGGGCTGGCGATCAGCATCTGGCCGAATATCGTGCCGCCCACGCTGTCCATCTGGGCCGCCGCATCGTCGGAAAGCAGCCAGGGCTTCACGCTGGTGGGCACGCTGTTGATTCTTCCCTTCACGCTCATGTATTCGGCGTTTTCTTACTACGTCTTCCGCGGCAAGGTGAAGCTGGGCGAGGGATATCACTGATGAACGCGCGACTGTGGCTGGGCCGGATCGGCTGGATGGTGCTCATCTGGACCCTGAGCGTGGCGGCGCTCGGCGTCGTCGCCACGCTGCTGCACTACCTGATGCGTGCCGCCGGCATGCACTGACCATGATTACGGAGCCAACATGACAACCACCATTGACGTGACATCGGACTTTATCTGCCCCTGGTGCTGGATCGGCCACCAAAACCTGAAGTCGGCGCTGGTCCTGGCCGACGTCGAGGACGCGCTGCGGATCCGCTACCTGCCGTTTGAGCTCAACGCCGACATGCCGGCGCAAGGCATGAACCGCCAGGCCTATCGCAGCGCCAAGTTCGGCAACTGGGCACGCTCGCAGAGCATGGACGAGGATGTCACGCAGGCCGGCAAGCTGGTCGGCCTGGATTTTCACTACGAGCGCGTCGCGGTCACGCCGAACACGAAGCTGGCCCACCGGCTGATGGCGTACACGCAATCGTCGGGCGACAGCGACAAAAGCAGCGCGCTGTTCGAGGCCATCTTCTCCGGTTATTTTTCCGAGGGCCTGGACATCGGCAACCTCAACGTGTTGCTGGCGATCGGCGCGCGCGTCGGGCTGGATACTGTCGCGGCCCGCGACTTCCTCGCCGGCGCGGGAGGCGAAAAATCGATCGACGCCGCCCTGGTCCAGGCCCGCAACGCCGGCATCCATAGCGTGCCCAACCTGCTGATCGGCGGACTGCGCGTCGAAGGCGCCCAGTCCGCCGAATCGCTGGCGGCCATTCTGCTCCAGCTGCAAGCCCATCATGAACACTAAGCCGCACGCCATCATCATCGGCGGTTCGCTGGGCGGACTGTTTGCCGCCGTGACGCTGCGGGCGATCGGCTGGACCTTTGAAATCTTCGAACGCTCGCCGCACGAACTCGATACGCGCGGCGGCGGCCTGGTGCTGCAACCCGACGTGCTGGCGGCGTTTCGTTTTGCCGGCATCAAGTACACCGACACGATCGGCGTGCCGTCCAGCGACCGTATCTACCTGGAGGGCGCCAACCAGGTGGTGCACCGCAGCTTCATGCCGCAGACGCAAACCTCGTGGGGCACGCTGTACGGCATGATGAAGGACACGGTCGCCGATGAACAGATCCATCGCGGCGAGGCGTTCGTCCGCTTCGAGCAGGAGCGTGGCAAGGTCCACGCTGTTTTTGCCAGCGGACGCACCGCCACCGGCGACCTGCTGATCGGCGCCGACGGTCCCCATTCGACGCTGCGCAATCTGCTGCTGCCCGGCAGCACACCACACTATGCCGGCTACGTCGCATGGCGCGGCCTGGCGCCGGAACTGGCCGCGCCCGCGCGGACGCGCAAGCTGCTCGATGGCGTGTTCGCCTTCCAGCAAGGCCCGGACCACATGCTGCTGGAATATATGGTGCCGGGCGAGGACGGTTCCGTCAATCAAGGCGAGCGGCGCTGGAACTGGGTGTGGTATCGCAAGGCGACGGACGAGGCGTTGGCCGAGATCCTGGTGGACCGCAACGGCCGGCGCCATGCGTTCTCGCTGCCGCCGGACACCGCCAAGCAGGCGGACATGGACGCCCTGCGCAGCCAGGGCCGCACCATGCTGGCGCCGGCGTTCCAGGACCTGATGGCGGCGACCGACGACATTTTTCTGCAAACCATACAGGACCTGCAAGTCAATCAGATGGTCTTCGGCCGCGTGATCCTGTTGGGCGACGCCGCCTTCATTCCCCGGCCGCATACCGCCGGCGGCAGCGCCAAGGCGGCCGCCAACGCGCTGGCGCTGGCCCTGGCGTTGCGCAATGAGCGCCTGGACATCGACGCCAATCTACGCGAATGGGAACAGCAGCAATTGCAGGCCGGCTTCGTGATGACCAACTCGGGCATCGCCATGGGGCGGCAGATCATGGGCATGTGACGGCGGCATGCTATCCTGCGCGCCTGTGCATCCGTCTCCCAACAAGCAATGAGCAATATCGACCTGCCCTTCCGGGCCACCACCGCCGAAGCCTGCGCCTGGCTGGCGCAACAAACCGGCTCCGCCTGGACGCTGGCGCGTCTGCTGGAAAACGCCGTCACGCCGGTGGTGTGGCTGGACTACGACGCCGCCTATCCCGAGCTGTTCGGCGACGCCAACGGCGGCTATCCGGCGCCGATCTTCTTCGAGGAAGACGTCGCCCGCCTGGCGGCCGGCAGCGCAGATGTGCTGATCACCTTCACTAAAGACGCCTACAAGCTGCCCGTGCGGCTGCCCGCGCCCGGCTTCGTCCGGCCGCTCGACCAGTTGCGCTTCCAGAAGAAAGACCTGGAACGCCTGATGGCCAGGCTGAATAAGCCGGCGCCCGTCGAAAAGGCAAGCGAAACGCAGGCCGGCATCAGCAAGGAAGAAGTGCTGTTGGCGTTTGCCGGCACAGCCAAAATGGATCTGGCGCGCGCGCTGGACGAAGCCATCGGCATTTTTGGCGACGACGGTGCCCGCGTCAAGGCGAGCGCGCGCAAATCCAGGCGCAACGCCGTGTGGAATCCCGTCACGCTGGCGCTGGGACTGCACGACGTCTACCGCGCGCCGCTCGGTCCATTGAAACGCGCCTTCAAGACCCACGACTTCCTGCATGCCTGGGCCGGCAATTGGGAAGAATCTCTGCGCTTGCTAGGCAAGTGAGCGCTGCTTCACCAGCGCCACCGCTACCGCCGCCAGCAGCGTAGCCAGGGCGCCCAGCCACATCGCGCTGGGCAGGCCGAAGTGGTCGAGCAGCAGCCCGCCCACCAAGGCGCCGGCGCCTATCGATGCCTGTGCGCTGGATACGAAGACCGCCGACACCGCTTCCAGCTTGCTTGGCGCAGCGCTGAACAGCCAGCTCTGCACGGCAATCGGCAGCATGCCAAAGCCCAGTCCCCACACCATCAGCAACGGCACCACCATCAGCGCGTGGTCGGCAGCCGTCACCATCAGAGCAATCGCGCCGCCCATCATCGCCGCCGTGGCGACCAAAGTACCCTTGACGCTGCGCGACGCCGCCCAGCCTGCCACCAGATTGCCGGCAAAGCCAGCCGCGCCGTAGCCAAACAGGATGGCGCTGATCGCTCCCGCACCAATGCCGGCATGTTGCAGCAAATATGGCGTGATGTAAGTGTAGGAGCCAAACTGCCCGACGAAGATCAGCAGGATCGCCAGCAGGCCCACCTGCACCTTGGGCACTTTCAGCACGCTGCCGACATCGCCGAAGCCTTGCGCCTGCGTCGGTTTCAGCGACGGCAGCACGGCCATCAGCACCGCGACCACCACCAGCGCCACCGCAGTCGCCGCGCCGAACGCCATGCGCCAGCCCAGCGCATTGCCAAGCAGGGTGCCGACGGGAACGCCGGCCACGGTGCCGACCGACACGCCGGAGAAAATCAGCGAGGTCGCCCTGGTGCCTTCCGCGCCCGGCCGCAGGCGCGGTCCCAGCGAACCACCGATGGTCCAGAAGCCGCCGATGGCAATCCCCAGCAGCACGCGGCCCGCCAGCACCACCGGCAGGCTGGTGGCCAGCGACACCGCCAGGTTGGCAGCCGCCAGCATCGCCAGCAGCACGCATAGCAGGTGGCGACGATCCAGGTTGCCCGCGAATGCCAGGGTAAACGGCGCCATGACGGCGGCGATCACGCCCGGCAGCGTCACCATCAGGCCGGCCTGTCCCGGCGTGATGCCCAGGTCATGGGCAATCTGCGGCAGCAGGCCAACCGGCAGAAACTCCGAAGTCACCAGCGCAAAGGCGCCAATGCCCACCGAGGCGACTGCGGCCCACGGCGCGGCTGCGGCAGGAGCATGCGGCTGCACGCCGCTGGTCGATGCTGGTCCCACGGCGCTCATCCGAATTTCACCAGGTTGAGCGACGGCAGCGGGACGCCTGGGAACTGCTGCAGGCGCCCTTGCTCGACGCCGCCCAGATCCAGCGCGAAGAAACCCAGCCGCTCGATCAGCGCCGCCACGTCCACCTTGGCCGCGCGCTCGTCGCCGGACAGGAACAGCACACGCCGTCCACCTTCCGAGCGCGGATCGGCCACGGCAATGGCCGCGCCGATGGCGCCGGCACCGATGATTGCGATGTTCATGGTGTGCTCCTCAAGCGGTAAAGCCGCCGTCAACCATCAGCTCGGCGCCCGACACGAACGACGCTTCCTCGCCGGCCAGATACGAGACAGCAGCGGCAACGTCCTCGCCCCGGCCATAGCGGCCCACGGCGATGTTGGGCTTGATGAAATCGGCGATCGGACCGTCGGCCGGATTCATGTCCGAATCGGTCGGGCCGGGATGGACGGTGTTGACCGTGATGCCGCGTGGGCCGAGGTCGCGCACCAGGCCACGCGTGAAGCCGGTCACCGCGCCCTTGGTCAGCGTGTAGGCCGAAGCGGTACCGAACGCCGCGTACTGCACCATCGAACTGCCGATGTGGATGATGCGGCCGCCCTGCCCCATGTGTTTCAGCGCTTCCTGGGTGGCGACGAAAACGCCGGTAACGTTCACGGCCAAAATGCGCTGGAAGTCTTCAAACGGGATTTCCTGCGGATTGCCCAACACGCTGATGCCGGCGTTGTTGACCAGGATGTCCACCTTGCCGAACTGCGCCGCAACGGCGGCCACGCCCTGGCGCACCGCGTCCGGATTGCCGGCGTCGGCCTGGATGGCGATCGCGCGGCCGCCGGCGGCTTCGATGTCGGCCACGACCTGCTGCGCCTTCTCCGGCGAGGCGTTGTAGGTGATGGCCACGGTGGCGCCGTCGGCGGCCAGCCGCTTGGCGATGGCCGCGCCGATGGAACGGCTGCCGCCGGTGACGATAGCGATTTTGTTGTTCAGTTTGCTCATGATGATTTCCCTTCAGTGGTTGATGACGATGGAACCAGTATGGTTGCGTCGATCCCACAGCGGTAGTCAGAACTGGATATAATCACTTTCAAGCAAACATTGAAAGCAAGGGCGATGGAAACCCTCTCCAACCTCGAATCCTTTGTCCGCAGCGCCGAACTCGCCAGCTTTTCCGAAGCTGCGCGCCGGCTGGCGCTGACACCCGCCGCCGTCAGCCGCAACGTCGCCCAGCTGGAACGCAACCTGGGCGTGCGCCTGTTCCAGCGCAGCACGCGCGGGCTGACGCTGACCGAGTCGGGCGAACGGTTTCTCCAGGCTGTTTCAGGCGGGCTGGACAGCATCCAGGCGGCGATTGCAGACGTCAGCACCCACGCCGGCCAGCCGGCCGGTACGCTGAAATTGAGCGCCGCTCCCGGCTTCGCACGCGACTTCCTGCTGCCACTGATGCCGGCTTTCCTGGAGCGCTACCCGGCCGTGCGGCCGGACTGGCATCTGGACAACCGCCAGGTCGACCTGATCGCCGGCGGCTACGACGCGGCCATCGGCGGCGGCTTCGAGCTGACGCCCGGCGTGGTGGCCAGGGAGCTGGCCCGGATCAAGATCATCGCCGTGGCCTCGCCGCAGTACCTGAAGGGCCGGCGCACACCTGCCACGCCGGCCGATCTAAAGGATTTCGACGGCATCGTGATGCGATCGGCAATCACCGGCCGCCTGCGCCATGCGGGCTTGCGCAACCGCGCGGGCCAGGAGCAGATCGCGGAAATGACGCCGCGCATGACCATGACCGAGCCGGACGGCGTGTTGCAGATGGTGTTGATGGGTATGGGCGTGGCCATGCTGGCCGTACCCAATGTGCTGCAATACCTGGAAAGCGGCCAGCTGGTGCGCATCCTGCCCGACTGGGCCGACGACGCCGGCCCCATCTCGCTGTACTTCACCAGCCAGCAGCTGTTGCCGGCGAAGACGCGCGCCTTCGTCGATTTCGTTACGCAGGCGTTTCGTGAGCAGGAACTGGCGCAGCGCTTCCAGGCCTAGCGGCCGCCGTGATGTGCTCGACCAGGTAGGCCGCGTCACGGGCAATGCCCGAAAAACGGCCAGATCCCCAGGTGTACTGCCATGGCAGCCCAAGGAAATACAAGCCCTGCTGCGCCGTGACGCCGCGCTCGTGCTGCGGATAACCGCGCTGGTCGAAGATCGGCGCATCCACCCAGCGGAAATCGGTGCGGAAGCCGATGCACCAGACCACCGCGCTGATGCGGCCCATGTCGAGCGTGGTTGGCGCATCGGCCGGCGGCTGCCACAGCGGCGCGTATGGCGCTTCCTGCGGCGCGTCCAGCCCATGTTTGGCAATGTGCTGGTCAATGCTGGCGTTAATCTTGAGGTAGACCGCGTCGGCGCCGTCGAGGTTGCGTTGCAGGTCGTCGCCGAAACGCGCCACGCCGTCCTTCAACCCTTCGTAGCGGCCATATAGCTGCATGCCTTCCAGCGCGAACTTGCGCAGGTCGATATCGCGGCCGCCATCGCGGCCGGTGACGTAGTGATTGGTTTTCTCGCGCACGCCGACGCCCAGCGGGTGCTTGTCCACCGGCAGATCGTAGTACGCCATTTCATCCAGCCACTTGACCACGTCCTTGCCGCGATACCGGCGCGCCACGCGCGGCGCATCGCCCACGCACAGGTGCACGCGGCGGCCGGCCAGATGCAGGTCTTCGGCGATCTGGCAGCCGGACTGCCCGGTGCCCACCACCAGCACCTCGCCGGCCGGCAGCTGCGCCGGATTCAGGTAGTCCGACGAATGCAACTGCGCCACGCCGACCGGCAACTGCGCGGCGTCGGCCGGCAGGATCGGCGTGTGGTAGCCGCCGACGGCGATCACCACCTGCTCCGCATGGTAGGCGCCGGCGCTGGTGTCAACCCGATACGCGCCGTTCGCGTCGCGGCTGACGCCGGTGACGCTGACGCCTTCCAGCGCCGGCGGGCCGAACGAGGCGATGTACGCGTCAATGTAGTCGACGATCTGCTGCTTGACCATGAAGCCGTCCGGGTCGTCTCCCTGGTAGGCGAAGCCGGGCAAGGTGCATTGCCAGTTCGGCGTCACGAGACAAAAGCTGTCCCAGCGCTCGCTGCGCCAGGCGTGGCCGAGCCGGTTCTTTTCCAGGATCAGGTGCGATACGCCCTGTTGCTTGAGCAGGTAACTGAGCGACAGGCCGGCCTGGCCGCCGCCGATGATCAGGACCTGGTAGTGGTTGTTGTGTGGTTCGCGTGGCATGGTGGAACTCCGTTGAAATATGGGTCAGGAACGCAACGCAACCAGCGTCACGGCGGCGGCGGGATCGGATTGGTAGGTCAAGGCGCGCGCTTCCAGCCGCTCCAGCTGGTCCATCGCCGACGAGCAGGCGTAGCCGTACTTGAGGCGCACGCGCTCGCTGGCGAGATTCAGCGCGGTACGGCTGCGTTGCATAAAGTCGTCCAGTGGATAGCGTTCGCCGGCCTGCAGGTAATCGTGGATGACGGTGGACGGCGAATAGCAGTCGGTGACGCTATCGTCCGGCCAGCGCACGGTAAAACGGACTTCAGGCATGGCTGGTCTCCTTGGATGGAACGTGGGGTAATCGGGATGGCGCACAGCCAATCAGCGCTTCCTCGGCAAAGTCCCACAGCAGCGTGCGCGCCTCGTCCTCGCCGTGGCGCAGGTGCACGCGGTGGCTGGCGTTGGTGCGGCCGATGACGCCGCACATCAGTTCGCGCGCCTTGAAACGCGCCTTGACAGCGGCCAGGTCGGCGTCCGCCACGCTCAGGATGAAGCCGTAGCTGGGGAACGTGGTCAGCCAGCGCTCAAGCGCCACGCCGGCAGGACGCGGAATCGCGGCCAGGTCGATCTCGGCGCCGATGCCCGAACATTCCAGCAGCATCAGCGCCGTACCGACCACGCCGGCCATGCTGATGTCCTTGGCGGCGCGGCACAAGCCGTCTTCCGCGATGGCGGGCAGCAGTTCAAGGTCGGCGCGCAGGCGTTCGGGTGGCGCGCCGAGGCTGGCGTTCCAGTAATCGTAGGGCTCGTGATAGCGGCCGCGCGGATCGCAGACCACTAGCAGGTTCTCGCCGGGCTGCGCGTCAAAGCTGGTCAGCAGCCTGGTTGCGCGGCCGGTGATTGCCACCGACAGCTGTTCGCGGTCGCTGCGTCGGTTGCTGTGGCCACCGACGATCGGCACCTGATACACGGCCGATGCCGCCGCCAGGCCGTCGAGCAGCGGCTGCGCCGCCTCGCCGCCCCGGCTCCACAGCGCATCAACGATGGCCAGCGGCCGTCCGCCCATCGCGTAGATGTCGCTGACGTTGACCATCACGCCACAATAGCCGGCAAACCACGGCTCCCTGGCGACGAACTCGTTGACGAAGCCTTCGATGGCCAGCAGCAGGTAGCCGTCGCCGTCGGGAATGGCGGCGCAGTCGTCGCCGTTGCGCACCGCGCCGCCGCTGGACAGCGTGCGCACCACCTGGTCGATATCGCGTTTGTGGGCGATGCCTGCCGAGTTGCGCAGCAGCGCGGTCAGGCGTTCAAGTTCCTGGCTCATGCGCCGTCCCGCGAGCAGGTGAAGCCGATGTCGGCGTCATGGATCGGTGGGTAGAACGACAGGTCGGCGCGCATCAGGCTATGCGGCCGGCCGTGCATGACGACGTCGTGCAACGGGTCCCAGTGCAGTTGCTCGAACATCGGCACATTCTGCTGCTGCACGTGGGCCAGGAAGGTGCGGCAGCCGAGCGCCTGCGCGGCGCCGACCGCCAGCTTTATCAAGCCGCTGCCGACTGCCGCCTGGCGCCGCGCACTGCACGCCACCGCCAGCCGCGATCCCCACCAGATATCGTCGCCGGCATGGTGGATGCGTACCGTGCCGATTACCTCGCCATCCGGGCCGGCTATCGCCACCAGCGTCAGCGCGGTGGTGTCGATCTGGTCGCGGTCATCGCCATTGAACAGGCCCTGCTCGCCGCAGAACACCTGCTTGCGCAGCTGGCGCGCGCCGTCGCGCTGGGCGACGGTGGTGGCCAGCTTGATGCGCGCAGTCAGTTGCGCGGTGGATGTCGCGAGGCTCATGATGGCTTCCTTTCAAACGTGGACAGCGACGAGCATGCGCCGCAGCGGCCGCAACCGGCCTTGATCTCGCCCGAATCCAGGCCGCCGGCGCCCAGCATGTCACCCAGCGGCGCCAGCAGCTCGCGCATCATCTGTGCCGACGGCGCCGGATGGTCTTCCAGCGGCGTGCCGGCAATCGGCACGAACGGCACCACGAAGGGATAGACGCCGATGCCGATCAGTTGCTCGCAGCAGCGCAGGATGGCTTCCGGCGTGTCGCCCAGCCCGGCCAGGATGTAGGTGCTGACCTGGCCGGGCCCGAACACGGCGACGGCGCGCTCGAAGGCGTCGAAATAGCGGCTCAACGGCACGCTGGCCTTGCCCGGCATGATGCGCGCCCGCACCTCCGGCGTCACCGCCTCCAGGTGCATGCCCAGCGCGTCGATGCCGGCATCGCGCATGCGCGTGAACCAGGCGTCGTCATCGGGCGGCTCGCACTGGCCCTGGATCGGCAGGTCGACGGCCGACTTCACGGCGAACGCGCTTTCGCACAGGATGGCGGCGCCGCGGTCGGTGGCATTCGGCGTGCCGGTGGTCATGACCATGTGCTTGACGCCGTCCAGCAGCACGGCGGCGCGCGCCACCTCGGCCAGTTGTTCCGGCATCTTGCGCAGGATGGTGCGGCCGGCCGCCAGCGACTGGCCGATGGAGCAGAACTGGCACGACTTGCGCCGGCTTTCGTAACGGATGCAGCTTTGCAGCACCGTGGTGGCCAGCACGTCCTTGCCGTGCAGCGTGGCGATGTGCGAGTACGGCACGCCGTCCAGCGTCTGCATCTTGTAGAAGCGCGGCTGGCGCGGGAAGGAAATCATGCCGATGGTGCGGCCGTCGCGCATGATGGCGCTGCGGCCGTCGGCGCCTGCCGGCGCGGCCAGGTAGGGCGAGTTGAACGCGCTGCCGGTGTGCACCGGGATCATGACGGTGGTGCCGTCGACGGTGACGGCCTTGTGGTCGGACGGACCTGCGCCGCCACGCCGGCTGGGGGCGCCGGCGGTTGGATCGGCCAGCCGCATGCCGAGCGACTGCAGCTCGGTGATCAGCTGTTGCGCAGGAATTTCGGAGGTGAGAATGCTCATGCTGGCTGCTCCTTACAGATTGGTGGGCGAGACGGCGCGGTCGTCGATCCTGAGACTGAGCAGCTCAGGGCGCGCATAATGGCCGACCGAATCCATCATGCGTTTGCGCTTGGTGATCAGGGCCATGTCGAGGTCGGCGATGACGATGCCTTCGCCGGAACGCAGCGGTTCCGCCAGCAGCACGCCTTCCGGCGAGACGATGGTGGTGCAGCAGCCGCCGCGCAGCGCTTTCTGTACCGCCGGATCGGGCGTGATGGCGGCGATCTGGCTGTCGGTCAGCCAGCCGGTGGCGTTGACCACGAAGCAGGCCGATTCCAGCGCGTGGTGGCGTATCGTCACCTCCATCTGGTCGGCGAAGATCTGGCCGACCATCGAGCCGGGAAACTGGGCGCAGTGGATTTCCTCGTGCTGCGCCATCAGCGCGTAGCGCGCCAGCGGGTTGTAATGCTCCCAGCAGGCCAGCGCGCCGATGCGGCCGACCGCCGTGTCCACCACCTTCAGGCCGCTGGCGTCGCCCTGCCCCCAGATCATGCGTTCGTGATAGGTGGGCGTGATCTTGCGCCGCTTGAGCAGCAGCTCGCCGTTGGCGTCGAACACGATCTGGGTGTTGTACAGGCTGCCGTGATCGCGCTCGTTCACGCCCAGCACCACCACCACACCATGCTCGCGCGCGGCGGAGGCAACGGCGTCGGTGACCGGCCCCGGCACCGTGGGCGCCCGCTCGTACAGCAGCAGGTGTTCGGCGCCGGCTTGGAAAGGCGGACGCACGAACGAAAAGTACGGGTAGTACGGCACAAAGGTTTCAGGAAACACCACCAGCTCCGCCCCTTGCGCGGCGGCGTCCGCAATCGCTTGCAGCACCTTGGCCAGCGTGCCGTCGGCGCTGTCGAAATCCGGCGCGATCTGCACCGCCGCCGCCCTTACCGTCTTTTTGGTCGTTGTCATGTCCGCCCCGCTGCGCTTACAGCGTCCAGGTGTCGATGATCACCGCGTTGGCGCGCAGGTGCAGCAGCTTCAGGTCCAGCACGTCCTGCGGCGCGATCGCGCGGATGCCTTCGATCAACGACGGCTCGCCGTGACCGTACAGCGCCTGCAGCGCGAAGCGGCAGGCATATACCTTGCCGCCTTCGGCCATGAACTTGACCAGTTGGTTGTTCTGGTTCAGGTGGCCCGGGAAGGCTTCGTCGCCCAGGGTCGGGAAGCCGCGCTGCAGGCCCAGCGTGACGCCCGGACCGTACAGCAGCACCGTGGTCTCGTAGCCCTTGCGTTGCAGGCGCGTGGCTTGCAGCAGGTTGACGAAGCCGATCGAACCTTCGAAGGCCACGGTGTGGAAAGTGACCAGTGCTTTTTCGCCCGGCAGGGCTTTGACGTCCTCGAAGACCTTCTCTTCGTAATCAACAAAATAATCGCCTTTGGCGTGTGGCTTGTGGTCGATGGCAGGCATGGCGTGTCTCTTCAAAGTAGGTTGAGGTGGGTATCGCACAACAGCGTCGCGATGCCCGGATTGAATGCATGCGCCATGCCATGCAATGTGGTTTTCGGCTTCCCGTGACTGGATCAAAATCCATACAATGCGGCGATTTTCAGGCTGCTTCCCAGCGCATTTTTCCGACGTACTTTTGCGCTGAAAACAGCGCTCCATTCAAGTCCTGCAGTCAATCCTGAATTAGGAATTTTTCCTTATGGAATCAGGGCGCATCAAAAGCGTGCGCCTTGATCGTCGCTTGCTGCGTTCCGGTGCAATTTGGCGGGATTTTTCCGGCACGAAATATGCATACAATTTTTTATCGCCCACCAACATTGACTGGATCGACTGTGCCGAAGAACGCCAACGGATGGATACCGAAACTGAAGAAGGGACATGGCCCTGTCTACAAGCTGATCGCCGACGCCATCGGCGCCGATATCGCCACCGGGCGCCTGGTGGCGGAGCAGCGGCTGCCGGCGCAGCGCAGCCTGGCCGACGCGCTGGGCATCGACTTCACCACGGTGGCGCGCGCCTATACCGAGGCGCAGAAACGCGGCCTGGTGGATTCCCCGGTGGGTCGCGGCACCTTTGTCTGCGGCAAACGCGCGTTGGCGATTCCGCGCGCCGTGGCGGCGCGGCCGAATGTCGATCTGTCGATGAACATGCCGCCCGAGGCGCTGACACCCGAATTAATGGCGTTGATGCGTTCCGGCCTGTCGGCCATCGGCGGTGACATGTCCGCCCTGCTGCGCTATCAGGACTTCGGCGGCTCGGCGCTGGACCGCGAGGCCGGCGCGCTGTGGCTGCGGCGGCGCGGGCTGGCCATCGAGCCGGAGCGGCTGCTGGTGGTGCCCGGCGCGCAGGCGGCGTTGATGGCGATCCTCAGCACCATCGCCCCGCCCGGTTCGGTGGTGTGCTGCGAATCGCTGACGTATCCGGGCTTGCGGGCGCTGGCGAGCCTGCTGAATCTGCGGCTGGTGGGCTTGCCGATGGATGGCGAAGGCATCGACGCGCTGGCCTTTGCCGCCGCCTGCGCCCAATATGCGCCGCAGGCCCTGTACTGCAACCCGACGCTGCTCAATCCGACCACGCTGACGATGTCGGCCCAGCGCCGGCAGGCACTGGTGCAGGTGGCGCGCAATTACGGCGTACCGATCATCGAGGACGACGCCTACGGCTTTCTGCCGCGCAGCAGCCCGCCGCCGATCGCAGCCATCGGCGCTGATGTCACCTATTATGTGGCGGGCATGGCGAAGTGCGTCGGCGCAGGTCTGCGGCTGGCCTACATTGCCGCGCCGGATGCGGTGTCCACCGCGCGTCTGGCGGCGGCGGTACGCGCCACCACCGTGATGGCGGCGCCGTTCACGGCGGCGCTGGCCAGCCGCTGGATACGGGAAGGCACGGCGGACCTGGCGCTGAACGCGATCCGCAAGGAATCGATGGCGCGCCAGCGGCTGGCGGCGCGCATCCTGCCGCCGCACAGCTATGCGTCGCAGCCGGAAGCGTTCCATTTGTGGATACGGTTGCCCGAGCAATGGGACCGGCTGGCCCTCACCGCCCATCTGCGCGCGACCGGTATCGGCGTGGTGCCAAGCGATGCGTTTGCGGTGGATGGCCAGCCGCCGCAAGCCATCCGCGTCTGCATCGGCGGTATCGCCGACCAGGAAGAGATACGTCAGGCGCTGCAACGCATTGCCGAAGCGCTGCAGCACTCACCGCTGGAGACACCGGCGGTGTTATAGCCCCGGCTCAGGCCCGGGTTTTCCGCCGCACCAGGGCCAGGCATGCCAGACCCGCAATCAGCGACCAGTAGGTTGATGGCTCGGGAACGGCAGCCGCAGCACTCACGGTCCATACGCCGGGCTTGTCATAAACGGTCGCATACGGGCCTGCCGTCACATATGAGGCAGCCAGATCCACAGCCCTTCCGTCATAATTGAAGCCGGCCGACTCGGAAGAAAATCCGCTCCAGTCCGAAGCCGTTTTCGCATCATTAATCTTCCACTCAACAATGTTCATATTGCTGTCGAAGATGAATTGCGGATTGAAGAAAAAGCTTTTTGTTGCCGGACCAAAGTTCATCCCTGCGGCGCTGACATCCCAGCTCTTGATCGTATAGAAGTGATCGTCCGCACCAGGCGAGTGAGCGAAATCGAATACGAAGTGGGCAATCAGACGCGACGGCTCCGCCGTAATGGCATTTTTCTCGAACCAGTTCCCGGTGTAAGTATAGGTCAGGTCACCGGCAGAGCTCGTGCCTGCGAAACCAATCAATGCGGAACAGACGATGGCGCGGAAGATCATACAATCCTTAATATAGGTTAATGTATTATTTTAACTTCAATTGTTGATCTGTCAAGGCCAAGGCTGCAATCCCAACGTTCGGCCCGGGAATCCGGCCGCATCGAAGTACCAGCTGCGGTCCACCTGTTGATATTGCAGGATGGTTTTCAAGCCGTTGCTGGCGGGCTGCGACGAAATGGTCTTTGTCCGGACCTTGGGCATGGCGCCGCCGGGCATGGTTTCGGTCAATACGCGGCCGGTGAGTTTTCCGGTGTCCGGGATTTTCAGGCCGAGCAGGGCCGCTATCGTCCGGCTGACGTCGACATTGCTGACGGGCGCGGCATCCACAAAGCCTTGCTTGAAGCTGGGACCGTTGGCGGCGGTGAAGTTAAAGGTGTCGCCCCGGCTGAAACTGCCGTGCATGCCCTGCCCTTGTTGCAGCGTGCTGTCCGCCACTTCGACCGAGCAGGTCGTCGGCAAGGCGCAGCCGAAACTGAAGGACTTGAAGTTCACCACCATGGCCGGACGCGGGGTCGCGGCGCTGCCCTCCAGGTTGATGTCGCGCAGCGATAACGCGCCCTTGAATTTCCCCAGGCGGCTATCGACAAAAATGCCGCTGACGTAGTCTTGCGACAGCAGGAAATCGACAATCTTCCGCGTCAGGGCACGCGCGCCGGCCTTGGTGGTTTTTTGCGGCAGATAGATCAGGTCGGAACCGCCGTTGCCGGCGACGATGACCCGCGGCGCGAGAGGATCATCGCCGATGAGTCCGTTGGAGAATTTGGCGTGCTGTGCGTCGCCGAGCAGCAGGTTCTTCTGATCCGGGTCCCAGAACTTTTGACCCAACGCATGCGCGATGTCCTTGGCGAGGAAGCCCGGTGGCAGGAAGCCTTGCGGCACGTCGGCATACGCGATGCGCGCCGCATAGCTGGTATCGCTCTGCTTCGATACGGTGGAGAAGCCATGGTCCGCCGACACGATGATGTCGGTGGTCGCTTCCAGTCCCAGCGCACGCAAGGTGTCGCGGATCTGCTGGAGGTTGTTGTCGGCGTTTTTAATCCCCGCCAGCGCGGTCGGACCGTTGATGCCGGGCGTGATGGCGTTCAGGCTGTCGCCCTGGTTGTGCTGGCTGCCATCCGGATCGCGCGACCAGAAGACGGCGAAAAATGGCCTGTCGTCTTCCTTGAATTTCTTCAGGATGACTTTATTGAACAGGTCGGCAAACCACTGTTGCTGCGCCAGGTTTGCCGTCACCGTGCCGGGAACGGTGGCCGAGCCGACGCTGCCGTTCGCGCCGCGCGAAGGCGCCGCCAGCGCCAGCCCTTCCCTGGCCAGTCCGTCCTTAACCCACTGCGCCAGTGGAATGCCCGCCGCGCTGCCAGTGGGATCGTCGGCGATGACGCTGCTGTCGCCGGAGCGGTCGGTGTGGTCGAAGATCAGCGTGGGGCCCAGCTTGCCGACCGCCGCAGTGTTGAAGCCGGCCTTGCGCGCGGCTTTCATCACGGTCTCCTGATTCAGGTAATCGCCGGAAAAGTGTTCATCCACGTCGCCCAGCACAGCGTCGTTTTCCAGGAATGGCGTGACCGAGCCATTCGCCGGGCCGACCTGGTATCCCGTATGGATGGTGTTGCTGAAGTCGCCCGTATCGCCCAGGTAGTGGCCGGTGGCAAACACCGAGGCGTTCGCGGTGGTGAAGGTCGGGAATACGGAGTGGCTGTTGCTGAAGGCGACACCGGCGTCGCGCAGCGCCGCCATGGCAGGCGCGTTGGCGGCGGTCACCATTTCCGAACGCATCCCGTCCGGGACAAACAGTATGACGTTGTGCGGACGATCGGCAGCCATGGCCGGCGTCAACGCGGTGGCGATCAGCGTCAGTGCAAAGGAGAGCTTGAGTTTCATGTACGACCTTTCAAAGAAAACAGACCTTGGTAATGTTGAAGGGTGTTGTGTTTACAGTTAATTAAACTTGCTGTGACCGATGCGCTGGGCGCGATAGATGCCGGTGTGGCCGGAGAAGAAATAGGCGGTGATGCAGCCGATGGCGGCAAGTGGGCCAATCTCGGGGCCGAACAGTTCCATCGCCATCAGCGTGGTGGCGATCGGCGTGTTGGCGGCGCCGGCAAACACCGCGACGAAGCCTATTCCCGCCAGCATCGCAAACGGCAGATGCAGCAGCGGCGCCAGGGCATTGCCCAGCGTCGCGCCGATGTAGAACAACGGCGTCACCTCGCCTCCCTTGAAGCCGGTGCCGAGGGACATGACCGTGAAGCCGAACTTTCCGAGAAAGTCCCACGGCTGCATCGGTTGCTGGAAGGACCGCACGATGTCCGGAATACCCAGTCCGATGTAGTGGTAAGCGTCAAACGCCCAGACCGCCGTGGCAATCACGATGCCGCCCAGCGCCGGGCGCAGCGGCGCGTAGCTGATGAAGCGCTTCGCCAGCGCGCCCAGTTTGTGGGTTGCGGTGGCGAACATCTTCCCCACCAGGCCGAAGACGACGCCGGCGATCGCAACCGCCAGGGCGTTCCACAATCCGAGTGGAACAATTTCGCCTATCGCGTAGTGCGTGTGCTGCGCGCCCCAGGCCAGGCATACGAGATGCGCACCGATCGCCGCCACCACGCACGGAAACAGCGCGTCGTAGCACATGCGACCGATCAGCAGCACTTCCAGCCCGAACACGGCGCCGGCCAGCGGCGTGCCGAACACGGACGCAAAGCCGGCGCTGATGCCAGCCATGAGCAGAATGCGCCGGTCCGCGTGCTCCATGCGGAACACGTGGGTGAGCTGGTCGGCCAGTGCGCCGCCCATCTGCACGGCGGTGCCTTCCCGCCCCACCGAGGCGCCGAACAGGTGGGAGACCAGCGTTCCACCCAGCACCAGCGGCACCATGCGCAACGGCACGACATTGTGCGGATCATGGATTTCATCGATGATGAGGTTGTTGCCGGCATCGACGGTTTTACCCAGCAGGTCATAAATCAGCCCCACGGCAAAGCCGGCGAGCGGCAGCAGCCAGATCATCCAGCGGTGCGACTCGCGCCACGCGGTGGCGGCATCCAGGGAAACAAGGAAAAAGGCGGAAGCGCTGCCGGCCAGCACGGCGACAATGCCGGCGATGATCAGCCACTTGGCCATGTAAAGCGGTAAGGCAAACTGCCCGGAAAAATTGGTATTACGCATATGGTCATCTCTGCTCGAATGAATCGGGCTGACCAACGGCAAGGGATGTGAACGCGAACGCCTACAGCCCCGACCGTGGTCAGGTTCTGTAGACGTCATCAGCCGCGAAGAAAATCACGGCGGTTGATGGAACAACGGGAGGAACGTCATCTCCCGCCATTAATGTAACGGATTGCCGGGCTGCCGTCCAGCGGGATTGCGCTTAAGGGGCCAATGGCCGCGCCGTCACGCCTTCGTTGGTGATGGCCACCGGCTTGATGGTGCCGTCCGCGTTGAAGTACATGCGGTCGATCGCCAGTTCGCGGTGGTTGCCGTCGGTTTCATTGAGCGGACGGCGATGGTAGGCGATGTACCAGTCGTCGGTGCCGGGAATGTTGACCACCGAGTGATGGCCGGCGCCTTTGGCCACCTTGCTGTCCTGCTGAAGGATCTTGCCGATGCGCTTGAACGGGCCGAACGGCGACGAGCTCATCGCGTAGGCCACGCTGTAGTCGGGGCCGGTCCAGCCGCCCTCCGACCACATGAAGTAGTACATGCCGTTGCGCTTGGCCATGAATGGGCCTTCGACGTATTCCGGGTCCGGCGTGATTTCCTTGTAGGTGGTGCCGTCGGGGAAAGGCACGACACTCAACAGGTCCGGCGCCAGCTTGACGACGTTGGCGTGCTTCCAGCCGCCGTAGTACATGTAGAACTGGCCGTCGTCGTCCTTGAACACCATCTGGTCGATCGGCTGCGCGCCGTTGTGGATTTGTCCGACCAGCGGCTTGCCCAGTGCATCCTTGAACGGCCCTTCCGGCTTGTCGCTGACGGCCACGCCGATGCCGCCGAGCTGGTCGTTGGTCTTGATGTCGTTGGCGCCGAAGAACAGGTAGTATTTCCCCCTGTGCTCGATCGCCGACGGCGCCCACACGGCGTAGGCGGCCCACGAGACGTTCTCCACATCGAGCACGTGCGGATGCTTGGTCCAGTGCACCAGGTCCGGCGACGAGAAGGCGTTGAAGAAGGTGATCTTGAGGTATGGCGCCCAGATCAGGTCCGATTGCGCGCGCATGCGCTGCTGCGCCGGCGTGAAGTTTTGCGAAACGTCGGGCGTGCCGTAATCGGCGGAATACGTCGGGTAGATCCAGTATTGTCCGTTGAAGATACGGATTTCCGGATCGGCATACCAGCCCGGCACGATGGGATTGGTGGCGTGCGCGGCAGTCGCCGCGCCTGCCAGGCTCAACACAGCCAGAAAACGGCTTAAACGGTTTATTTTTTTCTTTTGCATCATCGTGCAAGTCTCCAGAAGATTGTCGGGAACGCCCGTGGTCGTCATGCAGCTTTTGCCGGAGTCCGGCGGAACAGCGGTTTCTTGAAGAGTTCACCGGGCATTCTGACCCCGATGGTGAGGCGCACCTGCGTGCCGGCGCCCGGTGCGCTGATGATGTCCAGCGTGCCGCCGGCGCGGTCGGCGCGTTCGCGCATGCCGACCAGGCCCCAGTGACCGGGCCGGTGCTGCGCGGCCAGCACCGTGGCGTCGATGCCGGGGCCGCTGTCGGTGATGCTCATGGTGAAGGTCAGCGCCGTGTAATCGAGCGCCATGCGCACGGGCGAACCGCCGCCATGCCGGAAGGCGTTGACCAGCGCTTCGCGGCCGATGGCGAAGGCTTCGATCTGCACGTCCGGCGCCAGTTTGCGCGGCGTGCCCGAGACATCCATCAGGAAGGCGACGCCGTGCTGCGCCTCCAGTTGCGCGCCGACATCGGCCAGCGCTTTCCTCAGGTCGCCCACGTAGGCGCTGGCGATGCGCAGGTCCATCAGCTGGTCGCGCCCTTCGATGATGACGTCGTCGGCCGCCTTCAGGGCCTGTTCGATCTGTTCCTGCACCGGGTCGGCGGCCGGCAGGCGTTTCTTGATCACGTCGAATCGCAGGATCAGCGCCTGCACGCTTTGCAGGAAGGTGTCGTGCAGCGTGCGGGCGATGCGCTCGCGTTCCGTCGCCCGCTCCTGCAGGCGCTCGCCGACCCGCGCCATGGCGGCGGCGACGCGCCAGCGGTACAGCAGCCACAGCGCGGCCACCGCCGCCAGGCCGCAGCCCAGCCGGAACCAGACAGTCTGCGTCAGCGACGGCGCGATGCGGAAGGCCGTGGCCGCTGCCGTGCTGCTCCACACGCCATCCTCGTTGGCGGCCATGACTTCGAAGCGGTAGTCGCCCGGCCCGAGATTGGTATAGAACGCCTGACGCGCGGCGCCGGCTTCGCGCCATCCGCTGTCCAGCCCGATCAGGCGGTAGCGGAAGCGCACGCGTTCAGGAATGGTCAGCGCGGCCGCCGTGAAGTCGAATTCCAGATTGTCCGTGTGCGCCGGCAAGGCGAGGCCGGCGGCCGGCGCCAGATAAACACGGCCGGCGGTGCGCAGGGCCGTGACAGCCGGCGTGGGCGCCAGCGGATTGCGCTGGATGTGGGCCGGATCGATCCAGCCGACCGTGCTGGTGGTGAAGTACCACAGCTTGCCGTCGCTGCCCGCCACCAATGTCGGCAGCGGCCGGATCTGGGATGGCGTGCCGTCGTGGCCGTCCAGATAGTCGAAGCGTTCGGACGCCACGCGGGCGCCGTCGGCGTCCACCACGGCGGCAGCGAGATCCCTGGCGGCGATGCGCACCAGGCCGTCGGCATCGTGCAGCCACAGCTCGCCGTCCGCCGTTTCCACGATGCCGGAGACGCCACGGAAGTGATTGCCGTTGCTGTCCCTGAGGGCGACGAAGCGGCGGCCGTCGAAATACGCCGCACCCAGTTCGCCGCCCAGCCACAGCCGTTCGCCGCGACGCGACATGGCCAGCACATTGCCGACCGCCAGGCCATCCTCGGCGCCAAACTGGCGTATCCTGTCATTCTCCAGCCGCGCCAGATGATTCTGCGTATAGCCGAACCAGACGCTGCCCTTGGTGTCGGCCAGCAGCGATACCGCCGTCATCCTGGGCAGGTCGTCGCGGCCGTTGCGGGGCCGCCAGTCGCCGTCGCGAAAACCATAGATGCCATGCCGGATGATCGACAGCCACAGCGTGCCCTGCGTGTCCATGGCCATGGCCTGCACGTCGTTATCGAGCAGCGCGGCCGGCTTGTTCCAGGACTGCGCCCTGGCGCCCTGCCAGCGCCACAAGGCGCGATCGGCCGCAAACCAGGCGCTGCCATCGGCCTGGCGGTAGCTGGCCGACACCCGCACCATCGACGTGTTGCTGCGCGTGCCGTCGGCAGCGATGCTGATCGTGGGATGCCGGAGGTTGCCCTGGGTGAACAGGTTGTTGACCCAGATCGCGCCATC
The DNA here is from genome assembly GCF_009674495.1 of Duganella alba. Taxonomy (GTDB): domain Bacteria; phylum Pseudomonadota; class Gammaproteobacteria; order Burkholderiales; family Burkholderiaceae_D; genus Rugamonas; species Rugamonas alba. The sequence goes on along the minus strand of NZ_WKJN01000017.1, from coordinate 13,272 downwards.
GTTGCCGGCCACCACGCTGGGCGCATCCATCCCGACCGGCAGGTCTATCGAGGTCAGCCGCGTTTCGCGGACGCGGTTGATGCCGGCCTCGGTGGCCAGCCACATATTGCCCTCGCGGTCGTCGAGCATGGAACCGAAGCCCTTGCCCACCAGGCCCTGGGCCGGCGTGAAGGTCTTCAGCGGCCGCTGTTCCCGGTCCAGCAGCTGGATGCCGTTGCCGACGCTGACCCACAACGCGCCGCGCCGGTCCGAGGCGTAGCCCATCATCGGCAGATGTCCGTTGTGCAGCGCGAATGGCGCTACCGCAGCGGTGACCGGATTGAAAATCTGCATGCCGTGCTGCTGGCTGTTGATCAGCAGCGTGCCGTCGGGACGCAACTCGCCGCCTTCGACGCCCTCTTGCTGCAACACGCGGCGAAAACGGTGGGAGTTCGGCGCGCTCTGGTACAGGCCGTCGGGAAAATACACCACCATGCCGCCGTCCGGCAGGATGTTGAACGCGGCGGTCGGGCCGTCGGGCAAACCGTCGGCCGCGCCGGCGTGGCGCCACATCGCGCCATCAAGCCAGTGCATGCCCTTGCCGCTGGAAAACCACATCATCCCGCCCGGCATTTTGCCGAAGTGCTGGATGGTCACCTCCGGCACGCCCTGCGCTTGCCGATAGTGGCGGACCGCGCCGTGCTCGAACACGCTGACGCCGCCGTACTGGTAGCCGACCCACAGTTGATCGCCGAAGGCGTCCACGCACATCGTTACCGGCGACAGCAGCTTGTGGCCGTCGATCTGGTCGGTGCGCTCGAAGCGGGCGCCATCGAAATGATAAAGACCGTCGCTTGCCGCGAACCAGATCATGCCGGCGCTGTCCTGCGTCATGGAAAACACCGACGACGGCGCGCCATCTTTTTTCGACCAGCCGGTTTGCAGCAGGCCGCTGCGCCAGTACGCGCCATGGTCGATGTCCGCGGCGCCAGCACAACTCATGGAAATGATCAGGCCAATCAGCAACGCAATAGGTCTGTTATAGAGCAGCATGTCCGGCAGTGAGTTGGCAAAGAGGCACAATCTAACATGGACTGCGCCGACGGTCCATCCGTCTCCGCCCCGGTTGCAGTGTTTAGTCAGTCTAGTAAATATTGGCATCCGGACAAAAACCCGGCACATGCTGTATCGTGGTCATCTTTGACTTTTCTTACCGGGACTATCGCATGAGACGTCTGATCGCTCTGATTTTTTCCTCGCTGTCCCTTCACGCGGGAGCGGCAACCGTATCTGACGAGGTCACCGCGTTTCTGAAGCAAACGATGCAGGAGCAGCGCATTCCGGCCCTGCAGGTGGCCGTCATTCGGCACAACAAGATTGTCAAGCTCGACGCGTATGGCACGGCGAATGTCGAAAACGCCGTCCCGGCCACGCGCGAGAGCATTTTTTCGATCAATTCCTGCACCAAGGCGTTTACCGGCGTTGCCATCATGCAGTTGGTGGAGGCCGGCAAGCTTGGCATCGATGATCCGATTTCCCTGTATCTGGACGACCTGCCCGCCTCGTGGCGCGCCATCACGGTCAAGCAGGTGCTGACGCATGTCTCGGGCCTGCCGAATATTATCGACAGCAAGGAAAATCCGATCGGCGACGGCAGCGATGCCTCGGCATGGGAAACGGTGAAAACACTGCCGCTGGAATTTCCTGCCGGCGAGCGTTTTAAATACAATCAAACCGGCTACGTCATCATCGGCAAGATCATCGACAAGCTGAGCGGGCAACCGTTCGCCCGCTTCATCGAAGAACGCCAGTTCCGCGTGGCCGGCATGCCGCACACCCGCTTCGGCGATTCGTCCGACGTGATTCCCCATTCGGCCGGCGGCTATTCGTATCTGCGCAACGACAACGGCGAATGGAAGGCCGGCGACCGGCTCGCCGCGATTTACGTCGCGTTCCCCGGCTATTTCAGGACCGCCGCCGGCATCCTCTCCACCGCCGAGGACATCGCCCACTGGCTGATCGCCCTGCAAAGCGGCAAACTGTTGAAAAACAAAACCAGCCTCGATGTCCTGTGGTCGAGCGTGGTCCTGAACGACGGCAAGACCGGCGGGATGAACGCGATGCTGAACGGCTCGGCGCTGGGCTGGCCGGTGACGACCAGGGCCGAACATCCGGCCGCCGGCCCCATCGGCGGCATGCGCTCGACTTTCTTCGTCTATCCCCAAGATGATATGTCGGTGATCCTGCTGACCAACCTGCAAGGCGCGAATCCCGAGAATTTCGCCGATGAAGTCGCCGCCTACTATCTTCCCGACATGCATGCGTCGAACGGTTTCGGCCTGCCGCCGCAGATCAAGATCCTGCGTGCGGCGCTGCTGCGCCACGGCTTCGATCGCGCGGCCGCCGTGTATGCGGATCTCAAGGCCGCCAATGCCGCCTTCCATCCAGGCGAAGAGGAAATCAATGACTGGGCCTACCTGCTGTTTGCCCAAAAGCAGCCGCGGCAGTCAATTGCCGTCCTCACGCTGAACACGGAACTGCATCCCGACAGCTGGAACGCCTTCGACAGCCTCGGCGAAATATTCCAGAAGACGGGCAACGAGACCAAGGCCGTGGAGAATTACCGCCGCTCACGACAGCTCAATCCGGGCAACACCAACGCCACCGCGCACCTCAGGGAAATGGGCGCGACCTAGCGCAGACCGGACGGCTGGAACCGGTGTTAGGCTACAATTCCGTTTTCTCCCGGAGCCGCGGAAATGATTTTCAAGCTGCGATGTCTTTGTTTTTCCGCTTGCACCCTGTTTGTATCGGCCTCATCAATATCAGCCCCCGTTCCGGCATCCGGCGTTGCGCCGCTTGAATTGCGCATCGCCGTGGTGTCGGATGGCCGCGCCGACTACTTCGCGCGCCTGCTGGAAGAGTCGTTGAAGCTGATTCAGCAGCCCTATCATATCCAGTATGTGCAAGACATTCCCGCCCGCCGCATGTGGTGGATGCTGGGCAGAGGCGACATCAATGTCTTCTACGGCATGCAGTCGAAGGAAAAGGATAACGATAAACAGCTCGTTCCGGTACGTAACTCGCTGACCAATGGCTTGATCGGCCAGCGCGTGCTCCTGATACGGCGGTCCGACACCGAGGCCTTCTTGCAGGTCCGCTCGCTGGGCGACTTGAAGCAGACCGGGCTCATCGCCGGCTTCGGCGCCGGCTGGGGCGACACCCGGGTGTGGAAGGCGTCCGGCTTGCCGCTGTACGAGCATGCCGCCCCGTGGAACACGGTGTATGCGATGGTGGCGGCGGGCAACCGCCACGTCGACTATCTGCCGCGCGGCGTCATCGAGGTGCTGGCGGAGGCGCGCGCCCATCCCGAATTGGTGGTCGAGCAGCACCTGCTGCTGGCGTACAAGGCCGACTTTGGTTTCTACCTGAGTCCGTCAGTCGCCCACTATCGACCCATCATCGAGCGGGCCTTGAAAGCCGCCGAAGCCAGCGGACTCAAAGCGCGCCTGATCGACGAGGCGTTCGGCGCGGACATCAAGGCGCTGAACCTGAACCGCCGTTTGCGCCTGCAGCTTCCGGCTGCGCCGGACCAGCGATAAAACCGCCCTGCCGCAGCGCGCCGTGGCCCGGATACAGCGCTAACCGCCGTACGCCAGCGTAAGCGGCGCTGGTTTTGACGGCAGCTCCTGCAGGCGGAACAAGCTCACGATCTCCGCCAGACGGACAGACTGCTGCTGCATCGACTGGGCGGCAGCGGCGGCCTCCTCGACCAGCGCGGCGTTTTGCTGGGTGACGCCGTCCATCTCCGTCACCGCATGATTTACCTGGCCGATTCCTTCGGATTGCTCTTCGCTGGCGACCGCGATTTCGCCCATGATGTCCGTCACGCGGCCGATGCTTTCGACGACGCTTGCCATGGCCGCGCCTGCCTCATCGACCAGTTTGCTGCCTGTTTCAACCTCGGCAACCGAGTTGTCGATCAGCTGTTTAACTTCCTTCGCCGCCGCCGCCGAGCGCTGCGCCAGGTTGCGGACCTCCCCTGCCACCACGGCAAAACCGCGCCCCTGCTCACCGGCGCGCGCCGCCTCCACCGCCGCATTCAAGGCCAGAATATTGGTTTGAAACGCGATGCCGTCGATCACGCTGATGATATCGACGATCTTGCGCGCGGAAGCGTTGATGGCCCCCATCGTGTCGATGACCCGCGTCACCACCACGCCGCCATGGGCGGCAGCCTCGGACGCCGAGCGCGCCAGGCTGTTGCCGTGGCGCGCGTTGCCGGTGTTCTGCCGCACCACGGAGGTCAGTTGTTCCATCGAGGAGGCGGTTTCCTCCAGCGCGCTGGCCTGCTGGTCTGTCCGCTGGGATAAATCCATATTGCCCGTTGCGATTTCGCTGGACGCTTCAGCAATACTTTGGGTGGCGCTGCGCACATCGCCCACCATCATCGCCAGCTTGTCGCGCATGGCCCGCATTGCGAACAGCAAGCTGGCATGATCGTCAGGCTTGATATCGATCGGCACGCACAACTCCCCTTCCGCGATTTTGCTCGCAATCTCGGCGGCATAGTTCGGTTCGCCGCCCATCTGCCGGATCAGGCTGTCGGTGATCACCCACGCCAGGGCCGCGCCAAATACGGCGGCCAGCGCCATGAAAATAATGGATTGGGTACGGCTTGACGAATGAGCGTCCTCCGCCTGCCGCACCGCCAACTGCATTTGCCGCTCCTCATACGCCACCATCTCATCCATGGCGTCCAGGGTTTTGCGCTGGAGCGGCTGCAGCTCCTTGAGCAGCACCTGCACTGAGCCGGCCTTGTCGCCGGCCGCCGTCAGATCGGCCATTTTTTTCACGACGTTAATCGACGCCGCGCGCGTGGCGACGATTTTGTCCAGCGCGGCACGCTCGCCGCCACTGGCCACCATCCCGTCCAGCAGTTCGAAGCGCTTTTTATAGACCGCCCGGTTGTCTTCCAGGCGCCCGGTTTCGGCGGCAATGTCCTGTTGATCGGTCATCAACGCCACATTGCGGGCGTTCAGAATCGCTTCCATCACAGATTGGCGCATGGCAACAATATGCCCGACTTTCACATTTTCGACGTTGACGATGCTGTTCAGGGTGGCCTGCATGGTCGACATCCGGACCAGGCCTGTGATCGCCAACGCGACCATCATCAATAACACGAGTGCAAATCCCCCAGCCAAGCGCGTACCTACCCTGAGATTGGTGATCGACATTTAAAGCTCCCAATGTTGGTACTGAAGTTTAAGAAACTTTTCTTGTGTAAGCGACAAAATACGAGATTTTCCAGCCAAAAACAATCCGGAGTTATTTACACAACAGACTAAGCTTTAGGGCTATTTACAAGCGCGGAAAAGGCCGTACCAGCAGGGGAAACGGCGCATGTCACAGAAACGTCATCTTGTTTTGATACCATGGGGAAATTTTTACGCTTTGCAATACCACTTGGCTCCGCCAACCCCATGCTTTCATTTCTTGCTGCTTTCAAACGTCGTAGCGCTTTGCTCCTCACCAGCCAGCATACGTTGATTCCCGGCGCCTTCGTCCTCGGACTGGCCCTGCTGATCTATCTGTGGGCCCTGCACTTCACCCGCATCCAGAACGAAAAAAAGCTGGCGCTCGAGGCGACCACGGAAAGCAGCCGGAATATCGCCACCATCGTCGCCACCAATCTGGAAGAGGTATTGGGCAGGTCATCCCTGTACGCGCGCATCACCAGCAGCAACGCCCCGTCTCCCGCCGCAAAAAGCCTGCACTTCAATCCCCAGCAGGTCGGCGATTCCGCGTACCTGCGGGCGGCGGTGTACGACCAGGACGGCAAGCTGGTTTATTCGTCGGCACACCAGCGCACGGAAACCGAATTGCAGCCGCTGCTCGATCAGGCGCTGCGCGGCGGCCAGCCCACCGATTCGTCACAGGTGCTGATCGGCCATCCCCCCGTCGACGGCAACGGCGCCTGGCGGCTGCCCATCCTGGTGCCGCTTGGCGACGAGCGCCGGGGCTACTACGGCGCCATCCTCGACCTGGGCTACATCCTTTCCCGCTACCGCGAGGTCGAGCTTGGCCAGGGCGGCAGCATCGAGCTGATTCATTCGGATGGTTTGCCGTTGGCCGTCCTGCGCGAAGGCGCCCTGTCCTTCGACACCCGATTGCCGGGCTCGCATTCCACGCTGCCCGGCGACATGGACGCGTCCACGTTTTCCAGCGGTCCGACCGACCTTGGCTATCTTTCCTCGGTACACAGCCTTGCGCACTACCCGATTCAGGTCGCCGTGACACAGAATTCGGCCGTGGTGCTGGGCAGGCTGGCGGCCCAGCACCAGGCCTATCTGGTGCGCACCCTGATCTTCTCGGCGGTGGTCATCCTGGTCATCCTGGTGGTGGTGTTCAGCCTGCGGCATCAGCATCGCCTGCACCAGGCGGTGGCCAGTTCCGAGCAGGAAAAAAAGAAACTGATCGACCTGCTGGAGCAGGAAAAGACCCGGGCGCTGGCGCTGGCCTCGCACGATTACCTGACCGGCATCCCCAACCGCCGGCAATTCCAGCAGCTGGCCTCGTCCGAACTCAAGCGTGCCCGGCGCAGCAGGAATTTGTACGCGCTGCTGTTCTTCGATCTCGATCGCTTCAAGCTGGTCAATGACAATCTCGGGCATGCGGTCGGTGATCTGCTGCTGAAGGCGGTGGCCACCCGGCTCCAGGCAGCGGTGCGCAACTACGACCTGGTCGCGCGCCTGGGCGGCGACGAATTCGTCGTGCTGCTGTCCGAGATTCCGTCCGAGGAGTTCGTCAGCCAGCTGGCCGCCAACCTGGTGCGGGAACTGTCGCAAACCTACGTCAACCTCGACGGCCACAACGTCGAAACCAGTCCCAGCGTCGGCATTGCGCTGTATCCGCGCGACGGCCAGAGCGTGGACGATTTGTTGCTCCATGCCGATCATGCCATGTACAGCGCCAAGGCCAGGGGACGCGGCGTGTTCCGCTTTTACGACGCCTCGCTGAACGCCTCGAGCGCGCGGCGCTCGGAACTGGCTTCGCGCTTCAAGTCCGCCATGCACGACAATGAATTCTGCCTGCACTTCCAGCCCAAGGTGGCGCTCGACGACTTCGCTGTGGTCGGTCTTGAGGCGCTGATACGCTGGGACCATCCCGAACACGGCCTGATCTTCCCCGGCGACTTTATCCCGCTGGCCGAAGAGCAGAACTACATCATCCCGCTCGGACGCTGGGTGATCGACGCCGTCTGCCGCCAGATCGCAGCGTGGCACGCCGACGCTGTGCCGCTGGTGCCGGTGGCGATCAACGTTTCCGCGCACCAGTTGCGCGACAACCTCCTGCCCGAGGATGTGATCGCATCGCTGGTGCGCCATGATGTCAATCCCGCATGGATCGAGATCGAAATCACCGAGAGCAGTCTGATCGAAGACACCCAGCTGGCGCGCCGCAACCTGGAGTCGCTGGCCGCCATCGGCATCAAGATCGCGCTGGACGACTACGGCACTGGCTTTTCCGGTCTGAGCATGCTGAAACAGCTGCCGATCAACGCCGTCAAGGTGGACCGTTCCTTCATCCGCGACATCCGCAACGACACCGACGACGCGGTCATCGTCGCCTCGACCATCTCGCTGGCCCACAACCTCGGACTGATCGTGGTGGCCGAAGGCGTGGAGAGCAAAGACCAGTTGCTGCACCTGAAGGCGGCCGGCTGCGACCAGGTACAGGGATTCTTCCTGCAGCGCCCGGTGTCCGCGCAGGACATCGCGCCGCTGCTGCGCAAACGCCACTACACCTTTCCTTCGCCATGAACATCGCTCGCTCCCGCCGGTCACTGGTTCCCCTGCTCCTGCTTGGCTGGCTGTGGCTGCACGCCGGCGCCGTCACCGGCGCCGAATGTGAAAACCCCGCTATGCTGCGCATTTCGATCATTCCATCGGGAGACCTCAAGAAGGACATGCTCGCGCATCAGCCGCTGGTGCAGGAACTGCGCGCGGCGCTCGGCATTCCGGTCGAGATTTACGTCCCGCCCTCTTACGGCGCGGTGGTGGAAGGATTGTTGTCCGGCGCCATCCAGCTGGCCCGCCTCGGCCCCGCCAGCTATGTCGCGGCCAAGAAGGCCGATCCGCAACTGACGGCGTTCGCCAGCTTTGAGCACAAGGCCAACGCCTACCAGCAGGCCGGCGCCTTCTACCACTCGCTGCTGATCGTGCGGGCCGACAGCGGCATCGGCAATATCGCGGCGGTGCGCGGCAAGCGCCTGGCGTTGGTCGATCCGCAAAGCACCTCGGGCGCCCTGATTCCCCGGCATGTCTTCGCCAGGCAGGCCGGCCAGCCGCTGGAATCCTACTTCGGACAGATCGGCTATACGGGCAGCCACGTGCAGTCCGTCAGCCGCGTCCTCGACGGCCGCGCCGACGCCGCCTTCGTCGGCAGCGTCAACCTGGCGGCGGCCATCACCGACCCGGCCGCCATGCAGAAAGTGCGCGTGATCTGGCGCTCGCAAGCGTTCCCCCTCGATCCCTTCGTGTACCGCGGCCAGCTGTGCGAAGGGCTGAAGAAAAAGATCCGCAGCGTCTTCCTGAAAGGCGACGGCGCGCGCCAGGCCGCCGTGCTGGAAAATATCGACGGCGTGCGATTCGTGCCCATCTCGGATCAGGACTACCAGGCGGTCCGCGACATCTATTGACTGCGGTAAAAGATCCAGCGCCATGGAGGCCGTTCAGATCGCCAGGCCCATAAAAGGGGTAACATAAGCACTTCCCAATCACTGCGCCTGCCATTCATGATCGTCAGACCTATGCAGAGCTGGTTCCGGATGCTATTCATCTGGAATGGCTCGGTCCTGCAAACCATCATTCCGCAACTAATCCTGCTGGGACTACTCAGTACATTGGCAGTCTTTACCCACGGAACAGTGTTCGGCGAGAAAATCCCGCTGAGTCCCGCGTCGTTTACCCTGTTCGGCCTGACGTTGGCGGTGTTCCTGGTGTTCCGCAACAATGCGAGCTATGCCCGGTTTATCGAAGCCCGCACCGCCTGGGGCAATTTCCTGATCGCCGCGCGGGCGCTGACCTCGCAAATCCTGAGTTACGTCCCGGGCCGCGAGAACCGGGAACTCAAACTGCTGCTGGCAAATGAAATCATCGCTGCCGCGTACGCGCTGAAGCACCAGCTTCGGGGCAGCGACGCCACCGAAGACTTGAAACGCATCCTGGGGCCGCAGCGCGCCCGCGCCATCCAGGACAAGGCATACGTCCCGGTTTATTTGCTCAAGGATGTGCGCAACCGGCTGGCGCACCTCTGCCAGACCGCCGATCATGGTTCCATCCGATGGATGCTGGATACGCAAATCAACGAGATGGAAAAATGCATCGGCGCCTGCGAACGCATCAAGTCGACGCCCATCCCATTTGCCTACAGCGTGCTGCTGCACCGGTCTGTCTACGCGTATTGCCTGTTCCTGCCATTCGGCCTGGTCGACTCCTCGGAATACCTGACGCCGGTTCTGTGCGTCTTCATCTCTTATACGCTGATCGCCCTGGAAGCCATCGCCAATGAGGTTGCAGACCCGTTTGGCGTTGCCCCGAACGCGCTCCCGCTCGATGCGATTGCCCGAACGATCGAGCGCTCGGTGCTTGAATTGTGCGATGAAGACATCCCCGCCGAGCTTGAACCCGGCAGTTCGTATCAACTGACCTAGCTCGCGATTGGGCGAAGGCCGCGCCGGCGACTCTCAGCCGCGCCGGAGTCCATGAAAATAACGATCCTTGTCTGTAAGAGTTTAAGCACGGCGCCGACTAACGGCACGTAGTCTCTTCAACTCGACAAGGATCGCAATCATGCACAGCAACACTCCGGATCAGGCGGCCACCGCATGAAGTGGACCAACTTCAGGATCAAAACCAGGCTCGCCATCGGTTTCAGCACACTTGTCGCGCTGATGCTGGTCATGATCATCACCAGCATCGGCCGCTTTGGCGCCATCAGCGCCAGCACCACCGACATTGTCGAACGCGACTGGCCCAGCGCGTCCGCCGCCGCCACCATCGACGCCGCCGCGCGCGAGGATGCGCGGCGCCTGCTGGCGCTGTTCATCGTGCACGACGTGGCCGAACGCGCCAGGCAGTATCAGCGCATCGACAAGGACAAGGTGGTCATCGACGCCGCGCTGGCGCGGCTGGCGCAACTGGCCGGCACGGCGCAGGAACAGGCGCTGATGACCCAAATCCAGGCCGCGCGCAAGCGCTACAGCGAGGTGTTCCTGGACGCCGCCCTGCTGGTCGAGGCCGGCGCCGCCGACAACGCCGCCGCCGCGATGAACCGCGAGGTGTTCCCCGCGCTCGATCACCTGCTGGACCTGACCGCACGCATGGTGCAGTTCCAGCAAGCCGATATCGAGCGCGGCGCGGCCGCCGCCGCCGGCCACATCACGGCCTCGCGCCGCCTAATGCTGGCCATCGGCGCCGTAGCGCTGGTGGTGTCGGCGCTGCTGGCGCTGACCATCACCGCCTCGATCACCGCGCCGATGCGGGCCGCCGTGCAGGTGGCGCAGTCGGTTGCGGCCGGCGACCTCACCACCGACATCCGCGCCAACGCCAAGGATGAAACCGGCGCGCTGCTGCATGCGCTGCACCACATGAACGCCAGCCTGGTGCACACGGTCAGCCAGGTCCGCCACAGCACCGACACGATCGGCGTCGCTTCCAGGAATATCGCGGCCGGCAACCTGGATTTATCCGGCCGCACCGAGGCGCAAGCCAGTTCGCTGGAGCAGACCGCCAGCTCGATGGAGCAGCTGACGGCCACCGTGCGGCAAAACGCCGACAATGCGCGCCAGGCCAACCAGCTGGTGATTTCGGCGTCAACGGTGGCCGGCCGGGGTGGCGAACTGGTGACTCAGGTGGTGCACACCATGGGATCGATCAAGGAAAGCTCGCGGCGCGTGGCCGATATTATCGGCGTGATTGACAGTATCGCCTTCCAGACCAATATTCTGGCGCTGAACGCGGCGGTGGAAGCGGCCCGGGCCGGCGAACAGGGGCGCGGCTTTGCCGTGGTCGCCACCGAGGTGCGCAACCTGGCGCAGCGCTCCGCCACCGCCGCGCGCGAAATCAAGACGCTGATCGACGACGCGGTGCAGCGCATCGACAGCGGCAGCGCCGTGGTGGACGACGCCGGCCAGACCATGGGCCTGGTGGTGCAGTCGGTCCATCAGGTGGCCAACATCATGGCCGAGATTACCGCCGCCAGCAACGAACAAAGTCTGGGCATCGTGCAGGTCAACGAAGCCATCGCGCAAATGGATGAAATGACGCAACAGAACGCCGCGCTGGTGGAACTGGCGGCGGCAGCGGCGCGCAGCCTGCAGGATGAAGCCGAAACCCTGTCGCACTCGGTCAGCATCTTCAAACTGATTCCTCCCACTGAAACCGCAACGAAAGCACTGCAATGAAAAATCTTCTTGTTCCTTTCCAGGCCCTGTCCCGCCACGACGCCGTCATCAGCGACTGGGCCGGCGGCCTGGTCAGTCTGGCGTTGCGCCTGTATGTCGGCTGGCAGTTCTTCAAGGCCGGCATGGTCAAGCTCAGCGACTGGAATGCGACGCTGACACTGTTCCAGTACGAATACCACGTGCCCCTGCTGTCGCCGCACCTGGCGGCCTGGCTGGGCGCCGGCGGCGAACTGGTGTTTCCTGTCTTGCTGTTTATCGGCCTGCTGGGCCGGCCGGCCGCGCTGGGGCTGCTGTTCGTCAACATCACCGCCGTGCTGTCCTACCCTGAGCTGTTCAAGGCGGAGTGCCCGGCCGGCATCAATGACCACTTCTACTGGGGCATCCTGCTGCTGGTGCTGGCGGCGTTCGGCTCCGGCCGGTTCTCGCTGGATGCGCTGCTGAAACGCTACGGCTTCAGCCGCTGAATTTTTCCACCTTGGCGCGCGCGGTTTCCATGTCCAGATCGGAATCCGCGTAGCGCTCGGCGATATCGACGAAGATGTGTTGTACCGCCAGGAAGGCATCCACCATGTCCGGATCGAAATGCGATCCGCGTCCCTCGGCGATGATCGCCGCCGCCGCCGCGTGCGGCATGCCGTCCTTGTAGACGCGCCGGCTGATCAGCGCGTCGTAGACATCGGCCACCGCCATCAGCCGCGCCGACACCGGAATGGCATCGCCCGCCAGTCCTTGCGGATAGCCGCTGCCGTCCCACTTTTCCTGGTGGCTGTAGGCGATCTCCTTGGCAAACTTGAGAAATTCCACTTCCAGCCCGAGTTCGCGCTCGGCCTGCACAATGGCGTCGCGGCCCAATGTGGTGTGGGTTTTCATGATCTCGAACTCGTTGCCTTCGAAACGCCCGGGCTTCAACAGAATCCGGTCCGGGATGCCGACCTTGCCGATGTCGTGCAGCGGCGCCGACTTCTGCAGCAAGTCGATGACGTGGTCGGTCAGGAAGGCGCGGAATCTCGGGTGGTCGCGCAGTTGCAGCGCCAGTGTCCGCACATAGTGGGCGGTGCGGCGGATGTGGTTGCCGGTCTCGTTGTCGCGGGTTTCCGCCAGCGAGGCCATGGCGTGGATGGTGACATCCTGCAGGGCGACGATCTCGCGCGTGCGGCGCTGGACTTCGGCTTCGAGGAAATGGTTCTGGTCGCGCAGGAAATCGTGCACGCCTTTCATCGCCAGCTGCGTCCTGACGCGGGCCAGCACCACCGGCGCGGAAATCGGCTTGGTGATGTAGTCGGCGGCGCCCAGGTCAAAGCCCAGCTGTTCATCGACCACATCGCTCATGGCGGTGACGAAGATCACGGGAATGTGGCTGGTGGCCGGCTGGGCGCGCAGCACTTTGCACACCTCATACCCGCTCATGCCGGGCATCATCACGTCCAGCAGCACCAGGTCCGGATGGGGCGCGCTGCCGGCGATCTTCAGCGCGCGCTCGCCGTTGGTGGCGATCCTGGTGCGATAGTATGGTTCCAGCACGGCGCACAACAGGTCGATATTGTCAGGCGTGTCGTCCACCACCAGGACCGTGGGTTCAGGGCGCATGCGGCCTCCTCTCTACAGATTGATGTTCAGTTCAGCCGCAGCGGCGGCCAGCGTGGCCTGCGCGGCATCGAAATCGTATTTCGCCAGCAAGCGTTGCAGCCGTTGCGCATGCGCGGGGCAGCCGGCGGCGGCCAGCAGCGGCGCAATCTGCGGCAGCAGGCGCACGGCGGCGCTGTCATCCTGCGCCAGCAGCCGGGCCATGTCGCTGGCCAGCGCCGCCAGCGCGGCGTGGTCGG
>NZ_WKJN01000016.1 GCF_009674495.1 Duganella alba | reverse complement strand
GCTGTTCGCCATTTAAAGTGGTACGTGAGCTGGGTTTAAAACGTCGTGAGACAGTTTGGTCCCTATCTGCCGTGGGCGTTGGAAATTTGAAGGGGGCTGCTCCTAGTACGAGAGGACCGGAGTGGACAGACCTCTGGTGTACCGGTTGTCACGCCAGTGGCATTGCCGGGTAGCTAAGTCTGGAAGAGATAACCGCTGAAAGCATCTAAGCGGGAAACTTGCCTTAAGATGAGATTTCCCAGAGCCTTGAGCTCTTTGAAGGGTCGTTCGAGACCAGGACGTTGATAGGTCAGGTGTGGAAGTGCAGTAATGCATTAAGCTAACTGATACTAATTGCCCGTACGGCTTGTCCCTATAACCTTGACGGTTATGCGCATTTACTATGATGGTGAGTGCTACCCAAAAACTTTACTTCTCCCGGATTCGCTGTGCAGCCTAAGGCTGCGGAGCATACAAGTCAAAGCTTGATGACCATAGTAAGTCGGTCCCACCCCTTCCCATCCCGAACAGGACCGTGAAACGACTCTACGCCGATGATAGTGCTGCAACCAGTGTGAAAGTAGGTTATCGTCAAGCTAGTTATTTAGAAAAAGCCCCTTCCAGAGAAAATCTGGTTGGGGCTTTTTTGCGTTTGGCGCTTGGTAGCAACAGATAGTTTTTGTGAGTTTTGACCTGTGGAAATAAAGGTGTACTATTTCGACTTTCGCAGCCTAAGCATCACACAATGAAACCAAAGACAGCCCAAGCAATGCTGTACTTCGCATTGGCAATGATGGCCTGGGCACCTGCCCATGCCGATGAGTTCGCCGATGTCAGTAAGCTGGCCAAAGCCGGCAAAATCGTTGAAGCCCTCAATAAAACCAATGAGTACCTGAGCAAGCACCCTGCCGATGCGCAAATGCGTTTCATGAAGGGCGTGCTGCTGACCGAACAGAACAAATCCGAAGAGGCGATCGCCGTCTTCACCAAGCTGACTGAAGACTACAAGGATCTGCCGGAGCCGTACAACAATCTGGCCGTGCTGTATGCCGCCAGCGGTCAGTACGACAAGGCGCGTATCGCGCTGGAAAAAGCCATCCGCACCAATCCGAGCTATCAGACTGCTTACGAAAACCTTGGCGATATTTACGGCAAGATGGCCAGCCAGGCGTATGACAAGGCGTTGGCGCTCGGCTCGACGGCGCCGCCGCCGGGCAAGTCCAGGCTGACCATGCTGCGCACGTTCTCGACCAGCACCGGCGGCAAGGCTGCCGCAGTGGAGCCGGCGCCTGCCGCCAGCGCGCAGCCGCCGTTGATTTCGGCGTTGCCGCCGCAGGATGCGGCCAAGGCCAATGCGCCGCAGCGGATTCCGGCCTTGTCGGTGGCGCCGCCACCGGTGGCAGCGCCGAAAGTGGCGGCTGCTGCGGTAGCGGTTCCAGCACCGGCGCCTGCGCCGCTCAAGCCGGGGCTGGCTCCAGCACCGGCGCCTGCCCCAGCGCCAGCCAAGGTCGCCGTTGCGCCGACGCCGGCGCCAATTCCCGCCCCAGCCAAGGTTGCTGTTGCGCCGACGCCGGCGCCGGTTCCCGCCCCAGTCAAGGTTGCCGCCGCACCTGCGCCAGCGCCAGCTCCTGTACCGGTCAAGCTGGCCGCCGCACCGGCGCCAGCACCGGTCCCGGCGCCGGTCAAGGTCGAACCGCCCAAGCCGGCCAAGCCGGATACCTCCGAGCGTGACGCCGTGATGGCGCAGGTGAGCGGCTGGGCCAAAGCGTGGGCCGCGCAAAACGTCGATTCCTATTTGAGCTACTATAGCCAGCAGTTCGAGCCGCCGAAGGGCCTCACGCGCAAGGCCTGGGCCGATGAGCGTCGCGCCCGCATCGAAGGCAAGGGCCGCATCCATGTGGACGTGGCGGGGCCGGAGGTGGTCGTGAACGGCAACACCGCCAGGGTCACCTTCCGCCAGACGTATGAATCGGATCGCCTGACGGCGCGCAGCCGCAAAACGCTGGTGCTGGTCAAGAACGGCGGCAAATGGCAGATCAAGCAGGAAATTTCGGGTAACTGATGTCACATTTTGCATTCACACGCCGCTGGCGCGCGGGCAGCATCCTGGCCGTCGCCCTTCTCAGCCTGACTGGAGGGGAGTTCAGCTACGCCGCAAAAAAGCCGGAACGGGCGCCAGTCGCCCGTAAAGCCAACCCGGAAGAGCTGCTCAACGATATCTACAAAGAGCTGTCAAGGAACGACCTCGACGCGGCGCAGCGCAAGGCGGATGCGCTGGTGGAGGCCTATCCCAGCTTCCGCCTCGGCCACCTGGTGCGCGGCGATATCCTGCTGATGCATACGCGGCCGGTGGCCATGCTCGGCGCGGCGGTACCGCCCGGCTCCGACTCCAAGCTGGCGGATCTGCGGCGCGAGGCGGCGGTGCGCCTGCAGGCCGGGCGTCCAGCGGAGACGCTGCTGCCGCGCGCGCTGCTGCAGATGCGCAAGGATCAGCGCCACGCCTTGATTGTGGACGCCAGGCATTCCCGTCTTTATCTGTACGAAAATCGTAACGACGGCCTGCGCCTGGTGCAGGATTTCTACGTCAGCCAGGGCAAGCTGGGCATCAACAAGCTAAAGGAAGGCGATATGCGCACGCCCGTCGGCGTGTATTACCTGATCGGCCGTCTTCCTGGCGTCAAGCTGCCGGATATGTACGGCAAGGGCGCGCTGCCGCTGGATTATCCCAACGACTGGGACAAGGTGAATGGCCGCAGCGGCTCCGGCATCTGGCTGCATGGCACGCCGCCCGAGACTTTCAGCCGTCCGCCGCTGTCGACCGATGGCTGCGTGGTGGTCAGCAACGACGACCTGAATTTCCTGACGCGCTCGGTGGAGATCGGCAAGACGCCGATCCTGATCGGTGATCAGGTGGAATTTGTCAGCAAGGAGCAGATCGACAAGGATTTGCGGCAGGCCGCCGGGCTGGTCGAGAACTGGCGCCGGGATGTGGAGAACCGCGATGATACGAGCCTGAAAGCGCTATATTCGCCGAAGTTCAAGTCCGCAGCGGATGAGACCATTGATGCCTGGCTGGACAAGAACCGCTATCTGCCGGGGGCGAAGAAGATCAGTGTGACGGTCAGCGATCCGAGTTATTTCCGTCAGCCGAGCCAGGAGGAGGTGATTGTCACCAACTTCACGCAGCAGATTGTGATCGGCAAGTTCCGTCACGCGGTGCGCAAGAAGCAGTATTGGGCCAAGGAGGGCACGGCCTGGAGGATTGTTGCCGAGACTAACGTGTAGAAACGTTAGCCCGGCATGGGTCCCCGCCTGCGCGGGGACGACACTGCATCAGAAGTGGTAAGCGGCTTTCAGCTCGAAGTAGTTGATGCCGGTGTTAGGCTTTTTGTAGCCACCGTTCGAGAAGTGCTGCACCTTGGCGCCGATTTCCCAGTTGTTGTCGAACACATAGCCCAGGCCGATGTGGTCGCCGAACTGGAACAGGGTCGACAGACGATAGGTGTCGTTGTTGTACAGGTCGGACAGGCGGTGCACGCCGATGCCGCCTTCGTAGTACATGCCCTTCTTGTTGTCGTTCTGGAAGCGGAACACTGGGGTGAAGCCGATATCCCACAGGTTCTTGTCGTTACCGGAAATATTCATGTACTGCTTCTGCTGCCAGAAGCCGACGCTGGCTTCCCAGTAGCCGCTCAGGTGCGTACCGTTCGACTGGAACCATTGCACATTCCAATCCTTGGCCACACTCAGACGCTCCATGCGCACTTTGGCGGAGGTGCCATAATCAACTGCCACGGAGTCGATCAGTTTGTCATCGGCCAGCGCAAATTGCGTCACGGCCAGCGCGGCTGCTGCCACGATCATTTTTTTAGCGAACATAGTATCCTTGCAAGATTGAGGCTGTATTTCGATTTATACGGCTAGTCAGCGATTGTACCGGGGTTCTGGAAATAATTCCGGTGAGGCTGTCATTTTGATTAGTGAAGGAGCGGAATTGTCCACGCAAATTACCTTCTTAGGCATAGGCTTGATGGGAGACCCGATGGTGCGGCGCCTGCTGGCGGCCGGCCATACAGTCACCGCGTGGAACCGCACCCACGCCAAGGCCGAGGCGCTGGCCGCCGCCGGCGCCCGTCCGGTGGCGGACTTGGGCGAGGCGGTGCGCGACGCGCAGATCGTCATCTCCATGCTGGAGGCCGGTCCGACGGTGAACCTGGTGTTGCAGGCGGCCTTGCCGGCGCTGGCGCCGAACGCGCTGTGGATCGACATGAGCTCGACGCAGCAGGCGGAGGCGCAGGCCTTCCATGCCCTGCTGACCGCGCAGGGCCGGCGCTTCATCGATGCGCCGGTGTCCGGCGGCGTCGGCGGTGCGGCGGCCGGCACGCTGGCCATCATGGCCGGCGGCGGCGCGCAGGATTTTGCCGAGGCCGAACCGGTATTCGCCGCCATGGGCCGCGCCACGCTGGTCGGCCCGGCCGGCGCAGGGCAGGTGGCCAAGCTGTGCAACCAGCTCATCGTTGGCGCAACCATCAATATTGTCGCGGAAGCCATGTTGCTGGCGCAGGCGGCCGGCGCCGATCCGGCGGCGATGCGCGCGGCCATCCGCGGCGGCTTTGCGGAATCGAAAATCCTGGAGGTGCACGGCCAGCGCATGCTGGACCGTAATTTTGTCGCCGGCGGCAAGATCACCACGCAGCTGAAGGACCAGCGCAACATCCTGGCGGCGGCGGAAGCGGCGGGCATCGTGCTGCCGCTGACCGAGCTGGTGACGGCGCGCTACATGACGTTGTCCAGGCAGATTCCGCAAGCCGACCACTCGGCCGCGCTGATCGGGCTGGAGCAGATGAATCCGGGGCAGCGCGTCGGCGCCGCTCCCGATCAATTAGACTGACGGCAGGCTGGCTTCCACCAGCTTGACCCAGAAGCTGGCGCCGACCGGCAGCAGGTTGTCGTTGAAGTCGTAGCTGCCATTGTGCAGCACGCACGGGCCGAGGCCGTGGCCGCCGTCGCGGTGGTCGCCTTCGCCATTGCCGATGAAGATGTAGCAGCCCGGTTTGGCCTGCAGGAAGTAGGCGAAATCCTCCGCCGCCATCGACGGTTCCACCTGGTCATCCACCTTGTCCGCGCCCACCACGGTTTTCATGACCTCGACCGCGAAGCGGGTCGCTTCCGGATGGTTGATCAGCGGCGGGTAGTTGCGGCGGAATTTGAATTCCACTTCCGCGCCGAACGCGGCGGCCGTGTTGACGGCGATCTGCTCCATCTGCTTTTCGATCATGTCCAGCACCGTGCCGGACAGCGTGCGCACCGTGCCGGCCAGCTTGGCTTCGTCGGGGATGACGTTGGTGGCGGTGCCGGCATGGAACTGGGTCAGCGACAGCACCGCCGTGTCCAGCGGGCTGGTGCGGCGGCTGACGATGGTCTGCCAGCTCTGCGCGATCTGCACGCCGATCAGCACCGGGTCGATGCACTTGTGCGGTTGCGCCGCGTGCCCGCCCTTGCCTTTGACGGTGAGGTAGAACTCGTTACTGGAGGCCATCAGCGGGCCGGGCGCCACGCTCATGTGGCCGGACGGGATGCCGGGCCAGTTGTGCATGCCGTAGATGGCATCCATCGGGCATTGCTCGAACAGGCCGTCCTCGATCATGCGCTTGGCGCCGGCGCCGCCTTCCTCGGCCGGCTGGAACACCAGGTACACCGTGCCGTCGAAATTGCGGTTCTCCGCCAGGTGTTTGGCGGCGCCCAGCAGCATGGCGGTGTGGCCGTCGTGGCCGCAGGCGTGCATCTTGCCGGGATGGCGCGAGGCGTGGGCGAAGGTGTTTACTTCCTGCATCGGCAGGGCGTCCATGTCGGCGCGCAGGCCGATGGCGCGGCGCGACGTGCCGTTCTTGATCACGCCGACCACGCCGGTGATGCCGAGGCCGCGAATGACGGGGATACCCCATTCGGTCAGCTTGGCGGCCACCACGTCGGACGTGCGCTGTTCTTCGTAGCAGAGCTCCGGATGGGCGTGCAGGTCGCGCCGTATCTGTTGAATTTCGGATTGAAATGCAATGATGGGATCTACCAGTTTCATGCTGCTTCTCCAGTATTGGGTTCGCTTGCTTTTTAAGCATCGAGAACAGCCATTGTAGCCCTTGTCGGATGACTTAAGCCAGAGTGCACGCAATGGTTTACGATACTGCTTTGAGCAATTGCTTTTGGATTTCTGACATGACAACCACACAAGTCCGCGCAGCCTGCCCGCTCGACTGCCCCGACACCTGCGCGCTGCTGGTGACGGTGGAAGACGGCGTCGCCACCGCGGTCAAGGGCGATCCCGACCATCCGACCACGGCCGGCGTGCTGTGCACCAAGGTGTCGCGCTACACCGAGCGCACCTATCACGAGGACCGCCTGCTGCATCCGCTGCGCCGCGTCGGCAAGAAGGGCGAGGGCAAGTTCGAGCGCATCAGCTGGGAGGAGGCGCTGGAGACCATCGCCGCGCGCCTGAAGCCGATCGCCGAGCGCGCGCCGGAAGCCATCCTGCCCTACAGCTACTGCGGCACCATGGGCCTGATCCAGGGCGAGTCGATGTCGTCGCGCTTCTTCAACAAGATCGGCGCTTCGCTGCTGGACCGCACCATCTGCGCAATGGCAGGCTTCACCGGCTACAAGTACACCATCGGCGGCTCCATCGGCACCGACATGGAGCAGTTCCAGAATGCCAAATTGCTGATCATCTGGGGCGGCAATCCGATCGCCTCCAACCTGCACTTCTGGACCCGCGCGCAGGAAGCCAAGCGCAACGGCGCCAAACTGATCGCCATCGATCCCTACCGCTCGCTGACGGCCGAGAAGTGCCATCAGCACATCGCCCTGCTGCCTGGCACCGACGGCGCGCTGGCGCTGGGCCTGATGCACGTGCTGATCAAGGAAGATTTGCTCGACCACGACTACATCGCACAGTACACGCTGGGCTTCGAGGAGCTGAAGCAGCGCGCGGCGGAATGGACGCCGGAGCGCGTCGCCGCCACCTGCGGCATCACGGTCGACGAAGTGGTGGACCTGGCGCGCCTGTACGGCGGCATGGCGAAAGCCGGTGAGCCGGTGGCGATCCGCACCAACTACGGCGTGCAGCGCGTGCGCGGCGGCGGCATGTCGGTGCGTAACATGGCCTGCCTGCCGGCGCTGGTCGGCGCCTGGCGCCATGCGGCCGGCGGCATCCAGTTGTCTTCCGGCGGCTCCTTCCCGACCAACAAGCCGTGGCTGCAGCGCACCGACCTGCTGAAGAAGCAGCCGCGCACCATCAACATGACCACCATCGGTGACGACCTGTTGCGGCCGGCGTCGGCGGCCTTCGGGCCGGCGCTGGAAGCGGTCATCGTCTACAACTCCAATCCGCTGGCGATCGCGCCGGACTCGGACAAGGTAATGCAGGGCTTTATGCGTGAAGACCTGTTCACCGTGGTACTGGAACACTTCCAGACCGACACCGTGGACTATGCCGACATCGTGCTGCCGGCCACCACGCAGCTGGAGCACATCGACGCCCACACCTCCTACGGCCACCTGTACATGATGGCGAATAACGCCGCCGTCGCGCCGATGGGCGAGGCCAAGGCCAACACCGAAATCTTCCGCCTGCTGGCGGCGAAGATGGGCTTCGACGACGACTGCTTCAAGGACAGCGACGACCAGCTGGCGGCGCAGGCCTTCAACGCGCAGGACGTGCGCGCCATCGGCTTCGACTGGGAAGCGCTGAAGCAGAAGGGCTGGCAAAAGCTCAACATGCCGGATGCGCCGTTCGCGCAGGGCGGCTTCCCCACGCCATCCGGCAAGTGCGAGTTCTATTCCGCGCAGATGCAGGCCGACGGCCTCGATCCGCTGCCGGCCTACATTCCGCCGTATGAATCGGTGGCCAGCAATCCGGAACTGGCGGCGCGCTATCCGCTGGCGATGATTTCGCCGCCGGCGCGCAACTTCCTCAATTCCACCTTCGTCAACGTCAAGAGCCTGCGTTCGGCCGAGGGCGAGCCACACCTGGACATCCATCCAGACGACAGCGCGGCGCGCGGCATCGCCCACGGCGACATGGTGCGCATCTTCAATGACCGCGGCTCCTTTGTCTGCAAGGCGCGCGTGACCGACAAGGCGCGCGCCGGCCTGGTGGTCGGTTTGTCCGTGTGGTGGAAGAAGCTGGCGAAAGATGGCAAAAACGCCAATGAGGTCACCAGCCAACAGTTAACCGATATGGGCCGTGCGCCGACTTTTTACGATACACTGGTCCAGGTCGAGAGAGTTGCCGCTTGAAGGTGATGTATGCGCAATATTGCACGCCGAATGCTCCGCGCCAGATACTGGCTGGCGCCGGCGTGCGCGGCGGCGATGCTGGCCGGCTGCGCGCAGTTCAAGTACTACATGCAGGCCGCCCAGGGCCAGTACGCGCTGTGGTCGGACGCGCGTCCGATTGACGACTGGCTGGGCGACCCCGCCACCGATCCGCAACTTAAGGCCCGCCTGGAAAAGGCGCTGTTGATCCGCAAATTCGCGGTCAAGGAACTGGGCCTGCCCGACAACGCCAGCTACAAGAACTACGCCGCCCTGTCGCGGCCCTTCGTGCTGTGGAACGTGGTGGCGACGCCGGAGCTGTCGCTGCGGCCGATCCAGTGGTGCTTCCCGATCGCCGGCTGCGTCAGTTACCGTGGCTACTACAGCAAGGAAGACGCCAACGCCTACGCCGATGAACTGCGCAAGGAAGGCAACGACGTGCAGGTGGGCGGCGTGCCGGCGTATTCGACGCTGGGCTGGTTCAGCGATCCGCTGCTGTCGACCTTCATCAACTATTCCGATGCCGAACTGGCGCGCATGGTGTTCCACGAGCTGGCGCACCAGGTGGTGTACGTGCAGGGCGATTCGCAGTTCAACGAGAGCTTCGCCACGGCGGTGGAGGAAGCCGGCGTGCAGCGCTGGCTGGAGCTGTACGGCACCGATCCGATGCGCGAAGCCTATGCGCGCTACAACGCCCGTCGCCAGGACTTCCTGGCGCTGCTGGTGCGGCACCGCAAAATGCTGGCCGACGCCTATGCCAGCAAAACCAGCACGCGCCACAAGCGCGCCGAAAAGGCGCGCATCTTCGCTCACCTCAAGTCCGACTACCTGAAACTGAAGGAAACCTGGGGCGGCTACGCCGGCTACGACCGCTGGTTTGCCGAGCCGCTGACCAACGCCCAGCTCAGCGCGGTGGGAACTTACCACGATTATCTGCCGGCCTTCCGCGCCTTGCTGAAACAAGAGCGAACGTTCGTGCGTTTTTATGCTGCGGTGCAAAAATTAGCAAGTCTTGATATAGCTCAACGCCGACAGCAGTTGGATCTCTTGGGCCGGCCTGCAATGCTCAACGCGGAGGGCGGCAAGGAAGCGCTGCCAGCCACCGAAGGCATGCATTGATGCTGCATTGCATCATAAAAAGCCGTTAGAACACCCGTTCTAATTATGGTTAAATGCGCTTGCGTAGGAGCGTGCTGCCCGATAGCATCGCATCATCAGCAGGCTCAACAAATTCGCTCAGACGAATCATTCGCCCCTGACCCGGCACTGTGCGCCGGCCTGTACAACGATAATATTCGAGACAAGAGGCACAGGATGGAGAAAATCTGGTTGAAGTCGTATCCGCCGGGCATGCAGACCGAAGTCGATACGAGTCAGTACCGTTCGCTGGTGCAGTTGCTGGAAGAATCCTTCCACAAATACGCTGCCCGTAACGCGTATGTCTGCATGGACAAGTACCTTACCTATGCCGAAGTCGACACTTATTCGAAGCGCCTGGGCGCGTGGCTGCAAAGCCGTGGCCTGAAGCCGGGCGCGCGGGTGGCCATCATGATGCCGAACGTGCTGCAGTATCCGATCGCGATCGCCGCGATCCTGCGCGCGGGCTACACGGTGGTCAACGTCAACCCGCTGTACACGCCGCGCGAGCTGGAACACCAGCTCAACGATTCGGGCGCCGAGGCGATCATCATCCTGGAGAACTTCGCCACCACGCTGGAGCAGGTGCTGGGCAAGACCCAGATCAAGCATATCGTGGTCGGCAGCATGGGCGAGATGCTTGGCGGCCTGAAGGGCATGCTGGTGAATTTCGTGGTGCGCAGCGTGAAGAAACTGGTGCCGGCGTTCTCGCTGCCCAACGCGGTGCGCTTCAAGGACGCGCTGTCGCAGGGCGGCGCCATGAAGCTGACGCCGGTGGAGCGGCAGTACAACGATCCGGCGTTCCTGCAGTACACCGGCGGCACCACCGGCGTGTCGAAAGGCGCGACGCTGACGCACCAGAACATCGTCGCCAACCTGCTGCAAAGCGAGGCGTGGTCGCAGCCGGCGCTGGGCGGTTCGGACGAGCAGGTGACCATCGTCTGCGCGCTGCCGCTGTACCACATCTTCGCGCTGACCTGCTGCGCGATGTGGGGCACGCGGGTCGGCGCGCTGAACATCCTGATTCCGAATCCGCGCGACATCGGCGGCTTCATCAAGGAACTGGCGAAGTACAAGTTCAACATGCTGCCGGCGGTGAACACGCTGTACAACGCGCTGCTGAACCATCCGGATTTCGCCCATCTGGATTTCTCGGCGCTGAAGATCTGCAACGGCGGCGGCATGGCGGTGCAGCAGGCCGTCAACGACCGCTGGCTGAAGGCGACCGGCGTGTCCATCATCGAGGGCTACGGCTTGTCCGAAACCTCGCCGGTGGCCACCTGCAACCGCGCCGACAGCAAGGAATTCACGGCGACCATCGGCCTGCCGGTGCCGTCGACCGACATCGCCATCCTGGATGACGATGGCAACGAAGTGCCGCTGGGCAGCGCCGGCGAGATCGCGATCCGCGGTCCGCAGGTGATGAGCGGCTACTGGAACCGTCCGGACGAAACGGCCAAGGTGATGACCGCCGACGGCTATTTCAAATCCGGCGACGTCGGCGTGATGGACGCCACCGGCTTTGTGAAGATCGTTGACCGCAAGAAGGATATGATTCTGGTCTCCGGCTTCAACGTCTATCCGAACGAGCTGGAAGGCGTGATCGCCGCGCATCCGGGCGTGCTGGAATGCGCGGCCATCGGCGTGCCGGACGAGCATTCGGGCGAGGCGGTCAAGGTGTTCGTGGTGCGCAAGGACCCGAACCTGACCGAGGCCGCGCTGATGGCCTATTGCAAAGAACAATTTACCGGCTATAAAAAGCCGAAATACATTGAGTTCCGCGAGGAGCTACCAAAAACCAATGTCGGGAAAATTCTGCGCCGCATGTTGCGCGACGAACCACCCGGCGAGAAGAAAAAGGCTGCATAAAGATGGATAAGATTTGGCTGAAGTCGTACCCAGAAGGCGTTCCGGCGGAGATCGACAGCACGCAGTTCCGCTCGGTGACGCACCTGATGGAGGAATCCTTCCGCAAGTACGCGGACCGCAATGCGTTCGTGTGCATGGATAAATTCCTGACCTACGGCGAGCTGGATCAACTGTCGCAGAAAGTCGGCGCCTGGCTGCAAGCCAAGGGCCTGCAACCGGGCGCGCGCGTGGCCATCATGCTGCCGAACGTGCTGCAGTATCCGGTGATCATGGCCGGCATCCTGCGCGCCGGCTACACCGTGGTCAACGTCAATCCGCTGTACACGCCGCGCGAGCTGCAACACCAGCTGACCGACGCGGGCGCCGAAGCCATCTTCGTGCTGGAAAACTTTGCGACGACGGTGCAACAGGTGGTGGCGCAGACCAGCGTCAAGCACGTGGTGGTGGCCACCATGGGCGACATGCTGGGCGGCCTGAAGGGCACCATCGTCAACTTCGTGGTGCGCCATGTGAAGAAAATGGTGCCGGCGTTTTCGCTGCCCGGTTCGGTGTCGTACAAGCAGGTGCTGTCGGAAGGTAACGGCCTGACGCTGCAACCGGCCAAGCAGGGCCACGACGACATCGCCTTCCTGCAATACACGGGCGGCACCACCGGCGTGTCCAAGGGCGCGATCCTGCTGCACCGGAACATCATCGCCAACGTGCTGCAAAACGAAGCCTGGCTGCAAATGAAGAGCGGCGGCGAGCCGATGGTGTTTGTGGCCGCGCTGCCGCTGTACCACATCTACTCGCTGACGGTCAGCGCCTTCATGAGCATCCGCACCGGCGGCCTGAGCCTGCTGATTCCAAATCCGCGCGACATCCCTGGCTTCGTCAAGGAACTGGCCAAGTACAAGGTGACGGTGCTGCCGGCGGTGAACACGCTGTACAACGCGCTGCTGAACAACGCCGACTTCGCCAAGCTGGACTTCTCGTCCTACAAGCTGTGCAACGGCGGCGGCATGGCGGTGCAGAAGGGCGTGGCCGAGCGCTGGCTGAAGGTGACCGGCACGCCGATCATCGAGGGCTATGGCTTGTCCGAAACCTCGCCGGTGGCCACCGCCAACCGCGTCGACATCAAGGAATTCACCGGCACCATCGGCCTGCCGATTCCATCGACCGAAGTGGCGATCCTGGACGACGACGGCAATCCGCTGCCGCTGGGTTCGACCGGCGAGATCGCGATTCGCGGCCCGCAGGTGATGGCCGGCTACTGGAACCGTCCGGAAGAAACCGCCAAGTCGATGACGGCCGACGGCTTCTTCAAGACCGGCGACGTCGGCATCATGGACGACAAGGGCTATACCAAGATCGTCGACCGCAAGAAGGACATGATCATCGTGTCCGGCTTCAACGTCTATCCGAACGAGGTGGAAGAAGTGGTGGCCTCGCATCCGGGCGTGCTGGAAGTGGCGTGCATCGGCGTGCCGGACAAGAATTCCGGCGAGGCGGTGAAGCTGTTCGTGGTGCGCAAGGATCCGAACCTGACCGCCGAGCAGATCCTCGACTACTGCAAGCACG
This sequence comes from Duganella alba, assembly GCF_009674495.1. Lineage (GTDB taxonomy): Bacteria > Pseudomonadota > Gammaproteobacteria > Burkholderiales > Burkholderiaceae_D > Rugamonas > Rugamonas alba. The sequence goes on along the minus strand of NZ_WKJN01000016.1, from coordinate 113,538 downwards.
AGCTGACCGCGTACAAGAAACCGAAGTACATCGAGTTCCGCGACGAGCTGCCGAAGACCAACGTCGGCAAGATCCTGCGCCGTCAGCTGCGGGATGAAAAAACCGAAAAAGCCGCTGCCTAAGCTACAAAAATCGCCTGCCGAGTCAGGCGATTTTTTTTAGGCCTGGTGTGCCGTTGCGCACCACGAAGCCGGCGGCGCGGGCGATCGGGCTGGCGCTGTCGTGCACATCGTCCAATGCCAGGAAGTGGGCCGTGGTGTCGGCCGGCGTGATGGTCAGCAGCATGTAGCCGCGCTTGTCGCTGCGGCCATATTTGATGGCCGGATTCATGCGCAGGAACTGCTCGGTACGCGTTTGCGGACGCGAGGGCGAGGTGATCGAGGTGCCGCAGAACTCCGTCGCCACCAGCGGGTTGGCCGCCGAGCGCGGACGCGACGGATTGCGCGCCAGTTCGCTGGCGAAGAAGCTGTGCACGTCGCCGGACAGCACCAGCGGATTGCTGGCGCGGCTGGTGTGCAGCGTGTCCATCAGCTGCCGGCGCGCCATCGGATAGCCGTCCCAGCCATCGGTCCAGAAGCGGCCGTCGCCTTCCTTCATGATGGGCAGCTGGCTGTTCTGCGCCATCAGCGTCTGCTGCGCCAGGATGTTCCAGCGCGCCTGCGACGACGACAATCCCTGCGCCAGCCAATGTTCCTGTTCCTTGCCCAGCATGCTGCGGCTGCGGTCCAGCAGCGCCGGGCAGTCGCGCAGCAGCACCGAGCTGGAACCGCCGCGTCCCGGCGGCGGGCAGGCGTGATAGGCGCGGTATTGGCGATCGTCCAGCACGTGGAAGCGCGCCAGCCTGCCCCAGTCGTAGCGCTGGTAGATGCGCATGTGGGCGAAGTCGGCCGGCGGGGCGCGCAGCGGCATGTGTTCGTAGAAGGCCTGGTACGCGGCGGCGCGGCGGTCGATGAAGCGCGGGTTGAGGTGTTCGTCGCGGTCGTTGCCGTAATCGTTGGCGACTTCGTGGTCGTCCCAGGTGACGATCCACGGCGCGGCCTGGTGCGCGGCTTGCAGATCGCGGTCGGTCTTGTACTGGGCGTAGCGGGCGCGGTAATCGGCCAGCGTGAAGCTCTCGGAGACCCGTACAGCGGCTTTCGGGTGCTGTAGCTGGTACGGCCCCCACTCGTAGATATAATCGCCCAGGAAGGCCACCAGATCGGGCGCGGCGGCCGTGATGTGGCGGTGGGCGGCATAGGTGCCGAATTCCCAGTGCTGGCAGGAGGCCACGGCCAGCTTCAGGGTGGCCGGCATGTCGCCGGCGGCGGGCGCGGTGCGCGTGCGGCCGATGGGGCTGACGGCGTCGCCCAGCATGAAGCGATACCAGTACCAGCGGTCCGGCTGCAAGCCGGTGACGTCGACGTGCACGCTGTGCGCCAGCGCCGGCGTGGCGCTGGCCGTGCCCTTGGCGACGATGCGGCGGAACTGCTCGTCCTCCGCCATCTCCCAGCGCACGCTGAAGGCGATGGCCGGCATGGCGGCGGCGTTCAACGGATCGTGCAGGATGCGGGTCCAGATGACGACGGCGTCCGGCAGCGGCGAGCCGGATGCCACGCCCAGGCTGAATGGGTAGGCGCTGCCGCTTTTCTGCGCGATAGTGGACGAGCTGGCGCTGGAGAGCGCGGCCAGCGCGCCGAGGCGGCTGGCGGTGGCGAGGAAGATGCGGCGGTGTTGGTCCATGCGCCGCGTGCGCTCAGGAGAGGATCAGCGTTTCGATCGGTGGCACCTTGCGCGGCTTGCGGTCGGAATCGGTGGCGACATAGGTCAGCGTGGCCTCGGTCACTTTCACGGTGTCGGCTTGCAGGCGGTTGCGTTCAGCATACACCTCGACCTGCACGGTAATGGACGTATTGCCAACCTTGGTAATATCAGCATAGAACGACAGCAGGTCGCCGACGAACACCGGATTCTTGAACACGAAGGAATTCACGGCGATGGTGGCGACGCGGCCATTGGCGCGACGCGTGGCCGGCAGCGAGCCGGCGATGTCCACCTGGGCCATGATCCAGCCGCCGAACACGTCGCCGTAGACGTTGGCGTCCGATGGCGAAGGCATCATGCGCAGTTCCGGCATCTTCCCGGCGGGCAGGCCGCGGTTGATGGTGGTAACAGCGATTGGGGTGGGATTTTCGGGCGTGGTCATCGTGATTTCTCTTCAGGGGCTACAATTATCGGGATTGAACCATAAAAAGCCGATATCCGCCATGCGCCGTTACTCCGAATCCCCGCCAGCCTCCGCCAGCAAAGCCGCTCCCACCCGCAGCGATACCGCTACCTTAAAAACCCTGTTGCCCTATCTGTTTGTCTACAAATGGCGCGTGCTGCTGGCCCTGGCCTGCCTGGTCGGCGCCAAGCTGGCCAACGTCGGCGTGCCGGTGGTGATGAAGAAGCTGATCGATTCGCTGACCATTTCTCCATCCCATCCACAGGCCTTGCTGGTGCTGCCGCTGGGCGCACTGGTGGCGTATGGCGTGCTGCGGGTGTCGACCACGCTGTTTACCGAGTTGCGCGAGTTCCTGTTCGCGCGCGTGACGCAGCGCGCGGTGCGCACCATCGCGCTGCAGGTGTTTCGCCATTTGCATGCGCTGTCGCTGCGCTTCCACCTGAACCGTCAGACCGGCGGCATGACGCGCGATATCGAGCGCGGCACGCGCGCCGTCGGTTCGCTGATCTCGTACACGCTGTTCAACATCCTGCCGACGCTGGTGGAGATCACGCTGGTGCTCGGCTACCTGGTCACGCACTACGACATCTGGTTCTCGGTGATCACCTTTGTGGCGCTGGTGTCGTATATCAGCTTCACCATCATCATCACCAACTGGCGCACGCACTTCCGCCGCACGATGAACGAGCTGGATTCGAAGGCCAACACCAAGGCCATCGACTCGCTGATCAACTATGAAACGGTGAAATACTTCGGCAACGAGGAGTACGAGGCCAAGCGCTACGACGAAGGCTTGCAGAACTATGAAAGCGCCGCCGTCAAGTCGCAAACGTCGCTGTCGCTGCTGAACACCGGCCAGTCGATGATCATCGCGGTGGCGGTGACGCTGATCCTGTGGCGCGCCACCGTTGGCGTCATTGAAGGCAAGATGACCTTGGGTGATCTGGTGCTGGTCAACTCCTTCATGATCCAGCTCTACATTCCGCTCAACTTCCTCGGCGTGATCTACCGCGAAATCAAGCAAAGCCTGGCCGACATGGAAAAACTGTTCTCGCTGCTGGACCAGAACCGCGAGATCGCCGATGCGCCGGATGCACAGCCGCTGGTGACGCACGGCGCGCAGGTGCGCTTCAACCACGTGGACTTCAGCTACGATCCGAAGCGCCAGATCCTGTTCGATGTGGACTTCACCATCCCGCCGGGCACCACGACGGCGGTGGTGGGACACAGCGGTTCCGGCAAGTCCACCTTGTCACGCCTGCTGTTCCGCTTCTACGAGGTGAACGCCGGCGGCATCACCATCGATGGCCAGGATTTGCGCTCGCTGACACAGGATTCGGTGCGCCATGCGATCGGCATCGTGCCGCAGGATACGGTGCTGTTCAACGACACCATCGAATACAACATCGCCTACGGCAAGCCGGGCGCCACGCACGACGAGATCGTGGCCGCCGCGCGCGCCGCATCGATCCACGATTTCATCGACAGTCTGCCGGACGGCTACAAGACCATGGTGGGTGAGCGCGGCCTGAAGCTCTCCGGCGGCGAGAAGCAGCGCGTGGCGATCGCGCGCACGCTGCTGAAGAATCCCGCCATTCTGATCTTCGACGAAGCCACGTCGGCGCTGGACTCCAAGGCCGAACAGGCGATCCAGGCACAGTTGAAGGAAATCTCGCGCACGCGCACGACGATGGTGATCGCGCACCGCCTGTCCACCGTGGCCGACGCGCAGCAGATCCTGGTGCTGGACCACGGCCGCATTGTGGGACGCGGCACGCATCAATCGCTGCTGGCGGCCAATGGCCTGTACGCCCAGATGTGGGAGCGCCAGCAGGCCAAGGCGGATGAGGCGGACGAAGAGGACGCCGTCGTCTAAGCCAGCGCGCGATACTGGAAATCGCGCATCTTCACCACGCCTGTTCCCGCGCTGTAGATGCCTGGTTGCAGGCTGGCGAAGCCGCCGAACACATTGTGGTGCAGGCCGGAGACTTCCATCTGCCATGGATGCTGCACCCAGTTCTTCCCGTCCAGCGAGTAGTGGAAGGTGACGATGTGGCGGTCGTTGCGGACGCGGATATGCACCGTGGAGACATCCATCTTCTCGCGCATCCAGCTTTGTTCCTGCGAGTGCTGGAAGGTCTTCATTTGCGTCGGCGTGAAGCCGATGCCGACGTAGGCGCGCTCGTTGTAGTGCAATAGCAGGCCGCCTTCGGCATCGGCGCCGATGTCGAGCGTGATGGTGGCTTCGTAGGCGCGGTCGCCGGCGATGAAGGTCAGCGGCGACGAGTCCACCGGCGACGTGCCTTTGCCGCGAATGGCCAGCACACCCGGCGTGTGCTGCACGCGTTTCATTTCATCCGGTCCCGGATTGAAGAAGCTCCATTGCACGCCGAATCGCAGGGTGTTGAAATCGTCTGACTTGGCGAAGTTGTGCGGGACTGCCTTGCCTTTCTTCGGCATCGGCAGTGGCGCGGACAGGTCGCCGCCTTTGGCTTTGAACCAGCCGTCGCTGGTCCATTCGATCGGTTCGAGCAGGCATTGGCGGCCCAGCGTGCGGTAGCCGTTTTCGTAGCCGTGGTAGACCATCCACCAGTCGCCGGCCGGGCCTTCGACCAGCGTGGCGTGGCCGCGCGACCACCATTTCTCTTCGGCGCTGCGGGTGCGCACCAGCGGATTGTGCGGATGGTTTTCCCATGGGCCGTGGATGGAGCGCGAGCGGGCGGCGATCACCATGTGGCTGGTCGGAGGACCGGAAGTGCCGCCGACCGCCATCACCAGGTAAAACCATTCGCCGCGCTTGAGCAGCTTGGGGCCCTCGGGCGCGAACATTTCGACCACCCAGTCCTGCGGGTAGCGCCATGGCTCGTAGACTTTTTCCAGCTTGCCGGCGGTGGCCAGGCCGTCGTCGGTGAGGGCGATGCGACGCACGCCGTTGACGAACAGGTAGCGCTTGCCGTCTTCGCCGACGGCGTGGCCGGGATCGATGGCGCCTTCGATCTTGAGGTCGATCGGATCGCTCCATGGGCCTTTGATGTCGTCGGACCAGATCACATAGATGCTGCTGCCGGCGGGGATGTAGATGTAGTAGCGGCCCTTGTGCTTGACCAGGTCCATGGCCCAGATGCTGCCGAGCGGCTTGGTCAGCGCCGGGCCGATGGGCTGCCAGTTCACCAGATCCTGCGAGTGCCAGATGATGACGCCGGGGTAGGCCAGGAAGGACGAAAACGTCATGTAGTAATCGTCGCCGTCCTTGAGGATGGTGGGATCGGGATGGTCGCCGGCGAGGATGGGGTTGAGGAAGGTGCCGTTGTCCAGGTCCGCCTTGTGCTGGCCTTCGACGCCGCGTCCCCATTTCGGCTCGGCCGCCGCCGTCGCCAGTTGCGGCGCCATCGCCGCGCCGGCCAGCAAAGTCTTCAGCGCAGTGCGCCGCGAAGCAGTCATATCGTCTCCACCGTCATAGAATTATTCCTCGATGGTGCATCAATGCCTGTGCCATCGCAATTACGAAAACCGCCAAGCAGGATAACGATTCCGCGCAAGCGCCGCGCTTGCTTGCTATGAGTTGCAGCAAGGTGCATCATGTTTTTGCGGACTACCCTCCGATGACATGTTCATCAACAAGGAGGTTTTTATGTCTGACTTTTACACGTACTTCAAAGAGAATATGGACGCCCTCGGCTTGCCAGCCCCGGAAAGCCTGTATGGTAACGCTCAGCTAGCGCTTGGTTCGGCGTCCACCCTGATTGCGCTACTTGAGCGGTTTGGGAAAAAAGTGACGGTTATGGAAATGATTGGCGCTGGCATTCGGGGCGAAAAGTTGGCTGTCATCGGCGCCATGAGTGCATCGTTTTACGTTGGTGCCGTCATTGGGAGTATTGCGGTGGCTACCGGCAGAAGTTTGGCGAGCGGCACTTCTATTGCCGATGTCTTGCTTAACGCGCAGATGAATCACTTACATCGTCCTTGGTTGCCGGGACTGCTGGTGCGCCATCCGGAGATTTATAAACGGAGGAGAAAATGAAAGACGGATTGATGTTATTGATTGCCGGACTGCTTTGCGCCGGCGGCGCAGCGCTGTTCTTCAGGTACTTCGGCAGCGACGCGCTCAACATCATCATCTTGCTGACGCTGATTTGTACCATCGCGGACAACGCCCGCCTGCGGCGCCGGTTGCGGGAGATGGGCGCCAAGCCGGAAGGCAAACGCACCTGGCTGTAATGAAAAAGGCCACCCGAAGGTGGCCTTGTCTGGCGTAGATTACACCGCTTCTTTCGGCGGGTCCATCTCGCCTTCCCACTTGGCGACGACGGCGGTGGCGATGCCGTTGCCGATGACGTTGGTCGCGGAACGCGCCATGTCGAGGAAGTGGTCGATGCCCAGCAACAGCAGCATGCCGGCTTCCGGAATGTTGAACTGGCCCAGCGTCGCGGCGATCACCACCAGCGAGGCGCGCGGCACGCCGGCCATGCCCTTCGAGGTCAGCATCAGCACCGCCATCATGGTCATCTGCTGGCCCAGCGACATCTCGATGCCATACGCCTGCGCGATGAACACGGTGGCGAAGGTGCAGTACATCATCGAGCCGTCCAGGTTGAACGAGTAGCCGATCGGCAGCACGAACGAGGCGATGCGGTTGCGCACGCCGAAACGCTCCAGGCCTTCCAGCGTTTTCGGATACGCCGCTTCGCTCGACGCGGTCGAGAACGCCAGCAGCGCCGGACTGCGCATTTCACGCATCAGCGCGAAGATGCGGCCTTTCAGGAACAGGAAGCCGATGAAGATCAGCAGCGCCCACAGCATCGCGATACCGAAGTAGAACTCGGCCATGAACACGCCGTAGGTCGACAGCACGCCCAGGCCGCTCTTGGCGATGGTGCCGGCCACCGCCGCGAATACCGCGAACGGCGCGAATTTCATCACGTAGCCGGTAACCTTCAGCATCACATGGGCGACGCCGTCCAGCGCTTCGATCAGCACATTGGCTTTCGGACCGACCGCAGCGGCGGCCGAACCGAAGAACAGCGAGAAGATCACGATCTGCAGGATCTCGTTCTTGGCCATGCCTTCGACGATGGACGCCGGCACCAGGTGGGTGACGAAGTCTTTCAGCGTCAGGCTGGAGGTGGCCAGGTCGGTCTTGGCGGCGGTGGCGGCCATGTGGCCCAGCAGCGCGTCGCCCGGACGGAACAGGTTGACCAGGATCAGGCCCAGCGTCAGCGACATCACCGAGGCGATGAAGAACCAGCCCAGCGTTTTGATGCCGACGCGGCCGACGGCGGTCGCATCGCCCATCTTGGCAATGCCGCACACCAGCGTGGAAAATACCAGCGGCGCGATGATCATCTTGATCAGGCGCAGGAACAGGGTGGTAATCAGCGTCAACGTATCAGCCAGGTTGATCCGGCCGGCCTCGGTCATGTTGCCGTAGGCGAGATAGCCGGTGATGACGCCTAGCGCCAGTCCGATGAGGATGTAGGTGGTCAATCGGCTTTGTTTGTTCATGTGTTCGGGCTTCCTGTGGTAGTGTCTCTCTGGGCCTGCGCAGCGAGCAGGGTGGCCGCCGCTGCGTTCTTCTTAGCGATGGCAACAGCCGGTTTTAGGTGTGCCGGCTGCTGAAACTATTGGCAAGTTCCGCAGTATCCTTGTGGGCACGGGCGCTGTCAAGCGCGCGGCAGGGCCACAACGAGCCGCAAAATAATCTATTTACTTATGATCGAAATCAAAAACATCAGCAAGTGGTATGGTCAATTCCAGGTGCTGAAAGACTGCACGACCGGTGTCAAAAAAGGCGATGTGATGGTGATTTGCGGGCCGTCCGGCTCCGGCAAGTCGACCCTGATTAAGACCGTCAACGGGCTGGAACCGTTCCAGCAGGGCGAAATTATCGTTGACGGCACCTCGGTCGGCGCCAAAAACACCGATCTGCCCGCGCTGCGCGCGCGCATCGGCATGGTGTTCCAGAACTTCGAGCTGTTCCCGCATTTGTCGGTGCGCGACAACCTGACCCTGGGCCAGATCAAGGTGCTGGGCCGCAGCGCGGACGAAGCCAATGCGCGCGGTTTGCAGTACCTGGACCGCGTCGGCCTGCTGGCGCAGCAGGACAAGTTCCCCGGCCAGTTGTCCGGCGGGCAGCAGCAGCGGGTGGCGATCGCCCGCGCACTGGCCATGGACCCGATCGCCATGCTGTTCGACGAACCGACCTCGGCGCTGGACCCGGAAATGATCAACGAAGTGCTGGATGTGATGGTCGGCCTGGCGCAAGAGGGCATGACCATGATGGTGGTGACCCACGAAATGGGCTTCGCCCGCAAAGTCGCCAACCGCGTGGTGTTCATGGACCAGGGCGCGATTCTGGAAGACAGCGGCAAGGACGAATTCTTCCAGGCGCCCAAAACCGACCGCGCCCGCGACTTCCTGGCGCGCATCATCCACTGATTATATTTCCATATGGAAATAGTTCGTCGTTGAGTGCTACAGCAAACTACCCAACTGCACAACACTCAAGCTGCCCGTTGAGCGCATGGCTTTGTCGTTCGTGATGAAGAATCGGCAGGCCGCCCTGAGTGCTGTTGCCAGATGAACGGCGTCGACAAGTTTTATCTTGTGTGCAGCGCGTAGTTGCGCGGCACAATCAAAAATGAATTTGTCGTGGGGAAGAATTGTGAGAAAGCTGCTGCCGCTAAAAATCCTAGTGCATTAGCGATAAGCAAAGGGTTACCGTTGCGGTAGGGACCTACCAAGGTCTCCGCTATGGTTATCTCGCCTGTGAATCCTTGTAATTCTTTGCAATCGATCGCTTGTATGATCGGCTCTACGGCTGCAAAAAAATCGGCGTTCTGCTCCAGAAAATATATGAAGACATTGGTGTCGACATACACTTTATGACCATGCATGGCCTTCAACATGCTAACTATCTGTCCCATGATTCGCGGTCTTCTGCCATAGTGGCTTCGACTTCTTCAGGAGTGTTTCCCCACGCACCTTTGCAGGCTCCGGCATAGTCCATCAGCGATTTTACGATGGTTTTCTCCGGAAGCTTTCTAATTGAAGTGAGAATAACTACTCCATTGGCGTAGCTAATTTCAAGTAGGTCGCCATATTGCCAATGCGCTTTTTCGACTATCTCTGCAGGCAACGTTAGTTGACGATGTCTTTCTAAACGGATCTTATTCATGCTCGTCTCCGGTGCAGGAGTCAGGATAATTTGAACACGCTCATTTTCTTGAGACCGCCAAGCGTTCATTTCGTTCCCCGCCTGCTGAAGATTTTTGTTCCGTGGGTTGGGCATACGCACTGTCAAGCGACCCGCGCAACGAGGTAAAATGTCGGCTATTCGTGTTTTGAAAGCCTGCCGCCATGTCCGACCTCGCCACTACTCCCGACAGCATCACCATCACCCGCCCAGACGACTGGCACCTGCATCTGCGCGACGGCGCGACGCTGGCCAGCGTGCTGCCGCACAGCGCCCGCCAGTTCGGCCGCGCCATCGTGATGCCGAATCTGAAACCGCCGGTGACCACCACCGCCGCTGCTGTCGCCTATCGCGAGCGCATCATGGCCGCGCTGCCGGAAGGCCTGAACTTCGAGCCGCTGATGACGCTCTACCTGACCAACAACACGCAGCCCGATGAAATCGTGCGCGCCGTGGACAGCGGCATCGTCCACGCGGTGAAGCTGTATCCGGCCGGCGCCACCACCAATTCGGACGCCGGCGTGACCGACCTGTCCAACTGCTACAAGACGCTGGAAAAGATGCAGGAACTGGGCATGCCGTTCCTGGTCCATGGCGAAGTCACCGACCAGGACATCGACCTGTTCGACCGCGAGGCCGTGTTCATCGAGCGAGTGATGCGCCCGCTGCGCCGCGACTTCCCGGCGCTGAACATCGTCTTCGAACATATCACCACCAAGCACGCCGCGCAATACGTGGCCGAAGCCGAAGGCCCGATCGCCGCGACCATCACCGCGCATCACTTGCTGTACAACCGTAACGACATCTTCAAGGGCGGCATCCGTCCTCACTACTACTGCCTGCCGGTGCTGAAGCGCGAAGAGCACCGCCTGGCGCTGGTCACCGCCGCCACCAGCGGCGACGAACGCTTCTTCCTCGGCACCGACTCGGCGCCGCACGCCAAGGGCGCCAAGGAAGCCGCATGCGGTTGCGCCGGCTGCTACACCGCGCTGCACGCGATGGAGCTGTATGCCGAAGCCTTCGAACGCGCCGGCGCGCTGGACAAGCTGGAAGCCTTCGCCAGCTTCAACGGACCGGCCTTCTACAACCTGCCGCGCAACGAGGGCACCATCACCCTCAAGCGCGAACAATGGACCATGCCGGAAACGCTGCCGCTGGCCGAGCAGGAAGTGGTGCCGCTGAACGCCGGCGAAACCATCAACTGGAAAATGGTGTAAGCAAGTGCTGGACGCAGTCGACTGGTCACGCCCGTGGTACGAATCGGTACGCGGCGCGGCTGGACGCTTGTCGGCGGAGGCGCACTTCCGCGATGAATTCTGCAAGCAGGCCGCCGCACTGGGCCTGCGCAATCACCTCGGTCTGCCGATTTCCTTCGTGCCGCAGGAAGATCTGCCGGACGGCACGGCCTACGAAGAGCACATCGGCGCCACCGGCTGCGTGCCGACGCGCGACAACTTCCACGACTTCTTCAACGGCCTGGTATGGCTGACCTTCCCGCGCATCAAAGTGCAGCTGAACGCCTTGCAGGCGGCACAGATCGCATTGGACGGCGTGGGCAAGTCACGCGGCCCGGCGCGCGACGCCGCCACCATCTTCGATGAAAACGCCGCGCTGCTGGTGGTGCGCGACAACGCCGATGGTCATGCGCTGGTCGATGCGCTGCGAGGACACCGCTGGCAGGAAGCCTTCCTCACGCGCCGCGCCGGCTTCGGTCCCGACGCGCAAGTCTGGCTGTTCGGCCACGCGCTGATGGAAAAGCTGGTCGCGCCGCGCAAGGCCATCACCGCGCACACGCGCGTGGTGCTGGCGGGTGATGATTTCTTCGCGCTGGACCACGAAGGCCGCCGCGCATGGCTCGACGCCACGGTCGCGCAGCAACTGGCCGAAGACGGCTTGAGCACCGCCGGCTTCACGCCGATGCAGGCGCTGGGCGTGCCGGGCTGGTGGCCGGAGCAGGACCAAGCCTTCTACGCCGACGCAACGGTGTTCCGCCCGAAGCGCGAAGCCGCAGTAAAATAGCCGTTCCAACACCAACCAACACGCCGCCGACGCGGCAGAAAGAACACGCCATGACGCAGGTAATTCGCTGGGGTATTCTGGGCACGGGCAAAATCGCCAAGGCCTTCGCCACCGCTTTGCGGGACACGCCGGACGCAAAACTGGTGGCCGTCGCTTCGCGCGCCGTAGATAGCGCTACCAAGTTCGGCCAGGAGTACGGTGCCGAGCGTTTTCACGGCAGCTACCAGGCGCTGGCCGATGATCCCGATGTCGATGTGATCTACATCGGCACGCCGCATCCGATGCACCATGAGAACGCGCTGATGTGCCTTAACGGCGGCAAGGCGGTGCTGGTGGAGAAGTCGTTCACCATGAACCGCCGCCAGGCCGAGGACATCATCAGCCTGGCGCGTGCGAAAAATCTGTTCGTCATGGAGGCGATGTGGACGCGCTTCATGCCGTCGGTGGTCGAGGCCAAGCGCATTGTCGACAGCGGTGAGATCGGCAAGCCGGCCAATGTGACGGCGGATTTCGGCTTCACCGCCGACGTCGGCCCGGAGCACCGCCTGTTTGCGCCGGAGCTGGGCGGCGGCGCGTTGCTGGACCTCGGTATTTATCCGTTGTCGATGTCGTCGTTCTTCATGGGCGCTGTCACCGGCGTGAGGGCGCAGGCGGAAATGGCCGCCACCGGCGTCGACATGCAAACCGCGTTCACGCTGACGCATGAAGGCGGCGGCGTGTCGTCCTGCGCATGCAGCCTGCGTTCGCGCACGCCGACCGAGTTGACTATCTCCGGCACCAAGGGCTTCGTGCGCCTGCACGACCGCTTCCACAATACCGACACCATCACCGTCACGCTGGTGGATGGCGCCTCGCGCAACGAGCGCACGCTGTCGCTGCCGAAGTCCGGCAACGGCTACACGCACGAAGCGCAGGAGGTGGGCCGCTGCCTGCGCGCCGGCTTGATCGAGAGCCCGGTGATGCCCCACGCCGAAACGCTGGCGCTGATGGGCACTCTGGACGACATCCGCGCGCAGATCGGCTTGCGTTATCCCGCCGACGCCTAAGCAGCTAAGCACCTCAGCACCTCAGCACCTCAGCGCGGCCGGCGCGAACTGGTTACAATCTTCGGATATGAATTTAATAACGGGGATAAACCATGTTCGTTGCTGACCGCACGCCTTCCTTGAAAACCGTGCTGCTCGCCACCGGCGTCGTCCTGACGCTGGCCATGGGCGTGCGCCACGGTTTCGGCTTCTGGATGCAGCCGATCTCGCAAGCCAACGGCTGGACGCGCGAGACCTATTCGCTGGCACAGGCCATGCAAAATCTGATGTGGGGCGCGTTCGGCCCGTTCGCCGGCATGGCGGCGGACCGCTTCGGCACCATGCGCGTGGTGCTGGTGGGCGCGGTCAGCTATGCGGCCGGCCTGTTCTGGATGGCGCTGGTGACCGATCCCACCATGTTCGTACTGGGCACCGGGCTGTTTGTCGGCTTTGGCCTGGCGTGTACTGCGTTTGGCGCGGTGAGCGGCATCATCGGCCGCGTGGCGCCGCCGGAGAAGCGATCGTGGGCGTTCGGCATTTCGGGGGCAGCCAGTTCCTTCGGCCAGTTCATGATGATGCCGGTCGAGCAGCAGCTCATTTCCGCCGTGGGATGGCAGAACGCCTTCTACATCCTGGGCGGCTTGCTGGTGCTGTTGATGGTGCCGATGGCCTTCTATCTGCGCGAGCCGGCGGTGGAGCATGCGCATGGGCCGCAGCAGAGTATCCGCGAGGCGGCTGGCGAGGCGCTGGGCAATCGTTCCTTCCTGCTTCTCCTGGCGGGCTATTTCGTGTGTGGTTTTCAGGTGGTGTTCATTGGCGTGCACTTGCCGGCGTATTTGCGCGACAAGGGCATCGCCAATCCTAACGTTGCCGTGCTGGCGCTGGCGTTGATTGGATTGTTCAATATCTTTGGATCGTACTATGCGGGCAAGCTGGGTGGACGGCTGCCCAAGCGTTATCTGCTGTCGACCATTTACTTCTCGCGTGCGGTGGTGATTTCGCTGTTCCTGCTGGCGCCATTGATGCCGCTATCGGTGTATCTGTTTGCGGCGGCGATGGGCGTGCTGTGGCTGTCGACGGTGCCGCTCACGAACGGCATCATTGCCGGCGTGTTCGGCGTCAAGCATATGTCGATGCTGGCGGGGATTGTGTTCTTCTCGCACCAGTTGGGCAGCTTCCTGGGCGTGTGGCTGGGCGGTTATCTGTACGCGGCGCAGGGTAACTATGATGTCGTGTGGGCCATCGCCATTGCGCTGGGCGTGATGGCCGGCCTGGTCAACCTGCCGATCAACGAGCGGCCGCTGGCGCGCCTGAAGGCGGCGTGATGAAAGCCTGGCTGCTGCGCGCCGCCATCGCCGTTGTGCTGGCGCTGGTGTTCGCGGCATATCTGCGGCCAGACTTCGTGGTGGATCTCGCCAACCGCATCTACCTGTGCTTCTAAAACCGGGGTCAGTGCCGACATTCGGACATGAGCAGAGCTCGTGTCCGAATGTCGGCACTGACCCCGGTTTTAGACTTTCAGGAACTCTTCGCGGCCGCCTAGCCAGCGGGCGAGATGGGCTTCGACGGTGGCGGCTTTTTCCGGGCTGTTGGCATGCAGCAGGTCGTGGGCAACGTCGCGCGCCTGGTCGACCAGCCAGCCGTCGGTTTCCAGGTCGGCGAAGCGCAGCATGGCCTGGCCGGACTGGCGCGCGCCGAGGAATTCGCCGGGGCCGCGTATCTCCAGGTCGCGGCGGGCGATCTCGAAGCCGTCGGTGGTTTCGCGCATCGTCATCAGGCGCTGCTTGGCGATCTGGCCCAGCGGGCTTTGGTACAGCAGCAGGCACACCGACGCCGCCGAGCCTCGCCCTACGCGGCCGCGCAACTGGTGCAGCTGCGACAGGCCGAAACGCTCGGCGTGTTCGATTACCATCAGCGATGCATTCGGCACGTCCACGCCCACCTCGATCACCGTGGTGGCGACCAGCACCTGCATCTCGTTGGCGATGAAGGCGTCCATCACTCCCTGCTTCTCCGCCGTCTTCAGGCGGCCGTGCACCAGGCCGATGTTCAGGTCCGGCAGCGCTTCCGCCAGCAGGGCGTGCGTGTCGGTGGCGGTTTGCAGTTGCAGCGCTTCCGATTCCTCGATCAGCGGACAGACCCAGTAGACCTGCCGGCCTTCCTGCGCCGCGGCATGTACGCGTTCGATCACTTCGTCGCGTCGGTTCTGGTCAATGGTGCGCGTGACGATCGGGCTGCGGCCCGGCGGCAGTTCGTCGATCACCGATACTTCCAGGTCGGCGTAGTAGGTCATCGCCAGTGTGCGCGGGATCGGCGTGGCCGACATCATCAACTGGTGCGGTACTTCGCCTTCGTTGCCCTTGTTGCGCAACACGAGGCGCTGGCCGACGCCAAAGCGGTGCTGCTCGTCGACGATGACCAGGCCCAGGTTGGAGAACGTCACCACATCCTGCAGCAGCGCGTGCGTGCCCACCACCAGCCGCGCTTCGCCGGATTCGATCAGGTCATACGCAGCCTGCTTGTCCTTTTTCTTCAAGCTGCCGCTGAGCCATGCGACTTTCACGCCCAACGGCTCCATCCACGCGGCGATCTTGCGGAAGTGCTGTTCGGCCAGAATCTCGGTCGGCGCCATCAGCGCGGCCTGGTAGCCGCTGTCGATGGCCTGTGCGGCCGCCAGTGCCGACACCACGGTCTTGCCGCTGCCGACGTCCCCTTGCAGCAGGCGCTGCATCGGGAACGGCTGGCGCAGGTCGGCGCGGATTTCGTTCAGCACCTTCTGCTGCGCATTGGTCAGCTTGAAGGGCAGGGCGTCCTGGAAGCTTTTGGACAGCGCGCCAATCACCGTCAGCGCCGGCGATCCTTTCAGCCGGCGCGCGCGCTGGGCACGTTTCAGCGACAGCTGCTGCGCCAGCAGCTCGTCGAACTTCACGCGCGTCCAGGCGGGATGCGAGCGGTCGGCCAGCGCGTGGTTGTCCACTTGCTGCGGCGGGTAGTGCAGCAGCTTCACTGCCGGTTCCAGTTCCGACAATTGCAGCTGCTTGCGCAGCTCGGCCGGCAGCGTGTCGGTCCAGTCGACGCGTTTCATGGCCTCGCCGATGGCTTTGCGCAGCACCGGCTGCGACAGACCTTCGCCGGCCGGATACACCGGCGTCAGGGAAGTCGGCAGCGGCGCGCCCTCGTTGACCACTTTGTAGGCCGGATGCACCATCTCGGCGCCGAAGAAGCCGTGCTTCAATTCGCCGCGCGCACGCACCCGCGTGCCCTCGGCCAGCTGCTTGACCTGGCTGCCGTAGAAATTCATGAAGCGCAGCTGTAAATCGCCCGTGTCGTCGGCGATGTGGACCAATAACTGCCGGCGCGGCTTGTAGGCGATCTCGTTTTTGGTGACAACGCCCTCAACTTGGGAGGTGTCGCCGCCATGCAGCCGGGCTTCCTCGATGCTGATGACCTGGGTTTCGTCTTCATAGCGCATGGGCAGGTGCAGCACCAGGTCCATATCGGTGTGCAAGCCCAATTTGGCCAGTTTGGCCTCGGGGCTGACGGTTTTCTTGGCAGTTTTAGACGGTGAAACAGGCATATGGCGTAAAATAGAGGGTTGGCCGCCGGTATTGTAAGGCCTACCGTATTTTTGTTTAACAGAGTCCGCACATGTATTCGCTTTCCGATTTCGATTTTAACTTGCCGCAAGAGCGTATTGCGCAATTTCCGCTGCCAGATCGCAGCGCTTCCCGTCTGCTGCACCTGGACGGCGAGCAGATCATCGACCGTCAGTTCGCTGACATCGTCAATCTGCTGCAAGCCGGCGACCTGCTGGTGATGAACAATACCCGCGTGCTGAAGGCGCGTTTCTTCGGCACCAAGGAGAGCGGCGGCAAGGTGGAGGCATTGGTCGAGCGCGTGCTGGACAACCGCACCGTGCTGGCACAGGTGCGCGCCTCGCGCTCGCCGCTGGCCGGCACCAAGATGCGCCTGGCCGATGCCTTCGACGTTACCGTCGGTGAGCGCGCCGGCGAGTTCTTCACGCTGCACTTCGATGCCGACGTGTTCGACCTGATCGAAGCGCACGGCCGCCTGCCGCTGCCGCCGTACATCGAGCACGATGCGGATTCGTTCGACGAAACCCGTTACCAGACCGTGTTCAACAAGGTGCCGGGCGCCGTCGCCGCGCCGACCGCCGGCCTGCACTTCGACGAGAAGCTGCTGGAACAGCTGAAGGCCAAGGGCGTCAACTTCGCCTACGTCACGCTGCACGTGGGCGCCGGCACCTTCCAGCCGGTGCGTCACGAGAAGCTGTCGGACCACCAGATGCACACCGAGTGGTACACCATGCCGCAGGAAACCGTGGACGCCGTGCGCGCCACGCGCGCCGCCGGGCGCGACGTGGTGGCGGTCGGCACCACCAGCCTGCGCGCGCTGGAGTCGGCCTCGCAAAGCGGGCAGCTGGAGGCGGGCAGCGCGGACACGGCGCTGTTCATCACGCCGGGCTACCGGTTCAAGACGGTGACCCGTCTGATCACCAATTTCCACCTGCCGAAATCGACGCTGCTGATGCTGGTGTCGGCCTTCGCCGGGTTTGAAGAGATCCGCAAGGCCTACGCCCACGCGATCGCCAATGAATACCGCTTCTTCAGCTATGGCGACGCCATGCTGCTGACGACGCAGAACAAGGAATAACAATGCTGGAATTTAAACTGCACAAGACCGACACCACCGGCGTGACCAAGGCCCGCCGCGGCGAGGTGAAACTGAACCACGGCGTGGTCCAGACCCCGATCTTCATGCCGGTCGGCACCTATGGTTCGGTCAAGGCGATGTCGCCGCTGGAGCTGAAGGAAATCAATGCGCAGATCATCCTGGGCAACACCTTCCACCTGTGGCTGCGTCCGGGCAACGACGTCATGGCCAAGTTCGGCGGCCTGCACGACTTCATGGGCTGGGACAAGCCGATCCTGACCGACTCCGGCGGTTTCCAGGTGTTTTCGCTGGGCGCGATGCGCAAGATCACCGAGGAAGGCGTGCACTTCAACTCGCCGATCAACGGCGACAAGCTGTTCCTGTCGCCGGAAGTGTCGATGCAGATCCAGCGCGTGCTCAATTCCGACATCGTCATGCAGTTCGACGAATGCACGCCTTACGAAATCGACAACCGTCCGGCCACGCTGGACGAAGCCGCCAAGTCGATGCGCATGTCGCTGCGCTGGGCGCAACGTTCGCACGACGAATTCCACCGCGGCGAGAACCCGAACGCGCTGTTCGGCATCGTCCAGGGCGGCATGTTCGAGAACCTGCGCGATGAGTCGCTGGCCGGCCTGGAAGAAATCGACTTCCCCGGCCTGGCCATCGGCGGCCTGTCGGTCGGCGAGCCGAAGGAAGACATGATGCGCATCCTGCAACACGTCGGCCCGAAACTGCCGGCCAACAAGCCGCACTATCTGATGGGCGTCGGCACGCCGGAAGACCTGGTGGCTGGCGTGTCCAACGGCGTCGATATGTTCGACTGCGTGATGCCGACCCGGAATGCCCGCAACGGCTGGATCTTCACCCGCTACGGCGACATCAAGATCAAGAACGCCCGTTATAAAGATGACAAGGAGCCGTATGACCCGACCTGCTCTTGCTACGCTTGCAAGAACTTCTCGCGCGCCTACCATCACCATCTGAACCGTACCCAGGAAATCCTCGGCGCGCGCCTGAACACCATTCACAATCTGCACTATTACCTGGACATCATGCAGCAGATGCGTGACGCCCTGGACGCCGACCGCTTCCCGGCGTGGGTGCAGCAATTCCACGCGGATCGCGCACGCGGGGTGTAAAAGTCCTGACGCCGTGCGGCCAGTGCTAGAATACAGCGCTGTTTTTTAAACTATAGATATCGGAGTCACCTGTGTTCCTCATTTCCAACGCGTATGCCCAATCCAATCCTCTCGAAGCCCTCGGCGGCGGCGGCTTCCTGGGCCAGTATGGCTTCCTGATTCTGATGTTCGTGGCGATGTACTTCCTGATGATCCGTCCTCAGCAGAAGCGCGCCAAGGAACAAAAGGCCATGATGGAAGCGCTGGCCAAGGGCAATGAAGTCGTGACCGCCGGCGGCGTGCTGGGCAAGATCACCAAGATCTCCGACGCTTACGTGACCCTGGAAATCTCCAGCGGCGCCGAACTGGTGGTGCAAAAGAACTCGATCACGATGGTGCTGCCAAACGGCACGCTGAAGAGCCTGTAATTCCCACTGGCCCGCGCCCGCGCGGGCCTTTTGACGTCTACATTGAACGTTAGAGCTATATGAATCGTTATCCAGTCTGGAAATACATCCTTATCGCGGTCGCGATCCTGTTGGGCGCGCTGTACACCGCGCCGAACTTCTTCGGCCAGTCGCCGGCGGTGCAGGTCACCAGCGGCAAGTCGACAGTCAAGATGACCTCGGACATGACGGCCAAGGTCGCGGACGTGCTGAACAAAGCCGGCATCGCCAACAACGGCCTGACCTATGACGGCAGCGGCGCCTACACTTCGGTGCGCGTGCGCTTCGCCACGCCGGACATCCAGTTCCAGGCCAAGTCGGTGCTGGAAAAGGGCCTGAACGCCGATCCTGAAGACCCAACCTACCTGGTGGCGCTGAATCTGCAGGAAGATACGCCGAAATGGATGCAAAGCCTGCACGCGCTGCCGATGTACCTCGGCCTCGATCTGCGCGGCGGTGTGCACTTCCTGATGCAGGTCGACACCAAGGCCGTGCTGGCCAAGCGCGTGCAGGGCATGCAGGCGCTGGCCCGTGCCGCGCTGCGCGACAAGAACGTGCGCCACGCCGGCATCGACCGCGTGGGCGACACCATCGAAGTCAAGTTCCGCGACGACGCCACGCGCCAGAAAGCCAAGGATGTGCTGGCCGGCCAGCTGGCCGACGTGGCGTTTGTGGACGCAGGCGAAGGCAGCGATCTGAAAACGGTGGTGAGCCTGAAACCGGCCGCGCTGAAGCAGACCGTCGATGACGGCGTCAAGCAGAACATCTCCACCCTGTCCAAGCGCGTCAACGAGCTGGGCGTGGCGGAACCGGTGATCCAGCAGCAAGGCCCAGACCGCATCGTGGTCCAGCTGCCGGGCGTGCAGGACGTGGCGCGCGCGCGCGCCGTGATCGGCCGCACCGCCACGCTGGAAGTGCGCATGGTCGACGAATCGATCACGCCGGGCACCGAACTGTCGGCGGCAATTCCGTTCAACTCGGAGCTGTTCACGGTGGGTAAAGGCGTGCCGGTGGTATTGACCAAGGACGTGGTGCTGACTGGCGATTACATCTCCAGCGCCGTGGCCAGCCTCGACTCGAACAACCAGCCAGCGGTCGGCATCGACCTGAACGGCGACGGCGGCCGCCGCATGCGCGACGCCACCCGCGAGCGCGTCGGCAAGAAAATGGCCATCGTGCTGTTCGAAAAAGGCAAGCCGGAAGTGCTGTCGGTCGCCACCATCCAGAGTGAGCTGGGCAGCCGCTTCCAGATCACCGGCATGGGCAATGCCGAGAACTCGGCCGAGCTGGCGCTGCTGCTGCGCTCCGGCGCGCTGTCGGCGCCGATGGACATCATCGAAGAACGCACCATCGGCCCTGCGCTGGGCGCGGAGAACGTCAACAAGGGTCTGCATTCGACCATGTACGGCTTCGCGGCCATCGCGATCTTCATGGTGGTCTACTACATGATGTTCGGCTTCTTCAGCGTGTTCGCGCTGGCGTGCAACCTGTTGCTGCTGGTGGCGCTGCTGTCGCTGATGCAGGCGACCTTGACCCTGCCGG
Organism: Duganella alba; assembly: GCF_009674495.1. GTDB lineage: Bacteria > Pseudomonadota > Gammaproteobacteria > Burkholderiales > Burkholderiaceae_D > Rugamonas > Rugamonas alba. Next base: position 93,316 of record NZ_WKJN01000016.1, on the reverse strand, counting down.
GCATGGCCGCTATCGCGCTGGCGCTGGGTATGGCGATTGACTCCAACGTGCTGATCAACGAGCGTATCCGTGAAGAGCTGCGTTCCGGCGCCTCGCCGCAGCAGGCGATCGCCGCCGGCTTCGACCGCGCCTGGGCCACCATCATCGACTCCAACGTCACCACGCTGATCGTCGGTGTGGCGCTGTGGGTGTTTGGTTCCGGTCCGATCCGCGGCTTCGCCGTGGTGCACACGCTGGGCATTCTGACGTCGATGTTCTCCGCCGTGTTCATCTCGCGTGGCGTGGTGAACCTCTGGTATGGCCGCAAGAAGAAGCTGCAATCCGTCGCTATCGGTACCGTCTGGGTACCGGGCCAGAAATAAATCAGGGGCATCGAACATGGAATTTTTCCGCATTAAAAAAGACATCCCGTTCATGCGCCACGCGCTGGTGTTCAACGTCGTTTCGGCGTTGACCTTCGTCGCGGCCGTGTTCTTCCTGCTGCACCGTGGCCTGCACTTCTCGGTGGAGTTCACCGGCGGCACCGTGATGGAGCTGAAATACCAGCAGGCGGCCAATCTGGAACGCATCCGCCACACGCTGGAAACCATCGGCTACGAACAGCCTGAAGCCACCGGCTTCGGCACCGCCCACGACGTGATGCTGCGTCTGCCGGTGGTGAAGAACGTCAGCTCGAAGGATGCTTCGGCACTGGTGTACGACGCGCTGTGCAAGGCCGAAAGCGGCGCCATGAAGCAGATCGACACCGTGACCGCCAAGGGCGAGCACGTGGTCAAGCAGGCTTGTTCGGATACCGCCGGTGCTGAACTGGTGTCGCTGCAGAAGGTGGAATTCGTCGGCCCGCAGGTCGGCGACGAGCTGGCGCAGAATGGTTTGAACGCGCTGGTGATGGTGATTATCGGCGTGATGATCTACCTGGCCGTGCGCTTCGAGTGGAAATTCGCGGTGGCGGCGATCATCGCCAACTTGCACGACGTGGTCATCATTCTTGGCTTCTTCGCCTTCTTCCAGTGGGAGTTCTCGCTGACGGTGCTGGCCGGCGTGCTGGCGGTGCTGGGCTACTCGGTGAATGAATCGGTGGTTATCTTCGACCGTATCCGCGAAAACTTCCGCAAGCAGCGCAAGGCGTCGGTGCATGAAGTGATCGACAACGCGATCACCTCGACCATCTCGCGTACCATCATCACCCACGGCTGTACGCAGATGATGGTGCTGTCGATGCTGTTCCTGGGCGGTCCGACGTTGCATTACTTCGCGATGGCGCTGACCATCGGTATCTGCTTCGGTATCTATTCGTCGGTGTTCGTGGCTGCCGCAGTGGCCATGTGGCTGGGTGTGAAGCGTGAAGACCTGATCAAGCCGATCAAGGAAAAAGACGAAACCGACGGCGCGGTGGTTTAAGTCTCCCAAAAATCCCTCCACCCGGAGGGATTTTTTTTTAGGGGTACAACTGGAAAGCACCCCTAACGAAAGGGTCAGACCCCGTACGGGGTCTGCCCCTGGCCGCAGCGGTGTGCGGGTTTCACGGGTGCCGCAGGCTTTCAAAGCTCATGCAACGTCAACCCCGTCGCGCTGGTGCGCTGTAATGAGGCGGCTGGATGGGCCAATCGGGTGCAGTGCGGATGCCACGCCCGTAGCGGCTGCTGGCATGGGGCTTGCATGTTTATCTACTCTCGGAGGAGGAAAGCATGCAAGCCACTTTACAGAAGACGCTGGGCACATTTCAACTATGGGGTATCGCTGTCGGACTGGTGATCTCGGGCGAGTATTTCGGCTGGAGTTATGGCTGGGCCTCGGCCGGCACGCTGGGCTTCACCATCACGGCGCTGTTCATCGCCGCCATGTACACGGCGTTCATTTTCAGCTTTACCGAGCTGACGACTTCCATTCCGCACGCCGGCGGACCGTTCGCCTACAGCAAGCGCGCCTTCGGGCCGCTGGGCGGTTACCTGGCCGGCGCGGCAACCTTGATCGAATTCGTGTTTGCGCCGCCGGCGATCGCGCTGGCCATCGGCGCCTATCTCAATGTGCAGTTCCCGCAGATCGAGCCGAAGACGGCGGCGGTGGGCGCTTACCTGGTCTTCATGACGCTGAATATCCTCGGTGTGCAGATCGCCGCCACCTTTGAATTGCTGGTGACGCTGCTGGCGATCTTCGAACTGCTGGTGTTCATGGGCGTGGTGTCGCCGGGATTCTCGGTGGCGCATTTCGTCAAGGGCGGCTGGGCCGGTCAGGACGCGTTCAGCATGGCCGCCATTCCCGGCATGTTCGCGGCGATTCCGTTTGCGATCTGGTTCTTCCTGGCGATCGAGGGCGTGGCGATGGCGGCGGAGGAGGCGCGCGATCCGCGGCGCTCGGTGCCGATCGCCTACATCGCCGGCATCGTCACCCTGGTGCTGCTGGCGCTGGGCGTCATGGTGTTTGCCGGCGGCGCCGGCGACTGGACCAAGCTGGCCAACATCAACGATCCACTGCCGCAGGCGATGAAGCTGATCGTCGGCGAGAACAGCGGCTGGCTGCACATGCTGGTGTGGCTAGGCTTGTTCGGTCTGATCGCTTCTTTTCACGGCATCATTCTTGGCTATTCGCGGCAGATTTATGCGCTGGCGCGCGAGGCGTATCTGCCGGAGTATTTCGCCAAAATTCACCCGCGCTTCAAGACGCCGCACCGCGCCATCCTCGCCGGCGGCGTGATCGGCATCGCCGCCATCTACAGCGATGAGCTGATCAAACTGGGAGGGCAGACGCTGACGGCCAACATCGTCACCATGTCGGTGTTCGGTGCGATCACCATGTACATCATCAGCATGCTGGCGCTGTTCAGGCTGCGCCGCGCGGAGCCGGAGATGGCGCGGCCGTTCCGTGCGCCGTGTTATCCGCTGTTTCCGGCCATCGCACTGGTGGGCGCGGTGGTCTGCCTGGCCACCATGATCTATTACAATTGGCTGATCTTCTGTGTGTTTGTGGTGTTTCTGTTGCTGGGCTACGGCTGCTTCCTGGCGACCGCGCCGCAACGTCAGCGAAAGGGCAGCGATGGGGTACTCGCACCAGGTCGGCAGTAAGACGTATCAGTTTCGCGATCTGAAGGATTTGATGGCGAAGGCAACGCCTGCGCGCTCGGGGGATTATCTGGCCGGCGTGGCGGCCGGCAGCGCGGAGGAGCGGGTGGCGGCGCAGATGGCGCTGGCCGAGCTGCCGCTGCGCGTTTTCCTCAGCGAGGCGCTGATTCCATATGAGCAGGACGAGGTGACGCGGCTGATTGTCGATACGCATGATGCGGCGGCGTTCGCGCGCGTGGCGCATCTGACGGTGGGCGATTTCCGCAACTGGCTGCTCAGCGATGCGGCCGATGGCGCGGCGCTGACCGCGCTGGCGCCGGGCGTTACGCCGGAGATGGCTGCGGCGGTGTCCAAGATCATGCGGGTGCAGGATCTGGTGCTGGTGGCGCGCAAGTGCGAGGTGGTTGCGCGCTTCCGCAATACCATCGGCCTGATGGGGCGCATGTCGACGCGCTTGCAGCCGAATCATCCTACCGATGATGCAAGCGGCATCGCGGCCAGTGTGCTCGATGGTCTGCTGTATGGCAGCGGCGATGCGGTCATCGGCATCAATCCGGCCACGGACAATGTGCCGCAGGTGATCAATCTTGTTTCCATGCTGGATGAGATCATTGCGCGGTATGCGATTCCGACGCAGTCCTGCGTGCTGACGCATGTGACCAATACCATCGCCGCCATCGAGCGCGGTGCGCCGGCGGATCTGGTGTTCCAGTCGATTGCCGGCACCGAGGCGGCCAATGCAAGCTTTGGCGTGACGCTGTCGTTGCTGGACGAGGCGCGGCAGGCGGCGCTATCGCTCGGGCGCGGTACGGTCGGCAGCAATGTGATGTATTTCGAGACGGGGCAGGGCAGTGCGCTGTCGGCCAATGCGCATCATGGCGTGGATCAGCAGACGTGCGAGGCGCGCGCGTATGCGGTGGCGCGGCGCTTCCAGCCGTTGCTGGTGAATTCGGTGGTGGGCTTTATCGGGCCGGAGTATCTGTATGACGGCAAGCAGATTTTGCGCGCGGGGCTGGAGGATCATTTCTGCGCCAAGCTGCTTGGTTTGCCGATGGGCTGCGATGTCTGCTACACCAATCATGCGGAGGCGGATCAGGATGATATGGATGTGCTGCTGACGATGCTCGGTGCGGCCGGCTGCACGTTTGTGATGGGCGTGCCGGGATCGGATGACATCATGCTCAATTATCAGAGTACGTCGTTTCATGATGCGCTGTATGTGCGTCGGGCGTTGGGATTGAAGCCGGCGCCGGAGTTTGAGGCCTGGCTGCGGACCATGGGCATCGTTACGGGCGACGCGCGGTTTACGTTGGCGGATGCTTTGCCAGCGGCTTTCAACAAGGTGCTGTTGCATGGATAAGCTGGTGACTGTGAATCCGTGGGCGGAGCTGCGGCGGTTGACGGCGGCGCGGATTGCGCTGGGACGCAGCGGCGTCAGTCAGCCGACGGCGCCGCAGCTGGAGTTTCAACTTGCCCACGCGCGTGCGCGTGATGCGGTGCACCTGGCGCTTGACGTTGCGGCGCTTGGCGAAGCATTGAGCGTCGCGAGCGGCTTGCCATGTGTGAGCCTGCACAGCGCCGCGCCGGACCGCCACACCTACCTCCAGCGCCCCGACCTGGGCCGCCAGCTCAACGCCGCATCGCGTGACACGCTGGCCTCCACCGCCACCGCGACCGCGACCGCGACCGCGCCTCCCGCCGCTAGCGCCGCTGCCGGCGCTACTGCCACCACGGTCGAGCCGCGCAGCACCACCCCTGCTGCGTCTGCCGGCGCGTCCGGCGCCGCGCGCTATGATCTTGCGCTGGTGGTCGCGGATGGCCTGTCGGCGCTGGCGATCGAGCAGAACGCTGCGCCGTTCATTCGTGCGTTGATGGCGCGCCTTTCGGAAGAGCAGTGGCGCCTCGCGCCGATCGCCATCGTCCAGCAAGGCCGCGTGGCCATCGGCGACGACATCGCCCACCTGCTGCACGCACAAGCCGTGGTGGTGCTGATCGGCGAACGCCCCGGCCTTAGTTCCCCCGACAGCATGGGCCTCTACCTCACCTGGGCGCCGCGCCCCGGCCTGACAGACGCCAGCCGCAACTGCATCTCCAACGTCCGTCCCGAGGGCTTGACCTGGGAGGCCGCAGCGTTCAAGCTGCACTACCTGCTGTCCGAGTCGCGCCGCCGCCAATTGTCCGGCGTCGCGTTGAAGGACGAAACCGCGAGCGAGAGCGCCAACCTGGAGGCGCCACGGCGCAATTTCCTGTTGGAGTGAGACCGCAATGAGCCGCACCGGCCGCCTTTTCATGCTGATGGACGCCATGCGCGGCTATCGCCGTCCCGTTACCGCCGCCCGCCTGGCCGAACAACTGGGCGTCTCCGAACGCACCATCTACCGCGACATCCAGACCCTGGCCAGCCTCGGCGCGCCGCTGCAAGGCGAAGCGGGCGTCGGCTACATGCTGAAGACCGGCTTCTTCCTGCCGCCATTGATGTTCGACGCCGACGAACTGGAAGCGCTGGTGCTCGGCGCGCGCTGGGTGCGCCGCCAGGGCGATGAAGCGCTGGCCGCCGCCGCCAACAACGCCCTCGCCAAGATCGCCACCGCTACGCCAAAAGACCTGCGCGACGACATGGCCGAAACCAGCCTGTGGGCGCCTATCGGTGAAGTGAGTCACGCCAGCGACATCCATGTGCGCCCGGTGCGCGAAGCGATCCGCTACCAGCACCGGCTGCGCATGTCCTACTGCGACGAACACGGCGCGCCATCCGAACGCATCGTATGGCCGTTCGCGCTGGCCTTCCTGGAAGGCCGCCGTCTGCTGGCCGCATGGTGCGAACTGCGCGCGGCGTTCCGCCATTTCCGCATCGACCGCATCGCGGCGGTGGAGTCGCTGCAGGAGCGCTATCCGACCCGCCGCCACGACCTGCTGAAAGCCTGGCGCACCGAGAACAACTACCGCGAAGACTACTGACAAAAACTGTCGCGCCGCAGCGCTACGATGAAGTCCTCAACCCACTCATCGGAGACTGCAATGCGCTTGTACCACCACTCGATTTCCACCTGCTCCCGCCGCGTGATGATGGCCGCCCTGCACATGGGCACGCCGCTGGAACTGACCGAGGTGAACCTGATGAGTCCGGAAGACCGCCGCCGTCTGGTCGCCATCAATCCCAACAGCAAACTGCCGGTGCTGCAGGACGGCGAGTTCACGCTGTGGGAATCCTGCGCCATCATGCAATACCTGGCCGACCGCACCCACGGCCAGGATCTGTATCCCGACAACATCCTGATCCGCGCCGACATCAACCGCTGGATGATGTGGGGCGTGCAGCACTTCGCGCCGCCGATCAGCACCTTGTGCTACGAGAACATCTGGAAAGGCATGAGCGGACGCGGCGGTCCCGATGCGGCGGAAATCGACCGCGCCGGCCGGCTGATCGCGCAGTTCGCCGCCGTGCTGGAGCAGCACCTGGCCGGCCGCGACTGGGTGGTTTGCGACACGCTCACCCTGGCGGACCTGGCGCTGGCGCCGTCACTGACTTACATCCAGCAAGCCAAGCTGCCGGTGACCCAGTTTCCCAAGCTGATGGCGTGGCTGGGCCGGGTATCGCAACTCGACGCATGGAAACAAACTATGCCGATCTGGTAATTGCAAGATGCATACGCTTATGTGAACTAGCGCACAGAGCGGGAGGGCAAGGCGGGGTATTCTGGACTCGTCTCCTCTGGAGGAGATCCCTAGTTTTGGACTTTGCCCGCTGCCCAGCGGGCTTTTTTTTACAGCATCAACACCGCGTACAGCGACTGCACTTCCTCCGCCGATTCGGTCATGATGGCGTGCAGCGTGCCTTCGCCGACCACGAAATCGATGGTGCGTGCGCCTTGCAGCGTGGTGGCGCCGGGGCGCTGGTACAGCGGCGAATGCACCGGCGACAGGTCGTTGGCCAGCAGCAGCGTGTCGCCCAGCGTTTCCGGCGGCAGCGCGCGCAAACCTATCCACATCGATTCGATCGCCTTGAACACGCCGTCCGGCACGCTCAGGTGCGTCATGACGCCGCGGCCGATTTCGATCTCGCCGTGCTCGACCCAGTCCTCCGGTTCGCCCTCCATCACCTCCGGATAGTCGCCGGCGCAGGACAGCATGTAGAAACCGGCCACCTCGTGCATGATGCCGGCAAACAGCGCCGTATCCGGATCGACATGGGTAACGCGCCGGGCGATCACCTGCGACAGCGCCGCCACGTGCGCGGTGTGCTCCCACAGCTGGTTGATCTTGGCCGCCAGCGACGGCTCGGTGACCTGGCTGCCGATCTGGCGCACGATCAGCGCCGCCACCAGCGATTGCAGCGTGCGCACGCCAAGGCGTTGCACGGCCGCGCGCACGCTGGAAATTTCAGTACCGGAACGGTTGTAGGCGACCGAGTTGGCGATGGCGACGCTGCGCGCCGCCAGCAACGGGTCCGCCTGGATCAGCCTGGCGGCTGACTCAATATGGCAGTCGGGATCGTTCAGCGCCTGCTGCAGGCGCAGCGAGGCGTTGACGTTGGCCGGGAACGTGAGTTCGCCCCGGCTCGCTTGAGCAGCAATAGTCTTGAAGGCGTCGAGTCGGTCCATTGCAAAAAATTATACTCGGAATGTTGCCTTGTGGCACTTTTCCAGAAAATACTTTTTGCGGCGTCTTTTTCAGCCCACAGGCGCTGTTACTGCTCGCTGAAGATGGCGTCGCAGCCTTCCACCGGTTCGTCGGTGTCTTGCAGCTCATCGCTTAGGCCCAGGTCGAACAGTTCTTCGACCGCGTTCATGAAGCTGTTGTGGGTGGAGGCGCCGATCAGGCGGTAGATCTCGCCGTCGTCGTTGCGCACGCCGACGATCAGCGCTTCCTGGCGCACTTCGTCAGCCGGGGCGACGTCCAGCAGCAGGTTGCCGATGATGTGCTTGTCGAATTTGGCAGGCTTTTTGCCTTCCAGCAGAGAGGTTTTCAAATCTGTTTCCTTGGTTTTTTAATCGCAGTCGCGGGTGGACGGGCTTTCCGTCTGACCAGCCATGATCACATTTTTAAGCTCGGACAGGGTTTTTTCAAGCCGGGCGAAGTCGTCGTCGGAAAAATCGGCGAAGACCTTGCCGCTGTTGCCGATGACCTCGGGGAACACGGTGCAGAATGTCCGCTCGCCCTCCTTGGTCAGCCGCACAAAGAAAGAACGCTTGTCGCAATCGTTGCGCTGACGTTCCACCAGGCCTTTTTGCTCCAGCCGTTCGATCACGCCGGTCAGGGTGCCCTTGGTGATCAGTGTCTTGTCGCCCAGTTCTTTATAGGACATGCCGGGCGTATTGCCCAGCGTGGCGATAATATCGAACTGCGCGTGCGTCAGGCCGCTCCGGCGCACGTATTCGCCGGAGAGCCGTTCATAGCCTTGCATGCATTCCGCCAGTAGCCGGATGCTTTTCAAGAATCGTTCACCCATAGGCCATGATTATAGCCGCTTCGCATCCGGCTTTCCGGCGGGGTACACTATGCCAAACTACAATATCGATAAGAATCTCCATGCCTGTACACCTGCGCGGCGTTGCCGCCCTGCTGATTGTGACCCTGGTCTGGGGCACGACGTTCCCCGCGATGAAGGATATGACCGGCTATCTGTCGGCCAGCTGGATCGTGCTGTGCCGCTTTGCGCTGGCCAGCGTGCTGCTGTTGCCGTTCCTGTGGCGGGCCCGCTGGCGCGACCTGCGCTGGGGCGTGCTGGCCGGCGTAGTGTTGTTCCTGTGCTACGTGTTTCAGATCGAGGGACTGGCGCTGACCAGTTCCAACCGCAACGCCTTCATCACCGGCCTGAACGTGCTGGTGCCGCCGCTGCTGGGCGTGGCGCTGGGGGCGCGGCTGGAGCGGCGCATCCTGGTGGCCTTGCTGCTGGCGCTGGCCGGCCTGTTCGCCTTGTGCTGGGAAGGCAGCTTCAGCTGGGGACGCGGCGACACGCTGGCGTTGCTGTGCGCGCTGTTCTTCGGCCTGTACGTGAAGATCATGGAGGCCACCACCCGCAAGGTGGAAAAGCTGATGGCGCTGACCGCCTCGCAGATCGTCACCGTGGCGGCCTGCGCGGCGGCCTGGCTGCTGATCACCGAGGTGCCGCTGGGCCTGGCCGAGCGCAGCCAGGATCTGCCCAACTACATCGCCTATGTCGCCAAGGGGCTGGAGATGTATAGCGTCAACCTGATCTATCTGGGCGTGGTCGCCACCGCCGGCATCATTTCGCTGCAAACCTGGGGCCAAAGCCACAGCAGCGCCAACGAGGCGGCGGTGATCTACGCCTTCGAGCCGGGATGTGCGGCCATCTTCGCGTATTTCTGGCTCGGCGAGACGCTGGCGTGGAACGGTCTGCTCGGCGCGGCGCTGTTGATCTCGGGTATGATCGTGAGCCAATGGAATACCGAGCGTCCCGCTACGGCCCTGGCGCCGGAGTAGCCCGATGTCTTTTGTTTCCTTATCCAGCCTCGCCCAGCAGCAGCCTTTGCGCATGCTGCTGGTCAACGCCGGCGAGGCGGATTCCATCACCTGGGCCGGTCTGGTGCAGCCGCTGCGGCTGGCCGCCGCGCAACTGGGCCGCGACGTGCTGCAACTGGAGACCATGACGCCGGCGCAGGTGGTGCTGGCGCAGCCGGGCTGGCATCTGGCGCTGCTGGTGGCCGACGAGCAACAGGCGCCGCTGCCGCCCGAGCAGGCGCGCGCCGTCATCGAGCGCTGCCGTTCGGCGCAGTACTGGGGTGGCGTCGGCGCCGGCGTGCTGTGGCTGGCCAGCGCCGGGCTGATGGCGGGCGTGCGCATCGCGCTGCCGTGGGCGCTGTACGCCGATACCGAGGACATCACCGAACGCGCCATCCTGACCCCGCACCTGTTCGAGCTGGACGGCCGCCACCTGAGCTGCTGCGGCGGCGCCGCGTCGATCGACTTCGCGCTGACGCTGATCGAGATGCTGTTCGGCGCCACCGTGCAGGCCGGCGTCAAGGAAACGCTGTGCATCGAGCGCGTGCGCGGGCCGGAGGAGCGCCAGCGTGTGGCCCTGCAGGCGCGCTTCGGCGCCTTGCAGCCGCGCTTGTCGGAAGCGGTGACCTTGATGGAGACCAATATCGAGGAACCGCTGTCCACCGACGACATCGCCAACCTGGTCGGCCTGTCGCGGCGCCAGCTGGAGCGCTTGTTCAAGCAATACCTGGGCAGCCTGCCGTCCCGTTACTATCTGGAATTGCGGTTGCAGCGAGCGCGCCAGCTCTTGCTGGATACCAATCATTCCATCGTGCAGGTAGGCCTGATGTGCGGCTTTTCCTCCGGTTCGCACTTCTCCACCGCCTTCGGCGCCCTGTTCGGCAACACGCCGCGCGAGGAGCGCCAGCGCAAGTTGATGCTTCCTTGATAATTTTACTTTGCGGCCAAAAGTAAAAATTCTTGTCGCCATTTGAAAAGAACTTTAGCATCCCGCTTTTTATAATGGGTCCTCGCGGCGCTGTGCCGCACCGTACCCACAATTGATAGGGAATGCCATGAACGCCAAAGATACGACCGTAACCACCCGTCCTGTGACTCGTCAGACTTTTGATGAAGTCCTGGTGCCTACTTATGCACCGGCAGCGATGGTTCCGGTCCGAGGCGCGGGCCTGGACCTGTGGGACCAGGCCGGCAAGCACTATCTGGATTTCACCTCCGGCATCGCCGTGGCCGCACTGGGCCATTGCAACCCGATCATCGTCGAGGCGCTGACCCGCCAGGCCAACACCCTGTGGCACCTGGGCAACGGCTATACCAACGAGCCGGTGTTGCGCCTGGGCCTGGCCCTGACCGAAGCGACCTTCGCCGACCGCGCCTTCTTCTGCAACTCCGGTGCTGAAGCCAACGAAGCGGCGCTGAAGCTGGCCCGTAAATATGCGCACACCAAGTTCGGCGCACATAAGTCGCGCATCATCTCGTGCTACCAGTCGTTCCACGGCCGCACGCTGTTCACCGTGTCGGTGGGCGGCCAGTCGAAGTACACCGAAGGCTTCGAGCCGCTGCCACCGTCGATCGACCACATCACCTACAACGACATCGAGTCGGCCCGCGCCGCCATCGGCGACGACGTCTGCGCCGTGATCGTTGAGCCGCTGCAAGGTGAAGGCGGCGTGGTGCCGGGCGACAAAGCTTTCCTGCAAGAGCTGCGCGACCTGTGCAACAAAACCGGCGCCCTGCTGATCTTCGACGAAGTGCAATCGGGCATGGGCCGCACCGGTGACCTGTTCCACTACATGAGCTATGGCATCACCCCGGACATCCTGACCTCGGCCAAGGCGCTGGGCAACGGCTTCCCGATCGCCGCCATGCTGACCACCCATGAACTGGCCGCCACGCTGAGCGTCGGCTCGCACGGCACCACCTACGGCGGCAATCCGCTGGCCACCACCGTGGCGCTGGCCGTGCTGGAAACCATCAACCAGCCGGCCTTCCTGGCGCGCGTGAAGGAAGCCGGCAACAAGCTGCGTTCGACCATGGAGAAGCTGGTGGCCGATTACCCGCAGGTGTTCACGCAGGTGCGCGGCGCCGGCCTGCTGCTGGGCATCGTGGTGACCGACGCGTGGAAAGGCCGCTCGAAGGATATCCAGAAGGCCGCTGAAGCCAACGGCATGATGGTGCTGATCGCCGGCATGGACGTGGTGCGCCTGGCGCCTGCGCTGATCGTCTCCGACGAGCAGATCGCCGAAGCCGACCGCATCCTGCGCCTGTCGCTGGATGGCCTGCTGAAAGCGGCGTAAGCAGCACCCTGGCGGCGGACTGGTTCCGCCGCTTACTTTTCGGCCCTGCGTGTTTTGCGCGCCGGGGCCGTTTGCATTCTCTAAGGAGTTCCCATGTATGTAGTCCGTCCGGTCGAACTTGCGGATATCGCAGCCCTTGAGGCGCTGGCCGCGGTGCCCATGCCGGGAGTGCATACCCTGCCCAAGACGCGCGAGAAAATCCGCGCAATGGTCGAACTGTCGATCGCCTCCTTCGCCGCGCATGTCGACATCCCGAGCGAAGAGGGCTACCTGCTGGTGCTGGAGTCGGACGACAAGCAGATCGTCGGCACCGCCGCCATGTTTGCCGCCGCCGGCTCCAACGGCACCTATTTCTCCTTCCGCAACGACGTGATCCAGCAGGTCTCGCGCGACCTGAATATCAGCCACAGCGTACACGCGCTGACGCTGTGCTCCGAGTTGACCGGCTATTCGCAGCTATCCAGCTTCTACGTCGGCGACCGCGAACACGGCACGCCGGAAGCCGCGCTGCTGTCGCGTGCGCGCCTGATGCTGGCGGTGCTGGCGCCGCATCGCTTTTCGGAGCGCTTCTTCGTGCCGCTGGCCGGCGTCACCGACAGCGAAGGCGGTTCGCCATTCTGGGATGCGCTGGGCCGCAAATTCTTCCAGATGGATTTCCTCGACGCCGAACGCACCATCGGCGGCGCGCGCAACCGCACGCTGATCGTCGAGCTGATGCCGCACTATCCGGTCTACGTGCCGCTGCTGCCGGGCGACGCGCAGGCGGCCATGGGCCAGATCCATCCATCCGGCGAACTGGCTTTCAACCTGCTGACCGCCGAAGGCTTCGAAGCCGACGACTACATCGACATCTTCGACGGCGGCCCGATTCTGCAGGCGCACAAGAATTCGCTGCGTACCTTTACCGGCGCGCTGCAACGTCGCGTTTCCACCTCGGTGGAAACGCCCGACCGCGGCCGCGAGCCGCAGCTGCGCTACGCCGTTTCGTCCGGTTCCGAACATGACTTCCGCGCCGTCATCACGCACTGCCCGGCGCTGGATTCGCAACTCAGCGTGGCGCTGTCCGTAGAGGTACAGGAAGCGCTCCATATCGCCGAAGGCGATACCGTCATCTGCGTCAGAATATAAGAAGAACGGACCACCTATGCTAGTAGTACGCGCTATCCAAGCCGAAGACCTCGACGCCCTGTATGTGATGGCCACGCAGGTGGGCAGCGGCATGACCACGCTCAAGCCGGACATGAAGATGATGGGCGACCGCCTGAACATCGCCGTCGCCTCGTTCGCCGAAACCATCCCGCCCGAACAGCGCGACTACATGTTCGTGATGGAGGACACCGACAGCGGCCGCCTGGCCGGCGTGTGCGCCATCAAGGGATCGGTGGGCCTGACCGAGCCGTTTTACAACTACCGCATCGGCACGCTGGTGCACTCCAGCCGCGAGCTGGATGTGTTCACGCGCATGGACACGCTGTACCTGTCGAACGACCTGACCGGCAGCACGGAACTGTGCTCGCTGTTCCTGCATCCGGACTACCGGACCGGCAACAACGGCAAGCTGCTGTCCAAGTGCCGCTTCCTGTTCATCGCGCAGTTCCCGCACCTGTTCACCGAAAAGCTGATCGCCGAAATGCGCGGCTACCAGGAAGAGAATGGCCGCTCGCCGTTCTACGAAGGCCTGGGGCGTCACTTCTTCAAGATGGACTTCGACCACGTCGACGCCCTGACCGCCGTCGGCAAGAAGTCCTTCATCGCCGAACTGATGCCGCGCCAGCCGCTGTACGTGGCCTACCTGCCGGACGACGCGCAGGAAGTGATCGGCAAGGTGCACACGTCGACCGCGCCGGCGCGCCGCCTGCTCGAGCAGGAAGGCATGTACTTCGAAGGGTACGTCGATATCTTCGACGCCGGCCCGGTGCTGCAGGCGCGCGTGTCCGAGCTGCGCGCCATGCGCGACAGCACGCTGTCCGACATCGGTCCTGCGACCGACTGGGATTCCGCCTGCGCGCCGGAGACGGTGGCCACCGAACCAATGCTGGTGTCGAACACCACGCTGAAAGATTTCCGCATGATTTTGTCGCAGGCGGTGCCGGTCAACGGCACGGTCGCCTTGCCGGAGGCTGAACAACAACTCCTGCATTGCCGCACCGGCGACACCGTGCGCACCTTGACTCTCAATCCGAGGAAGAACCATGGCTAATTCAACGCCCAACATCAGCAACTTCATCAACGGCGAATGGCTTGCCGGCAGCGGGGCGGAGCTGGTCACCATCAATCCGGCCACCGGCAAGCAGACCTGGTCCAGCAACGAATCGACCGCGCTGGATGTGGCGCAGGCCACCACCGCCGCCCGCGCCGCGTTCGATGCGTGGGCATTGGCGCCGCTGGAGCAGCGCATCGCCGTCTGCACCCGCTTCCGCGACCTGCTCAAGCAGGATGCCGAGGAGCTGGCGCTGCTGATCGCCGAGGAAGTGGGCAAGCCGCTGTGGGAAGCACGCACCGAAGTGACCACCATGGCCAACAAGATCGATATCTCGGTACAGGCCTATGGCGCGCGCACCGGTGAGTCGCACAACAAGGTCGCCGATGGCGAAGCGGTGCTGCGTCACCGTCCGCATGGCGTGTTCGGCGTATTCGGTCCGTACAACTTCCCCGGCCATCTGCCGAACGGCCATATCGTGCCGGCGCTGATCGCCGGGAACACGGTGGTGTTCAAGCCTAGCGAATACGCACCGCGTACCGCCATCAAGACCGTGCGGCTGTGGGAGCAGGCTGGCCTGCCGTATGGCGTGCTCAATCTGGTCAACGGCGGCCGCGAAACCGGCGTCGCGCTGGGCCAGAGCAAGCTGCTGGACGGCGTGCTGTTCACCGGCAGCTGCCAGACCGGCACCGCGCTGCATAAACAGTTCGGCGGCCAGCCGGGCAAGATGCTGGCGCTGGAAATGGGCGGTAACAATCCGCTGGTGATCTGGGATGCGAAGGAAGTCGACGCGGCCGTGTTCATGGCGGTATCGTCGGCCTTCATCTCGGCCGGCCAGCGCTGCACCTGCGCGCGCCGCCTGATCCTGCCGACCGGCGCCGCCGGCGATGCGATCGTCGCGCGCCTGGTCGATGTGGCCAGCCGCCTGACCGTCGGCCCTTCGGACGCCGAACCGGCGCCATTCATGGGCCCCGTGGTGTCGGCAGCGGTCGCCAAACGCCTGGTGCAGGCGCAGGCCGATATGGTGGCGCGCGGCGGCAAGCTGCTGCTGGAGATGAAGCACCTGGATGCCAACAGCGGCTTCGTCTCGGCCGGCATCGTCGATGTCACGGACGCCAAGGGCATTCCGGACGAGGAGTGGTTTGGCCCGCTGCTGCAAATTGTTCGCGTGGCCGATTTCGACAGCGCCATCGACGCCGCCAATAACACCTCGTTCGGCCTGGCCTCTGCGCTGATCTCGAACGACGAAAACCTGTGGAAGATTTTCCAGGTGCGCGCCCGCGCGGGCATCGTCAACTGGAACCGCCCGACCACCGGTGCCGCCAGCAGCGCGCCGTTCGGCGGCGTGGGCCAGTCGGGCAATCATCGTCCAAGCGCTTACTACGCGGCGGACTACTGCGCCTATCCGGTCGCATCGATTGAAAACAACGTACTCGAAATGCCTGCGAAGCTGTCGCCGGGCATGCACTTCTAAGGGCCGCATCCATGTCAGCACGCGAATTCAACTTCGACGGTCTCGTCGGCCCATCGCACAACTACGCCGGCCTGTCCTTCGGTAATGTGGCGTCGTTCAGCAACGTCAAGAGCGCATCCAATCCCAAGCTGGCCGCGCTGCAAGGCCTGGCCAAGATGCGCGCGCTGGCGGCACGCGGCTTCGGCCAGGCGCTGCTGCCGCCGCAGGACCGTCCGAATTTCCGCCTGTTGCGCAGCATCGGCTTTACCGGCACGGATGCCGAGGTGCTGGCCAAGGCTGCGAAAGAATCGCCGGTGATCCTGGCGTGCGCCTGGTCGGCGTCGCCGATGTGGACCGCGAATGCGGCCACTGTCAGCCCATCGGCCGACAGCGCGGACGGCCGCCTGCACTTCACCGCCGCTAATCTGAACAACAAGCTGCACCGCGCTTTCGAGCATGAACAATCGTCCCGCGCGTTGCGCGCCATCTTCAAGGACGCGAAGCACTTCGCCGTGCACGATGCGCTGCCTGGCACGCCGGCTTTCGGCGATGAAGGCGCGGCCAATCACACGCGTTTGTGCAAGGACCACGGCAGCGCCGGCGTCGAGATGTTCGTCTACGGCCGCACCGAGTTCGACGCCTCCGCAAGCGCGCCGAAAAAATACCCGGCGCGCCAGACCTTGGAAGCATCGCAAGCCGTGGCCCGACTGCACGGCCTGTCGGCCGAACGCACCGTCTACATCCAGCAGAACCCCGACGTCATCGACCAGGGCGTGTTCCACAACGACGTGATCGCGGTAGGTAATGCCAATACCCTGTTCTACCACGAACAGGCGTTCGCCGACGAAGCCGGTGCGCTCGATCAGCTGCGCCGCGCGATGGCCGGTGTGGGCGCGGATCTGAACGCGATCCGCGTCGATACCGCCAAGGTGCCGGTGGCCGATGCGGTGGCGAGTTATCTGTTCAACAGCCAGCTGCTGAGCAAGGACAATGGCAAGATGGCACTGGTGATTCCGCAGGAATGCCAGGAAGTCGCATCCGTGGCATCCTATCTGGATGGCCTGGTGGCCGGCGGCAGCGTGATTGATGAGCTGATCCACTTCGACCTGCGCCAGTCGATGCGCAACGGCGGTGGCCCGGCGTGCCTGCGCCTGCGCGTGGCGCTGACCGATGCCGAAGCGGCGGCCATGCACCAGGGCGTGGTGATGACCGAGGCGCTGTATCACACGCTGGTGGCGTGGGTGGAAAAGCACTATCGCGACCGCCTGGAACCTGCCGATTTGGCAGACCCGCAACTGGCAATAGAAGTGCATAATGCGCTGGAAGAGTTGAGCAGCATTCTGGGCCTGCCGGGACTCTACGATTAACTAACCGCGCAGCCACAAGCCGGCGCGGCGTTTTGCAACACAAATACCTATAACGTATTGGAGAAGCGAAGATGAAACAAACCCCACAAGACCTGCGCAAACAGGCGCTGGACCTGGTCAATGCAAGCAAGTCGCCTGGCGACGATAGCCAGGTTGCCGCGCTGATCGCCGCCTGGTTGAACTCACTGGACGACGACGATCTGGCCGGCACCGCGCCCGACAGTCTGGCGCCGGTATTGTGGGGTGGCTTCACGCAGACCGCGCTGCGTCGCGGCAGCGGCGCGCAGATCGCCAGGCTGCGCTACGCCGATGGTCGCGGCGGCATGGCCACCGCGCTGCTGATCCTGAATGACGACATGCCGTATCTGGTGGACTCCATCGTGATGGCGATGCGCAAACTGCGTGTCACCGCCAACGGTGTGCTGAACGCCGTGCTGCCGGTGACGCGAGATGCGGATGGCGCGGTGACCGCCGTCGGCGAAGCCGGCGCCAAGCTGGAATCCTACGTGCTGGTGCTGCTGACCGAGGATTTGCCGGAAGCCGAAATCGGCATGCTGGTGGAACGCATCGAGATGGTGTCGCGCGACGCCGCCGTGGTGCGCCGCGACCGCGCCGCCATGCTGGAACACTTCAGCCGCATCGGCGCCGAAGCCGCGGCGCATGGCGAAGAAGGCAAGGAGGTCGCCGCTTTCCTGGAGTGGGCCAAGACCGAAGGCTTCGAGCCGTTCGGCTACGCCTACTACGCCGTCAAGCCGGGCGTGCGCGAACTGGAACGCGATATCCCGAGCCGCATCGGCGTGCTGCAGGATACCTCGCATCCGGTGTACGGCACCTGTCTGGCCAACATCCCTGGCGATTTCGATACGCTGTCCAAGCGTGGCCATAGCCTGTCCATCGTCAAGGCCGACGTGGAAGGCACGCTGCACCGCGACCAGCAGCTGGACTTCATCGGCATCCGCCGCACCGACGCGCAAGGCGCGATCCTCGGTGAATACTGCTTCGTCGGCCTGTTCACCCGCGCCGCCACCTCGACGCCGCTGAACCGCCTGCCGTTCGCGCGCGGCCGCGTGGCGCGCGTGCTGAGCATCGCTGGCGTGCGCCAGGAAGGCTTCCGCGCCGAGAAGTTCGTCGAGATCCTCGAATCGCTGCCGCGCACCGAAGCGCTGGAAGCGGACCCTGAATGGCTGGCCGAAGTCTGCGGCGCCGTGGTCTCGCTGTACAAGCAGCCGCGCGCCAAGGTGTTCGCCCGCCGCGACGTTTATGCGCGTCACCTGAATGTGCTGGTCTACCTGCCGCGCGAGCGTTACAGCGCAAGCGTCGCATCGGCCCTGGCCAAGGCGCTGCAAGCCAGCTCCGGCGCGCAGCACGTCAGCTCGCAAACGCTGGTGGCCGACGGTCCGCTGGCCCGCGTCTACCTGATCGCCCACGGCGCGCGCTATCCGCTGGATCTGGAAACCGATATCCAGCAACCGCTGCTGGCGGTGATGGACGGTTGGCACGACAAATTCTCCGTGCTGGCCGACGCCGTGGCCGACGTTCCGCTGCGCGCCAGCCTGCGCAAGATGTGCGCCATGCTGCCGACCGATTACGTCGCCACCACCACGCCGTCCGCCGCCTTCCACGATCTGGGCGCGATCCTGCGCAATCCCGATCCGTCGCGCGTGAACGTGCGCGTGGAAGCCGACAACGGCCATACCACGATTCGCCTGTACTCGGTCGACCGCGTGCCGTCGCTGTCGACCATCCTGCCGGCGCTGCATAACGCCGGCGTGACCATCGACCGCGAACAGGCGCACTCGCTGCGCGTGAACGGCGAGCGTCACTACGTCACCAGCCTGTCGGTGGATGCGGAAAGCGCGGCCAAGCTGGCCAAGCCGGAAATCGTGCCGGTGGCGGAAGAGCTGTTCGCCGCGCTGTTCAACGACGCCGCCGAAGACGGCCGCCTGAACGGCCTGGTGGTCGAAGGTGGCCTGAGCGTGCGCGAAGTGCAGCTGGTGCGCGCCTACATGAGCTACTGGCGCCAGGCCAGCCCGCGCTTCTCGGTACGCTACATGGCCGAGACGCTGCGCAAGCAGCCGGTCATCGTCAAGGAACTGGTGGACGCCTTCCTGCAACGCTTCGATCCATCGAACGACGACGCCACCCGCGCCGCCGCACTGGACAAGGTTGCCGACATCAAGAGCCGCCTGCCGGCCATCAACCACGCCGACAGCGAGGAAGTGCTGGGCGCGATGGCGACGCTGATCAGCGCCACGCTGCGCACCAACTACTTCCAGAACGATCAGCAGGGCGACAAGATCATCTTCAAATTCGATACCAGCAATCTGCTGCTGGTGCCGGAGCCGCGTCCGTTCCGCGAAATCTTTGTGTTCTCGCGCCGCTTCGAAGGCGTGCACCTGCGCGGCGGCCCTGTGGCGCGCGGCGGCTTGCGCTGGTCGGACCGCATGGAAGACTACCGCACCGAAGTCCTGGGCCTGGTGAAGGCGCAGATGGTGAAGAACGCCGTCATCGTACCGGCCGGCGCCAAGGGCGGCTTCGTCTGCAAGCAGATGCCGAAGGACGCCGTGCGCGAAACCATCGCGGCGGAAGGCGAAGCAGTCTACCGCCTGTTCATCGCCAGCCTGCTGGAAGTGACCGACAACCGCGTGCTGGGCAACATCGTGCCGCCGGCCGATACCGTGGTCTACGATCCTAACGATCCTTACCTGGTGGTGGCGGCCGACAAGGGCACCGCGACCTTCTCCGACATCGCCAACGGCATCGCCGTGCAGCGCGGCTTCTGGCTGGGCGACGCGTTCGCGTCGGGCGGTTCGAACGGTTACGACCACAAGAAGATGGGCATCACCGCCAAGGGTGCGTTCGAAGCGGTCAAGCGCCACTTCTACGAAATGGATCACGACATCCACGTGTCGCCGGTCACCATGGTGGGCGTGGGCGATATGTCGGGCGACGTGTTCGGCAACGGCGCACTGTTGTCGCGCAAACTGAAGATCGTGGCGGCGTTCGATCACCGTCATATCTTCCTTGATCCGAATCCGGACATGGAGGTCTCGTTCGTGGAACGCGAGCGCATGTTCGCGCTGCCGCGCTCCTCGTGGGAAGACTACAACAAGGCACTGATCTCGCAAGGCGGCGGCGTGTTCCCGCGCAGCGCGCGTTTGATCGAGCTGTCGCCTGAAATCCGCGCCGTGCTGGATATCGAGGAAAGCGCGCTGCCGCCGGAAGAACTGATGCACCGCATTCTGCTGGCGCCGGTGGACCTGTTCTACAACGGCGGCATCGGCACCTACATCAAGGCCTCGACCGAGACCCATGCGCAGGTGAAGGACCGCGCCAACGACAATATCCGCGTGGACGGCAACCAGCTGCGCTGCAAGGTGGTGACCGAGGGCGGCAACCTGGGGGCGACGCAGGCCGGCCGTATCGAGTTCGCGCTGTCCGGCGGCCGCATCTTCACCGATGCGATCGACAACTCGGCCGGCGTGGATTGCTCGGACCACGAAGTGAACGCGAAGATGTGGCTGGACGTGGAAATGAACGCCGGCCAGTTGAGCGAAGCGGACCGTAACCGCACGCTGAATGACATGACCGACGACATCGAACGCCTGGTCTTGCGCGACAACACGCTGCAAACGCAGCTGCTGGTGCGCGAACTGCAGGCGCAGACCGACGCCGAAGTGCAGGATGGCTATGCGGCGCTGATCGCGTCGCTGGAGGAAGAGGGCGCGCTGTCGCGTGAACTGGAGCAGCTGCCGTCGGTGGCTGAACTGGCGCGACGCAAGGCCGACGGCCGCGGCCTGACCACGCCGGAACTGGCGGTGGTCATCGCCAACGTGAAGAACCGCTACAAGCGCATTTTGTCGGCGCTGCCGCTGACCGAAAACAGCTGGGCTGAATCGATGCTGAAGCCATACTTCCCGGATCTGCTGGTGGCAACCCGTCCTGCGCTGGCGCACCCGCTGGCCAACGCCATCCTGGCGACCGTGCTGGCGAACGAATCGGTGAACCGCTGCGGTCCGCTGATGCTGCGCCAGCTGGCCGGCGAACACGGCGTCGATGAAGCGGATGTGATCCTGGCGTGGGGCCAGGCATGGTCCGCGCTGAATCTGGCGCCGGTGTACAACGCGCTCGATGCCGATGCGTTGAAAGTGCCGCGTGCTGCCTCGATCAAGGTCGATGCGCACAGCCGCGTGCTGCAGAAGGCGGTCATCGAGGGCGCGCTGTCGGTGCCTGCCGATCAGCTGCGCAATGGCGTGGGCGAGTTGACCGGCCTGTTCGGCAATCCGGAAACGCTGGCACAGCTGACGCCTGCCAGCGGCCAGTCGGAAGCGGAACTGACCGCCGGCCTGCCGGTGGAGTTTGTGCACGCCTGGATGGCGGTCGATGCGATCGAGGCGGTGGCGGCGTTTGTGTTTGCGGCGCTGTCGGTATCGCGTCCGGCGGACATGGACTTGCCGGCGTTCCTGCAGGTTGGCCTGGCACTGCGCACGCAGGTCGGCATCGATACGCTGGAACGCGGCCTGAAGCTGCCGGCCACCAGTCGTTCGCAGGAACAGCTGCGCAGCTACGCGCAGAACGCGCTGCGCCGCACGCAGCAACGCTTGCTGTCGCAGGTGCTGAAGCATGCCACCGGCGATCATTCGGCGCTGGAGGCGGTGGAGGTGGTCGCCAACACGCTGGGTCTGTCGGGCTACTCGCTGGCGACGGATCTGGAACAGGCGATGCTGGACGTGTGGGCCTTGTCCGAAGCGGTCAACGCCAGCGCCACGGCATTGGCGGCGTAAGACGATGAGCGATTTGCCGTCAGCTTTGCCACAAGCCGTGCGCGCGCTCGCGGAGGCGGATTTCAGCGCCGTCGCGCAGCGCTTCACGACAGCCGGCTTTGCGGTCGCCGAACCGGCGGATGGGATCATTACGATCACCGCCGCCGGCGTGCGCGGCGCATCGCGGCCGGCGGTGCTGATCTCGGTCGGCGTGCATGGCGACGAGACGGGGCCGATCGAAGTCGTGGCTTATCTGCTGGACGCCTTGTCGCATCAGCCTTCCGCGCTGGCGGTGGACCTGATGCTTTGCGTCGGCAATATCGGTGCGATCCGCGCCGGCAAGCGTTTCATCGATGCGGACCTGAACCGCATGTTCCGTGCGCAGCGCGGCACGCTGGAAGGCACTGCCGAAGCGGCACGCGCGGATGTGATGATCGCGGCCACCACCGCGTTCTTCAAGGATGCTGGGCCGCAGCGTTGGCATCTCGATCTGCACACGGCGATTCGTCCGTCCGTGTATCCGACGTTTGCCATCGTGCCGGAGTTGATACCCGATGCGGCGCGCGCGCAGTTGATTGATTGGCTGGGGCTTGCCGGCATCGGCGCCATCATTATGAATCCGGCATCGGTCGGCACCTACAGCTACTACTCGGCCGAGCATCACGCGGCGGCCGGCACCACGATAGAACTGGGCCGCATCGGCACGCTGGGTCAGAACGACCTGGCGCAGTTCAAGGACGCGTCGCAGGCGCTGGACGATTTGCTGCGCGGCGCGGCCAGGCGCGAAGGCGCGCAGCGGCCGCACATCTTCAACACGGCGCGACAGATCATCAAGTTGAGCGACCAGTTCCAGATGGCGTTTGGTAAAGAGACGCATAACTTCACCGCCATGAAACAGGGGGAGGAGATTGCGCGCGATGGCGATACGGTCTACACCGTGCAGTATCCGGAGGAGCTGGTGGTGTTCCCGAATCCCGATGTGCGGGTGGGCCTGCGCGCGGGCTTGATGGTGGTGCGTGCAGATTGATCTTTACCCCTCTTTACACTGTGTGGGGTTATGGATACATGGTTTGGTTCGTTAACAGGATAGTGTCCTTAACTACGGAGTAAGAACCATGAGCACAGCAATCGGCAGCACGAGCAGCGCCACCACGACCAGCGCCCCGACCTTCGATCCAGCCAAAGGCGCGGCGCGCCTGGCGACCAAGATGTTCGACGACATGGATACCGACACCGACGGTTCCATCAGCAAGGACGAATTTGTCAAAGGCCTGGAATCCAAAGGCGTGTCGAGCGATGATGCGACCAAGCAGTTCGACGCCATCGACAAACAAGGCAATGGCTCGATCACCAAGGATGACCTGACCTCGGCGATCAAGAGCGGCGACTTCAAACCACCACGTCCGCAAGGCGGCGGCGAAGGCGGCGCGCAAGGCGTCAGTGGCGCCGGTGGTGCGGGCGGTGCCAAAGGCGCCGGTGGAGCAGGCGGCGCGAGCACCAGCAGCAGCGCCACCAAAACCTACGAAGCGGCCGACAAGAACGAAGACGGCACCGTGACTCAACAGGAACAGCTGGTCTACGACATGGCCCAAGCCGCCAAGGCCGCCGCCAACAGCAGCACCAGCAGCGCCCAACTCGGCACCAACATCGACGCCATGGCCTAAGCGCCTACTATCGCGGCCGCGTGTTCCCGCGCGGCCGTCTGCACGTCATTCCCCCTTGCGCTACACTCACAGTTTTCCAAGGAGCTGATGATGGCGCTATCGATGTATGAACTGACGGTGCCCGTGTTTGTGCGCGGGTTGAAGGTGTTGTCGGCGTTGCTGAAGAAGGCGGAGGCGCATGTCGAGCAGCATGGCTCGGTGCCGGATGCGCTGATTTCGGCGCGGCTGGCCGATGATATGTTGCCGCTGTCGGCGCAGGTGCAGCGCGCCAGCGATACGTCGAAGATGTCGGTGGAGCGCCTCAGCGGCGTGGCGGCGCCCAAGTTCGAAGACAACGAAACGTCATTCGATCAGCTGCAGGAACGCATCGCCAATACCATCGCCTACCTGGAAAGCGTGACCGCCGCGCAACTGGATGGCAATGAGGACCGCGCCATCAATCTGAATTTCGGCGGCTTCCCGGCGTTCACCGGTCAAAGCTATCTGCTGACGTTCGCGCTGCCCAATTTCTTCTTCCACGTCACCACCGCTCACGACATCCTGCGTAACCAGGGCGTCGCGATCGGCAAGCGTGATTATCTGGGCTACGTTTAAGCGCGGACGATCAGGGCGGTCAGGGTAATGGCCAGGCCGACCACGATCATGGCGGCGCCAGTCACGTACGCTGGATGGATGCGGCGGGATACAGTTGGAATCTTTTGAATCGGCATGGCTGGCTCTCCTTCTTGGCTTTGAGTAACACTTGCCTCAAGGGTAACCTGTGGCCTATTTGCAATCTATACACGCCGCTGTATCAAAAGTAAGCACTTGTAACGCAGGCCATATGGGATAAGGGGCAAAGTTGTATTTGTGGCACAAAATACCTTTAGGATGACGGCGGCGAAGGCCCTATAATCGCTGTGTTTTTGCCCGTACATCATTTCCCACAAGGATAGCCTGTGAACCAAACGCTGGTCCAGAAACTGACCCGTACCAAGCTGGTCGCCCATCAAAACGCAGAAGACGCTTCAAGCAGCAACAGTTTGCACCGCTCTGTAGGCCTGTTCCCCCTGACCATGATCGGTGTCGGCGCCACCATCGGCACCGGCATTTTCTTCACGATGGTGGAGGCCGTACCCAAGGCCGGCCCGTCCGTGATCCTGTCCTTCCTGATCGCCGCCATCACCGCCGGCCTGACCGCGCTGTGTTACGCCGAACTGTCGTTCCGCATTCCGGCCTCCGGCTCGTCCTATTCGTTTGCCTACGCCACCGTCGGGGAATTCCTGGCCTTCATCATGGCCGCCTGCCTGCTGCTGGAATATGGCCTTGCCGCCAGCGCGGTGGCGATCGGCTGGTCGGACTACCTGAACAACTTCCTGAACAACGCGATCGGCTGGCACATCCCCGAGATGCTGCGCTCGCCGACCATTGTTTCGACGGCTACCGGCATCGAGGTGCATGGCGGCCACATCAACCTGCCGCCGATCATCCTGGTGTGCCTGTGCTGCTTGCTGCTGATCCGTGGCGCCAAGGAATCAGCCACCACCAACGCCATCATGGTGATGATCAAGCTGGCGATCCTGGTCTTCTTCGTGGTGATCGCCTTCAGCGGTTTCGACATCAATAACTTCCATCCGTTCTTCAGCCCGGACGGCGGCACGCATTACACCGGCATGGCCGGCGTGACGGCGGCGGCGGCGACCGTGTTCTTCTCCTTCATCGGCCTGGACACCGTGGCCACGGCCGGCGAAGAAGTGCGCAATCCGACCCGCAACGTGCCGATCGGCATTCTGGCCGCGCTGGGCATCGTTACCGTGTTCTACATGCTGGTGGCCGTGGCCGCGATGGGCGCGCAGCCTGCCGCCAAGTTCGCCGGCCAGGAAGCCGGCCTTGCCGTGATCCTGCAAAACGTCACCGGCCAGACCTGGCCGGCGCTGGTGCTGGCGGCGGGCGCGGTGATTTCCGTGTTCAGCGTGACGCTGGTGACGATCTACGGGCAGACCCGCATCCTGTACGCGATTTCCAAGGACGGCCTGATTTCGCCGGTGTTCCAGAAGGTCAGCCCGCGCACCGGCTCGCCGGTGCAGAACACGCTGATCGTCTGCATCGTGGTGGGCCTGGTGGCCGGCTTTGTCGATGCGACCTTCCTGTGGGATATGGTCAGCATGGGCACGCTGACGGCGTTCAGCGTGGTGTCGGTGGCGGTGCCGGTGATGCGCCGCAAGGCTGGCCCGTCGGCGGTGAAGGGCTTCCGCGTGCCGGGCGGCCCGTATCTGGTGCCGGGCCTGAGCATCGCCGCCTGCCTGTACCTGATGTTTGGCCTGTCGATGACGACCTACACCATCTTCGGCATCTGGATTACCGCCACGGTGCTGACGTACTTCCTGTACAGCATGCGCAATTCGCGTCTCAATCGTCAGTAATTGCTGTAGACGTTAAAAAGCCCCGGCCGCTTGCGCGTGCCGGGGCTTTTTGCCATTTTGCTCGGTAAGTGTGCAGCTTACTCTTCGTTGGTTTCTGGCTTGTTGCCCAGGTACAGGCGCAGCACCAGGCCGGACAGAGCGATTGCAGCAGGCAGGTTTTCGATGATGGTCAGCATAGTATTCTCCGTAAAGTAAATTCGATTAACCGCGCGATGCGAAGAAACGCAGCTCGGCAGACAGGTTAGGGGAGTGGCGCTCGCAGTCATTCGCGAGGCTGTTCAGCCACCAGATGGTTTCTTCTTTGTTGCGCTGCGACACAGCCGGCTGTTCTACGGCGAACACCGCAGCGAACAGCTGACGTACAGCGTTGGCAACATTGGTGAAGTAGCCAGTATCAGCAGATTGGGTAAAAGTCGTTGCGCTCATCGGAAGCTCCATAAATATTCGTTTGTTGCGTTGCAGTATGCGCCGCTTTCAGTAATAAGAAAACTTTAGATTTATGATTTCAGCCATAAGAAATCTATATAACTCTGCGTTCTAACTATGAAAAAGTGCTGCTGAGGGGCAACGTGAAACTGCTATCATTGCTGTCCATATAGCAATAATCTTTTGGAGCCGGAATGTCCTTGCGCACAAAATTCATGCTGGCGTTGCTGTTGACCGGACTGGCGGCGGTGGCGATGGTAGGCGTTCTGGCCTACGCCGGCATGACCAAGCGGGTGGACGGCATCCGGCGCGAGCAGGCGGCGGAACATTTTCATGCGGCCGTTACCGATTACCTGAAACCCTACGGCAGTTGGCAGGCCAGCCCCGGCAAGCAAGGTTTCGATGCGTTCATGGCCGTGCGGCCGCATCCGGGCGACCGGCCACCGCCGCCGCAGCCCGGCGAGGATCGCCGTCCGCCGCCGGAGCGCCGCGGCGAGCCGCCATTCCATTTCATCCTGGCGGACGCCGACTTCCGCGTGTTGCTGGGCGCCGGCGTGTATCGCTCCGGCGAGCCGCTGCCGGACGCCGCCCGCAAGGATGCGCGACCGGTGATGGTGGCCGGCCGCATCGCCGCCTATGTGTCGCCGGAAGGCGTGATTACGCCAAGCCGGGAGGAGCAGCAGTATCTGGCCGCCATGCGCGAGGCGCTGTGGTTCGGCGGCAGCGTGGCCGCGCTGCTGGCGCTGGCGCTCGGCGTGCTGCTGAGCCGTGAACTGGGCCGCAGCCTGGGGCATCTGACCGGCGCCGTGCGCGCCATGCATGGCGGCTCGCTGCTGCAACGCGTGCCGGTGGAGGGCAAGGACGAAGTGGCGGAACTGGCCGTCGCCTTCAACGCCATGAGCGAGCGGCTGGCCCGCACCCACGAGGAGTTGAACGCGTCTCACCAGACCATCCTGGCACAGACGGAGCAGATGCGGGAGTTGAGCGTGCGCGATGCGCTGACCAAGCTGCATAACCGCCGCCACTTCGACGAGCAGGCCTGCACGCTGTTTAGCCACGCGGCGCGCCACAAGCGGCCCATGAGTGTGGTGATCGGCGATATCGACTTCTTCAAGCGCATCAACGACCAGTTCTCGCACGCCACCGACGACGCCGTGCTGCGTCAGATCGGCGAAATCCTGCGCAGCCACATGCGCCTGAGCGATCTGGTGGCGCGCTACGGCGGCGAGGAGTTCGTCATGGCGCTGCCGGAAACCGAGCTGCCGCAGGCGGCGGCGCTGTGCGACAAGCTGCGCGCGCTGATCGAATCCTTCCCCTGGCACCAGTTGCATCCGGAGTTGAAGGTGACGATCAGCATGGGCGTGTGCGCCGACGTCGCCTCCGGCACGGCGGAGGCGATGCTGCAGAAGGCCGATGCGCTGCTGTACCGCGCCAAGGAGACGGGCCGCAACCGCATCTGCTTCGCCGCTTGATCAGCGCTGGCGGTCCAGCCAGCGGCCGCCGAACATGGTGCACACCAGCGAGCAGACGATCAGCAGCACGCCGGCCCACTGCCAGGCGGTGATGACGTCGCCGAGGGCCAGCATGCCGGACGCGATGCCGACCACCGGCACGCCGAGGCTGAACGGCGCCACGCGATTGACCGGATGGCGCTTGAGCAGCCGGGTCCACATCGCGTAGCCGATGATGGTGGAGATCCAGCCGACGTAGGCGACCGCGACCCAGGTGATGAATGGTGCGCCGAGCCACTGCCAGCGCGTGGCCGGATCGTCGAAGGCCAGCGACAGCAGCATGAAGGGCACGACCGGCACGGCGCCGCACCACACGATGAAGCTGATGACGTCGAAGTCCGGCGTCTCCTTCTGCGCGCGGCGCACGACGATATTCGACACCGCCCACATGGCCGCGCCGACCAGGCACAGCACGAAACCGGCGGGCGTGATGTCGCTGCTGCTGACCGATTGCAGCGAACTGGCGCCGAAGCAGGCCAGTCCCAGCGCCGCCAGCAGCAGGCCGGTGATGAGCGCGCGGCTAGCGTGCTCCTTCAGCAGCATGAAGCCGAAGATGGCGGTGAAGAACACCTGCGTCTGCAAAATCACCGAGGCCAGCGAAGCGGACATGCCGACCTTCAGCGACAGGAACAACAGCCCGAACTGGCCCACGCCCTGGCTCATGCCGTAAGCGATCACCCACTTCGGCGCCAGCTTGGGCGGGCGCACGAAGAGGATCAGCGGCAGGATGGCAAAGACGTAGCGCGCAGCGCCCATCTGGAACGGCGTCAGGTTGCGCAGCCCGACTTTCATGGCGACGAAGTTGGTGCCCCAGATGATGACAACGATGAGCGCGGAGATGAGGTCGCGCGTGCTGAAGGCGGAAGGCGATGTTTTCATCGCCTCATGGTATCAGCTTGCGTGCCTTAAAGCTTGCCGGCGGCGAGCAATTCCCGCGTGCGCTTCAGCGTGGACAGCAGGGCGGTCTTGTAGCCCTTGTCGCCGCTCATCCAGACCTGCTCCGCCTGCTCCTCGGCGCCTCCCGGCTGCTTGCCGCGCAGGCCCAGGTAGCAGTAGAAGCGCAGTTGCAGCACGCCTGCCTCATCCTCGAACAACTCATTGATGATGACGCCTTCGCGCGGGCCGGAAGCCTGGAAGAAGGACACCTTGTTCTCCGCCTCGAAGCTGATGATCTCGCGCAGATCATCGCCGGAGATGGTGGCTTCGCGCACGATGTGGGTGGCGCTTTGCTCCACCACGTCGGAGCGGGTGCACAGTCCGGGCGGCAGGAACAGACGGGCGTCGCGGGCCTTGAGCACCAGGCCGCGCCAGACCTGGGCACGCGTCAATGGCGCTTCTCTTTCGGGATTGACTGGAACGGTGGCGGTTGCATAGATCATGACGTTCTCCTCAAGCTGCGATGGCAGCGGCAAAGTCACGGTAGGCGCGCAGCGGACGGCCCAGCAGCGCGGTCAGGCGCTCCACGTCGCCGGCGTCGGGAATCATGCCGTCGGTGAGGAAGCGTTCGCCCATCAGGCGCATGTCGTAGGCCATCCAGCAGGGCATGAAGTTGCGCAGGTTTTGTTCGAAGGCGGCGGTGTCGCCGCCGCCGTAGGCGATCGGCCGGGCCAGCACCGACGACCATGCGGCAGCGATGTCGGCGCCGGTTAGCGTGTCGGGCCCGACCAGGTTGATGCGCTCCAGCGGCAGCGGCGTGGCGGACTGGTTGCGGCGGATCAGTTCCAGCGCGGCGATTTCGCCGATGTCACCCACGTCGATCATGGCCAGGCCCTTGTCGCCGACCGGCATCGGGTAGACGCCGTAGCCAAGCACCACGTCCTTGATGGTCAGATCGTTGTCCATGAAGTAGGCGGGACGCAGGATGGTGGCGCTGAAGCCCATCTGCTCGATCATGCGTTCGACGCCGTATTTGCCGGCGAAGTGCGGCACGTTGACATACAGGTCGCTGTGGATCACCGACAGGTAGACCACATGCTTGACGCCGGCTTCCCTGGCGACGTTCAGCGCGATCAGCGCCTGCGTGAATTCGTCGGGCGCGACGGCGTTGAGCAGGAACAGCGTGGAAACGCCGGACAGCGCGCCGCGCAGCGAGTCCGGATCGAGCAGGTCGCCCTGGGCGACGCTGACACCGGCGGGGAGGCTGACGCTGGCGGGATTGCGCACCAGTGCGCGCACGTCGGCGCCGCGTTTGACGAGTTGTTCGATCACTTGGGTGCCAACTTTACCGGTGGCGCCGGTTACGAGGATAGTCATGGAAGTTCTCCGTTTGTGGTTGATGATGGTTCCCATGGTAGGTATTCCAGCGGCGGTTCGATAGATGGTATATTTGGACTTACTGTCTCACGGGTGGAACACATGGATTTGCTTGCATTGGCTGATTTCAACCTGGTTGCCCGCCATGGCGGCTTCGGCAAGGCGGCGCGCGCGTCCGATCGGCCCAAGGCCACCTTGTCGCGCCGCGTGGCTGAACTGGAAAGCAGCCTCGGTCTGCGCCTGTTCGAGCGCGGCGCGCGGGCCCTCAAGCTGACGCAGGAAGGGCAGGCGCTATACGAGCGCACCGGCGCGCTGCTGTCGGAGATCGATTCGGCGGCGACGGAAATCGCGCTGGGTGGCGGCACGCCGCACGGCAGGTTGCGCGTCAGCGCGCCGCTGCTGTTTTCGCAGACGGCGATGGGCAAGCTGGCCGCCGGCTTCGCGCTGCGCTATCCGGCCGTGCGGTTGGAGGTGACGACGGAAGACCGCAGCGTGGACATGGTCGAGGAAGGCTATGACCTGGTCATCCGCGTCAATCCGGCTGCGGATGCCAATCTGGTGGGACGCATCCTGCTGCGCGACCGCATGGTGGTGGTGGCCGGCCCGTCGCTTACGCGGCCGGCGGATGGCGCCGCGGTGCCAGCGGTGGTGCGCGGCGCCGGCAATGCGGCCGGCGCGTGGCGCGTGCGCGCGGCGGACAGCGTGCAGGACATCGCGTTCGATCCGGTACTGTCGCTGTCGTCGCTGATCATGGTGCGGGATGCGGTGCGCGCGGGCGTTGGCGCCGCATGTCTGCCGGTGTCGCTGGTCAGCCATGACCTGGCTGCCGGCGCGCTGGTGCATTGGGGCGATGTGGAAGGGCCGGAGATTGCGCTGTGGGCGCTGTATCCATCGCGGCGCCTGCTCAGCGCGCGCGTGTCGGCGTTTCTCGCGTATCTGAAGGAGGCGTTTCCGAAAGGCGCGCCGGAGGAACTGGCGGCCTATCTCGATTGATTGCCTACGCCAGGTCGCGCAGGATGGCTTCGCGGTGGACGATGATCTTGACGGCGTCCGCCTGCAACAGGCGGATGCGGCGCTGGACCAGCGGCCAGCCGGACCATGGCACGGCATTGCCGTCCTGGGACATCGGCGCCATCGGCACCATGACCGGCTCGATCTCGGCCTTGCCCGGCGCGAGTGCGCGCGTCAGCACCTCCACCACCTGATCGTGGCTTTCGGTCAGCATGGCGTTCACCGGTTCGGCCGGCAGCTCCTTCACATGCCGACGCAGGATCGCGCGCAGCGCCGCCACGTGCGCCACCAGCAGGTAGTTCTGCACGATGAACAGGTTGATGTCCTCCACCGCGCGCTGCTTGCGCGCCGGCTCATCCAGCATGCGCACCAGCGCGGAACTCAGCGCGGCCAGGCTGTCCATCAGGCGCTTGCGTTCGATGCGGTAGGCGAAATCGTCGCTGCCTTTGCCTTGCAGCAGATCGAAGCTGGCCTGCATGTAGCGCAGGTTCACGTCCAGCACTTCGCGCACCAGGCGCGGCAGGCTTTGATATTCCCAGTTCGCCAGCACGAAGCTGAACGCCGTCGCCACCGCCGCGCCGATGAAGGTATCGATCAGCCGTTCCGTGATCAGGTCCTGGTTGCCGGGGGCGATCAGGTGCATCTGCAGCAGGATCATGATCGACACCGCGATCGCCGCATAGCGGTAGCGCAGGTAGATGAAGGTGGGCGTGGCCACCGTCGCCAGCACCAGGATGCAGAGGATCAGCGCCGGGTAGTTGAGGAACTTGATGATCAGCGCCGTGATCACGCAGCCGATGATGGTGCCGATGATGCGGTCGCTGCGGCGCTGCTTGGTCATGCTGAAGCTGGGCTTGAGGATGATCACAATCGTCAGCACGATCCAGTAGCTGTGCGCCGCATACGGCAGGATCGCCGCCACCGCCAGGCCGACCGAAATCGCCATCGCCACCCGCAGCGAGAAGCGGAAGATCGGCGAGTCCAGGCGCAGGTGCGACAGGATCATGCGGAACTCGTACTTCTGCTGCGACAGGAACGGACCCATGTCGGCGTCGACCCAGAACGGGGTGGTGTCGTAGGCCTTCTGGCTGGCCTGGTGCAGTTCGCCGATCATCTTGATGATGGCGCGGATCTTGTTGCGCTGCGCGCGCAGCACCGCCAGTGCTTCGTGCTGCGGCTTGCCCTGGTCGATGCGCTGCTGGATCGCCGCCAGTTCCGCCTCGATGGCGGCCATCTCCGGATCGTAGCTGATCTCCGGATACGAGGACTTCTTGCGCGTGACGTCGTAGGCCACCGATTCGATATCGCGCGCGGCTTTGTAGGCCAGGTCGTGCAGCGTCTGCATCACCGGCGAATCGGCCAGGTGGGTGCGCAGCAGCGCGTAATCGGTGTGGGTGGAGAGGATCAACTCATACAGGTCCAGCATGCAGACGTGGACCTGCACCACGATGGCGTCACGGGCGTTGTTGTGGGCGCGCAAGATCAGGTCGCGCGAGGCTTGCTGGCGGTCGGCCAGCAGGCTTTGGTGGCGTATCAGCTTGTTGAATTGTTCGGTGAGGTTGTGGCGCGCATCGTAGAAGTCGGCCTTGATGTCGATGTAGGCCGCCAGTTCGAACAGCGCCTCCGCCAGCACCTGCTGTTTGATGCGGTGGCGCAGTATCCACGAGATGCCCATCGCATAAGCCAGGTAGGCCACTGCGCCGAGCGTGAACAGGCCGGTGTGGACGAAGGACTCGCGCACGGTCATGTCGTGTTCCATCGACATGGTCATGATGAACAGCGTGGCCAGTTGCAGCGGCATCGACTTGCGGCCGTACACCACCATCATGCAGGCGGCAAAGCTGACCAGTACCAGCATCGTCATCAGCAGCCAGTGATACGGCGCACACAGGCTGATAAGCAGGGTGACGGCGCTGCACAGCAACACCGAGGCGCTCATCTCGTTGAACTTGTGGCGCAGAGGGCTGGGCATGTCCATCAGCGCGGTGCACAGCGCGCCGATGCAGACCGTCATGGCGACCGCCATGTCGGCAAATTGAAGGGTGATCAGCGTGACGCCAACCAGGCCGGCGGCAAAACGCAAGCCAAGATAAAAGTAATGGCTGTAGAAGAAGGTGCGCAGATTGAGTGCGTAATGCATGGCTATGGCCTTGTGGGCAGCTTGCATGCGCATCCCAGGATCGCCGGGATGCGCATGTGGTAACGCGGTTTTAAATTGTTTAGAAGACGGACAGCACCGGGTAGCGGCGCCATTCCGGTTCCGCATGGCGCTTGCCATGGGCGAAGATGAAGCCGAGCACCGCATCCTGGTCCGACAGCAGCGCCGGATTGGCGGTCTTCCATGCTTCGAACTTCGCTTTCAGTTCCGGTTCGGTTTCCAGCATTTCCAGTGCGAGGTCTTCAAACACGTAATCGGAGTAGGCTTCTTTTTTCTCCAGCACGCTGTTGAAGAATCCCCAGCGGAAGAAGGAGTCGTGGCCTTGCGGCTCCAGCGTTTCGACGGCGTAGCGGGCGTTGGCCTGCTTCAGCGGGATGAAGTAGTCGCCCGGCTGCACGGTGAAGCTGGCGGTGCGCGCTTCCAGCTGCACGTCGTCATGGTACATATGGCCTTCGTAGGCGTTGCTGCGCGAGGTCACGGAGGCGATGTGATAGTACTGCGCTTCCACCGTCTGCGCTTCGTCGAAGCGGGCCATCTCCACGCCGTTCCATTGCAGGCGTTCGATGGCTTCGCGCCAGGCTTGCGGCACGATGTAGCCTTTCGGCGCACGCACGGTGGCCGCCGGCACAAAGCTGTTGTAGTAGGCGATGTCCTTTTCCCACGGCTGGCTGCGGTCGTAGGACAGGCGTTGGTAGTTGCCCAGCAGGCTGGCGCTGCGCTGCGCGGCGTAGCCCTTGAAGCGGAAGGTCGATGGATTCGATTCGTCCATCTTCCAGTTGACGGTCCAGTCGGTGGCGTTGGCGGCCTGCTGCTTGGCGTCGGCGCGCAGCTGCTTGATTTGTTCGCCGTACCGGATGGTGAAGTCCATGGTCACGTCCAGCAGGGCGCGCATCGAGTCGTAGCGGTCCTTGAAGGGCTTGAGCATATGCGTCTCCGGCATGAAGCCGATCACGTGGTGCAGGGCGGCGAAGCCGGTCGAGAAGCGCGGCACTTCGAGGAATTCGGCGATGCCGTCGTCCGGCGTGTCCTGCACCGGATTGACGTAAGGGCAGGTCGGCCAGCCCTTGGCGTCCATTTCCTTGTAGATGTGCGGCAGCATGGTCTCGCGCAGGAAGGGGCCGAGGCCGTAGCCCAGCTTGTCCGCCTGGGTGTGGATCAGCGTCATGGTGTACGGGTAGTCGGCGCCGTTGGAGGTGTGGGTGTCCACCATCACGTCCGGGTCCCAGCTGGTCAGCAGCTGGTTGAACAGTTGGGCGTTGTAGGTGTCGCACTTGATGAAGTCGCGGTTCAGGTCGAGGTGGCGGCTGTTGCCGCGGAAGCCGAACTGCTCCGGGCCGTCCTGGTTGACGCGCGAGGTGTCGGCGCGGTTCAGTGCGCCATCGACGTTGTACAGCGGGACGAACAGCAGCACGGTCTTGCCCAGCGCGGCCAGCCTGGCCGGATCGAAGCACAGGTCGCGCACGATGGCCATGCAGGCATCGACGCCTTCCGGTTCGCCCGGATGGATGCCGTTGTTGTTGAAGAAGACGGTGCGGCCTTCGGCCTTGATCTGGCTGCGGTCGTGCACGCCGTCGGCGCTGACCACGCCGGCATGTACCGGGATGCCGCCGTCGGACAGGCCGATCTGCTCAAAGCGCAGCACGTGCGGGAAGCGCCGGGCCAGCTCTTCGTAGAAAGCGATGCATTCGCTCCACGTGGTGGTTTGGTTGTGATTGCCTTTTTCGTAAGGCGTCGGCATGTCTGCGTGCATGGTCTTCTGAATCTCAGCGGGAATTTGGAGGAGGGCAGAATTGTATCATTGTGCCCGTTTTTTGAGCGCCCGCAGCTGCTGGCTTGAGTTGCTTCAAGGTAAATTTATGCGGCCGGTGTTTTACTGGACCTCTCATGACTTCGAGGGAGGCTGCGATGCGGAACCACTATGGCTGGCGGGCGGTGGGCGTGGTGTTGCTGATGGCGTTGGGCTGCCGCTGGGGCGTGGCGCAGGTCGGGCCGCGCTATGTGATCGAGCTGGACGGCAATGGCGGCGGCAGCGTGGCGCAGGGGCGCATGCAGCCGGTCGGCAAGGGCATGGTGCTGATCAGCTTCCAGGGCCTGACGGTGCTGACGGTGGACGCCGACGCCGAGGCGTACAGCCAGGACATCGCGCGCAGCTGGCCGGCGGCCGACCTGCTGCTGGTGACGCCGGCCACGGCCGGCCGTTATGACGGGCTGGCGCCGTTGCTGGCCTTGCGCGACGGCTTGCGGGTGGTGGTGGCGGAGCCGAGCGACAGCGGCGTGCCGCCCAGAGCCGGCGGACCGAAGCTGTATCCGATGCAGCCGTGGAACGCGCTGGAGCTGCGCAAGCAGAAAACGCGGCTGCGGGTGACCGCCATGCCGGGAAGCGCCGGCATGGCGACGGTGGCCGGCTATCTGCTGGAGATCGGCGACAGCCGCGCCTCGTACCGGGTGTATGTCAGCCGGGCCGGCGCGGCGGACGGCGCGCTGCAACTGGCGCAGCGCCTGCCGGGCGCGGATGTTGCCTTGCTGCCGGGGCGCGACGGTCCGCACCTGCTGGCGCTGAACCGCGGCGCGCCGCGGGTGTGGGTGCCGGCCACGCTGAAGGAGACCGGCTATGCCTTCACGGTGATCAAACGCTGATTACTTCTTTTTGGCGTTGGTCTCGACCCAGGTGGCGTAGGTGTCGATGAATTTCTTCAGGAACTCCCTGGTGCTGTCGTTGTTCAGCTTGCCGTCGTCGCCGAGCAGTTTGGCGGCGCCGCCGATGTAGGCTTCCGGTTGCAGCAGCGTCGGCATGTCGAGGAACACCAGCGACTGGCGCAGGTGGTGGTTGGCGCCGAACGCGCCGGTGGCGCCGGGCGACACGCTGACGATGCCGGCCGGCTTGCCGCTCCAGACGCTGCTGCCGTAAGGACGCGAGCCGACGTCGAGCGCGTTCTTCAGCGCGGCGGTGGTGGAGCGGTTGTATTCCGGCGTGAAGAACAGCACGCCGTCGAATTCCTTGATGCGGTCGCGGAACTGGGTCCACGCCTGCGGCGGCGTGGCGCCGTTGCCTTCCAGATCCTCGTTGTAGATGGCCAGTTCACCGATCTCGACGATCTCCAGGCTCAGCGACGCCGGCGCCAGCGCGATGACTTCCTTGGCGATCTTACGGTTGAGCGACTCTTTGCGCAGGCTGCCGATCACAACGGCGATTTTCTTCGCGGACATGGAATCTCCTTCAGTGGTTTTGGACGGAAACAATAATGTACCCCATCCATGAAAAAAGCCACGCCGCTTTACAGGGGCGTGGCTTCCGGCTTAAGGATGAGGCGCTTATTCGGCGTTCATTTCCTTCAGCAGGTTGTCGGCGTGGTCGACGTGTTTCATGTTCCACAGGATGTAGCGCAGGTCGACCTGGATGTCGCGGGTCATCGCCTTGTTGAAGTCCCAGTCCGAAATGATCGAGTCCAGCGTGCCGTCGAAGGCCAGGCCGATCCACTCGCCCTTGGCGTTCAGCGCGGCCGAACCGGAGTTGCCGCCGGTGATGTCCAGCGTGGCCAGGTAGGCCACCGGCACCGACTTCAGTTTCGGATCGGCGTACTTGCCGAAGTCCTTGTCCTTGATCGCCTTCAGCTGCGCGGCGGGGGCGTTGAACTCACCCTGGCCGGTGGCTTTGGCGGCGACGCCGGCCACGGTGGTGAAGGCTTTCCAGGTGGTGCCGTCGGCGCCCGGATCGCGGCCGGCGATTTTGCCGAAGGTCACGCGCAGGGTGCTGTTGGCGTCGGGATAAACCGCCTGGCCCTTGCTGTGCATGTAGGCGATCTTGGCCTTCATGTAGTTGGCATAGGCTTGTTGCAGCTTGCCGCCCAGTTCCTCGTCTTCGGCTTCCGATTTCAGGTCCGGCTCGTACAGCGCCACGGCGGCCTTGATGAAGCTGTCGTCACTGGCCTTGAAGTCGGCCGGCTTGCGCTCCAGCCAGGCTTTGCGCTCGGCCAGGTCGCCCAGCTTGCTGCCGGCGTACAGCTTGTCCAGGGCGGCTTGCAGGTCGGTCTTGCTCATGCCGTCCTTGATGCCGACCACCGCGTCAAACGCGGCGTTGCGTTCGGCCGCCGGCTGGGCGGCGTACTTGGTCAGGCTGTTGAGCACCAGCGCCTTGTCGACCTTCTCGTCGTAGTTGCGTACCAGCGCATCGACCGACGATTTCAGGCGCGGCACGTCACGCACCTGGTAGCCCGATTTGCGGTCGGCGTCCGGCTTGGTGTTTTCGTTGGCCAGGCGGTACAGCATGCGCGCGGTGTTCAGCAGGCGTGGCTTCGACGAGCCGAAGTAGTAGTCGCGCTTCAGTTCGGCATCGCGCTGGGCGATCAGTTTTTCCACCAGTTCGATGTCGCCGGCGTATTCGGCCTTGCGCTTGGCGTCGGCGTTGATCCACTGCTTCAGCGCTTCGTGCTCGGCGGTTTTACGCTTCAGCATGTCGCTGCCGGCGTAGGAGTCCAGCATGCCCTGGCGGTTCTTGTAGTAGTTGTTGATGCCGGCCACTTGCGACGCATACTTCAGCGCGGTGTCCTTGTTGTCCTTGGTGGTGTCGGCAATGATGGCCAGGCTCTCGGCCGATTGCTTGACGAAGGCCGGATAGTTCCAGTCGAAGGTGAACGCCACTTCCGACGGCAGGCGGTGGCGGTTGGTGCGGCCCGGGTAGCCGAGCACCATGATGAAGTCGCCTTCCTTGACGCCTTCCTTGGCCAGCTTCAGGTAGTGCTGCGGCACGTAGGGGACGTTGTCCTTGCTGTAGTCGGCGGCCTTGCCGTCCTTGCTGACGTAGGCGCGATAGAAACCGTAGTCGCCGGTGTGGCGTGGCCACATCCAGTTGTCGGTGTCGCCGCCGAACTTGCCCACGCCTTCAGGCGGCGCGTGCACCAGGCGCACGTCGCGGATTTCCAGCTGCTTGATCAGGTAGTACTCCAGGCCGCCGTAGTAGGCCGCCACGGTGCAGCGGTGGCCGGCGTCTTTTTCGCACTCGGCCTGGATGGCTTTCTGGTTCTTCTCGATCGCGTCGCTGCGCGCCTTGCCGCTCAGCTTGGCCACTTCCGGCGTCACCACCTGCTTGCTGACATCGGTCACCGCCTTGGTCACCCAGATGCGCGAACCCGGCGCGGCCGGCAGTTCCTCGCCCAGGTTGTGGGCCAGGAAACCGTTGGCCAGCAGATTGCGTTCCGGCGTCGAGTTGTGGGCGACGCTGCCGTACACGCAGTGGTGGTTGGTGGCGACCAGGCCTTGCGGCGACACGAAGGAGGCCGAGCAACCGCCCAGGCTGACGATGGCGCCCATCGGGAACTCGGTCAGCTTGGTGAGGGTGGCCGGGTCCAGCTTGAGGCCGGCGGCTTTCAGTTCCTTGGCTACTTGTGGCAGCTGTTGAGGCATCCACATGCCTTCGTCCGCATAGGCGGAGGTGCTCAGGATGGCGAGCGCGATCAGGGATTTTTTCATTGTCTCTTCTACTGTGGTTGAACGGCCGTAGAAGTATAGCAATACTCCGGGGTCAGGTCCCCCATTTCTACACGGCCTCTACCGTAGCGTTCGCTACGGTAGAGGCCGTGTAGAAATGGGGGACCTGACCCCGGATTTTAGTCAGCCTTGATGGCTTCGATCTGGATCGCCAGTTTGACTTCCGGCGAGAAGTTGGGCAGGCCGTAGTTGAGGCCGAAGTCGCTGCGCTTGAACTCGGCGCTGGCGTCGGCGCCGCAGGCTTCCTTCTTGTAGCGCGGATGCATGATGCACTTGAACTTGTTGACCTTCAGCGTCACCGGCTTGGTCACGCCGAGCAGCGTCAGCTCGCCGTCCACCGCCACCAGTTGGTCGCCTTCAAACTTGAACGATTTGCTGGTGTAGGTGATGGTCGGGAACTTGCCGACGTTGAACATGTCCTCGCCCTTGGCGTGCTTGTTCATCGCCTCCAGGCCGAAGTCGATCGAGGCCGGGTCGATCTTGATGTCGAGACCACCTGTCCTGGCCGCGCGATCCATGGTCACCGTGCCGCTGGTCTTGTCGAACTTGCCGCGCCATACCGACAGGCCCATGTGATCGGCCTCGAAGCTCGGGTACGTGTGCGTCGGGTCGATGTTGTAGGTGGTGGCGATGGCCGACGTGGCCGAGGCGGCCAGCAGCGTGGCGATCAGGATCTGTGCTTTCATCTTGTGGTGTCTCCGTTGGTGGTCTTGCGTTATTGGCCGGCGACGACGTGGAACTTGATGGCGACATCGTCGGCCACCATGCTGGTGTCTTTCCATTCGCCTTCGCCGATGTTGTAGGCCAGGCGCTTGATCGGCAGCACGCCGTCAAACACCTGGTTCTTGCCGTCGGCCTTGACGGTCAGCGGGAAGCTGACGTCGGTGGCCTTGCCCTTGATGGTCAGCTTGCCGGTGACGGTCAGCTTGCCGGCGCCGGCAGCCTTGATCGACGACGACACGAAGGTCGCTTTCGGGAACTGGGCGGCGTTGAACCATTCTTTCTTGGTCACTTCCTTGTTGTACTCGGCGTCACCCAGGTCCATGCTGCCGGTCTCGACTTCCACGGTGGCTTTGGCGGCGTCCGGCTTGGCCGCATCGTAGTCGATGGCGGCGGTGAATTTCTTGAACTTGGCGTCGACCGGCACGTTCATCTGCTTGAAGGTGGCGGTGACGGTGCTCTTGGCCGGATCGGTTTTCAGGGCGGCGGCGCTGGCGGCAAAGGCGATCCCCAGCATGGATACGAGGGCGATTTTTTTGATGGTTTTCATGGTAGGCTCCAGTGGGTGATTACAGCGGCAACATGCGTTTCAGGGTCACGTCGCGGTCGACAAAGTGGTGCTTCAGGGCGGCCAGGGCGTGGGCCACAACGGCGGCAGCCATGGTCATGGTCAAAACATAATGAACAGTTTTTAAAGTTGCCTTAAGTTCAGGATCGGCGGCGATCACGGCCGGCATCTGCCACAGGCCCAGGTACACCACCGGCACGCCGGCCGCATAGGTGTAGAAGTAGCCCGAGATCGGCACCGCGAAGATCAGGAAGTACAGCAGGAAGTGCATGCCTTCGGCGATCAGGTGCTGCCAGTCGGGAATCGAGCTCAGCTTGGCCGGCGGCTTGTGCGTGACGCGCCACAGCACGCGCAGCACGGCCAGTAACAGCACCGTGACGCCCATCCACTTGTGCCAGGAGAAGTACTTCAGCTTGGTGGGCGAAAAGCCGTGGATGGCGACCATGGACAGGCCGAGGAAGAAGGTGGCAATGATGAGCAAGGCGACCAGCCAGTGCAGCAACATTGCGGTTTTGGTATAGCGTGGCATAAAACGGCTCCGGAGAATTAGTACGTATTAGGACTAAATATACCAAAGAATTGCGGTATGCGCTTGACGGACCCTAAAAATAAAAAAGCCCCGCTGCACTGAGCGCGATCTTGAGCGCGTTCAGGCTGCGGGGCTAGTGTAGAGCAAATTGCTTTTTTACATCAGATGGCTTTTGCCAGAGCTGCGGCGATGCCGGTGTAGTTGGCCGGGGTCATGGCCAGCATCAGATCCTTGGCTTCCTGCGGCACGGCCAGGCCGTTGATGAACTCCTGCAGCGCGACTTTCGAGATGCCTTTGCCGCGGGTCAGCTCTTTCAGCTGTTCGTACGGGTTCTCGATACCGTAGCGGCGCATCACGGTCTGCACCGGCTCGGCCAGCACTTCCCAGTTGGCGTCGAGGTCGGCTTCCAGGCGGGCCGGATTGACTTCCAGCTTGTTCAGGCCGCGCAGGCAGCTGTCGTAGGCCAGCAGCGTGTAGCCGAGGCCGACGCCGATATTGCGCAGCACGGTCGAATCGGTCAGGTCGCGTTGCAGGCGCGAGACCGGCAGCTTTTCCGACAGGTGCTTGAGCACGGCGTTGGCCAGGCCCAGGTTGCCTTCGGAGTTTTCGAAGTCGATCGGGTTGACCTTGTGCGGCATGGTCGAGGAACCGATTTCGCCGGCTTTCAGCTTCTGCTTGAAGTAGCCCAGCGAGACGTAGCTCCAGATGTCGCGGTTCAGGTCCAGCAGGATGGTGTTGGCGCGCGCGAAGGCGTCGAACAGCTCGGCCATGTAGTCGTGCGGTTCGATCTGGATGGTGTAGGGATTGAACACCAGGCCCAGGCGCTGCTCGATCACCGCCTTGGAGAAGGCCGGCCAGTCGAACGACGGGTAGGCCGACAGGTGGGCGTTGTAGTTGCCGACCGCGCCGTTCATCTTGCCGAGGATTTCCACTTGCTCGATGCGCTTGATGGCGCGCTGCAAACGGGCCACGACGTTGGCCATTTCCTTGCCCAGGGTGGTTGGGCTGGCGGTCTGGCCGTGGGTGCGCGACAGCATCGGCAGCTCGGCGTTGGCGTGGGCGATGTCGGTCAGGCGGGCGATCACCTTGTTCAGCGACGGCAGCATGACGGTGTCGCGCGCGGCCTTGAGCATCATGCCGTGCGAGGTGTTGTTGATGTCTTCCGAGGTGCAGGCGAAGTGGATGAACTCCGACGCGGCCACCAGTTCCGGCACATCCTTGACCTGCTCCTTGAGCCAGTATTCCACGGCCTTGACGTCGTGGTTGGTGACGGCTTCGATTTCCTTGATGCGGGCGGCGTCGTTTTCGGTGAACTCGCTGGCGATCTTGTCCAGCAGGGCGGTGCCCGCGGCCGAGAACGGCTTGATTTCAGCGAAACCGGCCAGCGACAGCGCTTGCAGCCAGGAGATTTCTACTTTGACGCGGTGGTGCATGAAGCCGGATTCGGACAGGATGGGACGCAGCAGATCGGTTTTGCCGGCGTAGCGGCCGTCCAGCGGCGACAGCGCCGACAGCGTGGAGTAAGGAGTAGTGGTCATGATGGAGAGCGCGAAGTTGAAAAAGCAGAGACCGTGATTTTACCATCGGCGGCGGCCCAAGCCGCCGATGTTATACTGAAGCCTGTTCTTCCTCTATAAGTGTCTATGAAACTCATCGGTTCCCTCGCCAGCCCTTATGTCCGCAAGGTTCGTGTCGTTCTGGCGGAAAAAAAGCTTGATTACCAGTTCGAATTGGAAAATGTGTGGGCGGAAGACACCACCATCAGCCAATGGAATCCGCTCGGCAAAGTGCCGAGCCTGGTCATGGAGGACGGCTCGGTGATGATCGATTCGCGTGTGATGGTGGAGTATCTCGATACGCTGACGCCGGTCTGCAAGCTGCTGCCGCCAAACGGCCGCGACCGCGCCGACGTCAAATGCTGGGAAGCGCTGGCCGACGGCATGGTCGACGCCGCCGTCAGCGTGCGCCTGGAGCGCACCATGCGTCCGCCGGAGCAGCAAAGCGAGGAGTGGATGGCGCGCCAGATGCGCAAGGTACATCTGAGCATGAAGTCGCTGTCGGAGAAGCTGGGTGAGCAGGCGTACTGCGCCGGCATCCATTATTCGCTGGCCGATGTGGCCGTGGGCTGCGCGCTGGGCTGGCTGGCGTTCCGCTTCCCGGAAATCACCTGGCGCGACGACTACGCCAACCTGGCCAAGCTGTACGACAAGCTGTCCGAACGCCCGTCGTTCAAGGACACCGCGCCACAATAAAAAACGCCATGTGGCCGTGCGGCGCTCAAGATCGCCGCACGGCCACATGGCGTTCTATGTTTAGTCTTCGACGCTCATCTGGCTTTGCAGGTAGTTCTGGATGCCCACTTTGCCGATCAGGTCCAGCTGGGTTTCCAGCCAGTCGATGTGCTCTTCGGTGTCTTCCAGAATCATCAGCAACAGGTCGCGCGACACGTAGTCGGCGGCTTTCTCGGCGGCGGCGATGCCTTCCTTGACGGTGATCTGCGCGCCTTTTTCCAGCTTCAGGTCGCAGTTCAGCATCTCTTCGGTGTTCTCACCAACCATGACCTTGTGCATGGCTTGCAGGTTCGGCAGGCCGTCCAGCATCAGGATGCGGTCGATCAGTTTGTCGGCGTGCTTCATTTCGCCGATCGATTCTTCGTACTCTTTCTTGCCGATCTTTTCCAGGCCCCAGTGCTTGTACATCTTGGCGTGCAGGAAGTACTGGTTGATCGCGGTGAGTTCGTTGGTCAGCTGTGCGTTGAGCAAGCGGATAACTTCTTGGTCGCCCTTCATGGGGATGTCTTTCTGAGATGGTTGCGAATGGCGCCATTGTGCCACGAAACACCCCTACGCGTGTAGCGATTGTCTGATAATTTCGGTGAAATACCACCTAAGTTCGGTGATTGAGAGTGTTGGCGCAAATGAAAACCATTAGCATTCTTATAGGGCGCAGTGTGAGGCAACCCACTGTGCCGGCGCGGCCGCGCCGCTACCATGACAGCTCAACTAAAGGAGTGAGCCATGGATTCCATCAACGCCCAACAAGCAGAAACCAATCACCAGGATCTGATCGGTGAAGACGCAGTGCGCAAGATCCGCGAGTTTGTCGACAGCACGCCCGGCTGCTTCTTTTGCACCAACGACGCCGAAGGCGGTCCCGGCGACGCGCGGCCGATGACGGCG
This sequence comes from Duganella alba, assembly GCF_009674495.1. Classification (GTDB taxonomy): domain Bacteria; phylum Pseudomonadota; class Gammaproteobacteria; order Burkholderiales; family Burkholderiaceae_D; genus Rugamonas; species Rugamonas alba. The sequence continues at coordinate 49,810 of NZ_WKJN01000016.1, read as the reverse complement.
CTGCAGGTCGATGATCTCGGCAATCTGTGGTTCATCAGTGCCAGCGACAGCCTGAAGAACCAGGAGCTGGCGGCCGATCCGTCGGCCACGCTGTACTTCCAGGGTTCGGCCCATTCGGAGTTCATGCATCTGGAAGGCATCGCCACGGTGTCGCGCGATCCGGTCAAGATCAAGGAGCTGTGGAGTTTTACGATGAAGACGTGGTTCACCGGCGGCGAGGATGATCCGCGCGTGACGCTGATCAAGTTTGCGCCGACTTACGGCTACTATTGGGATACCAAGCACGGCAAGGCGGTGGCCAGCGTCAAGATGCTGATCGGCGCCGTGATCGGCAAAACCCTCGATGACTCCATCGAGGGCAGGCTGGACCTGTAAGACTTAGCCGAGCTGGAAGTTGATCGGCACCAGCACGTAGACGGGGACGGCCTTGCCGTCCTCGATGAACGGTTTGTACAGCGCGCGCAGCACCGCCTGGCGGCCGGCTTCGTCCAGATTGGCCGAGCCCGACGATTTCTGCACGACGACCTGTTCGGCCGTGCCCTTCTCACCAATCAGCACGCGCAGCATCACGGTGCCGGTTTCACCCATGCGGCGGGCGATGCTTGGGTACACCGGCTGCGGTGCGCGCACATATTCCACGCCCGAGACCGTCTTCGGCGTCGATGGTGCCGGCGGCGCTGGTGGCGCGGCTTGCGCGGTCGGCGCGGCATGCGATGGCGCCGCTTCGCTCGGACGCGGCTGTGGCGGCGGCAGGGTGATGGTCGGCTCAGTCTGCACGATATTCACGATCGGCAGCGGCGGCACAAAGCTTTGCTTCGGCATCACCAGCGGCACTTCCTTCGGCGCCGGCGCCGGCTTCAGCGGTTCAGGCGAGGCCACGAAGGTGACGTTCACCACTTGCGGCATGATGGCATGCGTGACGCTGCGCAGCATGCCCGAGTAAGCCAGATAAAACACGACAGCATGACCCACAACAATCGCCGCCAGCGGGGTGAACTTGCGGCTGCGGCGTTTGAATTCCTGGACGAGGCCGGCGTCATCCGCGGACAGCGACGCTGTCCGGCTGTAGGTCATTGTATTCATGATTAGTTGGTGAAGGCTGGGCGTTTCAGCACAGTCTCTTTGAGTTCGGCAGCGGCTTGCGCGGCCAGATGTTCATTGAGGAGTTCTTCAGCGCATGAGAAGCATTGGCCGCAGCAAGTGGCTACGCCGAGATCGCGGCGCAGTTCTTCCATCGACGTAATACCCAACTCCATGGCTTGACGGATTTCGCGATCTGAGATGTTGTTGCAGACACAAACAATCATTTGATGCACCTTCTGGCTAGGCTGAATAACGGCTAAGTTGCGATTAAGTTCTTTATGACATGATTGCTGGTAACTTAATGCGAATCATTATCATTAATCGTATACTGCCGTAAACCGCAGCAGGATGCAAGCTAAATAGAAGTCATTCGCATTACCGTTTATAATGCTAGTATCTCATTCCGGCGAGCACGCAACATTGCAGCTTCGCCGGGCAGGCCGCAGCCCCTTTGCCAGCGGCATCTCGACTGGACTTTGCTCATGACGCACGCTGTTCCCCTGATTACCCTCGATGCCCTGACGGTCGGTGCCAGCGCCACCGTGGTGCACGTTTCTCCCGGCGAGGCCGCCGACGGCGGCGTCAGCCTGGCGCGCCGCCTGATGGAGCTGGGCTTTGTGCCCGGCGAAAAAATCCGCATGCTCAAACGTGGCATGCCGGGCGGCGAGCCGCTGGCGATCAAGGTTGGCCACTCCACATTTGCGTTGCGCCGCTTTGAAGCCGCGCTGGTCTCGATTCAACCGGAATAAATCATGGGTGCAGTAGAAAAACAGGTGGCGCCAACGCCAGCCGCGGTAGCGCGGACGCCGATGATGGCCTTGCTCGGCAATCCGAATTGCGGCAAGACCGCCTTGTTCAACCGGCTGACCGGCGCGCGCCAGAAGGTGGCCAACTATGCCGGCGTGACCATCGAGCGCAAGGAAGGCGCGTTCACCACCAGCGGCGGCAACAGCTTCCGCGTGCTGGACCTGCCGGGCGCCTATAGTTTGTCGGCGCACACGCCGGATGAGGAAATCACGCGCGACGTGGTGGCCGGCCTGCGCAAGGGCGATGCCGCGCCGGACGTGGTGGTGTGCGTGGTCAACGCCACCAACCTGCGGCTGAACCTGCGCCTGGTGCTGGAGATCAAGCGCCTGGGCCTGCCGATGATCCTGGCGCTGAACATGGTCGACGTCGCCAAGAAGCGCGGCATCGCCATCGACGCGGACGTCCTGTCGCGCGAGTTGGGCATGCCGGTGGTGGAAACCGTGGCGGTGCAGGCCGGTGGCGAGAAATCGCTGCTGCGCGCGCTGGACATGATGTGGCCGCTGTCGGCGGGCAAGCCGAATCCGCTGTCGGCCATCGACGCGGTCGGCGTCGAGGAGACGCAGCGCGAAGTGCGCCGCATCCTCGACCTGGCGGTCAGCGCGCCGGCGCAGTCGCATGACGTGCTGAGCGAAAAGATCGACAACGTGGTGCTGCATCCGGTGATCGGCCCGGTCATCCTGGCGGTGCTGATGTTCCTGGTGTTCCAGGCGGTGTTCAGCTGGGCCACGCCGCCGATGGACATGATCAAGGATGGCGTCGATCACCTCGGCGGCATGGTCAAGGACGCGATGCCGGACGGTATCCTGCGCAGCCTGCTGGTCGAAGGCATCCTCGGCGGCGCCGGCAGCGTGCTGGTGTTCCTGCCGCAGATTCTGATCCTGTTCTTCTTTATCCTGTTCCTGGAAGATTGCGGCTACCTGCCGCGCGCGGCCTTCCTGCTGGACCGCCTGATGGGCGGCGTCGGCCTGTCGGGACGCGCCTTCATTCCGCTGCTGTCGAGCTTTGCCTGCGCGATTCCGGGCGTGATGGCGGCGCGCACCATCCAGAACCGCCGCGACCGCCTGGTGACCATCATGATCGCGCCGCTGATGACCTGCTCGGCGCGCCTGCCGGTGTATGCGCTGATCATCGCCGCCTTCATTCCCAACCGCGACGTCGGCGGCATCTTCAATCTGCAAGGACTGGTGCTGTTCGTGCTGTACTTCGCCGGCATCATTTCGGCGATGGCGGTGGCGTGGGTGATGAAGCGCTTCATGGGCGGCGAAGGCAAGCAGCCGCTGATGATGGAGTTGCCGGCCTACCACTGGCCGCACATGCGCAACCTGGCGCTGGGCCTGTGGGAACGCGCCAAGATTTTCCTGACCCGCGTCGGCACGGTAATCCTGACGCTGATGATCCTGCTGTGGGTGCTGAGTTCCTTCCCTGGTGCGCCGGAAGGCGCCACCCATCCGCCGATTTACTACAGCCTGGCCGGCATCATCGGCCGCGGCCTGGAATTCATCTTCGCGCCGATCGGCTTCAACTGGCAGATCTGCATCGCGCTGGTGCCGGGCATGGCGGCGCGTGAAGTGGCGGTCGGTGCGCTGGGCACCGTGTATGCGTTGTCGCAGAGCGGCGATGAAGTGGCGCAGACGCTGGCGCCGATCATCGCATCGAGCTGGACCTTGCCGACCGCGCTGTCGCTGCTGGCCTGGTATGTGTTCGCGCCGCAGTGCATCGCCACGCTGAGTACCGTGCGTCGTGAAACCGGCAGCGTGCGCTATGCGTGGCTGATGGCGGGTTATTTGTTTGCGCTGGCGTATGTGGCGTCGTTCCTGACGTACCGGATTGCGCTGGCTTTCGGAGGCTGATATGTGGCAGCAGATTATTGTCGCGGTGATCGTATTGGTGGCGCTGATGCACTTCAGCGCCAAGTACCTGCCGCTGGCCTGGCGCCAGCGCATCGTCTACACGCTGGGCAAGCGCGGCTTCAACGAAGCGCGGCTGGCCAAGCTGTTCAAGACCAACGGCGGTGGCGGCTGCGGCGATGGCGGCGGCTGCTCCAACTGCGGCCCGTCCTCGTGCGACACGCCGACCGACGCCACCACCCATAAGCGCGTCATCAAGCTGCACGTGCAGCGTTAAGCCATCTCCCATGCGGCGGCGCAAAGCCGCCCGCGCTCCACCGTTCTAGTCTTATCTGCAGCGCAAGCACGGCAGTTCATTGTCGGCCGCGTCTGATCCGGACGCGCAGCCATTAACGGCAGAAGAATTGGCACAGTTCCGTCCATGGCGGGCACGCCTGCTTGCGCCGCCCGGATCGCCGACGGTCACGTTGACGATGGAATTCGACGCGGCAACGATCGATGCGTTCAAACGACAGGGCGAAGACTGGGCGATTCGCAGGGGCTATGTGCCGTTCCCGCATTAACCACAGAACGGATCGAACGACTCCGCCTGCGCCATCGGCCAGTAGTGGCCGAACACTGGCGGCAGGCGCGACAGCTGGCTTGGGTCGAGCAGCTCGCCCGGCTCCAGGTAGGGGAGCAGCGCCGACGCCAGCTTGACCTGGTTGTGCGAGATGCGCCGCACCAGGTGGCGCGGACGCAGTTGCGACGGATGTGTCAGGCCGGCGGCGGCGATCAGCTGGGCCAGCGCTTCCATCGTGTTTTCGTGGAAGTTGGCCACGCGCTGGATCTTGTCCGGCACCACCAGCGCGCGCTGGCGCGACGGGTCCTGCGTGGCGACGCCGGTCGGGCAGCGGTCGGTATGGCAGCTTTGCGACTGGATGCAGCCCAGCGCGAACATGAAGCCGCGCGCCGAATTGCACCAGTCCGCTCCCAGCGCCAGCGTGCGCGCGATGTCGAAGGCGGTGATGATCTTGCCCGAGGCGCCAATCTTGATCCTGTCGCGCAGGTTGGCGCCCACCAGCGTGTTATGCACCAGCAGCAGCGCCTCCTGCAGCGGCGTGCCGATGTGGTCGGTGAACTCGACCGGCGCCGCGCCGGTGCCGCCTTCGCCGCCATCGACCACGATGAAGTCCGGCACGATGCCGGTGGCCAGCATGGCCTTGACGATGCCGAAGAATTCCCACGGGTGACCAATCGCCAGCTTGAAGCCGGTCGGCTTGCCGCCCGACAGCGTGCGCAGGCGGTCGATGAACTGCAGCATTTCAATCGGCGTCTTGAAGGCCGAGTGCGACGATGGCGAAATGCAGTCACGGCCCACCGGCACGCCGCGCGTCTGCGCGATTTCGATGGTGACCTTGGCGCCCGGCAGCACGCCGCCGTGGCCCGGCTTGGCGCCCTGCGACATCTTCAGTTCGATCATCTTGACCTGCGGCGCGGTGGCGTTGACGATGAAGTTCGCTTCCGAGAACGTGCCGTCGTCGTTGCGGCAGCCGAAGTAGCCGGAGCCGATTTCCCACACCAGGTCGCCGCCGTTCTGGCGGTGGTAGGGGCTGATGCTGCCTTCACCGGTGTCGTGCATGAAGCCGCCCTGTTTGGCGCCGCCGTTCAGCGCCAGGATGGCGTTGGCCGACAGCGCGCCGAAGCTCATCGCCGAGATGTTGAACACGCTGGCCGAATACGGCTGCGCGCGCGGGCAGTCCGGGTGATTGCCGATCTCGATGCGGAAGTCGTGCGGCTGTTCCGGCGCCGGTGCGATCGAGTGGTTGATCCATTCGTAGCCGGGCGCATAGACGTCGAGCTGGGTGCCGAACGGGCGCTTGTCGGTGTCCTTCTTGGCGCGCTGGTAGACGATGCTGCGCTGGTTGCGCGAGAACGGCTCGGCCACCATGTCGTCTTCCAGGAAGTACTGGCGGATCTCGGGACGGATCGATTCGAAGAAGAAGCGGAAGTGCGCCAGGATCGGGTAATTGCGGCGCAGCGCGCGCTTGGTTTGCAGCAGGTCGCTGATGCCGACGATGGTCAGCGCGGCGGCGATCGCCGAGATTTCCCACGGTGCCCGCAAGGCCAGCGAAGCCAGTAGCGTAACGATGGAGGCATGGAAGGCGAGATAGCGTGGGGACAGCAAATTCATGAAGACTCCGGCGGCGGCTGAGGAACTGTCGAGTGTACTGCTGTTTCTCGAAGGAATCCATATCCGATCTGGGCAGACGCGCGCGGCGGGTAACAATGTTAAGCTAGCGGCATTGCGGCGCACGGCCGTTCTTTTTTCTCGGGATAAGTCACATGATCGTCGTTCATCACTTGAATAATTCGCGCTCGCAGCGGGTGCTGTGGCTGCTGGAGGAACTGGGCCTGGAATACGAGATCGTGCGCTACCAGCGCGATCCGAAGACCATGCTGGCGCCGCCGGAGCTGAAGAAGATTCACCCGCTGGGCAAGTCGCCGGTGATCAGCGATAACGGCATCGTGGTGGCCGAGTCCGGCGCGATCGCCGAATACCTGATCGACACCTACGGCAACGGCCGCCTGATCCCGCCGGCCGGCACCGAGGAGCGTCGTCGCTGGACCTATTTCCTGCACTACGCCGAAGGCTCGGCGATGGCGCCGCTGCTGATGAAACTGATCTTCGACCGCGTCGAAAGCAGCCCGGCGCCGTTCTTCGTCAAGCCGATCGCGCGCGCCATCGCGGGCAAGGTCAAGGGCAGCTACATCCTGCCGCAGATCGCCATGCACCTGGATTACCTGGAAGGCGAGCTGGGCAAGAGCGAATGGTTCGCCGGCAACGACTTCACCGCCGCCGACATCCAGATGAGCTTCCCGCTGGAAGCCGCCTCCGCGCGAGGCGGCCTGGACGCATCGCGGCCGAAGCTGGCGGCCTACCTGAAACGCATCCACAGTCGCCCCGCCTTCCAACGCGCCCTCGAACGCGGCGGCCCGTACGAGCTGCTGAAGTAAGCGGCTTTGACGCGGCGCATGCCGCCGCGTCGGTCCGGTCGGGTAGAATGGCGGCTTGACCAAGCCCGGATGAAGTTGAACATGGGTAGACTCCTTGCCATCGACGGCCTCAATATTGTGCGCCGCGTCTACGAAGCCAGTCCCGAACCTGACAGCCCCGAAAAGGCCGACATTGCGCTGCGCCACGCGCTGTCTTCCTTGCGCACGCTGATCCACGACCACCAACCCACGCACCTGTTGCCGGCCTTCGACTTCGGCGGCCGCACCTGGCGCCACGACCTGTACGGCGGCTACCGCGAAGGCCGCGCGCCGATGCCGTCGCCGCTGCGCGAGGCGCTGCCGGCGTTCTACGACAGGCTGCGCGGCTTCGGCATGCACGTGGTGTCGGTGCCGGAAGTGGAGGCCGACGACGTCATCGGCACCGTGGTGCTGCGCTGGCTGGCCGAAGGCCGCGGCGAGGCCACGGTCGCCACCACCGACAAAGACCTGCACGGCCTGATCGCCCAGGGCGCCCGCGTCTGGGACCATTTCAAGAGCGAATGGCACGACCACGCCTGGGTCGAAAAGAAGTGGGGCGTGCCGCCCGACCAGTTGCCGGACCTGCTGGCGCTGATGGGCGACGTCACCGATTCCATCCCCGGCGTGTCCAAGGTCGGCGTCAAAACCGCCGCCAAACTGTTGCGTACATACGGCAATCTGGACGCCATTATGGCCGGCGCCGGCATTCTTAAAGATTCCTTGGGGGAAACGCTTCGAAAAGAACGCGAAATGCTGTATCTTTCTCGACAACTGGTACAGTTGAAAACGGATGTGAAGGTAGGCGTGAGCTGGAACATGCTGGCCTGGTCCCACTAACAAGGTTTGCAAGATGTTAAAAGCAGTCATTATCGATCCCAGCGCTGTCGCGCGTGGCCTGCTGAATACCGTGCTGCTCGATGGCGGCTACGACGTGGTGGGCCAGACCCACACCTGCGCCAGCGCCATGGTGCTGCTGATTAAGCACCATCCGCACATCGTCTGCATCGCCAAGGAACAGTTCGAGAGCGACCAGGCCTCGGTGCTGGAAATCCGCGCCAACTGGCCGAAGACGCTGCTGTTCATGGTCTCCAGCGAAATGAACGCCGCCATCATCCAGGAAGCGCATGCGCTGGGCGTGAGCGGTTTCATCGTCAAGCCGTTCAAGGCCGACACCGTGCTCAACACGATCCGTAACGTGGTGATCGCCATGGTCAAGCGCCAGCGCGCGGCGCTGGCCGCCAAGGCGGAAGCGGAAGCCGGCAGCGCAGCGCCGTCGGCAGACGGCGGCGAACCGGCCGCCGGTTGATTATGCGGCGGTCGAGCTGTCGATGATGCCGCCGCCGAGACACACTTCCCCGTCGTACAGCACGGCCGACTGGCCGGGCGTGACCGCCCACTGGGCATCCATGAATTTCAGGGCGAAGTCGGACTGGCCGTCCGGCGCGATCTCGCACGCCACATCGGCCTGGCGGTAGCGGGTCTTGGCCGACATCGCGCGCGCTTCCGGCGGCACGCCGGCGATCCAGCTGGCCTGGTCGGCGCGCAGCGTGGCCGACAGCAGCCACGGATGGTCGTGGCCCTGCACGATGTACAGCACGTTGTTGAGCACGTCCTTTTTGGCGACGTACCAGGCGTCGTTGCTGCCGTCGGCGTTCTTGTAATCCTTCATGCCGCCGACGCCGATGCCCTTGCGCTGGCCCAGCGTGTAGAACGACAGGCCGACGTGCTCGCCCACCACCTTGCCGTCCGGCGTCATCATCGGGCCCGGCTTGTACGACAGGTAGCGGTTCAGGAACTCGCGGAACGGGCGTTCGCCGATGAAGCAGATGCCGGTCGAATCCTTTTTGGCCGCGTTCGGCAGCTGCAGTTTCTCGGCGATCTTGCGCACTTCGGTTTTCGGGATTTCACCGAGCGGGAACAGCGTCTTCGACAGCTGCGCCTGGTTCAGGCGGTGCAGGAAGTAGCTCTGGTCCTTGGTGTGGTCGACCGCCTTCAGCAGCTCGTGGCGGTCGCCGTTCTGGCGCACGCGCGCATAGTGGCCGGTGGCGATCAGGTCGGCGCCCAGGGACATCGCGTGGTCGAGGAAGGCCTTGAACTTGATCTCGGCGTTGCACAGCACGTCCGGATTCGGCGTGCGGCCGGCCTGGTACTCGCGCAGGAAGTCGGCGAACACGCGGTCCTTGTATTCGCTGGCGAAGTTGACCGCCTCGATATCCACGCCGACCACGTCGGCCACGCTGGCCGCGTCGATCCAGTCCTGGCGGGTGGAGCAGTACTCGGAGTCGTCGTCATCTTCCCAGTTCTTCATGAACAGGCCGATGACTTCATAGCCCTGTTCCTTCAGCAGCCACGCCGAGACCGAGGAGTCCACCCCGCCCGACATGCCGATAACGACCCGTTTCTTGCTCATTACTTATCCATTCGCAGTGCTAATGGCTTCCTTGTAGACGGAAGCGTGTGTTTGTATCAGTTCCAATGGAGCGCGGCGGCCCTCCAGGTATTCGTCCACGCATTGCAGCACGGTGGGGCTGCGGTGACGGTCGGCGCAGGCGGCCAGTTCGTCGCGCGTCAGCCACATGGTGCGCAGAATGCCTTCGTCCAGCGGACGGTCGTGCTGGGCGCCCGGATAGCCGCAGAAAGTGAAGCGCAGATACGTCACTTCCTCGCCGGTGCGGTTGGAGGTGTAGCGCGACATATACATGCCCACCAGCGCCGTTGGCGTAAAGTCGTAGGCGGTTTCCTCCAGGGTTTCGCGGATGACGGCTTGCTCCAGCGATTCATACGGGTCGAGGTGACCGGCAGGCTGGTTGATGCGAATGCCGTCGCTGGTTTCTTCTTCGATCAGCAAGAACTTGCCATCTTTTTCGACGATGGCGGCAACAGTCACAGAGGGTTTCCAGATACGCGGCATGAGTCATCCTTGAAAGAGCCGATATTTTAGCCTGTTCCAGCCTTTTGGTTTGCGCTGGAACAAATTTACGGGGTAATTAATGACAAATAGTAATACTTGAAATGATGAAACCGATGTTTCGTGGCCTAAAAAACCGTGATAGATTGTAGTCAGTCTGTTAATCATCTGGAGGCACCATGAGAATAAGCGTACCGGCCGAGACAAGGCCGGGGGAGACCCGGGTGGCAGCCACGCCGGAGACTGTCAAAAAGTTGGCCGCCAAGCATCAGATCATCGTGCAGGCCGGCGCCGGCCTGCCGGCTTCGGTGACGGACGAGGCCTATGTTGCAGCAGGTGCACAAATCGTGCCTGCCAGCGAGGTATGGGCGGCTGACGTGATCCTCAAGGTCCGCGCCCCGAACGCCGACGAACGCGCGCAGATCAAGCCGGGCACGGTGGTGATCGGCATGCTCAATCCCTTCGATGCGGACAACAACGCCGCCATGGCCTCGGCCGGGCTGCAGGCGCTGGCGCTGGAAGCCGTGCCGCGCATCACCCGCGCGCAGTCGATGGATGTGCTGTCGTCGCAGGCCAACATCGCCGGCTACAAGGCGGTGATGGTGGCGGCCAACACCTACCAGCGCTTCATGCCGATGCTGATGACGGCGGCCGGCACGGTGAAGGCGGCGCGGGTGCTGATCATGGGCGTCGGCGTGGCCGGTCTGCAGGCCATCGCCACCGCCAAGCGTCTCGGCGCGGTGATCGAGGCCTCCGACGTGCGGCCGCCGGTCAAGGAGCAGGTGGAATCGCTGGGCGCCAAATTCATCGACGTGCCCTACCTGACCGATGAAGAGAAGGAAATCGCCCAGGGCGTGGGCGGCTACGCGCGGCCGATGCCGGCCGACTGGATGCGCCGCCAGTCCGAACTGGTGCACGAACGCGCCAAGCTGGCCGACATCATCATCACCACCGCGCTGATACCGGGCCGTCCGGCGCCGGTGCTGATCTCCGAGGAGACGGTGAAGGCGATGAAGCCCGGTTCCGTGATCGTCGACCTGGCGGTGTCGCAGGGCGGCAACTGCCCCTTGTCCGAGTTGAACAAGACGGTGATCAAGTACGGCGTCCACATCATCGGCGAGCCGGACCTGGCCACGCACGTGGCGGCCGACGCGTCGGCGCTGTACGCGCGCAACGTGCTGGACTTCCTCAAGCTGATCATCGACAAGGAAGACAAGTTGGTGATCGACCGCGAAGACGAAATCATCAAGGCCACGCTGCTGTGCGCCGGCGGCGAACTGCTGCGCAAATAACCGGGGGAGACACCATGGAAATCAGCCACACCATCATCAATCTGATTATTTTTGTTCTGGCCATTTACGTCGGCTACCACGTGGTCTGGACCGTGACGCCGGCGCTGCATACGCCGCTGATGGCGGTGACCAATGCGGTATCGGCCATCATCATCGTCGGCGCCATGCTGGCCGCTTCGCTGACCGAAGGGCTGGTCGGGCAGATCGCCGGCACGGTCGCGGTGGCGCTGGCCGCCGTCAATGTGTTCGGCGGCTTTCTGGTCACGCAGCGCATGCTGGAGATGTTCAAGAAGAAGGAACCGAAAGCCAAATCAGGAGATAAAGCATGAACTTTATCTCCATGAACCTGGTGACGATGCTGTATTTGATCGCATCGGTGTGTTTTATCCAGGCGTTGAAAGGCCTGTCGTCGCCGGCGACGGCGCGCGCCGGTAATGCCTTCGGTATGTCGGGCATGGCGATCGCGTTTGTGACGACGATTGCGCTGATCCTCAAGCTGCGTTCGGAGGCTGCGGTGGGCGGCGCCGGACTGGGACTGCCGCTGGTGGTGCTGGGCGTGGTGGTCGGCGGCGGTATCGGCGCGGTGCTGGCGAAGAAGGTCGAGATGACCAAGATGCCGGAGCTGGTGGCGGCGATGCATTCGCTGATTGGCCTTGCTGCGGTGTGCATCGCGGTGGCGGCGGTATCGGAGCCCCATGCATTCGGCATCGCTGCGGTGGGCGAGGCGCTGCCGACGGGGAATCGCATCGAGCTGTTTATCGGCACCTTTGTTGGGGCGATTACGTTCTCCGGTTCGGTGATCGCGTTCGGCAAGCTGTCGGGCAAATACAAGTTCCGCTTGTTCCAGGGCGCGCCGGTCAGCTTCGCGGGCCAGCATTTGCTGAATTTGATTTTGGCGATTGTGATGGTGGGACTTGGGCTGGTGTTCGTGGCCGCTGGCGGCAACGAGCCGGCGTGGGTGCCGTTCCTGATCATGACCGCGATCGCGTTTGTGCTGGGTGTGCTGATCATCATTCCGATCGGCGGCGCCGACATGCCGGTGGTGGTGTCGATGCTGAACTCCTATTCCGGCTGGGCTGCGGCGGGCATCGGCTTCTCGCTGAATAACTCGATGCTGATCATTGCTGGTTCGCTGGTGGGTTCCAGCGGCGCGATCCTGTCGTACATCATGTGCAAGGCGATGAACCGGTCGTTCTTCAATGTGATCCTGGGCGGCTTTGGCGGCGCGCCGGCGGATGTCGGGGCGGGCGGTGCGAAGGAGCAGCGCCCGGTCAAATCCGGTTCGGCCGATGATGCGGCGTTCATCATGTCGAATGCGGAGAGCGTGATTATTGTGCCGGGCTATGGTCTGGCGGTGGCGCGGGCGCAGCATTCGCTCAAGGAGCTGGTGGAGAAGCTGACCCACAAGGGCGTCACGGTGAAGTATGCGATTCACCCGGTGGCGGGGCGGATGCCGGGGCATATGAATGTGCTGCTGGCGGAGGCCGAGGTGCCGTATGACCAGGTGTTTGAGATGGAGGATATCAATGGTGAGTTTGGGCAGACGGATGTGGTGCTGATCCTCGGCGCCAATGATGTGGTTAATCCGGCTGCCAAGGACCCGAAATCGCCGATTGCGGGGATGCCGATTCTGGAGGCTTACAAGGCCAAGAGCATCATCGTTAACAAGCGGTCGATGGCTTCAGGGTATGCGGGGCTGGACAATGAGCTGTTCTATCAGGCGAATACCATGATGGTGTTTGGCGATGCGAAGAAGGTCATTGAGGATATGGTCAAGGCCGTCGAGTAACCCGCACGGCCAGGTGGGGTCGGACCCCGTACGGGGTCCGACCCCTAAGTGGTAACGCAAGCGTATCACTAAAAGCGTGCGGGGTCGCGGTCAGCGGCGGCCGTACATCATGAGTTCAGCGAGCAATCCGCGTGCCGGGCCGACCATGTCGATGGCGGCCAGTGAGAGTCCGAGCAGCGCCTGGGCTGGGGTGTCGTTGGCGAAAACCCGCGCCATGGTGTCGGTCAGGCGCACCGTGGTGCTGCGATCGCGCTGGCGCATGTCGGTATATTGGGCCAGCATCGCCGGCGTCGCGCCTTGCGCCAGCAGGCGCGCCAGCACGGTCACATCACGCAGGCCCAGGTTCAGCCCTTGGCCCGCCACCGGATGCAGCGTTTGCGCGGCGTTGCCGATGGCGACGGTGCGGGCGGTGCTGCCCGGCGCAGCATTCAATCCCAGCGGAAAACCAAGGCGCGGCGTGGCGTGCGTGAAGCTGCCAACGCGGTCGCCGAAGGCCTGGCCCAACGCGGACAGGAAGTCCTTGTTGTTCAATGCCAGCAGCGCGCCGGCGGTTTCCGGACGCACGCACCACACCAGCGAATACTCGTCATCCTGCGGCAGCAGCGCCAGCGGGCCTTGTTCCGTAAAGCGTTCGTAAGCACGGTGCGGCGGCGGCAGGCTGCTGCGCACTTGCGCGATGATGGCGGTCTGCTGGTAGTCGCGGTTGACGGCGCGTACCTGCTGCTCGTTGAACAGCCCACCTTCGGCCTGCACCACGATGGCGGCGCGCAGCGTTTGCGGTGCGCCGTTGGCGTCCAGGATCAGCGTGACCGCATCGTTTTCTTCATCCATCGCGATCACCCGTGCGGGACGCAGCGAGGCGATGCCGGCACGTTCGCACACTGCGCCCAAGGCGGTGACGATGTCGCCGTAGCGGGTAACGTAGCCCAGCGCCGGCAGGTCATAATCCTTGCGGTCGATCAGGCTGCGGCCGAACTGGCCGCGCCGCGAGACGTGGATTTGTTCGATGGCGGTGGCCACCGCCGGCCATGCGCCGATGTCTTCCAAGATCTGCCGGCTGCCCCACGACAGCGCCAGCGAGCGCGGGTCGTTGCTGGCTTGCGCCAGTGTCTTGGCGTCGATCAGGGCGATGCGGCCGGCGGGCACGCCGCGCTTGACCAGTTGCGCCGCCAGCGCCATGCCGGCGGGACCGGCGCCGCAGATGGCGATGTCGTAGGTATGTTCTGTCATGGTTGCTGCATCAGTTGTTCGATCTCGGTCACCGTCTTCGGCGCGGCGGCGCTCAGGATGGTGTGGCCGCCGGCGGTGACCAGCACGTCGTCTTCGATGCGGATCCCGATGTTCCAGTATTCTTCCGGTACGCCTTCCGCCGGACGCACGTAGATGCCCGGTTCCACCGTCACCACCATGCCCGCCTGCAGCAGGCGCGATGGCTTGCCGGCTTGCGTGACGTCGCGGTACTGGCCGACGTCGTGCACGTCCATGCCCAGCCAGTGGCCGGTGCCGTGCATGTAGAACTGCGTGTAGCTTTTATCGGCGATCACCTCGTCCAGCGAACCGCGCAGCAGGCCCAGGTCCAGCATGCCCTGCGCCAGCACCCGCACCGCCGCTTCGTGCGCGCCGGAGTAGGGCAAGCCTGGGGCGATGGCCTTGAACGCGGCCGCCTGCGCCGCCAGCACCAGTTCATACAAGCGCTTTTGCGGCGCGCTGAACTTGCCGTTGACCGGGAAGGTGCGCGTGATGTCGGAGGCATAGCCATCCAGCTCGCAGCCGGCGTCGATCAGCACCAGGTCGCCGTCCTGCGATTGCGCGTTGTTGGCGCTGTAGTGCAGCACGCAGGCATTGGCGCCGGCGGCGACGATGGCGTTGTAGGCTGGCGCTTGTGCGCCGTTGCGGCGGAATTCGTACAGCAGTTCCGCTTCCAGTTCGTATTCGTACATGCCGGCGCGGGCGGCGCGCATGGCGCGGATGTGCGCCTGCGCCGAGATGTCGGCAGCGCGCTGCATGGTGGCTTGTTCGGCGTCGTCCTTCAGCAGGCGCATTTCGTCCAGCAGCGGCGGCAGGTCGACCATGGACGCCGGCGCGGTGACGCCGGTGCGGGCCTTGGCGCGCACGGCGGACAGCCAGCCGGCCACGCGTTCATCGAGCGCGCCACCCAGCGCGTAGTACAGCGCCGGTGCGTTCGACAGCAGCGTGGCCATCATCTCGTCCAGCTCTTCGATGGCGCCGGCTTCGTCCAGGCCGAACACCACGCGCGCGCCGTCCGGGCCGTGGCGGTAGCCATCCCAGATTTCGCGGTCGGGATTTTTCGGGCGGCAGAACAGGATGGCGCGCGCCGGCGTACCGCTGTCGTCACCCTGGCCGGCAACCAGCACCAGCACCGCTTCCGGCTCAGTGAAACCGGTCAGGTAGTAGAAGTAGCTGTCGTGGCGATACAGGTATTCGCTGTCGGCGTTGCGCGTGACTTCCGGCGCGGTCGGCAGCACGGCCACCGCGCCGGGCGGCATCTGCGCCAGCAGGCGCGCGCGCCGCGCGGCGTAGCGCGCCACGTCGACGGCGACAGCGGCCGGCGTCACTGCACGCCCTTGGCGGCGGGCGCCAGCGCGGCCAGCGGCGCGTTCAGCAGGTCGAGCTGCTGCACGGTGCCGACGTTGTGCCATTCGCCTTCGTACACTTCGCCGCCGACCTGTTTCTTGTCGGCGTATTCGCGCAGCAGCGGGCCCAGCTTGGCGTACTCGCCGGCGGCGATGCGGTCGAACATTTCCATGCGGTACACGCCGATGTTACCGAAGGTCCATTTCGGCGCGCCGTCGTTGGTCAGCGTGTACATGGTCATGCCGAAGTCGCCGTCCGGATGCCAGTCGGGATTCGGCACCATGTACAGCCAGCACATGTCGCGCTTGTCGGCCGGGTAGGGATTGCCCCACATGTCCTTGTCGTGCAACACGTCCTTGACCTGTTCGAAGTTGAAATAGGGCGTGTAGATGTCGCCCGACACGGCGACGAACGGTTCCTCGCCCAGCAGCGCGCGCGCGTTGGCGATGCCGCCGGCCGTTTCCAGCGCTTTTTCCTCGCGCGAGTACAGCAGCCTGGCGCCGAACTGGCTGCCGTCGCCGAGCGTTTCTTCAATCTGGTCGCCCAGGTGGGCGTGGTTGATGACGATCTCGGTGATGCCGGCCTTGACCAGGTTGAGGATGTGCCAGACGATCAGCGGCCGGCCGCGCACCTTGAGCAGCGGCTTGGGCGTGGCATCGGTCAGCGGACGCATGCGCTCGCCGCGTCCGGCGGCGAAAATCATCGCTTTCATGCGCCGGCCTTAGAAGGTGTAGCCGACTTGCGGCTTGCTGTCTTCCAGCAGGTCGAGCAGGCGGATCAGCGGCTTCAGATCCTTGTAGCGGCCGGCCGTCTTGCGCACGTATTCCATCACGGTCGGCAGGTCGTCCAGGTATTGCGCCTTGCCGTCGCGGTAGTTCAGGCGGCAGAACAGGCCCAGGATCTTCAGGTGGCGCTGCAGCGACATGTATTCGAAGTCCTTGTAGAAGGCGTCGATGTCCTTGTTGACCGGCAGGCCCAGCGACTTGGCGTGCTGCCAGTAGCGGATGGCCCAGTCCAGCACCAGTTCCTCGTCCCACTGCACGTAGGCGTCGCGCAGCAGCGAGGCCAGGTCGTAGGTCATCGGGCCGTACAGCGCGTCCTGGAAGTCCAGCACGCCCGGATTGCCGGCGTCGACCACCATCAGGTTGCGCGAATGGAAATCGCGGTGCACATACACCTGCGCCTGGGCGGTGACGTTGGCCAGGATGGCGTCGAACACGCCCTGCAGCTCGGCCGCCTGTTTCTCGGTCAGCGTGGCGTTCAGGTGCTTGCCGATGTACCACTCGGGGAACAGGCTCATTTCGCGCTGCAGGAAGGCGCGGTCGTATTCCGGCAGCACGCCGGGACGGCTGGTGACCTGGAACTTGACCAGCGCTTCGAGCGCCTCGGCGTACATGGTCGAGGCGTTGTCGTGGTTCAGCGCCGACAGGAAGGTGGTGTTGCCCAGGTCGGACAGCAGCATGAAGCCGGCTTTGTAGTCGGTGGCGACGATGCGCGGCACGGTGACGCCGGCATGCGTGAGCATTTCGTCAACTTTGACAAAGCCCAGCACGTTTTCGCGTTCCGGCGGCGCATCCATGACGATCAGGGTCAGGCCCAGCGCCGTTTGTTGTTCGGCCAAAACGTTGACACGGAAATAACGGCGGAAGCTGGCGTCGGCCGAGGCGGGACGAATACTGTCCACATCGACCACATTCAGGGTGCGCAGCCAGGCGGCCAGCTGTGCCAGCCGGGTATCGGAGGTTAAATTCTGTAATAAAGACATTGAAGCATGCCGAGGAAACCGGCGTCAGGTGAAGATTCCCATATAATAAGGGATTCAAATTAAAAAATCGCCTTTCATGGTGCTTGGTCCCCTCTTTTCATGATCCGCATGCCCAAACCGAAGCGCTTGGCGTATGCCCTGTCCGCTATTTTTACCGTATCGGTGTTGCCTTCCTACGCCTATGCGCAGAGCGCGCCGCCCAAGCAGCGCCCGCCGCGCGTGGAAGACAAGAACGCCGAGACCATCGTCAAGGCCGAGGACATCAGCGGCCGTCCCGAGCGTGAAGTCGTCCTCGAGCGTGATGCCGAGGTGATCAAGGACAAGACCAAGGTCAACGCCGACAGCGCCTGCTACCGCCAGGTCGAGGATGAAATCGAGGCCAGCAGCAACGTCAAGATCTGGCGTTTCGGCGACTATTTCACCGGCGACGAGCTGAAACTGAACATGGACACGGGCAAGGGCTATATGCTCAACCCGACCTACAAGCTGGAAGCCAACCACGCGCAGGGCAAGGCCGAGCGCATCAACTTCGTCAACGAGGACGAGGCGGTGGTGGTCAACGGCACCTACAGCACCTGCCAGGGCTTCGATCCGGACTGGTATCTGAGGTCGGACACGCTGAACCTCGATTCCGGCCGCGACGTCGGCACCGCCGGCAAGACGCTGATTTATTTCAAGGACGTGCCGATCCTGGGCACGCCGGCGATGTCGTTCTCGCTGTCGGGCGCGCGCCGCTCGGGCTGGCTGTCGCCGACGCCGGGCTTCGGCTCGAAGAACGGCGCCGAGCTGGTGGTGCCGTACTACGTCAACATCGCGCCCAACCGCGACCTGACCTTGTACCCGAAAATCATCGCCAACCGCGGCATCCAGTTCGGCGCGCAGGGCCGCTACCTGGGCGAGACCGACGGCGGCCTGTACAAGGGCGAGACCTACGTCGAGTTCATGCCGCACGACCGCGAGTACGCGCAGGCCAATCCGGACCAGAAGAGCGACCGCTGGATGGTGCGTTCGACCCATTCGCAGGACATCACCAAGCAGTGGGAATTCAGCTGGAACTTCAACGCCGCCTCGGACGACAACTATCCGAATGACTTTTCCAAGACGGTGTCGAGCTCGACCGATCGTCAGCTGCTGCGCGAACTGCGCACCGACTACCGTGGCGATTTCTGGACCCTGACCGCGCGCGTGCAGAAGTACCAGGTGCTGCAGGACCCGGAGTCGGTGGTCGATTCGTCGCTGTTCGTGTCGCGCCCGTATGACCGCCTGCCGGCGATCAACTTCAGCGCCGCGCAGTACGACGTGGCCGGCGGCTTCGACTGGGCCTTCAACGCCGAGCTGACCCGCTTCTACCATCCGACCCTGATCAACGGCACGCGCCTGGTGGCGATTCCGCAAGTGAGCTATCCGATCATCGGACCGAGCTACTTCATCACGCCCAAGGTCATGCTCAACATGGCGACCTACCAGCTCGACGCCTACCAGGGCGCGTCCAGCGAGAACCTGTCGCGCGCCGTGCCGACCTTCTCGCTCGACTCCGGCCTGGTGTTCGAGCGCGACATCAAGTGGGGCGGCAAGAGCATGACGCAGACGCTGGAACCGCGCCTGTTCTATGTCAACACGCCGTACCGCGACCAGAGCAAGTTCCCGATCTTCGACACCGACGCGGCCACCTTCAACTTCAGCCAGATCTTCAGCGAGAACCGCTTCGTCGGTTCGGACCGCATCGGCGACGCCAACCAGCTGACCGCCGCGCTGACCTCGCGCTTCCTCGACGCCAACGGCGCCGAGGCGCTGCGCCTGGCGTTCGGCCAGCGCTTCTACTTCCGCGACCAGCGCGTGCAGCTCGATTCGTCGACGCCGGTGGTGGATGCCCACTCGGACATCCTGCTGGCCGCCACCGGCCGCATCTCGGACACCTGGGCCTTCGACAGCGCCGTGCAGTACAACCCGAGCCAGAGCCGGATCGTCTCGGAAAGCTACACCGCGCAGTGGATCCCCGGCTCGAAGAAGGTGCTGAACCTGGGCTACCGCTACCTGCGCGACAGCTTCAAGAATATCGAGCTGTCGAGCCAGTGGCCGATCTTCCAGCGCTGGTACGGCGTCGGCCGCATCAGCTATTCGGTGCAGGGCAAGAAAATCCTGGAAAGCCTGGTCGGCCTCGAGTACAACGCCGACTGCTGGGTGTTCCGCACCGGCGCGCAGCGTTTCGTGACCACCTCGACCAAGGCCTCGACCCAGATCTTCTTCCAGCTGGAACTGAACGGCCTGTCGCACCTGGGCGTCGGCAGCCCGCTGGAGGCGATGAAGAACAGTATTCCCGGCTACCAGCGCCTGAATGAGGGCTATGGCCGCTAACTCCATGTACACTTGGCGTCCGCCGCGCAAAAAACGCGTCGGCGCCTTTTGCCTTTTTTACACCTGACTCTTGAGCGTTCTACCATGCGTAATGCCAGTAAGTACCAGATGAAACTCCTCGCAGTCCTGTTGTGCACGGCCGCCCTGAGCGGTTGCAGCCTGTTCTCGTCGAAGAAGAAAACGGAAGCGGCGCCTGTGCCGGCCGCAGCACCGGCCGCCGCGCCGGCCGCCACCGCGGCCGCGCCGGCCGCCAAGAAGGACGGCGCCGGCTTCCTGCCGCCTGGCGAGTCGGGCAACGTGGCCATCGACGGCATCGTGGTGGTGGTCAATGACGACGTCATCACCCAGCGCGAACTGGACAACCGCATCCGCACCGTGACCGCGCGCATGAAGGCGCAGAACGTGCAGATGCCGGACCCGGCCGACCTGCGCCGCCAGCTGCTCGAGCGCATGATCGTCGAGCGTTCGCAGCTGCAGCTGGCCAAGGAAATGGGCGTGCGCGTGGACGACCTGCAACTGGACCGCGCCATCCAGCGCATCGCCGAGGCGCAGAAGCTGAGCGTGCAGGACCTGCGCAACCAGATGGAAAAGGACGGCACGCCGTTCGCCTCGTTCCGCGAGGAGATCCGCGAAGAGATCATCATGCAGCGCCTGCGCGAGCATGAAGTCGACGGCAAGATCCAGATTTCCGACGCCGAGGTGGACAGCTTCGTGGCCGCCGAAAAGGCCGCCGCCGCCGAGCAGTTCGAAATCAACATCTCGCAGATCATGGTGCGCATTCCGGACAACGCCACCGCCGAAGTGATCGCCCAGCGCCGCGCGCGCGCCGAGGAAGTGATGCGCCAGCTGCGCACCGGCGCCGACTTCGCCAAGATGGCCGCCACCTACTCGGACGCCAGCGATGCGCTGCAAGGCGGCGTGGTCGGCTGGCGCCAGCCGGAACGCCTGCCGCCGATCTTCGCTGAAGCGCTGTCCAAGCTCAAGCCTGGCCAGGTGACGCCGATCATCAAGAGCACCGGCGCCTTCCACATCCTGAAGGCGGTGGACCGCCGCAGCCTGGCCGACGCGCAGGCCGTGGCCGCCGTGCAGCAGACGCACGCGCGCCACATCCTGATCAAGGTCACGCCGACCATGAGCGCGGCCGACGCCAAGCGCAAGCTGCTGGAGCTGAAGGAACGCCTGGACAACAACGCCGCCAAGTTCGAAGACCTGGCGCGCCTGGTGTCGAACGACGGTTCGGCCTCCAAGGGCGGCGACCTGGGCTGGCTGATGCCGGGCGACACCATGCCGGAATTCGAAGCGGCGATGAATAACCTGAAGATCGGCGAAGTGAGCGAGCCGGTGGAGACCAGCTTCGGTATCCACCTGATCCAGGTGCTGGAACGCAAGACCGACGACGTGTCGAAGGAACGCGAACGCACCAACGCCCGCCAGGCGCTGCGCGACCGCAAGCTGGAAGAAGCCACTGAAAGCTGGCAGCGCGAAGTGCGCGACCGCGCCTACGTCGAGTACCGCAACGACGACGACAAAGCCGCCAACAGCGCCGCCAACAAGTAAGCAGAAAGGGGAGCACGAGTGAGCGCCACTTCATCCAAACGGCGCCCGGGAGTGCGCCCCGCCATTGCCGTCACGGTCGGCGAGCCGGCCGGCATCGGTCCGGAAATCTCCATCCGCGCGGCGTGGGCGCGGCGGCACGAGGTCAATTGCGTGCTGCTGGGCGACGCCGCCTTCCTGGCCATGACGGCCGCCGACATCGATCCCGAGATCCGCCTGTCCTCGCTGTCGCTGATGGCGGTGCGCAACGGCGGCCTGCCGCACTTCGGCGCCGACCGCCTCAGCGTGATCGACGTGCCGCTCGGCGCGCACGTGGTGCCTGGCACGCTGAACAAGGAAAACGGCCGCGCCGTGCTGGACACGCTGGACGCCGCCATCGAAGGCGTGCGGGCCGGCTGGTTCGAGGCGGTGGTCACCGCGCCGCTGCAAAAGAGCACCATCAACGACGCCGGCGTCAAGTTCTCCGGCCACACCGAATACTTTGCCGACCAGACCGGCACGCCGCAGGTGGTGATGCTGCTGGCCGGCCCGCAGCAACTGAGCGGCCCGCTGCACGGCGCGCCGCTGCGCGTGGCGCTGGCCACCACCCACCTGCCGCTGAAGGACGTGGCGGCCGCGCTGAGCCAGGATGGCCTGGCGCGCATCCTGGACATCATCGACGCCGACCTGCGCAGCAAGTTCGGCATCGCCGCGCCGCGCATCCTGGTGTGCGGCCTGAACCCGCACGCGGGCGAGGGCGGCTACCTGGGCCGCGAGGAAATCGAGATCATCACGCCGGCCGTGGCGGCGGCGCAGGCGCGCGGCATCGACGCCCGCGGCCCCTATCCGGCCGACACGCTGTTCCAGCCGAAATACCTGCAGGACGCCGACTGCGTGCTGGCCATGTACCACGACCAGGGCCTGCCGGTGCTGAAGTACGCCACCTTCGGCAACGGCGTCAACATCACGCTGGGCCTGCCGCTGATCCGCACCTCGGTCGATCACGGCACGGCGCTGGACCTGGCCGCGCAAGGCGTGGGCCAGGCCGACTGCGGCAGCATGGATCAGGCGATCAGCAGCGCGCTGGCGATGGCCAACGCGGTGGCTGCCGCCCCTTAATCATTTGGACTAGAAAAACATGAAACACGTAGCACGCAAACGCTTCGGCCAGAACTTCCTGCATGACCAGCACGTGCTGGGCAGCATTACCGACGCCATCGACCCGGCGCCGGGCGACGCCATGGTCGAAATCGGCCCCGGCCTGGCGGCCATGACCGACCAGCTGCTGCGCACGCTGACGCATATGCATGTGGTCGAGCTGGACCGCGACCTGGTGGCGCGGCTGGAAAAAGCCTATCCGCGCAACAAGCTGACCGTGCATTCCGGCGACGCGCTGAAGTTCGACTTCAGCACCATTCCCGTGCCGGCGGGACAGAAGCTGCGCATCGTCGGCAACCTGCCGTACAACATCTCCAGCCCGCTGCTGTTCCACCTGGCGAGTTTCGCGCCGCTGGTGCAGGACCAGCACTTCATGCTGCAAAAAGAGGTGGTGGAGCGCATGGTGGCCGAGCCGGGCAGCAAGGTCTACGGCCGCCTGTCGGTGATGCTGCAATGGCGCTACGACATGTCGCTGCTGTTCGTGGTGCCGCCGGAAGCCTTCGATCCGCCGCCGCGCGTGGATTCAGCCATCGTGCGCATGATCCCGGTCGCCAATCCGCTGCCGTGCGACGGCCCGACGCTGGAAGCGGTGGTGCAGAAGGCCTTCTCGCAGCGCCGCAAGGTGATCCGCAACTGCCTGGCCGGCATGTTCACTGAAGAGCAGATCGTTGCCGCCGGCATCAACCCGACCGACCGTCCAGAAGCGGTGGGCCTGGCCCAGTACGTCGCGCTGGCCAACCTGCTGAAGCCATAGGCGAAAAAAAAGCCCGCTAAAGCTAGCGGGCTTAAATCCAATTCCTTTGCAAGAAGTGGAGGAGACAAGTGCAGTATGCTGCGTCGCGACATATAACGCCACTTTATTTTCCGAATACCAATTATTACGGTATCGAATAACTCCCCTCCTTGCAGTACGGCGCCGCCGCAGCGGCGCCGTTGCTTCCCTTACTGGCAGGTCACCACCAGGTTGCTGACGTTGGCATCGTGCATGACGCCGGTGCCGTTGGCGATGGTGCAGGTCAGGCCGTTGGCCGGCGGCACCACGGTCACGCCGTAAGCCTGGCCGTCCGGCACCGCGCTGCTGAGCAGGAATTCGCCGCTTGGCGTCAGGCTGGTGGCGCTGGTGCCGCTGGACAGCACAGCGGTGCCGCCGGTCGAGCCGTTGATCAGGGTAACGGTACGGGCGGTGCCGTCGGCAGCCGGGGTCACGCCGGAGTACTGGCCGCCCAGGTTGTAGGTGTTCTGCGAGCAGGTGACCAGCGCCTGGATGGCGACGTTGTAGCCGGCCGAACCGGTCCCGGCCGACACCGAGCAGGTCATGTGGTCAGGCTGCTTCTGGATGGTGATGTTGTAGTCGCTGCCATAGCTGATCTGCTTGCTGAAGGCGAAGCTGGTGGCGCCCGACGGCACGGTCAGCTGTTCGCCGGCGTTGAGCAGCACCAGGCCGTTATTGTTCAGATTGCTTACCGCGCCCTGCACCACGAACTGCTGCTTGCCGCCACAACCGGCCAGGACGGCCACTGCGGCCAGCGCCGCTGCGGCGCCTACGAACGAAAATTTCATGTATTTCTCCAAAAATGAGGTGCGGGCGACTTATTTGCAGTTGACGATCAGACCCAATTGGTTCGAATCGGCTGGCATGGTGCCCGGATTCAGCGCGCTATCGACTGTGCAGGTCTGACCGGCTGGCTGGGTCAGGACACTGACGCCGTACTGGGCGTGATTGGCGACCTTGGTCGGGAAGGTGAACTTGACGTCGGCGCCGCCATTGGCCAGTACGGCGGTGGTGTCGGCGCCATTGGCCAGCACCAGGCCGGTGCCGGTCAGGCCCGTGACCGTGCCGCCCAGTATGTATGGGTTGAACTTGCAGGTGAAGCCCAGGTAGTAGACGGTATAGACGCTGGCGGTGCCGGTGTTGGCCGTGTCGGAGATCGGTGTACAGGCGGCGCCAGTCGGCGGGGTCGCTATCTGGACGTCGAATTTTTCGTCGGTCGCGAGCAGCTTGGTGAAGATGAAGCTGGTGGCGCCCGGCTCAATGGTGAGTTTCTCGCCATTGCCGTTATTGACCAGCACCATGCCCGGCAGGGTCACGCCAGGAGTTTCATTAGTGATGGTGCCGGACAGCGCCAGACTACCGTTGTTGCCGCCACAGGCGCTCAGAATGACAGCACACAGCAGGGCGATCACCGCACGCAGATACGAACTTTTCATAAACTCTTTCTCCAAAACGAATAGGGCCCGGCAGCGCGCACGGGAGGCAGCATATTACACGTGTGGGGCGTATTTTAGTGCATTTGGTAATTCCGTCCCTGCAAATGGATGTAACAGCGTGTGTCCCTGCCTACTTGACCTGGGCCACGTCGCATAGCGACCTGCGCCCGGCCAATTCGCAGCGGTTGCGGATTTTTCCTTGTAAATCATGCACTTCGATCCGCCAGCGGTCGGCGTCCAGGCGTTCCATGGTCATGAAGCCAAAACCGTCGACCCAGGAGCTGAAATGTTCGACCACGGCGCCCGGCGCCGGCGACGGGCTGGACGGCAGCGTGGCCGGCAGCGGCACGATGTCTTCCGAGGTGCCGGCGAAACCGGCGACGAACTGGCTCGGGTGGCCGCTGGCGAAGCTCAGCTGCTGCCACAGGTGGATGTGGCCGGACAGCATGGCCTGTATCGCCGGCGGGAACAGTTGCGGATTGAGCGAACCGAAACTGGCCTGCAGGCCGGCGTCGCCCGGCAGCAGCACGATGCGGCCGTCGGCCTTGCGCTCGGCGCCGATGCCCAGCAGCGGGTGGTGGCTGACGCCGATGTTGCGCGGCGCCTGCTGCGCCAGCGCGTCCAGC
The DNA here is from genome assembly GCF_009674495.1 of Duganella alba. Taxonomy (GTDB): domain Bacteria; phylum Pseudomonadota; class Gammaproteobacteria; order Burkholderiales; family Burkholderiaceae_D; genus Rugamonas; species Rugamonas alba. Next base: position 24,829 of record NZ_WKJN01000016.1, on the reverse strand, counting down.
TTGCGGTATAAATCCTGGTACTTGGCGTAGCCGGTGTCGCCCGGTTTCAGGCCTTTCCAGGTGGTGTTGGCGGTGTCCAGCACCAGCAGCTGGGTGGACTGGCCGAGCGGCACCGCATAGGGATCGCTGTAGTTGCCGAGATCGTCATCGGCGGCGGCGTTGCAGTCGCGGCCCTTGAGCAGGGGGCGCGGATCGAGGAAGCGCCAGTAGCCCTGGCCGCCGCGCAGGCAGTTTTCGTGGTTGCCGCGTGCCATGATCCACGGCGCGGCGTCGAACAGCCTGGCGCCGGGCGCGAAGAAATCGTCGTCCCAGGCGTCCCAGCCGTAGCCCCAGGGGCTGCCGGCGCAACCGGCGTTGCCTTCGGGGCAAGCATTTTCGCGGTAGTGATAGTCGCCGACGTGGATCACCAGGTCCGGCTTCCACGCGGCGGCCTGGGCCGCGATGATGGCGAACGGATACTGGGCGATGTCGTTGCAGGCCTGGTAGCTGTTGCTGCTCTTTTGCAGCCGGCAGCCGGTGTCGCCGATGACGACGATGCGCCTGGGTTCGGCCCTGGGCAGCGGCAACGTCCGGCCCAGCACGCTGGCGCTGGTGGTGCCGGCAGGCAGCGCCGCCTCGCAGGTCAGCAGCGGGAATTCGGCCGGCCTGGAATCGGCCGGCGCCGATGGCGTACTGCGCAGCGGGATGGTTTCGGCCGGCGCGCGCAGCGTCATCGGCTGGCCGCGCTGGTCCAGTTCGATGGCGGGACAGGCCGGGGCGTCGATCAGCACCCGCGCGACGGCGGCGCCGGCTTCGCCCAGCACCACGTAGGAGGTGAAGTCGGGCGGCGGTGGCGGATTGGTGGCGGCGCAGCCAGTAAGCAACAGGAGCGGCGTCCAGCGTTTCAGGAGAGAGAGCATCCCGATAATTTACCATGGCCGTACAATAGGCTTTGTTTGCCAACCTTTGTGATCGATCATGACGCCACGCCGCCCGCTTGCCCTGTTGTTTGACCTGGACGATACCCTGTGGCCGATCGGCCCGGTGATACTGGCCGCCGAAGTGAGCTGGCACGCCTGGCTGGCCGAGCACGCGCCGCGCGTGGCCGAGGCCTTCAGCGTGGCCGAGCTGCGCGTGCGCCGCATGGCGCTGCTGGAGCGCCGGCCGGAGCTGGTGGCCGACCTGTACCAGCTGCGGCGCGAGGCGCTGGCCGAGGTGTTTGCCGAAACCGGCGAAGATCCGGCCCATATCGAAGGCTCGATGCGGCACTTCGCCGTGCAGCGCAACCTGGTCACGCCGTACGACGACGTGTTGCCGGTGCTGCCGCTGCTGCAGGGCATGCTGCGGCTGGGCGTGATCACCAACGGCAATGCCGATCTTGAAGTCATCGGCATGGACCACCATTTCGAGTATGCGCTGTCGTCGTCGCAATTCGGCAGCGCCAAGCCGGACCCGGCCATTTTCCACAGCGCCTGCGCGGCGATGGGCGTGGCGCCGCAGGACGCGGTCTACGTCGGCGACGACCTGCGGCTCGACGTGCAGGGCGCCCAGGCCGCCGGCCTGCGCGCGGTCTGGATGAACCGCCACGGCAGCACCGCCCATCTGGCGGCCGGCGTCACGCCGGACGCCATTTGCGCGACTTTTGATGAACTACTGACCTGGATACGTGGGCAGATGCAGCATTGAAGTGCATAATAGATAGAACATTTTCACCGGCAAACACTGATATTTAGCATGCAACTCGACAACCGCGCACAAACCCTGCTCAAAGCCCTGGTGGAACGCTATATCGCGGACGGCCAGCCGGTAGGCTCGCGCGCGCTTTCCAAGATCTCCGGCCTGGAGCTGTCGCCGGCCACCATCCGCAACATCATGGCGGACCTGGAGGAGCTGGGCTACGTGGCCAGCCCGCACACCTCGGCCGGCCGGGTGCCGACGCCGCGCGGCTACCGCATCTTTGTCGACACGCTGCTGACGGTGCAGCACATGGACGAGCACGCGATGGACGCGCGCATGCGCCTGCAGGCGCCGCAGCCGCAGAAGATGATTTCGAATGCGGCGCAGATGCTGTCGTCGCTGTCGCAGTTTGCCGGCGTGGTGCTCAGTCCGCGCCGCGAGTCGGTGTTCCAGCAGATCGAATTCCTGCGCCTGGGCGAAAAGCGCATCCTGCTGGTGATCGTGGCGCCCAACGGCGACGTGCAGAACCGTCTGCTGTTGACCGATGTGGACTACAGCCCGGCGCAACTGGTGCAGTCGGCCAACTACATCAACCAGAATTACGGCGGCCTGGCCTTCGACGAAGTCCACACGCGCCTGCAAAGCGAACTGCGCCAGCTGCGCGACGACATGGGCCGCCTGATGCAGGTGGCGGTCGAAGCGGGCAGCGAGGCGATGAACGACGATACCGGCAATATGGTGATTTCCGGCGAGCGCAACCTGCTGTCGGTCAGCGACCTGTCGTCCAACATGACGTCGCTGCGGCAGATGTTCGACATGTTCGAGCAGAAGACCGGGCTGATGCAGCTGCTCGACGTGTCGGCCAAGGCCAGCGGCGTGCAGATCTACATTGGCGGGGAATCGAGCCTGGTGCCGATGGACGAAATGAGCGTGGTCACCGCGCCGTACACGGCCAACGGCAAGATCGTCGGCACGCTGGGCGTGATCGGCCCGACGCGGATGGCCTACGAACGGGTGATCCCGATCGTCGACATCACGGCCAAGCTGCTATCGAACGCCCTCAGCCACAATTAAACCGGGGATTTTAAGGGCGGTGCGGGCAGACTGCCTTGGTGCAGTTGCCGTAGATGGCCAGCGCGTGCTCGGCGATCTTGAAGCCGCGCTCCTTGGCGATGGCGTGCTGGCGGTCTTCGATGGCTTCGTCGTAAAACTCTTCCACGTGACCGCAGTCCAGGCACACCAGGTGGTCGTGGTGCGAACCGGCGTTCAGCTCGAAGATGGCCTTGCCGCTCTCGAAGTGGTTGCGGTTCAGCAGGCCGGCCTGTTCAAACTGGGTCAGCACGCGGTAGACGGTGGCCAGGCCCACATCCATATTGTCGGCCAGCAGGATCTTGTAGACATCCTCGGCGGTCAGGTGGCGCACTTCGCTGTTCTGGAAAATATCCAGGATTTTGATGCGTGGCAGCGTGGCTTTGAGGCCGCTGGCCTTCAGATCGGCAGGATTGTTACCCATGGTCGTGACTCTTAATGTGGTTGGCGATAGCTAGGCGCTAGTTTAACGCACTCCGGGGCCGTCCGGAATTTTGCATTTACAAAGATTTGCACTTGTTTTGGCGGATAATGCCCCATCCCGCAGCGAGTGCTTTATGATATAGCGTTTTTCGGCACTTACGCTCGACCAGATTGAGGACATTTATGCGCGTCACCCAGGCTTTTTCGCAGTCTTTGTTGCACCGTTTCACTCCTATCGCCACCGCGGCATGCGTGGCGCTGGCGCTGGGCGGCTGCGCGACCAAAACCACCCTGGGCGAGAAATCCACCGAGGTTCAAGACGCCGCACCAACGCTGGACGCCAGCAAGGGCGCGCAAACCACCACTATTACCAAGCTGCAACGTTTCATGTGGTTCCTGTCGCCGTACCGTCCGGACATCCAGCAGGGTAACTTCGTTTCCGAAGAAATGTTGTCTCAACTGAAAGTCGGCATGACGCAGGACCAGGTCCGCTTCATCTTCGGCACCGCGCTGCTGACCGACCCGTTCCACGGCAACCGCTGGGACTACGCCTTCCGCCTGGCGCGCGGCAACGGCGAAATCACCACCAGCCGCGTGATCGTGTTCTTCGACAAGGACAACAAGGTCGAGCGCTGGGAAGGCGGCAACCTGCCGACCGAGAAAGAATACATCGCCCGTATCGCCGGCCCGGCGCGCAGCGCCAAGAAGGAAGCGGCGGACGAGGCCGTGCTGGCCAAGCCGGCGCCCACCGCGCCGCTGCCATCGGGCACCGACAATCCGGCCGCCGCCTCGCCGGTGGGCGTGACGATCAGCAACGACAAGAAATAACAGGGATTCCAGCATGACCGTAATGAACATCGCCATCGCCGGCGCCGGCGGCCGCATGGGCCGCATCCTGATCGAAGCCGTGCAGAACGCCGACGACGCCCGCCTGTCGGGCGCGCTGGACCGCGCCGGTTCCGAGCAGGCCGACGCCGCCGCCTTCCTCGGCAAGCCGGCCGGCGTGGCCGTGGCATCGGAATTCGGCAAAGGCCTGGCCGGCGCGCAGTTCCTGATCGACTTCACCCGTCCGGAAGCGACGCTGGAACACCTGAAATACTGCGCCGAGCACGGCATCAAGCTGGTGATCGGCACCACTGGTTTCGACGAGGCCGGCAAAGCCGCCATCGCCGAGGCGGCCAGGAAAACCGCCATCGTGTTCTCGCCCAACTTCAGCGTTGGCGTCAACGTCACGATGAAGCTGCTGGAGCAGGCCGCCAAGGCGCTGTCCACCGGCTACGACATCGAAATCGTCGAAGCCCACCACCGTTTCAAGGTCGATGCGCCGTCCGGCACCGCGCTGAAAATGGGCGAAGTCATCGCCGATGCGCTGGGCCGCGACCTGAACGAATGCGCCGTCTACGCGCGCGAAGGCGTGACCGGCGAGCGCGATCCGTCGTCGATCGGCTTCGCCACCATCCGTGGCGGCGACATCGTCGGCGACCACACCGTGCTGTTTGCCGGCATCGGCGAGCGCATCGAGATCAGCCACAAATCCAGCAGCCGCGTCACCTACGCGCACGGCGCGCTGCGCGCCTGCCGCTACCTGGCCGACAAGCCGACCGGCCTGTTCGACATGTACGACGTGCTGGGCCTGAAAGACCAATGAATCCGGGCGCCAGCCAATTCACCCTGGCCCGTTTCTGGGAACAGGGCGACGCCATCAGCCACGCGGTAGCGTTCGTGTTGCTGGCGATGTCGCTGGTCAGCTGGTTCTTCATCCTGGCCAAGGCGTATGCGGCGTACCGTGTGCGCCGCAGCGCGCCGGCGCTGCAAAGCTTCTGGGACGCGCCGACCATGCAGGATGGCGTGGCCGCGCTGACGCTGGCCGATCCCGAAAAGATTTTCCTGCCGCTGGCCGAACAGGGCGCGACGCAGCTGCGCGCGGCCGAGCGGCCGTCGCTGGGCGGCGAAATGGACCGCGCGGCGCAAGTCACGCGCGTGCTGCGCGCGGCGATCCAGCGTTCCACCAACCGCCTTGAGGGCGGCCTGACCATGCTGGCCTCCATCGGCGCCACCGCGCCGTTCGTCGGCCTGCTGGGCACCGTGTGGGGCATTTATCACGCGCTGGCCAATGTGTCGTCGCACGGCACGGTGCAGATCGACAAAGTGGCCGGCCCGGTGGGCGAGGCGCTGGTGATGACCGCCATCGGCCTGACCGTGGCGATTCCCGCCGTGCTGGCGTACAACGGCTTCAACCGCGTCAACCGTCTGACGCTGGCCGAGCTGGACGCGTTTGCGCACGACCTGCACGCCTATCTGACCAGGAAGTAGGCCATGGCCTTCGGCTCCTTCAACCACCACCGCAATCCCGGCCCGATGGCCGACATCAACGTCACGCCGATGGTGGACGTGATGCTGGTGCTGCTGGTGATTTTCATCCTGGCCGCGCCGATGTTCACCGGCTCGGTGCAGCTGGAGCTGCCGAAGGCGCAGGCCGCCGCCACGCCATCGACGCCGGCCGCCACGGTCACGCTGTCGATCGACGGCAAGGGACGGATATTCTGGAATAACGATCCGGTCGGACAGGAGGCGCTGCAGGCGCGCCTGGTCGACGCGGCCAAATTGGAGCCGCAACCGGAACTGCAACTGCGCGCCGACAAGGACACCCGCTACGAAATCGTGGCGCAGGTGATGGCCGCCGCGCAGAGCAATGGATTAACGAAATTGGGCTTCGTCACCGATCCCAAGGAGAAAAAATAATGGCAACCGCAGAACTGAATGGCGCAGCCATCAAGGATTTCGCCGGCTTTCACTCGGAGTGCAAGGCGGTGCTGGGCTTTCCCGACAGTTACGGCAATACCATGGACGCCTGGGTCGATTGCCTGAGTTACCTGCGCGATGAAGACGGCATGAGCAAGTTCCGCCTGAAGCCGAACGAAGTGCTGGAAATCGTCATCAAGGACACGGCGGCCATGCAGCCCGACATCCTGGAAGAAATGACGTACTGCGTGGCCGGCATCAACGAGCGCTACGAAGACTACGGCGAGAAGCCGGCCCTGAAACTTACGCTGCGCTAGAAGGTTCCACGCCGGCCGGCACGGCGTTCGGGATCTGCGCCTTGGCGCCGGTTTCGCCGGGCGCCAGCGTCAGCACCTCGAAGCCGGTCTCGGTCACGTGCACCATGTGCTCCCACTGCGCCGACAGCGATTTGTCGCGCGTCTCGACGGTCCAGCCGTCGCTCAATTCCTTCGTTGCCGCCTTGCCGGCGTTGATCATCGGTTCGATGGTGAACAGCATGCCCGGTTTCAGCACCATGCCCTGGCCCGGACGGCCGTAGTGGGTCACCTGCGGATCTTCGTGGTAGACCATGCCGATGCCATGGCCGCAGTAGTCCAGCACCACGCTGTAGCCGGCTTTCTCGGCCACGGTCTGGATCGCGAAGCCCACATCGCCCAGCGTCGCCTTCGGCTTCACCGCGCGGATGCCGGCCCACATCGCCGCGTAGGTGGTCTCCACCAGCTTGCGGGTCGGCTTCGACGGCTCGCCGACGTAGTACATGCGGCTGGTGTCGCCGTGCCAGCCGTCCTTGATGACGGCGACGTCGATGTTGATGATGTCGCCGTTTTTCAGCACCTGCTCGGCTGACGGAATGCCGTGGCACACCACGTGGTTGACCGAGCTGCACACGGTGGCCGGGAAGCCGCCGTAGCCGACGTTGGCCGGAATCGCCTGCTGCACGTTGACGATGTAGTCGTTGCACAGCTGGTCGAGGTAAGCCGTGGTCACGCCTGGTTTGACGTGTGGAGCGATCATGGTCAGCACATCGGCCGCCAGCTGGGCGGCGACGCGGGCCTGAACCATTTGCTCGGGCGTTTTAATCAGATTGGCGTTACGGCGGGACATGGCGCTACCTCTTTATTTTGCAGAGGCAGTAGTGTGCCACATTCGTTAGCGCACCGCAGCCAAATCGAAGTGGGGGTTGTAGATCAGCCCCAGGATATTGCCGAACGGGTCGGCCAGTTCCACCGTCCGGATGCTCTCGCCGACGTCCTGGATGGCGCCATGCACCGTCGCGCCCAGCGAGGTGATGCGCGTGACTTCCGCTTCGATATCCTCCACGCCCCAGTAGACCGTGCTGCCGGCGGTGCCCGACGTGCCGTCCGGGATCAGGCCCAGCTCGAAGCCGCCGATGTTGAAGCCGACGTAGAACGGCTGGTCGAAGTAAGGCTGGGCGCCGAATACCGTGCTGTACCAGTCCTTGGCGGCGGCCAGGTCGGCGACCGGGTAGGCCACCGTGCGCAGTCCCTTGATCATGATGTTGTCTCCGTAAAGTTGGGTAAAACATCATCTTGGCATATCACGGTGCGGGTCGATTGGAAAAATGGAATCGTTCGGGCGCGCTGCCGGCGAATTCCTGGAAATCGTGGATCAGGTGGGATTGGTCGAAGTAGCCGCAGGCCAGTGCGAGTTCGGCCCAATCCGGCGCGGGCGTGGCCTTGAGCGTGGCCGCGGCCCGGCGGAAGCGGCAGATCCGCGCGTACAGCTTGGGCGACAGGCCGACGTGGTCGCGGAATTGGGCCGCCAGGTGCTGGCGCGATACGCGCAGCTGGGCGGCCAGGTCTTCGATGCGCAGATCGCCGGCGCTGTGATTGAGCGCCCGCAAGGCGCGCTGCACCAGCGGCGTGCCGCCGCCGCGCAGGCGCCGCAGCAGTTCCTGTTCGATGAGTGCGAGGCGGGCGCGTTCCGGCGCCTCGCTGGTCCACAGCGCATCGGCCAGCCGGTCGGCGTCGCTGCGGCCCCATAGCAGGTCGATATCCGCGCGCTGATCGGTAAGGATGTTCAGCGGCGTGGCGAGGAGCAGGCCGGCCATGCCGGGTTTGAAACGCACGGCGAGTGTTTGCAGCGGCTGCTCGCTGGCGACCAGGATCGACGAAGACATCATGCCGACAGCAAAGCCGGGCTGCTTGCCATCCTGCCAAAGAATATCCACGCAATTATCCGGCAGCACGCGATGGGCGGCCCCGCCCCCGGGCGCCCGAGCCGCCCAAACGCAGTCCACATGCGCCGCCAGGGCAGGGTGGGGTGGATATTCGCGATAAAACATGACACAAATTATACGTTTGTCCAACCCCGCAGGGCCACAAAGGGGTCTGACCCCGACGGCGACTCACCGGTTGAGGGGTAAAGCATGCAATCGCATATTTTATAGAATCCGCCAGCCGCCACCCCGTCGCTACCGCGTACAACCCCCGGCCTCAAGGTATAATGCCCGGTTCATATTCACTTTTGGCCGTCATCGATCATGCAAGATAAATATAGTCCCGCCGACGTAGAAAAAGCCGCGCAATCCCACTGGAAGGCCATCGACGCCTACAAAGCCGTCGAGCACGACCCGCGCTTCCCGAAAGGTAAGTACTACGCCTGCTCCATGTTGCCTTACCCATCGGGCAAGCTGCACATGGGCCACGTCCGCAACTATACGATCAACGACGTGATGTACCGCTATCTGCGCATGAACGGCTACAACGTGCTGATGCCGATGGGCTGGGACGCCTTCGGCATGCCTGCCGAGAACGCGGCCATGGCCAACAACGTGCCGCCGGCGCAATGGACCTACTCGAACATCGCCCACATGCGCTCGCAGATGGAGCTCATGGGCCTGGCCATCGACTGGTCGCGCGAAATGACCGCGTGCAAACCGGAATACTACAAGTGGAACCAGTGGATGTTCCTGAAGATGCTGGAAAAAGGCATCATCTACAAAAAGACCGGCACCGTGAACTGGGACCCGATCGATCAGACCGTGCTGGCCAACGAACAGGTCATCGACGGCAAGGGCTGGCGCTCGGGCGCGGTCATCGAGAAGCGCGAGATCCCGATGTACTACGCGCGCATCACCGACTACGCCGACGAGCTGCTGGGCTATGTCGACGACAAGCTGCCAGGCTGGCCTGAGCGCGTGCGCATCATGCAGTCGAACTGGATCGGCAAATCGACCGGCGTGCGCTTCGCCTTCCCGCACCAGATCAAGGATGCCGATGGCGCCCTGATCGGCGACGGCAAGATGTACGTCTTCACCACCCGTCCGGACACCGTGATGGGCGTGACCTTCTGCGCCGTGGCGGCGGAACACCCGCTGGCCGTGCTGGCCGCGCAGACCAATCCGGAACTGGCCGCCTTCAACGCCGAATGCAAGCTGGGCTCCGTGATCGAAGCCGACATGGCGACCATGGAGAAGAAGGGCATGCCGACCGGCCTGTTCGTCACCCATCCGATCACCGGCGACCAGGTCGAAGTCTGGGTCGGCAACTACGTGCTGATGACCTACGGCGACGGCGCCGTCATGGGCGTGCCGGCGCACGACGAACGCGATTTCGCCTTCGCCAAAAAATACAATCTGCCGCTCAAGCAGGTGATCCGTGCCGAAGGCCAGGAATTCTCCACCGACGCCTGGCAGGAATGGTATGGCGACAAAGAGATTTCGATCGTCACCAACTCCGGCAAGTACGACGGCCTGCGCTACGCCGAAGCGGTGGACGCGGTTGCCGCCGACATGGCCGCCAAGGGCCTGGGCGAGAAGAAGATCACCTTCCGCCTGCGCGACTGGGGTATCTCGCGCCAGCGCTACTGGGGCACGCCGATCCCGATGATCAACTGCGCCGATTGCGGTTCGGTGCCGGTGCCGGAAAAAGATCTGCCGGTGGTGTTGCCGGAAGACTGCGTACCGGACGGCAGCGGCAACCCGCTGAACAAGTACGAAGCCTTCCTCAAGTGCGACTGCCCGCAGTGCGGCAAGCCTGCGCGCCGCGAAACCGACACCATGGATACCTTCGTCGATTCGTCGTGGTACTACATGCGCTATACCTCGCCGGGCTCGAACGACGCCATGGTCGACGCCCGCAACGATTACTGGATGCCGATGGACCAGTACATCGGCGGTATCGAACACGCCGTGTTGCACCTGCTGTACGCGCGCTTCTGGACCAAGGTGATGCGCGACTTCGGCCTGGTGAAGTTCGACGAGCCGTTCACCAACCTGCTGACCCAGGGCATGGTGCTGAACGAGACCTACTACCGTGAAGAAGACTCCGGCAAGAAGATCTGGTTCAACCCGGCCGACGTCGACCTGTCGCTGGACGACAAGGGCCGCCCGCAAGGCGCGATCCTCAAGGAAGACGGCCAGCCGGTGCAGATCGGCGGCACCGAGAAGATGTCGAAGTCGAAGAACAACGGCATCGACCCGCAAGCGCAGATCGAACAATACGGCGCCGATACCGCGCGCCTGTTCACCATGTTCGCCTCGCCGCCGGAACAGACGCTGGAATGGTCGGGCAGCGGCGTCGAAGGCGCCAACCGCTTCCTGCGCCGCGTGTGGGCCTTCGGCTATGCGCAGCGTGAAGCCATCGCCGCCGCCGGCGCGCCGCTGGTCGCTAGCGCCACCTCCGACGCCGGCAAGACGCTGCGCCGCGAAGTGCACAAGGTGCTGCAGCAGGCCGACTACGACGTCAAGCGCATCCAGTACAACACCGTGGTCTCGGCCTGCATGAAGATGCTCAACACGCTGGAATCGGCCAAGGACGTGGAAGCGGCCGTGCTGTCGGAAGGCTACGCGATCTTCCTGCGCCTCTTGAACCCGGTGGCGCCGCACATCACCCACGTGCTGTGGAAAGAGCTGGGCTATGCCGGCGACATCCTCGACGCGCAATGGCCGCAAGTTGATCCAGCCGCCTTGGAACAATCGGAAATCGAGATGATGATTCAGGTGAACGGCAAACTGCGCGGCAGCGTGGTGGTGGCCAAGGGCGCCGACAAGGCCGCCATCGAAGCCGCCGCACTGGCCAACGAAGCGGTGCAGAAGTTCATCGAAGGCACGCCGAAGAAGGTCATCGTGGTGCCGGGCAAGCTGGTTAACATCGTGGTTTAAGCGGATCGAATATGGCGACTACTCTGAAGTTTTTCCGTCGCGGCGCGCTGTATGCCGCCGTGCTGGCCACCGCGCTGACGGTGTCGGCGTGCGGCTTCCACCTGCGCGGCGACGGCGGCCATTACACGCTGCCGTTCCCGACGATCTACGTGGGGCTGCCGGAGACGTCGCCATTGGCGATTGATTTGAAGCGCAACATCCGCGCCAACGGCGGCACCGCCGTGGTCAGCGACGCCAAGCAGGCCGATGGCGTGATCGAAGTCCTGACCAATCCGGAAAAGACCAAGACCAAGACCATTCTGTCGCTGAACAACAATGGCCGCGTGCGTCAGTACCTGCTGACGTATAACATCGTGTTCCGCGTCCTCGACAAGCAGGGCCAGGAACTGCTGGGGCCAACGCAGATCACGCTGACCCGCCCGATCGACTTTAACGAAACCCAGCTGCTGGCGAAAGAGCAGGAAGAGGCGCTGCTGTACAAGGACATGCAAACCGACCTGGTACAGCAGATGATGCGCCGCATCGCCGCCGTCAAGACGGCCGGCGTGTCGCTGTCGCCGCCTGGCCCGGCGCCGACCGGCGCGCAGCCATCGGGCCAGCCGTCGACGATACCGCCGGCCGTGCCGATTCAGTAAAGGCGCCGCATGCAATTACGGTTGGAGGCGCTGGACGGCCATTTGAGCAAATCGCTGTCGCAGCTGTACGTCATCACCAGCGACGAGCACTTGCTGGCGCTGGAGGCTGCGGACAAGATCCGCAAGACCGCGCGCGCGCAGGGCTATTCCGAGCGCGACGTGCTGACCGTGGAGCGCAGCTTCAAGTGGGGCGAGCTGCTGGCCGCCAACCAGGCGCTGTCGCTGTTCGGTGACAAGAAGCTGATCGAGCTGCGCATCCCGACCGGCAAGCCGGGCAAGGATGGCGGCGCGGCGCTGCAAAATTATGTAAAAGATCTGAGTCCGGACAACCTGACTTTGATCACGCTGCCAAAGCTGGACTGGCAGACGCAGAAGGCGGCCTGGGTCGCCAGTCTGCAACAGGCGGCGGTGTATATCGACATCCCGCAGGTGGAACGGGCGCATTTGCCCAATTGGATAGGCCAGCGCCTTGCCGCACAAGGGCAGAGCGCGGACCGGCAGAGCATTGATTTCATCGCGGATCGCGTGGAAGGCAATCTGCTTGCGGCCCATCAGGAGATTCAGAAACTGGCCCTGCTGCACGAGCCGGGCAAGCTGACCTACGAGCAGGTGCACGACGCGGTGCTGAATGTGGCGCGCTACGATGTGTTCAAGCTCAGTGAGGCGATGCTGTCGGGCGATCCGGCGCGCCTGGTGCGCATGCTGGAAGGCCTGAAAGGCGAGGGCGAAGCGCTGCCGCTGGTGCTGTGGGCGGTGTCGGAGGAAATCCGCACGCTGCTCAAGCTGAAGGCCGGCATGGCGCAGGGCCGTCCGCTGGGGGCGCTGCTGAAAGAGCACCGCATCTGGGGACCGAAGGAACGCATGATGGACCCGGCGCTGCGCCGCATTTCGCTGCCGACGCTGGAAGCGGCACTGAAGGACGCCGCGCAAGTGGACAAGATGATCAAGGGTCTGCGCGCGAAAGCGCACGCCGGCGATGCCTGGGACGCCATGCTCCAACTGGCGCTGAAGGTCGCCCGCGGCTGACCCGCTCGAACGGGACAACGATGGATATCAAGCACTACATGGAACAACTGGGCCAGCAGGCGCGCAAGGCATCGCGCGCCATGGCCCGTGCCGACAGCGCGCAGCGCAACCGCGCGCTGACGCTGATCGCCGACGCGATCGAACGCGATGCCGACGCCCTGCGCGCCGCCAACAGGCAGGACATGGACGCCGCCGCCGCCAACGGTCTGGCGCCGGCCATGCTGGACCGCCTGGCCCTGTCGGACAAGGCGATCGCCACGATGGTCGAAGGCCTGCGCCAGATCGTCGCGCTGCCGGACCCGATCGGTGAAATCTCCGGCCTGAAATTCCGCCCGACCGGCATCCAGGTCGGCCAGATGCGCGTGCCGCTGGGCGTGATCGGCATCATCTACGAGTCGCGTCCCAACGTGACGGTGGACGCGGCGGGCCTGTGCATCAAGAGCGGCAACGCCACCATCCTGCGCGGCGGCTCGGAAGCGATCCACTGCAACCGCGCGCTGGCCAGGCTGGTCAAGGAAGGTCTGACCGGCGCCGGCCTGCCGGAAGACGGCGTGCAAGTGGTGGAGACCACCGACCGCGCCGCCGTCGGCGCCCTGATCACCATGCCGCAGTACGTGGACGTGATCGTGCCGCGCGGCGGCAAGGGCCTGATCGCGCGCCTGATGGAAGAGGCCACGGTGCCGATGATCAAGCACCTGGACGGCATCTGCCACGTCTACATCGACGCCAAGGCCGACATGAAGAAGGCGGTCGACATCGGCTTCAACGCCAAGTGCCACCGCTACGGCACCTGCAACACCATGGAAACGCTGCTGGTGGCGCGTTCGATCGCGCCGGCGGTGCTGCCGGAACTGGCCAGGCTGTACGCGACCAAACAGGTCGAACTGCGCGCCGATCCGGAAGCGATGGCGATCCTCGCCGCGGCCGGCTACCCGCACCTGGTGGCCGCCACCGAAGAGGACTGGTCGACCGAATACCTGGCGGCGATCCTGTCGGTGAAGATCGTCGCCGACATGAACGAGGCGATGGAGCACATCAACCATTATTCGTCCAAGCACACCGAGGCGATCATCACCGAAGACCATACGGCGGCGATGCGCTTCCTGCGCGAAGTCGATTCGGCGTCGGTGATGGTCAACGCCTCGACGCGTTTCGCGGACGGTTTCGAATACGGCCTGGGCGCGGAGATCGGCATCTCCAACGACAAGCTGCATGCACGTGGCCCGGTCGGCCTGGAAGGTCTGACCTCGCTGAAATACGTGGTACTTGGCCACGGAGAAGTAAGACAATAAGGAGCGTTATGCTGTACCTCTGGATCAAAGCACTGCACATCTTCTTTGTGATGGCCTGGATGGCCGGCGTGTTCTACCTGCCGCGCATCTTCGTCAACCTGGCGATGGAGACCGACAAGAACACCACCGCGCGCCTGCTGCTGATGGCGCGCAAGCTGTATCGCTTTTCGATGTGGCTGTCGGTGTTTGCGGTGCTGTTCGGGGCGGCCCTGATCTATATGGCGTACGGCGCGCACATGCCGGGCTGGCTGCACGCCAAGCTGACCCTGGTGGTGCTGGTGATCGGCTACCACCATATGTGCGGCGGCATCCTGAAGCGCTTCGAGCGCGGCGAGAACAAGCGCAGCCACAAGTGGTTCCGCGTATTTAACGAGTTGCCGGTGTTTGCGATGCTGGCGATTGTGCTGCTGGTGGTAGTCAAGCCTTTCTAAGGAAGCGTCATGAGCAAAGTTTGCCAGTACTTCTTTGCAGCGCATTCGCCGTGGGCCTACCTGGGCCATGAGCGCCTGGTCGCCCTGGCGGCCAGGTATGGCGTGCAGATTGAATTGAAGCCCTGCGATCTGGGCAAGGTGTTTGGCGTGTCCGGCGGCTTGCCGCTGGCGAAGCGCGCGCCGCAGCGGCAGGCTTACCGCCTGCTGGAGCTGGCGCGCTGGGCGGAACACCTGGAGATTCCGCTCAAGACGCAGCCGCAGTTTTTCCCGGTGTCGCCGGAGCTGGCCAACAAGATGATCGTCGCCGCGCGCATTTCGCACGGCACCGACGTGGCCTTGCGGCTGACCGGCGCCATCATGCGCGCGCTGTGGGCGGAAGACCGCAACGTCGGCGACGAGGCCACGCTGGCGCAGATCGCCGGCAGCTGCGAGCTCGATGGCCGCGCGCTGATCAAGTCGGCCGAAACGGCCAGTGCGCAGGCGGAGTATGACCGTAATACGGAGGACGCGAATGCACTGAGTGTGTTCGGTTCGCCGTGGTACGTGCTGGAAGGCGAGAGTTTCTGGGGCCAGGATCGTCTGGACTTCCTGGAACGCGCAATGATGAAGTAAACGGCGCCGCGCCCGCGTGGGCGGCGCGCATTTTTTTAACGGACAAAAGGTACACCTATGGCATCCTTCTTTTGCCCATGCCCGCGCGGCATGGAAGCGGCGTTAGCCGAAGAACTGCGCGAAATCGCGCAACAAAGCACCACCATGAAGGTGCACAACGAAGTCCCCGGCGGCGTGCACGCCTCGGGCGAGCTGACCGACGCTTACCGCATGAACCTGCACTCGCGCATCGCGTCGCGCGTGCTGATGCGCATGGCCGCCGGCGGCTACAAGAACGAGAACGACATCTACGACCTGACGCTGGAGCAGCCGTGGGAAGAGTGGTTCGGCTACGACCACACCATCCGCGTGGATCTCACGGCGGTGAAGTCGCCGCTGAAAAGCCTGGAATTCACCACGCTGAAGATCAAGGACGCGATCTGCGACCGCTTCCTCGATCAATACAAGAAGCGTCCTTCGGTCGATACCAAGGAACCGGACATGCGTATCTTTGGCTTCGTCGACGCGCACCAGTTCATCGTTTACCTGGACACTTCGGGCGAGGCGCTGTTCAAGCGCGGCTGGCGTACCGAGACCGGCGACGCGCCGCTGCGCGAGAACCTGGCCGCCGGCCTGCTGCGCGTGTCGGGCTGGAAGCCGGGCATGCCGCTGTTCGACCCGATGTGCGGTTCCGGCACCATCCTGTGCGAAGCGGCGCAGATGGTGCAGGGCGTGCCGCCGGGCGCGCGCCGCCGTTTCGCGTTCGAGAAGTTCCATGATTTCGACGCCGCGCCGTGGCAGGACATGAAGGCGGCGATCAAGCCGAATCCGCTGCCGGCCGCACCGACCATTTTCGGTTCCGACATCTCGGGCGATATGGTGGAGATGGCGCGCCACAATCTGCGCAGCGCGGGCATTCTGTTTGACGTGCCGTTGAAGCAGATCGAGGCGCAGCAGGTGCAGGCGCCGACCACCGAGCCGGGTATTTTGCTGACCAATCCGCCGTATGGCGAGCGGATTGGCGTGCGTGGCGACAGCACGGTGCCGCAGGATGAGATGGCGAACAGTTTCTATGCCGATTTCAGTTCGACGCTGAAGCAGCGCTTTGCTGGCTGGACGGTGTATTTGTTCACGGCGGACCTGGGCGTGCCGAAGCTGCTGCGCTTGAAGGAATCGCGCAAGACGCCGTTCTTCAACGGCGCGCTGGAATGCCGCTTGTTCCGCTTCGATATGGTGGCGGGGTTCAACCGCCGCGAAGCCGCGAAGCCAAAAGAAATCTAACCGCGCTGAACCCCGCAGGGCCACGCGGGGTCTGACCCCTCTGGGGTCAGACCCTAGCCTATGCGCACCGCTTGGGGGGGAAAGCGCGCGCCGAAAGGAAAACGATTTATGCTGCCAACTCCGTCCGCCGACCTGCCCGACCAGGACGATGACCTCGATGTGCCTCCCCCTGAACCGTCGCACCGCAAGCCCCTGACCGCCGCCGCGCTGGCCGTCATGCTGGCTGCGCTGTCGATGATCGGGCCGTTCTCCATCGACGCCTATCTGCCGGCTTTCCCCAATATCCAGGCCACGCTGCACGCGACGCCGCTGGAAGTGCAGCAAAGCCTTACCTTCTATATGCTGGCCTTCGCCGGCATGGTGCTGTGGCATGGCGCACTGTCCGACGCCTTCGGCCGCCGCAACGTGATCCTGGTGTCGCTGGCCATGTTCGCCATCGGCACGCTGGGCTGCGCCGCCGCCCACACCGTCCACTACCTGTGGGTGTTCCGCATCATGCAGGGCGTGTCGGCCGGCGCCGGCGTGGTGGTGGGACGCGCCATCATCCGCGACCTGTATGACGGCCCCGCCGCCGCGCGCCTGCTGTCGCTGGTGACCATGATCTTCTCGATCGCGCCGGCCATCGCGCCGGTGCTGGGCGGCTGGATCGTCACGCTGTTCGACTGGCGCTCGATCTTCCTGTCGCTGCTGGCCTACAGCACGCTGCTGTTCATCTTCTGCTACCGCCGCCTGCCGGAGACGCTGCCGCCGGAAAAGCGCCACCCGTTCAATCCGCGCCACCTGCTGCGCAACTACAGCGAAATCCTGCGCTCGCCGCTGTTCCACCTGAAGACCGGCGTGGTGGCGCTGAACTTCGCCGGCCTGTTTATCTATATCTCGGCGGCGCCCGTGTTCCTGCCCGAGCAGCTGCACCTGGGCGCCTCGCAGTTCGCCTGGCTGTTCATTCCGTCGGTGGGCGGGATCTTCCTCGGTGCGCTGGCGGCCAACCGCATCGCCGGCAAAATGACATTTTCGCGACAGATCGGCATCGGCTTCTGCTTCCTGCTGGCGGCCGCCACCATCAACGTGATCTACCACGCGTTCCTGCCGCCGGCGCTGCCGTGGACGGTGCTGCCGATGCTGTTCTATACCTTCGGCATGTCGGTGGTGGCGCCCGGTGCGACCTTGCTGGCATTGGACCTGTTCCCGCACATCCGCGGCACGGTGGCCTCGGTGCAGTCGTTCGCGGTGACGCTGCTGGGAGCGATCGTGGCGGGGGTGATCGCGCCTTTCCTGGCACACTCGGCGCTGTGGCTAGCCCTCGGACAGATGGGCTTTTGTGCCTCTGCTCTAGCTTTGTGGTTGACGTCGCGTCATTACCGGCGCATGCTAACGCGCTATCCGGGCTGATAAATATTAACGACAAGAAATTGACTTAGTTTAGGAAGAAATTTTGCTCGGTGTTAAGTTATTATCAGACTTTATGCTAAGATAATTTTTTGGCGCGATTATTTTAGGCTTCAAACGCGCTTGGAACCCGCATAAAACCTAACGTCGGTGGAATTTGGCCGTTGAATTCCATCCCCTGATCGATGTCTACTGGCGGCAATGTTTGATACGATGCATCAACAATCTGACCATGATATTCGCAATCGACTCTTGATTGCCCGTCTGCCGGCCATGCCGCAGATCCTCATCAAGTTGATTGAGCACCTGCAAGCCGACGACGCCGGCATGCCGGAGCTGGCCGCCCTCATCGCCAAGGATGCGGCGATGACCAGCAAGATCCTGACCGTCGCCAACAGCTCGGCCTACCATCGCAATCAGCGCACGGTGGGCCTGGAGCAGTCGCTGGTGTCGCTCGGCACCGACATGATCAAGACGCTGGTGATCAGCGAATCGGTGTTCCAGACCTTCAACAGCTTCCCCCATTCGGCCAGCACCGACCTGCGCGGCTTCTGGAAAGGCTCCTTGACCACCGCCGTCATCGCGCGCGACATCGCCCGCCAGATGGAATATCCGCACGTCGAAGAGGCCTACCTGGCCGGCCTGCTGCACAACGTCGGCCGCCTGGCCTTGCTGGCCACGGCGCCGAAAGAATACGCCTTCAACTTCACCGCGCGCGACGACGAAGACCTGTGCGCCGTCGAACAGCGCACGCTGCAAATCACCCACTCGGAAGCGGGAGCCTGGCTGATCGAACGCTGGAACCTGGATTCCTTCCTGGCCGACAGCGTGCTGTATCACCATGAGCCGATCACCCGCCTGGAAGCGGCGCATCCGCTGATCCGCATCGTGCGCCTGGCGCACCTGCTGTGCTGCCACGAAGACCTGGAAGATGCGATCGAGGACGCGGCGCGCCTGTGCAACCTCGATGGCGACAAGCTGGAACAGATCATCAGCAACGCCGCGCGCCAGGTGGAAAAGTCCGCCAACTACCTGGGCATCGACCTGGCCGGCGCCGACGACATCGTGGCGCCCGCGGCCTACGCGCCGCCGGTGGTCGATCCGGTGCAGCAGCGCCTGTCGGAAGAAGTGCGCAACATCATGCTGGTGTCCGAGATGGGCCAGACCTTCGCGCGCCAGCACGGCGAAGCGGGCCTGCTGGAAGCGATCACCCGTTCGGCGCGCATCCTGTTCGACCTGGAAAACGCCGTGCTGCTGCTGGAGAATCCCACCGGCCACGCGCTGCACGGCATGGCCACCGGCGACCACCAGCAGCGCCTGGCCGAATTCGTCATCCCCCTGAACAAGGGCGGCGCCGTGGCGCAGTCGGCGCTGGAGCGCAAGCTGGCGTATGTGAGCCGCGATGGCCAGGCCAACAGCGTGTCGGAAGAACAGCTGTTCCGCATCCTCGGCAGCGACAGCATGGTATGCCTGCCGCTGGTGGCCAACCAGCGCTGCCTCGGTGTGCTGATCGGCGGCGCGCCGGCCTGGCAGCTGCAAGGCCTGCAAAAGCGCGAGCGCTTCCTGCAATCGTTCGGCACCCAGGCCGCCGCCGCGCTGGAAACGGCGATGAGCGAGCGCGGTCACGCCAAGCGCCAGATCGCCCATGTGGCGGAGGAATACCGCGAAGCGTCGCGCCGCGTGGTGCACGAGGTGAACAACCCGCTGTCGATCATCAAGAACTACCTGTCGGTCCTGGACAGCAAGCTGGCGCGGCGCGAGCCGGTGGTCGGCGAGATGTCGATCCTGAACGAGGAGATCGACCGCGTCGGCCAGCTGATCAACGGCCTGGCCGACCTGCAGCCGACCGAAACCTCGCGCGTCACCGACGTCGGCAAGGTGGTGGACGACGTGCTGCGCCTGTTCCGCGCCACCGACTTCGTGCCGGCCTCGGTGCAGATCGTGGTGCGCATGCAGGAGGAGCCGGCCGAGATCGACGGCGACGCCGACCTGCTCAAACAAATCCTGGTGAACCTGATCAAGAACGCCGTCGAAGCCATGGCCGACGGCGGCAAGATCGAGATTTCGAACCGCGGTCACGTCAATCGTGAACGCAAGCTGTATCTGGAACTGGTGGTCAGCGACACCGGTCCAGGGCTGTCGGCCGAAGTATTGGCCAACCTGTTCTCTCCTGTTCGCAGCAGCAAGGAAGGCGCGCATCACGGGCTCGGACTGTCCATCGTCCATAGCCTGGTGAAGAAAATGCAAGGCCTGATTACCTGCCGTTCGGGCAAGACGGGTACTACCTTTGAAATCCTGCTGCCCGCCAAGGGCAGTACCAGCCAAGTCGCCGGCGTGCAAACGCGGGTGATGGATTCCGCTTAAGTTAAGGCCATGATGAATCTGAACTCTTTCGACCTAGCCCCCGTCGAACCTTTGTCCGCCGATAACTGTCCCCGCCTTCTCCTTGTAGATGATGAACCGCGTTTGCTGTCCTCACTCTACGAACTGCTGCGCGATCGCGATTACCATCTGGTGACCGCGACCTGCGGCAGTGAAGCGCTGGCCCAGCTGACCAAGCTGAAATTCGATCTGATCCTGCTCGACCTGCGCCTACCCGATATGAGCGGCCACGAGATCATGGATTACATCAACGCTCGCGACATCGACTGCGATGTCATCATGATGAGCGGCGATGTCGGCATCGAAGCAGCCATCGGCGCGCTGAAGCGCGGCGCCTACGACTACCTGCGCAAGCCATACAGCCGCGAGGAGCTGCTCAAGACGGTGAAGAACGCGCTGCAGAAGCGTCAGCTCGCCGTCGAGAACGAGCGCATCGCCGGCCAGCTGGAAAACTCGGAAAAGATGTACCGCTATCTGGTCGATTCGTCGCCGGACATCATCTACACCTTGAACCACGAAGGCAAGTTCACCTTCATCAACGACCGCGTGCAGCAGCTGCTGGGCTTCAGCCGCGAAGAGCTGATCGGCAAGCACTACTCGGTGCTGGTGCACGATGAAGACCAGGAGCGCGCGCGCTACGCCTTCAACGAGCGCCGCGTCGACGAACGCGCCTCGCGCAACGTCGAGCTGCGCCTGAAGTGCAATGTCGGCAGCGGCGCCGGCGGCGGTGTCGAGCGCACCTTCAACAACACGCTGATGACGATTTCGCTCAACGCGATCGGCATGCACATTCCCGACCACGACGTGAAGACGCGCGAGTTCTTCGGCACCTACGGCGTGGCGCGCGACATCACCGACCGCAAGCGCGCCGAGGAAGTGATTTCCTACCAGGCCTACCACGACATCCTGACCGACCTGCCGAACCGCATGCTGTTCAAGGACCGCCTGGGCCTGGCCGTGATCCAGGCCAAGCGCAAGCTGACCGAACTGGCGGTGATGTTCGTCGACCTGGACCGCTTCAAGCTGGTCAACGACACGCTGGGTCACGTCAAGGGCGACGAGCTGCTGCAACAGGTGGCCACGCGCCTGAAGGACTGCCTGCGCCGCGGCGACACGCTGGCGCGCCAGGGCGGCGACGAATTCACCATCGTGCTGCCGGAGCTGCGCGACCGCCAAGACGCCAAGGCCATCGCCGACAAGTTCCTGGAAAGCCTGCAACGGCCGTTCGATCTCGATGGACACGAGGTGCACATCTCGGCCTCGATCGGCATCGCCATCTATCCGGGCGACGGCGAGACCATCGACGAGCTGCTGCGCCACGCCGACATCGCCATGTACCAGGTCAAGGCGCTGGGCAAGAATGGCCACAGCTTCTATCACAACTCGATGCTCGACGTGTCGCACCAGAAGATCGCGCTGGAGCAGGCGCTGCGCAAGGCGCTGGAGCACAACGAGCTGGAAATGTACTACCAGCCGCAGGTCGACGTCTCGTCGGGGCGCATCATCGGCGCCGAAGGGCTGATGCGCTGGAACCATCCGCAGCGCGGCTTGCTGTCGGCCGGCGAGTTCCTGCCGTTCGCCGAAGAGAATGGCCTGATGCTGCCGATCTCGGACTGGATGCTGGGCGCCCTGTGCCGCGACCTGCTGCAATGGAACGCGGCCGGCGGCGAGGCGATCCGCCTGTCGCTGAACCTGTCGCCGCAATACCTGGACCGGGGCGACTTCTTCGAGAAGATGCGCGGCGCGCTGACGCGCTACGGCATTTCGCCGGCGCAGATCGAAGTCGAGATCACCGAGAACATCTGCATTCGCAATCCGCAGTATGCGATCGAGCAGCTCAACAAGTTGTGCCAGCTGGGCGTGTCGGTGGCGATCGACGATTTCGGCACCGGCTATTCGTCGCTGGCGTATCTGCACCGCTTCCCGATCCACACCATCAAGATCGACCAGTCCTTCGTCAAGGAGATCCACGACGAGAACGGCCACTATCCGGTGATCCTGGCGATCATCTCGATCGCGCGCGGCCTCGGCCTGCACCTGGTGGCGGAAGGCGTGGAGACCGACATCCAGGCGCGCTACCTGGAGGCCAACGGCTGCAGCACCATGCAGGGCTATCTGTACCACCGGCCGATTTCGCTGGCCAGCTTCATCGACGTGCTGCAGGAGCAGAGCCACCGCCTGTCGCCGCCGGTGGGACTGCATGCGGTGCCCAGCCTGGTCGACCATCAACCGGCGATGATCGCGATCCAGGCCTGATTAAGCAAGCATGACGAAATACAGTCCCAACGAAGCCGATGCGAATAACGGCAGTACCTACACTGCTGAATTCCTGCGCGTGAAGGGACTGGCCGAGCGCGGCGTCGCCAACGCCCAGCACAGCCTGGGCTTCATGTATTTCAACGGCCAGGGCGTGGCGCAGAGCTTCGAGTTGGCGGTGGTGTGGTATCGCCAGGCCGCGCAGTCGGGACTGGAGCACGCGCAGTACAACCTGGGCGTGATGTACCAGAAGGGTCAGGGCGTGGCGCAGGACTTCGAGGAGGCCGCGGCCTGGTATCGCAAGGCGGCGGAGCAGGGCTACGCGGCGGCGCAGTACAACCTGGGCTGGCTGTACGCCAAGGGCCAGGGCGTGGCCAACGACACGCAGCAGGCCATGCACTGGTTTGCCAAGGCCGCCGAACAGGGCGACGCCGGCGCGCAGAACAATCTCGGCATGATGTACGACACCGGCAAGGGCGTGCCGCAGGACTTCAAGCAGGCCATCTTCTGGTATCGCAAGGCGGCGGAGCAGGGCTATGCGCGCGCGCAGTTCAACCTCGGCCTGCGCTACGACAATGGACAGGGCGTGCCGCAGGACGTGGGGCAGGCGCTGTCGTGGTATCGCAAGGCGGCCGACCAGGGCTATGCGCCGGCGCAGTTCAACCTGGCGCTGCGCTTCGACAAGGGCGACGGCATCACGCAGGATTCGCAGAAGGCCATCCTGTGGTATCGCCGCGCGGCCGAGCAGGACCACGCCAGCTCGCAGTTCAACCTGGGCCTGATCTACGATAACGGCCAGGGCGTGCCGCGCGACGAGCAGAAGGCGCTGGACTGGTATCGCAAGGCGGCCGAACAGGGCCACGCGGCGGCGCAGAACAACCTGGGCCTGCGCTACGACCATGGCCAGGGCGTCGAGCAGGATTACGAACTGGCGCAGCTCTGGTATCGCAAGGCGGCGGAGCAGGGCTTTCCCGACGCGCAGTACCATCTGGGCCTGCTGTACGACGCCGGCCATGGCGTGGTGATGGATCATCAGGAGGCCATCTTCTGGTATCGCAAGGCGGCCGACCAGGGCCACTTGCGCGCGCAGTTCGACCTGGGCCTGCGCTACGAAACGGGACGCGGCGTGCCGCAGGATTACCGCAAGGCGATGGGCTGGTACCGGCGCGCGGCCGAGCAGGATTACGCGGCGGCCCAGTACAGCCTCGGTCTGCTGTTCGACAACGACGACGGTCCGCAGCCCGACTGCCACCAGGCCAACCAGTGGTATCGCAAGGCGGCCGAGCAGAATCACACGCAGGCGCAGTTTGCGCTGGGTCTGCGCTACGACAACGGCCTTGGTGTGCCGCGCGACTACGCGCAGGCGCACCACTGGTATCTGCAGGCCGCCGGCCAGGGCCACGCGCGCGCGCAGTTCAACCTGGGCCTGATGTACCTGGCCGGGCAGGGCGTGCCGGCGGACGCCGGCCAGGCCTGGCTGTGGCTGGCCATGGCCGAACGCGCCGGCTTTGCCGCCGCCGCGCGCTACCTCACCAGCGCCGCCAGCCGCATCGAACCGGCCCACCTCGCGCAACTGCGCGAGCGCATGGAAGCGTCGCCGGGCTGAGCGCCGCGCTCAAGTCTTTTCTTCCGCTGTCGTTAATAAGACGTTAAGTGCCGTTCTGTCGCGTCCATGCAAATCAACACCAATCTCGAGTCGCTCAACGCCCAACGCAGTTACACGCGTTCGGGCGCGGATCTGGCCGTGCATGTGCAGCGCCTGTCCAGCGGCCTGCGCATCAATTCGGCGAGCGACGACGCGGCCGGGCAGGCGATCGGCTCGCGCATGACGGCGGCGGTCAATGGCCTGCACCGCGCCGCGCAAAACATCAACGACGGCATCTCGCTGGTGCAGCTGGCCGATGGCGCGGCCGGCCGGTTGACGGAAAATTACCAGCGCATGCGCGAGCTGGCGGTGCAGGCCGCCAACGACAGCAACAGCAAGCTGGACCGCCAGTCGCTCCAGCAGGAGGTCGATGCGCTGGTCGCCGCCAATGTCGATATCGTCGACAGCACGCGCTTCAACAATCAACCGCTGCTGGACGGTTCGTTCTCGCGCCAGCTGCAGGTGGGCGCCAACGCCGGCGACAGCCTGGAACTGCGCCTGCCGCGCGCGGTGATCATGCCCGGCAGCGCGCTGGGCTGGGTGAACGTGGCGCCGCAGCAGGCCAGCACCGCCGGCACGGCGGTATTGGGCGCGCTGCAATATGGCGATTTGATCATCAACAATGCTGCGGTGGGGGCGTCGGTGGCGGGCGCGCAGCCGGCGCAGGGCGCCGACAGCGCCTATGCGCTGGCGGCGGCGATCAATGCCGCCAGCATCACCGATATCTCGGCGTCGGCCGTGACCACGCTGACCGGCGCCGTCGGCGCCAGCGGCTCCCTGGGCAATGGCGCGCTGGCGGTCAACGGCGTGGCGGTCGGCGCGATTTCCGG
>NZ_WKJN01000015.1 GCF_009674495.1 Duganella alba | reverse complement strand
CCGCACCTGCGCCCGCGCCTGCCGCCGCCGATGATGCCGCCGCGGCACCAGCGCCTGCCGCCGACGCCGCATCTGCGCCCGCCGACGGCGCCGCGTCCGATTCCACTTCGCCTGATGCCACGCCGTCCGACTCTGCCGTTGCGGACGACGACGAGGCGCTTGTTGGCGACGCGCCGGTCATCGACGAACCAGTCATCGATCTGCCAGCCGCAGGAACCGACGAGCCGTCGGTGATCGCGCCGACCACGCCGCCGATCGTCAGCCACGGCAACGTGATCGAGTTCCCGACCATCACGCCGAACGTGCCGCGCGACGACAACGTCAAACACATCGGCGAACTGGCGATTCCTCTGCCGCTGTACAACATCTACCTGCACGAATCCGACGACCTGGTACGCAAGCTGGTGCAGGACTTCGGCGAGTGGCGCCACGAGCCGCGCCGTCCGGTCAATCCGGAAGCCCTGCAGGCCGCGCACACGCTGGCCGGCACCTCTGGCACGGTAGGCTTCAAGTCCCTGCGCGAACTCGCATTGGCGCTGGAAGACACGCTCGAAGTGCTGCTGCCGCCCGCGCCGCATCTGGATCAGGTCCAGCACGATCTGCTGGACTTCACCATGGAGCGCATCCGCCAGATGCTGCAAAGCTTCGCAGCCGGCGAACTGCCGGACGCGCAGCCGGAGCTGATCGGCGCGCTGCAGGGCCTGCGCGAGGAGCTGTCGGTGACGCCGCCGGCGGCCAGCAACGAAATCGAATCGCGCCTGGATAATCTGGTGGCGCAGACGATGGACGGCATCAACACGCCGCCGGAAGTGCAGGAGTCGGCGCTGGACCAGCTGTTCCGCGAAACCTACAACGCCATCAGCGGCACCGTGCCGGAGTCCGAAGCGCCGGTTGCGCCGCCGCGGAAGAAGAAGCCGGAAGTACACGTCGACGACGGCATCGATGACTTGTTCAATGCCGCTTTCGACGACGCCTTCGCCGACCCGCCGCTGAAGATGGCCGAACAGCTACCGTCAGAACCAGTGGCCGCGCCAGCGCCTCCAGAACCATGGCCGGAAGAAGACGAAATCGTAGCCGCGCCGATCGAAGAGCCTACGGTCGAAGCCGAGCCAGAACCGGAGCCCGAGCACGAGCCAGAGCCAGAGCCAGAGCCAGAGCCGCAACCGGAGCCAGAGCCAGAGCCGCAACCAGCGCCGGCGCTGGAATCGGAGCCTGTGCCGGAACCTGATGCCGAGATCATCGCACTGGCGCCCGCCGAGCCGGAAATCCTCATCGCCGCGCCAGCCCTGTTCAACGACGAACTGGACGCCGATCTGCTGCCCGTCTTCCTGGAAGAAGGCGCCGACCTGCTGCCGCAAGTCGGCGAAGCACTGCGCACCTGGCAGCACAATCCAGCCGACACCGCGCAGGCACAAAGCCTGCTGCGCCTGCTGCATACCGTTAAAGGCAGCGCGCGCATGGCCGGTGCGATGCGTCTGGGCCAGCACTGCCACGAAATCGAAACGCACATCGAAAACATGGTGCACGCCGGCTCCGCCACGCCGCAAGCCTTCGATGAGCTGATGGCGCACTACGACCACGCGTTGCTCCTGTTCGAACAACTCCAGAACCCGATCGCGCCGCAGGCCGAAGCAGTCACCGACCTGGCCGGCAACGTCGCAACGCTGCAAGACGGCGTCACGGCCGGAGACGCAACACCGGAGCCAACGCCGTCCACCGCGCCGCAGGCGCCGGCGGAAGAGGCGCCAGCCAGCATCAAATCGCCACTGGTGCGCGTGCGCGCCGATATTCTCGACCGTTTGGTGAATCAGGCCGGCGAAGTATCGATCTCGCGCTCCAAGCTGGAAAACGAAGTCGAAACCCTGCGCGCATCGCTGACCGACTTCTCGGACAACCTGGCCCGCCTGCGCCGCCAGTTGCGCGAAGTCGAAATGCAGGCCGAATCGCAAATCGCCTCGCGCATGGCCATTTCCAGTGACCGCGAATTCGACCCGCTGGAATTCGACCGCTTCACCCGTCTGCAGGAACTGACCCGCATGATGGCCGAAAGCGTCAACGACGTCGCCAGCTTCCACGAAAGCCTGGCCCGCAGCGTCGACAACGCCCACAACGACCTGACGCAGCAGGCCCGCCTGACGCGCGACCTGCAACGAGACCTGATGCGCGTGCGCATGGTGCCATTCGCCAGCATCTCGGAGCGTTTGTTCCGCGTTGCCCGCCAGAGCGCCAAGGACGTCGACAAGCGCGTCAACCTGGATATTCGCGGCAGCAGCGTGGAGCTGGACCGCAGCGTGCTCGAACGCATGGCCGCGCCGTTCGAACACCTGCTGCGCAACGCCATCGCCCACGGCGTGGAATCGCGCGAAGCGCGCGCCGCCGTCGGCAAGAGCGAAACCGGCGAACTGCTGGTGCAGGTGGCGCAGGAGGGTAATGAGATCGTCATCGAATTCAGCGACGACGGCGGCGGCCTCGATCTGGAGCGCATCAAGGCCAAGGCGATCAGCGTCGGCCTGCTGGCGGAAGAAGACGCCGCCACCGACGCGCAAATCGCCGACCTGATTTTCGAACCTGGCTTCTCCACCGCCGAAGCGCTGACCGAACTGTCGGGACGCGGTGTGGGCATGGACGTGGTGCAGTCGGAAGCGCAAGCGCTGGGCGGCCGTGTCGACATGTTCTCGGAGCCGGGCAAAGGCACGCGCTTCACCATCCGCCTGCCGCTGACGCTGGCCGTGACGCAAGTGGTGCTGCTGACGGCCGGAGGCAAGACCTATGCGCTGCCGGCGATCCTGGTCGAACAGGTGCTGCAGATGAAAGACGCCGCGCTGGCCGAGGCGCGCGACAACGGCATGCAGTATCTGCCGACGCTGCTGGGCGATGTGGCGCAGCCGCCGGTGCAGCGTTCATCGCCGGTGATGATGCTCAAGAACGGCAACGAGCGTCTGGCCTTGCAGGTGGACGAGGTGCTGGGCAACCGCGAGGTGGTCATCAAGAACATTGGTCCGCAGTTGTCGCGCATGGTGGGGATCGCCGGTGCGACGGTGCTGGGCACGGGCGATATTGTGCTGATATTGAACCCGGTGGCGCTGGCGCAGCATCTGGCGCATCACCCGGAGGTGAAGCCGCAGTATGCGCAGGTTGCGGCTGATAGTCCGGCGGCGCAGCTGGCGCTGGGCCGCACCATCATGGTGGTGGACGATTCGCTGACGGTGCGTCGCGTGACCCAGCGTCTGCTGGAGCGGGAAGGCTATCGCGTGCTGCTGGCGAAGGATGGCGTGGATGCGCTGGAGCAGTTGCAGGAATCGGCGCCGGACCTGATGCTAGTCGATATCGAAATGCCGCGCATGGACGGTTTTGACCTGACGCGCAATGTGCGTGGCGATGAACGTACCAAAAACATCCCGATCATCATGATCACCTCGCGCAGCGCCGACAAGCACCGCAACGTCGCGCTGGAGCTGGGCGTGAATGCCTACTTTGGTAAACCCTTCCAGGAGGGGGTATTGCTGGAGGCTATAGGTGGCTTGCTCAAGGTTTAGCGGCTTGCGGCACCTTTTTACCCCGCACAGCGCTGCGGCCGGGGTCTGACCCCAGAGGGGTCAGACCCCTTCGGTTGGGGTTTTTTTCACGATTTCGTAGCGGGCTAGCGTTTGTTTGCGCGCTTCGTCGTGCATCACCAGCGGCGGCGGATAGTCCGGCGCCAGCATGCGCGGCGCCAGCCATGGTGCGTGGATTTCCTTGTCGCTCAGCTCTTTCAGCTGCGGCAGGTAGCGGCGGATGAATTTCCCCTGCGCGTCGAACTTCTGCGATTGCGTCACCGGATTGAAAATGCGGAAGTAAGGCTGCGCATCGCAGCCCGACGACGACGCCCACTGCCAGCCGCCGTTGTTGGACGCCAGGTCGAAGTCGTTCAGGTGCAGCGCAAAATAGGCCTCGCCGCGCCGCCAGTCGATACCCAGATCCTTGATCAAAAAGCACGCCGTCACCATGCGCAGACGGTTGTGCATCCAGCCGGTCTGGTTCAGCTGCAGCATGGCCGCATCCACCAGCGGATAGCCGGTGCGGCCTTCGCACCAGGCGGCGAACAGTTCGTCGGCTTCGGGGCCGGTTTCCCATTCAATCGCATCGTAAGCCGGCTTGTAGGCGCCGCCCACCACGTGCGGATTGTGGTACAGGATCATGGCGTAGAACTCGCGCCAGATCAGTTCCGACAGCCACACCGCCGCGCCCTCGCCGCCGGCGCCGCGTTCCTGCAAATCCAGCACCGTGCGCACCAGGTGGCGCACCGACAGCGTACCGAAACGGAAATGCACCGACAGGTACGATGGCCCCTTCACCGCCGGGAAATCGCGCGCCACGTTGTAGTCGGCCATGCGCGGCAGGAAGTCCTCGAACAGCTGCGCCGCGCCGGACATGCCGGTCGGAATCTTCAGCTCGGCCAGATTGCTCGGTTCGAATCCCAGCTCGGCCAGCGTCGGCAGCGCTGGGGCCGGCGAGGGCGGCGGCGCCAGGCGCGCCGCATGCGGTTCGACGTTGTACGGCGCCAGCACCGACGGATCGGCCGCCAGCTTTTTCAGCCAGGCGTTCTTGTACGGCGTGAACACCGAGAACACGCCGCCGGTCTGCGACAGCACCTCGCTGCACTCGAAAATCACCTGGTCCTTGTAGCTGTAGAACTGGCGGCCGTCCGCTTCCAGCGCACTGGCCACCGTGGCGTCACGTTCTATCGCTTGCGGTTCATAATCGTGATTGCAGAACACCGCCTGCACGCCCAGTTCGGCGGCCAGTTTCGGGATCTCGGTGGCCGGATCGGCATGCCGCACGATCAGGTGGCCGCCTAGTTGTTCCAGCTCCGCCGCCACTTCGGCGATGCTGGCGTGGATGAAGTCGACCCGGCGGTCGCGGCGCGGCAGGCTGTCCAGAATCGTGGTGTCGTAGATAAAAACGCAATACACCTTGTCGCTCGCCAGCAGCGCCTGGTTCAGGGCCACATGGTCGAAAACGCGCAGATCACGGCGCAGCCATACGAGGGAAGAAGTCAGTTTCATTCGGTCTGTATCAATCTTGTGTGAGACGCAATCATGGCCGCACCCGCAATTCAGTGTAAACTACAGGGTAAACAGAGTTGCTAGCCGCGCGAATACTACAGTAATTGTCAGCAGCACAGAAAGAACACGCACCCCAGCAGAGAGAGCAACTTGTATGAAGAAGAGCAAAATAGGCAAAACTCTACCTGTCGCCGGCATGATGCAGGAAGCCGGTGAATCCCTGGAGCCGTTCGGCGCTGCCGCCAGCACGCTGAACCTGGCAAATCATTTCCTTATTGCAATGCCATCCATGCAAGATCCGGTCTTCGGCGGCACGGTGGTGTATGTCTGCGAACACAATGAAAACGGCGTGCTCGGCGTGGTGATCAACAAGCCCACCGACATGACCATGCACACGCTGTTCGAGCGCATCGACCTCAAGGTCGAATCCGGCCTGGAAGGCCATGACGACGAGCCGATCATGTTTGGCGGCCCGGTGCAGGACGACCGCGGCTTCGTGCTGCACACGCCCGGCCATCGTTACTCCTCGTCGCTGACGGTGACCGATGAAATCGCCTTCACCACCTCGATCGACGTGCTGGAAGCGGTGGCGGCCGGCGAAGGTCCGCCGCGCATGCTGGTGTCGATCGGCTATTCGGGCTGGAGTCCCGGCCAGCTGGAAGAGGAAATCGGCCGCAACGGCTGGCTGACGGTCGGCGCCGATCCCGAAATCCTGTTCAACATGCCCATCGAGGACCGCTACACGGCCGCCATGCGCCTGCTCGGCATCGATCCCTTGATGCTGACGTCCGAGGCAGGTCACGCGTAAATGGGCAGTATTGACACCATCTTCGCTTTCGATTTCGGCATCAAACGGATAGGCGTGGCAATGGGCAATACGATGTTGCGCCAGGCCGAACCGGTCAAAGTCATCAGCGCGGTCGACAACGCCACCCGCTTTGCCGATATCCAGAAACTGCTCGACGAATGGAAGCCGGCCCGGCTGGTGGTCGGCCTGCCCATGCACCCGGACGGCGCCGAACACGAAATGACCGCCCGCGCCCGCAAGTTCGCCAATCAATTGAACGGCCGCTTCAACCTGCCGGTGGAGCTGGTCGACGAACGCTATTCCTCGGCCGTCATCACGGCCAAGCGCGGCGAGGTCATTGACGACCGCGCCGCCGCCATCATTCTGCAACAATACTTCGACTCCTTATGACTCTGAATCCCAACCAACTTGACGCCGAAGCGCTGTACGCGACGCTGCTGGCCGACGTGAAAGCCGGCCTGGCCGGCGTGCCGGATGTCGCCATTGTCGGCATCCACTCCGGCGGCGCCTGGATCGCCGAACGCCTGGCGGCCGACCTCGGCCTGTCGGCGCGCTGCGGCGTGCTGGACGTGTCCTTCTACCGCGACGATTACGCCAAGAAGGGCCTGCCGGCGGAAGTCAAGCCGACCAACATCACCTTCGACGTGGCGGCCGCCAACATCCTGCTGGTCGACGACGTGCTGTACACCGGCCGCACCACGCGCGCCGCGATCAACGAGCTGTTCGACTACGGCCGCCCGGCGCGCATCATGCTGGCGGCGCTGGTCGATCGCGGCGAACGCCAGCTGCCGGTGGCGGCCGATTTCGTCGCCGGCCACGTGGCCGTGCCGAAGGGACAGGCGCTGGTGCTGCAACGCGCCGACGATGGAAAATTTACGCTAACCATTGAATAACACACCATGCTGAATCCGCAACTGAACAAAAACGGCGAGTTGCAGCACTTGCTGTCGATCGAGGGCCTGCCGAAAAGCATCCTCAATCACATCCTGGACACCGCCTCGTCCTTCGTCGGTATCTCCGACCGCGACGTGAAAAAAGTGCCGCTGATGCGCGGCAAATCGGTGTTCAACCTGTTCTTCGAGAACTCGACCCGCACCCGCACCACCTTCGAAATCGCCGCCAAGCGCCTGTCGGCCGACGTGATCAACCTGAACATCCAGGCCTCGTCGACCAGCAAGGGCGAATCGCTGCTGGACACCATCGACAACCTGGCGGCGATGCACGCCGACATGTTCGTGGTGCGCCACGCGCAGTCCGGCGCGCCGTACCTGATCGCCAAGCATTTGATGGAAACCAGGCAGAACCACGTGCACGTGGTGAACGCGGGCGATGGCCGCCACGCGCACCCGACGCAGGGCCTGCTGGACATGTACACCATCCGCCACTACAAGAAGGACTTCACCAACCTGCGCGTGGCCATCGTCGGCGACATCCTGCACAGCCGCGTGGCCCGTTCCGACATCCACGCGCTGACCACGCTGGGCGTGCCGGAAGTGCGCGCCATCGGCCCGCACACGCTGCTGCCGGGCGGCCTGGAGCAGATGGGCGTGCGCACCTTCACCAACATGGATGAAGGCCTGAAGGATGTCGACGTGATCATCATGCTGCGCCTGCAGAACGAGCGCATGAGCGGCGCGCTGCTGCCGTCGGCCGGCGAATACTTCGCCAGCTACGGCCTGACGCCGGAACGCCTGGCGCTGGCCAAGCCGGACGCCATCGTCATGCACCCGGGGCCGATGAACCGCGGCGTGGAGATCGACTCCGCCGTGGCGGATGGCGCGCAGGCAGTGATCCTGCCGCAGGTGACGTTTGGTATCGCAGTACGCATGGCGGTGATGAGCATCGTAGCAGGGACGCAAGCATGAAGAACATTCACATCAAAAACGGCCACTTGATCGACCCAGCCAACGGCGTCGACGGCATCAACGACCTTTACCTGGCCGACGGCAAAGTGCTGGCGGTGGGCGCCGCGCCGGCCGGCTTTACCGCCGACCAGACCATCGATGCGACCGGCCTGATCGTGTCGCCAGGCTTCGTCGACCTGTCGGCGCGCCTGCGCGAGCCGGGCTTTGAATACAAGGCCACGCTGGAATCGGAGATGCAGGCCGCCATGCAGGGCGGCGTCACCACGCTGATCTGCCCGCCGGACACCGATCCGGTGCTGGACGAGCCGGGCCTGGTGGAGATGCTGAAATACCGCGCGCAAAAGCTGAACCAGGCGCACGTGCATCCGCTGGGCGCGCTGACCATGGGACTGAAGGGTGAGCAGCTGACCGAGATGTCGGCGCTGACCGAATCGGGCTGCATCGGCTTCTCGCACGCCGAGCAGCCAATCGAGGACACCAACGTGCTGCTGCGCGCCATGCAGTACGCCAAGACCTTCGGCTACACCGTGTGGCTGCGTCCGCAGGATGCGCACATCGGCGTCGGCGGCGTCGCCGCATCCGGCCCGCTGGCGTCGCGCCTGGGCCTGTCCGGCGTGCCGGTGATGTCGGAAACCATCGCGCTGCACACCATCTTCGAACTGATGCGCGCCAGCGGCGCGCGCGTGCACCTGTGCCGCATCTCGGCCGCCGCCAGCCTGGAGCTGATCCGCAAGGCCAAGGCCGGAGGCCTGCCGGTCACCTGTGACGTCGGCGCACACCACATCCACATGACCGATGCCGACATTGGCTTCTTCGATTCGAACGCGCGCATGGCGCCGCCGTTCCGCAGCCAGCGCGACCGCGACGCGATCCGCTTCGGTCTGCTGGACGGCACCATCGATGCGCTGTGCTCGGACCACACGCCGGTCGACGACGACGAGAAGCTGCTGCCGTTCGGCGAAGCCTCGCCCGGCGCCACCGGCCTGGAGCTGTTGCTGTCGCTGACGCTGAAGTGGGCCGACGATTACGCTGCGCAGCAGGACACCGGCAAGCAGGGAGCGCTGTCGCGCGCGCTGGCCCGCATCACCTCGGAAGCGGCGCGCGTGGCCGGTCTGTCGGCAGGCACGCTGACGGTGGGCGCGGTGGCGGACGTGGTGCTGTTCGACGCGGGTGCGCACTGGACGGTGGAAGCGTCGGCGCTGGCCAGCCAGGGCAAGCACACGCCGTTCCTCGGCTATAACCTGGCGGGACAGGTACAAACCACCATCGTGGCCGGCCACGTTGCTTATCAACGCTGATCGCGCTGCATGAAACTGTCGACTATCTTCCGCCTGGTGCGGGTGCTGCTGCACGTCTTCAAGGGTATGGCGATCTGCGCCACGGTGTTTCCATGGATCGGCCAGGAGCAGCGCAACGCGCACATCCGCCGCTGGTCCACCAGGCTGCTGGGCATGTGCAATGTGACCGTCGAACAGGCGGCCGGCAGCGCGCCGGTGCTGGAGCGGTCGATGGTGGTGGCCAACCACGTGTCGTGGCTGGACATCTTCGTGGTGCACAGCCTGTACCCGAGCCATTTCGTCGCCAAGGCCGAGATCCGTTCCTGGCCGCTGGCCGGCTGGCTGGCGCAGAAGGCCGGCACCGTGTTCATTTCGCGCGGCAACCGGCGCGATCTGCGGCATATCTTCAAGGGGCTGGTGACCACGCTGGAGCAGGGCGAGCGGGTGGCGTTCTTCCCGGAAGGGACCACGTCGGCGCAGGGCAATCTGCTGCCGTTCCACGCCAACTTGTTTGAAGCGGCGATCGACGCCAAGGTGCCGGTGCAGCCGTTTGCGCTGATGTATGAGGACGCCAGCGGCGGCCGGCATCCGTCGGTGGATTTCATCGGCGAGACCAGCTTTGCCGAAAGCATCGTGCTGATCCTGAACGGGCCGCCGGTCAAGGCCCGGCTGGCGATTCTGCCGCCGGTCGATACCACCGGCGCGCATCGCCGCGACCTGGCCGAGGTCACGCATCAAGCCGTGGCCGCCGCACTGGGCGTCACGACGTCAACGACGCACTAGGCTTTTCCGCCCGGCTCCTTGAACTGCGGGCACTGCACCTGCAGCAAGGTGCGATCCTCCAGGCACACGGCCGACAACTGGCCGCCCCACACGCAGCCGCTGTCGAGGCCGAGCAGATTGGGCTGCATGGTCAGCCCCAGCGCCGACCAGTGGCCGAACACCACCGTCTCGCGCGCGCTGCGGCGGCCGGGCACGTCGAACCATGGCATCAGGCCGGTCGACGGATCGGCCGTGCCGCTTTCCTTCATCTTGAAATCCATCACGCCGTCGGCGGTGCAGAAGCGCAGCCGCGTCATGGCGTTGATGATGCAGCGCAGCCGTTCCACGCCCTGCAGATCGTCCGACCACTGGGCCGGCTCGTTGCCGTACATCTCGGCCAGGAAGTCCTCGATCCTGTCGCCGCGCAGCATGTCCTGCACCTCGCCGGCCAGCGCCATCGCCTGTGCGCCGGTCCATTGCGGCAGCAGGCCGGCATGCACCAGCACGTGGCTGCCGGAGCGGATCGCCAGCGGCCGGCGCCGCACCCAGTCGATCAGCTCGTCACGATCCGGCGCATGCAGGATCTCGGCCAGCGTGTCGGACTTGTGCTCGGGCCGGATGCCGTAGGCCACCGCCAGCAGGTGCAGGTCGTGGTTGCCCAGCACGCTATCGATGAGGCCGCCGCTGGCGATGGCCAGGCGGCGCACGTGGCGCAAGGTCGCCAGCGAGTCCGGCCCGCGATTGATCAGGTCGCCTGCGAACAGAATGGATGGCTCCGCCACGCCGCTGTCGGCCGCGTGGGCGCGTATGCGGTCGAGGATGGCCAAGGCCTGCTCGTGGCAGCCCTGTAAATCCCCGATTACATAGGTTTTCATATGGATGCTCGCTTGTTCGTTGCTTTGGGGCGTGAATTACCCTGAATTTTTGCCCCGTTATGGGACACTTCACATAAAATCATGCCTACGACTAATTTGACGCTTGCTGCGGGATACTAAATGATTTTTGTAACGGGTGGTGCTGGTTTCATAGGCTCAAATTTCGTCCTGGACTGGCTGGCCCAGTCGGATGAGCCTGTCATCAACTTCGATAAGCTGACTTATGCCGGCAATCTGAACAACCTGGCGTCGCTGAAGCAGGATGCGCGCCATACCTTTGTGCGCGGTGACATCTGCGACCAGGCCCAGGTGCTGGCGCTGTTCCAGCAGCATCAACCGCGCGCCGTCGTGCACTTCGCGGCCGAAAGCCACGTCGACCGTTCGATCCTCGGTCCGGGCGAATTCATCAATACCAACATCAACGGCACCTTCAGCCTGCTCGAAGCGGCGCGCGCCTACTGGTCGGCGCTGCCGGATGACGAGAAAGCCGCGTTCCGCTTCCTGCACGTGTCCACCGACGAGGTGTACGGCACCCTGGGCCCGGACGACGCGCCGTTCAGCGAAACCACCGCGTTTGCGCCGAACAGCCCGTACTCGGCGTCGAAAGCCGCGTCCGATCACCTGGTGCGCTCGTACTTCCACACCTACGGCCTGCCGGTGCTGACCACCAACTGCTCCAACAACTACGGCCCCTACCACTTCCCGGAAAAGCTGATTCCGCTGATCATCGCCAACGCCCAGGCCGGCAAGCAGCTGCCGATCTACGGCGACGGCCAGCAGGTGCGCGACTGGCTGTATGTCAGCGACCACTGCGCCGCCATCCGCCGCGTGCTGGCGGCGGGCAAGCTGGGCGAGACCTACAACGTCGGCGGCTGGAACGAGATGGCCAACCTGGACGTGGTGCACACGCTGTGCGACATGCTCGACCAGCTCAAGCCGAAAGCGGCCGGCAGCTACCGCGACCAGATCACCTTCGTGAAGGACCGTCCCGGCCACGACCGCCGCTACGCCATCGACGCGCGCAAGCTGGAGCGCGAACTGGGCTGGAAACCGGCCGAGACCTTCCAGACCGGCATCGCCAAGACCGTGCAGTGGTATCTGGACAACCAGGCCTGGGTGGCCGACGTGCAGTCGGGCAGCTACGCCAAGTGGGTGGAAACCAATTACTTTAATCGCGAAGGCCAGGCATGAGCACTCCTCAACGTAAAGGCATTATCCTGGCCGGCGGTTCCGGCACCCGTCTGTATCCGGTCACCATGAGCGTGTCCAAGCAGCTGCTGCCGATCTACGACAAGCCGATGATCTACCATCCGCTGACCGTGCTGATGTTGGCAGGCATCACCGAGATCCTGCTGATCTCGACGCCGCAGGACACGCCGCGCTTCCGCGACCTGCTGGGCGACGGCAGCCAGTGGGGCATCAGCATCAGCTACGCGGTGCAGCCGTCGCCGGACGGCCTGGCGCAAGCCTTCATCATCGGCAAGGACTTCGTCGGCGACGCACCCTCGGCGCTGATCCTCGGCGATAACATCTACTACGGCAACGACCTGGACGGTCTGTTGCGCCATGCGGCCGGCCAGACCGGCGGCGCCACCGTGTTCGCCTATCACGTGCAGGACCCGGAGCGCTACGGTGTGGTCGAGTTCGACGACAAGCGCACCGCCGTGTCGATCGAGGAAAAGCCGAAGCAGCCGAAGTCGAACTACGCCGTGACCGGCCTGTACTTCTACGACAACCAGGTGTGCGACATCGCCGCCAGTATCCAGCCGTCGGCGCGCGGCGAGCTGGAAATCACCGACGTCAACAAGGTGTACCTCGACAAGGGCGAGCTCAATGTGGAGCTGATGGGACGCGGCATGGCCTGGCTCGACACCGGCACCCACGAATCGCTGCTGGAGGCGGGCCAGTTCATCGCCACCATTGAAAAGCGCCAGGGCCTGAAAGTGGCGTGCCCGGAAGAGATCGCCTATCGCAAGGGCTATATCGACGCCGCGCAGCTGCGCAAGCTGGCCGAGCCGCTGAAGAAGAACAACTACGGCCAGTACCTGCTGCAGATCCTGGAAGATAAGGTAGTCTCACGATGAACGTCATCACCACGCCGCTGGAAGGCTTGCTGGTCCTGGAACCGCGGGTCTTCGGCGACGATCGCGGCTTTTTCTACGAGAGTTACAACGCACGGGTCTTTGCCGAAAAAACCGGCATCACCGCCGCGTTCGTGCAGGACAACCATTCGCGCTCGTCGAAGGGCGTGCTGCGCGGCCTGCACTACCAGATCCAGCAGGCGCAGGGCAAGCTGGTGCGCTGCACCGCCGGCGCGGTGTTCGATGTGGCGGTGGACATCCGCCAGCACTCGGCCACCTTTGGCCAGTGGTACGGCGCCGAGCTGTCGGCCCTGAACCACCGCCAGATGTGGATACCGCCGGGCTTTGCGCACGGTTTCGTGGTCACCTCGGACGACGCCGAATTCCTCTACAAGACCACGGATTACTGGGCGCCCGAGCACGAGCGCGCGATCCTGTGGAGCGACCCGGCCATCGGCATCGACTGGCCGGCGCTGGCGGAAGCGCCGCGTCTGTCCTGGAAGGACCAAGCCGCCGTGCTGCTGGCCGACGCCGAGGTGTTCCCATGAAGGTGCTGCTGACCGGCAGCACCGGCCAGGTCGGCTACGAACTGGCGCGCAGCCTGCAAGGCGTGGGCGAGGTGGTGGCGGTGGACCGCGGCGTGATGGACTTGTCCGACCTGGACCAGGTGCGCGACGTCATCCGCCAGGTCAAGCCGCGGCTGATCGTCAATCCGGCCGCCTACACGGCGGTGGACAAGGCCGAGAGCGAGCCGGCGCTGGCGCACCGCATCAACGCCGAGGCGCCGGCCGTGATGGCGCAAGAGGCCAGGGTGCTCGGCGCGGCGCTGGTGCATTACTCCACCGATTACGTGTTCGACGGCGCGCAGCCGGCGCCGCGCGCGGAGACCGACCCGGTCGGCCCGCGCAATGTCTACGGCGCCAGCAAGCTGGCCGGCGAACAGGCGATCGCGGCGGCCGGCATTCCGCACCTGATCTTCCGCACCAGCTGGGTGTATGGCATGCGCGGCAAGAACTTTCTGCTGACCATGCTGCGCCTGGCCAAGGAGCGCGACGAACTGCGCGTGGTGGCCGACCAGCACGGCGCGCCGACCTGGAGCCGCACCATTGCCGACGTGACGGCGCAGGTGCTGGCGCAGGCGCACGCCGGCGGCAGCGACTGGTGGACGCGGAACAGCGGCATCTATCACTTGAGCGCGCAAGGGCAGACCACCTGGCACGCGTTTACCCAGGCCATCGTCGAAGAGGCCGGCCTGGACTGCAAGGTGCTGCCGATCACCACCGCCGACTACCCGACGCCGGCGCAACGGCCGCCTTACTCGGTGCTGTCGTCGGAAAAGCTGATGACCCGTTTCTGCCACTTGCCGGACTGGAAAGAGGCGCTGCAGCTCTGCATGCGCTAAGAACTCCGGAGTGGTACTTCGCAGTTGTATCGATTGGTAAGCGTGCTCTGTTGTACAAGGCGCGGCTGGTATCATGCCGGCGGCCCGTTAAACGCTGGCTGGCGCGTGTAATCCTGTACAATCAGCTGTTGGCACGTTGATAATGCTTCGTGTTGCGATACAACGCAGAAATTAAAATAATATGTTTTCCTTCCTACTGAGCTTTATCGCTTCCGCGCTGCTGACCCTGCTGGTCATTAAAGAAGCGAGATTGCACGGTCCGGCGCTGGACGCCAATTTCGACGGCGTGCAGAAAGTTCACGCCCATCACGTCGCCCGCATCGGCGGCCTGCCGATTTTTGTCGCGGTGGCGATCAGTTCGACGATTTCCATCTGGCGCGTGCCGGTGCTGGGCGATCTGCTGCTGGCGCTGCTGGCCAGCGCCACCGTCGCCTTTGCCGGCGGCATCGTCGAGGACTACACCGGCCGCGTCAGCCCGCTGCGCCGCCTGCTGCTGACCATGGCGGCCGCCACGCTCGGCTATTTCCTGCTCGACGCCCGCATCGACCGCCTGGACTGGCCGTTCTCGGCCTGGGCGCTGCCATATATGTGGATCACGCTGCCGCTGACGGTGCTGGCCGTGGCCGGCATCGCCAACGCGGTCAATATCATCGACGGTTTCAACGGCCTGGCCAGCGTGGTGTGCATCTGCATGCTGCTGTCGCTCGGCTATGTGGCCTTGCAGGTCAACGACATGTTCGTGCTGATCGCCGCGCTGATGGTGGCCGGCGCCACCGCCGGTTTCCTGATCTGGAACTACCCGGTCGGCCTGATTTTCCTCGGCGACGGCGGCGCCTACTTCATCGGCTTCATGCTCGGCGAGCTGGCCCTGCTGCTGGTGATGCGCAATCCGCAGGTGTCGACCTGGTATGCGGCCCTGCTGCTGATTTATCCGACCTTCGAAACGCTGTTCTCCGTGTACCGCCGCATGTTCGTGCGCGGCAAGTCGCCGGCCATGCCGGACGGCATCCACCTGCACAGCCTGATCTTCCGCCGCATCGTGCAGTGGGCCGTCGGCCGCAAGGAGGCGCGCGCGCTGATCCGCCGCAATTCGCTGACCTCGCCGTATCTGTGGCTGTTTTCGCTGACGGCGGTGATCCCGGCCACGGTGTTCTGGCGCCATACCTGGGTGTTGATACTGTTCTGTGTGCTGTTTATCGGCAGTTATATCTGGATTTACGTGCGCATCGTGCGCTTCAAGGCGCCGCGCTGGATGATCCGGCATAAAAAGCACTGATTTGCGCACCGCACAATTGCAAGGCTTGCGCGGCGCCATTATCACAATTACTATATGAAAGTTGTGTCTGCTGCAATGCAGGCAAGCTCCTTCCTACTAATCCCGCACGCACACTCCCAACCATGGTCACCTTATCCAAAACCATTTTCAAAGCTTACGATATTCGCGGCATCATCGATAACACCCTGGACGCCGGCGTGGCGCACCAGATCGGCGCCGCCTTCGGCCGCGCCGCGCTGGCCAAGGGCGAGCAGAAAGTCGTGATCGGCCGTGACGGCCGCCTGTCCGGCCCGTCGCTGGCGAAAGCGCTGGCCGAAGGCCTGCAATCGTCCGGCGTCGATGTGATCGACCTGGGCGTGGTGGCCACGCCGATGGTGTACTTCGGCACCAACGTGCTGGGCGCGGCTTCGGGCATCATGGTCACCGGCAGCCACAATCCGCCGGACTACAACGGCTTCAAGATGGTGCTGGCCGGCGAGGCCATCCACGGTGAGGCGATCACCGGCCTGTACGACAGCATCCTGGCGCACGACGGTTCGGCCGTCGCCAATCCTGGCGCCTACAGCACCCACGATATCCGCGAACAATACCTGCAGCGCATCATCGGCGACGTCAAGATTGCGCGTCCGATCAAGATCGCGGTCGACTGCGGCAACGGCGTGGCCGGCGCGTTCGCCGGCGACCTGTATCGCGGCATGGGCTGCGAAGTGATCGAGCTGTTCTGCGAAGTGGACGGCACCTTCCCCAACCACCATCCGGACCCGGCGCACCCTGAAAACCTGCAGGACCTGATCCGCTGCCTGCAGGAGACCGACGCCGTGATCGGCCTGGCCTTCGACGGCGACGGCGACCGCCTGGGCCTGGTGACCAAGGACGGCCAGATCATCTATCCGGACCGCCAGATGATGCTGTTCGCGGAGGACGTGCTGTCGCGCAACCAGGGCGCGCAGATCCTGTACGACGTCAAGTGCACCCGCCACCTGGCGCCGTACATCGAGAAATCGGGCGGCGTGCCGCTGATGTACAAGACCGGCCACTCGCTG
Source organism: Duganella alba (assembly GCF_009674495.1). Taxonomy (GTDB): domain Bacteria; phylum Pseudomonadota; class Gammaproteobacteria; order Burkholderiales; family Burkholderiaceae_D; genus Rugamonas; species Rugamonas alba. The sequence goes on along the minus strand of NZ_WKJN01000015.1, from coordinate 129,379 downwards.
GTGAAGGCCAAGCTGAAGGAAACCGGCGCCCCGCTGGGCGGCGAAATGAGCGGCCACATCTTCTTCAAGGACCGCTGGTACGGCTTCGACGACGGCCTGTACGCCGGCGCGCGCATGCTGGAGATCCTGACCAAACAGCAAGACCCGTCGGCGCTGCTGAACGCGCTGCCGCAGTCGGACAGCACGCCGGAGCTGCACCTGCACCTGAAGGAAGGCGAGAACTTCAGCGTGATGGACAAGTTGCGCGCCGACGCCAAGTTCCCTGGCAATGAGCGCATCATCACCATCGACGGCCTGCGCGTGGAATACCCGGACGGCTTCGGCCTGGCGCGTTCCTCGAACACCACGCCGGTGATCGTGATGCGCTTCGAGGCGGAAACGCCGGCCGCGCTGGCACGCATCCAGGGCCAGTTCAAGAGCGTGATCCTGGCTGCCAAGCCTGACGCGGAGCTGCCGTTCTAAACTGCGATGCCGAATCAAAAGCCGCTGAATATCCTGCTGGTGCGCGTGTCGTCCCTGGGCGACGTGCTGCATAACATGCCCATGGTGGCCGACATCGCCCGCCATTACCCGGACGCGAATATCGACTGGGTGGTGGAGGAGGGCTTTGTCAGCCTGGTGCGGCTGAACGCCCGCGTGCGCAACGTGATTCCGTTCGCGCTGCGGCGCTGGCGCAAGAGTCTCGGCAAGCCGGAGACGCGCGCCGAGATCAAGCACTTCTTCCGCACGCTGCGCCAGCAGGAATACGATTTCGTGTTCGATACCCAGGGCCTGCTCAAGACCGGCATCATCATGGGCGCCGCGCGCGTGGCCAAGCGCGGCCGCAAGGTCGGCCTGGCCAACGGCAGCGAAGGTTCGGGCTACGAGGGCATCTCGCGCATCTTCCATCATCTGAGCATTCCGACCGACCCGCGCACGCACGCGGTGGCGCGGGGGCGCATCGTCGCCGGCGCGGCGCTGGGCTATGCGGTCGATACGCCGGCCGATTTCGGCCTGCCGTCGCTGCCGGACGATACGCCGCGTCCCGAGTGGATGCCGGTGTCGTATGCGGTGTTCTTCCACGGCACCGCGCGCGACGCCAAGAAGTGGGCTACCGAAAACTGGATCGCGTTGGGCAAGGAACTGGCGCCGATGCCTGTCCTGCTGCCGTGGGGTGCGCCGAAGGAGCTGGCGGAGGCCGAGAGGATCGCCGCCGGCCTGCCAAATGCGGTGGTGCTGCCCAAGCTGCCGATGGCCGACGCCATCATGCTGGCGCGCCGGGCGTCGCTGGTGATCGGCGTCGACACGGGACTGGTACACATCGCGGCGGCCTTCGTGCGGCCGACGGTGGAGATTTATGCCGATTCGCCGCGCTGGAAGACCGAGGGCAACTGGTCGCCGCGCATTATCAATCTGGGTGATCAGGGCACGCCGCCATCGGTGGCGGAAGTGCTGGCTGCGGCCCGGAGTCTGTTGGGCTGATTTATGCGTCTGTTTTATTCCCTGATGTGGTGGCTGGCTTTGCCGCTGGTGCTGACGCGCCTGTGGCTGCGTGGACGCAAGGAACCGGGCTATCGCCAGCACTGGGGCGAGCGGCTGGGCTTCTACGGCCGCGCCGATGGCAGCGCCGCCGCGCCGGTGCTGTGGGTGCACGCCGTCTCCGTCGGCGAAACGCGCGCCGCCGAGCCGCTGGTCGACGCGCTGCTGGCCGAGTATCCGCAAAGCCGCATCATCCTCACGCACATGACGCCAACCGGCCGCGCCACCGGCAGGGCGCTGTTCGCCAAACACGGCGCGCGCCTGGTGCAATCCTATCTGCCGTATGACACGGGCAGCATGGTGTCGCGCTTCATCCGCCATTTCCAGCCCGGCGTCTGCATCCTGATGGAGACGGAAGTCTGGCCGAACCTGATCGCCGTCTGCGGCGCCAAGGGCGTGCCGGTGGTGCTGGCCAACGCCCGCCTGTCGGAACGTTCGCTGCGCAAGGCCACGCGCTTTGGCTCCCTGCTGACCGACGCCGCGCGCGGCATCGCGCTGGTGGCTGCGCAGACGGAAGCTGACGCGCAGCGCGTGCGCTCGCTGGGCGTGCAGCGCGTGGAGGTCACCGGCAGCATCAAGTTCGACGTGGTGGTGCCGGATGCGGCGCTGGCCATCGGCATCGCCCTGCGCGCCGCCATCGGCGAACGTCCGGTGCTGCTGTGCGCCTCCACCCGCGAAGGCGAGGAAGAACTGATCCTGCAAGCGTTCATGAGCGCGCGCACAACGCTGCCGGCCGACCTGCTGCTGCTGATCGTCCCGCGCCATCCGCAGCGCTTCGATGAAGTGGAAAACATGATCGCCGCGCGCGGCCTGACGGTCGAACGCCGCAGCAGGCTGGCGCTGGACGGCGGCGCCATGCCGGGCAGCGTAGCTGTGCTGCTGGGCGACTCGATGGGCGAAATGTTCGCCTACTACTCGGCGTGCGATATCGCCTTTGTCGGTGGCAGCCTGCTGCCGCTCGGCGGCCAGAACCTGATCGAACCGGCGGCGCTGGGCAAGCCGGTGCTGATCGGCCAGCACACTTTCAACTTCGAACTGGTGACCGAAGACGCCCTGGCCGCCGGCGGGGCGCAGCGCGTCACCGACGCGGCCGGCCTGATGTCCGCCACCGCCAGCCTGCTGGGCGACACCGCCACCCGCGCGACGATGGGCCACAATGCCCTGGCCTTCGCCAACCAGCACCGCGGCGCCACCCGCCGCACCCTGGCCCTGCTGCCGTCCCTTTTCTAGCCTGGTCTAGCGCTGCGGCAGCGGGTAGGTGGCGACGCTGACGTTGCCGTCCTTGTCGACCGCCTGCACGCCGAACAGGAAGTTGTCCTTGGAGCGCGGGATGACGTACTGGGTCGTGTTGCCGACGTAGAGCGCGCCCTGCCACTGCGGCGCGGTGGTGTCGCGCCAGACGATGCGGTAGCCGGCCAGGTCCGGTTCCTTGTTGGCCTGCCACACCAGTTCCGTATTGTTATCCAGCTTGGCGGTGCGCACCTTGACCTGCTGCGGCGCGGCCGGCGCCAGCGCCAGCGACGACAGCGATGCCGCGTTCACCCGCGCCACCTGGGCGATGTAGTTGAAGTCGTCGTATTCCGGCAGGTCGCCGATTTTCCTGCCGCCTTCCTCGCGCAAATCCTGGTGCTGGTGGTTGAAGTCTTCGTTCGGTTCGGTGAAGCGCACCGCCGCGTAGCCGCGATCAAGAAACGGGCTGTGGTCGCCGCCGCGCAGGTAGCGGTCGCGCCGGTAGATGACGTTGACGCTGAACTTGTCGACATAGCGCTCGCCCACTTCCTTGATGTGGCGCGCCAGCTGGCGGGTGATGGAGTCGTTCTCGCCGCCGGTGGCGACCAGCGCGCGGTTTGCATCCGACATGTCCTTGACCGCCGGGATACCTTCCGCGAACAGGCGCACTTGCGTGTTGTCGACATGGCCGTCGTCGGCGCGCGAGCTGCCGATGATGTCGTTGTTCAGCATGCCGGCGATATTCCAGTTCTTCTGCCTGGCCAGCTCGGCCCAGTTGGCGGCGCCCAGCAAGCCCTGCTCCTCGGCCGCCACGGTCATGAACACCAGCGTGGCGTCGAACTGGTGGCGCGCCATCACGCAGGCCATTTCGATCACGGCGGCGGTGCCGGAGGCGTCGTCGTTGGCGCCCGGCGCGTCGCTGGTGGCGTTCATGACATCGGTCACGCGCGAGTCGTAGTGACCGCTCACCACGTACATACGGTCCACCGATTCCGCCTGCGTGCCGGGCAACGTGGCCACCACGTTGACGATCTCGGTCGGCTGGCTCAGGCGCGCCATCACCGGATGCACATGGCTGTCGTAGCCGACCTGCAGGCGGCCGCCGGCCGCCGCGCCGCAGCGTTCCAGTTCGCCCTTGATCCAGCGCCGCGCGGCGCCGATGCCGCGCGTGTCGGACACCGTGTCGGACATGGTGTGGCGGGTGCCAAAGCTGACCAGCTTGCGCACATAGCCCTCAATGCGCTGCGGCGAAATCTCCTTGACGATCTGGTCGATCTCCGCCTGGTGGGCGGTGACGTTGGGAGCGGCGTCGGCGGCCATGGCGCCGTTGGCTGCAAAGCACAGCAGCAACGCCGCCGGCAAGGTCTTGCGAGGAATGCATTGCATGGACTTCTTTCTGGGTTTCAGGGGAACAGCACAGGCAGCTCTTGCGAGCGTTTGCGGAGGAGGTTTTTGGCTTCGTCGTATTCGGGATAAATCAGGCCAACGGTGTCCCAGAACTGCTGGCTGTGATTCATCTCCAGGATGTGCGACAGTTCATGCGCCACCACGTAGTCGATCAGCGGCAGCGAGAAGTGGATCAGCTTCCAGTTCAGGCGGATCTTGCGGTCGGCCGTGCACGAGCCCCAGCGCGTGCCGGCCGAGGTCAGGCCGAAGGAGTGGTACTGCACGCCCAGGCGGCCGGCGTACAGGTCCAATCGCTCTTCAAATAGCGTCTTGGCCTGCTGCTGATACCAGGCCTTGACGCGTTCCTTCAGCAGGTTTTCGCTGGCGCCCGGCATCAGCGTCATCCACAGCTCGCGGGTGTTGGGATTGTAGATGCTGCGGTTACGTCCGCCCACCAGCAGCCGCAAGGTGATGTCCTGGCCCAGATACGGAATCTGCGTGCCGTCGATCCATTCCACCGGCGGCTTTTGCAGCCGCGCCGCGCGGCGCTCGCGCCGCTCTTTGAGTTTGCTGAGGATCCAGTGCTGCTTGGTGCGGATCGCCTCGTCGATTTCGGCGATGCTGATGCGCTTGGGCGCGGTCACGCGCAGGCCGTCGTCGTCGATCATGAAGCCGATCGAGCGCCGCGTCGAGCGCCGCAGTTCGTATTCGAGGATGAAATCACCGACCATCAGCTGGCGGCGCGGCGGCTGCTCGGACGGCGGCGCCACCAGCGGTTTGGTTTTGACCGGGACGGCCGTTTCCGGCGGAGCGACGTAAGGCGATACGGGAGGAGGGGTTGTCGATGAGGCAGGCGTCGGCGGAACCGACCACACCGGCGTGGTGTACACCGGCTTGGGAGGCGCCGACGCCTCCCGTCCAAACAGGTCCGGCTGATTCGGATCGGGGGACGCCGGTTTGACCAGCGTCGCCAGATCGTCTAACCAGCGTTGTAGGCGTGGGGCGAAATGACGCGCATTTCTGATTCTATCCAAGTTTCCACCTGTTGCATCATGCTGTCCGGGGTTTGGCCTTCCGGCGAGATTGGTTTGCCTATCGATACTGTAACAAGGCCTGGGCGTTTGATGAAAGAGTTTTTTGGCCAGCACTCACCCGAATTGTGGGCAATCGGCACCACCACGGCGCCGGTCTCGATCGCCAGGCGCGTGCCGCCGCTCTTGTACTTGCCGGCCTGGCCGACGGGAATCCGCGTCCCTTCCGGGAACATGATGATCCACAGGCCCTGCGCCAGGCGGCGCTTGCCGTGACGGACCACGTGCTTGAAGGCGTGCTTGCCCTGCTTGCGGTCGATCGGGATCATGCGCAGCAGCGCCATGGCCCAGCCGAAAAAGGGAATGTACAGGATCTCCTTCTTGAACACGAACACCAATGGGCGCGGCATGTTCGGCAGAAGGAAGATGGTTTCCCACGCCGACTGGTGCTTGGACAGCACGATGGCCGGCGCGTCCGGGAAGTTTTCCTGGCCGCGGATTTCGTAGCGGATGCCGCAGATGACCTTCAGGCACCAGATCATGAAGACGTTCCAGCGCGAGGTGACGAAGAAGCGGTTCGCATACGGCAGCGGCGCCACCAGGAAGCACACGCAGGACCAGACGATGGTCGATACCACCATGACGATGGTGAAGATCAGGGAACGTAAAAATAAAATGGGATGACCCAATGCAGACTCCAAAAACTGTTTAACTGACGACGTGCAGCGCCGGCGGCACGCTGGTTTTCAGCAGGTGCGTGACCATCGCCGCCAGGTCCGGGAACACCACGGTGCCGGGCGGCAGGCCGCCGGTGGCCTGGGTCTTTTCCCCTTTGCCGGTCAAAACCAGGTAGGGCACGCAGCCGCTGACGTAGCCGGCCTGCAGGTCGCGCAGCGAATCGCCGACCACCGGCACGCCTTTCAGGCTGATTTTATAGCGCTGCGAGATTTCTGTGAACATGCCCGGCTTGGGCTTGCGGCAGTCGCAGTTGTCGGCCGCCGCGTGCGGGCAGAAGAACACCGCGTCGATGTCGGCGCCCACCTGCTGCGCCAGGTTGTGCATCTTCTGGTGGATGGCGTTGAGGATGGTCATGTCGAAGAACTCGCGGGCGATGCCCGACTGGTTCGACGCCACCACCACCCGGTAGCCGGCCTGGTTCAGGCGCGCGATCGCTTCCATCGAGCCGGGGATGGGAATCCACTCGGCCGGCGATTTGATGAAGTCCGGCGAATCGTGGTTGATAACGCCGTCGCGATCGAGAATGATCAGTTTCATGGACGGCGTACCCATTTACGCCGCCAGTTTCGAGATGTCGGCCACGCGGTTCATCATCCCGTGCAGGGAGGACAGCAGCGCCAGACGGTTGTTGCGCAGGGCGACGTCTTCGGCCATGACCATGACGTCGTTGAAGAAGGCATCCACTTCGTCCTTCAGCTGGGCCAGCGTTTTCAGCGTGCCGGCGAAGTCGCCGTTGTTGAAGGCCGCGTCGATTTCCGGCAGCACGCGCACCACGGCGGTGTTGAGGTTTTTCTCGGCGGCGTCCTGCAACAGCGAGACGTTGACGCCCTGTTCGCCGACGGCGGCCAGGGCTTCCTCGTTCTTCTTCAGGATGTTGGTGATGCGCTTGTTGGCGGCGGCCAGCGAGGCCGATTCCGGCAGCGCGGCGAAGGCCTGCACGGCTTCCAGGCGCTGCACGATGTCGTCCAGGCGGTCCGGGTTCTGGGCGACCACGGCTTCGATCTCGTTGACCGAGAAGCCGCGCTCGCGCAGGATGCCGCGCAGGCGGTCATACATGAAGGTCGCGACGTCGGCCGATGGATCTTTGAAGCCGGGCACCGACTGGAACAGCTGCGCGGCATGCGACAGCAGGCTGCTGATCGACAGCGACAAACGCTTTTCAATCAGCATGCGCAGCACGCCCAGCGCATGGCGGCGCAGCGCGAACGGATCTTTGTCGCCGGTCGGCGCCAGGCCGATGGCCCAGATGCCGACCAGGGTTTCCAGCTTGTCGGCCAGTGCCACGGCGGTGCCGGTGACGGTGGTCGGCAGGCTGTCGCCGGCGAAGCGTGGCTGGTAGTGTTCCGACGCGGCCAGCGCGACGTCTTCAGGCTCGCCGTCGTTGCGGGCGTAGTAGGTGCCCATGATGCCTTGCAGCTCAGGGAACTCGCCGACCATTTCGGTGACCAGATCGGCCTTCGACAGTTTGGCGGCGCGTTGCGCCAGCGTGGCGTCGCCGCCGATGGCGGTGGCGATGAAGCCGGCCAGCGCCGCAACGCGTTCGCCGCGCGCGCCTTGCGTGCCCAGTTTGTTGTGGTAGACGATCTTGTCCAGCAGCGGCAGGCGCGATTCCAGCGTTTTCTTCTTGTCCTGCTCGAAGAAGAACTTGGCGTCGGACAGGCGAGGGCGCACCACGCGCTCGTTGCCGTCGATGATGGCGGTCGGCGTGTCGGTGGCGATGTTGGAGACGATCAGGAAGCGCGAACGCAGCTTGCCGTTGGTGTCGGTCAGCGCGAAATACTTTTGATTGGTCTGCATGGTGAGGATCAGGCATTCCTGCGGCACGGCCAGGAACTCTTCCTCGAACTTGCATTCGTAGACCACCGGCCATTCGACCAGCGCGGACACTTCGTCCAGCAGCGCTTCAGGCATCAGCACCAGGTCGGCGCCGGCCTTGGCCAGCAGCTCGGCGCGGATCTGTTCCTTGCGCTGTTCGACGGAGGCCAGCACTTTGCCTTCGCTTGCCAGCGTGGCGGCGTAGACATCGGCGTTGGCGATGGTGACGGCGCGCTGGCCCGGTGCGGTCAGGAAGCGGTGGCCTTCGGTGACGTTCGATGCGGTCAGGCCCAGCAGGGTCAGTGGCAGCACGGCGTCGCCATGCAGCGCGATCAGCGCGTGGGCAGGGCGCACGAACTGCACGGTGGCGCCGTCCGGACGCTGGTAGCTCATCACTTTAGGAATCGGCAGCTTGGCGACCGATTCTTCCAGCGCCGTTTGCAGGCCGACCAGCAGATTGCTGCCGGCAGCCAGCGAGGTATAGAAGAAGCTTTCGGCTTTGCCGTCCTGAGCGCGCTCCATGTCAGCCACGGTGACGTGCGAAAGGTTCATCGCTGCCAGCTTTTTCAGCAGTGGCGCGGATGGCGCGCCGGCGGCGTCGAGTGCGACGCTCACAGGCAGGATTTTTTCGCGAATCATTTTATCCGGCGATACGGCACGCACCTTGGTGATGGCGACGGCCAGGCGGCGCGGTGTGGCATAGGCGGTGGCGACGCTGTCGGCTTCCAGGAAGTCGCGCGATTTCAGGCCGTTGACGATGCCGTCCGCGAAAGCCTTGCCCAGTTTGGCGAGCGCCTTCGGCGGCAGTTCTTCGGTCAGCAGTTCGATGAGCAGAGTTTGAGTCATATCGTTTATATCGTTTTATTCAGCAACGGCGGCGGTCTTGGGGGCCATAGGGAAGCCCAGGCGCTCGCGCGAATCGTAGTAAGCCTGCGCGACGAGGCGCGACAGCGCGCGCACACGGCCGATGTAGGCGGCGCGCTCGGTCACCGAGATGGCGCCGCGCGCGTCCAGCAGGTTGAAGCTGTGCGAGGCCTTCATGATCTGCTCATAGGCAGGCAGCGTCAGTTGCGCTTCGATCAGGCGCTTGGCTTCCGACTCGTGGTTGTTAAACTGCGAGAACAGCAGCTCGGTGTTCGAGTGTTCGAAGTTGTAGGCCGACTGCTCGACTTCATTCTGGTGGAAGACGTCGCCGTACTTCAGCGTTTTCGTTTCGCCATTTTCTTCCCAGGTGGTCCACACCAGGTCATACATGTTTTCCACGCCCTGCAGGTACATGGCCAGACGCTCGACGCCGTAGGTGATCTCGCCCAGCACCGGTTTGCAATCCAGGCCGCCGACCTGCTGGAAGTAGGTGAACTGCGTCACCTCCATGCCGTTCAGCCAGACTTCCCAACCCAGGCCCCAGGCGCCCAGCGTCGGCGATTCCCAGTCGTCTTCGACGAAACGGACGTCGTTCTGCTTCAGGTCCAGGCCCAGCGCTTCCAGCGAACCCAGATACAGGTCGAGGATGTTTTCCGGCGCCGGCTTCATCACCACCTGGTACTGGTAGTAGTGCTGGCCGCGGTTCGGATTCTCGCCATAGCGGCCGTCTTTCGGGCGGCGCGACGGCTGCACGTAGGCGGCGCGCCAAGGCTCAGGGCCGATCGCGCGCAGGAAGGTGCCGGTGTGGAAGGTGCCGGCGCCCACTTCCATGTCGTATGGCTGGAGCAGGGCGCAGCCTTGCTTGTCCCAGTAGGTTTGCAAGGTCAGGATAATTTGTTGAAATGTCAGCATCTTGTGATCGTCGGTGGCGCGCCCGGGCAAGGGCCGGCGGGCGCGCGGTTGCAGTTTCGCTAAAGGGATGATTTTAGCGGGTTAAGCGGTTTTTGGCTGATTTTTTGCGCGGCGCGTCAAAAACCATGCGCCCGCCAGGGACAGCGCAGCCAGCACCAGGAACAGCTTGTTCCCCCAGATGATATAGGGCGTGCTGCCGGCCATGCCCTGCACATTGGCGGCCAGCGTGCCGAAGGTGTTGGCCGGCAGCTGCTGCACCACCTTGCCTTCGCCATTGATGATGGCGGTGGCCCCGGTATTGGTCGCCCGCAGCATCGGACGGCCGGTTTCCAGGCTGCGCATCTGCGAGATCTGCAAATGCTGCGGAATGGCGATGGTGTCGCCGAACCAGGCCAGGTTGGAGATGTTGAGCAGCAGCGTGGCCGGTTTCTGGTCCTGCGCCGGGTGGTTCAGCTGGTCCGCGATCTCTTCGCCGAACAAGTCTTCGTAGCAGATGTTGGGCAGCACGCGCTGGTCCTTGATCGGGAACGCCGGCTGGACGTCGCGGCCGCTGGTCTGATCGCCGAGCGGGATCGACATCAGGTTGACGAACCAGCGGAAGCCGTAGGGAATGAATTCGCCATACGGCACCAGGTGGTGCTTGTCGTAGCGGTAGTAGCTGCTGCCGTTGGCGGCGATGCCGATGGCGCTGTTGAAATAGGCGGTCTGGCTGTCGGCCAGCGGGATGCCGAGGATCAGGTTGCTGTTGGTCCGGTGCATGAACTGCGCCAGGCCCGGCAGGTAATCCGGCGGCAGCTGCTGCGGCAGCATGACGATGGCGGTTTCCGGCGTGGCGATCAGGTCGGCCGGCGCGGCGGTGATGGCGTCCTGGTACAGCTTGAGGGCGGACATCACGCGGGCGCCGTTGAACTTCTCATCCTGCGGGATATTCCCCTGCAGCAGGCGCACCGAGATCGGCTTGCCTTCCGGGTGCGTCCATTGCAGGAAGCCGAGGCCGACGCCGGCCACGCCGATGGCCAGCGCCAGTCCGGCCGCGCGCAGGCGCGTGCGGTGCAGCAGCAGGAGCAGGGCGCCGGCGATGATCGCCGCCAGCCAGCCCAGGCCATACATGCCGATCACCGGCGCAAAGCCGGCCAGCGGGCCATGGTTGTGGGCGTAGCCGGAGGCCAGCCACGGGAAGCCGGTAAACAGCCAGCCGCGCAGCCATTCGAACAGCGACCACATGGCCGGGAACACCAGCAGGTTGGCGGCCGGCAGCGGCAGCGACCAGCGCTTGCGCAGCCACCAGGCGCCGCCCATGGCCAGCGCGCCGTAGACGCCCATGGCGGCGCCCAGCAGCAGCACCGCCAGCGCCGCCAGCGGCGCCGGCATGGCGCCGTAGGTATGCATCGACACGTACAGCCAGTGGATGCCGGCGGCGGTCCAGCCGGCCACGAAGGCCCAGCCGATCAGCGCCGCGGCCTTGACGCTGGTGCTGCGCAGGACTTGATAGAACAGCGTGGCCAGGCCGAGGATCTCCAGCGGCCACCAGCCGAACGGCGCGAAGGCGAACACGCACAGCGCGCCCGCCACGCCGGTGATGATCATCCGGCCTGGGGTCGAGCGTTGCGGCTTGGGTGGATCGTTGGGATTGGCGCGGCGAAAGCGCATTATGCGTCGTCGCCCTGGTCGGCCGGGGCCGGCGGCAGTTTTTCCACCGTCAGCACGTGGATCTGGCGGGCGTCGGCGCGCAGCACTTCAAAGCGCAGGCCTTCGAAGTCGAAGGTGTCGCCCTTGTGCGGCATGCGGCCGAGGTGCTTGGCGACCAGGCCGCCGATGGTGTCGACGTCATCGTCGGGCAGCGCGGTGTCGAGCTCTTCGTTGAACTGTTCGATCTCGGTCAGCGCCTTGACGCGCCAGCGCGGGCCGTGCTGGCCTTCGCGGATCGACAGGATGTTGTCTTCCTCTTCGTCGAAATCGTACTCGTCCTCGATGTCGCCGACGATCTGTTCCAGCACGTCCTCGATGGTGATCAGGCCGGCCACGCCGCTGTACTCATCGACCACGATCGCCATGTGATTGTGGTTGGCGCGGAAGTCGCGCAGCAGCACGTTCAGGCGTTTCGATTCCGGGATGAAGATGGCCGGGCGCAGCATGTCGCGCACGTCGAACGATTCCTCGGCGTAGTAGCGCAGCAGGTCTTTGGCCAGCAGGATGCCGATCACCTTGTCGCGTTCGCCTTCGATGGCGGGGAAGCGGGAGTGGGCGGTTTCCAGCACCAGCGGCATCCATTCCTCGATCGGCTTGGAGATGTCGATGACATCCATTTGCGAGCGGGGAATCATGATGTCACGGGCGGACAGGTCGGACACCTGGAACACGCCTTCGATCATCGACAGGGCGTCGGCGTCGATCAGGTTGCGTTCGTGGGCGTCGTGCAGGACTTCGAGCAGTTCCGATCGGTTCTCGGGCTCGGGGGAAATCAGGGCGGTCAGCCGTTCAAACAGCGACCTGTGAGGTTTAGCGTCAGTCTTGACGCTACTAGAGTGCTCTTGCATAGGAGGCGTGAGCCATTGTTTTGAAGGGGTATAGGATACACCAAATGGTGTGACAGGACTGCTTTTGTCAAAAAGACAGCCCTATCTTACATCAATCCGCGTAAGGATCGGCGTACCCGAGGGTGGCCAGGATGTCGGTTTCGATGCCTTCCATTTCGGTGGCTTCCTCGTCGTCCATGTGGTCGTAGCCCTGGGCGTGCAGCACGCCGTGGACGATCAGGTGGGCCGTGTGTTCTTCCACGGTTTTCTTTTGCTCGGCCGCTTCCCGCTCCAGCACGTCGGTGCAGAGGATGATGTCGGCCTGGGTCGGCGCGTCGTCCGGCAGCTCTTCTTCGCCTTCGTTGTAGGCGAAGGTCAGCACGTTGGTGGCGTAGTCCTTGCCGCGGTATTCGCGGTTCAGCGTCTGGCCTTCGGCGGCATCGACAAAGCGGATGGTCAGCTCGGCCGGCGCGAACAGCGCGGCCTGGACCCATTTGCGTATCATCGGACGGGTGATGCTTTCCTGCAGGCGCGGATCGGCGTATTGCACCGACAGTGTCAGTTTATTTTTTGCGGACATTTTTCAGGGCGGTGGCTTTGAGAAGCGGAGCGATTTCCGCTTCGTGGTTGTGGGCGGTTTCGTAGGCGTCGACGATGCGCGCCACCAGCGGATGGCGCACCACGTCTTCGCTGTTGAAGTGGCTGAAGGCGATGCCGCGCACTTCCTTCAGCACCTGGATGGCGTCCACCAGGCCGCTCTTCTGGCTCTTGTGCAGGTCGACCTGGGTGATGTCGCCGGTGATCACGGCCTTGCTGCCGAAGCCGATCCGGGTCAGGAACATCTTCATCTGCTCGACGGTGGTGTTCTGCGCCTCGTCCAGGATGACAAAGGCGTGGTTCAGCGTGCGGCCGCGCATATAGGCCAGCGGGGCGATTTCAATCACCTGCTTTTCGAACATTTTCTGCGTGCGGTCGAAGCCCAGCAGATCGTACAGCGCGTCGTACAGCGGCCGCAGGTACGGGTCGACCTTCTGCGACATGTCGCCCGGCAGGAAGCCCAGGCGTTCGCCCGCTTCCACCGCCGGCCGCGTCAGGATGATGCGCTTGACGGCGTCGCGCTCCAGCGCGTCCACCGCGCAGGCCACGGCCAGGTAGGTCTTGCCGGTGCCGGCCGGACCGACGCCGAAGCTGATGTCGTGTTCGAGGATGTTGCGCAGGTAGCGGATCTGGTGCGGCGTGCGGCCGCGCAGGTCGGCGCGGCGCGTCTTCAGCACCGGGCTGTTGATCTCGATGTCGGTGGCCGGCACGGTCTCCACCTTGCGCGGCTTGGCGGCCGGACGCGGCGCTTCGCCCTCCACGGCCGGCGTCTCGGCCAGCGGCAGGCCGGCGTGCATGCTGGCGCGCTGTTCGACCAGCGCCAGTTGTACTTCCTCGATCGGCACGATCTTGTTGGCGATGGCGTAGAAGTGGTCGAGGATCTCGACCGCGCGTTCGGCGTTGTGGCCGCTGACGATGAACTTTTCGCCGCGGCGGAAAATGGTCACGTCCAGCGCGGCGGAAATCTGGCGCAGGTTTTCGTCGAGCGGGCCGCACAAATGGGCCAGGCGCGCGTTATCGAGCGGCTCGGGGACGAAGTAATGCGGCTGGACTGGAGTTTTGGTTTTCAATGGGATGCTTTGCGAGAGAAGGCCGTGCAGGACGGCACAGGCGATAGTTTATCGTATTTGCCGCAAGCGGAACTTGATTTTGCTTGCCATTGCGCTACAGTGGAGTCATGGCAATTAATGTTACTTCCACTTCCAACGCGAATCCCGTGCAGCTGAACCTGCGGGAAACCCGCGCCAACCGCGTCGAGCAGCGCAGCGCGCAGACGGCGGACACGCGCCGTGCCGAACAGGCCAGCCGCGCCGAGAAGGAGGGCGCCGCCCTCAAGCAGCGCGTCAAGGAAAACACCGACGCCAGCCGTACCGAGGCGCGCAACAACGACGAAGCGGCCGCTGCCGACCGCCGTGCCGTTCAGCAATCCGACAAAAAAGCCGACACCCAGCGCCGCGACAACGAAAAAACGCTGGGCCGCAACATCGACACCACCGCCTGATCCTCTCCCGCCCTCCGCTGTAAAGCTGAACTTGCTTTGTGTAACAGTTTCCTACAAGTTCTTGCGTGCGACACCCTCCGGTCCCATGTGATGAAATAGCATTGTTGCTAAGGTTTCTAGCCACTGATTGATGTCGAACAATCTTAGCTCGGTGTGCGCTGGTATCTTGCATGAATGGCAATCTTAGACTCTAAGTTTTGCTTAAGTTCAAACCAGCACTATCTGTTCACCCCAACCAACGAGGAAATTCATCATGGCACATCATGCTCTCGCTTCCCAGGAAAGCTACAACCCCAACCATCTGCTGGATATCTTGCTGGGCAAGATGCAGCTGAAGAACGATGCCGCACTGTCGCGCCTGCTGGAAGTGGCGCCGCCGGTGATCAGCAAAATCCGTCACCACCGTCTGCCGGTCGGCGCTTCGCTGCTGATCCGCATGCATGAAGTGACCGGCATGAGCATCCGCGACCTGCGCGACCTGATGGGCGACCGCCGCACCAAGTACCGCCTGTCCGATGCCCAGGGCCGTCCGAAGCCAGAAGATCGTCCAGCAGCTGACAAGGCCCAGGCCGGAAACGCGGCACATCATTAATGCGCGCCGCGCGCAAGCGCCTGCCGGGTCGCGTGTAAAACCCGCTCCGGCAGGCTGCCGCTTCAGGTCAGCAGCACCATAGAGATCTCTTCATACTGCAGTTCCGTTTCGCGGAAAATTTGCAGATACACTTCTTCATCGAGGCCCAAGGCAGTCCAGGCCACGGTGGACACAGGCGGCACCAGATCGTCCTGTACCTGCGCCAGATCGAGCGCATGCACGATAGCGTCGGCCACGTGAATGATGGCCGCTAGAAATCCCGCGCCCGGTGCTTCCGGGTCGTGATGGCCGCCGATGGCGAGCCGCATCGTGTCCGAGAAATTCCAGTGTTCCGCCAGTGCGAGGCCGGCGTCGACGTGATCGACGCCCAGCACGCTGCGCTCGGCGTCCAGCATGGTGCAGTCGTGCTGCTCGCGGTAGGCGATCGCTTCCGAGTAGTGGTTCGGGAAGCAGGACACCAGCACCAGGCGGCCGATGTCGTGCAGCAGCCCGGCCGTGAAGGCGTAATCCTGATTGAAGCGCATCTGCCGCGCCAGCACCTTGGCGCAGGCGGCGGTGGCGATCGAGTGGCGCCAGAACGCCTTGTGGTCGAAGCCGGGGCAGTGGCCTTCGGCAAAGCAGCCGGTGACGGCGGCCGCCGTGATCAGGTTGCGCGTGGTCTGGAAACCCAGGTAGGTGATCGCCTGCTGGATGGTGGTCACCTTGACCTGCAGGCCATACAGCGACGAGTTGGCCAGGCGCAGCGTCTTGGCCGTCAGCGCCTGGTCGTAGCTGACCTTCTTGGCCAGCACGGAAATGTCGACGTCTTCCTGGTCGATGCTGTTGAGCAGCTCCATCACCACCGCCGGCAGCGAGGGCAGGTCGTCCAGCGTGCGCACCACGTCGTCGTAGCTCAGCGTATTACTCATGTTCCGGCGTCTCCTCTACACCCAGGCGGAAGTCGGTGACGAAGCGGCGCAGCGTGGCCGTGGCCCAGTCGCTGTCGCTGTCCGGATCGTTCTTGCGGAACAGGTGGGCGATGCGCGCCTCGTGGTGCTGCAAGGTGGCCGCCACCACTTCCGGCGTCACGTCGTCCAGCGCGATCGGCAGCACGGCGATGCCGTGGCGCGGCATCAGCGCCAGCATGGCCTCGGTGAGCACCGCGCCCTGCGGCAGCAGCACATTGCCTTGCACATCGAGCAGCACGTCGGACAGGACCATGCCCGGCCGCACCTCCGCCAGCGTCAGTTGATGATAGTTGCTTGCCATGCGGCCTCCTGATTGCTTCTTGATCTATGTTTCCCGATCTTACCATTGTCTTGCCAAGATGCAGCCCATACCGTACATTGGGGCGTTGCCGTCAAATCCGTGTTGTCGGGAGATCGCTCGATGTTTGGTATTAAAGGCCGCTTGACGCTGCTTTTCGTGGTCATTGTCACTCTGGTGCTGGGCGTGTCCGGCACCTACGCCCAGTACAGCCTTGGTCATGAGCTTGAAGTCAGCAGCCAGCGTCTGAGGCAGGGCGTGCTGACGCGCCTGCAAACCAGCCTGCCGTCCGCCCTGTGGGACCTGGACAAGGCCAAGGTCGACAACATCGTCGCGGCCGAGATGATGCCGCCGGAGCTGGTCTCCATCCGTGTCTATGATACGTCGGTCGGCCTGTTCTCGGGCAAGCTGCGCAACGAGAACGGCACCATTTCCTCGATTGAAAACGACGCCGCCGTGGTCGGCACGCCGGTGGTGGCCGACCTGGCCTACCGCGATTCCGGCGCGGCCGGGGCGGCGCTCAAGCCGGTGATCGTCGGCCGCGTGGTGGTCAATTTCAGCCGCGCGCAGATCGACGCCACGCTGGCCGCCGAGGTGCGGCGCAAGGTCACCGAGGTGCTGCTGCTGGACCTGATCCTGGTGGCGGCGCTGGCGTGGTCGCTGCGCATCGTGTTCGATCCGCTCAAGCAGCTGCGCGACGGCCTGTTCGATCTGGCCACGCGCGGCAGCGACGAGGTGGAGGAGCTGCCGGACAACCGCCAGGATGAGCTGGGCGAGGTGATCCGCGGCTTCAACGCCATTCAGCGCAAGATCAAATCGAATATCCAGCGCATCCGCGAGGCCGAGGACGAGGCGCGCAAGTCGGCGCAGGCCACCGCCAAGGCGATGGACGACCTGCGCCGCACGCAGGAGTCGCTGTTGCAGGCAGAACGGCTGGCCTCGCTGGGTGGGCTGGTGGCCGGCGTCGCGCACGAGATCAACACGCCGGTCGGCATCGCGCTGACCAGCGCCTCGGTGCTGATGGAGGCGACCGAGAAGGTGCAGGCCTCGGTCGAGGGCGGCAACATCAAGAAATCCGACATCACGCGCTACCTGGAGACGGCGGCCGAGAGCACCCGGCTGATCATGAACAACGCCTACCGCGCGGCGCACCTGATCCACAGCTTCAAGCAGATCGCGGTCGACCAGGTCAGCGAGGCGCGCCGCCGCTTCGAGCTGCGCGACTACATCAACGAGGTGGTGTCGAGCCTGCAGCCCAAGCTGAAGAAGACCCGCATCACGGTCAGCATCGCCTGTCCGCCCGACATCATGCTCGACAGCTACCCCGGCGCGCTGGCGCAGGTGATCACCAACCTGACGCTGAACTGCGTCGACCACGCCTTCGGGCCGGAGGACGAGGGCCGCATCATCATCGGCGTGGCGCAGCAGGGCGACTGGATCGAAATGCAGGTGACCGACAACGGCAAGGGCATTCCGCCGGACATGCTGGACAAGGTGTTCGATCCCTTCGTCACCACGCGGCGCGGCCAGGGCGGCACCGGCCTGGGCCTGAATATCGTGTTCAACCTGATCGCCAAGCAGTTCGGCGGCAGTATCACCGTGTCCAGCGTGCTGGGACAGGGCGCCAGCTTCGTGCTGCGCATGCCGTGCGTGACGCCGGTGGATGACGTCACCCTGCACGCCGATTCGCGCCTGCACGCCTGACGTAAAAAATCCCGCACGCAGCGGGATGTTTCATGGGGCGGTGCGGCGCCTAGTCGTCAAACTTGTCGGTCGACTGGCGGCGGCGCGAGACCACGCCCAACACCAACAGACCCAGCATCAGCATGACGAAGGTGTGCGGTTCCGGCACCGGCGTGGCCGGATCGTTTTGCGGGCGCTGTTTCGGGTCGGCGGGCGGCAGGGTGTGTGGATCGATGTCGCCGTTCCTGTCGACCGCGACGTCGGTGCTGCACGGCGCAGTGTCGCTGGACTCGCAATGAGCCAGGACGATTGTTGCAGGTGCACTATTGCTAGTTTCCGGTGCGGCAGGCTGAGCCTGTACGGCGCCGGCAAGGCTTAAAGCTAGTAAAGCAGTCGAGATCAAGGACAGTACTTTCACGATGACACTCCTGACGTTGCTGCATCAACAGGAAGTTAAGGTCGAACTAATGCATAAACTGTAAAATTGCGGACGGCGGAATTAATAGTTGCTACCGTTCTGCTATTAAACCATGGCCCATAATAAATTGCCATCACTTTTTCTTTTGGTACAACGTAATTTTGCGTCGCAACAACACCCGCCGGCCGTTTGCCTGTGGCGCAGAGGAATGTCACTTTTTCAACAAATAATTTTGAAGCATACAGGCGTTCATCAGATGATTTCTACATATAAGGCCAGAACACAATTGACTTTGGCGCTGCCGGCGGCGGTGTTGTTGGCAGGCTGCGCCAGCGGCGGCAAGCCGGCCAGCGCGCCGGCGGCGGACTTGCTGGAAGCCAAGAATCCGCAGGTGCTGCTGCTGGGCGAGGTGCATGACAACGTCCAGGGCCACAAGCTGCGCTACGAGCTGCTGCGGCAGCGGGTGGAGGCGGGCTGGCGGCCGGCCATCGTCATGGAGCAGTTCGACCGCGAGGACCAGGATCTGGTCGACAAGGCGCAAAAAGGCTGCGCCGACGCCCAGTGCGTGATCCAGGTGGTGGCCGGTGCGCGCTGGGATTGGCAATTGTATTATCCTGTGATCCAGCTGGCGCTGACCTATCACCTGCCGCTGGTGGCGGGCAATCTGTCGCGCGCCGATGCGTCGCGCGTGGTGCGCGACGGCGTCAAGGCCACGTTCGATCCGCAAAGCATCAAGGATTACAAGCTGGACGCGCCGGTGCCGGCGGCGGTCCGCAACGCGCAGCAGCAGGAAATCGTCACCGGCCATTGCAATATGCTGCCGGAGATGATGGTAGGCGGCATGATCGACGCCCAAATGTCGCGCGATATCTGGATGGCCAAGATCATCCGCGACCAGCAGCCGAAGGATGTGGTGCTGATTGCCGGCAACGGCCACGTGCGCAAGGATATCGGCGTCGGCTACTGGCTCAAGCAGGTGGCGCCGGCGCTGACCATGCGCAGCGTGGGCTTTGTGGAAAGCCGTGACAACGGCGGGCGCTACGACAGCATCCAGACGCTGGCGCCGCAGCAACGAGACGACCCGTGCAAACAACTGAAAAAGGGTAAATGAAGACACAATACATCCCCGAGGCGCCGCAGCGCGCCGAGATCGACGCCACCCAGGGCGCGGTGCTGCTGGAGTTCGGCGCCAACTGGTGCGGCCACTGCATGGCCGCGCAAGCGCCGCTGCAACAGGCGTTTGCCGGCAACGAGAGCGTGCGCCACTACAAGGTCGAGGACGGTCCCGGCCGGCCGCTGGGGCGCTCGTTCCGCGTCAAGCTGTGGCCGACCTTTATCTTCCTGCTGGACGGCGAGGAAAAGGCGCGCGTGGTGCGGCCGCTACGCGCCGATGACCTATCGGTTGGCTTTGCGCAAATCGACCCCTGACCAGGCTTGGCAATCCTGCAATGTCCTGTGTATGATGGCCCGCACACCACATTGCAGGAGCGTCAAGCATGAGCCAGCCTCACCAGGGAGCGACGAAGGGCAATTCGCCGGCCACCGTGTTGTTTGCCAGTCTGATCGGCACCACGATTGAGTTCTTCGATTTCTACATCTACGCCACCGCTGCCGTGCTGGTGTTCCCCAAGCTGTTCTTCCCGGCCGGCGATCCCGCCGCCGCCACGCTGCAATCCCTGGCCACCTTCGCCATCGCCTTTTTTGCCCGTCCGGTAGGCTCGGCCGTGTTCGGCCACTTCGGCGACCGCATCGGCCGCAAGGCGACGCTGGTGGCGGCGCTGCTGACCATGGGCGTGTCCACCGTGGTGATCGGCCTGCTGCCGACCTACGCCACCATCGGCACCCTGGCGCCGGCCCTGCTGGCGCTGTGCCGCTTCGGCCAGGGCCTGGGCCTGGGCGGCGAGTGGGGCGGCGCGGTGCTGCTGGCCACCGAGAACGCGCCGCCGGGCAAGCGCGCCTGGTACGGCATGTTCCCGCAGCTGGGCGCGCCGATCGGCTTCTTCCTGTCGGGCGGTATCTTCCTGCTGTTGAGCCAGGTGCTCAGCGACGCCGAGTTCTTCAGCTATGGCTGGCGCATTCCTTTCCTGGCCAGCTCGCTGCTGGTGATCGTCGGCCTGTACATCCGCCTGAAGATCCATGAAACGCCGGACTTCCAGAAGGTGCTGGACAAAAACGAGCGCGTCAAGGTGCCGGTGCTGACCGTGTGGCGCGACCACCGCCGCGTGCTGGTGCTGGGCACATTGATCGCGCTGTGCACCTTCGTGCTGTTCTACCTGATGACGGTGTTCGCGTTGAGCTGGGGCACCAGCGCGCTGAAGTTCACGCGCCAGAATTTCCTGATCCTGCAATTGTTCGCCGTGCTGTTCTTTGCGCTCACGATTCCGTTCTCGGCCGTGTGGGC
This sequence comes from Duganella alba, assembly GCF_009674495.1. Taxonomy (GTDB): domain Bacteria; phylum Pseudomonadota; class Gammaproteobacteria; order Burkholderiales; family Burkholderiaceae_D; genus Rugamonas; species Rugamonas alba. The sequence goes on along the minus strand of NZ_WKJN01000015.1, from coordinate 108,932 downwards.
CGACCGCAAGGGCCGCCGTTCGACGCTGATCTGGGTCTCGGCCGCGATTGCCGTGTTCGGCCTGGTGCTGGGGCCGATGTTCGGTTCGGGCGATCCGACCGAGGTGACCATCTTCCTGTCGCTGGGTCTGGGCCTGATGGGGCTGACTTACGGTCCGCTGGGCACCATGCTGTCGGAACTGTTCCCGGCCGAGGTGCGCTACACCGGTTCGTCGCTGACCTTCAACCTGGCCGGCATCCTGGGCGCCTCGCTGGCGCCGTATGCCGCCACCTGGCTGGCGACCAACCACGGCTTGCAGTACGTCGGCTACTACCTGTCGGTGGCCGCGGTCATCAGTCTGGTGGCGCTGTTCATGGTGAAAACCCGCTAAGTCATCGTACAACAATCGACGGCAAGCCCATCTTTCCGCTTGCCTCGGGTTCTAAGTAGTTGTACGATGACATACGACTAAAGGTGATCTCGTGGAGACCGAGAGATCATCACCATAAACATAAAATAAGTGATGCCATGAACCTGAGCGAGCCTGTCAATGCGCAAGCGGTGGCGCAATCCGTCGGTAAATACCGTTGGACCATCTGCGCCCTGTTGTTTTTTGCCACCACCGTCAATTACCTGGACCGCCAGGTATTGAGCCTGCTGGCCCCTTCCTTATCGACCGAGTTTGGCTGGAGCAATACCGACTACGCCAACATCGCCGCCGCCTTCCAGTTCGTCTACGCCATCTCGATGCTGTTTGCCGGCCGCGTGGTCGACAAGATCGGCACCAAGGCCGCCTACGTGGTGGCGATCACCGTGTGGTCGCTGGGCGCGTTGCTGCACGCCTTCTCGGTGCCGATCGGCAACGTGACGGTGGCGGTGCTGGGTGTGTTCGGCGTGGTTGCCGTGCCGTCCATTGCCGGCTTCATGATTTCGCGCGCGGTGCTGGCGGTCGGCGAGGCGGGCAATTTCCCGGCCGCGATCAAGGCCACCGCTGAATACTTCCCGAAGAAGGAACGCTCTTTCGCCACCGGCATCTTCAACTCGGGCGCCAACGTCGGCGCGATCCTGGCGCCGATCTCGGTGCCGCTGATCGCGGCCGTGTGGGGCTGGCAGGCGGCCTTCGTCATGATCGGCATGCTGGGCTTCATCTGGATGAGCGTGTGGCTGTGGCTGTACGAGAAGCCGGAGCAGCAGAAGCGCCTGTCGGCCGTCGAACTGGCCTACATCCGCAGCGACACCATCGCGCCGGTGGAAACCACGGAAGAAGCGTCGATCGCCGCCGCCAAGAAAGTCTCCTGGTTCCAGCTGCTGAAGTATCGCCAGACCTGGGCCTTCGCCTTCGGCAAGTTCATGACCGATGGCGTGTGGTGGTTCTTCCTGTTCTGGCTGCCGACCTATCTGTCGGCGCAATACGGCATGAAGGGCGAGGCCATCGTCATCCCGCTGGCCGTGCTGTACAGCATGACCATGGTCGGTTCGATCGGCGGCGGCTGGTTCCCGAGCTACTTCATGGCGCGCGGTTATGCGCCGTATGACGGCCGCATGAAAGCCATGCTGATGATCGCCTTCTTCCCGCTGGTGGTGCTGCTGGCGCAGCCGCTGGGCGCGATCAGCTACTGGATTCCGGTGCTGCTGATCGGCGTCGGCGCGTCGGCGCACCAGGCCTGGTCGGCGAATATCTTCACCACCGTGTCCGACATGTTCCCGCAAAAATCGGTGGCTTCGGTGATCGGCATCGGCGGCATGGCCGGCGGCATCGGCGGCGTGGCGCTGACCAAGCTGGGTGGCTGGGTGTTCGACTACTACAAGCAGGTGAACGACATCCACACCGGCTACATGATCATGTTCGGCATTTGCGCCGTGGCTTACCTGGTGGCGTGGAGCGTGATGAAGGCGCTGGTCCCGCGCCACAAGGAAATCACCGACCTGTGATGCGCGCGGCCCTGACCGCCGCGCTGCTCGCGGCCTGCGTCCATGCGAGTGCCGCCGGCGGCATCCGCACGGAGGCGTATGGCGTCACCCAGGCCGGCCAGCCGGTCGAGAAAGTCGTGCTTGAAAATGCGCGCGGCATGCGGCTGGCCTATATTGATTACGGCGCCACGCTGGTGGCGGCCGACGTCGCGGACAAGCAAGGCAAGCGCACCAACGTCATTCTCAGCCTGCCCGACCTGGCGGCGTTCGAGCGCACGCGCGGCCGCTACGGCGCCGTGATCGGCCGCTACGCCGGCCGCATCGCCAACGCGCGCTACACGCTGGACGGCAAGACCGTGCAGCTGCCCGCCAACAGCAAGGGCATGGCCATCCACGGCGATCCCGATCCCTACGACAAGCGTGTGTGGCAGCGCCAGGATTTCGCCGACAGGGAATCGATCGGCTCCATCTACCGCCTGCACAGTGCCGACGGCGACCAGGGCTTCGCCGGTGCGCTGGACATCACCGTGACCTACCGCCTGCTGCGCAAGCGCGACGAATTCCGCATCGAGTACCAGGCCACGAGCAGCGCGCCAACGGTGCTCAACCTGACCAATCACGTGTATCTGAACCTGGCCGGCGCCGCCGCCAATACGCTGCGGGATCATCGCTTCCAGATCGCCGCCGACCGGTACCTGGAAACCGACGCGCTGCGCATCCCGACCGGCGCGCTGCTGGACGTGGCGGGCACGCCGTTCGACTTTCGCCGCGCCGCCAGCGTCAGCGCGCGGCTGGACAGCGTGACCGGCGGCTATGACCACAGCCTGGTGCTGGCCAAGCCGGTTGGCGCCTATGCGCCCGTGGCCACCATCATCGCGGCCGGCCGCAAGCTGGTGGTCAGCACCAGCGAGCCTTCGGTGCAGCTGTACACGGTCAACGGCTTTGACGGCAAGGAGATCGGCAGCGAAGGCGTGGCCTATCAGCGCTTCGGCGCGTTTGCCTTCGAAACCCAGCATTTCCCGGACAGTCCGAACCACGCCAGCTTCCCCAGCACCGCGCTGCGTCCGGGCCAGGTCTTCCGTTCGCAGACCAGCTACCGCTTTATGACGGACTAAACATGCCGTCATGCTAAGATTGTCGCTTCGGCGCAGCAGCCGCCACGCTTTCCGACAGTCTGAACATGAAAAAAAACGTAGCAACCATCCGTGACGTGGCCGCCGCCGCCGGTGTCTCGACTGCCACCGTCTCCAAGTTCGTCAACGGTGCGCAGCGTTTCTCGCCCGCGGTGGAAGCCACCATCACCGAGGTGATTGCAAAGCTGGGCTACCGTTCCAACCCGCTGGCGGCGTCGATGATCACCGGCCGCACCAAGAGCATCGGCCTGTCGGTGCTGGACGTCAGCAATCCCCACTTCACCAGCATCGTCAAGGGCGCTAACCGTGTGGCGCAGGCGCACGGCTACACGCTGCTGCTGGTCGATACGGAAGAGAATCCGGGCCGCGAACGCCCGCTGCTGGAGGCGCTGAGCCGCCGCGTCGACGGCATGATCGTCTTCTCGCGCATGCTGGAAGAGGAAATGGACTGGATGACGGAGCTGGGCAAGCCGCTGGTGTTCTTCGGCCGCCTGAACCGCCTGGAGATTCCATGGGTGATCAGCGACGACCATCGCGGCGCCTACATGCTGACGCGCCACCTGGTGTCGCTGGGCCACAAGCGCATCGCCTACCTGAGCTTCCCGCGTTCGCGCCGCGACGAAGAGCGCCTGGGCGGCATCCGCGAATGCCTGGCCGCGCATGGCATGGAACTGATCGTCCACGAAAGCAGCGCGCCGACGGCGGCCGAAGGCGAGCGCGTATGCTCGGCCATCATGCTGGGCGGCGAACATCCGGATGCGCTGATCTGCTATAACGACCTGATGGCGCTGGGCTTCATGAAGGCGGCGCAGGCGCTGGGCTTCAAACTGCCGGAGGATATGTCGGTGGCCGGCTTCGATAATATTCAATACGGTTTATACACGTCGCCGGCGCTGACCACGGTCGACCTGCAAAGTGAACGCATGGGCGCAGCCGCCATGGAAAAACTGATTGCCACCATCGACGGCAAGGCGCCGCCGACCACCACCATGATCGAGCCGCAACTGATCCTGCGCGGCTCGACCATCAAGCGCAATTAACTACTCGATGATGCTGGCGATGCGGGTCGGCGAGATCGGCATCCTGACCGCGTCCGGCCGCCAGCCGTAAAGCACCTCGGTGGCGCCGCCGCAGATGCGGCCCTGGCACGGACCCATGCCGCAGCGGGTTTGCAGCTTGGCGCTGCGCCAACTGCCATGCGTGCGCAGTTCGTTGTGGCAGACGTCTTCGCAGCGGCAGACGATGGTGTCGTCGCCGGCCAGCGTGCGCAGTTCGGGACGCAGCGCAAACGCGCGCGCCAGGCGCCCGGCAAACTTCCGCCAATGCGCGCGGCTTTGCATCGCCTCCGGTGACGGCTCGGCTTTGCCGCAGGCGGCCAGGCCGGCGATATGGCCTTCCGCCAGGGCCAGATCCACGCCGCCGATGCCGGTGCCTTCGCCGGCGCAGTAGATGTCCGGCACGGAGGTAAGCTGCGATTCATCCACTGTCACCACTGTCTGCGCGCCGTCCGTCGCGGTGGCGCAGCCCAATGCCTGCGCCAGTTCCACGTTTGGCATCAGGCCGTAGCCGCAGGCCAGATAATCGCATTGCAGGTTTTCCATCTCGGGTACGCCGCCGCGCTGGATCTGCACTGATTGCAGCGTGCCGTCGCCATGCGCCGAATGCACGAAGCTGTCGCGCAGATACGGCGTGCCGCCCAGTTGCGCCATCAATTGCATCGCCTGGGTGATCCTGGCCGGCGTCGCCAGCAGGCCTAAGCCGAAGCGCAGCAGCGCCGGGGTGCCCGCCTGTTCGACGATGGCGACGATGTGCGCACCCTTGCTCTTCAGCGTGGCGGCGGCGGCCAGCAGCAGCGGGCCGCTGCCCGCCACCACTACGCGCTTGCCTTGCAGCGGATAGCCGCCCTTGGCCAGCGCCTGCAGGCCACCGGCTCCGGTGACGCCGGGCAGCGTCCAGCCAGGGAAGGGCAGCAGGCGTTCGCGCGCGCCGGTCGCCAGCACGAGTCTGGCGTAATGCAGCGTGGCCGCTGCGCTGGGTGTCTGCACCAGCAATTGGCCCTGCTGCGGCGCGTACATCACGCGCGTCTGCGGCAAGAACTCGACCAGCTCCGACGCACGCAAGGCGTTCCACATCTGCGGTGCGCGCGCATCGGCTTGCAGGTCCGGGCCGCCGCGCCAGATCTGGCCGCCGGCCAGCGGATTGTCGTCGATGATGCCGACCTGCGCGCCCTGCGTCATCGCTGCATGCGCCGCCGCCAGGCCCGCCGGGCCGGCGCCCACCACCAGGACGTCGTAGCGCTTCATGCCACAGCTCCGGTGACGACGTGCATGCCGTCGGCGCACAGCGTCTGGCACGACAGCTGGTGCGGGCGGCCGTCGATGGTGACGCGGCATTCCTGGCAGACGCCCATGCCGCACAAGGGCGCGCGCGCTGCGCCACTGACCGAGCGGCGGGTGATGATGTCGCCCGTCATGGCGATGGCGGCGGCCACGGTCACGCCGGGCGCCACGCTGATGTCGGTGGCGTTGATGTTGAGGGTGATCAGGGTGTCAGACATGGAAGCGTCCCGGCAGGTAGGGCGCAAACGGGATGCGCGTTCTTTCGTTCTGCATCTGGCCGGCCAGCAGCTGCGCCGTCGCCAGCGAGGTGGTGATGCCCAGGCCTTCGTGGCCGGTGGCCAGCCACAAACCGCTCCTTGCGCCGCTAGGGCCGATCAACGGCAGGCCGTCCGGCGTGGCGGCGCGAAAGCCGGTCCAGGTGCGCAGTACATTCAGCTGCGCCAGTTGCGGCGTGAAGGTGGCGGCGTGGCGCAGCATGCGTTGCAGCATGGCTGGTTCCACCGCCGGATCGGTGGTGTCGAACTGACGCGAAGAGCCGATCAGGATTTGTCCGGTGGGACGTGGTTGCAGATTGAACGCCACCGAATCGCCGCTGGCGGCGTGCGCGCTCTTGATGTAGCCCAGCTCCACCAACTGGTGCCTGACGAAACCCGGATAGCGGTCGGTGATGGCGAGGTGGCCTTTCTTGGGCTGGATCGGCAGTTCCGGCAGCAGCGCGCTGGAACGGGCACCGGCCGCCAGCACGATGTGCTGCGCCTGATGGCGCGTGCCGTCCCCCAGCACCACGCAGTGGTCCTCGATGGCGGTGACGCTGGCGCGGCGCGTGATGGCGCCGCGGCGCATGGCGCGGTCCAGCAGGATGCGGGTGGTCTTGGGCGGATACACCAGTCCATCGCCGCGCACCAGGAGGCCGCCGGCCAGGCCGGCGCGCAGCTGCGGCTCGCGCGCATACAGCGCGGCGGGCGTCAGCACTTCACAGATCAGGCCATGGCCGGACAGGTTCTGCGCCTTCTCCAGCGCGGCATCCATTTCCTCTTCATCGGCGGCGATCCAGATGGTGCCGCAGCCGCTGTATTCGTGGCGCTGCGGGCGGTCGCCCACTAGATCCTTCCACAACGAGACCGAGTAGGCCGACAGCGCCAGTTCCGCCGAGTTGTCGTCCATGACCACCAGGTGGCCCATGCCGGCCGCCGTGGCGCCGCCGCCGGCGATGTCCTGCTCGATGATCGCCACGCGCAGTCCGCGCTCGCTGAGCGCATCCGCACATGCGGCGCCGACGATGCCGGCGCCGATGACGATCACGTCGGCACTGATCACCGGATGCCCCAGACGAAGGGATCGCTCGGATCGAGGATCAACTGCGCCTGCGCATTGACCCAGGCCTTGCCGCGTATGCTCGGCAGCAGCTGGCCGTCGCGCACGCGGTACGAAGCCTCGAACACGCTGCCGATCACGCTTTCCTGCTTCCACAGCGCGCCTTCGGCCAGCTTGCCGTCGGCGGCCAGGCAGGCCAGCTTGGCGCTGGTGCCGGTGCCGCAGGGCGAGCGGTCGTAGGCCTTGCCGGGGCAGAGCACGAAGCTCTGGCTGTCGGCGCCGGTGCGCGAATCGGCAAACAGTTCGATGTGGTCGATCACGGCGCCGTTGTCGCCGGTGATGCCGGCCCTGGCCAGCGCGTCGCTGACGGCGACTGTGTAGCTGGTGAGCGCCTCGACATTGCGCACGCTCAGTTCCTGGCCATGATCGGCGACCAGGAAGAACCAGTTGCCGCCGTAGGCGATGTCACCGGTGACGGCGCCATGGCCCGGCACCTCCACCGTGACGGCGGCGCGGCTGCGGTACGACGCCACGTTGTCCACGGTGACGCTGCCATCGGCATGCAGTTCCGCTTCCACCACGCCCACCGGCGTGTCGATGCGGTGGCGGCCGGGCGCGATGCGGCCCATGAAGGCCAGCGACGCCACCAGGCCGATGGTGCCGTGGCCGCACATGCCCAGGTAGCCGACGTTGTTGAAGAAGATCACACCCGCCACGCAGTCCGGCGCGTGCGGCTCGCACAGCAGCGCGCCCACCAGCACGTCCGAGCCGCGCGGCTCGCACACCACGGCGGAGCGGAAGTTGTCGTGGGCGGCGCGCAGCCGGGCCAGGCGTTCGCTGAGCGGGCCTTTGCCCAATTCAGGGCCGCCGTCGATGACAAGGCGGGTCGGTTCGCCGCCGGTATGGGAATCGATGATGGAGATGGTTTTCATACCATAAATCTTAGGCTGGACGCTGCCCCCTGTCTTGCTTGGCCTGCGCATGATGGGTGACGAAATCTGCATAATGGTGCACAATAAAGTTCATGCATACAGAATCCGTCAACAATCAGGCCGCGCGCCGCACACTGGGTGCAAATATCGCCGATCCCTTTTTTGCAGAGGGCTTGTTCGATGCGTTGCCGGACGTGGTGTTTTTCGTCAAGGATATCGAAGGGCGTTACGTGGTGGTCAACCAGACGCTGGTCCAGCGTTGCGGCCAGCGGCACAAATCGGCGTTGATCGGACGCACGCCGGCCGAGGTGTTCGCCCATCCGTTCGGCCAGACCTATCTGGCGCAGGACATGCAAGTGCTGGCCGGTGACAGCGATATCGAAGACCAGCTGGAACTGCACCTGTATCCCAACCGCGATCCCGGCTGGTGCCTGACCCGCAAGACCGCGCTGCGCGACGCCCATGGCCGCATCGTCGGCCTGACCGGCATCTCGCGCGACCTGGCGATGGCGGACAAGAAAAATCCGGCCTACCGCAAGGTGGCGGCGGCAGTGCAGGTGATCCATGAACAGTACGGCCAGCCGCTGCAGCTGCCGGAGCTGGCGCGCATCGCGAATATGTCGGTGGCGCAGATCGAGCGCTACTTCCTGCGCATCTTCCACCTGACGCCGCGCCAGATGATCATCCAGACCCGCGTCGATGCCGCCTCGCGCATGCTGAACGGCGCCGCCAGCGTGGCGGAGATCGCGCAGGCCTGCGGCTATGGCGATCACTCGGCGTTCACGCGCCAGTTCAAGGCCACCACCGGGCTGACGCCCAGCCAGTATCGGCAGCTATCGGCGCGCCGTTCAGGTGACTGATTCGACGTCGGCCAGTTCGACGCGATTTCGGCCCAACTGCTTGGCGCGGTACAGCGCCACGTCGGCGGCCTTCAGCAGATCGTCCCACGAGTCCTGCTGGCCCGGTGTGAAGACCGCCACGCCGATACTCACCGTCAGCACCTCAAACGGCGACGTAGCGTGCGGCATGCGCAACGTGGCGATCGAGCGGCACAGCCGTTCCGCCATCGCCAGCGCATGGTCCTCGCCGGAGGCCTGGGCGATCAAGGCGAATTCTTCGCCGCCGTAGCGCGCCACGAAATCGCCGCTGCGGCGCGCGTGCCGCGCCAGCTCGGCCGCGATGGCGCGCAGCGCGTCGTCGCCGCACTGGTGGCCGTAGTGGTCGTTGTATTGCTTGAACAGGTCCACATCCAGCAGTGCCAGCACCAGCGGCTGCTTGCTGCGGCGGGCGCGGTTCCATTCTCCGGTGAGCGTCTCGTCGAAACGGCGGCGGTTGGCGATGCCGGTTAATCCGTCGGTAGCGCTGATCGCGGCCAGGCGCGCGTTCGATTGTTCCAGCTCCCGCGTGCGTTCGCGCACCCGGCTTTCCAGTTCGCGCTCGCGGGTTTGCAGTTCGCTCAAGAGGACGGCAAAGCCGATGCCGATGATGCACAGCGTCAGAATGAATTCCTGCGCGCGCACCACCTCCAGGTGGATCGGCACGTCGCCGAACGGTTTCAGGCCAGTGGTCATCAGCATCGCAGTGCTTAGTGAAATCAGCGCCACCAGCAGCGTGGTGAGACGCACACCGAAGCGGAAGGCGATCACCGCCACCGCTGGCAGCAGCAGCGTTGGGGTGACGGATACGCCATCGATTTCACCGCCATGAGCCGACAGGACGGCGAAGGACAACATCAGCGTCAGTCCCAGCGCCGCATCATCGAGGCGCGTCAGCTTAAGGCGCTGGCGCTGCGGTTGGGTGTAGGCGAGCAGCAGCGGCGTGTAGATCAGCAGTCCGAGGCCGTCACCGAACCACCACACCCGCGCCAGCGTGAAATAGGACGTGGTGGCGCCGCCCACCTGCTGCAGTACCACGGCCGCCAGCAAACCGGCCAGCATGGCGCCGAACACCGGGCCGGCGATGATGAACTTGACCAGGTCTTTGAGACGGTGCAAACGCGGCGAGGCGCGGCTGCGCGTCATGATCTGATAGGTGAATGTGATTTCGGCCAGGTTGACGGCGCTAAGCAGCACCGCTTCGTACCACGGAAAGGCGTTCAGGTTGGCCAGCACGTCGGACGTGAAGGTGATCGCGGCCAGCAGCGGTGCGCGCTGACCACGGAAGCGCAGCAGCGCCGCCAGCAGCACGGCGTTGGGCAGCCACACCACCACAGCGTTTTCCGGCGTGACTGCACAGAAGAAAGTCAGCTTGACGCTGGCAAAGTGGAACAGCGCCAATAACAGGCAAAACACCCAGCCCGGCCGCTGCCAGAATTTTTCACGTTTGATCATCGCCAGCATTTTGAGGACAGCACGCCTAAGATTGCCCGGCGACCGTCCTGCTGTCAATGATTGCAATGACGAAAATGTTTAATTGTTACTTTTTTGCATGGCATCTTACGCGGAGTTGCTCAACCTCAAAAGCCTCTCGCATCACTCTGACATGATCGGGCACTTGCACGGCGAACGGGAGAGATTGTGGAAAGCGACAATGACTTCTTCGACTTCATGGCCTTGCCCAAGGAGCTTGTTACCAACAACCGCCCATTGCGGCTGCGCCTCGACCTCCCGGGTGGGATCAACGACGATATGCTGCTGCCGCAGCGCGTGTTCGGTTCCGAGACGCTGTGCGGCGGCATCGAATATCGCGTGCTGTGCGTCTCCTCCAACGTGCACCTGCCGCTGAAGGACATGATCGCCGTGCCGGCGGCGCTGCAATTCGTCACTGATCGCGGCGACTTGCGCAGCGTATGCGGCATCGTCACCGAAGCCGCTTCCGGCGACAGCGACGGGGGCCTTGCCAGCTACCAGCTGGTGCTGCGCGATGCGCTGGCGATCCTGGAAAAGCGTACCAATACCCGTGTGTTTCGCAACATGAACGAGGTGGAAATCGTCCAGCGCCTCCTCAACGAATGGCGGCAGAAAAGCGCCATCCTCGGCACCTGTTTCAACCACGAGACCGACGAAGCCTTCGGCCAGCGCACCTATCCCCAGCGCGAATTCACCATGCAGCACAACGAATCGGACGCCGCTTTTATCCGCCGGCTGCTGAAGCGGCGCGGCATCGGCTGGTACGTACGGGCCGAAGGCGAGGCTGAAGCACCGTCGCACACGCTGGTACTGTTCAACAGCGCCGACAGCCTGCGCCAGAATGCAGCCGGCACCATCCGCTATCACCGCGACGCTGCCACCGAAGAACGTGACACCATCACCTCCTGGAGCGCGGTACGCAGCCTGCAACCGGGCCTAGTGACGCGCCATAGCTGGGATTACCGCAACACTCAGGGGCGCGACTTCATGATGGCGCAAGCCAGCAGTGGCGTCGACCAAGGCCCCAGCGGCAACGAATTAGCCGCAACCCTGGACGACTACCAAGTCCTGATGCCCCACGCCGGCGACGACAACGAAGACCTGTGCCGCCTGGGCCAGGTAAGCATGCACCGCCACGACTATGAGTCCAAATGCTTCCACGGCGAAGGCAGCGTGCGCGACCTGTGCGCCGGTGAATACTTCACGCTGGCGGAGCATCCGGAAGTGGACGAACACGCGCCAGAGGACCGCGACTTCGTCGTCACAGCCTTGCAGGTCACGGCGCAGAACAACCTCCCCAAAGCACTCGCCGCGCGCGTTGAACGCCTGTTCACCCGCAGCCGCTGGATGCAAGGTGCCGCTGACCTTCAATTGCAGCGCGACATTTCCGACAAAGTGACATATGGTCCGCTACGCATGCACATCCAGTTCACAGCTGTCAGACGCGGCGTGACCATCGTCCCGGTCTTTGATCCGGGCGTGGACACGCCGCAGGCACAAATGCAAAGCGCTATCGTCGTCGGCCCGCAAGGCGAAGAAGTCCACTGCGATCAACTAGGCCGCGTAAAAATCCGTTTCCCCGGCACCCGCAGGAAAGACCATGAAGAAGCCGCCGGTTCCGGCGCATCCGATACTGAAACCGATTCCGCCTGGGTACGTGTCGCCTCCAACTGGGCAGGTAATGGCCCGGGGGCCTTTCAACAATGCGGCACGATTGGCTTGCCACGCATTGGTACAGAAGTCTTGGTGACTTTCCTCGGTGGCGATCCAGATAAGCCAGTGGTTGTGGCTCAACTCTATAACCAGCAGGGGCAACCAATTGCTCTCAGCAATGCTGGCGACTTACCAGGGAACCGCTATTTATCTGGAATAAAAAGCCGAGAAATACGTGGTGGCCGTGGCAGCCAACTCCGCTTTGATGATACGAATGGCGAAATCAGTGCGCAGTTGGCGACCGACCACGGCGCGAGTCAGCTGAATCTGGGCTGGCTGTCTGAGCCTAAGGAAAATGGCCGAGGAGAACAGCGGGGATCGGGAGCCGAACTCCGTAGCGATATGAACGTCGTGGTACGTGGTCAACAAGGTGTTCTTATAACCGCCGAACAATGCGAGGCGGAGAAGGGAAAGCATCTCGAACGTGCTGAACTGCTTCGTATTGCGGAAAGTCTGCAAAAACTCGTTTATCAACTAGGGGAGCAGGCGGAGCAACATGCCGGCGACAAGGCTTCGAACAAGGATTTAGCCGACCTAATTGAAAAACTGAGAAAACTTGATACCGATGGAGCTCCGATTGTGGCCCTTAACGGTCCCTCCGGCTTAATTTTCGGGAGCACTAAAAATATCGCAATCGCAGCTGCGACCACGGTTGATATTGTTAGTGCTGCCGCTACTTCTCTAGCCTCCGGAGAGAGTGCGTCATTTCGTTCCGGCCAATCGATGAGCCTATTTGCAAATGAAGGCGGCATAAAGGTGATAGCAGCAAGCGGTAAAGTTGAGTTGCAAGCTCAGGACGATCAGTTACATGTATTGGCTAAAAAGATAGTTGAGATCATTAGCAACACCGATTGGATAACGATCAAGGCCAAAAAGGGAGTACGCATCAATGGCGGTGGAACAGAGTTGGAGCTGAGTGCCGCTGGTATCAAAGGCTACACCTCGGGAAAACATGAGATGTATGCATCCAGCCATCAAACTTTCCCAGGACAAGAGCGTAACGTTTCCTTCCCTGAAGATAAAGCGTTCCACAAGATTTGTATCCCATGCCTATTGATCGCTGCAGATGCGCATAGTCCTTTTGCCAGCTCCGGAGCCTGATCATGACCTCGTCGTACATTCTTATCGACACAACTCTGATTGGGTACCAGAAACACAAGCCGTGGACAAAGAAGCGCCGTAAGCCAAGTTGGATTGCTGCGATATACGAGCGAGATGCAATATCAATCAGTCCGGTACTGATTCATGTGGAGCGCGCATTGCAGTGCTCTCGAATCGACGCAATGATGACACTAGTTAATGCTCAATTACCACAGTTGGGAATTTCGTTCATCGAGACAGAGCTATCGTTGGCGGAATTGCAGACACACCTCCGTCAGTTCATTTATGTTTTGGCTGCCGGCGGCGCAGAGCTAACGTTGAGGTTTGCCGATTGCTTGGTGTTATCTGCACTCTCTATTCTTCTCACCAACGAGCAATGGGCGTCGCTCGTTGCGCCTGTTGACAGCTGGAAAATACACGACCGTGATGGAAAGCTAAAGTCATTGCCCGTCTCCAGGGCTCAATCGACGTTAAGGTCCCCTTTGATACTAAGCGATTGCCAAATTAATTCTCTCAGAGAGGCTTTTGGCGCAGACCAATTGCTGGCGAACTTGCGCAAGATACGGCCGGAGCACGATTCAGAATATTCGACCATGCAGGCACATTGTGATGCCGAGCGAGTGCGGCAGATGTGGTTGTCGGCAGGCCTTGAAGAAAACACAGATTTATTGCTATTTGCTCGCGACGTTTTTGAGACAAAGGGAAGTCTGCTGCGTCACCCTGGCTTACAGCAGGTGCTAGAGCAATCCGATGTCGCCAGTCGCCGCAGGGATCTGCATCGCCTGGCAAGTCATCATTCTGGTGGGGGCAGATGATGATAAAAATAGGGTTACGAGCATTTATCCTTTGCACACTGGGCGTAACTCTTGTGATTTCAGGGAGGACATTCTTCTTTTCCTCTGAGGAAGACGAGTATTTGGCAACGGTAGTGATTGGTGTGCACCATCTCGGACCGGATTACCTGATACCAGAATTTTATATTAACAAATACGGCGGCACAGGCGTGCAACGCGAAGGAGGCGGGAGTGGTGAAATGTGTTGCATCATGATCCCTCGGCGTTGGCGGCCCGGCCTGCTCGTGGAGGTTCGGTGGAGAGTGGAAGATTGGTCGCACGCTGATCGTTTAGAAATAGAGGCCGGAAACTATCGAAGCGTTAAGGCCAGGGCCATGTATATCGCAAAGGTTCCCGTTGAAAAATACTCAGAGGTTTATAGCTTGTACGTTCATTTTTTTCCGAACGGCCAGGTTCGAGTATTGACTACGCCTTTTTCAGTCATCAGCCCCGATCACCCTGTGTCATATGGACCGACAGAGGGGGGAGCATTGGCGACAGCCGGGCGACCTATTGCGAAAATGTTTACGGCTGCTGAAGAGAAGCAGATGGACCATCGGAGGAATACATGGAGATGATGCAATCAAACGGGAAATTCAGAGCTACGCGAACTGCTCCAGTGGAATATCTGAAGCCGTCCAAACCTGCTCAATACGCCAATGCCTCTGCTTGCGAAATAGCTATTCAGATAGGAATTTTCTTTGATGGCACGGGTAATAGCTTATACCTACACAAAAACAAGAAAGGTCATTCCAATGTGGCACGGCTTTATGAAGCTTATCCTCATATACCCGAAAAGGGCACCCATGCAGTGTACATCCCAGGGCTAGGTAAGCCCTTTGCACTAATCAATGAAGTCACAGAAAGTGTGTTTGGAAGCGCTTTTGCCCGAGGCGGCGACTCCCGCATCATGGTTGCGCTGCTGCGAGTTTTCAATGCTTTGCACAGGGGACTATTCGGCACCGAAATCTTTTCGGCTGCGATGATTACGGCGCTCTGTACTAATAGCCCCTCAAAGGGGGATAAAAAATTGCTTCGAAGCGTAGGCCTGACTGATAGTCTGGTCGCAGATGACGGAGCGCTCAGGGGACCATTCTTGACTGTCTGTATAGATAGCATAAAAGCCCGGATGAAGTCTAAGCGCACGGCCACAGTATGCGAGTGTGTTCTGGATATCTTTGGCTTTTCTCGCGGGGCTACGGAGGCGCGAGTATTCTGTCATTGGCTGAATGATTTTCTGACTCGGACCGGGTTGGCTGACATTCCTTGCCGCTTTCGCTTCTTAGGTTTAATGGATACTGTCGCGTCTGTGGGCATAGTTGAAGGCATTAAAAATGATCGCCTGCGTTCTACGGGAGGCCATGCTAATTGGGCTACGCCGGAGGTTATGCGGATTCTTCCCAATGTGGAAAATTGCGTTCACTTAATTGCGATGCATGAACTTCGCAAGAATTTTCCGTTAGACACGGTGTTATTTAATCGAGAGCTACCTTCGAATTGTCTGGAGTTTGCCTATCCAGGATCACACAGCGACGTTGGTGGCGGATATGAACCTGGGGAGCTCGGCGTGTCTCCAGATGATTCGCTAAAGCTCTCGCAGATTACCCTAAATCATCTTTACGATTGCGCACTTGCCGCAGGGGTGCCGCTATCAAAAAGCCGGAGTACCGTAAATTTTTCAATTCATCATGACTTGCTTATGGCATTTGAGAATTTTATCGATACCTCAACAGGGGAACCGAGGTCATTAGGTGATTGGATGCTACCTTACCTGTCGTGGCGTTGGCAGGTAAGGAAAGAATTTGAAAAAACCGGCCAGGTCGCAAAAGCAAATCCTGATCATCGTCGCCTTTTGATTGCATCAAATCGGCAGTTTTGTGCGGCCGATGAACAACTTTCAATGAATGCCCTATTGTCATTCGACGTCCTCAAAAAGAAACGACCTTATGATCGTGACAGAAACCAGGCCAATTTATACGTTCTAGAACCTGAGGCGCCCGAGCTTAGACGAAGGGTGGTCGCTCATCCGAAGGTTTCTTCTTCTGTCGCAAAATTCTTTGATGATTTTGTGCATGATTCTATTGCCGGCTTCCGCGAGCAGCTTGTGGAGCCAACGGGATATTGGCGTTATCGTCGATTGTTTCGCGGCTCCGAAACGCCATATGCAGAATAAGTGGGGATGGTAGACGCGTTACCGTATACCTGGGGATATTAAATGGACGAGCGGGTTTTTAAGATCAAAATAGGCCGGCCGATTCCTGATTGGGATGCCAAACACCGCCTGCCAATTACGGGATGTGTTGCCCCTGAATACAAGGATAGCGCCACTGTACATAGGATTAATTCTGTTTTTATGGACGTCAGCGAACAGCCGCAGATGATGAGGCAATGGCTTGCAGGAGGTACTTTTACTGCGGCTTTTTTTTCAGTGGTATTTTTGATTTTTGCCATTTTTTTTCTCTATGACTCTTGCTCAGGGGACTGGGAATTTATGCTTGCACTTGGTATCTTCCAATTTGGTGCTGCTGCCATCGGATTTGGCTACGTATGCGTCAAATTCGGTCGAGATGAAGTCTTCTCCTTGACCCGGCGGCCAATTCGGTTCCATCGAATTGAACAGAAAATTTTCGCCATTCGGCGACGACGATTCTTTGCAGCGTATAAACTTGGCGACCTCACAGTGGAGGTACCGTGGACCGACGATACTGTATTTTGTGTTCATCGTGGCAGGCAGAATACTGACCATTCGGATAGCTATCACATTCGCTAATATCAGCTTGATTCAAATGGCAAGGTATTGGGCGGCTTCGCCATTGGCAGGGAGTGGGACGGGCTTGACGGCATGAATGATTTGCTCTGCCAATGGAACTACTGGTGCTGGTATATGAATCACGGCCCTGCTGAACTGCCCAAGCCCTTGCTTTTTCTGACTGAGCGCGAAAATCTCTTTGAGTCATTTCTGTATTGTATGTACGAGGTGGGGTTTGGGCTGAGTGCATCTTTGCGAATAGCCTTCATGCCTTTCTTTATTTGGCTTACTTTTCTGCGTGTGTCGTCGCTTGCGACCTGCCGGGCGCCGATCTGGCCACCGGAAATAAAAGCGCTTTGCCATGTGCCCGCTGATGATCCATATCAGCAACCGGTTGGCGATATGCCCGTCGGGTGGGCCGCTACGTCACAGGCGCACAAAACGCAAACGTATCCCTCGGACCCACGCAGCAAGACGCCGAACTGGTATGGCGAGGAAGATAGCTTCAAGAACGCCGAGCTTTGGCGAGCAGAAGTCGCTCCTGGTAACTAATTGAGAAGCGCGACGGAGGGACCACATGAAAAACAGTCAGGGGAAGGGCGTCATTCGTCTAGGTGACTCAACGTCGCACGGAGGTAAAGTGGTCTCTGCGGCCAATGATTTCAAAGCGCTGGGAAAGCCCATCGCTGTGGATGGCGATATGACCGTCTGTCCGCAATGTAAAGGCAACTTCCCGATACAGGTGGCGGCCAGCGATCGACATCATCACGGCAAGGCTGTTGCTTACGACGGCGACAAGGCTGCGTGCGGAGCCAAGTTGATCTCCTCAATCTGAGCGCAGCCTTGTCGCTAGTCCGCTTTCAGTTTTCCTTTACCAGGTGATCGCCGACGTAGGCGCGGTAGTGCTTGATGCGGCCGGTGACTCCTTCCGGGCCTTGGCGTGGGGTGTAGCGCAGGCCGGCCACGGTGGCTTCGGCGCCTAGATCGATGATGAGGCGATGCGGGTGCTTGCTGCCTGGCGCCGTCGCGGCCTTGCCGCTGTAGGCGGTGTGCCAGTGGTCGGTGGCCTGGCCGTTGATGGCGTTGAGGGCGCCCCCGTCTTCCTTGGTGGCTTCCTCGCTGCTGGCGTAGGCGATGGTCCAGTTGGACTGGTTGAGCGGCTTGCCGTCCACGCCCAGCAGCGACAGTTCGGCCACGGCGGCGTACTGCTTGCCGTCCCAGGCATCCAGCGATTCTAGGCAGAACTGGCGGCACCTGGCCGGATGTGCGAAGGTCACGTCCTGCACGGCGCCGCCGCGCGCGAACTCGCCTTCGTGCACCGGCTTGATGGCGTCCAGTGCCGGTTTGACCTTGCTTGGCGGACGCGCCAGATCCAGTTCCGGATGTAGCTGGTCGAGGATAGGCGCGGTCAGGCCGGCGATACGGGCGCTGCGCGGGCCGGTCAGGTCCAGCACCACCACTTCGTTCTGTCCGCGCTTGATCCATGGGCCGGGCAGGTACATGGTCTGCGTCGGGCCGATGCTCCAGTAGCGTCCCAGGCAGCGCCCGTTAACCCAGACGATGCCCTGGCCCCAGCCTGACATGTCGAGGAAGGTGTCGTCGGCTTGTGTCACGTCGAAGCTGCCGCGCCAGAAGGCGGCGCCTTGCGCGCGGCCGGTCTTCCACGTCAGCGGCGGCAGCACGCCGTCGGCGTCGAAGTCGATGGCGCGGATGTCCCAGTTTTCCACCGGCTGGCCGTTGAGCGTGACCGGTCCATGCAGGCCTTTGCGGTCGTGGATCTCTACGCCGAAGTTGACGCGAGCGATGGTGTACAGCAGTATCTCCAGCGTCGCCGGTTTGCTGCGCGCCGGCAGGTCGATGCTGAAGCGGCGGTAGCGCGTGTCCATGGTGCCGACCTGTTTACCGTCGATGCTGACCCAGGCCAGGTCGCGCACCTTGGCTGCTTCCAGCGTGCCGGCCGGGCCGGCAGGCAGCGTCACGCGGTAGGAGACCAGTCCCCGGCTGATGTCGTACTGTTCGATCGGTTGCGGCGACGCCACGCGCATGCCGTTCGCGGGCAGCGCGCTGGCCACGGTGCAGGACTGTTTCAGCGCAAACGGCTTGATGGCGATGACGGAATTTTTCGGCGGTGGCGGCGGCAGCGTTTCGCCGGCCGGCAGAAAAGGCTTGATGCCGTCGCGGTAGGCCTGGAATTTTTCGCCGGTCCATCCGGCTTCGCTGATCGGCGCGTCGTAATCGTAGCTGCTGGTGTCGGGACGGAAGGGACGGTCGCAGCCGCCCCACAGGCCGAAGCTGGTGCCGCCGTGCGCCATGTACAGGCTGAACGAGCCGTTGGCCTTCAACATGGCCTGGATGTCGGCCACGGCGCCGTTGGCGGAGCCGCGCCGGTGCGGCGCGCCCCAGGTGTCGAACCAGCCGGAATAGTATTCGCCGCACATGCGCGGGCCTTTCTGCACCTGGTCCAGCACCTTGAAGCCGGCCGCCGGATCGCTGCCGAAATTGACCACGTTGAACAAGCCGTCGATATGCGACTTGACCACCGCGTTGGTCGGATTGCACTGGAATAGCGGCACGTCGAAGCCCGCGTCCTGCAGCATGCTTTTCATCTCGCGCATATAGGCCAGGTCTTCGCCGAAGAAGCCGTACTCGTTCTCCACCTGCACCATCAGTATCGGACCGCCGTGTGTGATCTGCTGCGGACCGAGCACGCGGCCGACTTCCTTCATGTAGCGGCGCGCCGGCTGCACGAAGTTGGCGTCGCGCGTGCGCAGGAAGGCGTCGCCCGGTTTCTTCAGCAGCCACCATGGCAGGCCGCCCATTTCCCACTCGGCGCACGCGTAGGGACCGGGACGCAGGATGACCCACAGGCCTTCCTGCTGGGCGAGCTTGCAGAACTCGGCGGCGTCGCGCTGTCCCGCCCAGTCGTAGCGGCCTTCGCGCCATTCGTGGTAGTTCCAGAACAGGTAGGCGCATACGGTATTCAAGCCCATGGCCTTGATGGCTTTCAGGCGGTGCTGCCAGTATTCGCGCGGCACGCGGGCGAAGTGCATTTCGCCGCAGCGGATTTGCAGGCGCTGGCCATCGAGCATGAAGTCGGTGTCGCTGATGGTGAAGCGGGCGGCGGCCTGGGTGGACAGCGGCAGCATCAGACTGCCCATGGCAGCGGCGCTGGCGCCGCGCAGCACGTTGCGGCGGGAAGTGGATTTGATCGTCATTAGTAGTTCACTGGGTAGTCTTTAGGGAAGCGGGCGCCCGCAAAGGCTTTCTTCTGCGTCCAGTCCTGCGCTGGCGCGGTCCAGTAGCTGTCGGTGGGCGACAGGCCCAGTGGCAGCAGGCTGGCGGAGGCGATGTACATGCTGCCGTTGTTGGAGTACCAGTCGCCCAGCTCCGGCTGATGGCCGACGAAGCCGATGGTCAGGTAGCCTTCCTTGTTGAAGTTGGATGGCGCTGACCACACGGCCTTGTGCACCGCTTGCAGCGCGGCGCGGATCTGGCCTTCGGGCAGGCTTTGCGGTAGCTGCTTGCGCAGCGCCAGCAGGGCCAATGGCTGGAAGGCGGCGGTGCGGTAGGTCAGCGAGCGGCCGATGGGCGGGAAACTGCCATCGGTGGAGATGAAGCGTTCCAGGTGTTCGCTGTAGCGCTGCATGCGCTTGATCGCCTGCGCACGCAGCTCTTCCGGTTTGCCGTTCCAGAAGGCGCCTTTTTTCTCATCGAGCACGTCGAGGATTTCGACCAGCATCGGGTGCATGACGAAGGCGTTGTAGTAGTCGAAGTGGAAGGCGTCACCGTCCTTGATCCAGCCGTCGCCGACATACCATTCATTGATTTTGCGGATGGCGACGTTCATGCGCAACGGGTCGAATTCCTCGCCGATGGACATCAGCCAGGCTTCGTTCATGGCGGCGAACAGCATCCAGTTGATATAGGGCGGTTCGATGCGGCGCAGGGCTTTGATTTCGGCGACGATGCGCTGCTTGGTTCTGGCATCCAGCGGTTCCCACAGCGCTTTCGGCGCGCGGATCAGGGCATTGGTGAAGTAGGCGGAATCGACCAGCGTCTGGCCGGGGCCTTTCCATAGCAGGTAGTCCGCGGTCGCTGGATCGACCGAATTGGTGTAGCTTTGCAGGGCCAGTTGTTGCAGGCGTTTGCGCGTGCGGCCTTCGGGCGTACCGTCGTCGGCCAGGGCCAGCCAGGGAGCGATGCCGGCGATCAGGCGGCCGAAGCATTCCAGGTAGGCGACGCCTTTGTCGCGGCCATCCCAGGTGGGACTGACTTCAAGGGCGAAGTTTTTCTTCAGCGTGCCGGCGGCCATGTTGGTCAGCACCGGTTCGGACATTTTCTGCGCCAGCGCGGCGAGTTGTGCGCGGGCTGCGCCGCCGCTGGTGTCGATGGCGCTGGCTGTCGCCGCCGCGCCGGGGGCAGCAGCCATGCCGCCGCCCGCAGCTGCGGCCAGGGTCTGGATAAAGTGTCGTCGTTCCATTCAGTCTCCGTTGTTATTGACGCAGCAGGCGTACCAGCTCCGAGGACGCCAGCAGGTAGGCGCCGACGCCGAACGCCGTGGTCGAATTCTGGTCCACCACCTGGCCGGGAATGGCGCGATCGCCAATCGGCTGCACATAGCCGATCTTGCCGTCCGCCTGCAACGCGGTCTTGCTCAGGTAGCGCCAGCCCTTGCGCACCACCGGCAGATATGCGTCGCGCTCCAGCAGGCCGTTATTGATGCCCCACAGGTAGCCGTAGACGAAGAAGGCGGTGCCGCTGGTTTCCGGCCCTGGCGCGTGTTGCGGATCGAGCAGGCTGCGGGTCCAGTAGCCGTCGTCGGTCTGCGCCTTCTTCAACGCCTGCGCCATGCCCTGAAACTTGGCGATGAATTCGGCACGGTGCGGATCGTCCTTCGGCAGATCCTTGAGCACCTTGGCCAGCCCGGCGAACACCCAGCCGTCGCCGCGTGACCAGAAGTCCTTCTTGCCGTTCACGCTTTGATGCTTGGGATAGACGTAGCGTGCGTCGCGGTAGTACAGCTGCGCATCGCTGTCGTACATGATGCTGTTCGAGTACTGGAAGTATTCATACAGCTTGTCGAGGTACTGGCGATTGCCGGTGATCGCATACAGCTTGGTCATCACCGGCATCACCATGTACAAGCCGTCCGACCACCACCAGTAATCCTGGTTGGGCGTGCTCATTTCGTACTCCATCACCTCGCGGGCGCGGGCGATCTTCTTCGGATCGGGATCGAGCTGGTACAGGTCCGCATAGGTCTGGAAGCAGATCTGCCAGTCGCCGAACAGCACATGGTCGTCGGTCTCGCCGTACTGGTACTTCCAGGTGGCCTTGTTGGTGGACTTGGCGCCTTGCCAGTTGTTGTGCGCGGCCCAGTCCTCCGAATACTTGCGCCACGCGGGATTGCCGGTGATCTGGTAAGCCTCGATATTCCCGGTGTGGTAGGCGGCGATGTCCCAGAACGCCCACTTCTGCGGCGCTTCCCGCTGCTGCCAGTAGCCATTGACCTTGTTGATAATACCGATCACCTCCTGCTCGGAAGTGTCGACCGCCGGCGGCGCCGAAGCGCAGCCGGCCAATACGGTCACGCTGGCCGCCAGCATGCCGGCGGCGTAGAGTCGTTTCATCATGGTTTAGAGTTTTCCCCGGATGCCGATTTTGATCGTGCGGCCATCATACTTGGCATAGTCCATCCGGGTCTTTTTGCCGCTGCCGTATTGGCCGCTCGCGTCCTCGAAGTAATCATACGCCAGCGTGTTGCTCAGGTTGAGCGCGTCGACGCGGAACTCCAGGTTCTCGTTGATCTTGTAGCTGATGTTCGCATCGAGGTAGCCTCGGCCTGCGCGCCAGCGGATCAAATCATCGCCCAGGTTGCGCGGGCTGTCTGGATGCAGCGACTTGTCCTTGTAGTTGTAGGACATGCGCGCCGCCCACGGTCCCTGCTCGTAATACACCGTGGCGCTGTAGGCGTACTTCGGCACCGAGTTGACGTCGATGACCTTGCCCGCGTTGGTAATCCACGGCACGCTGTTGAAGGGATTGATGTGGGTGTAGCTGGCCAGCGCGCCCATGCCGTTGAATGGCGCCGGCAGGAAGCTGAACGCCTGCTGGTAAGCCAGCTCGTAGCCTTTCAGCGTTTGCTCGCCGGCGTTGGTGTAGGTGCGCAGCGTCATCGCCAGGTTAGGATCGACGTGGCCGTTCGCGTCCTGGAACAATGGGCCGAGCGCCGTATCCGGCAGGCCGAGGGAGGAGAACGGCACCACGGTGGTGTTGGCGACGGTGGCATCGGTCAGCTTCTTCTGGAACAGCGCGGCCGACAGCAGGCTGCCCGGCTTGAAGTACCATTCCAGGCTGGTGTCCAGGTTCTTCGACTGCTGCGGACGCAGGCTGGGATTGCCCGACGTGGCCGAGTTGTCGAACTGGTTCGGGATGACCGTCTGCGCCGCGATGATGGACAGCGAGGCGCGGGTGATGGTCTTGCCCCAGGAGGCGCGCCACATCAGCGTATCGGTCAGGTCCAGCGCGCTGCTCAGGGCCGGCAGCACATTGCTGTACGAGCCTTGCTCATGGTTCGGCGAGTAGACCAGGCCTGCACCTTTCTGTTTGAAGTTGTCGATGCTGGTTTCGGTTTTGGAGAAGCGCACGCCGGCGTTGATGCGTAGCTCGTGGCCGCCGATATCGCCCTTGAAGTCGGACTGCGCGAAGGCGGTCTTCACATCTTCTTCCGCCGCGAAGCTTTGCGATGGCGTGAAGGTGGACTCCGGATTGTAGGTATTCGGATCGAACTGCGAGTAGAAGTAGCTGCTGTTCCAGGTCGCCCAGCTGTGCGGCCAGCCGGCGCCGAAGTCCAGGTGATCGATCGGCAGTTGCGACGTCATCGCGCTGCGCAGGCCGGCCGCGCCGATGCTGTTCAGGTGCGCGGTGGCCAGCGCGGTGCCGTTACGCTTGTTGACGCCCTTGATGGTGGCGACGTAAGTCAGGCCGGTTTTCAGGTGGCCGGTCCAGCCGCCGGGCAGATCGTAGTCGTAATCGGCGGCGACGCGCGCCTGCTTGCCCTTGTCGGTTTCCTTGGTCCAGCCGGTGCCGATGGTGAAGCCGCTCCAGCTGTTCGGGTCCGTGTAGCTGGTCGGCGAGGAGATCGACGGGTAGACGTGATCGCTCCCGTAGTCGATGGTCGAGGTGGCGCCGTAGATGTAGCCGGACAGCTGGCCGGTGGCGCTGGTGGCGGTGCTCTGATTCAGGCTGGCTTGCCCGCTCAGGGTCAGCTTGGGACTGGCCTTCCAGCTGGCGTTTAATGCGCCGTAGCCGAATTTGGTGTCGTCCTTGGTGTAGGCGGCGCCGGCGTTGTAGGTGGTGTTGCCGAAGGTGCCGGTCAGCAGATTGGTGGATGGGTCGATGCTGACATTCAGCGGTATCAGGCCGTTGTTGCCGGAGGCGCCGACCGGCGCGTTGCGGTTGGTGGTGGCGGTGCTGCGCACCAGGATGCCGAACAGCTGCTCCGCGCGCGTGTTCTCCAGCTTGGAGTACATGGTGTCGAAGCTGACGTTGAGCGTCGGCGTTTTCCACTGCACCGACGAGACCAGGCCGTCGCGCGTGCGCTCGTTCTGCGAACCGTAGAAGCGGTAGATGCGCGGCAGGAAGGCTTTCGCCACTTGATCCCGCGTGTAGTTGCCCAGATTGGCCAGGGGGCTGTCGAAGTCCAGCGCCAGGGCGAAGTTGCCCTTGACCGGATTCTGGCTGCCGTTGAAGGAGCTGTTGTAGCCGCCGGTGGCCTCGAAGCCGGAGCGCGTGTTGATGCTGCCCGAGTGCGAGGCGCCAATCAGGAAGCCAAGGTTGTCCCAGGTGTTCGAGTACAGCACGAAGCCGTTCGGATCGTTGTGCTTGGAACTGGTGTTGTAGGTATCGGTCAGGCCATAGCGGATGGTGCGCTTCGGATTGTCGAAGGGACGCGGCGTTTGCAGGTCCACCACGCCGCCAAGGCCGCCCTCGGTCAGTTCGGCCAGCGGCGACTTGTAGAAATCGACGCGGCCAAACAGTTCGGACGCGAACACGTCGTAGTTGAAGCCGCGCGCCGCCGTGCCGATGGTGGCGGTGGAGGTGGTGTTGACCGGCGCGCCGTTCAGCGTGGTGACCGAGTATTCGGTGGGCAGGCCGCGGATCGAGATGCGCTGGCCTTCGCCGGACGATTCGTCGCGGTTCAGAATCACGCCCGGCACGCGCTGCAGGGATTCGGCGACGTTCGCCTCCGGGAATTTGCCGATGTCTTCGGCGACGATGGAATCGCGCACGCCGATCGCCTGCTGTTTCAGGTTAAGCGCTTTCTGAAGGCTGGAGCGGAAACCGGTGACCACCACGGTGGTGCCGGGATCGTCGGTTGGCGACGGCAGCGGTGGCTCGGCGGCTGGTGCGGTTGCGGGAGGTGTCGGGGCCTGCTGGGCGAGTGCAGCAGGGGCATACATGGCCGCCAAGGCAAGCGGAACCACGGTCTCCATTATTTTCTTTTTCATGTTTTTCCTCAGTGGTTAGTTCTGGGAGGGCGCAGGTTGTCTGATGACCTGTCACAGTCAAGACTAGCCATTTCGACAAGCCGAGGCAACACGGCTCGGAAAACGTTTTATTGCGCTGCGGCAGAGGCTTTACCTTGGTGTGGACAGGAGGATTTCGCTCTGAAAGCGAGCGATTTTGTCCATGTGATGAAATTGAAAACGGCGGGGCAGGCGAGGTTTTGGACGGTCAGGTATGCCGACATCGTATAGGCGAACGCAAATTTTCTATACGACGCTGTGGGGAAAAACCGACGAGCCAATTTACGGCAATGGTGGCGGTTTCCAGTTCGTAGGGAACGCGGATGTTGGGGCCTTTGAAATCTTTCTTGTTGCGCGTCACGACGACCATTGTCCTGCCCCTGCGGGCGATCAGTTTGATGTGGTGCAGTTGTGGTAAAACTGGGGCCGCATGAAAGGATGAGATATGCGTCGCCTACTAATCTGCATTGCGCTTGCCGCCTCGCCAGGCATCGGGATGGCCAGCACCTGTTACGGTACGGTCGCCCATGGACGTCTGGAGGAGGGCGTACAGTTGCCAAAGGATGGCGTCAATTTCGCAGCCTACAGCAGCCTGGGCGTGCAGCTTGGCCGAACCTATGTACACAGCGCGGTGCGCGAGGTGGTGGTCGACGCGTATCGCGCGCTTGAGCAATCAATGCCCAAAACCACCTTCGTCTACGGCGAAACCGGCTTTGCCGAGGGCGGACAGATGCGCCCGCACAAAACCCATCAGGCCGGCTTGTCGGTGGACTTGATGGTGCCGGTGTTAAACGCCGCCGGCGCATCAGTGCCGCTGCCGGGGAATGCCGCCAACAAGTTCGGTTACGGAATTGAGTTCGACAACGCCGGAAAGTTCAAGGATCTGCGGATCGACTACGAGGCCATGGCCGAACATCTGTACCAATTGTCCCGCGCTGCCGAATCGCACAAGCTGGGGATCACGCGCGTGATCTTCGATCCGTTGCTGACGCCGCAATTGTTCTCCACCAACCGTGGCGCATACCTGAATCAGCACCTGCATTTCATGAAGGAGCGGTCGTGGATACGGCACGATGAACACTATCACGTGGACTTCGCCACTCCTTGCCGTCCGCTGCGCTAACTACTTATTCGCTCATTGGTGGCATCGGTGCCGGAGCACGCGGCGGTATCTTGTTCATCTCTGCGATCTTGCTGCTGTCGATGGTGTTGGAGCTGCGGACCCCGGCTGCGGTTTCTCGTTGCCGATATCGGCATAGAAATCTCGACCAATGCTTATATCGACCAGATAGCGATCCAGTCCTATTCGGCTATGACATCGATCGGCGCAGTGCAGGCCGAAAAACATGGCGTACTTTCGAGGCACTCTGAGGACGATCGTATGACCATGTTCCCGCAGCAAAGCATGCAAGGCTTCCCGGCCTGAAGCGCTTACGTCTATCCAATTTTGATTCTCGTCGGGCAGCCAGCCTCCGGTCTGAAATTGTCGTTGCAAGGATTCGACAAGATCGAGTGTATCGCTGAACGAAAGTTTTTTTAGCATCGGTGAGGTATCGATGGTGCTCACCCGATAGTCGCTGTAGCTGATGCCTGCAAATGTCGTCGGCGGCAGTATGAAGCCATGTTGCGGATCGTTGAAGCGGATAACAACAGCCGGCTCGGTAATCCACGTTGCTCCACTGCCGTCCGTGCTCGCATCCGGGACGTTCGATGCGGCCATGACAGGAAAGGTCGAGTCTCTCACTACTTCATGGAATGACTGCTGTATATGAAGCGATACCGAAGTTTGATCAGGATAAGAGAAAAATAGCCAAGCGATATAAACGATGGTTGTGATCGCCATGAAACGTAATTTCTTCACCACCGGCCTCCGGCTTGCGCGATCTCGTTTATAGAGGCCTCGACATCCTTTCGCGTGTTCCGATTTAATAGATTATCGAAGTGCGCAGCCGCCATGTAAACGAAAGCCATCCGCTGAGACTCTTCATACAGTTTTGCATTCTTATTTTTTGAAAATATTACGGTAAGTGGCCCGGAGGTTCTTTTACATTCTGCTGATAGCGTAAGAGAGATTTCTGCGGCGACACCCGTGGGGAAATTTATGGCCCAGGAAAATTGGTTGGCGTCTAGCGCTCGTCGCATGATGATGTCGTTGTATATCGCCGCTTGCAGTACATTGATTTGCTCATGGTGGGCTAATCGCTCAACGCTTTTGGCCGTCTGGCCATTCTCGATCATCTCGAAAGCCTCAAGGATGTCATTGGAGGATTTTCCAAACGCGAGTTTGGTTTGATCGATTGGCCAGATCACGTCTTTGAAGATAAGCTCACGTTCCTTTAGGCAGGCCTGTAAAGCTTTTAGTCCGCGCAGCATGTAGAAACGGTGCAGCGGGTAGATGTCGAGGAACAACGTGGTGTTGCCGAGGGCGAGTTGTTGGTACATATAGGCCGAGCTGGCGCCGATGGCTGCCGGGATGGTGTTCATCGCTGCGATGTCGGCGCTGCCGGTGATGTCGGGACGGTAGGCGTTGGCCGCCATTTCTTCTTGTGACTTGTTGATGTTGTCTGCCGCATGCAGCAGGCCGCAGCCGACTTGTTTGGAGGCGAACGCCGCCAAGCCGGCCCATTGAAAGCGCTTGTCGGCCAGCCACAGCTGCGCATAGGCTTGATTGATACGGCGATTGCGCGCGACGGGATCGGCGATCAGCTTGCCGCCGGGAGCGATCCAGGCTTCGGCTTCTTTCTGGACGCGCAGCCAGATGCTGGCGCAGCTGAGGATCGGCACGTCGATGGCCTTGCAGGTTTTGCCATCCACCGTGGCGTCGTGTACGTTGCACTCCGGCACTGGCGTGGTGTTGCGGCCGAACGGCGTGGTGTCGTGAGGGTGTTTGGTGAAGACATCAGCCGGCATGGAAGTCTCCTTGCTAGTCGAGAAGATGCCAGGCGGTCAGTTGCGCGCGCTCGGCTGCGTTGATGGGCTGGGTGTAGCCGCCGCTGTCGGTAACGCCTTCGATGGTTTTGCCTGCCAGCTCCAATCGGTAGCGCCGGGAGGCGAGTGGTGCTTGCGTGAGGGCGTCCAGGAAGCGCAGCGTGATCTGGTCGTCCTGGTCGCCAAGGGCAGCGACTTGTGCTTCCTCGCGCGCAGTCGCGGCGGCTTGCGTGGCTGCGGCAGGGGCGGGCGCGCTGCCGCCCACTTCCTGATATTTCCGCTGCTGGCTGGCGATCAGCTTGGGCGGTGGCGTGCACTTGCAGACGCACAGGTCATCCTGCAGCGCCACCTGCGTGCCGTTCCAGCTTTCCGAGATGCGCGGCCCGAAGATTTTGATCTTGCCCGGCGATTTGCAGGCAGGGCAGAAGATGGCGTCGCCCTCCAGCGCGACCAGCACGCCGTCGATGCTGCAACAACTGCTGGCGCTGATGACTTTGCCGCCGGCACTGGTGCTGGCGCCGAGGGTGATGTGGTAGCGTTGCATGGGCTTTCCGTCAACGAACAGAAAGTCTCCAATGTAGCGAGCGCTCCGTTAACAGGCTTTGTCGGCGCACAAGAAAAGCAAAAATCTATGGGGGGCTGCGTTAGTCACCTCCCTTATCTTCGCCAGCGCCAATATCGATCAGATATCGATCCAGTCCTATGGTGCTATCGCATTGTGCCGCACAGTAGAAACGGAAAATCATCTCGTATTTGTGCGGGATAACCAGAAACGTGGTTTTCATGTAGCCATGGCCTGGGTCGCGCACGTGGCTACGTAGCGTCTGTTGGCCTGTGGGGGATAAATCAAACCAATGGGTGCCATTTGTCGGACGCCACTCTCCCGCTTTGAATTGACTTTGTAAATTGATTAGCTCATCCATCGCTTGATCGAAGGGCATTTTGTAGAGCATGGGAGTGGTCGATATCGTCATGACTTTATTTTTGATATAGCCAATGGTGGCAAATCTGGTTGGCGGCAACGTGAATCCATGAGCGGGGTCGTTGAAGATCACAATCACGGAGGGACGAGTTACCCATGTCGTGCCAAAGCCATCACCATCTTTGTCAGGGACGTCTGAGAATACCCGAACAGGAAAGGAAGACGATTGCGCGACTTCTTCGAATGTCTGACCCACACGTAGCGAAAGAACCATCGGAGCTGGTTCATGGAAGAGATAGCAGATTAGCCCTGCGCATGCCGAGAGTGCGAGTGCACGGGGCATTCTCATTTGATTCCGCCATTTGCGGCAATTTCCGCAATCGATGCTTCGACATTGGGTTTGCTACTACCACTCAATAGGTTGTCGAACCGAGTCGCGGCCTGATAGACAAAGGCCATACGTTGATCTTTGTCGTAAAGTTTTGCAGTTCTATTTTTTGAGAACCATATATTGCGAGAACTGGACTGGGACTTGCACTCGGCGGATAGCGTGAGTTCAATTTCTGCCGCGACACCAGTTGGAAAATCGGTTGCCCAGGATAGTTGATTTGCATCCAGCGCCAATCGCATCGCCGTAGTGTCGTAGATCGCAGGTTGAAGGATGTTGATTTGCTCATGGTAGGCGAGAACCTTCACACTTTGAGTCACTTCATTGTTCTCGATCATTTTGAATGCTTTTAGAATTTCATCGAACGATTTGCCAAACGGGATTCTTGTCTTTTCAGCGGGCCAAATAATCATTTGGCTGATTTCTGCACGTTGAGGAAGACAGCTGTGCAGATGCTTGTATCCGCGTAGCATGAAGAAACGATGAAGAGGATAAATATCGAGGAAGAGCGTCGTATTGCCCAGTGCAAGTTGCTGATACATGTAGGCCGAACTCCCTGCTATACCGGATGGCATCGCACTGGCTGCCGCGCTGTCGGCGTTGCCCATCACACCGATGCGACTAGCCGTGGCGATTTCTTCCTGCGACTTTTGGATGTTATCGGCAGCGTGCAGGAGGCCGCAGCCGACTTGTTTCGAGGCGAAGGCTGCCAGCCCTGTCCATTGAAAACGCCTGTCGGCCAACCATAATTGTGCGTAAGCCTGGTTAATGCGGCGGTTGCGAGCAACAGGATCGGCTATCAACTTGCCGCCAGGAGCGATCCAGGCTTCGGCTTCTTTCTGCACCCGCAACCAGATGCTGGAACAACTAAGGATCGGCACATCGATGGCCTTGCAGGCTTTGCTGCCCACGGTGGCGCTGTGGATATCGCATTCGGACACTGGTGTGGTATTGCGGCCGAGCGGCGTGTTGTCCAGGGGGTGTTTGGTGAAGACATCGTCCGGCATGGAGGCCTCCCTTGCTAGTCGAGAAGATGCCGGGAGCCGTCCAGGAAATGTTGCATGATGCGTTGATGGCGCCGAGGCAGAAAGTCTCCAATGTAGCGACCGCCTCGGCTGCAGGCCTTGTGACGGCACAAGAAAAACAAAAAAGCCGTAATTCACAAGGTGAATTACGGCTTTAGGAATCTTGGTGGTGATAGGTGGACTTGAACCACCGACCCCAGCATTATGAATGCTGTGCTCTAACCAACTGAGCTATATCACCTGCAACGCCCAGCATCATAGGGGATGGCACCATGACTGTCAAGACTGACCCAAAAATTTTTTGAAAAAAGTGCCGAATAACGCGTGGCGGTCGTCAAAACATTGGCATATTGGTATTCTGTGTCCTCGCCAGTGATTATTTTTATAACGGGGGCAATATGGCAACCAATATCTTTATCAATCTGCCGGTGCGCGACTTGCAGAAGTCGATCAAGTTCTTTGCGCACCTGGGCTACAGTTTCAATCAGCATTACACCGACGAGTCCGCCACGTGCATGATCGTGGACGAGAATATCTTCGTCATGCTGCTCACCGAAACGCGGTTCAAGGAGTTTACGCCGAAACCGGTCAGCGACGCGCACACGTCGACCGAGGTGCTGCTGTGCCTGCAGGTGGAATCGCGCGAGGCGGTGACGGCGCTGGTCAACAAGGCCATCGAGGCTGGCGGCAGCGCCTACAAGGAGCCGCAGGACCATGGCTTCATGTACGGCCATGGCTACCAGGATCTGGATGGCCACCTGTGGGAAGTGGTGTATATGAGCGGCGAGCCGCCGAAGGCTTAACCCAGCCGTTCGGCGATCTGCGCCAGCATGGCGTTGGCGGGATCGGGCGCCAGGCAGTCCAGCACCACGCGTTCCGGCATCGAGCGCAGCCAGG
Organism: Duganella alba; assembly: GCF_009674495.1. Classification (GTDB taxonomy): domain Bacteria; phylum Pseudomonadota; class Gammaproteobacteria; order Burkholderiales; family Burkholderiaceae_D; genus Rugamonas; species Rugamonas alba. Next base: position 77,892 of record NZ_WKJN01000015.1, on the reverse strand, counting down.
TCAGCTGGCGCTTGGCCAGTTGGCGCGTGGCGATGATGCCGGTTTCGCGCATGGTGGCGTAGTCGATGGTGCCGTCGAGGTACTCCCACGCCTGGCGGTAGCCCACGCAGCGGATCGACGGCAGGCCCGGATGCAGGTCGCCGCGCCGGCGCAGCGCCTCCACTTCGGTGATCAGATTACCGTGCGGCGTTTCTTCCAGCATGATGTCGAAGCGGCGTGCGATGCGCTTGTGCAGCACGGCGCGGTCGGACGGCTCCAGCGCAAACGACAGCAGCTCAAACGGCAGTTCGGTTTTCTCGCGCAGCGCCAGCAGCTCGGACATCGGCTTGCCGCTCAACGCGTGAATCTCCAGCGCACGCTGGATGCGCTGCGAGTCGGCCGGCGCCAGGCGCGCGGCGGTTTCCGGATCGATGGCGGCCAGGCGGGCGTGCATGGCGGGCCAGCCGAGGCGGGCCGCTTCCTCATCCAGCGCGGCGCGCACGGCGGGATCGGCGCCGGGCAGATCATCCAGGCCATCGGCCAGGCCTTTGAAGTACAGCATGGTGCCGCCGACCAGCAGTGGCAGCTTGCCGCGCGCGCTGATGTCTTCCACCAGCCGCAGCGTGTCCTTGCGAAACTGCGCCACCGAATACGCATCGAGCGGATCGATGATGTCGATCAGGTGATGCGGTACGGCGGCCAGTTCTTCGCGCGTTGGCTTGGCGGTGCCGATGTCCATGCCGCGGTACACCAGCGCCGAATCGACGGAGATGATTTCGGACGGGATGCGTCCGGCGATGGTCAGGGCGGAGGCGGTCTTGCCCGACGCCGTCGGCCCCATGATGGCGACGGCCAGTGGTTTGGTGCTCATGTTATTGACCGCGCAGGAACAGCTTGTCGAGCGCGCCGATTTCCACCTGCACCCAGGTCGGGCGGCCGTGGTTGCACTGGTCGGCGCGTTCGGTGATTTCCATCTGGCGCAGCAGGGAGTTCATCTCCTGTACCGACAGGATGCGGTTGGCGCGCACCGCCGTATGGCAGGCGAGGGTGCCGAGCAGTTCGTTCTGGCGCTCGATCAGCACGCGCGAGCCGCCGAATTCACGCACGTCGCGCAGCACGTCGCGCACCAGCGTCTGGGCGTCGGCGTTCTTCAGCAGCACCGGCACCGAGCGCACCGCCAGTGTGGTCGGCGACAGCACGGCGATGTCGAAGCCCAGTGTCTGCAAGGTGTCCTGGTGTTCTTCGGCGGTGCCCACTTCCACCGCGTCGGCGTAGAAGGTGATCGGGATCAGCAGCGGCTGCACCTGCATTTCTTCGCCGGCCACGCGGCTGTCCAAGGCGGTCTTCAGCTGTTCGTACAGGATGCGCTCGTGCGCGGCGTGCATGTCGACCAGCACCAGACCCTTGGCGTTCTGCGCCAGGATGTAGATGCCGTGCAGCTGCGCCAGCGCGAAGCCGAGCGGGAATTCTTCCTGCGCCATGGCGGCGGCGGAGACGGTGAAGGAGCTGGCTTGCGGCAGCGTCATGTCGTATTCGCTGCGTGCGCCGGCAGGGCGGTCGCTGTCACGGAACATAGCGCCGTATTTTTCGGTGCTCTGGGCGACGCCGCCGTCGGCGCCGAAGCGCGGGCCGGCGTAGCTGCTGCCAAAGCTGCCCTGCGTGCTGGCGGCAGCGGCGCCTGAACCGCTGCCGCCGCTGCCGAATGGCGACGGCGAGAAGGTCGGCGCATAGTCCGGCGCCAGCAAGGGGCCGAACGAGGTTTGTTCGCCGCGCCACATCGGCGTGGTGCTCAGACTGTCCGCCGCCGGCAGCGGTGACGGCACGCTGCCGTGCGCGGTGGCCGAGGTCTGCGCCAGCGCGCGCTGCACCGCGTGGAACACGCACTGGTGTACGGCGCGGCTGTCGCGGAAGCGCACTTCAATTTTCGATGGGTGAACGTTGACGTCCACCAGCGCCGGGTCCATCTCCAGCGACAGCACATACGACGGGAAACGGTCGCCGTGCAGCACGTCCTGGTAGGCGGCCTTCACCGCGTGAACCAGCACCTTGTCGCGCACGAAGCGGCCGTTCACGTAGAAGAACTGGCCGTCGGCGCGCGCCTTGGAAGCGGTCGGCAGGCCGACGTAGCCGTGCAGGCGCAATGGCCCCATGGTTTCATCGACCGCCAGGCGCGCTTCGGCGAAGTTGTCGCCCAGGATGTGGGCGCTGCGCTTGGCCATCTCGCTGACGTTCCAGTGGTCGATGGTTCGGCCGTTGTGGCTCAGCGAGAACGACACGTCCGGCCGCGCCAGCGCGATGCGGCGCACGACTTCGGCGCAGTGGCCAAACTCGGTTTGCTCGGACTTGAGGAATTTGCGGCGCGCCGGCGTGTTGAAGTACAGATCCTGCACGTCGACGGTGGTGCCCACCGCGCCGGACGACGGTGCCGGCGTGGCGTTGTGCGAGCCGACGATCTCCCACGCGTGCGCCGCGTCGGCGGTGCGCGAGGTGATGGTGACGGCGGCCACCGAGGCGATCGACGCCAACGCTTCGCCACGGAAGCCGAGCGTGCCGACGTTTTCCAGGTCGTGCAGGGAAGATATCTTGGACGTGGCGTGGCGCGCCAGTGCGAGCGGCATTTGCTCGGGCGGGATGCCGCGGCCATTGTCGGTGATGCAGATGCGTTTGACGCCGCCTTCTTCCAGCCGCACGGCGATCTGCGTGCCGCCGGCGTCCAGCGCGTTTTCCAGTAGTTCCTTGACCACGGCGGATGGTCGTTCCACCACCTCGCCGGCGGCGATCTGGGAAATCAGCTGGTCAGGCAGGGCCTGGATGGGGCGTGGGGGGCGAAGGTCTGGGGCGTTCATCCCTGCGATTATAACGTGTGCGGCACCGGCGAACCCCGCAAACCGTAACGCCCGGGGTTACTGTTTTGGCCGTTCGCGTACCGGAATCATGGCGTTGCATACTTCCAGATAGTTGGCCGCGTATTTATTCCACGGGCCGCCACGGTTGCGCTGCGCTTCCAGCACCTGCTCGTAGATCGGCGCTTCGCTGCGCATCACTTCAAAGTGGCTGCGCTCCGCTTCCGGCACCTCGGCTTCCAGGCGCACCGAGACGATCGGCATGCGCGCCTCGTTCGGGCCGTAGAAGCCCAGCGCCTCGCTGCCGCGCGGCAGGGTGGTCAGCAGCGGCATGCCAGAGATCACGCGGCCCAGCAGCGTGATGTTGCGGTCCAGATGGCGCGGCGCGTGGCCGGTGATGGCGTACAGCTCGGAACCGCTGCCGCTGTCGGTGTCATTGTCGCGACCGACGCCGACCATGCCGTAGCAATGCAGCAGCCAGGTGCTTTTGGCCTTCGGATCGCGGCCGACCGGGAAGCCGTTGGAGTGGCCGATCTGCGGCGCGTAGCCGTCGGCGTCCTTCTGCTGCACGAAGTGCTTGTCGTTCGACATCGGCACCGTGAATTCGCCCGGCACCTTGGCCTTGGCCGATCCCAGCGACTTCGGCTTGGTCTCGGCGTTCGGGTCGCCCCATTGCGCCACGTAGTTGTCCTGCGAGCGGATGATGGCCAGGCCATCAAAATAATGTTCTTTCACCATGGTCTTGATGTTGGCGGTGCCCAGCGGCGCGAAGTCCGGCGCCAGCTCGATCACCACGCGGCCGGTCGGCAGGTCCATGTACAAGGTGTTGGCCGGGTCGGTGGGACGCCAGTCGGACGGTTTGGAGGTCTTGATGATGTCGCTGGCGCTCGGGCGCACCGGCAGGTCGGCGGCGTGCGCGCTGACGGCGCCGAGGCCCAGCGCCAGGGCCGGCAGGGATAAAACACGGAAAATGTGTAACAAAGCCATCCAAATCTCCTTGGTTGAGCGAACCCGCTTGCTGCGGGACCTAGCTGGATTGTAAACTGGATATCAATCGCTCGGAAACCGATGCCGCTAGGGCTTAGGGTGGTGTATGATTCCGGCGCTCACTTTACGGGAAGAATATGGATTTTATGCAATTTTTCGGCATGATCCTCCATGTCGACAAGACATTGGAAGTGCTGATCCAACAATACGGAACACTGATCTACGTGGTTCTGTTCGCCATCATCTTCGCCGAAACCGGTCTGGTGGTCCTGTTCTTCTTCCCTGGTGACACGTTGCTGTTCATCGCCGGCGCGCTGTGCGCGGTGGGTGAAATGAATCTGCCGCTGCTGCTGGTCCTGCTGACCACGGCTGCGATCACGGGCAACACCGTCAATTACTGGATCGGCGAAAAGGTCGGGCAGCGGGTGTTTACCCACGATTACCGCTGGCTCAACAAGGAAGCGCTGACCCGCACCCACGAATTCTTCGAAAAACACGGCGGCAAGACCATCGTGCTGGCGCGTTTCGTACCGGTGGTGCGTACCTTTGCGCCGTTCGTGGCCGGCGTATCGGACATGACCTTCGCCCGCTTCCAGCTGTATAACTTCACCGGCGCCATCCTGTGGGTGGCGTTGCTGACCACCGCCGGCTACTTCTTCGGCAATATCCCGATCGTGCGCGAGCACCTGACCGAGATCGTGCTGTTCGGCGTGGCCGTGGCCGTGGTGCCGATGGCGCTGGGCGGTTTGTGGAAACTGACACGCCGCATGCAAAGCCGCTGAAACCCGCATGAATGCATGCTGCGCGTCCGCCGCAGCATGCCGTTTTACCGCTTTCCCTCAAGTTTTGCCCAAATGCATCCGTAAACCAGAATGTAATTGTTCATTCTGGATACCCAATGCGCACCCTCCTGACCCTATTGGCCTGCTGCTACGTTGTTACCGCAGCAGCCAATAACGAAAAAGACCCGCTGATTTCGCCATCGACGAAATCGGCGCTGGTGGGTGCTGCCGGCGTCACGTCCACCGGTTCGTCCGCCTCCGCTTCGTCTTCGGCCCCGAGCGCGCCGCCGCGCAAGCTGACCGAGCGCGAGAAGGAAGCGCAGGCCGAGGCCGACCTGTCGGCCCGCATCCAGGAGCGGCTGGCCATCATGCGCGCCAACCAGGCGGCGCGCGTGGCGGCGGCGGCCAAGGCCAAGAAGCAGGCGGCCGCCAAGGAAGCCGCCATCGCGACGATCCCCAAGGTGTACAGCAATGTGTGGTCGTATGAGGGCGAGACCGGCCCGGCCAACTGGGGCAAGATCAATCCCGCCTGGGCCAAGTGCGGCACCGGCAACCGCCAGTCGCCGATCGACATCCGCGACGGCATGAAGGTCGATCTGGAGCAGATCACCTTCGACTACCATCCGTCGTCGTTCAATGTGACCGACAACGGCCACACGGTGCAGGTGATGGTCGGCAGCGGCAATTTCCTCACGGTGGGCAACCGCACCTATGAGCTGATCCAGTTCCACTTCCATCGTCCGTCGGAAGAGCGCATCAACGGCAAGGGTTACGAGATGGTGGTGCACCTGGTGCACAAGGATGGCGAAGGCCGCATCGCCATGCTGGCGCTGCTGCTGGAGCGCGGCAAGCCGCAGCCGGTGATCCAGACCGTGTGGAACAATCTGCCGCTGGAGAAGCTCGATACCGCGGCGCCGGTGGAGCCGCTCGATCCGCTGGACCTGATTCCGGCGCGCCGCGACTACTTCACCTTCATGGGGTCGATGACCACGCCGCCTTGCAACGAAGGCGTGCTGTGGCTGGTGATGAAGGAGCCGGTGCAGGCGTCGCCGGCGCAGATGGCGCTGTTCAGCCGCCTCTATCCATTGAATGCGCGGCCGACCCAGCCTAGCGCGGGCCGCATCATCAAGGAATCGAATTAAGCGTTGATGGTGTGCTTGCCGGTCCAGGTGGCGCCGGCTTCCAGCGGCTGCTGGTAGATGCGCGCCGGCTCGATGCAGACGAAGCGCAGGTATTCATCCTGACCCAGGTCGGTCAGGGCCGCCGCGTCTTCCGCACCCGGATTCCACACCACCCATTGTTCAAAGCCCTGCTGCTCCAGGCGCAGCGTGGAGGCGGCCGTGTTCAGCGTCACGCCGGGCGTGGACTGGTACATGCGGTCGTGCTTCTCGGTGAAGTGCAGCGCCGGCGTGTCCTGCTCCAGCGTCTGGTTGTGATGGTCCAGGAACTGCACGTGCTGCAGGCCGCTGATGCTGGTCGCGTCCAGATGGCCGACGTCGTAGTAGGTATGCAGCGCCACGCCGAACGGGAAGGCCTGCTGGCCGGGGTTGTGCACCGTGTAGGCCATCTCCAGCGCGTCGCCATGCAGCGTGAAGCGCAGCTTGAGGTCGAACGCGTGCGGCCACGCCTGCGCATGCTCGGGCGACAGGTCTTCCGGCGCCAGGCTGAATTCCAGGAAGGAGCGGCCGCCATCGCCGCCGCTGTCGCTCAAGCGCCAGGTGCTGACGCGCGCGAAGCCGTGGCGCAGGCCGGGGCCGCGCACATTAAACTGCGGGAAGATGACCGGCACGCCGCCGCGGATCGCCTTGCTGCCGTCCAGCGGCGTCTTCGAGCTGACGAACAAGCGCTCCTTGCCGTCGGCGGTTTTCCACGACAGCAGGTGCGCGCCGAACAGCGACACGGTTGCCTGCGCGCCGTCGGCGGCGGTAATGTGGACGGCCGGCAGATCGCCGTACCTGGTCATCGTAACTACAGCCATGTGTCTCTCTTCTTAAGTTAAGCGGTTCTTGGCCAGCGGCGGATTCTTGGCGAAATAGCGGCGGATGCCGGTGACGATGGCGTCGGCCAGCTTGTTCTGGTAGGCGTCGTCGAGCAGCTTGGCTTCTTCTTCCGGATTGGAGATGAAGGCCGTCTCGATCAGGATCGACGGAATGTCCGGCGCCTTCAGCACCGCGAAGCCGGCCTGTTCGACCGAGCCTTTGTGCAGGCGGTTGATGCCGCCGATTTCGCCCAGCACCGAGCGGCCCAGCTTCATGCTGTCGTTGATCTGCGCCGTGGTGGATAGGTCGAACAGCACGCTGGCCAGTTGCTTGTCGTGGCTCTTGACGTTGACGCCGCCGATGGTGTCGGCCGAATTTTCCTTGTCCGCCAGCCAGCGCGCGGCCGATGACGTGGCGCCTTTTTCCGACAGCACGAACACCGACGAGCCGCGCGCGGTGGGCTGCACGAAGGCGTCGGCGTGGATCGACACGAACAAATCGGCCTGCACCTTGCGCGCCTTGTCGACGCGGGTGCCGAGCGGGACGAAGTAGTCGCCGTCGCGGGTCAGCATCACGCGGATGTTGGCTTGTTCTTCCAGCTTGCCCTTGAGGCGCTTGGCGATGGCCAGCACGATGTCCTTTTCGTGGCTGCCGTTCTTGCCGGAGGCGCCGGGATCTTCGCCGCCATGGCCGGGGTCCAGCGCGATGGTGATCATGCGCACGATCTTGCCCGGCTGGTCGGCCCTGGTCTTGGACTGCGCCTGGGCGTCGGCGGTTTTCAGCTCGGTTTTCAGTTCTTCGCGCGGTTCGGCCTTCAGGTCGGGCTTGAGCTGTTCCAGCTGTTCCTTCGGCGTGGCTGGCGCCACGTTGGCGACTTTCTCGTCGCCGGACCAGTCGCCTTTTTCGATCATGGCGGCGATCGGATCGACCGCCTTGACCGGGTACAGGTCGAAGATCAGGCGGTGCTTGTAATTGCCGGCCGGCGGCAGCGTGAACACCTGCGGCTTGACCTCTTCCTTCAGGTCGAACACCAGCCGCACAACGTTGGGCCTATTCTGGCCGACGCGCACCTGCTTGATGTACGGGTCGTTGGACTGGATCTTGGCGACCAGGCTTTTCAGCGTCGGGTTCAGCTCCAGGCCTTCGATGTCGACCACCATGCGCTCCGGGTCCTTGACGATGAAGTGCGTGGCTTTGAGGTCGGTGTCGTTTTCCAGCGTGACGCGGGTGTAGTCGTCGGCCGGCCAGACGCGCACGGCGAGGATTTGCGCGGCATTGGCGCGCAGCGGCACCGTCACGGACAGCAGCAGGGTGGCGCCGGCCTTCAGGACGGTGCGGCGGCTCACATGTTGGGAGCGAATTTGAGGCGTTGAAGGCATGAGTTACCCAAGGCGGTAGACGCCTGCAATTCTACATCACGGCCATGGCCGGACACAGTCAAAAACACATTCAGGTCCGGCGGCGGCAGCACGCCTTCGGCTTTTTCCGGCCACTCGACGATGCAGACGTTGTCGCCGTTGAAGTCTTCGCGGAAGCCGGCGTCGAGGAATTCCTCCGGGCTGCCCATGCGGTACAGGTCGAAGTGGATCACGCTGACGGCGCGGCCGTCGAGCTGGATGCTGTACGGTTCGGACAGCGTGTAGGTCGGACTCTTGACGGTGCCGACGTGGCCCGCCGCGTGCAGCAGCGCGCGGGTGAGGGCGGTTTTGCCGGCGCCCAGGTCGCCGTGCAGGTGGATCGCCAGGCCGGGCGCCAGGGCGCGCGCCAGCGCCGCACCCAGGGCGGCGGTGCCTTCTTCGTCGTGGAGGTGGGCTGTGAAGTGCTGCATCAATTAGAATGTCATGTTGGTTTGACCGCCATTGTAACCGCCTACGCCAGTGCAAACTCCAAGATGTCCCTGTCCGAAACCAATTTAGCCGAACTTGCCGTCAGCATCAAGCGCTGGGGCACGGAGCTGGGCTTCGCCGAAATCCGCATCACCGACGTTGATCTCAGTCACGCCGAGGCGGGCCTGCAGGCGTGGCTGGACGCCGGCATGCACGGCGAAATGGACTACATGGCGGCCCACGGCATGAAGCGCGCGCGGCCCGCCGAGCTGGTGCCGGGCACCATCCGCGTGGTCAGCGCCCGCATGAACTATCTGCCGAGGAACACGGAAACCAGCGGCGAGCACGATTGGCGTGCGCGCGAGGCGGCGCGGCTGGCCGATCCCGGCGCGGCCGTCATTTCGGTCTATGCGCGGGGACGCGACTACCACAAGGTGCTGCGTGCGCGCCTGCAGCAGCTGGCCGACAAGGTGAAGGCGGAGATTGGCGACTTCGGCTACCGCGTGTTTACCGACTCGGCGCCGGTGATGGAGCTGCCGCTGGCCGAGAAGGCCGGCCTGGGCTGGCGCGGCAAGCACACCTTGCTGCTGTCGCGCACGGCCGGCTCGATGTTCTTCATGGGCGAATTCCTGGTCGACCTGCCGCTGCCCATCGACGAGCCGACCGGCGCGCACTGCGGCCAGTGTTCGGCGTGCATCACGGCCTGTCCGACGCAGGCCATCCTCGGGCCGGGCAAGCTCGATGCGCGGCGCTGCATCTCCTACCTGACCATCGAATTGAAGAACGCGATTCCGCTGGAGCTGCGGCCGCTGATCGGCAACCGCATCTACGGCTGCGACGACTGCCAGACCGCCTGCCCCTGGAACAAGTTCGCGCAGCGCGCGGTGCTGCCGGATTTCGACGAGCGCCATGGCCTGGGCAGCGCCTCGATGATCGAACTGTTCGCGTGGAGCGAGGACGACTTCAACCGCAAGATGGAGGGCAGCCCGATCCGCCGCATCGGCCACGAGCGATGGCTGCGCAATATCGCGGTGGGGCTGGGGAACGCGGCGGCGGCCGGCGCCAAGGGCGATGCCGCCATCGTGGCGGCGCTATCGGCGCGGCGCGACGATCCGTCGGCGCTGGTGCGCGAGCACGTCGAATGGGCACTGGCCTGCCATGCCTGAACGTCAGCCACGCGGCGGCGTCAGCGCTTGACGGCGCGGCGCAGGAGGAGGAGGGCGGTGGCGCCCCAGAGCAGCAGGGTGATGGCGGAGGCTTCGACGCCGTAGGCGCCGCCGGTCAGCCAGTCGGGGCCGGTCATCGTCACCTGCAGCCAGCCGCGTGCGGCGTGGCCGGAGACGGGGACGGCGAACAGGCTGTCGTACAGGTAGTTCCAGCCGAAGTGCAGGCCGATCGGCAGCCACAGGCGGCGCGTCCGCAGGTAGGCGGCGCACAGCGTGAGCGAGGCCACGCCGGTGATCAGGATGCCCAGCGCGGTGGCCTGGTCGTTCGACACGTGCGCCAGCGCGAACACCACGCAGGAGACGATCAGCGCCGTGCGCGTGCCCCAGCGTTGTTCGACGATGCGGAACAGCACGGCACGGAACAGCAGTTCTTCAAACACCGCCACCATCATCTGCTCCGGCAGGGTCTTGAGCATGATGGCCGCATCATTGCTGCCGCTGATGGCGAAGGCGCCGGCCGCCGCCAGCACGCCGGCCACCGCCAGCCCGAGCGCGGCGCCAAGCGCCACGCCGGTGAAGGTTTCACGCGCCGCGCCGGCTGGCGCCAGTTCGGTCAGGCCGCGCTGTTCGGTGCGGCGCACGAAGTAGCGGTAGCTGAGGATGGCCAATCCGCCGGCCAGCAGGAACTGCCAGCCGAAGCGCAGCTCTTTGGGCACCAGCTTGTCGATCACGGCCAGCGTCAGGATGATCGGCAGCACCACGGCGCACATGCCGATGATGATGCGCGTGACCGGGTGCGCAAACAGACGGGCGCGGAACGAAGGCACGGATGAAACGACCTGTGGCTGGGCGATGCTCATGATGTCTCCTTTTTGCTCTTGGTGGTGGCACGCGCCGCGCGGATGCGGGCGCCGAAAGACTGGGTTTGCAGGGCGGCGATGGCCTCCGCCAGCGCGTCGGACAGGGGGTAGGGCATGTCGCGGTCGAGACTGTCGGCGGCGGCGCGCGTGGCTTGCCAGCACAGGCGCAGCTGGGGCAGCAGCGCTTCGCCCTGGGCGCTCAGGCGGACGATCTTCTGGCGCGCATCGCGCACGCCGGGCGAGGCTTCCAGCAAGCCTTGCTTCATCATCAGCGTGACGGTTTGCGTGGCGGCCGGCTGCGTGATGCCGGCCGCCTCGGCGATCTGGCTGACGGTGCGCGGCTCGCCGCCCTCCAGCGCCCGCATCACCGGCGTGTAGCGCGGCCGGTAATCGATGCCCGCCTCCTCATAGGCAGCGCTGACCGCACCGTCCAGCAGGTCGATCAAATGCCGTAATTGCGTACCAAGTCCTTGTCTCATGCGACAAGCATACCATGATACATAAGTGCTTATGTATGTTTTTGAAGCGGGATTTACTTCAGCAGGCCGGCCAGTTCGACGGCGGTTTTGACTTGCATTTTGTCGAAGATGTGGGCGCGGTGGACTTCGACCGTGCGCATGCTGATGCCCAGCTGGTCGGCCACCACCTTGTTCATTTTGCCGGCCAGGATCAGGTCCAGCACTTCGCGCTCGCGCGTCGACAGCGTCGCCAGGCGGGCGTGGACGGCGGCGGTTTCGCCGGCGCGGCGCGAGTTGGCCAGCGCTTCCTGCACGCGGTCCATCAGCTGGTTGTCGTTGAACGGCTTTTCGAAGAAGTCGAAGGCGCCGCGCTTCAAGGTGTCCACCGCCATCGGCACGTCGCCGTGGCCGGTCAGGAAGATCACCGGCATGCGCTGCGCCAGGCCGCGCGTCAGCAGCTGGTCGAACACCGCCACGCCGTTCATGTCGGGCATGCGCACGTCGAGCAGCACGCAGTCGCCGTCGGTGTCGAAATCTCCGGCGTGCTGCAGGAACTGCGCTCCGGAGTCGTAGGCGCGCGAGGGAATCGCCCGGGATGTGGCCAGCCAGGTCAGTGCGTCGCGCACCACCGCTTCATCGTCGACGATATGCAGCATTTGTCTTATGTCTCCTGTGTCGTGGCTGCCGGCGCGGCCGGCAGCACGAACGTAAATATTGTTCCGCCTTGCGGATTGGCGCGGAAGGTCAGCGCGCCGCCATGGAATTCTATCGCAGTCCGGCAGATGTTGAGGCCCATGCCCATGCCCTCGGCCTTGGTCGAGAAGAACGGCGAGAACAGGCGCTGCGCCACGTCGTCCGGAATGCCGTGGCCCTGGTCGATCACCGCCACGCTGACCTGGTCGGCGTCCGCATGGTATTGCGCCACCACGTTGAGGATACGCCGTTGTGGCTGCACGTGCTGCATCGCTTCGATGCCGTTGCGGGTCAGGTTGAGCAGCACCTGTTCGATCATCACGCGGTCGGCGCGCACCGGCGGCAGGTCGGCCGGGAGGTCGGTGTGGAACGATACGTAGCTCTGGCGCGCCTGCAGTTCGATCAGCGCGCGGATGCCGTCCAGCAGCGACGGAATCGCCACCGCCTGCCGCAGCGGTTCGCGCTTCTTGACGAATTCGTGCACGCTGCGGATGATCTGGCCGGCCCGCTGCGCCTGCGCGCTGGCCTGTTCCAGCGCCGGCTTGAGGATGCCGCGATCGATCGGCTTATGGTCCTCATGCGCACGGTCCAGCACATTCAGCGCGCCGGTGGTGTAGCTGGAGATGGCGGCCAGCGGCTGGTTCAGCTCATGCGCCAGCATCGACGCGATCTCGCCCATGGTGGCCATGCGTGCCGACGATTGCAGCTTTTCCTGCTGCTGGCGGTTGACTTCCTCGATGCGCTTGCGGTCGGAGATGTCGAGGATGGAACCCATCCAGCCGGTCTGCTTGCCGTGGTTGTCCACCAGCGGCGCCTCGAACACCAGCACCGGCACGCGCTCGCCGTTGGGACGCTGGAAGATGGTTTCGAACTGCGGCGTGACCTTGCCGGCCAATACCGAGGCAAAGCGCGCCTGGTATTCGGACATCGCCTCCGGCGCCCAGTAGGGCATGGGCGGCAGCTTGCCGACGATTTCCTCGGCCGGATAGCCGACGATCTGGCAGAAGGCCGGATTGACGTAGGTGATGCGGCCTTCCAGGTCGCGCGCGCGCAGGCCGGTCACCAGCGAATTCTCCATCGCGGTGCGGAACGACATCTGCTGGCGCAGCGCGCCTTCGGCCGCCAGGCGTTTCGAGATGTGGCCCCACAGGGCCAGCAGGCTCCATAGCAGGCCAAGCGACAGCACGATGACCGAGCCGACCAGCAGGTTGGGCAGCAGCTGCGGCTCGCTCTTGACGCTGTCCGTCACCAGCGTGACGGTGGCGCCGGGCAGGTCGAGCGCGCGCTTGTGGGTGTAGATGCCGTGGCCCGGGCCGGCGGCCGCGCGCCGCGCCAGCACCTTGTCGTCGCGGTCCACCAGCGTGACCTGGTTGTCCTGCGCGAACCACCACGGCACCATTTCATCGAGCAGCGCGCTGGTCTGATAGGTGGCGACCAGGTCGCCGAGATAGTCGTCGCCGCGGAACAGCGGCACGTGGTAGTCCATCAGCACCGCCGACGGCGCGGCGGTCTGGTTATGCGCCTGCACTTCCGGCTGGGCGTACATGGCGCGGCGCGTCTTGCGCGTGATCTCGGCGGTGGCCTTGGAGGCCGGCGTCAGTTCCACCGGCTCGGACAGGGGATCGCTGCTGCTGCCAAGCTGACCGTCGGGCTTGAGCCAGACCACGCGCAGCAGTTCGTGGCCGTTCTTCAGCAGCCGTGCCATGCGCTCGTGCAGCTCATGCGCCGACAGATGGCCGGCGGCGATTTCCACGCCCAGGCTGCGCAGGCTTTCCTCGTCGCGGCCCATCTGGAAGCGGATGGTCTGCTCGACCCACAGGGTATCGGCGATCAGCTGTTCCTGGCGCTCGTTGCTCTCCATCTGGCGCGCCTGCCACGGCAGCCAGATCAGGATCGCCAGAAAAAACAACACCAGCACGATGGGCAGCAGCCAGCGCAGCGAGGTGCTGGTGTGGGTGCGGCGGCGCGGCGCGGGCGCGGTGGAAGGCGATTCGGTCATGGACGGTCAGGGTAGCTTGTCACGGTGGTGCGGCCATTGTGGTTATCCACACTTGCCAGTGTTGCAGCTATTTATAAGAATCGGTCAGAATAGAACAATAGTGTAACTTTAAACCCACCAGGAGACTTCATGAAACTGAAACCCGTCTTGCTCGTCCTGAGCGCGGCCCTGAGCTTCAACGCGTATGCCCAGGCGCCGATCGTCATCAAATTCAGCCACGTGGTGGCCACCGACACGCCGAAAGGCCAGGCGGCGGAGCGTTTCAAGCAGCTGGCGGAAAAGGCAACCAACGGCCGCGTGAAGATCGAGGTGTATCCGAACAGCCAGCTGTACAAGGACAAGGAAGAGCTGGAAGCGCTGCAACTGGGCGCGGTGCAGATGCTGGCGCCGTCGCTGGCCAAGTTCGGCCCGCTGGGCGTGAAGGAATTCGAGGCGTTCGACCTGCCGTACATCTTCCCGTCGAAAACGGCGCTGTACAACGTCACCGAAGGCGAAATCGGCAAGTCGCTGCTGAAGAAGCTGGAGCCGAAGGGCATCACCGGCCTGGCGTTCTGGGACAACGGTTTCAAGGTCATGTCGGCCAACAAGCCACTGCATAATCCGACCGATTTCAAAGGCCTGAAGATGCGCATCCAGTCGTCCAAGGTGCTGGACGCGCAGATGCGCGCGCTGGGCGCGAACCCGCAGGTGCTGGCGTTCTCCGAGGTGTACCAGGCGCTGCAGACCGGCGTGGTGGACGGCACCGAGAATCCGCCGTCGAATATGTACACGCAGAAGATGCACGAGGTGCAGAAGTATGTGACGGTGTCGAACCACGGTTACCTGGGCTATGCGGTCATCGTCAACAAGAAGTTCTGGGACGGTCTGCCGCCGGACATCCGCGCCGCGCTGGACAAGGCGATGAAGGATGCCACCACCTTCGAGAAAGCGATTGCGCAACGTGACAACGACATGGCGCTGGATGCGATCAAAAAGGCCGGCAAGACCGAGATCTACACGCTCAGCGTGAAAGAGCAGGCCGACTGGCGCAAGGCGCTGCTGCCGGTGCAGCAGCAGATGGAGAGCCGGATCGGCAAGGATCTGATCTCGGCGATCAACAAGGAAGCGGCGAAGTAAATCTTCGCTGGGAAGTGAAAAAGGAGGCCATTGGCCTCCTTTTTTTTGGGGGGAGAGGCGGCGGACGATTGTTATCGCATGGAGTACCCCTGACGAAAGGGTCTGACCCCGTACGGGGTCAGACCCTGGCCGCAGCGGTGTGCGGGTTGCGCAGGTGCCGCGCGCTTTACATCAACCCCATCGCCTTCGGCAGCCAGAGCGACAACCCCGGCCAGTACGTCACAATCACCAGGAACACCAGCATCGTCAGCAACCACGGCATCACCGCCACGGTCAACTCGGAGATGCTCATCTTCGAAATGCCGCTGGCCACGTACAGATTCAGGCCCACCGGCGGATGGCACAGGCCCACTTCCATGTTCGCATCGATCATGATGCCGAAGTGGACGGCGTCGATGCCGAGGCGGATTGCGGCCGGGTGCAGAATCGGCGCCATCACCAGAATGATCGACGACGGCTCCATCACATTCCCCGCCAGCAGCAGCAGGATGTTGGTGAAGAACAGGAAACCAGCCTGGCCCAGGTCCTTGCCCAGAATCCAATCCGCCATCGCCTGTGGAATATTCTCGTGCGCCATCAGGAACGAGAACAGCACGGCATTGGTAATGATATACAGCAGCATGGCCGACAGCGCCGCCGATTTCTTCAGCACTTCCGGCGTCTTCGACAGCGGCATATCCTTGTAGACAAACACCGAAATCAGGAACGCATACACCGCGCTCATCGCCGCCGCCTCGGTCGGCGTGAAGATGCCCTTGGTGATGCCGCCAATGATGATCACCACCAGCATCAGGCCCCACACGCTTTTGCGGAAGGCCTTCCAGCGCTGGCCCCAGGTGGACTTGCGCATGCGCGGGTAGTTGTTCTTCTTGGCCAGCACCCAGGTGGTGGTGCACAGCATCACCGTCAGCAAAATACCGGGGAACAGGCCGGCCAGGAACAGCGCGCCGATCGAGGTGTTGGTCGAGATGGCGTAGATCACCTTTGGAATCGACGGCAGCATCAGAATCCCCAGCGAGCCGGCGGTAATGATGACGCCGGCGCCAAAGGCCTTGGGATAACCCTGCTTGACCATGGCCGGCAGGATGATCGAGCCGATCGCCACCACCGTCGCCACCGACGAGCCGCACACCAGCGCGAACATGGCGCAGGCGATGATGCCGGCCAGCGCCAGGCCGCCGTGCCAGTGGCCGATCAGGCTGGTGGCAAAGGCGATCATGCGCTTGGCGACGCCGCCGTGGGTCAGGAAGTTACCGGCCAAAATAAACAGCGGAATGGCCATGATCTCGAACTTCTCGATGCCGCTGAACAGCTTCAGCGCCACCGCCTCGACCGGCACATTGGTCAGCAGGTACATAAACATCAGCACCGTCAGGCCGAGCGCGATGGAAACCGGGATGCCGGTCAGCATCAGCAGGATCAGCAGCGCGAACACGATGCCGACCTTGCCGCCCAGCAGGCACACGGCCAGCAGGATGCCGGCGATCACCGACAGGATGGTGCCGGCCTTCTTTTTGCTCCAGGGCTCGATGCCCTGCATTGCCACGGCGCCGCTCATCGCGCACCTCCGTGGGCTGGCTGGTGCGACGGGGCGGCGGCGAACAGTTCGTCGTCTTCCTCGTCGTCCAGGCCTTCGACGTGGGATTCGTCATGGTGCGGCAGTTCGCCGTGGCGCAGGAAGGTCCAGCCGACCTGGATGAAGCGGAAGCACATCAGGTAGGAGCCCATCGGTACGGCGGAATAGATGAACCAGGTTGGCCATTCCAGGTCCGGCGTGGTCGGTCCTTCCGGCACGTCGCTGGCGTCCCAGCCGAGCAGCGTGTAGACCGCGTGGTGCATGCCGTTTTCCCAGACGAAGGTCAGGCCCAGCGTGCCGACGATGCCGGTGAACAGCATGCCGCAGCCGATCGCCAGCAGCACCGTGAAGCGGCGCCATTCGGTCGGCATGCGGTTGACCAGCACGTCGACGCCGACGTGCACGCCCTTGCGCACGCCGTAGGCGGCGCCGAACTTGGCCATCCACACGAACATGATGATGGCCAGTTCCTGCGCCCATTCAAAATGCAGCGAAAGGAGGTAGTCCTGGACGTAGGGAATCGGCAGGCCGGTGCCGTAGCGGTGCACCACGGACAGGAAGATGATCAGGGTGGCGCCGCCCATCAGGAGGGTGATGATCCACTCCTCCAGATGGTCGAGTATTTTTGTCAGCATAATATGTCTCTAAGAATTATTAGTGCTGGGAAATCCAGCATAGTTGTAAATTATCCGTGACTGGCAAGACTAGCAATAAGGACTATTACTAAGTTGGCTACAGTGTTCAGTTTGCCTATACCACAACTTGTTTGATCTGCGTCAAACATGTTTCAGGTTTAAAGTATGGTCGTTCCCGTACATAAAAAATTTGAGAAAAACCTTAACGAATACGTTATGATGGCGTCGCTCTCAGGGATACATGCATATCGATATGCGACCCGGTAGCAAAGAATTGTAAGTGGGGAGTGTGTATAGAAACGGTAACGAATACCGGCAATAGATCGAGGAGACACACGTTTTACAGAATGTCGCTGTTATAGGCTCTGCAAGCCGCCACAAGCGTGCTACGGAACCAGGCAAGTGACCGGGAACGTGAAGCAGGATTTGGAAACGCACCGTCAGGTGCGTTTTTTTTTGGCCGGGGCATTTACAATGCTTCCAGCGTGGTTTTTTTGCTGTAGCAGCGACGCAACAAAATGGTGCATTTGGACAACGAAAACACAATTGAGGTACTTTTTTGGTGCAAGTCAGTGTGATGAAAATACAACAGGGCAGCGAGCTGTTCTCCGCCGTGGTGGCGCTCCCGTTCGGCAAGCTGGGCGTGCGCACGGCCGCCGGGCTGATTACCGAGCTGTGTTACCTGCCGCCCCATTTTGATGCGAAGGCGCCGCAGGACGCGGCGGCCGAGCTGGTGGCTTACCAGGTGGAGAAGTACTGCGACGACGCCGATTTCCAGTTCTCCCTGCCGCTGAAGCGCGCCGGCACCGAGTTCCAGCACAAGGTGTGGGAGGCGATCAGCTCGATTCCGCGCGGCAGCATGCGCACCTATGGCGAGCTGGCCAGGCACATCGGTTCGGCGCCGCGCGCGGTGGGCCAGGCCTGCGGCGCCAACTGGTTCCCGGTGGTGATTCCGTGTCACCGCGTGACCGCCGCCACCGGCCTGGGCGGCTTTTCCAACAGTGACGATCCGAACGGCTACCTGCTGGGCATCAAGCGCTGGCTGCTGGCGCACGAAGGGTCGAGCGAATACGCATGGCAGCAGACAACCTTGCTCTGATCGACGAGTTCTGCGACAGCCTGTGGCTGGAGGACGGGCTGTCGAAGAACACGCTGGAAGCCTACCGGCGCGACATGCGCCTGTTTGCCGCCTGGCTGGAGAAGATGCGTCCCGGCGTGGCCGGGCTGCAGGCGGTGGCGTCGCACGATATCGAAAGCTATATCGCCGCCCGCCATGAGCAGGGAAAGGCGACATCGTCGAACCGGCGGCTGTCGGTCATCAAGCGCTTCTACCAGATGCTGCTGCGGCAGCGCCGCATCACCAATGACCCCAGCCTGAAGATGGCCTCGGCCAAGCAGCCGCAGCGCTTCGTGCACACGCTGAGCGAAGCCCAGGTCGAGGCTTTGCTGGAGGCGCCCGATGTCAATACCCCGTTAGGCTTGCGCGACCGCACCATGCTGGAATTGATGTATGCCAGCGGCCTGCGCGTGTCCGAGCTGGTGGAGCTGAAAATGCTGGAACTGAGCCTGAACGACGGCGTGCTGCGCGTCACCGGCAAGGGCGCCAAGACGCGGCTGGTGCCGTTCGGCCAGCAGGCGCGGGTGTGGATCGAGCGCTACGCCAAGGGCGCGCGCGGCATCATCCTCAACGGCCAGCAGGACGACGCGCTGTTCGTCACCGGGCGCGGTTCGGGCATGACGCGGCAGATGTTCTGGGTGCTGATCAAGAAGCATGCGCTGAAGGCCGGCATCACGGCGCCGCTGTCGCCGCACACCATGCGGCACGCGTTTGCCACCCATTTATTGAACCATGGCGCCGATTTGCGTGTTGTTCAATTGCTACTTGGACACTCCGATATTTCCACGACGCAGATCTATACCCACGTCGCCCGCGAGCGCATGAAGCATTTGCATGCGCAACATCATCCTCGGGGTTGAGCAACTTGGTTCATAATGAGGGTTGTGCAGTGCAACGCTTTTAGAGAAGGAGCAGCAAATGGCCAAAACAAACTTCGCATATGAAAAGCGGCAGCGGGAATTGGAAAAGAAGAAAAAGCAGGAAGAGAAGAACCGGCGCAAGGCCGAGTTGAAGAATAATCCAGGCCTGGCGCAGGAAGGCGAAGAGGATGTCGCCGAGGGCGAGGCTTCCGGCCTCGCCCCCGACAGCGAATAATCTGCGGCGCTACGCCACCTCGCGCAGCACGTGTTCCTCCTCGTGCTGGCGCTTGAAGAAGCGGGCGCAGCGCTTGCCCCAGTTGTCCAGGTAGGTGTAGGCCACCGGCACCACCACCAGCGTCAGCAGGGTTGAGGTCAGCACCCCGCCGATCACCGCGCGGCCCATTGGCGCCTGCGTTTCGCCGCCATCCCCCATGCCGATCGCCATCGGCAGCATCCCGAACACCATCGCCAGCGTCGTCATCAGGATAGGGCGCAGCCGTACCTGGCCGGCGTTCATGATCGCCTCGACCTGGCCCTGGCCTTCCTTCTGCGCATGGTTGGTGAAGTCCACCAGCAGGATGGCGTTCTTGGTCACCAGACCCATCAGCATGATGAAGCCGATCACCGAGAAGATGTTCAGCGTGCTGCCGGTCACCAGCAGCGCCACCAGCACGCCGATCAGCGACAGCGGCAGGGACATCATGATCGCCACCGGTTGCAGGAAGCTGCCGAACTGCGAGGCCAGCACCAGGTAGATGAAGATCACGGCGATGCTCAGTGCGATCATGGCCGAGGTCATCGATTCCTGCATGCTCTGCGCGTTGCCGCCGACGTCGAAGCGCACGCCGGACGGCAGCTCGATTTCCTTCATGGCCTTCTTGACGTCGCTGTCGACGTCGCCGCCGGGCCGGCCTTCGGTGCTGGCGTACACCGCCACCCGGCGCTGCAGCGCCTGGCGCTTGAGCACCTGCGGGCTGAAGGCCGGCACGAATTCCACCACCTGGCGCAGCGGCACCATCACCGGACGGCCGTCCGGCCCCAGCTTGCTCGACGCCAGCGACAGGTCGGCCAGGTCGGCCACTTTCTGGCGGCCGGACTTGGGCAGCTGCACGTTGACTTCATAGTTCTGGCCGTCTGCTGCCAGGAAGTGCGAGGTGGTGTCGCCGGCCACGAACGGCCGCAAGGCGGCGCCGATCTGCTGCGTGGTCAGGCCGAGGTCGCTGGCCAGCTCGTTGTTGATCTTGATGTTGGTCGACGGGTTGGCGCCTTCCTGGCTGTATTCCAGGTCGGCGATGCCCTTGATCTTGCGCATCTTGTCCATCAGGCGGTGCGCCACGTCGTCCAGCTTGGCTTCATCGGTGCCGAGAATGGCGATGAAGATCGGCTTCTGGCCCATCGACAGCGTGATGCCGGCGATCTTGCTCAGGCGCGCGCGGATCGCGATTTCCATCTCCTGCTGGCTGCGGCGCGCATGCGTCTTGCGGTCCAGCAGCTTCATGTCGAGCTGGGCGATGTTGCGGCCTTCCCAGGTGCCGACCACGGTGATCAGGTTGGCGATTTCCGGGAACTCCTTCAGCGCCGCCTCCACCTGGTGAATCTTGTTGTCGGTGTATTCCAGGCTGGAGCCGACCGGCGTCTTGATCATGAAGTTGACCCAGCCGTTGTCCTGCTGCGGCATCATCTCGCCGCCGATCTTCGGCACCAGCAGCAGGCTGCCGGCGAACAGGCCGAAGGCCAGCAGCAGCGTCAGCTTCTTCCAGCGCAGCGCCAGCGCCAGCACCTTGCCGTACACAACGTGCAGCCATTCGACGCCGCCTTCCAGCCAGTGCATGAAGCGGCCCAGCCATGGCAGGTACTTGAAGCGGTCCTTGACCGGGTCCGGCCACACCGACGACAGCATCGGGTCGAGCGTGAAGCTGACGAACAGCGACACCAGCACCGCCACCGCCACCGTGATCCCGAACTGCAGGAAGAAGCGGCCGATGATGCCTTCCATGAAGGCCACCGGAATGAACACGGCGACAATCGCAAAGGTGGTGGCCATCACCGCCAGGCCGATTTCGTTGGTGCCGTCCTCGGCCGCCTTGCGGTGATTCTTGCCCATGCCGAGATGGCGCACGATGTTCTCGCGCACCACGATGGCGTCATCGATCAGCAGGCCGATGCACAGCGACAGCGCCATCAGGGTCAGGAAATTCAGCGTGAAGCCGAAGGCCTTCATGGCGATGAAGCTGGCCATGACCGAGATCGGCAGCGTCAGGCCGGTGATGATGGTCGAGCGCCACGAGTGCAGGAAGAAGAACACGATCACCATGGTCAGCACCGCGCCTTCGATGATGGTTTCCTTGACGTTGTCGAGCTGGCTCTGCACCTTGAGCGACTCGTCGTTCAGCACGGCCAGCTTGATATCGGGCGGCAGCGACTTCTGCAAATCGGCCGCCACCAGCTGGATGCGGCGTCCCACTTCCACCACGTTGGCGTCCTGCACCTTGGTGATGTCCAGCGTCACCGAGCGCTGGCCGTTGATGCGCGAGATCGACAGTTCTTCCTGGGCGCCGTCCTCCACCGTGGCCACCTGTTCCAGGTAGACCGGTCCGTTGGCGCGGCGCGCCACGATGATCTTGTTGAATTCGCGCGGGTCCTTCATCTTGCCTTCCACCCGCACCAGGCGCTCGCTGGCGCCGTAGCTGATGAAGCCGGCGGGCAGGTTGGTGTTGGTGTTCTGGATGGCGTTCAGCACTTCGTCGACGCCGACCGCCTGCGCGGTCAGGTCGTTGGGGCGCAGCTGGATCAGAATCTGGCGCGCCGCCATGCCGTTGATGCGCACCTGGCCAACGCCGGCCACGCCCTGGAAGCGCTTGGCGATCACCTGGTCGGCCAGGGTCGACAGGTCGCGCAGCGAGTGCTCGCTGGCGGTCAGGCCGATCTGCGCGATCGGCTGCGCGTTCTCGCCTTCGAAGCGGACGATGAACGGGTCCTTGGCTTCGCGCGGGAAGCGCGGGCGCACCTGCGCCACCTTGTCGCGCAAGTCCTGCATGGCGCGGTCCATGTCGGCCGACAGTTCGAAGTCGATGTAGACACCGGCGCGGCCTTCCCACGAGTTGGCGCGCAGCGTCTTGATGCCGCTGACGGTGTTGACCGCTTCCTCGATCGGGCGGGTGATGTCGTTCTCCACCGCTTCCGGCGAGGCGCCCGGATACTGTACCTCGATGGCGGCGCCGGGAATGTCGACGTTGGGCATGGCTTCCAGTCCCAGGCCCCGGTACGAGAACAGGCCCAGCACCATCAGCGCCACCATCACCATGGTGGCGAACACCGGATTCTGGATGCTGACTTTAGTGATCCACATGATCAGCCCTTCGCCGGTTCAGCGGCCTTGGCCTGCGCCGACGGCGGTGCCTCGGCGGCGCTGGCGCCGGCCGGCAGCTTGACCAGCGCGCCCGGTTTCAGGCTGTCGAGGCGCGAGACGATGACGTTGGCGCCTTGCTCCAGGCCTTCGGTGACCTCGGCATAGCCTTCGTCGTCGTTGCGCAGGCCGAGCTTGACCGGCTGCGCCACCAGCTTGCCGGCGGCGACCTTGTAGACGATCTGCTTGCCATCCTTGTCGCTGCGCACGGCGGCCAGCGGCACGATAGGCGCCACGCCGGAACGGTCGGTGACGATGCTGCCCTTGGCGAACATGCCGGCGCGCAGCGCGCTGTCGTCGTTCTTCACGGCGATATACACCAGCATCGCGCGCGAGCCGGCTTCGGTCGATGGATTGATGCGCGCCACCTTGCCGTGGAAGTCGCGCTGCGCGTAGCCGTCGACGCGGAATCTGACGTCCTGGCCGACCTTCACGCGCGGGATTTCCGAGGCCGGCACCTGCGCTTCCAGCACCAGCTCCGCCAGGTTGACGATGCTGTACACCGGCATGTCCAGCGCCAGTTTTTCGCCGGCCTGCACGTGGCGCTTGCTGATCACGCCGTCGATCGGCGCCTTGATCACGCCGTCGTTCAGCGCGATGCGCGCCAGTTCGACCATGGCGCTGGCGGACTTGACCGACGCGCGCGCCAGGTCGACCGAGTTCTGCGTCGAATCATAGGCGTTCTGCGAAATGTACTTCTGCTTGAGCAGGGCCTGGCTGTTGGTTTCGTTCTTGGTGGCCAGGGCCAGCTTGGCTTGCGCCTCGTCCAGCATGGCCTGCTGCTGTTGCAGGCGCGCGCGCAGGTCAGCCTGGTCGATGCGGGCCAGCACCTGGCCGGCGCTGACCGCCATGCCTTCCTGGAGGGTAGTCGCCTCCACCACGCCCGAGACCTTGGACTTGATGGTGGCCGAACTCAGGGGCGCCAGCGAGCCGGAGAGGGGCAAGCTGACCGCCAATGACCGGGCGTCGATGGCGGCGATGTCGCCGCTCGACAGTTCAAAGATGTCTTTTTTCTCCTTGACCGGCGCGGCCGCAACGGCAGGGGCCGCCTCCTGCTTGCCGCGCAGGACGGTCCAGCCGCCGCCTGCCAGCGCGATGACGACCAGCACGGCGGCCGGCTTGCGCCAGCGCGCGCTGCGTACGGTCGGCTGGGAAATTGGGGGTAAAGTTTCTAGTTTCATATCGTTTTTCTGGCCTGAAGTGGTCTCCGCATGTTGCCACTCTAGGCATTTGCAAGGGCCGCGGCCATGGGCATGCGACAAGCGGTGCAAAAGCACGCCTGAACTGCAGAAAAACGGGGGCGACGGCGCTTAATACAGTTTCAGGCGCACCAGGACCTGGCCATGGTCGGAGGCTTCCGGCCTCGCCTCGACCAGGTGTTCGTTCAGGTATGTAACATCGACCACCTCGCCGACCGCGTGGCGCGAGGCCGGATTGAACTCTTCCGACACCAGCACGTGGTCGATGGTGGCGTGGCGGCCGTCGTGGGAGATGGTGTAGCCGCTGTCGCGCCGGCGCTCGCGGCCGGACTGGATCTGGCGGCTGTCGAACAGCTGGCCGTGCAGTTCCTCGCCGGGCTCGCAGGCGGCGCCGCCGCCCATCACGATGTGGGTGGTGACGGCGTCGACGGTGTCGTTGAAGTCGCCCAGCACCACGCGCGGGCGGCGTTGTTCCTTATCCAGGTCGCTCAACAGCGCGCGCAGCGCCACCGCCTCGGTGCCGCGCCGGATCAGCGAGCGCAGGTTGGCCTGGGCGTGCAGCATGGGATTGTCGCCGGTGTCGCCGATGCGGTAGTCGGGCCGCTTGGACTTGAGGTGGACCACGATGACGTCGATGATGCGTTCGTCCGGCAGCCGCAGCTGCACATGCAGCGGCGCGCGCGCGAAGCGGTCGGCGTCGCGGCTGCCGGCCGGCAGCGCCACGCCTTGCGGGAACATGATGTAGGCCTCGGCCGGGGCGGCCAGCGGCAGGCGCGAGATCAGCGCCAGCTCCGGCGTCATGCGCGGCGCGCCGGTCAGCGGATCGGGCGGCGGCGTAAAGCCGGTCAGCGTGGCGTGGCGATAATGGGTGCTGCGCGCCAGCACGTCGCGCAGGGCGTCGAGCGAGAAAATTTCCTGCAGGCCGATGACGTCGGCGTCCAGCTGGTCCAGCTGCTGCGCCGTCCAGGCGACTTTCGCTTCATACTCGGCCTCGGTCAGGGGCGCCAGATTGTCGTACAATTTCGCCCCAGGCTGGGAAAGATTGCAAACATTGAAAGTGGCAAAGCGAATTTCCTGCTGCATAATGGACAACTCCCGATCTCACCATGGCTAAAAAAGAGCATATCTCCGAAACCCCCGCCACCCAGCTGCTGCGCAAGCACAAGGTGGCGTTCACCGAGCACCCGTACCACTACGAGGAGCACGGCGGCACCGGCGTGTCCTCGCGCGAGCTTGGCGTCGACGAACATCACGTGGTCAAGACACTGGTGATGCAGGACGAAGCCGCCAAACCTTTAATTGTGCTGATGCACGGCGATTGCAAGGTTTCAACCAAGAATCTGGCGCGCAACATCGGCTGCAAGTCCGTCGAACCGTGCAAGCCGGAGGTGGCGTCACGCCACAGCGGCTACATGATCGGCGGAACTTCGCCGTTCGGCACCAAGAAGACCATGCCGGTGTACGTAGAGGATAGCATCCTTGCGCTGGAAACGATTTATATCAATGGCGGCAGGCGCGGCTACCTGGTCGGCATCGCGCCCCAGGTGCTGGTCGACCTGCTGGGCGCCAAGGCGGTGCACTGCGCTCTGGCCGAGTAGGGCGCGGCGGTGTATATTCAGCAGCCCTTTCCGGGCGATAACAAGAATTTGAGGAAAAGATGAATACAGTTTGGATGACCGTGGCCGCCTACCTGATCGGCTCGATCTCATTTGCCGTTGTCAGCAGCAAGTTGTTCGGCCTGGCCGATCCGCGCACCTACGGCTCGAAAAATCCCGGCGCCACCAATGTGTTGCGCAGCGGCAATAAGGCCGCCGCCATCGTCACCCTGCTGGGCGACGCCTTCAAGGGCTGGCTGGCCGTGTGGCTGGCGATCTACTTCCAGGAGCGGCTCGGCGTCGGCGACGCCACCGTGGCGCTGGTGGCGCTGGCGGTGTTCCTGGGCCACCTGTGGCCGGTATTCTTCCGCTTTGTCGGCGGCAAGGGCGTGGCGACGGCGGCCGGCGTGCTGCTGGGCTTGAATGTTTGGCTGGGCGTCGCCACCTTGGTGACATGGGCGGTGGTGGCGTTCGCCTTCCGCTATTCGTCGCTGGCGGCCCTGATCGCGGCCGTGTTCGCGCCGTTCTATTATGGTTTATTGTTCGGTGTGGAGCCGCAGCTGGCCGCCGTGTTCATCATGAGCGTGCTGTTGGTTTTCCGTCACGCAAAAAATATCTCCAACCTGATCGCCGGGAAGGAAAGCCGCATCGGCAGCAAGAGCAAGGATGCGGCCAAGAAGAAAGGTAAATAAATGGCTACTCCGCTGAAAATCGATTTCGTCTCCGACGTCTCCTGCCCATGGTGCGCCATCGGCCTGAAGTCGCTGGACAAGGCGCTGGCCGCCATCGGCGACGACGCCGACGTCACCATCCACTTCCAGCCGTTCGAGCTGAACGCCGCCATGCCGCCGGAAGGCCAAGACATCGGCGAGCACCTGACCGAAAAATACGGTTCGACGCCGGAGCAGCAGCAACAGGCGCGCGAGATGATCCGTTCGCGCGGCGCCGACGTCGGCTTCGAGTTCGCGATGGACAAGCGTGGCCGCATCTACAACACCTTCGACGCCCACCGCCTGCTGCACTGGGCCGGCCTGCAGGGCAAGCAGAAGGAACTGAAGGAGGCGCTGTTCAAGGCCTACTTCACGCAGGGCCTGGACCCGAGCGCGCACGAGGTGCTGGTGTACCTGGCCGGCGAAGTGGGCCTGGACAAGGAAGCGGCGCGCCAGGTGCTGCACTCCGGCGAATACGCGGGCGACGTGCGCCATGCGGAGGAATTCTTCCACCGCCACGGCATCAACTCGGTGCCGGCCGTGATCATCAACGAGCGCCACCTGATCTCCGGCGGCCAGCCGGCGGCTGTGTTTGAAAAAGCGCTGCGCGACATTATGGCCAAATCGGCATAAAAAGTGCCAGCCAGGCGGGCGTCTCGGCTCCCGCCGATCTTGTTTTGCTATAAACTCCCTGGGTAAGAGACCGTTGTCACTATCCAGGGAAGCCCATGCTGGCCGCAGAAAAAGTACACACGCTGTTTACCGCCAAATCGCCGGCCGATAATTTCCGCCTGGCCGCGCTGCACCGCTACCACATCCTCGACACCCCCGCCTGCGAAGACTTCAGCTTCCTGACCGAACTGGCGGCGAAAATCTGCGAGGTGCCTTACGCCTTCATCTCGCTGGTCGACGCCGAGCGCGTGTGGATCAAATCCTGCGCCGGCATGCACATGGGCGAACTGCCGCGCGGCGAGAGCTACTGCTCGCTGGCGGTGCTGGGCGACGCCGCCACCGAAATCCCCGACCTGCGGCTGGACCCGCGCACGTCGCAGATGCGCCTGACCATCAGCGAACCGTATATGCGCATGTACAGCAGCGTGGCGCTGACCTCGTCCGACGGTTTCGCCATCGGCACGCTGTGCGTGCTGGACACGCGGCCGGGCCGCCTGAGCGACGACAAGCGCGCCGTGCTGGCCAAGCTGGCGCGCCAGGTGATGGCGCTGATCGAACTGCGCGCCAACGAGAAAACGCTGGAGGCGACGGTGCGCGAGCTGGAAATGCTGGCCACCACCGACGACCTGACCGGCCTGCACAACCGCCGCTCGCTGCTGCACCGCCTGAAGTTCGAGACGGCGCGCGCCAAGCGTTTCCGCTCGCCGCTGTCGGCGGTGATGATCGACCTCGATCACTTCAAGAAAATCAACGACGAACATGGCCACGCGGTGGGCGACCAGGTGCTGACTTCCCTGGGCAAGCTGCTGCGCGAGAACGTGCGGGTGATCGACATTCCCGGCCGCTACGGCGGCGAGGAGCTGTGCGTGATCCTGCCATCGACGCCGCTGGAAGGCGCCTGCAAGTTCGCTGAAACGCTGCGCGCCAAGATCGAGGCGCAGGTGCATTACGCCGGCACGCTGCCGGTGCACGTGACGGCCAGCCTGGGCGTCGGTTCGTTCGATCACATGGAAATCGCCGATGCGGAAAGCCTGCTGCGGCAGGCCGACACCGCGCTGTACCGCGCCAAGCACGGCGGCCGCAATCGCGTGGAGTGCGGCGCCACATAAAGGAGACTGGTCATGCCTACCGCTAGCTGGAATGGCGTCGTCATCGCGCAGGCGAACGACGACGAGGTTGAAATCGTTGAGAACAATGTCTACTTCCCGCCGTCGAGCGTGAAGCGCGAGTATCTGCAGGCGAGCAGCCACACCTCGCGCTGTCCGTGGAAAGGCCTGGCCAGCTACTACTCGCTGAACGTGAACGGCAAGGTCAATGAGAACGCGGCCTGGTACTACCCGGAGCCTTCCGAGAAGGCGGCGCAGATCAAGGACCATGTGGCGTTCTGGCGCGGCGTCGAGGTGCAGCGCTAGTGGGATTGCTGGCCAAGCCGTATCTGCAAAGGATTACGGCGCTGTTTGGCGATGACGTCGACTGGGAGCGCCATCCTTACCGCGTGCCTGCGGTGCGCGACCTGTCGTCGCTGGATTTTCATCCGGACGTGACCTTCTTCATCGGCGAGAACGGCGCCGGCAAGTCGACGCTGCTGGAAGCGATCGCGCTGGCGCTGGGCTTCAGCATCGACGGCGGCAGCCGCAATGTCTTCAACCTGAATACGGCGCAGGAGGCGGCGCCGCTGTTCCAGTCGCTGCGCCTGTCGAAGAGCTTCAAGACGCCGCGCGACCGCTACTTCTTTCGCGCCGAGAGCTTTCACAACGTTGCGACCAGGCTGGACGAGCTTGACGAACGCAGTGCGGCGAGTGTCAAGTCGCTGCATGCGCGCTCGCACGGCGAGGCGTTCATGTCGGTGCTGGTCGATACCTTTCGCGGCAACGGCCTGTATCTGCTGGACGAGCCGGAGGCGGCGCTGTCGCCCAACCGCCAGCTGGCGGCGCTGCGGGTGATCGATCAGCTGGTGCGGCAGGAATCGCAATTCATCATCGCCACCCACTCGCCGATTCTGTTGGCGTATCCGAACGCGAAGATCCTGCTGTTCGACGGCACCGGCATCACCGAAGTGGCCTACGAAGACACGGAACACTACGCCGTCACGCGCGACTTTCTCAATCATTACCCAAAGCGGCTGGAGCAGCTGCTGGACCAGGATGCGGATGGATAACATCACCCATAGCATTATCGGATTTGGCGTCGGCGAGCTTGTGCACCGCAGCTTGCCGGCGGAAGTGGACAGCGCGGCGCAGCGCGTGCGGCATCGGCTGCTGCTGGTGTCCTGCGCGCTGGCCAGCAACTTTCCCGACCTGGACCTTTTTCTGACCCGGCTGCTGCCCGATCCGCTGGGCTATCTGCTCAACCATCGTGGCCATACCCACACGGCGCTATGGGCGGTGCCGCAGGCCTTGCTGCTGGCGGCTCTGCTGTGGCTATGCTGGCCGTCGGCGCGGACGCTGCTGCGCGTCAGCCGGCCGGCGCGGCTTGGTCTGGCGTGGAGCATAGGTCTCGGCTTTGCGCTGCATCTGCTGATGGACTTCACCAATTCGTATGGCGTGCATCCGTGGTATCCGTTCGACGGGCGCTGGCTGTATGGCGACATGGTGTTCATCGTCGAGCCCTTGTTCTGGGTGGCGATCGGCGTGCCGATGGCGCTGATCATGCGCTGGCGTGGGCTGCGTATTGGCGGGCTGGTGGTGCTGTTTGGGGCGCTGGTGGCGTTTGCCGCGCGCGGTTATCTCGGCTGGACTTCGTTCGCGGTGCTGCTGCTGATTGGGCTGGTGTGTGGCTGGACGCAGTGGCGCTCCGGACCGCAGGGTCGCGCCGGCATAATGCTGGCGCTGGGCGTCAGCGTTGCCTTCATCGGCGTGCAGGGCGCGGCCTCGCACGCGGCGCGGACGCAAATCACGGCGGCCGTGAAGGCCATGAATCCGGATGTGCAGGTGCTGGACGTGGCGCTGACGGCCTTCCCGTCGCAGCCGCTGTGCTGGAGCTACATCACCATGGAAGTCGCCGGCGCGCAGTACCGCATGCGCGGCGGCGTGGCCCAACTGGCGGACGTGACCTGTCCGGCCGGGCTGTCGGCGTCGCCGGCGACAGTGACCGGCAGCGTGCAGGAGCTGCGCGCGCTGAAGGCCAGCAACTGCCAGGCTGACGCCTGGCTGCGCTTCGGCCGCATGCCGCTGCTGGCCGATGGCATGCTGTCCGATTACCGCTTCGCCACCACGCCGCGCGGCAACTTCACCACGCTGCATATTTCGCCAACCGCCCCATGCCCGGCTGGCGTGCCGGCATGGGGCTATCCACGCGCGGATCTGCTGAATTAAACGTGGTCGGTGGAGAGGGCGAGGTCCAGCCACTCCGCCATCTCTTTTTCGACGAACTGGTTTTTGGCGCGCACGCGCTGCACCGTGTCCGAGCCCAGTTGCAGGCGCACCGGCGGCGTGGCGCTGTCGGCCAGTTGCAGCAGGGCGCCGGCCAGCTTCGTTGGATCGCCGGGCTGCGCGTGATTCACGTCCGCCGCGAACGAGCGCATGGCGCCGACCGTGGCGGCATACGAATCGATGCGGTCGCGCGTGGATACCAGCGAGGTCGTGTCGAGGAAGTCGGTGCGGAAGAAGCCCGGTTCCACCACGGTGACCTGGATGTTCAGCGGTTCCAGCTCCATCGCCAGCGCCTCGCTCAAGCCTTCAACCGCGAACTTGGTGGAGCCGTACACGCCCCAGCCGGCATACGACGAGTAGCCGCCCACCGACGAGATGTTGATGACATGCCCGCTGCCCTGGCGGCGCATCACCGGCAGCACGGCGCGGGTGACGTTGAGCAGGCCGAAGACGTTGGTCTCGTACACGGCGCGCACTTCCTCGCCGCTGGCTTCTTCCACCGCGCCCAGCAGGCCGTAGCCGGCATTGTTGACCAGGACGTCGATGCGGCCGAAGCGCGCCACCGCTTGTTGCGTGGCGGTGATGGCCTGGGCTTCCAGCTTGACGTCCAGCCGCAGCGCCAGCAGGTTGGGATGCTCGCCCAGCGCGGCGGTGACGGTTTGCGGATCGCGCGCGGTGGCCACCACCAGGTCGCCGCGTTCCAGCGCTTTTTGCGCCGTCAGGACGCCGAAGCCGCGCGATGCGCCGGTGATGAACCAAACTTTTTGTGCAGTGCCAGTCATGATGATTTCCTTTCGGTGTGTGAGTTGATGGAGGCAAGTTTAGGCCGCCGTTACCTGCTACACTAGCCATGGGAAAGCTGTTTGATTTTCACCTTTTGGTTGTAAATAAAAACTATGGATAAAGCCCGGGTCATCAGTTTGTTCATCGGCGTGGTGCGCGCCAAAAGCTTCAGCCAGGCGGCGGTGGATGCGGGTCTGACGCCGCAGGCGGTCAGCAAGGCGGTGCGGCAGCTGGAGGAGCATCTGGGCGTGCGGCTGTTTCACCGCACCACGCGCAGCCTGAGTCTGACCGACGACGGCGCGCGGCTGTTCGAGCTGGCCAACCCCGGCCTGCGCCTGCTGGACGAGGCGCTGGAGCAGATCCAGAGCAGCCGGCTGGAAGTCGATGGGCTGATCCGGCTGGCGGCGCCGACCTCGATCGGCAACGCCATCATCGTGCCGTTGCTGCAGGAGTTCCAGCAGCGCTATCCCGGCACCCATTTCGACATCCAGCTGGACGACCACTTCACCGATCTGGTGGAAAGCAAGATCGACGTCGGCTTCCGCGCCGGCGGTCCGCCCGAGCGCAACCTGGTGGCGCGGGCGCTGGGCGACATGATGCTGCTGGTGTGCGCCACGCCCGGCTATCTGGAGCGCTTCGGCGTGCCGCGCACGGTGGCCGACCTGGCGCGCCATCGCTGCACCGGCTTCCGCCATCCCAACACCGGTCGCATGATGCCGTGGGAGCTGCACGTCGACGGCGCCACCGTCTACCAGGACGTGCCGGCGGTGGCCAGTTTCAATACGGTGGAAGGGGAGCTGGCGTCGGTGCTGTGCGGGACCGGCATCGGCCAGGTGCCGGTGTTCATGATCGAGCGCGAGCTGGCCGCCGGCACGCTGGTGCCCCTGCTGACCCAGACCATCACGGCGAATCGCGGCGTGTTCATGTACTACCAGCAGCGCACGCAGATGCCGCTGCGGGTGCGGCATTTCATCGATTTTGTCTCGGAGCAGGCGCCATTGCGGCTGCAAGGCCAGCGCCGGGCTGTCAATGCGGCGAAAGCAAGATAACTGCGGAAATAGGTGCGTGTGTGCACGGTTGCGGTGCTCGAAGCGTTATATCGTGTGGCAACTTCACCACAAAAGCGCCTAGAATCCACCTGACTAGGCAGCTTTCTGCCTATTTGGTTGGCACAACAATTGCATTGCCCTCCAGAAAGGACGATGATCGATTACATGGAGGCTGTTATGAATACCGCAACTGAAAAAGACAACAAGACCGTCGTGCACGAATCGCCTGCCGACGAACATCGCCTGCGCAGCGAGCGCATCGCCGCCCGTGGCGTCAGCCTGAGCAAAGGCAAGGCCAAGTACTGGGTGCCGCTGGTCGGCCTGGCGGTGCTCGCCGGCATGGCCTTCGCGTCGACTTAAATAACCTTGAGCTCGTCGAGCGGCCAGCGTGGCCGCACGTTGAACGAGTAATCCTTCTTCGCAGCGTCCGGATTGATCATCAGGCGCCGGGCGCCTGCGAACGCGATCATCGCGCCGTTATCGGTGCAGAATTCCAGCTCAGGGTAGTAGACCTTGAACCGCTTCTTGGCCGCCGCCGCGTTCAGCGACGCGCGCAGCTGGGCGTTCGCACCCACGCCGCCGGCGATCACCAGCCGCTTCAGGCCGGTGTGCTTGAGCGCCGACACGCATTTCGCCGTCAACACTTCCACGATCGCATCGACGAAGCCGCGCGCGATGTTGGCCTTGTCCTGTTCGCAGATGTTGGCGATGACTTTTTCCTCGTGGTTCTTCACCACCGTCAGCACCGCCGTTTTCAGGCCGGAGAAGCTGAAGTTGAAATCCTTGGTGTGCATCATCGGGCGCGGCAGCTTGTAGGCCGCCGGGTCGCCGAATTCGGCCAGGCGCGAAATCGCCGGGCCGCCCGGATAGCCCAGGCCCAGCAGCTTGGCCGACTTGTCGAAGGCTTCGCCGGCGGCGTCGTCCAGCGTTTCGCCCAGCAGCGTGTACTGGCCGACGCCGTCCACCCGCATCAGCTGCGTGTGGCCGCCCGACACCAGCAGCGCGATGAAGGGGAATTCCGGCGGCTCCGACGCCAGCAGCGGCGACAGCAGATGGCCTTCCAGGTGGTGCACGCCCAGCACCGGCTTGTCCATCGCCAGGCCCAGGCTGCAGGCCACCGACGAGCCGACCAGCAGCGCGCCGGCCAAGCCGGGGCCTTGGGTGTAGGCGATGGCGTCGATGTCGTCCAGCGTCTTGCCGGCCTGTTCCAGCGTCTGCGTCAGCAGCGGAATGGCGCGGCGGATGTGGTCGCGCGAGGCCAGCTCCGGCACCACGCCGCCGTATTCCTCGTGCATGGCGACCTGCGAATGCAGGGCGTGGGACAGCAGGCCGTGTTGCGTGTCGTACAACGCCAGGCCGGTTTCGTCACAGGAGGATTCAACGCCAAGAACGATCATGGAAGCAGCAGATTTCAAAAGGGGAATCCGCCATTGTAATGGAAAGTGCGTGCAAGCATGCACCAGCAGCGCGCCGGACCGCACTGGCCGGGTGCGGAATTTTGCCAAATGGCCAGAAATTCGATGGCATCGGTTTTGCTTATAAAGTAAGCAAAGCGTAGGAGGAACCATGTCCGCACAATGGAAATTGATCTGCAAAGTGAAGGAAGTGCCACTTGACGGCGGCGTGCGCCTGGTGCCGCGCGGGCTGGCATGGCAGGAGTTGCCGGGCGTGGCGCTGTACCGCTCCGACGAGGACAGCGTGCATGCCGTGCTGGAGTGCCAGGGCGCCGATGCCCGCTTCAGTGGCGCGCGCCGGTATTCGGTGAAGGTGGAAAATTGCCGGGTCTATCTGGACCTGGAGGAACTGAGCGCCCCGGCCAGCAAGGCCGAGGCGGCGCTGGCGGGGACGTTTGGCGTGGCCACCAGCCTGGTGGCCTACTGCTACTGAAACCCAACGTCAAAAACAGCCCCGCGCTATCCAAGCGCATCCTTTCACCCCAAGGCAGAAGGGGTCTGACCCCGTACGGGGTCAGACCCCGGCCGCAGCGGTGTGCGGGTTTTAGGGACGGCCCAGCAGCTGCTTGTGCGCGTCGCGCAGCATCTGCTCGGTGGTTTCCCAGTCGATGCAGCCGTCGGTGACCGAGCAGCCGTACTTCAGCTGGCTCAGGTCGGCCGGGATCTTCTGGTTGCCGCCGACGATGTTCGACTCGATCATCACGCCCACCAGCGACTTGTTGCCCTGGACGATTTGATGGATCACGTCCGCCATCACCAGCGGTTGCAGTTCCGGTTTCTTGTAGCTGTTGGCGTGCGAGCAGTCCACCACCAGGTTGGCCGGCAGCTTGGCCTTGGCCAGCGACTGTTCGGCGATCGCGATCGACACCGAGTCGTAGTTCGGACGGCCATCGCCGCCGCGCAGCACCACGTGGCCGTAAGCGTTGCCGCGGGTGCGCACGATCGACACATTGCCCTGCGCATTGATGCCCAGGAAGGAGTGCGGATGCGCCGACGACAGGATGGCGTTGATGGCGATGCTGATGTCGCCGTCGGTGCCGTTCTTGAAGCCGACCGGGGTCGACAGGCCGGACGAC
Source organism: Duganella alba (assembly GCF_009674495.1). Classification (GTDB taxonomy): domain Bacteria; phylum Pseudomonadota; class Gammaproteobacteria; order Burkholderiales; family Burkholderiaceae_D; genus Rugamonas; species Rugamonas alba. The sequence continues at coordinate 43,701 of NZ_WKJN01000015.1, read as the reverse complement.
ATTTCGCGGTGGGTCTGCGATTCGGTGGTGCGGGCGCCGATGGCGGTCCAGGCGATCAGGTCGCCCAGGTACTGCGGCGAGATCGGGTCGAGCGCCTCGGTGGCGGTCGGCAGGCCCAGTTCGCACACGTCCAGCAGGAACTGGCGCGCCTTTTCCATGCCGACGTTGACGCGGAACGAATCGTCCATGTCCGGATCATTGATATACCCCTTCCAGCCGGTGGTGGTGCGCGGCTTTTCGAAATACACGCGCATCACCAGCAGCATGGTGTCGGCCACTTCGGCCTGCAAGGCTTTCAGGCGGCGGGCATAGTCCAGGCCGGCCACCGGGTCGTGGATCGAGCATGGGCCGACGACCACGAACAGGCGCTTGTCCTGGCGGTCGATGATGTTGCGCAGGGCGTCGCGGCCCTTCATCACGGTCTCGGAAGCCAGATCGGTCAGCGGCAGCTTGCTGTGCAAGGCTTCCGGCGACGGCATCGGAGCAAACGAGGTGACGTTGACGTTTTCAATGTCTGGGGAAATCATGATCTCTACAGTAGTGTTTTATTTTCGGGGGACAGATAGTGTAGCCGAAATGCACGCTCGTGGTTTAAGCTGATGTCATGACACCAAACACCGAACCTTTTGCAGCCGCGCGTTTCATCAAAGAAATAGGGCGCGGCAAGAATGGCGCCCGCAGCATGAGCCGCGACGACGCCCACGATTTGTACCAGGCCATGCTGGACGGCCGCGTCTCCGATCTGGAACTGGGCGGCATCCTGCTGTCGATGCGCATCAAGGGCGAGTCGGTCGAGGAAATCGCCGGCTTCCTCGATGCGGCCGAAGGGTCGTTCGAGCCGTTCAACGCGCCGCCGGGCCAGTTCGCCCCGGTGGTGATCCCGACCTACAACGGCGCCCGCAAGATGGCCAACCTGACGCCGCTGCTGGCCTTGCTGCTGGCGCGCGAGGGCGTGCCGGTGCTGGTGCACGGCGTCGCCACCGACCTGGGCCGCGTGGCGACGGCGGAAGTGTTTGCGGCGCTGGGCGTGACGGCGGCGCGCCATCGCTCCGAGGCGGAGGAGGCCATGTCGCAGGGCAAGCCGGCCTTCATCACCATCGAGACCATGGCGCCCAAGCTGGCCTACCTGCTGTCGCTGCGACGCAAGCTGGGCGTGCGCAATTCGACGCACACGCTGGTCAAGATCATGCAGCCGTTCGCCGGTGCAGCGTTGCGGCTGGTGTCGTACACGCACCCGGAATACCTGGAAATGCTGGGCGAATACTTCACGACGGCGGCGCTGCACGAGCGCGGCGATGCCTTCCTGATGCGCGGCACCGAAGGCGAAACGGTGGCCAACGCCAACAAGGCGCAGCAGATCGACTGGTTCCACGGCGGTCTGCGCACGACCCTGGTGCCGAAGCAGACATTGGTCGGCGAGCTGCCGCTGCTGCCGGAAAACAAGGACGCGGCCACCACGGCGGCGTGGATACAGTCGGTGCTGGACGGCGAGGTGCCGGTGCCGCCGCCGATCGCCGAACAGGTGGCGCAATGCCTGCTGGTGGCGCGGACCATTCTGTCGCGCCAGCATGTCAGCGAGCCGATAGAGTAGAATCTCGCCCCTTCACTGAAACGACGGGAATCCCATGGCAAAGTTTGATGTAGCGGTAATCGGCGCAGGCGCGGCCGGCATGATGTGCGCGGCCACTGCCGCCCAGCGCGGCCTGCGTGTGGTGCTGATCGACCACGCCACCAAGCTGGCCGAGAAAATCCGCATTTCCGGCGGCGGCCGCTGCAACTTCACCAATGTGAACGCCGGCCCGGCCAACTTCCTGTCGGAAAATCCGCACTTCTGCAAGAGCGCCTTGTCGCGCTACACGCCGGCCGACTTCGTCGCGCTGGTGAAGAAGCACCGCATCGGCTACCACGAGAAACATCGCGGCCAGCTGTTCTGCGACGACTCCGCCGAACAGATCATCGAAATGCTGAAAGACGAGTGCGCCGGCGGCGACGTCCACTGGCGCATGCCGTGCAAGGTGGAAAGCCTGGCGCAGGGCGAGGAAGGCTTCGTGATCGAAACCGATAGCGGCACGATCGAAGCGCCCAGCGTGGTGATCGCCACCGGTGGCCTGTCGATCCCGAAAATCGGCGCCACCGACTTCGGCTACCGCGTGGCCCAGCAGTTCGAGCTGCGCATGGTCGAGCCGCGCCCGGCGCTGGTGCCGCTGACCTTCGACGCCCAGCAGTGGGCGCCGTTCGTGGAAATGTCCGGCATCGCGCTGGAAGTCGATGTGGAAACCGGCTCGCTGAAAGGCCGCAACCCGACCGGCGCGCGCTTCCGCGAAGACTTGCTGTTCACCCACCGTGGCCTGTCCGGCCCGGCGATTCTGCAGATTTCCTCGTACTGGCAGCCGGGCACGCCGATCGTCATCAACCTGCTGCCGGAGCTGGACCTGGCCGCCACGCTGATCGAAGGCAAGAACACCATCAAGAAGCAGCTGGGCAATGTGCTGGCGCAATGGCTGCCGACCCGCCTGGCGGAAGGTTTGCTCGTGGCACACGGTTTCGCGCTGGATGCGCGCCTGGCCGACTTGCCGGATGCACAACTGCGCAAGCTGGGCGCCGCCATCAATCAGTGGTCGCTGACGCCGAACGGTTCCGAAGGCTACAAAAAGGCCGAAGTCACGCGCGGCGGCATCGATACCCGCGAACTGTCGCAGCAGACCATGATGGTGACCAAGGTGCCGGGCCTGTATTTCATCGGCGAAGCGGTGGACGTGACCGGGTGGTTGGGCGGCTACAACTTCCAGTGGGCCTGGGCTTCCGGAGTGGCGGCGGGCCAGGCGGTCTGATATACTGGCCGTCTGCACCGTGTTGTTTTTCCTATGAAAGCCGCATGTCTGGCTGTTCCCGACAGCTGGTGGCTTCCATTTTTCGGAAAAAGCTGCTATAGTCTCTGTCTCCCTATAACCTCCAACGGTTTGAATTTTTACATGACCACTATTCGCCTTAAAGAAAACGAGCCGTTCGAAGTCGCAATGCGTCGCTTCAAACGCACCATCGAAAAAACCGGTCTGCTGACCGAACTGCGCGCACGCGAGTTCTACGAAAAGCCAACGGCTGAGCGTAAGCGCAAGCTGGCTGCTGCAGTAAAGCGTCACTACAAACGCATCCGCAGCCAACAGCTGCCGAAAAAACTCTTCTAAGATTGCTTACGCAGACCAACCTGGCGCATGCCGGTTGCGTTTAGCGGCATCTAAGAGATACCCGCTCCGGCTAGCCGCAGCGGGTTTTCGCATTTTTAAAGTCGCTATAAACCGGCCGCAGCGTCGTTGCTGGCGCCTCGCCGTACTAGTTGTACTGTCTTCGGCGCCGCGCCTCGCTGCGGCCGGTTTATAGCAACTTTCTTCAACCACTTTGAAAGAAACGCCATGGCCTTGAAAGAACAAATCACCGAAGACATGAAGAACGCAATGCGTGCCAAAGAAGCTGGCCGCCTGGCGACCATCCGTCTGATCCTGGCGGAAATCAAACGCAAGGAAGTGGACGAGCGCATCGACGTCAGCGACGAGCAGACCGTCGCCATCATTGAAAAAATGATCAAGCAGCGCAAGGATTCGATCACCCAGTTCGAAGCCGGCGGCCGCGCCGACCTGGCTGACATCGAAAAAGCCGAACTGGCCGTGTTGACCACCTACATGCCTGCCGGCCTGTCGGACGAGGAAATCGCCGCCGAAGTCGCTGCCGCCGTGGCCGCCTCGGGCGCCGCCGGTCCGCAGGACATGGGCAAAGTCATGGGCATCGTCAAGCCGAAGCTGGCTGGCCGCGCCGACATGACCGTCGTCTCCGCCCTGGTCAAAAAAGCGCTGACCCCGGCGTAAGTACCCGCCGCCGCCGTTTGATGCGCCTCAAGGCGGGTCAAATTGCGGCGGTATAGTCTGATCAATAACAAGACCGTCCAGCCCTGTGATACCACAAACTTTTATCGCCGATTTGCTGAACCGCGTCGATATCGTCGACGTGGTCGGCCGTTACGTGCAGCTCAAAAAGGGCGGCGCGAACTACATGGGTCTGTGCCCGTTCCACAACGAAAAGTCGCCCAGCTTCACGGTCAGCCCGACCAAGCAGTTTTACCACTGCTTCGGCTGCGGCGCGCACGGCACCTCGATCGGCTTCATGATCGAATACTCCGGCATGGGCTTTGTCGATGCCGTCAAGGAACTGGCGCAGAACGTCGGCATGGTGGTGCCGGATCAGGACGACAAGATTCCGCCGGCGCAACGGGCGCAGATGCAAGCCCAGAGCATGGCCCTGACCGACGCCATGACGCGCGCCAGCGACTTTTACAAGCAGCAACTGCGCACGGCGCCGGACGCTATCGCCTACCTGAAAAAACGCGGGCTGACCGGCGAAATCGCCGCCCGTTTCGGCCTTGGCTACGCGCCGCACGGCTGGGACAACCTGCGTTCCGTGTTTCCCGATTACGAAGTGGTGGCGCTGGCCGAGTCCGGCCTGGTGATCGACAAGGTGGACGAGGACGGCGGCAACCGCAAGCGTTACGACCGCTTCCGCGAGCGCGTGATGTTCCCGATCAGAAATACCAAGGGCCAGGTCATCGCCTTTGGCGGCCGGGTCATGGACCAGGGCGAACCGAAGTACTTGAATTCTCCCGAAACGCCTTTATTTTCAAAGGGCTTCGAACTGTATGGTTTGTTCGAGGCGCGCCAGGCGATCCGCGATGCGGGCTATGTGCTGGTGACGGAAGGCTATATGGACGTGGTGGCGCTGGCGCAGATGGGTTTCCCGCAAGCCGTGGCGACCCTGGGCACCGCCTGTACCACCCACCATGTGCAGAAACTGTTGCGTCAGACCGACACGGTGATCTTCAGTTTTGACGGCGACAAGGCCGGCCGCCGCGCCGCGCGGCGCGCGCTGGAAGCCTGTCTGCCGCACGTGACGGACAACAAGACCATCAAGTTCCTGTTCCTGCCCACCGAGCACGACCCGGACAGCTATGTGCGCGAATTCGGCAAGGAAGCGTTCGAGCAGGAAATTCACGAGGCGATGCCGCTGTCGCAGTTCCTGATCCGCGAAGCCTGCGGCGAGCATGACCTGAACAGCCCGGAAGGCCGGGCGCGCGCGCAGTTCGACGCCAAGCCGATGCTGCAGGCCATGACGCCGACCTCGCTGCGGCTGCAGATCGTGCGCGGCCTGGCGCAGCTGACGCAGACCTCGCCGTCGGAGATTGAAGTGCTGTTCGAGCTGGCCAAGCCGGTGGCGCTGACCAAGATCGCGCCGCCGCGCGGCGGTCGGCCGCAGCCGAAAGGGCTGGAGTTGCAGATCATGCGTCTGCTGATCGCCCATCCGGCGCTGGCGCAGGAAATCGACGAGGCCGCGCAGACCGCGTTCCAGTTCTTCGGCCAGGAATCGGCCGAGCGCCTGGCGCAGCTGCTGGCGGCGGCGCGCGCGATGGGCGAGGGCGGCGCGTTTGCCGCCTTTGCCCAGCATTTGAAATCGCAGGGCGAGGACTACGACGGCATCATTGCGGAAATCGTCAAGGAGCCGGAAACCGAGCGCGACACCGAGCGCGTGGTGCTGCGGGCGGCGATCCGCCAGGTCAAGCACGATGCCTTGAAGCATGAGTTGAGCCAGTTGTTCGCGGCCGGCCTGTCGTCCGACGAGATCGGCGTGCGCTACCGGGAATTAACCGCCCAGCAAGACCAGTTGTTGCGCGAGGCGCAGGCGGAGTTGCCTACCCGTTAAAGTTGGAGGACGTTTTGTTGCGTAATGTTTCTGTCATTATTCCAACGGCAGACCTGCGGGTCTTCCCTCTGGAAATTGAAAAGTGACGTGCTATAATAAAACGCTAAGTGTTGTATGTTTTGGCATCGTTTTTCTGTTCAGAGTGTGTTTGTTTTCAGTGAGTTAGGCTCTTGATCGACGCGGAAGGACGGGTGTCGGCGGCCAGGGCCAGCTACGGTTCAGCAAATAGTCTGTTTGCTATCTAACCGAGTCACGGTTTCTTGCCCCCACGCACGTGTCTGATGCAGTAGAATTCCCCGGAGTTCTATAGTGTAGGTCGGCCTGACCCAGGTGTAAGTAAGTCGTAGTATTGTCGGACTTGTGTAGTCGGCAAGTTCGAAGACGTAGTGATCTTAGGATCGAAACTTTATCCGTAATCGAAAGCGCCTGTGCCAATCAAGAAACCTGAATCCAAAGCGGCTGTAAAGCCGACTAAAGTGAGCGCAAAATCCGCTAAAACGGCGGACAAGCCGGAGACGCGCGTTGCCAGCAATCCGCCGGTGGTCAGCCAGACCACGGACGCGGCCACGCTGGCGGCGATCGATACTTCGGGCTACGTGCTGCCTTCGGTCAAAGTGCCGGGCCGGCGCGGGCGCAAACCGAAAGAATTCCAGCCTGAGAACGACGAAGTCGCCGCGCTCAACGCGGTCGAACGCGCCGAGCTGAAGGCGGTCGACAAGGCCAAGGCCAAGGACCGCAAGGCCAAGGAAAAAGCGCTGCTGAAGGACGCCTTCTCGTCGGACACCGAAGCGACCGAGGAAGAGCTCGAACGCCGCCGCCAGAAACTCAAGACCCTGATCAAGTTCGGCAAGGAACGCGGCTTCCTCACGTATGCCGAGATCAACGACCATTTGCCCGACAATATCGTCGATCCGGAAGCGATCGAAGGCATTATCGGCACTTTCAACGACATGGGCATCGCCGTCTACGAGCACGCGCCCGATGCCGAGACGCTGCTGCTGTCCGACAATGTCGCCACCGTCACCTCCGACGACGAAGCCGAGGCCGCTGCCGAAGCGGCGCTGTCCACCGTCGATTCCGATTTCGGCCGCACCACCGACCCGGTCCGCATGTATATGCGCGAGATGGGTTCGGTCGAGCTGTTGACCCGCGAAGGCGAGATCGAAATCGCCAAGCGCATCGAGGACGGCCTGAAAGACATGATCCAGGCGATCTCCGCCTGCCCGGTGACGATCGCCGAGATCATCGCCGCGTCCGACCGTATCCGCGCCGATGAAATCAAGATCGACGAAATTGTCGACGGCCTGGTAGACGAAAGCGAAGACGCGCCGCCGGCCCCGGCCGCCGCCAGCGACGAGGACGAAGAGGACGAAGAAGAGCAGGAAGAGGAAGAAGAGGAAGAGGAAGAAGCCAGCCCGTCAGGTGCTGCCGCCGGCTACTCGGCCGAACAGCTGGAGGCGCTGAAAAACGCCTCGCTGGAAAAATTCGACACCATTTCCCTGCAGTTCGACAAGATGCGCCGCGCCTTCGAGAAGGAAGGCTACAACTCCAAGGCCTACATTAAGGCGCAGGAAGCAATCTCGGCTGAACTGCTGGGCATCCGCTTCACCGCCAAGGTGGTCGAGAAGCTGTGTGACACGCTGCGCGGCCAGGTGGACGAAGTGCGCCACATCGAGAAGCAGATTCTGGACGTGGCGGTGAACAAGTGCGGCATGCCGCGCGCCCACTTCATCAAAGTCTTCCCGGGCAATGAAACCAACCTGGAATGGGTCGATGGCGAAGTGGCCGCCGGCCACGCCTACAGCGCGATCCTGGGCCGTAACATCCCGACCATCAAGGAGCTGCAGCAACGCCTGATCGACCTGCAAGCCCGCGTGGTGCTGCCGCTGCCGGACTTGCGCAACATCAACCGCCAGATGGCGGCTGGTGAAATGAAGGCGCGCAAGGCCAAGCGCGAAATGACCGAGGCCAACTTGCGCCTGGTGATTTCGATCGCCAAGAAATACACCAACCGCGGCCTGCAATTTCTCGACCTGATCCAGGAAGGCAACATCGGCCTGATGAAGGCGGTGGACAAGTTCGAATACCGCCGCGGCTACAAGTTCTCGACCTATGCAACGTGGTGGATTCGTCAGGCCATCACCCGCTCGATCGCCGACCAGGCGCGCACCATCCGGATTCCGGTGCACATGATCGAGACCATCAACAAGATGAACCGCATCTCGCGCCAGATCCTGCAAGAGACGGGCGCCGAGCCGGACCCGGCAACGCTGGCCATCAAGATGGAAATGCCAGAGGACAAGATCCGCAAGATCATGAAGATCGCCAAGGAACCGATTTCGATGGAGACGCCGATCGGCGACGACGACGATTCGCACCTGGGCGATTTCATCGAGGACAACAACACGCTGGCGCCATCCGACGCCGCGCTGCACGCCTCGATGCGCGGCGTGGTCAAGGACGTGCTCGATTCGCTGACGCCACGCGAAGCCAAGGTGCTGCGCATGCGTTTCGGTATCGAAATGTCGACCGACCACACGCTGGAAGAAGTCGGCAAGCAGTTTGACGTGACGCGCGAGCGGATTCGTCAGATCGAAGCCAAGGCCTTGCGCAAGCTGCGTCACCCAAGCCGTTCGGACAAGCTGAAAAGCTTCTTGGAAGGCAACTAAGACTTGACTGGGGCTTGTGCTAGCCCTTATGCTCGCGTGCTCGGCGCAAGCCGGGTGCGCGTCAGCGAGGCTAAGCAGGCTCCAGCGCAGCAACATCCCTTAGGGCCCTTAGCTCATGCTTGGTTAGAGCAGCGGACTCATAATCCGTTGGTGCCCAGTTCGACTCTGGGAGGGCCTACCATCTTTCAATAGCTGCTCTTGGGCAGCTATTATTTTTTTGTGTCTCCTCTTTCGATCCCTTATTTCGGTGCGCCTTGCACGGTTGCAACGGGTAATCCGGACGCGGCTTGGATCGCTTCGTAATGGTCGATGGTCAAGGCGTCGCCGTCTTCCGTGAAGAGGAGCTTGGCGCCGCCTGCGGTGACGAACTGGTCGACGGCGGTGGGGAAGATTTCCACCGGCGGCAGGCCTTTGATCGTTACGTAGTAATGCAACACCTTGCGGCTGAATTTCACCACGTCGCCGTTGCTGAGGGGGTACGAGTATTCGTAGCCCAGAAATTCAATCGGCTCCATGTGGAAACGCCGCGCGGTGACGGATACGGTATCGACGGCGGGCGAGGTTTCGGCCACGCTGATGGCCTGTTCTTGCTGCTGGGCATATGCAGGCACAACGAAAGACCATACTACGGCGGCCGCCAAGCCCAATCCAATAATTTTCATGATCATCTCCGTGCGTTAGTAAAAAAGCCATTCCTGAATATTTTACCGCTTGTTTATGGCCTGATTGTCGTGATTTGTAACATTGCTATTAGTTTATTTCGAAGGATTATCATGCATGTGCGAGGAGCTGATGAGGCCGGTGATTCGTCAATTTCCCGACCTCGATCCTGATGCGGAATTTTTGAGTAAGAAATCGCGGTTTTCTCAGGCATTCGCCAGGTAGCCTGGGCGGGAGATGCGTGCAGCCGCGAAGGCCAGGAACGGCGCCGCGCACAGTAAATTGATCAGGAACACGCTGCCATACTGCATCAGACCGGGATGCGCGCCGGAGGCCAGCTGTTGCAGCAGGTAGTGGTTGCTGAGCATCGGCAACGCCTGTGCGATGTGTGGGGCGACGCCCATCACGCCGGCCAGCACGGAAATCAGCAGCGGCACCATGGCGGTCAGGCCGACCGTGGTCTGCGCTTCCTTGTAGGTCCTGGCGTTGATGGCCAGCGCCATTTCCACGGCTGCGGCCAGGAGCGGCAGGCTGGCGCTGGCGATGCACAGGCCGATAATTTCCGCCGTGCTCACCGTCCACGACATGCCGATCTGTTCCAGCGGCAATGACAGCATCAGTCCGTGCACCAGCAGCAGCTCGGCACTCAATCCCACCACGCCGATCAGCGACGCGCTCAGCCATTTGCCGGCGATCAGCGATACCGGCGACAGCGGTTGCGCCAGCAGCACTTCAGCGGTGCGGCGTTCCTTTTCGCCGGCCGTGGCGTCAATCACCGTGCTCATGCAAAAGAAGAAGGCGGGCATGAACAGCATGCCGATGAAGCCCTTGATCTGGTCGCCGGCGCGCAGTGCGCTGGAGCTGGTGTCTTGTTCGCTGAGTTGCGGCAACTGCGCAGCGTCGGGATGCGCGCGGACGAATTGCTGGGTATTGAAATCTCGCAGCAAGCCAAGCAGGCGCTGGTAGGCTTCGGTTTTGACCGTCGTGCTGTCGTAGTAGACGGTCAGGTCGTCGCTGCCTTCCATGGCGACGCCTACGGTTCCTTCCTGTGCGGATGGACTGCGCGATAGTTCGCCGGCGTCGCGCACCGTGTGCACGTTGACGTGGTGCTGTGTCAGGTAGGCGGACAGCGGCGCGGACGATTCAAGCAGCGCCACTTCGATGAACGTCTGCTGCGGTTCGGCGGCGCGGATCTGTTTGGTCAGCAGCAGCGCCAGCAGCAGCGGATAGACCACGACGCATACGCCCAGCATGATCAGCGTGCGGCGGTCGCGCATGCTTTCGCGCAGTTCTTTGCCCAGTACGATGGTGAGGATGTTCATGCGTACTCCATTTCTGCGGTAGCCACCAGGTTGACGAAGGCGTCTTCCAGGTCGTCCGCGTCGGACGCTTGCTGGAGTTGCTGTTGCGAGCCGGAGGCGATCACCGTTCCGCGCGCCATCACGACGATGTGGTCGCTCAACTGCGCCACTTCCTGCATGATGTGCGTCGACAGCAGGATGCAGCAGCCCGATGCGCGCAGCGAGAGTAGGGCTTTGCGCAAGGTGCGCGTGCTCATCACGTCCAGTCCGCGCGTTGGCTCGTCCAGGATCAGATTCCGCGGTCGAGTCAGTGTGGCGCGCGCCAGCGAAACGCGCATCCGTTCGCCTTGCGAGAAGCCGAGGGTGCGCCGGTTCAGCAGGGACTCGATGTCGAACAGTTCGGCAACTTCGGCAACGCGCGCCTGTGTTTGCGGTGCGTCCATGCCGCCGAGGCGGGCGAAGTAGCTCAGGTATTCGCGTGCGGTCAGGCGGTCGTAGAGGCCGACCTGGTCCGGCAGGAAGCCGATCGAGGCACGGACGGTCCGGGCGTCGGCGGCCGGGTCGACGCCGTCCACGTAGACGGCTCCGCTGTCGCGCGGCATCAGGCCGAGCAGGGTGCGCAGCAGGCTGGTCTTGCCGGCGCCATTCGGGCCCAGCATGCAGGTGATGCCGCCGTTGCCTGCCTTGAAGGACACATTGTTCAACGCCCGCAACTTGCCGAACGACTTATTCAGGTTGGTCACTTCGATCATCACGTTCATCCCAAAGGTTGCGATGGAACAATCGTATATCGGTGGTCGATATAGCGTCAAGCGATATAGTGAATGTATTTACATAAGCGGTTATGTTACGATCCAGGCATCTAATTAAAATGACAAGGTAGACACGATGCGTTTCTTATTGCTTTCGATGTTGTTTGCTGGCGCGGCGAGTGCTGCCTCCTTCGACGATGCGGCGCGCGCCAAGGTGATTGAGGATTACGCGCAGAAGCTGCAAGATACTTACGTGTTCCCAGCTAAAGGCAAGCTGTTGGCGGATGGCCTGCGCGCTCATCTGACGCATGGCGACTATGCCGGGCTGGATGAAAAGGCGTTGGCGGACAAGGTAGAAAAAGATCTGGACGCCATCTTGCCGGACCAGCATAACGGCCTGGTCTACGTCGAGTTTGATGCGCTGGATGAACCGCCGCCACCGCCCGCGCCGGCTACGCCAGCCAAGCCGGTCGCACGGCCCGGTCCGGATAACTTTGGTTTGGCAAAATTTGAGATGAAAGGCAAGGTGGCGTATCTGCAGGTGAGCCGCTTCGGCCCCGTCGACCAGTTTTCCAGCGAGGCGCTGGCGAAGGTCATGGCACAGGCTGCCGGCAGCGAGGCCATGATTATCGACCTGCGCGATGGCCACGGCGGCATGCCGCCAATGGTGACGCTGCTCTCCAGCTATTTCTTTGATGATCGCCCTGTGCATTTACTCGATGAACTGGACCGCGACGGCAAGGTCACCGATTCCTTCATCACGACCACCAAGCTGGCCGGGCCGCGCTACGGCAGCAAGCGTCCGCTGTACGTGCTGGTCGATGAGGAGACCGTCTCCGCCTCCGAAGCATTCGTCTATGGCCTGCAGCGGCAAAAGCGCGCGATCATCGTCGGCACGAAGACGTCCGGCGGCGCACACAAGCAGTTCGGCGAGCCTGTTTCGCATCACTTGATCGCTTTTGTCGCCATCGGCCGCAGCGTGGACCCGGTTACCAAAGCCAACTGGGAGCGCACCGGCGTGCAGCCGGACGTGAATGTGCCGGCGGCACAGGCGCTGGATGCGGCCCTGGCGCAGATATCGAAGAAGACCAGCGCGCAGTAAGGTTGTTCTTGTACTAAAATCATCTCCACAACCCCAATAAAGGAGTGAGGAGATGATTGATTTGAATCGACGCGGTGTCGTGCTTGCTGCTGGTAGCGCTATCACGCTCTCTGCGGCCGGACTTGCAGCGGGACTTCCGGCGATGGCGGCAACGCCGGACCGCAAGCTGGGCTATGCGGTTGTCGGGCTGGGCGGTTATGGACTGGGGATCATCATTCCGCAGTTTAAGAACTGCCAGCACAGCAAGCTGGTGGCGCTGGTCAGCGGCGACGCAGTCAAGGCCAGGCGCGTGGCGGCCGAGTACGGCGTGCCGGAAAGCAGCATCTACGATTACAAGAATTTCGACAGCATCAAGGACAATCCGGACATCGACGTGGTCTACGTCTGCCTGCCCGTGTCGATGCACGCCGAGTACACCATCCGCGCCGCCGCTGCCGGCAAGCACGTGATGTGCGAGAAGCCGATGGCGGTCTCGTCGGCTGAATGCCAGGCCATGATCGCCGCCTGCAAAAAAGCCGGCAAGAAGCTGATGATCGGCTACCGCTGCCACTTCGAACCCTACAACCTGGAAGCCCGCCGCCGTGCCCGCGCAGGGGAGATCGGCAAGCTGCGCTATTTCCGTTCCGAGCACGGTTTCACGGCCAGCAATCCCAATGCCTGGCGTTTGAAGAAGGCGATGTCTGGCGGCGGTTCACTGATGGATATCGGCATTTACGCGCTGAACGCCGCACGTTACATGACGGCCGAAGAGCCGGTCTCGGTCTACGCCAAGGAAACCACGGACCGCAACGATCCGCGCTTCCGCGAGGTGGAGGACATGATCGAGTTCCAGCTGGAATTCCCGTCGGGCGTGATCGCCTCCTGCATGTCGATGTACAGCGCCAATCAGAACCACATCCTGTTGATGGGCGACAAGGGGCGCATCGACCTGGAGCCGGGCACCCGTTACGACGGCAACAAATTGTGGGTGGGACAGGACCGCAGCACGCCGGTCAACCCGCCGCCGGGGCCGGGCGCGACGCAATGGTCCGGCCAGCTGGACCACCTGTCGCTGTGTATCATCAACAACAAGGAACCGATCGTGCCGGGCGAAGAAGGCTTGCGCGACATCCGCATCATCGAAGCAATCTACCGCTCGGCGCGCGAGCAGAAGCGGATTGCGCTTACGTAGCGGCGTCTTCGACGGCGCGGACGTCCAGCATCGACACCACCAGGTCCGCGCCGGTCAGGAATTCTTTCAGCGGGAAGCCGTCCTCCAGGGCGACCACGGCGCCTTCGGGAATGGCGGGCGTTTCGCCGGCCGGCCGGTTGGGCGTGTGCGGCATGTAGGCGAATTGCGGGAAGCGGGTCTGGCCGCGGTCGGCGATTTCGCTCAGCGTGCGCGGCGCGGTGCGCAGTAGGCCGTTGCGCACGCGGCGCTGGCGTTCTTCGGCGCGCTTTTGCAGCAGTTCGGCCAGGCGCGCGATTTCAGCGGTCAGGCGGTCGGACTCGGCTTGCTGGCTTTGCATTTCCTCGTCGCTCAGCGCTTCTTCCCATTGCGTCAGCTTCAGCAGGCCGCGCTTGTGCATGGTCTGGCGCTGCAGGTCGATTTCCAGCGTGGACTGGCGCGTCTTATGGCCTTCCAGCGTCTGCACGATGCTGACGTCGCCGTTGGCGCGGTGCCATTTGTCGTTGAAGTCGAACACCAGGCCGTCAAAGTAAAAATACATGGGCAGGGCGTGCGGCGAGATCAGCACTTCTTGCGGCAGCATGTTCCAGCGTTCGGCCAGCTCCGCCAGTGTCAGGGTAAGAGGTTCTATCGTAGGCATATCGCCATTTTCGCATACAGCACCGATTGTTGCGCCGGCGTTTACGAAAACCTCAGCGCAAGCGCTTGCGCATGAAAATGGTGGCCTGCGGATTGTCGTTGTAGCGCGCGCAGCGTTCGTAACCAAGGCGGTCGTAAAGCTTGATGGCGCCGATCAGGTCGTCCTTGGTGTCGAGGTAGACGGCGTCATGGCCAGCCTGGGCCGCGTGGCTTTCCAGCGCGTCCATCAGCGCGTCGGCCAGGCCGAGGCGGCGATAGTCGGGCTTCACGTACAGGCGCTTGCACTCGGTGGCGCCGGGCACTTCGGCCAGCGGACGCATGGCCACGCAGGCGGCCGGCACATCGTTGACGTAGGCGATCCACATGGCCGAGCTGGCGTCGTTGAGGAAGGCGCGGATGGCGTCGTCGTCATCGCGCAGCACGACATTGATGACGTCGAAATATTCGTGCAGCAGATGGCGGGCGTCGTTGAGCTCGGCGGCGGTGGCGCGGTGGATGCGGTTCATATGCGCCAATATAAGCGGCAGACAGTAAAATAACAATCTTGCTGTCGCGGAGTAATTGAGATGATGTTTTTAAAAGTGCCGTTCGCGGAAAAAGAAGAAGCCAAGGCGCTTGGCGCGCGCTGGAATGGCGAGCGCAAATCCTGGTATGTGCCGGACGGTAAGCCGGTCGAGGCGTTCGAGCGCTGGCTGCCGCCCGGCGGCGCCGATTTCGTGCCGGCGGTGGCCAAGCCGTCGCTCAAGTCGCGTCCGGTGATGACGGATTCGTATGCCGGCAAGCCTGTCATCGGCCGCCTGTACACCGGGCTGCAACACGACTGCAACCCCTTCGAGGTCTGCCCGGTGTGCGCACCCAAGCTGGCCGCCTCCGGCTGGCAGGCGCACTACGAAGATGTTGCGAAGATGCTAAAACCGTTGCGTCCGGCGTGATGTTCTATTTACAAAACTAACGAGAAGTGCAATCCTCGTTCGCATGAATAGCACGACCCTGCATCCCCGTTTTCGTACTGAAAATCGCGCCACCGAGCCGGTGCAGCGCTTCGGCCGGCCCGCTGATATCTTCGAGGCGCTGTTCCAAAGCATCCAGGGCGGCGAATCACACGCGCGGCCGACGCTGGAGCTGACGCCGGATTCGCCTTTCCTCTCCTTCCTGGAAATCGGCTACGCGCTGCGCGCCTGCCTGGAGCGGCCAGACCGGCAGGATTATCTGCTGCAACGCCTGCGTCCCCACCTGAGCGTGATGATCGGCACGCTGCCGGCCAGCATCCTGCCGCTGGGCATGCTGCCCAAGCTGGCGGCGCTGCCGGGCTTCCGCGAACTGGAAGACATTTCCGATGATGAAGTCCATGCCTGGCTGATACAGGAAGGTGGTCTCATCTACGGCGAAATGCAGCGCTTCGAGCTGGAAAACTACTTCGACGCGGTCAAACCCTTCCTGCCGCCGGGCGGCGTGATGGTCGATCTGGGCAGCGGCCTGGGCAAAGTGGTGATGACGGCCGCGCTGACCTTGCCGTTTACGCGCTGCGTCGGCATCGAGCTGATGACTTACCGGCATCGCCTGGCGCAGGAACGGTTGGTGAGCTTGCTGACGCTGAATCGCCTGGGGCTGGAATCCCTGCCGCAGCCGCTGCTGGCGGATGCGCCGCTGCTGCTGCCTTCCGGCGCGCAAACGACCGGCCGCCACCTGCTGGAGCTGGGATCACGCATCGCCTTCATCGAGAGCGATATGTTCAAGGTGGATGTGCGCGGCGCCAGCCTGGTGTTCCTGTACAGCACCTGCTTCGGGCCGCTGATGGATGCGATCAGCAACAAGCTGGCGCGCGAACTGCCGGAAGGCGCGCTGGTCACCACCACCACTTATCCGATCCAGCATCCGGCGTTCCGGTTGCTGGAAACGCATGGGCCTGGCACCTTGTCGTGGACCAGCGTGATGATTTACCAGCGCATCGGCCCGCAGATGACGGTGCCAGCGTCGGAAGAGCGCTATCTGCACCAGCCGGACGCGGATGCGTGGGAAGCCCGCGTGCGCGAGGAATGGGCGACTTAACGCAGCCAGTTGCGTGCAGTTGCGACCAGGTTGTCCGACAAAGCGCGCGTAAACGGGGTCTGTATGTCCCACATATGCCATACCAATGGAATATCCAGCCACTCGCCCGGCGCCAGGTCGACCAGTGTGCCTTCCTTTAATTGCCGCTCGCATTGCGGGATCGGCAGCATGCCGTAACCCAGTCCCCCCTCCAGAAACCGCACAAAACCATCCGAACTGGCCAGCGCATGGTGCGGATAGCGGCCCGTATAGCCCGTGTGCTGGGCGATGAAGCGGGTTTGCAGCATGTCCTTGCGGTCGAAATTCAGCGCCGGCGCCTGCTGCACGGCTTGCGCGTTCATGCCGTCCGGGAACCAGCGCGCGGCAAACGCCGGGCTGGCGACGCATAAATAGCGCATGACGCCCAGCGGCGTGACGGTGGTGCCCGGCACCTGGGCGGTTTCGCTGGTCACGCAGCCGAAAACCCGGCCTTCGCGCAACATGGTCAACGTGTGGTCCTGGTCGTCCAGATGGATCTGCAGCATGCAATCGCCGCGGCTCATCAGCGGCGTGACGGCTTCCTGCAGCCAGGTCGCGGCGCTGTCGGCGTTGACGGCGATGGCGATTTCCGGGCGGACATCGGTGTCGCCGGGACGCTTGTCCAGCGCCGATTCCAGCAGCCGCACCTGGCGGTAATGGGCGATCAAACGCTGGCCGGTTTCGGTCGGCAAGGGCGGCTGGCTGCGGATGATCAGCAGCTCGCCGGCGCTGTTTTCCAGCATGCGGATGCGTTGCGACACCGCCGACTGGGTGATCGACAGCGCGGCGGCGGCCTTGTCAAAGCTGCCATGATCGATCACCGCGTCGAGCGCGGCCAGTCCCCGGTAGTCTACGCGGCTCATTAGCTCACCTAATATTTGGCAAATAATATTAATTATACTTATCTTCCGATGGGCCGTAATCTGGCGGTTTTTTGCACGGAGAAGCTCATGGAATTCACTGCTTTTTTGAAGGGCATCGGCTTGGGCGGCAGCCTGATCGTTGCGATTGGTTCACAAAATGCGTATTTACTCAGGCAGGCGCTGAAACGCGAATTCGTGCTGACCTGCATCGCCATTTGTATTATCTGCGACGTGGTGCTCATTGGCGCTGGCGTCGCCGGCATGGGGCAATTGATTATTGAGGCGCCCAGTCTTTTATTTTGGATAAAAATCACAGGTTTCGGGTTTTTATTCTGGTATGGATTGCGGGCGGCGCGATCCGCATTGCATCCTGGTGCAATGGTGACGAATGAAAATAATACCGCGCCAGATCGTCGCACTGTTATTGCAGCTATGCTGGCATTCAGTTTATTAAATCCCCATGTTTATCTCGATACCGTGGTTTTATTAGGGTCGATAGGCGGCCAGCAGCCCGGCGACGGGCGCTGGTATTTTGCGCTGGGGGCGATGCTGGCATCGACCATATGGTTCAGCAGTTTGGGACTGGGAGCGCGTTATTTGACGCCGATATTTTCCCGACCCAATGCTTGGCGTATTTTGGACGGCATTATCGCGTTGATCATGTGGACTCTGGCGATTTCCCTGTTCCTGTAGGGCATAAGCTGAAAACTGGCTGGTTTGTGCTAATTTTTAGCATGACTTTGCCTTTCAGCTTACAATGCGGGTAGTCATCTTGATCCGCCCGCAGGGCGCAGAACGCCAATGAGCGCAGAACCAGGCTATCTCACAGCGATGGTGGTGGAATTTACCGCCGACTCCATCTTGAGCGCATTACTGATTTTCCTATGGCTGATGCAGCGCAAGGAAAAGCACGCGCTATTCTGGGGCGCCGGCCAACTGGCGATTATGGCCGGCGGGATTATATGGTTTGGCGGCACGGGCCTTATTCCATTGGAATTGCAGCTGTATTTATGCGCCTTGTGTTTAACCGTCGGCGCGGCCGGTTATTGGGCCGGTACGCAATTCTTTATCGGTAAATTACGCGCACATCATGTGCGCTGGATGTCGCCGGTCATTCTGGTCCTCAGCGGTATTTTCTATTACGCCTGGCACCTGAATAATCAATGGCTGCCGCGCGGCAGTGCTGCGGCTTTGGGCCTGGTCATGTTATGGGTGGGCTCGCGGCTGGTCAGCGTTAATAATCGCTATCGTTGGCTGGGCCTGACGCTGATGCTGCGCGGCGGGTTTAATTTATTCTCCGCCGTCAGCCTCAGTCCGGATGTCTATGCGGTATGGTTTGTCGGCACCAGCATTCTCAAAGTGCTGACGATGCTCGGCCTGATCTACGCGGTCCAGGATGAAATCCAGCAGCGCTACGCCCGCACCATCGACAGCCTGAGCCACGGATTTCTGATCCGCGACCGGCGCGGCTACATCCATGTCGCCAATGAACGTTGTGCAAAGTTGCTTGGATTTAACAGCGCGCAGGAGTTGATCGGTTTGCATGTTTGCGATCTGCTGCCCGGCCTGACGCGCGAGATGGCCGACCATTATTTCTTCCGCTTCGAGGCCGACGGCGCACAATATCCGATCGCCGATACCGCCATCTTTAAGTTGCGAAATGGCAACCATCTGCCGGTCGAGCTGTTGGGGTCGCCATATGTCGAGCGCGGCCGTTTGTACTGCCTGGTCCAGCTGCTTGACGTCAGCGAGCGCAAGAAGAAGGACGATTTGCTGTACCAGGCCGCCCGCGTCGATCCGGTCACCGGCTATTGCAACCGCCACGCGCTGTCGGTCCGGCTGACGGAGGAGGTGAGGAAAGCGGCTGCGGCCGGCCGCGAATGCGCGGTGCTGTTCATCGACCTGGACAAGTTCAAGCGCGTCAACGATTCCTTCGGCCACGCCGCCGGCGACGAACTGCTGCGCAATGCCGCCGACCGCCTGCACCAGCTGCTGCGGCCGACCGATGTGCTGGCCCGCTTCGGCGGCGACGAGTTCATCATCGTTATTTCCGACCTGGCGCCCCACAGCGCCGAGCAGATGGCGGCCGATTGCGCCGAGGCCGTCATCGCCGCCATGGGCAGGGGCTTCGAGCTGTCCTACCATGCGATCAGCGTCACGGCCAGCATCGGCATTGCCTGCTATCCAAACCACGGCGCCGATAGCGACACCCTGATACGCAACGCCGACATCGCCATGTACGAGGCCAAGAAAGCCGGCCGCGGCGAGCAGCGCGTGTTCAACGACGCCATGAACGCCGTCGCCAAGGACGCCCTGGTGATCGACGGTGCATTGCGCGACGCCATCGAGGCCAACGAGTTCTACCTGGTTTATCAAGCCATCACCAACGCCCACACCGGCAAGCTGACCAAGGTGGAGGCGCTGCTGCGCTGGAACAGCCCGCTGCTGGGGCCGATGCCGCCGGACCGCTTCATTCCGGTCGCCGAGGACAGCGGCATGATCATCGCGCTGGGCACCTGGGTGCTGGAGCAGGCCTGCCGCCAGGTCGGCCTGTGGAAGCACAGCGTGCTGGACGATGTGACCATCAGCATCAACGTCTCGGCCTGGCAGCTGGCCGATCCGCAGTTTGTCACGCTGGTGTCGCAGGCGTTGATCCGCAACGGCCTGTCGCCGCACCAGCTGGAACTGGAGCTGACCGAGCGCGTGCTGATCGAGGACGCCGCCAACGTCCAGACCGTGCTGGCGCAGCTGCGCGCGCTGGGCGTCGGCATATCGCTCGACGATTTCGGCACCGGCTATTCCTCGCTCAGCTACCTGACGCAGTTCCACCTGAACACGCTGAAGATCGACCGCGCCTTTGTCATGGATATCGAGCATAGCGAGCGTAGCAACAGCCTGGTGCACGCCATCATCGCCATGGGCCACAGCCTGGGCCTGCAACTGGTGGCGGAGGGCGTGGAAACGGCGGGGCAGGCCGCGATCCTGGAAAAGATGGGCTGCCATTATCTGCAGGGCTACCACATCTCGCGGCCTATCCTGCCCGACGAGCTGCTGCACTTTGCCGACGGCCGCGCCGCGCCGCAAGCGCAGCCGGACTTCGTTATTTAGCCGCCGGCACCGGCTGCGCGGCTTCGTCCGCCGTCAGTATCCAGATGCGGTCGACATAGCCCATGCCGTCGACCGTGTAGTTGACCACCAGGTCGGCGCCGCGCACGGCGGCCGGCATTTCGATGCGGTTGTCCTGGTTGAAGATGCGCGCGGACGGCGACAGCTGGCGCGGCTTGCCGTCCAGCGTAATGTCGGGAAAATAGCCGGGGGTGAATTTGCCGCGCAGGATGTTGGCGGGGAAGGGCCGGTCGATGGCGAGCGCGGGCAGCGCCATCATCAGGGTCAGCAGCAGGGCAAACAAGCGTCGCATCGCACCTCCGGGGAAAACCCCAGCTTACCCCAGCGTGGCAAACATCGCCAGCACCGCCAGCGCCATCACGGCCGTGCACAGCCAGCCCAGCACGCGCAGGCGGCGCGAGATCACCAGTGCGCCCATCACGGCCGGCCGCACGGCCAGCAGCATCACCACCACCATCACCGGCACCGCGATCACGCCATTGACCACCGCGCTCCAGAACAGCGCCTGGATCGGGTCGATGGCGGTGAAGCACAGCGCCGTGCCCACCAGCGTGGCGCCGATGATGATGGCGTAGAACTTGCGCGCGCCGGCCAATTGCAACTCCAGGCTGTTGTTCCAGCGCATGGCGCCGGCGATGGCGTAGGCGGCCGAGCCGGCCAGCACCGGCACCGCCAGCAGGCCGGTGCCGATGATGCCCATGCTGAACAGGGCGAACGCGAAGTCGCCGGCGATCGGCCGCAGCGCCTCGGCCGCCTGCGCCGACGACGCAATGTGGGTGATGCCGTGGGCGCCCAGCGTGGCGGCGGTGGTCAGCATGATGCACATCGCCACCAGGTTGGAAAAGCCCATGCCGGTGACGGTGTCGATCTTGATGCGCTTGAGCTGTTCGCTGGCCTGGTGCGTGGCGTGCTTGAGCGGCCGGGCGTCGGGATCGGCGTGCAGGTCTTCCACTTCCTGCGAGGCCTGCCAGAAGAACAGGTAGGGGCTGATGGTGGTGCCGAAGATCGCCACCACGGTGGTGATGTAATCCTTGTTCCAGTGTAGCGAAGGCAGCACGGCCGCATGCAGAATGGCCGGCCACGGCAGCTTGAGCGTCAGCGTGGTGGCGACATAGGCCAGCAGCGCCAGCGTCAGCCACTTGAGCACGCGCACATAGCTGCGGTAGGGCAGCATCACCTGCAGCACCGCCGACAGCACGCCGGCGCCGGCCGCGTACCAGTGCGCGCCGCCGCCCAGCACCATGCTGGCGGCCTCGCCCATGGCGGCGATGTCGGCGGCGATGTTGATGGTGTTGGCCAGCAGCAGCAAGGCCACCAGCGTGTACAGCAGCCAGGCCGGAAAGTGGCGGCGGATATTGGTCGCCAGGCCATGCCCGCTGACGCGGCCGATGTGCGCGCTGACCGCCTGGATGCCGACCATCAGCGGATAGGCCAGCAGCAGCGTCCATAGCATGCCGTAGCGGAATTGCGCGCCGGCCTGCGAGTAGGTGGCGATGCCGCTCGGGTCGTCGTCGGCCGCGCCGGTGATCAGGCCGGGGCCGAGCTTGCCGAGCCAACCCTTGGCCGGGGCGTGTTTGTCCATGTGGTCTCCTGTTTGCCGCCATGCTACGGCGGCGCCGGCCGCGCTTCCGTGCGGAGCCGTACTATGACTGCATGAACAACTGTTGTTGTGTCATCAAGATGTCATGCCGGCGTCATCGCATCGTCACATGCTCTTCCTACAATCTTGCCAGTTGATATTCCACCAACCTAGCAAGAAAGAACAACAATCATGCAACAGCGCTTCCCCCTGAAACCTCTGTGCCTGCTGGTTCTGCAAGCCCTGGCTTGCCACGCCGCCTACGCTGCCGCCGCCGTTCCCGCCGATGCCGACGCCGCCGATGACAGCGCCGCTGTCGCCGCCATGGCCGGTCCGGTGCAAACCGTGGAAATCACCGGCCGCGGCCAGTCGCGCCAGGTGCAAAACATCAACAAGGCCGACCTGGCCGAAGCGCTGCCGGGCACCAGCCCGCTGAAAGTGCTGGAAAAGCTGCCCGGCGTGAACTTCCAGTCGTCCGATCCGTTCGGCGCCTACGAGTGGTCGACCCGCTTCAGCATCCGTGGCTTCAACCAGAACCAGCTGGGCTTCACGCTGGACGGCATTCCGCTCGGCGACATGACCTACGGTAACAACAACGGCCTGCACATCAGCCGCGCCATCTCGTCGGAAAACATCGGCAGCGTGTCGGTGTCGCAAGGCGCCGGTTCGCTGGGCACCGCCTCGTCGAGCAACCTGGGCGGCACCGTGCAGTTCTTCACGCTGGCCCCGAGCGACGAGCGCGCCCTGACCTTCGCGCAGACCTTCGGCAGCGATTCGACCTCGCGCACCTTCGCCCGCGTCGACACCGGCCTGATCAACGGCGTCTTCAAGGCCTACCTGAGCGGCACCCGCCAGCGCACCGACAAATGGAAAGGCCAGGGCGGCCAGGACCAGGATCAGTGGAACTCGCGCTTCGTGTTCAACTTCGGCGACAACAGCCTGACCGGCTTCCTGAACTACTCGGACCGCAAGGAAATCGACTACCAGGATCTGTCGCTGGAAATGATCCGCCGCCTCGGCTACAACTGGGACAACTACCAGTCCGACTGGCAGCGCGCGGTGAATGCCGCCAAGGGCATCTACAGCGGCGGCGTCAACAGCCTGGACGACGCCTACTACTCGGCCGGCGGCCTGCGCAAGGACACCCTGAGCGGCCTGACGCTGGACCTGCACCTGGCCCAGAACCTGGACCTGAAGACCACCGTCTACCACCACGACAACAAGGGCCAGGGCCACTGGTACACGCCTTACGTGCCGACCGACGCCGCCAACCCGATCTCGGTGCGCACCACCGAGTACAGCATCGGCCGCGACGGCGTCACCAGCGACCTGAGCTGGGAAATCGGCGACCACACCATCGCTGCCGGCCTGTGGGGCGAGCGCAACAACCACACCGCCAGCCGCAACTACTACGGCGTGACCGGTCCGGCCGACACCATGTACTACCTGACCAATCCGTTCGCCACCGACTGGAAGCAGAACTTCATCACCACCACCTCGCAGTACTACCTGCAGGACACGCTGGCGCTGATGGACAACAAGCTGAAAATCAACGCCGGCTTCAAGTCGCTCGACGTCGACATCAAGGCCACCAACATCGTCGGCACGCGCGCCGCCGGCGACCTGGACGCCAACAAGAAATTCCTGCCGCAGGCCGGCTTCAATTACGCGCTCACCAGCGACGATGAAGTGTTCGGTTCGGCATCGAAAAACATGCGCGCGCACCAGCCGGGCGTGACCGGTCCGTTCTCGCAGACCCAGGCCGCCTACAACGCCGGCGTGGCCAACCTGAAGCCGGAAACCTCGACCAACGTCGACCTCGGCTACCGCTTCAAGCGCGCCAGCCTGCAAGGCTCGCTGGCGGTGTACAGCGCGCGCTTCGATGACCGTCAGCTGAGCGTGGCCACCTGCGCCGGCATCGTCGGTTGCGCCTCGACCTTCGTCAACGTCGGTAAAGTCGACACCAAGGGTCTGGAAGCGATCGCCGTGTGGAAGTTCAACCGCGAGTTCAGCTGGTTCAACTCCTACACCTTCAACGATTCCAAGTACAAGTCGAACTACATGGACGGCACCACGCTGGTGGCGGTCAGCGGCAAGACCGTGGTCGACGCGCCGCGCCAGTTGTTCAACACCGAGGTGTCGTATGAAGGCGGCCCGTTGTTCGCCCGTCTCGGCGCCAAGTACACCGGCAAGCGCTACTACACCTACCTGAACGACAACGGCGTGCCGTCGTTCTGGCTGGCCAACCTGTCGGCCGGCTACAAGCTGAAGTCGCTGGGCTGGGCCAAGGAACTGTCGCTGCAGCTGAACGTGACCAACCTGTTCGACAAGCAGTACATCAGCACCATCGGCTCGAACGGCTTCCAGGCCAGCGATCCGAACGGCACCGCGCAAACGCTGCTGAACGGCGCGCCGCGCCAGGTGTTCCTGACCCTGAACGGCAAGCTGTAAATCGCCCTAAAGCGACAGGTTGTTGTGTGGAAAACACAGCAACAGCTTGTCGCTGGCACCGGGCTCCTGTTAGTTGCATACTGGATACCCGGTGCAACCATCAGGAGATCCGCCATGAAGTGGTTTTACGATCTGAGAATCGCCCCCAAACTGATCGTCTCGTTCGGTGCGGTATTGTTGCTGACCTTAATCCTCGGCATCAGCAATATGGTGTCGATGAGCCGCGTCAACCAGGCGTCGACCGACCTGGCGGACAACTGGATGCCCAGCGTGCGCGCGGTGATGGACCTGCGTTCCGACGTGGGCGAGCTGCGGCGCTGGGAACTGGCGCACCTGCTCAACGACGACGCGGCGCTGATGGCCGGCTACGAGAAGCGCATGGACGAGGCGCTGGCCTCGCTGAAAAAACACCGCAGCGCCTATGAAGGCCTGATTTCCAGCCCGGAAGAAAGGGCCATGGCGGCCGATTTCGACAAGAGCGTGGCGGCCTATATGGGCGAGCACGACAAAATGGTGCAGCTGTCGCGCTCCGGCAGCAAGACGGAAGGGCGCGCGGTGATGACCGCTTCCGCCTCCCGCATCACCGAATTCACCGACATCATCAACAAGCTGGTCAAACTGAACGTCGACGGCGGCGATGCGGCCAGCGAGGCGGCCTCGGTGGTGTACCAGAACGCGCGGATTACCTCGATTATTCTGCTGGTGGTCAATATCGGCATCGGCATGGTGCTGGCGATGTGGGTGGCGCGGATCGTCGCCAGGCCGCTGCAGGAAGCGGTGTCGCTGGCGCGCGATGTGGCGGACGGTGACTTGACGCGCGACATCGACGTCAAGAGTTCCTGTGAAACCGGGCAGCTGATGCAGGCGCTGAAGGACATGACCGGCAACCTGCAAAGCCTGGTCAGCCAGGTGCGCAACGGCACCGACACCATCGCCACGGCCTCGGCGGAAATCGCCAGCGGCAACCAGGATCTGTCGTCGCGCACCGAAGAGCAGGCCAGCTCGCTGGAAGAGACGGCGTCCTCGATGGAGGAGTTGACCAGCACCGTCAAGCAGAACGCCGACAATGCGCGCCAGGCCAACCAGCTGGCGCAATCGGCCTCCGGCATCGCGCTCAAGGGCGGCGACGTGGTGGGCCAGGTGGTGGGCACCATGGCCTCGATCAACGAATCGTCGCGCAAGATTGTCGACATCATTTCGGTCATCGACGGGATTGCCTTCCAGACCAATATTCTGGCCTTGAACGCGGCGGTGGAAGCGGCCCGCGCCGGCGAGCAGGGCAGGGGCTTCGCGGTGGTGGCGGGCGAGGTGCGCAACCTGGCGCACCGCTCGGCGGCGGCGGCCAAGGACATCAAGCTGCTGATCAGCGATTCGGTGGAGAAGGTGGAAACCGGTTCGGTGCTGGTCAATCAGGCCGGCGAGACGATGCACGAAATCGTCACCAGCATCACCCGCGTGACCGACATCATGAGCGAGATCACCTCGGCCAGCGTGGAGCAGAGCGCCGGCATCGAGCAGGTGAACACGGCGATCGTGCAGATGGACCAGGTGACGCAGCAGAATGCGGCGCTGGTGGAACAGGCGGCCGCGGCGGCGGAGTCGATGCAGGAGCAGGCGGCCAAGCTGAGTGAAGTGGTGAGCGTGTTCAAGCTGCTGGCGACGGCGCAGGCGGCGCCGCGTCCGGCGCCGCCGCGTAAGCGGGCGGTGCCGCCAGCGGTGGTGGCCAGCGCCAAGGCGCCGGCGGTGCGGCCGGCGTTGAAGAAGCCGGTCAAGGAGACGGTGGGTGGGGATGAGTGGGAGGCATTCTAAGCTTGCCCCCAAAACCGCCGCGTCACGCTTTTGCAGTGCAGCACGCGGCACCCGTGACACCCGCACACCGCTGCGGCCAGGGTCTGACCCCGCATGGGGTCAGACCCTTTCGTTTGGGGGCAGACCCTTTCGTTTGGGGGCAGACCCTTTCGTTTGGGGTGAAAAATTGGCGCTTGACTGCCATCCTACCAGAAGGTAGGATGCTGCATGAGTAAATTATCGAACACTGCCGAAGATATCCTCGGCAGCGCCAGGGT
Organism: Duganella alba; assembly: GCF_009674495.1. Lineage (GTDB taxonomy): Bacteria > Pseudomonadota > Gammaproteobacteria > Burkholderiales > Burkholderiaceae_D > Rugamonas > Rugamonas alba. The sequence goes on along the minus strand of NZ_WKJN01000015.1, from coordinate 17,516 downwards.
CTTGATCGCTGCCGGCGGCTACAACGGCTTCAGCTACGCCGACATAGCGGAAGTGGTCGGCATTAAGAAAGCCAGCATTCACCACCACTTCCCCAGCAAGGTCGATCTGGTCCGTGCGCTGGTGAGCCAGTACCGCGCCGCCATCAGGGACGGTCTGGCGAACCTGGAGCACGGCATCGCCAGCCCGGCCGAGCAGCTGCGCGCCTACGTCCGCTACTGGGAAACCTGTATCGGCGACGCCAGCGCGCCGTTCTGCATCTGCGCGCTGCTGGCCAGCGAACTGCCGATCCTGCCCGAGGAAGTGGCGCTAGAGGTGCGCACGCACTTCCGCACCTTGTCGGCCTGGATGGCGGGCGTGCTGGAGCGGGGACAGCAGCAGGGCGTGATGAAGCTGGCGCGCACGCCGCAGGTGGAAGCGGAAATCTTCATGGCGGCAGTGCACGGCGCCATGCTGTCGTCGCGGGCCTATGGCGAGCCGGCGATGTTCAGCGCGATCATGACGCCGCAACTGGACCAGCTGACCACGATATAAGCACGGGATGCACCGCATCCCTTTTTTTAGTAGCAGAATCCTACCAACTAGTAGGTAGCACAAGGGGGAAGAATACGATGAATCAGCAATCGAGCCAGGAACGCTGGCTAAAACAGTACTACGCCCTGCGCGCGGCGTTTTCCGTCGCCTGGGTGATCGCCGCCTTCACGGCAGGCAAGTTCTCATGGTTTGTCGGCGCCGTGCTGCTGGTCAGCTATCCCGCCTGGGATGCGGTGGCCAACTTCATCGACGCCGCGCGCAACGGCGGGCTGGCGCTGAACCGCAGCCAGACCATCAATTTCGCCGTCAGCCTGGCGACGACGCTGGCGGTGGCCCTGTCGCTGCAAAGCATGCAGGCGGTGCTGGGCGTATTCGGCGCCTGGGCCATCGTGGCGGGGCTGCTGCAGCTGTTCACCGCCGTGCGCCGCTGGAAGGCCAACGGCGGGCAGTGGGCGATGATACTGAGCGGCGGCCAGTCGGCATTGGCCGGCGGCGCATTCATCTTCCAGGCACTGCATACGCCGGAACCGCCGGCACTGGCCACGGTGGCGGGCTATGCCGGCGTCGGCGCCTTCTACTTCCTGGTGTCGGCAGTGTGGCTCACCGTCGGCGCGCGCCGCCGCAAGAACGCATGATGTCGCGGGACAGTGACGTGCCGCGCCAGATCGCGGTGTTCCTGGCCTGCCTGGTGCTGCTGTCCGGCGCGGCCGATGCCCTCGGCATTCACCTGGCGCAGCCGAATCCCATGACGGACCGCTTCATCATGTGGTGTCCGGCGTTTGCCGCCTTCATCACCTGCAAGGTGTGCGGCGTCGATCTCGGCACGCTGGGCTGGCGCTGGCCGGAACGCCGCTGGCTGACGCTGAGTTATGGCGTGCCGCTGCTGTATGCCTTGCCGGTGTATCTGCTGGCCTGGGCGCTGTTTGCGGACAGCTTCGCCGTCGATGCGTTCGCGCAGCGCGTGGCCGGCTCCTACAACCTGGCGCAGTGGCCGCTGCTGGGCGCCTTCGCTGTCGGCGTGCCGTTGCTGCTGACGGTGGGCATGATTTCCGGGCTGACCTGGGCCTTGGGCGAAGAAATCGGTTGGCGCGGTTTTTTGTTCCCGCGCCTGATGGCGCGCTTCGGCTTCACCGGCGCCTGCGTGGCGAGCGGCCTGATCTGGGCCGTCTGGCATTATCCGAATCTGCTATGGGGCAGCTACAACGCCGGCACCAATCCGGCCGTTGCGCTCGGCTGCTTCACGCTGGCGGTGGTGGCGATGGCGTTTCCGATCGGCTGGCTCAGGCTGCGCAGCGAGAGCGTCTGGCCCTGCGCGCTGCTGCACGCCAGCCACAATCTGTTTGTGCAGGCGATCTTCGATGCGCTGACGGCGGACAGCGGCGCGGTGCGTTATCTGACCACGGAATTCGGCGTCGGCCTGGGCATCACCATCGGCATCACCGCGCTGCTGTTCTGGCAGCGCCGCGGACTTATTCCGGGTGGCGCGCCCGCCAGTCCTTGAGGGCTTGCTGGTAGCGCGCCAGTTCTTCCTGGTACAGGTCTTCGACGCAGTAGACGCAGCCGCTGCTGCAGCAGTCGCCCGGTGCGGGCGGGGTGGGTGGTTGTGGCTTCGGATCATCCATACTTATCTCACGTCGGCGCTCACATCGGCGGCATCGCCAGCAGCGCCATATTGCGTCCTTTTTCCTTGGCGCGGTACAGCGCGCGGTCGGCCAGCTGCACCAGGTCCTGCGGCGCGGTGTCCTCGGTCGGCACCAGCACCGCAACCCCGATACTGATGGTCATGATACCGAACGGCGACTGCGCGTGCGGCAAGGCCCGCCGGGTCAGCTCGCCGCAGATCTCCTCCGCCACGCCGAAGGCATCGGTGGCGTCGGTGGCGGCCGCCAGCAGCGCGAACTCTTCGCCGCCGTAGCGCGCCACCACGTCGGTGGTGCGGCGGCCGTGGGTGGTGATCAGCCCGGCCACGGTGCGCAGCATGGCGTCGCCGGCCTGGTGGCCGTAATGGTCGTTGTACTTCTTGAAGTAGTCCACGTCCAGCATCAGCAGCGCCAGCGTCTGGCCGGTGCGCGCCGCGCGCCGCCATTCGGCCTCCAGCGCCACGTCGAAACCACGGCGGTTGCTGACGCCGGTCAGGCCGTCGGTGGTGCTCAGTGCGGCCAGCTTGCGGTTGGATTCCTCCAACTCGGCGGTGCGCGCCGCCACCGTCCGCTCCAGCTCGGCCTGATGCCGGGTCAGGCGGCTGATGCGGATCTTGTACGCCAGCACCAGCGAACCGACCACCAGCGCCGCCAGGCCGGAACGGAACCACCAGCGCTGCCAGAACGGCGGCGTGATGGTGATGTTGAGCGTGGCCGGCACATTGTTCCACACGCCGAGGTGATTGGCGGCCTTGACGCGGAACACGTACTGGCCCGGATTCAGGTTGGTGTAGCTGGCGGTGCGGTGGCTGGCGTCGGTCTCCACCCAGTCGCGGTCGAAGCCCTGCAACTGGTAGGAATAGCGGTTGCCGGACGGCTCGGTGTAATGCAGCGCCGCGAACTCCAGCGCGAACACCGAGGCCTGCGACGACAGCGTCAGCGCGGTGGGCGCCGTCACCGGGCCGTCGGCCTTGACGTTCTCGGCCGGCTTGCCGTTCTGCAGCGAGTGGTTGAACACGGTGATGTCGGTGATCGCCACCTGCGGTGGCACCGAGCTGGTTTTCACCTTGGTCGGCGTCACCGCCGTCATGCCGTGCACGCCGCCGAAGTACAGCGTGCCGTCGGCGCCGAACGACGAGGAGTTGACGGTGAAGCCCTCGGTCAAACCGTCCGAGGCGGTGAACTGGGTGACCTTGCCGCTGTCCGGTTCCAGCCGGTACAGGCCGGCGATGGTGCTGCACCAGATCTTGCCGTCGTTGTCGTGCTGGATGGCCAGGATCTTCGGCGCGCGCATGGCCGCCGCGTAGGACTTGAAGGCGATCGAACCGTCCGGCTTGAACACCACCAGGTCCAGGCCCTTGCTGGTGCCGACCCAGATGCGGCCCTGCCCATCCTCGTGCAGGCTGGCGATGTTGTCGTCGCTGAGGCTGGCCGTGTCCCTGGACGAGTGGCGGTAGTGGCGGAACTTGCCGCTGGCGGTGTCCAGCAGGTCGAGGCCGCCGCCGTTCCATTCCGAGCCGGCCCACACGCGGCCCTGGCGGTCTTCCAGCACCGCCGAGGTGCCGTTGACGCTGCGCGAGTGCGGGTCCTGCGGATCGTTGTAGTAGATCTTGCGGGCGTCGGTCCTGATCTCGTAGCGGATCAGGCTGTTGCCGGTGGCCAGCCACAGCATGCCGCCGGCGCCGGGCGCGATGGCGTTGATGTAGTCGCTGGCGGTGTTGCCGAAGTGGATGGTCTGGAACGGGCTGTCCGGCGTGTCGAGGCGGTTCAGGCCGTTGGAGGTGCCCAGCCACAGCGGGCCTTTGCCGTCCTCGTCCTGGTACATGCTGTAGACGATGGAGTGCGACAGCTTGCCCGGCGTCTTGTCGTCGGCGTGGTAGCTGCGCAGCACGGTGCTGGTGGCCGGATCGTACAAGCTCATGCCGACGTTGCCGCCCAGCCAGATCCTGCCGTTCGGCGCGCGCGCCAGACTCAGCAGCGCATTGCTGGCCGGCGCCGAACGGCTGTCGATGCGGAACGGCACGTGGCGCGTGAAGCCTTCGCTGCTCAGGTTGGCCATGGCGATGCCGTCGGTGAAGGAGGCGATCCACAGCATGCCGCCGCGGTCCTGCATCACCGCGCGCAGGTTGTCGCCGGGCAGGCTGTAGGGATCGTCGGCGGCGTGCACGAACTGGTCGAACATGTCGTTGGCGTCGTTCCAGCGCAGCAGGCCGGCCGACAGCGTGGTGGCCCACAGCACGCCCTTGTTGTCGAGCCCGAAGTTGGTGATGCGGCTGTAGGGCGAGGCGATCGCCTTGCGCGTGTCCCAGTCGCTCCTGCCGTCCCAGCGGATGATGCCGGACTCGGTGCCGATCCACAGCGCGCCGCCGTTGTCGAACTGCAGCGCGCGGACGATGTTGACGCGCGCGTCCGGCTTGGCGGCCGGATCGACCTGGTGGTGGCGGAACTTTTTCGCGCCGGGCGCCAGGTAGTCCAGGCCGCCGGGCCAGGTGCCGATCCAGACACCGCCCTTGGCGTCCAGCGCCAGCGCGTTCAGGTCGTTGCTGGCCAGGCTGTCGGGATCGTTGTCGCTGTGGGCGTAGACGGCGTCGAATTTGCCCTGGGCCGGATCGAAGTGCTGCAGGCCGCCCCAGGTGCCGATCCACAGGCCGTCCTTGCCGTCGGAAATGATGTTCTTGACGATGCGGTGGTTCTTCGGCGCCAGCTCGGTGGTGAAGGTGGTGAAGTTGTTGGTCTCGGGATTGAAGCGCGCCAGCCCGTTCTGGGTCGCGGCCCACACCCGGCCCTGCTTGTCCTCGAAGATGGCCGACACGCGGTCATGCGGCAGGCTGCCCGGGTCGGACGGGTTGTTGGTGTACTTGACCGCCTGGTAGCCGTTGTAGCGGTACAGACCGTTGGTGTGGGTGCCGACCCAGACAAAGCCCTTGCGGTCCTGGATCAGCGACAGCATCGACGGTTCGTCGCCGCCGAGCGGGCCGAGTTTCTTGAAACGCAGCGACGGCGCCGGCGCGGCCTCGGCTGCGCCCGGCGGCAACAGCGGAGCCAGGAAGCATGCCAGCAGGCAGACCAGCAGAAGGCGGCGTAACGTCGAGAGAGACACGGGCATGGCAGAGGGGCGCATTCATCCAGATTCAGGTCAGCCGGCTATTATACATGCCATTGATGCAATAGTTTCAGCATAAAACTGGCGGTTTTTAGCGCAGTTGCCAGAAATTAGGGTATAGTTTACGGCGCTTCACCATCCGTCCACATTATGTCCGATACCGAGATCACTACCCCGTCCCCATCCGAGCAGCCTGCCGTTGCCGCCCCAGCCACCGTGCGCTTCGCCGATTTCGGCCTGTCGCCGGACATCCTGCGTGCGCTGAACGACCAGGGCTACGAGCACCCGACGCCGATCCAGGCGCAGGCCATTCCCGTGCTGCTGCAAGGCCGCGACGTCATGGGCGCCGCCCAGACCGGTACCGGCAAGACCGCCAGCTTCTCGCTGCCGATCATCCAGATGCTGCTGGCCCACGCCAGCGCCAGCACCTCGCCGGCGCGCCATCCGGTGCGCGCGCTGATCCTGACGCCGACCCGCGAACTGGCGGTGCAGGTGGCCGAGAACGTCAAGGCCTACGCCCAGCACACGCCGCTGCGCTCGACCGTGGTGTTCGGCGGCATGGACATGAAGCCGCAGACCGTGATCCTGAAGGCCGGCGTGGAAATCGTCATCGCCACCCCGGGCCGCCTGCTGGACCACGTGGAGCAAAAGAACATCAGCCTGGGCCAGGTGCAGATGCTGGTCATGGACGAAGCCGACCGCATGCTCGACATGGGCTTCCTGCCGGACCTGCAGCGCATCATCAACCTGCTGCCGAAGAAGCGCCAGAACCTGATGTTCTCGGCCACCTTCTCGCCGGAAATCAAGAAGCTGGCCAACACCTTCCTGACCGACCCGATCACCATCGAAGTGGCGCGCAGCAACCAGACCGCCGACAAGGTCACCCAGGTGGTCTATAAAATTGCCGAGAACCAGAAGCACGCGCTGACCGCGCACATCCTGCGCCAGCGCGAGCTCAAGCAGGTGATCATCTTCTCCAACACCAAGCTGGGCGCCTCGCGCCTGGCGCGCGAGCTGGAGCGCGAAGGCATGAAGGCGGTGGCGATTCACGGCGACCGCACGCAGCAGGAGCGCATGGCCGCCCTGGACGCGTTCAAGAAGGGCGAGATCGACATCCTGGTGGCGACCGACGTCGCCGCGCGCGGCCTCGACATCTCCGACCTGCCGTGCGTGATCAACTACGACCTGCCGTACAACGCCGAAGACTATGTGCACCGCATCGGCCGCACCGGCCGCGCCGGCGCCTCGGGCGATGCGATTTCGATCTACTCGGACAAGGACGAGCGCCTGCTGACCGACATCGAAAAACTGATCAAGCAGACCATCAAGCGCGCCGAGCCGGAAGGCTTCAACCCGGCGCCGAGCTTTGCCGACGAGCGCGGCGAACGCCGTCCGCGCCGCACCGAAGACATGGGCCGCGCCCCGGCCGGCCGTCCGGCCGAGCGCGGCGAGCGTCCGCCGCGCAGCCTCGGCGGCGGCGGTCCGCCACGCCGCGAGAAGGTCGATCCATGGTTCCTGAAGCCCTACGAGCCGACCAAGGCCGCGCCGGCGCCCAGCGCCACGGCCGGCAACAGCGGCATCACCAAGGCCAAGCCGAAGCTGGCCTTCCTGCTGGGCGGTTCGCCGAAGTAAGCTGGCGTCAGCCAAAAAAAAACCGCCGCGTGTCATACGCGGCGGTTTTTTTTCGTCTGGAATTACTTGAATTCCAGCGACTTGATGATCACCCCGAGCTGGCGATCGTCGCCGCTCAGGCCCAGCGACTTGGGCGTGACCGCGTCCGGCATCGCCAGGTGGATCTTCAGCTGGCCGTCGGCGTGGGCCGGCAGCTTGATTTCCACCAGCGGCGGCGGCTGCTGGCTGACAAAGGTGAATTCCTGCGCCGCGCCGCCGTTCAGCGACACCCGCAGGCGCTGCGTCATCGCGCCCTGCAGGAAGGCGTTGGCGTGGATGGTCAGCGTGCTGGGCGCGCCTTTGTCGAACACCGGCAGCGGGCAGTTCAGCGTCGCCTCGCCGAGCACCGTCCAGCGTCCGCCTTCTTCGCCCATGCCAAAGCCTTCCAGCGTGCAGTTGGGCTGGCCGTCGATGCTGGTCATGCCGATCACCGGCCGGCCCAGCGCCGACTGGCGCGTGGCGCAGGCGCCGTCGATCAGCGCCAGCTCGCTGTTGGAGCCCGGCTGCAGGCATTCCTTCATGCGGCCCAGGTTGGCGCCGGCGCCGGTGATGATGGTGCCGATCAGCTGCGTTTCGGTCAGCGGCCGGTCGCTCAGCACGTCCAGGCTGTTCATGGTGCGCGGCGTGCCGAACACGCCGATGGTGTACAGATAGGACATCCACGACGGCATGCCGGGCACTTCCACCACGTAGACATATTTGCCCGGCGTCGGTTGCAGCACCAGGTCGCGCCGCAGCTCCAGCTTGTGTTCCAGCGCCACGGCGTCGGAGGTGTCGATGCTGCCGCGGTGCCAGGTGATGGTCAGGAAGGCGGTGGCGATCAGCAGCGGCAGCGCCAGCGCGCCGTGCAGCACGTCCCACAGCGGATGCGGACCCGGCGCGGCCTGGCGCAGCCGCGTCGACAGCAGCGCCGGCAGCAGCGCCAGCTCCACCAGGAACACACTGTTGAGCGTGAAGCCGTGCTTCTTGACGGCGTATTCGGACCCCTGGCCCACATGCAGCAGCGCGATCTGCAGCAGGCACAGGCCGGCCGCCGCCAGGCCGAACAGGCCGATATATTTGAACGCCAGCCAGTCGCGGCCTTCGCCGCGGCGCGCCATGCGCCACCAGCTGAAGGTCAGCCAGCCCGACAGCAGGGCGATCGCCACGCAGTAGACGGCGATGCGCGCCATGCTGCCCAGCCAGTGCAGGGTCAGCGAGCCGTCGTTGGCGCTGATGGTTTTCATGGCCGCATAGGCCGGATGCTTGATCATCAGCAGCACCGCCAGCGCCATGGTGGCCAGCGTCGCCAACGCGCTCAAGGTCCATGCGCGGCTGCCGCGCTTGCCTTGCATGACAAAGTCCAGCGCCACCAGCGCCAGCAGTACGCACACCAGTTGCACGGTCGGCAGCAGGTGGGTGCCGGCCAGCAGGTAGATGCTGCCGAGGACGAAGCCGTTGCGCAGCAGCGGCGCCACGCCGCGCCGCTCCATCGCCAGCGCCGCCACCAGCACGCCCAGCATCAGCGCCTGCGCCACCAGCTGGGCGAAGAAGAAGTTGCCGATGTCTTCGATGCCGTAGATATCCAGACGCAGCGGACGGTTTACCAGCAGCAGGAAGGCCAGCAGCAGCATGGTGGACAGCGCGGCGCGGCGCGGCAGGGTCAGCATCAGCGCGCCCAGGCCGGCCCAGGCGCCAATCATCGACAGCAGCGTCAGCAGGTGCATGCCCAGCAGCGGCGAGTGCACCAGCATGCCCAGCACGGCCGCCAGGATGTGGCTGCTGCGCGGATAGATGTTCATCTCGCCCAGGCTCGGGTCGACGCCGGGCGGCAGGATCCACAATTGCGCGATGCGCGCCACCAGCGAGTAGTGGTGCGAGAAGTCGGACGAGGTGGCCCAGATGGTGTCGATGCCGACGCACAGCAGCAGGGCGACCATGCCGAGCAGCAGCGCGGCCTTGACGGCGCCGGAGATCGGCGTGGTGGTGGGAACAGGTTTGGACATGGTGCGCCTGGTTGGAGGTTGACTTTAGTGGAAGGAGATGGAGCGGACCATCACGCCCAATTCGCGCTGGTCGGTCCCCAGGCCCAGCGCCTGCGGCGAGCGGGCGTCCGGCAGCGACAAGGTCAGCGTCAGCGCTGTGGCGTTGGCCGGCAGCGGCAATTCCAGCAGACGGGCCGGCGTCGCCGCGTCATAGCGGAAAGTGGCCGGCGCCGCGCCGTTGACGCGGATCTCCAGCCGCTGCAGCGGCAGGGACTCAAGAAAGGCCTGGGTGGCCAGTACCGCCAGCGTCGGCGGCTTGCCGGCGACCCGCTTGGGCACCGGGCAGGCGATCACCGCGGTTTTGGCGCTGCTCCAGCTGCCGTTCTGTTCCGGCGCGGAAAAGCCCGTCAGCTGGCACAGCATCGCCGGATTCTTGTCGGTCAGCGCGATATGCTGCTCCGGCGGGCTGATTTCCGCCTGCAGGCAGGCGCCATCCAGCAGCGCCAGGCCGGCCGGACTGTCAACCTGACGACAGCGCGCGTACGGCTGGGCCTCGGCCAGGCTGGCGATGGTCAGCAGGTGGCCGACCTGGGCCAGGTCGCCGGGAATGCGGTCGCCCAGCAGGTCGCCGGCGTTGTTGTCGCGCGGTACGCCAAACACGCCGATGCTGAACATATAGGCGTAGGCCGGACTCACGCCCAGCCGCGCCGCATAGGTGTAGCGGCCGGCCGGTTCGGCCAGGCGCAGGTCGCGCACGGTGGTCAGCTGCTGCTCCAGGCGGACCAGCGTCGAGGTGTCGGCATGGGGTATGCGCGGCGACAGCTGCTGCAGCACCGCCAGCGCCAGCAGCAGCGGCGACAGCAGCCGGGCGGCCTGGCCCCAGGCTAGCTTGCGGGCCGGCGTCGGATACAGCGCCGTCCGGCGGTGCCAGGCCAGCAGCAGCGCCGGCACCATGCACAACTCCAGCAGCAGCGACGTGTGCAGGGCGTACACGTATTTCTTGACCGCGTAGTCGGTGCCGACGTGGAACAGCAGCGCCAGCGATTGCAGCACGCACATCAGTGCGCAGGCGCCGCCGTACAGGCCGATATATTTGAGTCCCAGCGCGTGACGCGCCGCTTCGCCGGCCGGCGCCTGGCGCCAGCTGTACAGCATGATCAGGGACAGCAGCAGCACGCCGCCGGCATACAGGCCCAGCGCCAGCGGACTGTTCAGATTATGGAGAAATATGCCGCCGTCATGGTCGCTGAGCGAGCGCATCACGGCGTAGCCCGGATGGCGCACCAGCAGCAGTGCGCCGATCAGCGGCGCCAGCAGGGCAGGCAGGACCGCGCGCAGCCGGGCCAGCGGCGCGGCGGACTGGCGGCGCTGGCGTCCCGCCAGCGGCAGCAGATCCAGCGCGCAACCCAGTCCCAGCACTGCCAGCAGTTCCAGCGCCGGCATCAGGTGGACGCTGCACAGGACCTGGATCGCGGCCAGCAGCAGCAGGTAGCGCCACCACGCCGGCAAGCCGGCGCGCTCGATGGCCAGCGCCGCCAGCATCGCCAGCAGCGCGCCGGCCTGGGCCGTCAGCTGCGCGTAGAAGAAATTGGTGACCAGTTCGCCGCCATGCGGTACCAGCCATTGCAGATGGCGGTTGAGCAGCAGCAGGGCCAGCAGCGTCACGCCGCTGAGGACGGCGGCGCGCGCCGGCAACTGGCGCAGGAACAGCAAGAGCACCACCCAGATGGCCACAACGGCGGCGCAGGCCGTCAGTTGCAGGCCCAGCAGCGTGGAGTTGGCCACACGGCCGACCAGCGCCGCCAGCAGGTGGGCGCCGCTCGGGTAGACATTCATTTCCCCCAGGCTGGGGTCGTAGGCGGCCGGCAGCACCCAGTGCTGCGCCAGCCGGGCGGCCAGCGCGTAGTGGTGGGCCAGGTCGACCGAGTCGGACCACAGGGCGTCCGCCAGCCGGGCCACCAGCAGCAGGCCGCACAGCAGCAGCGGCAGCGTGCGCAGCCAGAACGAGCGGACGTCTTGCTGAAGCTCGGTGCGCACGCCGGATCAGGCCAGCTTGGCGGCGATCAGCTTGGCCACGGCCTTGCCTTCGCGGATGGCGTAGTTGGTGCCGCGGTCTTCCGGATAGATCTGCGCCATGGTGCTGATGGTGGCGTTGCTGTACGGCGTGTCGCGGCCCGGCACGTATTGCGAGTAACCGACTTCGGTGACCGGCTGCGCGAACTCGGCGCGCCAGATGCGGAAGTCCTGGATCCAGCTGCGCTGCATGTCGGGGAACATGCGCTGCAGGTGGCCCAGCGCGAAGTCCAGGTAGTCGTTATCGCCGGCGGCCCACAGCGGATCTTCCTTGGCCAGGTAGCGCGACAGGAACACGATGTGCTTGCCGTCGTAGTTGGCCGGGCTGTCGAAGTTGGTGTGCTCGATCACGCCGACAAACGGGAAGCCCGGGTCGTTGACGTTGATCCAGTAGGTGTCCGACAGGCTGCGGTCCAGTTCCAGCACCAGGCAGACGTTGCCGAGGTACTTGACGCGGCGCAGGCGCTGCAGCCAGGCGGCGTCGGCGTTGCCCTCGAAGATGTTGGCGATGATCGGGAAGGCCGGCGTGAACAGGAATTCCTTGCCGTCGACGGCGCCGTCGGCGGTGGTCACGGCGCGCAGCCTGCCGCCGTCGGCCTGCACGCCGGTGACCGGCGCGCCGTAGCGGATCTCGCCGCCCAGCTTGCGGATCTCGGCCGCCATCGCTTCGGCCAGGCGGCCGAAGCCGCCCTTGAAGTAGGCCAGCTGCTCGCCGCCCTTGGCGTCGCGGGTCGAGCCGCGCAGCACCAGCTTCTTCCACATCCAGACCGCGTTGATGGCGTCCTGGTAGACATTGAACTTGTTCTCGATCAGCGGCTTCCACACCACGCGGTAGGCGTTCTTGCCGCACAGCGGCTCCAGCCATTCCTGGATGGTCAGGTGCTCGATCGCCTTCCAGTCCTTGACCTTGCGCACCTTCAGCACCATCAGGCCGAGGCGGATGCGGTCGAGGAAGGGCAGCGGCGAGAAGCGCAGCAGGTCCAGCGGCGTCGACAGGCTCCAGTGCTTGCCGTTGAAGTACATGCCGGTCTTCGACGGCATGATGACGACGTCGCCCTCCATGCCCAGTTCCTTGACCAGCTCGGGCACGTAGACGTCGTTGTCGAACCAGTGGTGGTAGAACTTCTCGATGGTCACGCCATCCTTGAACTCAAAGGTGCCGGCCAGGCCGCCCGGCGTGGTGTCGCCGTCCAGCACCACCACTTTTTTGCCGGCGCGCGCCAGCGCCAGGGCCGAGGTCAGGCCGGTGAAGCCGGCGCCGACGATTACTGCGTCAAATTGCTGTGTCATAAAGCGATCTCAATGTTGGGAAGGAACGGCGGCCGGGGCGGCGCTCTTGGCGTTGAAGGTCAGGCGGCGGTTCAGCGTGAATTGCAGCACCACCACCATCGGCAGCGTGATCAGCTTGGCGATGCGCGGATCGACGCCGGCAAACTGCACCAGCGCCCACAGCAGCAGCGCCGAGGCGCCGAAGCCGACCGCGGCCACGCCGAGGAACATGGCCAGGCGCTGCAGCGTGCGGTCGCGCATGCCGAAGGTGAAGATGCGGTTCAGGAAAAAGCTCATCAGCGTGCCGGCCAGGTAGCCGAGGCCGTTGGCGCCCTGGTACCACATGCCGGCGGTATAGCTGAGGTAGTACACCGCGTAGTCGGTGCTCACGCCCATGCCGCCGCACAGGCAATACAGAAGGAATTGTTGCATCAGAGGTCCTTGTGGTTCTGGTCGTCGGCGGCCAGCAGGCCGATGCTGTCGCCGATCACGTATTGCGGGCGCGAGTTCAGCGTCAGCAGCACGCGGCCCAGGTATTCGCCGAGCATGCCCAGCGCCACCAGCTGGGCGCCGCCGATGATCAGGATGGTGACGATCAGCGACGACCAGCCGATCGGCATCTTGTCGATGGTGAACTTCTGGATGATCAGCAGGATGGCCAGCAGGAAGCCGAGGCCGGCCAGGAACAGGCCCGCAAACGAGGTCAGGCGCAGCGGCACGATCGAGAAGCTGGTGGCCATCTTGAGCCACAGCGAAATCGACTTGCGCAGGCTGTAGCCGCTGTCGCCGGCAAAGCGGTCGTGGTGTTCGACGTCGACCGTGCCGATGTTGCGCGTGACCGACAGCAGCAGGCCGTCGACATACACATACGGGCCGCGGTAGCGCAGGATGTCGCGCACGATCTCGGCGCGCATGGCGCGGAACGGCGACAGGTACAGGCCTTTCGGCTTTTGCATCAGGTAGCCGGCGACCATGTCGTTCAGGCGGCTGCCGGCGATCTTCCACGAGGCGTGCTTGCGGTTCTTGAAGCGGGCGTAGACCACGTCGCGGCCGCTGGCCAGCTCGTCGAGCAGGGCCGGGATGTCCGACGGCGCGTGCTGCAGGTCGTCGTCCATGGTCATGACGATGGCGCCGCGCGCCTGGGCGAAGCCGGCCATCAGGGCGTTGTGCTGGCCGGCGTTCATGCGCAGCAGGATGCCGCGCACCCACGGGTATTGCGCCGACAATTGCTGGATCACGTGCCAGCTGCGGTCCGGCGAGCGGTCGCAGACAAAGATCACCTCGTAGCTGCCGCGCACCGCCGGCAGCGTGTCGAGCACGGCCTGCAGGCGCGACACCAGCTCCGGCAGCACCTTCTCGCTGCCGTACACCGGGATCACGAAGGACAGCGCCAGCGCGGCGGCCGGCGGCAGGGGCAGATCAGCGGCCATAGTATTTCCTTATCAGGTTGGTCACGTAGTCGGGGCCGAAGGTGATGCCGGCCTCGGTGGCGGTCTTCAGCGCCAGCTCGGCTTCGATGTCGTAGCTGGCGCCGGCGTCCACGCTCTCGTAGTTGGCGCGCTTGTCGAGCACCTCTTCAAAGATGTGCACCAGCTGCTGGATGCCGGTCGAGGCCGGGCTGGCGACATTGGTGACAATGCCGTCGGCCGCATGGTTTTCCACCAGGTGGCAGACGATCGAGGCCACGTCGGCCACGTCGATCAGGTTGCGGCGCGCGTGCAGCCAGACCTTGAAGCGGGCGCCGGTGCTGATCTGTTCGTACAGATAGTTGGTCAGGGTGTGCGGATTGGGCGTGGCGCCGACCACCTGCGGCAGGCGGAAAATCGCCTTGCGGCGGGCGCGCTCCATGATCAGCGCTTCCATGGCCTTTTTGTGCTGGACATACGGCATGTGCGACAGCTCGGGATCGGACACCGAGCAGGTGCTGAAGTACAGCACGAAGCGGTCCAGGTCCAGCGCCTCTTCCAGCAGCGCGCGCTCGCGGGCATACGGCTCGGGCGCGCGCTCCTGCGAGTTCGAGACGCCGGAGGCGAACACCAGCAGGTCGTGCTCTTCGGCAAACGCCGGGATGTAGGCCTTGAACGCCTGGGCCAACAGGCCGTTTCCAATAATCATGATAGTTGTTGTTCTTCAGGGTGGATCAGATGTTGCCATTCGGGAGCCAGCATCGCGCTCAACAGCGCCTGGGCGCTTTGTTCCCAGGTCAGCCACGGCATGCCGGCCGACTGTGGCGCTTTATTTTTTTGCAATAAATCCAGCCAAGCGCGCATGGTAGCGGCCAAGTCTTCGGCTGTCAAACCGCTGAAATACGTGGCGTGCTCGCCCGCCACTTCGCGGAACACCGGCAGGTCGCGGGCCACGATCGGCAGGCCGTGCTGCGCCGCCTCGATCAGCGGCAGGCCGAAGCCCTCGCCTTCCGAGACGATCAGCAGGCCCGATGCCGCATGGTAGAGCTTTAACAGCATCTCGTCCGAGAGGCCGCTCAACCAATGCAGCTGTTTGCCTTGTTCCGGATGCTCGCGCAGGTCCTTGGCCAGCTTGTCGACCATCCAGCCGTGCTTGCCGACGATCACCAGGTTGGCCTGGACGCCCTGGCGCCACAGCAGGTCGAAGGCGGCCAGCGCCTGGGCGTGGCCCTTGCGCGGCTCGAGCGTGCCGACCATCAGCAGGGTCGGCTGGCTGGCCAGCTGGGCCAGCAGCTGGTCGGCGTCCGGCGGCAGGCCGGTGCTGGGCGCGCTGGCGTCGATGTCGGCGCCGAGGTGGAAATAGCCGAGGCGCAGCGGCGTCTGGCGCGGCAGCGGCGGGCGCGCCAGCAGCCAGCCGCGCAGCTCGTCCGCCACCGAGCGCGAAATGCACATCAGGCCGTCGGACAGTTCGGCGATGGTGTCGAGCCAGGCGGCGAAGTCGGGTTCGGCGCCGAACGGGAACACGTCCGGGCGCAGCACCGGCAGGATGTCGTACACCACGAAATAGATCTGCACGCCGCGCGCGCGCATGCGTTCGAACTGGGCGCGGTTCTGCTGGGTGCCGTGCATCATCAGGTCGAGGCCGAGGAACAGGTCGCCGGCGCGGGTGTCGATCGGCGCGTCGTCGGCGATGTCGAACGGCGCCTGCAGCATGTCCTGCATGTAGGCGCGGGCGTAGCGGTACGGTTCGCCGCGGCCGGGGCTGTACACCGGCTCGATGCGGTAGCCGGCCGGCGGCTTGCCGATCAGCGCCATCAGTATGCTGCGCACCACGCGCTGGATGCCGGTCTTGAGGTCGGTCTGCACCATGGCCGAGATGTCGACGAACAGCTGGCGCGGGCCCGGCGGCAGGTGGTTGGCGCCCACCGCCTGAGCGGCCAGGCGCAGCGCGGTGTCGCTGGCGGCGCCGTCGAGCGCGCCGAGCGCGGCCAGCAGGCGGCGGTAGTGGCGCGGCGCGCTGTGGCGGGCGAAATATTCGATGGTGTCGTGGTACAGGTCGCCCACGCGGCCGGGCGCATGCTGTTCGCGCACATAGGCGGCGCCGGCCGCGCTCAGGCTGTCGCGCAGGGTCGGGTTGGCGCGCAGGCGCAGCAGCGCTTCGCCGAGCTCCTCGCGGCTAAAGCGGTCCGGCAGCAGCGACAGCACCTCCGGCGGCAGTTCGGCGGTCGAGCCGTGGGCGTTGGCCACGGTCGGCACACCGTGCAGCAGGCAGTCCAGCACGGCGGCCGAGGTTTCGCCGCGCGTATCGGTGCGCAGTTGCACCGCGACGTCGCAGGCGGCCAGCCAGGTCTGGTAATCCTCGTGGCTGACGAAGCCGGTGATGCTGACGCGGCGCTGGGCGCTGACGGCGGACGACAGCTCGCGGCAGTAGGCGCCGGGAATGGTCGCGCCGACAAATACCAGCTGGCATTGCTTGTCGGCCGCCAGTTCGGAGGCTTGCCAGGCGTTCAGCAGTTCGGCGTTCAGCTTGGTCGGGCCGAGCAGGCCGAAGGCGCACACCACGAAGCGCGACGGATCGAGCCCCAGGCGCTGGCGGGCCGCCAGACGCGCCTGGGCGCGCGGCAGGCCGCTGGCCAGGCCGCGCAGCAGGGGCAGGGCGCGCCACTGCGCCGCCATGCCCGGGCCGTACCAGTCGGCCGCCAGGCGTTTCGGCAATTCCGAATGGACGATGACGCCGTCGGCCTGGTCCAGCACCGCGCGGTTGGACGGGTATTTCCACACCGCGTCGTGGTGGCCGATGGCGGCGCGGTCGCGCAGGCCGCTGTAGCCGTGCGACTCGAACAGCGCCTGCACGCCGGCGTCGGCGCTGTGGCCGCTGTGGTGCATGTGGTCGAGCAGGTTGCCCAGGTAAAAATCGTGCAGCACGACGATGCCGGGATGGCGCTCCAGCAGGCCGAACATGTGCTGGTGCATCGGCGAATTGCCGAAGTGGTAAAGCACGCGGTCGTAGTCGCCGGCGTGAGCTTCGAAATAAGCCAGGTCGCGCAGCGGCAGTTCGGCCTTGATCCAGGCGTCGCTGACGTCCTGCTGGGCGATCACCACGTCCACCTGGTAGTGGCGCGCCAGTTGCGGCAGCAGTTCGGCGCTGTAGTCGGCGATACCGGATTTTTCCGGCGGCAGCGGCGAGATGTAGGCCAGGCGCGGCTTGCCCTCGGCCACGGCGCTGGTCGCGGCCAGGTTGGCGGCGTGCTCGGCCACGGCCTGTTCGAACAGCGGCCAGATGGCGGCGACATCGTCGGCGGCCGGCAGCGCGGTCAGCGTGGCGTAGCTGTCGAACAGCGGGCTGACGGCGGCCACGTCGAGCGCGGCATCGAGGCCGGGCGCGAACACCAGGTCGGCCCGCAGCGTGGCGAGGAAGGCGGCGCGGATCTGTTCGCTGGCGCGCGCCAGCCACGGCGCGTCGGCCGGCGTGGCGCCGTCCGGCGGCGGCAGTTCGTACAGCACCACCTCGGCCAGCCCGGCGAAGGCGTGGCGCAGCGGCATGATGGCGGCCGGATGGCGGTCGCTCAGCGCCACCACCACTTGCTGCGGCGGCGCCGCGCTGCGGGCAATCTGTTGCGCCAGGTGCAGCAGCGCTGCCGCATCGGGAGTGCTGCGCTGGCAGGCCTGGAGGTCGATAACGATACGCATGGTCTTATTTTTCTGCAGTGTGGCGGGCCTGGCGCAGCGCGGCATAGGCCTGGCGGGTGGCGGCGCTCATGCCCTGGAGTTCCGGCGCGATGGCGCGCTGGCGGCGGGCGGCGTCGGCCTCGGGCGACGACGGCACGTGGCGCGCGCGCGCCAGCATGCTGGTGACGG
>NZ_WKJN01000014.1 GCF_009674495.1 Duganella alba | reverse complement strand
GGCGTCCACACGGCCGGCGGCGCGGCAAAGCGCTGGCGCAGCCAGGCGGGCGTCAGGCGCAGCGGCGCCAGCGCCGGCTCGCCGGCGACGGCGTCTATCGGCAACTTCTGGGGATCGAACGGAGGCTGGGCCACTTGAGTTCCTTTGAAACAAAAAGGGGCACCCACGGGCGCCCCTTTTCTCCAAACACAACCGTATTAAACGGCTGCTTTCGCCGCTGGGCGACGGTTTGGCAGTTTTTCCTTGATACGTGCCGATTTACCGGAACGATCACGCAGGTAGTACAGCTTAGCGCGACGTACGTCACCGCGGCGTTTCACTTCGATCGAAGCGATCAGCGGGGAGTACAGCTGGAAGGTACGCTCAACGCCTTCGCCGGACGAGATCTTGCGAACGATGAAGTTCGAGTTCAGGCCACGGTTACGACGGGAGATGACCACGCCTTCGTAAGCCTGGGCGCGCTTGCGGGTGCCTTCGACTACGTTAACGTTGACGATCACGGTATCGCCAGGGGCGAAATCAGGAACGTTCTTGCCCAGGCGAGCGATTTCTTCTTGCTCGAGTTGTTGAATCAGGTTCATTTTTAATGACTCCATAAACCATCGTGCTGGCGCGCTGTGAGTAAAACTCTTGCCCAGTAGAGGATGGGGTTATAACAAGCAGGCTCAGAGGCCTGCCAAAAATTGCTCGTCGCGCTTGGTGAGCAGTCCTGCCTCCCGCGCTTTGATAAGCAAATCCGGTCGCTTGCGCGCGGTCGCCTCCAGCATGCGCTGGCGGCGCCATTTTTCTATCTCGGCGTGGTTGCCGCCCATCAGTACCGGCGGCACGCCCACCCCTTCATACGTTTCCGGTCGCGTGTAGTGCGGCGAATCGAGCAGGCCGTTGACGAAGCTGTCTTCGATGGCCGAGGCATCGGTGTTCAACACGCCGGGAATCTGGCGGATCACCGCATCCATCAAGGCCATCGCCGGCAGCTCGCCGCCGGACAGCACGAAATCGCCGAGGCTGATTTCTTCATCGACCACGCGGTCCAGCAAACGCTGGTCCACGGCTTCGTAACGGCCGCACAGGATCACCAGACCGGCCTCCTGCTTCAGCTGCATCACGCGCTCATGCGTTAACTGCTTGCCCTGGGGCGACATGAACAGCACGCGGGGCGCGGGCAGACCGGCATCGGTCTGGCGCTGCTTCGCCGCGTTGAGCGTCGCTTCCAGCGGTTTGGCCAGCATCACCATGCCGGGGCCGCCGCCATACGGGCGGTCATCCACGGTGCGGTGATTGTCGGTGGTGAAATCACGCGGATTCCACAGCGACAGGCCACATTTATTCTGTTCAAACGCGCGCCGGGTGACACCCGACTGCGTTATCGCGGCAAACATCTCGGGGAACAGGGTTACGACATCAAATTGCATGGCGAACCGCCCTCAATGTTACGCTTAATAATCAAGTCCCCAGTCGACGATGATCTTTTTGGCGTCCTTGTCCACCTTGTTGATGAACGCGTCCACAAATGGGATCAGGCGCTCTTGCGCCGCAACTTCTTCTGGATTGGCATCTGCGGCTGCGGCTGGCGTAATGCGCAAGATCGACTGCGGACCATTGCTCATCATGTCAGTCACCGTACCGAGGTGCTCACCTTGCAGATTTTCTACTTCCAGACCGATCAGATCGGTCCAATAAAACTCGTCGGCTGGCAGGACCGGGAAGCGGCTTTGCGGAATGAAGACTGCGGCGCCCTTGAGCGCTTCAGCGACGTTCCGGTCAGTCACCCCGACCAGACGCGCCACGACATCGCCGCCATGCAGTTTGACCTGCTGGACGTCCACATCGCGCAACGCTGGTTTATCCAGCCACCAGGTTTTGACCTTGAGGAGTGCATCCGCATCTTCCGAGAAAGGACGAATCCTGACCCAGCCTGCTACGCCAAAAGCACCGAAGACAAAGCCTACCTGTGCCAGATCGTCGGGGACTTGCACCCCGGATGCATTCTTATCGGTCAAACCAGTAACCAGACTTAGGCTGCTTGTTTGTTCTGAGCGACCAGACGAGCAACGGTAGGCGACAGTTGTGCACCGACCGATTCCCAGTGAGCCAGACGGTCAGCGGTGATACGCAGCGCCACTTCTTGACCCGAAGCCATTGGGTTGTAGAAACCAATGCGCTCGATGAAACGGCCATCGCGACGATTGCGCGAATCAGTTGCAACGATGTTGAAGAAAGGGCGCTTCTTGGCACCACCACGAGCTAAACGAATAACGACCATAATATTTCCAAAAAATTTGTGCTAGGACGGAAAAAGCCGCAAATTATAGCGCGCTTTGCCACGGAGCAGCAAGCGTTAATGAAATAATTGGGCATGTTGGGGTAATCGAAGATTATCCCTTGTTCCGGCGTCCGGGGCAATAGGCTTGCCCGCAAAAAAGGCGTGCCGGGGGCGGTATTATGCCTGATAC
The DNA here is from genome assembly GCF_009674495.1 of Duganella alba. GTDB lineage: Bacteria > Pseudomonadota > Gammaproteobacteria > Burkholderiales > Burkholderiaceae_D > Rugamonas > Rugamonas alba. The sequence continues at coordinate 147,587 of NZ_WKJN01000014.1, read as the reverse complement.
TGCTGGCTTGCCGACTATTTTACTGAGCAACCATGACTGATTTGCATCAGACGCGTCACAAAAACAAGACACTTGCCGCCTTCCTGGCCTTTTTGTGCGGCGGTTTGGGCCTGCAGCGGCTGTATCTGCGCGGCTGGCGCGATCCGTGGCTGTGGGCGCACCTGGCCTGCCTGCCGGCCGCCCTGCTGGTGGCGCTGGCGGCGCCGCAGGCGGACAACTTCTACAAGCTGCTGCCGATCATCGTCTCCGGCCTGGCCGGCTTCCTGGAGGCGCTGGTCATCGGCGTCACGGCCGACGAGAAATGGGATGCGCGCTACAACCCGCGCTCCGGCCGGCAGTCGGACACCCACTGGCCGGTGGCTGTGGTGCTGGTGGCCAGCATGATGATCGGCTCCGGCGGCCTGATCGCCACCATCTCCCGCCTGTTTGACTTGCTGTACACTGGCGGCGCTTACGGTTAACAAGGAGAACAACATGACCAATCGCCCCCTGATGGCCGCCCTGCTGCTGGCCCTGGTCGGCGCCGCGCAGGCGCAAAGCCCGAAAGCGCAATTCGACGCCGAGACCAAACGCATCGCCACCCGCTACGCCGACGACAAGCAGCTGTGCGGCGACGAGCGCGACTCCGGCCGCCGCATGCAATGCCTGCGCGACTCCAAAACCGAATACGACAAATCGATGGCGCAGGCGCGCGCCCAGTACAAGGCCGCGCCGGTCAAGCCGGGCGCCTGCCATGAATGCGGCAAGGTCACTTCGGTGGTGGTCGGCGAAAAAGCCGGCGAAGGCAGCGCGCTGGGCCTGATCGCCGGCGGCGTCGCCGGCGCGCTGATCGGCAACCAGGTCGGCAGCGGCCATGGCCGTCAGCTGGCCACCGTGGCGGGCGCCGCCGGCGGCGCCTATGCCGGCAAGAAGGTCGAAGAGAAAGCCAGGTCCACCAAGGTCTGGACCGTGCACGTGCAATACGAAGACGGCCGCCACGCCTCCTTCAACTTCGACCACGACCCGCAGATGCTGGCCGGCGACCGCGTCGACCACATCAACGGCACCATCGTCCGCCGCTGATCCGCACGCCCTGCACGACTTGCCTCGCGATGCTAGACTGACCACCGTCTATCTTCGCGGAGTGCAGTCATGAAATTTCTGGTGGTTGGCGCAGGAGCGCTTGGTGGTTATTTCGGCGGACGCCTGCTGGCGGCGGGCCAGGACGTGACCTTTCTCGTGCGCGCCGGACGCGCCGCGCAACTGCAGCAGCATGGCCTGCGCATCAGCAGCCCCAAGGGCGACCTGACGCTGCCCTCCCCGCCGCATCTGCTGGCGGAACAAATCTCCCGGCACTATGACGTGATCGTGGTCGGCTGCAAGGCCTACGATCTCGACGCCACCATGGAATCCTTCGCCGCCGTCGGCCCCGACACCGCCATCCTGCCCGTGCTGAACGGCATGGCGCACCTGGAACGGCTGGCCGCGCGCTTCGGCAAGGAACGCGTACTGGGCGGCCTGTGCCTGATCTCCGCCACGCTCGGCGAGCAAGGCGAGGTGCAGCACCTGAACGACGCCCATGCATTGGTCTTCGGCGAACTCGACGCCGCATCCTCCGCGCGCGTGACGGCGATTGAAAGCGCCATGGCCGGCGCCAATTTCGACGCCCGCGCCAGCGACGCCATCCGCCAGGAGATGTGGGAGAAATGGATCTTCATCACCTCGCTGGCCGGCGCCACCTGCCTGCTGCGCGGCAGCGTGGGCGACATCGTTGCCGCCGGCCAGGCCGACATCCCCCTGGCGCTGCTGAACGAATGCAGCGCCATCGCCGCCAGCCACGGCTTCCCGCCACGCGAACAGCCGACCGAACGCGCCCGCACCATGCTGACGGCGGCCGGCTCGCCGATCACCGCCTCGATGCTGAAAGACCTGGAGCGCGGCGGCGCCATCGAAGCCGACCACATCGTCGGCGACATGCTGGCGCGCGGCCAGCAGCAGGCCGCGCCCACCCTGCAGATCGCCTACGCCCATCTGACAACCTACGAAGCGCGCCGCAAGCGCGAAGCCAAGTAATCCAAGGAGACATTGTGTCCGCACCAACCTTCCCATCCGAATGGCAACCGCTGGTCGACCAGGCCGCCACCACGCTGCGCGCGCTGGCGCTCGACGAAACCGCCAAGGAAAAGTTCTGCAACGACCCTCTGCTGCGTCCGTTCATGCACAAGGTGTCGCAGCGCTACGTGGCCGGGCAGACAGTGGCCGATGCCTTGCAGCGCGCCGAGCAGATCATCGCGCGCGGCCACGCCGCCTCAGCCGAGTACATGGGCGAAAGCGTGCGCGACGAGGCATTTGCCATGGCCGAGACGGAAGTGTTCATGGATCTGGTGCGCGGCATCGGCCAGCGCAATCTGAATTGCTCGATTTCGTTCGACCTGTCGCACGTCGGCTCGCTGGTGGACAGCGAACTGGGCTACCGCAACGCGCGCCGCATCGCGCTGGCCGCCGCGGAAATCAACCGCGAAGTGATGATCTCGATGGAAGGCGCCGACCGCGCCGATGACATTTATGCCATCTACGCCCGCCTGCACCAGGAAGACGACCTGCGCAACGTCGGCATCACCGTGCCGGCCAAGCGCCACCGCACGGCACAGGATCTGCCGGCGCTGATGAAGATCCCCGGCCGGATCCGCCTGGTGAAAGGCGCGTTCCTGGAACCGGAAGGCGTGGCCTACAGCCGCAACAGTCCGGAACTGGCCAGCGCCTACCGCCACTACGCGAAGGAACTGCTGCTGAGCGGCCACAAATGCTCGATCGCCACGCACGACCGCGGCATCCAGGCCGACATCGGCGCGCTGATCCTGGAAGAGCGCCTTGATCCGCGCTGGTATGAATTCGAATCGCTGATCGGCCTCGGCGGCGAGCAACTCGACGCCCTGCAGGCACGCGGCTTCCCCACCCGCGAATACGCGGTGTTCGGCGCCGAGCACTTCCTCTACGTGCTGAACCGGATTGCCGAAGAACCGGTGCGCGTGTATCAGGCGATCGTCGACCTCAATGCAGGCTGAGCGGGTCTGACAACGCCATGGCGCGTGCCAGCGCACGTGCCGACGGCCGCACGCCGGCCGCCACCGCCCAGGCCAGCACCCATTGGCCGGCGCGGATCTCATCAGCGATGGTATGGGCATGCAGCAGGCGCTGCGCGGCCTGGCTCATGCGGTCGATGGCGTAAGCTTCGCGGTCGAAGCGGGCGGGATGAATAATGATGTGTTTCATGCTGGCCTCATTCAGGTTATCCAGCTTATACGCACATAAAATTACTTTGGATTCACTTTTAATGCATAGCCGGTGGCCAGCGCGTGCGCCCAGTCTGGCCGGCCGTTTTTCCCGGCCAGCGCCGCCATCGGCCGCCAGTCATACGGCACCGACATCAAGGAAGCGGACCAGCCCTGCTCGACAATGGCGTAGCGGGCATCGGGCGAGCCGTTTTGCATGACATGAAAACAAACATGGTCGTCATCATAAGCTTGCAAGCCGACGCTGCCGGGATTGACGATCAAACAAGCTGATGAAGAACGCACGGCGCGCGGCACATGCGTGTGGCCGCACGCGATCAGTTCGGCATTCGCGCCCGCCATGCGATCGTCAATTTCATCCGCCGTGGCAAGCCGCACCCCGCCCGGCTCGACGGTCTCCAGAAAATACTCATGATCGCTGCGCGGCGTACCGTGGCACAGCAGCACCTCGGCACTCAGCCGGTGATGCGGCTGAAGCGTCGCCAGCCAGGCCAGCTCGGCCTCGCCCAGTTGAGCGTGCGCATACACATCGGACTCGGTGCGCTGATGCGGATGCAGAATCTGCCGCTCATGATTGCCGGCCAGCTGCACCCAGTCCTGCGCCATCAGAAAGCGCGCCGTCTCCAGTGGCAGCAGCGGCCCGGACAAGCTGTCGCCCAGATTGACAACCATATCCACACGGCGCCGCCCAATATCCGCCATCACCGCCTCCAACGCAGGCAGGTTACCGTGAATATCCGAAACAATGGCGATACGCATAAAAACTCCGGGGTCAGTTCTGCCAATCGTACACGGGCTCATGTACCAATGGCAGAACTGACCCCGATTTTGGGCTTAGAACTGCTCGATGTCCAGCGCCAGGACGCCGGCGCTGCCGTTGATGATGGCGTTGCGCAGGCCGGAGGCTTGCGACAGGATGTGGTCGGCAAAGAAGCGCGCGGTGGCGATCTTGGCTTTGTAGAAGGCGGCGTCGCCCTCGCCCGCTTCCAGCTTCTGCTGCGCGATCACCGCCGCGCGCGCCATCTGCCAGCCACCCAGCACGATGCCGGCCAGTTTCAGGTACAGCACGCTGCCGGAGAACACGCCCTTGACGTCGGTCTTGACGTTGGCCACCACGTAGTCCACCACCGCTTCCAGGTCCTTGCTGCCGGCCGACAGCTGGCCCAGGATGGCCTTGAAGTCCACGTTGTCGACGCCCGCCAGCGCCGCTTCGGTCGCGCGCACCTGGGCCAGGATGTTCCTGGCCACCGCGCCGCCGTCGCGCACGGTCTTGCGGCCCACCAGGTCGTTGGCCTGGATCGCGGTCGTGCCTTCGTAGATGGTCAGGATCTTGGCGTCGCGGTAGTGCTGCGCCGCGCCGGTTTCCTCGATGAAGCCCATGCCGCCGTGCACCTGCACGCCGTCACGCGCCACGTCCTGCGACATTTCGGTCGACCAGCCCTTGATGATCGGCACCAGGTATTCGTACACGGCCAGATTCACCTTGCGCACTTCCGCATCGGCATGGCTGTGGGCGACATCGCTCAGGCCGGCGCCGACGTAGGCCAGCGCACGCGCCGCCTCGGTCTGCGAACGCATCGACATCAGCATACGGCGCACGTCCGGATGGTGAATGATCGATACCGGACCGGCCGAACCGGCCAGGTCGCGCGACTGCACGCGGTCCTTGGCGAACGCCACGGCCTTCTGATACGCGCGCTCCGCCAGGCCGATGCCCTGCAGGCCGACGCCGAAGCGCGCCGCGTTCATCATGATGAACATGTATTCCAGGCCGCGGTTCTCTTCGCCCACCAGCGTGCCGATGGCGCCGCCGTGGTCGCCGAACTGCAGCACGGCGGTCGGGCTGGCCTTGATGCCCAGCTTGTGTTCGATCGACACGCAGTGCGCGTCGTTGCGCTCGCCCAGCGAGCCGTCGGCGTTGACCAGGAACTTCGGCACGATGAACAGCGAGATGCCCTTCACCCCCGCCGGTGCATCCGGCGTGCGTGCCAGCACCAGGTGCACGATGTTGTCGGAGAAGTCGTGCTCGCCGTAGGTGATGAAGATCTTGGTGCCGAACACCTTGTAGGTGCCGTCGCCCTGCGGCACGGCGCGGGTGCGCACGGCGGCCAGGTCGGAGCCGGCTTGCGGCTCGGTCAGGTTCATGGTGCCGGTCCACTCGCCGGACACCAGTTTTTCCAGGTAGATGGCTTTCTGCTCGTCGCTGCCGGCGGTCAGCAGCGCTTCGATGGCGCCGTCCGACAGCAGCGGGCACAGCGCGAACGAGATGCTGCCGGCGTTGAGCATTTCGATGCACGGCGTCGCGAACAGCTTCGGCAGGCCCTGGCCGCCGAATTCGACCGGATGCTGCACGCCCTGCCAGCCCGCCTCGCCGAACTGCTTGAAGGCTTCCTTGAAGCCCTTGGAGGTGGTGACCTGACCGTCATGCCACCAGCTCGGCTCCTTGTCGCTCGGCGCGTTCAGCGGCGCGACCACGCCGCTGACGAACTTGGCGTTTTCTTCCAGGATGGCTTCGGCGGTGTCCGCGGTGGCGTCTTCATTGCCCGGCAGTGCGTTGACGGCGGCCAGGTCGGCCAGTTCGTTCATCACGAACAGCATGTCTTTCAGGGGTGCTTGATACGGCATCTTATGTCTCCAAGAAAAAGGCCACGGCAATCCGGCGTTCCGGATCAGCGTGGCCTGAGTGTGCTTTATGCGGCTTTAGCCCAGTTCAGCAACCAGTTGCGGCACGACTTCGAACAGATCGCCGACGATGCCGTAGTCGGCCACCGAGAAGATCGGCGCTTCCGGATCCTTGTTGATGGCGACGATGGTCTTCGAATCCTTCATGCCGGCCAAATGCTGGATCGCGCCGGAGATACCAACGGCGATGTACAGGTTAGGCGCAACGATCTTGCCGGTCTGGCCCACTTGCCAGTCGTTCGGCACGTAGCCCGCGTCCACCGCGGCGCGCGAGGCGCCCATGGCGGCGTTCAGCTTGTCGGCCAGCGGTTCCAGGATCTTGAACGCTTCACCCGAACCCATGCCACGGCCGCCGGACACGATGATCTTGGCGGCGGTCAGCTCAGGACGGTCCGACTTGGCCACTTCACGGCCAACGAACGACGACTTGCCCGAATCGGCCACGGCAGCGGCGGTTTCGGTCGCGGCCGAACCACCGGTGGCGGCAGCGGCGTCAAAGCCGGTCGAACGCACGGTGATGACCTTGATCTTGTCGCCCGACTGCACGGTGGCGATGGCGTTACCGGCGTAGATCGGACGCTCGAAGGTGTCCGGCGCATCGACCTTGGTGATTTCCGAAATCTGCGCCACGTCCAGCTTGGCGGCCACGCGCGGCAGGATGTTCTTGCCGTAGGCGGTGGCTGGCGCCAGGATGTGGCTGTACGAACCGGCGATTGCCAGCACCTGCTCGGCAACGTTCTCGGCCAGGCCGTCGGCGAAGTGCGCTGCGTCGGCAACGATCACTTTCGACACGCCGGCGATGGCGGCGGCAGCGGTGGCCACCGCGCCGGCGTTGGAACCGGCCACCAGGACGTGGACCTCGCCGCCGCACTGGGCGGCTGCGGTAACGGTGTGCAGGGTGCTGGCCTTCAGGCTGGCGTTGTCGTGTTCTGCGATAACTAATGCGACCATGTTCGGTTTCCTTTAGATGACTTTAGCTTCGGTGCGCAGCTTGGCGACCAGGGTAGCGACGTCCGGGACGATGATGCCGGCGGAGCGTTTGGCAGGCTCGGCGACTTTCACGGTTTTCAGGCGCGGGGTCACATCGACGCCCAGGTCTTCCGGCTTGGTCACGTCCAGCGTTTTCTTCTTGGCTTTCATGATGTTCGGCAGCGTCACGTAGCGCGGCTCGTTCAGGCGCAGGTCGGTGGTGACGATGGCTGGCAGCGTCAGCGACAGGGTTTCCAGGCCGCCGTCCACTTCGCGGGTCACGGTGACCTTGCCGTCGTCCAGCACCACTTTCGAGGCGAAGGTCGCTTGCGGCCAGCCCAGCAGCGCAGCCAGCATCTGGCCGGTCTGGTTGGAGTCGTCGTCGATCGCCTGCTTGCCCAGGATGATCAGTTGCGGCTGCTCTTTGTCAGCCAGCGCCTTCAGCAGCTTGGCCACGGCCAGCGGCTCCAGCTCGGTGGTGGTTTCGACCAGGATGCCGCGGTCGGCGCCGATGGCCATGGCGGTGCGCAGGGTTTCCTGGCACTGGGTCACGCCGGCCGACACGGCCACCACTTCCGTCACTTTGCCGGCTTCTTTCAGACGGGTCGCCTCTTCCACCGCGATCTCATCGAAAGGGTTCATCGACATTTTGACGTTGGCGATATCAACGCCGGTGCCATCGGACTTCACACGCACCTTGACGTTGTAGTCGACCACACGTTTGACGGGTACCAAGACTTTCATAGCTGTGCCTTTGGGAAAAATAGAATTCGGGACAAATTAGTGGGCTAGATTATATGAGAAATCCGCTCCGCACAATAAATTAAAGCACGATCGTGCGATTTTTTGCTAGTAGAAATCGTCTAAAAAATAAATCTTCAAGACGGATTTCTATGGAGGAAGAGTACAGCGGCTGTTATTTGCGCTGCATCAAAAATACAAATTCACGGCCGGTCTGGACGTGCGACAACAGGGCGTTGCCGGTCTGCTTGCTAAAAGCCTGGAAATCGCGCACCGAACCCGGGTCGGTGGCCATGATGCGCAGCACTTCACCACTTTGCAGTTCCGACAAGGCCTTTTTGGCCTTCAGAATAGGCAACGGGCAGTTCAGGCCACGCGCATCCAATTCCTTGTGGAATTCGATGGTTTCGTTTTCAAGTATCGTTTCGCTCATCAAGAAACCCGCTCGTAGGTAAGGAGGTGACGCCATACTACTCCTTTTTGGAGGGGATGACGCGCTGCACCAAAATAGTTCGTTGTACGTTGCAAGTTCGCAACGCAAGCCGGAAAGTATACAACACTACTCCACATACGACAACGGCCTGCGTTCGATCGTCAATCGAGCGCAGGCCGCATAAATACTGCTTTACAGCGGGGTTTTAATGCTTTATACGCGCTCGCCCACCCATGCCGCAACGCCTGCCAGGGCGCCGGCCAGACCGCTCGGATCGGTGCCGCCGGCCTGCGCCATATCAGGGCGTCCGCCGCCTTTGCCGCCCACTTGTTGTGCGACGAAGTTGACCAGCTCGCCTGCCTTGACCTTGCCCACGGAGTCGGCGGTGACGCCGGCGATCAGGCTGACCTTGCCGTCGTTGACCGATGCCAGCACGATGGCGGCGGTCTTCAGCTTGTCCTTCAGCTTGTCCATGGTTTCGCGCAGCGCGGTGACGTCGGCGCCTTCCAGCGTGGCCGCCAGCACCTTGATGCCCTTGACGTCGACCGCCTGACCGGCCAGCTCATCGCCCTGGCCCGCGGCCAGTTTCGATTTCAGCGCCGCCAGTTCCTTCTCCAGCGATTTGACCTGGTCCTGTACCGCGCCGATCTTGGCGGTCAGCTCGTCCGGATTCGATTTCAGCGCGGCAGCCGCTTCGTTCAGCTTGCGGGCCATGCCCTGCACCAGCGCCAGCGCGCCTTCGCCGGTCACGGCTTCCACGCGGCGGATGCCGGCGGCAACGCCGCCTTCACCGATGATCTTGAACAGGCCGATGTCGCCGGTGCGCTGCACGTGGACGCCGCCGCACAGCTCTTTCGAGGTGCCGATGTCCAGCACGCGCACTTCGTCGCCGTACTTCTCGCCGAACAGCGCCATGGCGCCGTGCTTGACCGCGTCGTCGAACGACATGTGCTGCGCCTTGGTGGCGTGGTTTTCCAGGATCTCCTTATTGACCTTGGCCTCCACTTCGGCGATCTGCTCAGCGGTCAGCGGCGCGTTGTGGCTGAAGTCGAAACGGGTTTTGTCCGGATCAACCAGCGAACCTTTTTGCGCCACATGGCCGCCCAGCACTTCGCGCAGGGCTTTGTGCATCAGGTGGGTCGCCGAGTGGTTGCGGATGGTGCGGCCGCGCTTGTGCAGGTCGACCTGCGCCGACACGGCGTCGCCGACCTTCAGCGAACCTTGCGCCAGCACGCCGTGCTGGCCGAACACGTCGGCCTGGATCTTCAGCGTGTCTTCCACGTTGAACACCGCGCCGGCGGTGCTGATGACGCCCTGGTCGCCGACCTGGCCGCCGGACTCGGCGTAGAACGGCGTGGTGTCCAGCACCACGATGCCCTGCTCGCCGGCCTTCAGTTCCTGCACCGGTGCGCCATTGGCGTACAGGGCGATCACTTTGGAAGTGACGTTCAGGTCGTCGTAGCCGACAAATTTGGTTTTCTCGCCCGAGTACTCGACGTTGGCGGCCATCTTGAACTTGCCGGCGGCGCGCGCGGTCTTCTTCTGCTGTTCCATCGCGGCGTTGAAGCCTTCTTCATCCAGCGTGATATTGCGTTCGCGGCAGATGTCGGCGGTCAGGTCCAGCGGGAAGCCGTAGGTGTCGTACAGGGTGAAGGCGGTGCCGCCGTCCAGCTTGGTCGGATCCTTGGCCAGTTGCGCTTCCAGGATCTTCATGCCGTTTTCCAGCGTTTCGCCGAAGCGCTCTTCCTCGGCCTTCAGCGTCGCGGCAACGCGCGCCTTGGCTTCGGTCAGCTCCGGATAGGCGGCGCCCATCTCGATGTCCAGGTCTTCCACCAGCTTGTAGAAGAATGGCTTGGTCTGGCCCAGCTTGTGGCCGTGGCGCAGCGCGCGGCGGATGATGCGGCGCAGGACGTAGCCGTGGCCTTCGGCGCCAGGAATGATGCCGTCGACGATCAGGAACGACGCGGCGCGGATGTGGTCGGCAATCACGCGCAGCGATTTCGATTCCAGGTCGGTGGCGCCGGTTTCGCGCGCGGCGGCCTTGATCAGGTTCTGGAACAGGTCGATTTCGTAGTTGCTGTGAACGTGTTGCAGCACGGCGGCCAGGCGCTCCATGCCCATGCCGGTGTCCACGCATGGCTTCGGCAGCTTGTGCATCACGCCCGCTTCGTCGCGGTTGAACTGCATGAACACCAGGTTCCAGATTTCGATGAAGCGGTCGCCGTCTTCCTCGGCCGAGCCCGGTGGGCCGCCCCAGATGTCGGCGCCGTGGTCGTAGAAGATCTCGGTGCACGGACCGCATGGGCCGACGTCGGCCATCTGCCAGAAGTTGTCCGAGGCGTAGCGCGAACCCTTGTTGTCGCCGATGCGGATGATGCGCTCTGTCGGCACGCCGATCTCGTTGGCCCAGATGTCGTAGGCTTCGTCGTCTTCAAAGTAGACGGTGACGGTCAGTTTGTCGGCCGGCAGCTGGTAGACCTTGGTCAGCAGTTCCCAGGCGTAGTTGATGGCGTCGCGCTTGAAGTAGTCGCCGAAGCTGAAATTACCCAGCATTTCGAAGAAGGTGTGGTGACGCGCGGTGTAGCCGACGTTTTCCAGATCGTTGTGCTTGCCGCCGGCGCGCACGCAGCGCTGCACGGTGGTGGCGCGCGAGTACGGGCGCGTATCCAGGCCCAGGAACACGTCCTTGAACTGCACCATGCCGGAATTGGTCAACAGCATGGTTGGGTCATTGCCTGGCACCAGCGGGCTGGACCGGACAATGGTATGACCCTTAGATTCGAAAAATTTGAGGAACTTCTCGCGGATTTCAGATGATTTCATGTCGTTATAGGGTAAATAGCTGGCTGGTGCAAAAGAGGGATTATGCCACAGCCAGCCCGTACTTCCCCCAACTAACGCGTCGCCAGCCTCACCACCTGTTCAGTGATTTCGCCGGTGGCGAGGTTACGTTGCGGCAGCGCCATCAGCACCTCGCCGCCGGTCTCGCCATTGTCGGAGAAGTCGATCCGCACCTGCAGCTTGCGGTCCAGCGCCACAAAGGTGTTGTGTTTGGTGGCGACCATGCGGTGCGGCCCCTGGTTGTCGATTTCACCATACAGCGCCGTGCCGCCGCCGCGCACGTACAGCGTCTGGCCGTTGGCAAGGTCGTAGGATCCGCGGAATTGCCGCATTTGCGAGTCGTCCATGTAGTAGCGATGTTGCGGCAGATCGATCGTCAGGCGCGGCGCCGGAACGGTCACGATCTCGTCGCTTTGCTGCGCCTGCGCGCCCATGGTGGCGCACAGCGCCAAGCCCAACAGCCATTGAATTTTCATTTTCCTCACTCCCTGTCTGGTTGATCGCGCGCCGCCAGCCGGCAGCGTTTCACAAGTCTAGACAGCGGTAAGGCCAGATACATCACTCGAACGATTGAGCACGCACGGCAGCGGCCGGCACGCCGTGCAGCATCGACACCAGCTCGCCCTGGCGGCGCGTGCCGGTCTTGCGAAACAGCTTTTGCAGATGGGTCTTGACGGTGTGCAGGCTGATGTCGAGCGCGGCCGCGATGTCTTCCAGCGCTTCGCCGTGGGCCAGCGCCTGCGCCACGCCAGCCTCGGCCGGTGTGAGGTCGAACAACTGCATCAGCAACTGGCGCGGCAGGCGGTGCGCCTCAGGGTCGCCGGCCATCACGATGGCGCAGGCCGGCAGCGAGGCCAACTCTTCCGGCGGCAGGAACGGCACCAACGTCAGCAGCAGCGGCTGGCGATTGCGACGCGGTAAACTGAGAGCATGCAGACTGGCTGTATCGTGTGGAGAACCCAGTACGGCGGCGACCAGCTGCGCCAGCGACCTGTCGCCGCAGACGGCGTCCTGCAACAGCTTGTCGCCGTGCAGCCGCAAAGCCGTATCACGTTCCAGCAATTCGCCGGCGGCGGCGTTGGCGTGCAACAGGCGCAACTCCGCATCGACCAGGAACACCGCGATGTCCATGTGATTCAAGGCGGCGTCCAGATAAGTAGCAACCGCATAGGACGTTAGCGCCAGCTGCATGGCCTCCCCCTCGCTATTCTGGAACCAGCTTAGAAGCCGATCGCCAGAATATATACTCGGAATGTCACGCCGGGCGAAAAAATTTCAATGGGAATCGCGTTTGACTTAGCTGACTTGCTTAAAACTTGTAGCGTCCGGTCACCTGCAATTCGCGCGGATTGACCGGCGTGATGGTGTAGCCGTCCGACGTGTAGCCGCGCTTGTCGCCGCTGTTGACCAGGGTGACGTCGATGCTCCACTTCCTGGTCTTGTACGTCGCGGTCAGGTCGATGCTGGACATGGCCGGCAGCACGACGCCGTTGTCGGGCAAGGTGGCCACGCGGCGCGATTCGAACACATAGCCGGCGCCCAGGCTCCAGGCCGGATTCACGTCGTAGCCCAGGTACAGGCTGGTGAACCACTTCGGCACGCCGGCCAGCGCGGCGCCGACCGGCAGCACGGTGTCGTGGCTGACATAGGCGCTGGTGTAGGAGGCGGCGGCGTCGAGCTTGAGTTCCGGCGTGAAGGCGTAGCTCAAATCCTCCTCGACGCCACGGCTGCTGCGGCGACCCGAATCGATCTGGAAGTTGGGACTGGCCAGATCCTGCGTCAGCACGTTCTTGCGGGTGATGGAGAACAGCGAGGTGGTGGCTTTCAGCGACTCGTCCGGCGCCGTGTATTGCAGGCTGCCCTCCACCTGCGTGCCCGCTTCAGGACGGAACAGCTTGCCGCTGGCGCTCTTGGCGCCGATCTGCGGCCGCGAGGAATTGGTCCAGCTCAGTGCGGCGATCCATTGCGGATTCAGCTGATAGGTCAGGCCCACGCGCGGCGAGAACAGCGAATCGTTCTGCGACACGCGCGTCTCGCCGGCTTCCTGCAGATAATCGCGATAGTGCTCGACGCGCACGCCCAGCAGCAGCCGCATGGCCGGACTGAGCTGGAAGCGGTTCTGCGAATACAGCACCAGGTTGTCGGTGCCGTAGATCTGGTCGGCCAGCGTGGCCAGCGCGCCGGACATGGCCGCGCCATACACCGGATGGTGGATGTTGATCGGTGCGCCATCGCCCACGTCGAGCTTGTAGTTGTAGTCGAAGCGCCCTACTTCCAGGCCCAGCAGATAATCCACCGGCACCTGCCACAGCGCGGCGCGGCCGAAGATTTCCGACTGCGACACGAAGATGGTCTGCTCGGCGTGGTCGCGCTGCGACACGCGCTTGACCATGCCGTTGGCGTCCACCAGCTCATCCAGGCCGTAGTGGAAGGTGTCGTAGCTCAGGCCGCTGTCGCGGTAGCTCTCGGACTGGTACATGAAGGCCTGGCGCAGATGGGCGCCGTTCGGCAGCTTGTAGTCCAGTTCCAGCCGGCCGGTGTTGTCGACGATGCGCGCCTGGTTGACCGGCTCGCCGAGGAAACGCTGCGCCGGCAGCGACATCAATGCCTGGTTGGCCACCAGCTGCGGATTCCAGGTGGTTTGCAGATAGCCGCCGTTGTAGGCCGCCGTCAGTTTCAGTTCCGGCGTCACATGCCACTCCACCACCGGCACGATGAAGACCGAATCGCGGCTGTTGCGGTCGGTGTAGGTGGCGCCCTTATAGGCCTGGGCGTTGACGCGGTAGGCCACCGTGTCGTCCACCACATCGGCCACGTCGACGCGCACGCGGCTCAGGCCGGGGCTGCTGGCGAACAGGCTGATGTTGCGGTAGTCGCGCAGGCCCGGCATCTTGGCGATGCTGTTCAGGTCGCCGCCGGGCTTGCCGTTGCCGTACAGCGCCGAGGCCGGTCCCTTCAGCACTTCGATCGATTCCATCGAGCAGAAGCATTCGGTGCCGAGGTAGCCGTAGTCGCGGTGGCCGTTGCGCAGCGCGCTGTCGTTCTTGAAGCCGCGCAGGAAGTCGCGGTTGTATTCGGAACCGCCAAAGGTGGCGGGCGCCACGGCGCCGGCGGCGTCCAGGTCGGTGCGCTCGACCACCAGCGCGGTCACTGGCCGGTCCAGCGCGGCCGCCTTGGCCGCTTCGGTCGGCGTGCCGGCATCCTGCGCGCGTGCGCCGGCCGCCGCGCATAGCGCCAGCATCAGCGCCGAACGGCGCAACGTCATAGAGGAGATCGTCTTGGACATGATTTCTTGTTGTGGGAAGAGGAGAAAAATTGACGCGGAAACAACATGTGGACGCATGATAGCGGCGGACAGGCGGCAAAAACCGCCGTGTAGCACGTTTGTGCTACACGGACCGGTTCAGACTGTGGCGGAAGAGACTCAGGCGAAGGTGGGGCCGATCAGATCGATGCGGTCGGTGCAGAAACCGTCCACGCCCCAGGACAGGATGTCCCGGCCGCGCGCGGCATCGTTGACGGTGTAGCAGAACAGGCCGAAGCCGGCAGCCTTGATCTGCGCGGCCAGCTCGGCCGTCAGGTGCTTGTGGTTGGTGTGGATGGCGACCGCGCCCAGCTCCTGCGCCTGGGCTTGCCAATCGGCCGGGATCTGGTCCAGCAGATAGCCGCGCGGCAGTTCCGGCGCGGTGTCGCGCGCCGCAGCCAGCGCTGCGAAGCTGAACGAGGACAGCAGCGGATAGCCGGCCGGATCGCCGGCGGCCAGTTCGGCGGCATAGCTGTCGCGCGTGACCTTGGCCACCCAGGCGCCGGTTTCGGCCTCAAAACCGTCGGCCGGCTTGATTTCCACGTTCATCCAGATGCGCTGCGCCTTGCAGTAATCGATGAACTGGGTGTAGAACGGTATCGGTTCATCGCGGAATTCAGCGCCGAACCAGCTGCCGGCGTCCATGCCGGCAAGGTCGACGGCATCGGTCTGCGGCACGCTGCCCTGCCCGGCCACGGTACGGCCGAACTCGGGATCGTGGATCACCATGCCGATGCTGTCGCGCGACAGCATCACGTCGAACTCGACGGCGCGAAAGCCGTAGGCCAGGCCGGCGCGCAGGCCGGCCACGGTGTTTTCCGGCGCCAGCGTGCCGCCGCCGCGATGTGCAACAATTTTTGGATAGGGCCACATGGCTAGCCTTGAAAGGTTGTTATGGCAACGATAGCAACGTTATCACGAATGGCCGCTTTGCTGCTAGCGGCGGCCTGCTGCCACGCCGCCGAGCCGACGCAGGACGAGGTGATGGCGCGCGCCGCCGCCATCTATGCCGACCGTTTGGGGGAATTCGTGATCGACCGCGACCCGCGCTTTACCGCCCGCGTGCGCGGCGTGGCCGACGTGCTGATCGCGCAGGCCCGGCGCGATTATCCGGAAACCGCCGGCTGGGCCTGGGAAGTCCACACCACCGACGACGCGCGCCAGAACGCCGACTGCATGGCCGGCGGCAAAATCCTGGTCAGCCAGCAATACGTCGAACGCCTGGGGCTGGGCGATGCCGAACTGGCCATGCTGCTGGCGCACGAAATCGAACACGCGGCCCTGCATCACAACCTGCTGGAATACCAGGCCGCGCTGCGGCTGGAGCCGGCGTGGGCGCAGCGGCCGTTCGCCGAACTGGAATACGCGGTCGACAACAACGCCGGCCTGATGGCCAAACTGGCTTCCCTCAACTACGCGCAGGAAGAGGAAGCCGACCGCGAAGGCCTGCGGCTGGCGTGGCGCGCCGGCTGGCCGGCGGCGCAGCTGGCCGGCTACTTCCGCAAGATGGTGCGCGCCAGCGACTGGCCGCACGGCAGCAAACCGGACTATCCGTCACCGTCGCAGCGGCGGCGCGATGCGCAGGCGCTGGCTGTCCTCTTGCAAAAAAACTACGTGCAGCCGGGCGACTGAACCACTACACTAGCGGCCTGATTGTTCGCTCAAAAGGTTATACACATCATGACAGCTCCAAAAGCGCTAGGCCACATCCGCGTGCTCGACCTGAGCCGCGTGCTGGCGGGACCGTGGTGCTCGCAGAATCTGGCCGATCTCGGCGCAGACGTGATCAAGATCGAGCGCCCCGGCAACGGTGACGACACCCGCGCCTGGGGGCCGCCGTATGCGCGCGACGCCGACGGCAAGGACACCACCGAGGCAGCCTACTACCTGTCGGCGAATCGCGGCAAGCGCTCGGTGACGGTGGACATCGCCAGTGCCGAAGGCCAGCAACTGATCCGCGAACTGGTGGCGCAAAGCGATGTGGTGCTGGAGAACTACAAGGTCGGCCAGCTGAAACGCTACGGCCTGGATTATGAATCGCTGAAGGCGGTCAAGCCGGACCTGGTGTACTGCTCGGTGACCGGCTTCGGCCAGGATGGTCCGTATGCGCACCGCGCCGGCTATGACTTTCTGATCCAGGGCATGGGCGGCCTGATGTCGGTGACCGGCGAGCGCGACGACCTGCCCGGCGGCGGTCCGCAGAAAGCCGGCGTCGCGCTGACCGACCTGATGACCGGCATGTACGCCACCATCGCCATCCTGGCCGCGCTGACGCACCGCGACCGCAGCGGCGAAGGCCAGTACATCGACATGGCCTTGCTGGATGTGCAGGTGGCGATGCTGGCCAATGCCGGCAGCAACTATCTGAACAGCGGCAAGGCGCCCAAGCGCTGGGGCAATGCGCATCCGAACATCGTGCCTTACCAGACGTTCCAGTGCTCGGACGGCTACATCATCGTCGCCACCGGCAATGACGGGCAGTACCAGAAGTTCGTTGAAGCCGGCGGCCGCGCCGACCTGGCCTTCCACGAGCGCTACGCCACCAATCCGCTGCGTGTGAAGAACCGCGACGAGCTGGTGCCGCTGCTGGCGGAAATGGTGCTGAAACAGTCGCGCGATTTCTGGATCTCGACGCTGGAGGAAGTGGGCGTGCCGTGCGGCCCGATCAACGACCTGGACGACGTCTACAAGAATCCGCAAGTCGAAGCGCGCGGCATCGTCATGGAAGTGCCGCATCCGACGGCCGGCACCACCAAGCTGGTGCGCAGTCCGATGCGCATGTCCGCCACGCCAACCGACAACGCCATCGCTCCGCCCCTGCTCGGCCAGCACACCGACGCCATCCTGCAAGACCTGCTCGGCCGCAGCGACGCCGACATCGCCGCCCTGCGCGCGAAAGGAGTGCTGTAAGGCCTAGCGCCGTCGCAAACGTTCGAGATCACGGTCGTCACGCCGCATTTCCGCTCGAATTGCCCGGCGTGCGCCGCGTATTGCACCGGTCAACGGCGCAAAATAACGTCGCAAGCTGTCTCTGAACATGCGCTTGATGAAGCTCTCTTCATTATCAGTTTTCATTTGCAGCCCTCCGCAGTAATTTTCTGGCCGAGAAATACATGATAAGGACAAACAGCACGACGTCCATGGCCAGCAGGAGGTGAGCAGCGCCGGACAAAAGATAATAGGAAACGTCACTGACGCCAAGCCACCTCAGTCCGCGTGCCGCCATTTCAATCACGGCGGCGCCAACGGCTACCACCAGCACATATAAAACGCTGAATCCGAAATGCATGATCAGCTCCAGGTTGATTTGCTTGTTTTCCATGATTAATCAGGCCCCGTGCTGGCGGCCTGCTCCCCTTTAGACACTCATGTCACGCTTCAGTTCCTCAATCTGGCTGTGCATGTGGCTGACCGCGCCTTTGATCTGGCCGGACAAGGTGGGGATGTAGTTGCAGATGCGCCGCGCGCGTTCGGCCAGGATGTCGAGCTCGCGCACCAGCTTGCGGATGCGCACCTCGTCCGCCGATTGCAAGATCTCGCGCGCGCTGTCCGCATGCTTGTCCATCAACTCAAGACAGTTGCGCAACTCGCGCGGCAAGCCAGGCTCGGCCGAGGCCGCCTGTGACGCCAGGCGCACCGCGCGTTCGACGAAATAAAACCGGTGCTGGATATCGTTTGGATGCAGCATAGTGGTCTCCTCCATGAAGCAGGCACCAATGTGCCCGTGCGGATGAGACAGCGAAGGCCGCGAGCGGTTGCCGCAATCAAGCGGGACACTGACGCAGATCAGGCCGCAATCACTTAGGGTTTTCCGCCGGCATGCGCGCCATGTCGACAAAGGCGCGCAAGGCCGACGACATGCGCCGCTGGCGCGGGTAATACATCATCAACCCGGTGGACGGCGGACACCAGTCCTCCAGCACGCGCACCAGCTGGCCGGCCTCGATGTAGGGCAGCAGCCGGAACTCCGGCAGAAACGTCAGGCCCACGCCGTCGAGCGCCGCCCGCAAGCCCAGCTGCGAATCGCCGACCGACAAGCGTCCCGGCACATCGACCTCCAGCTTGATGTCGCCCTTGCCCAGTTCCCACTTGTAGATATTCCCGCGCGGGAAGCGGTAGCGCACGCAGTGGTGCCGCGCCAGATCGTCCGGATGCCGGGGCACGCCATGCTTCTTCAGATACGCCGGCGAACCGACCACCACAAAGCGCTGCGGTCCCCACACCGGCACGGCGATCATATCCTCCGGCACGTGCTCCTCGTAGCGGATGCCGAGATCGAAGCCGCGCTCGACAATATCCACCAGCCCATCTTCGCTGACGATGTCGAGCGAGATATCCGGATACGCCTCCAGGTAACGCTGGATCAGCGGCCCCACCACCATCACCGCCGCGTCGCGCGAACTGTTGATGCGCAGCGTGCCGGCCGGCGACGCGCGGAACAGATTCATCTCCTCCAGCGCCAGGCTGACGCCGCCCAGCGCCGGCTGCAAGCGCTCCAGCAAATGCTTGCCGGCCTCGGTCAGCGCGACGCTGCGCGTGGTGCGGTTGAACAGCCCGACGCCCAGCCTATCCTCCAGCGTGCGCACCGCATAGCTGACCGCCGACGCCGACAAGGCCAGCTCGGCCGCCGCCTTGCGGAAACTGCCGTGGCGCGCCACAGCGGCGAAAACAGCCAGGTGCGAGAGATTATCGAGCTGCATGATTGTGCAAATATCCTGTTCAATTCATGCAGGTGAACGCGCTTGTTACCTGCATAGTCGAACAATTATAGTGCAAGAACAGATAACAATCGTTTATCCCCACCAAGGAGTTCCCCATGTTCCAAGCCCACGGCTACGCCGCGCACGACAAGCATTCCCACCTCGTTCCCTTCAGTTTTGAGCGCCGCGCGCCAGGCCTCAACGACGTGGTCATCGAGATCCTCTATTCCGGCGTCTGCCACTCCGATCTGCACCAGGCGCGCGACGACTGGGGCGGCTCGATCTACCCGATGGTGCCGGGCCACGAAATCATCGGCCGCGTCACCCAGGTCGGCAGCGGTGTGCACAAGTTCAAGGTCGGCGACCTGGCCGGCGTCGGCTGCCTGGTCGATTCCTGCCGCCATTGCTCGGCCTGCGAAGAAGACCTGGAGCAGTACTGCGAGAACGGCCTGACCGTCACCTACAACGGCCGCGAACGCGACACCGGCGCACCCACCTACGGCGGCTACTCGGACATCATCGTGGTCGATGAGCATTTCGTGGTCAAGGTGTCGGACAAGCTGGACCTGAAAGCCGTGGCGCCGCTGCTGTGCGCCGGCATCACCACCTACTCGCCGCTGCGCCACTGGAAGGTCGGCCCCGGCCAGAAGGTCGGCGTGATCGGCCTGGGCGGCCTGGGCCACATGGGCGTCAAGTTCGCCAAGGCCATGGGCGCCACCGTGGTGATGATCACCACCTCGCCCGCCAAGGGCCAGGACGCGCAACGCCTCGGCGCCGACGATGTGCTGCTGTCCACCGATCCGGACGCGATGAAGGCGCACGCCAACAGCTTCGACTTCCTGCTCAATACGGTGCCGGTGCCGCACGACATCAATCCTTACCTGGCGCTGCTGCGCCGCGACCGCACCATGGCCATGGTCGGCGTGCTGACCGAGCTGGACCCGCCGCCGAACGGCGTCAGCCTGATCCTGGGCCGCAAGTCGGTGGCCGGCTCGGCCATCGGCGGCCTCAAGGAAACGCAGGAAATGATGGACTTCTGCGCCGAGCACAACATCGTCAGCGACGTCGAGATGATCGCCATCCAGGACATCAACCAGGCTTACGAGCGTCTGGTCAGGAATGATGTCAAGTACCGCTTCGTCATCGACATGGCCAGCTTGAAAGAACCGTCGTAAGGCCAACACACGAGCTAGCTGTGTGGAGGAAATGCACCATGTTCTGCTAAGATCAAGCAAGACCGTCTTTGCTTGGGCAACACCACATGGAAAACCTTCCGCAGCCAGCTTCCACCCGCGCCCCCAAGCGCCAGCGGACGCAGCACGGAAGACTGACTAGCAAATCGCAAGGCGGTGCTTTCGACCAGATGTTCGGCGGCAGTCCCTATTTCGCCTTCGTCATCAACGAAGCCGGCCGCCTGGTGGCGTGCAACGCCCATACCCAATCCCTGCTTGGCCCGTTGGCGGACGACGCCCCGGCCGCGCAGCTGTATGCCGGCTGGGTGCTGCCGATGCTGCAAAACGAAGCGCTGCCCACCGCCCGCATGCGCGGCCATTGGCGCGGCGAAGTCGAGCTGGTGGGCAAGGACGGCAGCAGCCATCCGGTCACGCAGACCATCGAATGGCGCGCCACGGCGCAGCCGCCCTCCTTCCTGTGCCTGGCCTACCCGCTCGACGACTACGATGTGTACGAATCGCGGCTGCGCTTCAAGTATTTATTCGAAGCCCATCCGCAGCCGATGTGGGTGTACGACCTGGAAACGCTGCGTTTCATGGTGGTGAACGCGGCGGCCATCACCCAGTACGGCTACACCGAGGCGGAATTCCTGCACATGACCATCCGCGACATCCGCCCGCGGGAAGAGGTGCAGCGGCTGGAGCAGAACCTGGCGGCGACGCCGCGCAAGGGCGCCGACCAGTCCGGCGCCTGGACCCACGTGCGGCGCGACGGCAGCCGCGTGAAGGTGGAGATTTCCTCGCACGCGGTCACGCTGTCCGGCCGCCCTTGCCGCCTGGTGTTCGCGCACGACATCACCGAACGCCTGCGGCTGCAAGCCGAACTGCAACTGCGCGGCCGCGCGCTGGAAGCCAGCGTCAACGCCATCGTCATCACCCGGCATGCGGCCGATGGCGACCGCGTCGAATACGCCAACCCGGCCTTCGCCCAACTGCTTGGTCATGCGCCGGAGGGCGTGCTGGGCCATCAGCTGGAAACGCTGCTGGGTCTGCAAGCGAACGACGACCAGCAGCAGGCGCTGCACGCCGCCATGCTGTCGCACCAGGAGGTGACGCTGCTGCTGCACATCCGCCACCGCGACGGCTCGCGGCTGTGGACGCAGATGCACGTGGCGCCGGTGCAGGCGGCCGACGACGCCATCGCCCACCATGTCTGCGTGCTGACCGACATGACCGCCATCCTCGATTACCAGGCGCAGCTCGAACACCAGGCCAACCACGACGCGCTGACCGGCCTGCCCAACCGCGCCCTGCTCAACGACCGCATGGAGCAGGCGCTGACGTTCTCGCAGCGCTTCGGCCACAGCCTGTGGCTGGTGTACATCGACCTCGACAATTTCAAGCTGACCAACGACCACCTCGGCCACCAGGCCGGCGACGCGCTGCTGTGCGTGATCGCCAACCGCCTGCGCGCCTGCGTCAACGAAGGCGACACCGTGGCGCGGCTGGGCGGCGACGAATTCCTGTTGCTGCTGCCGGTCGCCAACCAGCGGCCGATGACCAGCCTGCTGCAACTGGTGCAGGAGGCGGTGGCGGCGCCGGTGACGCTGGAACAGCAGGTCGTCACGGTGACATGCAGCATCGGTGTCAGCGTCTATCCGGCCGATGGCGCCGAGCCGGAACAACTGCTCAAGCATGCCGACATCGCCATGTACCGCGCCAAGGAAGCGGGCCGCAACCAGGTGCAGTTCTACGAATCGGCGATGCACGCGCGCATTGCCGAACGCGCCTCCATTGAAGCCGAGCTGCGCCACGCGCTGGCGCGCAACCAGTTGAGCCTGGTGTATCAGCCTAAGATGGATTTGCGCAGCGGCGCCGTCACCGGCATGGAGGCGCTGCTGCGCTGGCAGCATCCGACCTTGGGCGCGGTGGCGCCGGCGCGCTTCATCGGCGTGGCGGAGGAGACCGGCATGATCGTCGCCATCGGCCGCTGGGTGCTGCGCATGGCGTGCACGCAGGCGGTGGCGTGGCAGCAGGCCGGACTGCCGCCGCTGCGGGTGGCGGTCAACCTGTCGGCACGGCAGTTCCGCGACCAGGCGCTGCCGGCCGAGGTGCACGCCGCGCTGCACGACAGCGGACTCGACGCGCAATACCTGGAACTGGAACTGACCGAAAGCCTGATGATGGAAAATGCCGGCGAAGCGGCACAGGCCATCGCCAAGCTCAAGCAGCTTGGCATCGCGCTGTCGATCGACGACTTCGGCACCGGCTATTCCAGCCTGGCTTATTTGAAGCAGTTCCCGGTCGACTACCTGAAGATCGACCAGTCGTTCACGCGCGACATGCTGGCCGAGCCGAAGGTGGCCGCCATCGTGCGCTCGGTGATCGCGCTCGGTCACAGCCTCGGCTTCAAGGTGATTGCCGAAGGCGTGGAGACGGCCGCGCAGCTGGACTACCTGCGCGCCAGCGGCTGTGACGAAATGCAGGGCTTCCACTTCAGCCGCCCGCTGACGCCGGACGCCTTTGCCGACCTGCTGCGGACGCGCTAGCGTTCGGACTGGCCCAGCGGCGCCAGCTTGCGCAGCCGCAGGCCGACCAGCAGCGCCAGCACCAGCGAGCAGGACAGCACCGCCACCACGCCCGGCCACTGCGCGCGGCCCCACATGATGCCGGTGGCCGAGCCGACCACGCTGGAGCCGAGGTAGTAGAAGAACAGGTACAGGGCCGACGCCAGCGCCTTGTTGCTGGTGGCGCGCCGTCCGACCCAGCTGCTGGCCACCGAGTGCGTGGCGAAGAAGCCGTAGGTAAACACCGCCACCCCGATCAGGATCAGCGGCAGCCAGTTCGACAAGGTCAGCAGCAGGCCACTGAGCATGATGAGCGCCATCATCCACAGCACGTTGCGGCGGCCGTAGCGGTCGGCCAGCCGGCCGGCCCATACCGAACTGTAGATCCCCAGCAGATAGAAGAACGACACGGCGCCCACCACGCTCTGGCTCAGCGAGAACGGTCCGCCCAGCAGGCGGTAGGCGATGTAGTTGTAGAGGCTGACAAAAGCACCCATCAGCAGGAAGGCCAGCGCAAACAGCCACGGCAGGCCATCGTCCGACAAATGCTGCCTGAAGCCGGCCGGCAGCGCGCGCCAGCCGCCGTGCGACGGCGCGAAGTGGCGCGATGGCGGCAGGCTGCGCCAGAATTCGAACGCCGCCGCGACGCCGGCCGCACCGACCGCCGCCAGCGCCAGCCGCCACGAGAAATGGTCGCTCAGCACCGACGTGATCACGCGCCCGGCCATGCCGCCGAAAGCACTGCCGCTGATGTACAAGCCCATCGACAGGCCCAGCGACTCGGGTTCGATTTCCTCGCCGAGGTAGGCCATGGCGATCGCCGGCATGCCACCCAGCACGATGCCGAGCAGGCCGCGCATCACCAGCAGTTGCGGATAGCTGTGGGCGAAGGCGCACAGCAGCGTCATGATGGCGGCCACCGCCATCGCCGCCACCATCAGGGGCTTGCGGCCCAGGCGTTCGGAAATGGCGCTGGAGGCCAGCAGCGACACGGCCAGCGCGCCGGTCGAGACCGACAGCACCATGCTGCTCTGCGCCGCCGTCAGCGCGAATTCGTGCGACAGCAGCGGCATCAGCGGCTGCACGCAGTACAGCAGCGCGAACGTGGTGAAGCCGCCAAAGAACATGGCGCGGTTGCTGCGTTTGAATTCCTGGCTGCCGACGCGGATCTTCGGCGCCGGCGCTGCGGGGGCGGCGGCGGAAGTGGCAGCTGAGGTGGCGCTGATGGACATGGTGCGGAATCCTGCGAGGTACGATGACTTCATCTTAGGATTGCGTCATTAAGCTGTCCAATATATATTTAAGGCGTTAGTTATACTTTAAAAAGATAATGGAACTCCGCCACCTGCGCTACTTCGTGGCTGTTGCCGAAGAGCTAAGCTTTACCCGCGCCGCCGAGCGCCTGCACATCGGCCAGCCGCCGCTGAGCCACCAGATCCAGATGCTGGAAGCCGAAGTGGGCGCTCAGCTGCTGGAACGCAGCAAGCGCTGGGTGCGGCTCACCGAGGCCGGCAAGCTGTTCCTGGAAGACGCGCGCCGCGTGCTGGCCCTGTCCGAACAGGCGATGCAGACCGCGCGCCGGGCCGAGCGCGGCGAAGCGGGCGAACTGCGCGTCGGCTTCACCTTCTCCACGCCGCTGACGCCGCTGTTCGCGGCCATGATCAACCGCTACCGCCAGCGCTATCCGGGCGTGCAGCTGACCTTGAAGGAAATGTCGACGCTGGGGCAGATCGAAGCGCTGGCCGCGCGCGAGCTCGACCTGGGCCTGGTGCGGCCGCCGGAACTGACGCTGCCGGAATCGGTGGAACTGACGGTGTTGCGGCGCGATCCGCTGGTGATGGTGCTGCCGATCGGCCATCCGCTGGCGCGGAAGAACAGCATCGCCATCAATGACCTGAAGGGCGAGCCGCTGGTGATGTATCCGGAAAGCGCCGGCACCGGCATCCATCCGCAGATCAACCGGCTGTGCCGCGAGGCCGGCTTCAAGCCGACGATTGCCATGGAGGCGGGCGAAGCGTCCACCATCATCGGGCTGGTGGCGGCCGGTTGCGGCGTGTCGGTGTTGCCGAGCTCGTTCAACATCATCCAGATGAGCGATGTCTGCTACCGGCCGATGGCCGATGCCGAGGCCATCACCACGCTCTACCTGGCGCGCAGGAAGGACGCGGTGTCGCCCTTGGTGGCGGCCTTTGTTGCGGTGGCAACCGAGGCCGCGGGAACTCAGGAGTAGTCGGCGTCGAGTTCGGAACCGGCGTAGTTTTCCAGTTCCGCGAACAGCGTTTTCATCGCCGTGCGGCCCTTGATGTTCTGCAGCACGGTGCAGTTCTGGCGATAGCTCTCGATGCGCTCCAGCAGCACCGGGTGATGCTGCACCGGCACCTTGGCCAGCAGCGCCGCCCAGCCGGCTTCGTAATCCGGCTTGTTCTTGCGCACCGCTTTGACAAAGCGCTCGAACTCCTTCTGGCCGGTGCGCGCGACGATCATGCCGCCGCCTTCCACCGCGAAGATGATGGCCAGCGCGATCACGCCTTCGGCATTCAGGTCGGCGTCGCTGACCGGACCTTCGGTGTTGTGCCGGCGCAGCCAGTTGGCCAGCCGCACCACCGCCTGCACTTCCTTGCGCTGCTTGAACTGCACCGCGTAGCGCGTGCTGCCGTCCCAGTTCTGGTTCGGATCGGTCTGGCAGATATCGACGAACTTGTCGCGCAGGCGCCGTGCCGCGTACACCGGATCGGTATCGTACTCGCCCACCAGCGCGTCTTCCGGCAATGCCGACAGATCCTTGATCATGCGGAAGCCGACCTGGAAGGCGTATTCGGCGCCCTCTTCGATCAGCAGGTCCAGCGCGGCCAGGTCGTCGGCGTCCGGCAGCTCATGGTCGAGACCCAGCGAGACGCAGCCCACCGTCAGCTGCAAGGCCTTCTGGATGCCGTCGGCGGTGCGGTCGTTGGTGAACTTCTCGGCCACCATGGCGGTGATACCGGTCAGCTCGTCGGCCAGCGCGTAGGCCGCGTCGTCGTCCGGATTGGCCGCCAGTTGCTGGATCGCGCGGGTCAGGCGCGGCAGGGTTTCTACTACAATTGCTGGCAGCATGTATCAGGCACCCATCACGAGAAGATGTTGGTGCCGACCGAGCGGCGCGAGGTTTTAGCCACGCGCGTCGACGGCACCTGTTTGCGCAGACGGTACAGCAGCTCCTTGGTCGAGCGCTGCAAAATGGTCGGCTCTTCGTCCGGATCGTCGTTGTACTCGGCGTCGGCCAGGTCGGCGCTGTGGCGGAATTCCGGGAACAGCTCGAACAGCGCGCGGTCCCAGCCGTCTTCCGAGGCTTGCGCCAGGGCCACCGCCAGCGGCACCACGTCGTTGTCGGACGAGGTCTGACCGGTCAGGTACGGGCCTTTCGAGATGATCTCGCCGGCCACTTCCAGGATTTCCTTCGGCGCCATCGAGAACAGGATGGCGAACGCGGTCGAGCCGTGGTCGGTGGCCGAGGCGGCCGCCAGCAGCTCGTTGCGGCGCTCTTCGTCGTCGGTGGAGAACACCACGCCGTGGATGTGCGCGAACAGCGACTCGGCGATGCGCTCCGGATCGTCCTCGATCTGGTCGTCCGGCCAGGTGGCGGCGATGAAGGCCAGGCTGTCGGCCCAGGCCTTCGGCGGCACCAGCAGCGTCGCCAGCGACATCTTGCCGCCGTCGAAGCCGGCCATGTGCAGCGCCGTCACTTGCGGCGGAATGTTGTTGAGCACTTCCACCACCGCCAGGTCGCCGAACTGGTCGGCGGCTTCGGCGAAGGCTTGCTCGGCGTGGCTCAGCGAGCCGGCCAGCACCAGCTCCGTCACTTGCTTGCTCAAGGCTGGCAGATTAGATTTCTCCGACATGCTTATTCTCCATCCTGGTCGAACATTTGCGCGAAGTCGTCGGTGGCCGCATCCTCGTCCTCGACATCGTCGCCGTCGTCGTTGGCCGACAGCTGGTCCAGCGACTGGTCGTCATCGTCCCACTTGCGCGGATTCTTGTGCAGGAAGGCGGTGATAATGGCCTGGCGCGCCAGTTCCGGCATGCTTTCGCCGATCGCCTCGTACATGCGGGCCGCGTCGTCGCCCTTGCACTCGGCCATGGCGAACACGCGCGCCGGGTCGCCGAACTCGTAGTCCTCGGCTTCGGCCAGCAGGCCTTTCGGGTCGCTGAACTCGATGTGGTCGACCAGCGCGAACGCCAGCATGTTGACGTCTTCGATGCCGCCGCCGCTGGCGTACTCGGACACCAGCGCCTCGACCATGCGCTGGTAGTTCTTGCGGTCCGGCGGATCGCCGAGGATGCCTTCGATCTGGCCTTCCAGCTCGCGCGATTGATAGGCGAACTCGGGGTGTACTTTTCTCATTGCTTGCTTTCTAAAAACTGGGTGGCTTACGCCGCCGGCAGCGTGGTGCCGTGCAGGGCGAAGACCGAACGCCATAACTGATAGGCTTCCGCCTCCGCGTCGATGATGATGCGGTGGTTGACGCTCTGGTTGTATTCCTCGCGCTTGACCGGGTCCGACAAGACCTCGTAGGCCTTGGTCACGGCCTTGAAGCGCGCATCGGCGCCGGGCGCGGGGTTGCGGTCCGGGTGATAGCGCATGGCCAGCGAGCGGTAGACTTTCTTGATCTCGTCTTCCGTGGCGTTCGGCGCGATACCCAGTGTATTGTAATAATTTTCCATTTTGGAAACTCCGGGCCTGTGCAAAACTCATTAAAGATGCATTATACCTGTCCGACGCGCCGCAGCATTTACCCTCAGTCCGCCCGGCTGATACGGTAAAATGCCCCATACACGAACTTTTGCATAGCCAAACTTCTCAGATGAGCAACGACAAAAACAGCCCAGCGCCAGCCCTACCGTCCAATTTCCTGCGCGCCATCGTCGAACACGACCTGGCGGCCCACACCCATGACCGCGCCGGCATGCCAAGCGTGATCACCCGCTTCCCGCCGGAGCCGAACGGTTACCTGCACGTCGGCCACGCCAAGTCGATCTGCCTGAACTTCGGTCTGGCGCGCGACTACCAGGGCCGCTGCAACCTGCGCTTCGACGACACCAACCCGGCCAAGGAAGAGCAGGAATACGTCGACACCATCATCGACAGCGTCAAGTGGCTGGGCTTCGACTACGACTATCCGAAGGCCGACGGCGGCGTCGAGCACCACCTGCACTACGCCTCGGACTACTTCGACCAGCTGTACGCCATGGCCGAGTACCTGATCCAGGAAGGCTATGCCTACGTCGACAGCCAGTCGGCAGACGAGATGGCGGCCAACCGCGGCAATTTCAATACGCCGGGCACCAACTCGCCGTTCCGCAACCGTCCGCGCGAGGAATCGCTGCAGATCTTCCGCGACATGAAGGCCGGCAAATACGCCGACGGCGAACACATCCTGCGCGCCAGGATCAGCGAAGATGCGATGGCGTCGCCGAACATGAATATGCGCGATCCGGCCATCTACCGCATCCGCCACGCGCACCACGTGCGCACCGGCGACGCCTGGTGCATCTACCCGATGTACGACTACACGCACCCGATCTCGGACGCGCTGGAAAACATCACCCACTCGCTGTGCACGCTGGAGTTCCAGGACCACCGCCCGTTCTACGACTGGGTGCTGGAAACCCTGTCGAAAGGCGGCTTCTTCACGCTGCCGGTGCCGCGCCAGTACGAATTCTCGCGCCTGAACCTGACCTATGTGGTGACCTCCAAGCGCAAGCTGCGCCAGCTGGTGGAACAGAACATCGTCGACGGCTGGGACGATCCGCGCATGCCGACCATCGTCGGCCTGCGCCGCCGCGGCTACACGCCGGAATCGATTCATCTGTTCTGCGAACGCATCGGCGTCACCAAGGCCGACGGCTGGATCGACATGAGCACGCTGGAAGGCTGCGTGCGCGAAGACCTCGATCCGAAAGCGCCGCGCGCCACCGCCGTGCTGCGTCCGCTGAAGCTGATCGTCGACAACTACCCGGAAGGCCAGAGCGAGGAATGCACCTCGCCGGTCCACCCGCACCATCCGGACATGGGCGTGCGCACCTTCCCGTTCTCGCGCGAACTGTGGATCGAAGAGGAAGATTTCATGGAAACGCCGGTCAAGGGCTACTTCCGCTACTTCCCGCCGATCGGCGACAATCCGGGCAGCCGCGTGCGCCTGCGCCACGGCTTCGTCACCGAGTGCACCGGCTTCGACAAGGATGAAAACGGCAAGGTCGTCGCCGTCCACGTCAAGTACTTCGAGGATTCGAAATCCGGCACGCCGGGTTCGGACAACTACAAGGTCAAGGGCAACATCCACTGGGTGTCGGCCGCGGCCGCCGTGGAAGCCGAAGTGCGCCTGTACGACCGCCTGTTCACCGACGCCCAGCCGGACGCCGGCGGCAAGGACTTCATCTCGCTGCTGAACCCGAACGCCAGGGAAATCGTCACCGCCTACCTGGAGCCGGGCATGAGCGCGGCGCAGGCCGACCAGCGCTATCAGTTCGAACGCCACGGCTATTTCGTCGCCGACCGCGTCGACTCGCAGCCAGGCAAGCCGGTGTTCAACCGCATCGTCACGCTGAAGGATAGCTGGACCGCGAAGTAAGCGCCCGCTTCTCCTCTGGACGGCACCTGCGGGTGCCGTTTTTTATTCACAAAGCGTCCTGGACAAGTGCACGCTAGCATCAAAATACTTGACTTGCCGAGTTGTTATTTCCTATAGTCAAAAGACTATCGAGTTTGCAGGAACCTGCGGTGACCGCCCTCTTCGCGCAAAAACAACCGTTCTCGACGTCCCGGCCCGTCTGGTGGGCCGGCGTGCTGCTGTCGCTCGGCATCGGCGGATTGTTTTACCTGGCGGCCAACCGCACCATCGAATACGACGCCGGCGAACGCTTCCTGCACCAGGCGCAAAACGCCCAGTACAACATCAACTCGCGGCTGAACGCCTACACCGACGTGCTGCGCGGCACCGCCAGCTTTTTCCACGCCGCCGAACAGGTCGACCGCGCCAGCCTGCACCGCTACGTCCAGGGCCTGAACATCGCCAGCCAGTTCCCGGCGCTGGACAACATCAACTACGTCCGCTACGTGACGGACGCCGAGCGCGACGCCTTCGAGCGCAGCATGAACAGCAAGACCGATGCCGAGGCGCTGGGCTACCCGGCGCCCTTCGTGGTCACGCCGCCCGAGCGCCACGCCGAATACTGGGTGCTGACCATGATCGAACCGCTGGCGCCGTTCCGCGAAAAAATCGGCCGCGACATCGGCTGCCGCGGCCGGGTGGCGCAGGCGCTGCGGCAGGGCCGCGACAGCGGTGCGCTGAGCGCTTCCGGCATGCCGATCGACAGCGCCCACCAGCCGCAGGGCGCCGGACTGGCGCTGCGGCTGCCGATCTACCGCACCGGCCTGCCGCTGCAGACGCTGGCGCAGCGCCGCGCCGCCTACATCGGTTCGGTCGGCATCGGCTTCAACGTGCCGCGCCTGGTGCAGGCCGCGCTGGAACAGATGCAGGTGCGCGACACCCGCCTGCTGCTGCTCGACAGCGGCGACGGCAGCGGCGCCGCGCAGCCGACGCTGCAGCTGTTCGACAGCAAGCCCGACAGTCCGACGCTGCGGCCCAACGAGCTGTTCAGCGTGGCGCTGCCGATCGACTTCCACCACCGCCACTGGAGCGCGCATTTCAGCGCGCCCAAGGCCAGCTGGTTCAGCCGCTTCGACACCTGGCTGCCGTGGCTGGCGATGCTGTGCGGCTTCACCGGCTCGCTGCTGTTCTACGTGCTGTTCCACACGCTGTCGTCGTCGCGCATGCGGGCCGTCAAGATGGCCAAGGAAATGACGCGCGAGCTGCGCGCCAGCCAGGCCCGGCTGCAACAGTCGCACCACAAGCTGCGCCGCCTGGCCGCGCACTCGGACAAGATCAAGGAGGAGGAGCGCAAGCGCATCGCCCGCGAAATCCACGACGACCTGGGCCAGAACCTGCTGGTGCTGCGCATCGACGTCGACATTCTGACCACCCGCACGCGCCACCGCCATCCGCGCCTGCACGCGCGCGCGCAACGCATGCTGAGCCAGATCGACAGCAGCATCAAGAGCGTGCGCCACATCATCAACGACCTGCGCCCGACGGTGCTGGACCTGGGCCTGAACGCGGCGGTGGAGTGGCAGATCGCCCAGTTCCGCACGCGCTCCGGCATGGTGTGCGAACTGATCGACTACAACACCGAGATCCGCATCGACGACCAGCGCGCCACCGCTTTCTTTCGCGTGCTGCAGGAGTCGTTGAGCAACATCCTGCAGCACGCCCATGCCAGCCTGGTGCGGGTGGAGTTGCGCCAGAGCGGCGGCATGCTGTGCATGACCATCACCGACAACGGCATCGGCGTGCGCGACAGCAGCCGCAACAAGGTCGGTTCGTTCGGCCTGGTCGGCATCGAGGAGCGCATCAGCCTGCTGGGCGGGACCTGCTCGATCAGCGGCTGCCCGAACGGCGGCACCACGGTGGCGGTCGCGGTACCGGTGGCTGACGGCGGCGCGCGCGTCAGGCCGGCAACTTTTCTTGAAAACATTGATTAATCTCAAAGGTCGGCGGTCTCGGGCGGTCAGAATCAAAGGCGTTCTCAGCCTTTTTCAACCCGCATCAATACCGCCAAGGAGATTCTGATGAATGCCCAAGACCTGCACGCCATTGCCGCCCTCGACCTGGAACCGATCAAAGTCAAACTGATGCACGAAGAATCCGGCGAAGGCTGGACGCTGGAGCGCGCCAACGCGGTCGAGTTCGAATATCGCCGCTTCCTGCACCTGATGAAGCGGTATCCGGACGAGCAGACCGCGCCGCTGGTCGATGTCGACACCTTCTGGCACTACCACATCCTGGACACCATGAAATACCACGCCGATTGCGACGCCGTGTTCGGCCACTACCTGCACCACTTCCCCTACATCGGCCTGCGCGGCGAGGACGACGAGGCGGCCCATGTCCGCGTCGGCCAGCGCATGAAGGAACTGTATGAGGCCACCTTCGGCGAGGATTATGTGCGCGCCGAGGCGGCCCATTCCGGCGCGCTGCCGCCGCGGATGGCGCATTCCGGCGCGCTGCCGCAGATCGCCCATTCGGGCGCCTTGCCGCCGCAGGCGGCCCATTCCGGCGCGGTCAACGCCAGCGCGGCGCAGGCCGAAGCGGCCATCGTGGCGGCGCAACAGTCCAGCTTCTACAGCCTGCGTCCACGCCTGCCGCTGCCGGCCTGATACACAAAAGTCGGGCGGCATGCTCAAAAAAGTGGCATACTCGGGTGTCTACAGATGATCGGAGCGCATCATGGCCGTCAATTCAGTCACCCCGAGCAGTACCACCGCCATCCAGCAAGCCACCCCTGCCCGCCAGCCGGAACAGGTCCAGCCGGTCGACAAGCCGGCCGAACGCGTGGCCCAGGCCGCGCCGCCACCGCCGCCCCAGGCAGCCGTGGCCCCCACCGTCAACACCAGCGGCCAGCGCATCGGCACCACCATCAGCACCTCCGCCTGAACCGGCGGCGGGCTAAAAAAAACGGCGCGTTCCCGGGGGGTACGCGCCGTTTTCTATTGGGTGTCCGGAATCAGGACGCCATCATTTCGCGCAGTTCGCGGATGCTGAAATCGCTGATTTCGTGCATGCGGATCAGGATGGTGGCGCCGATCGGCAGGGTGTTGTGGCGGATTTTGGAGATGACCGGTGGGGCCACTTCCAGGGCGCGCGACAGGGCTGCATCGTTTTTCAGTTGCAGTTTTTCGATGATGGCGTCCAGCACGCGGTTCGGGTTATACGACGGCGACGCGGTGATTTCTTTAAGAGACATAGTGTTTAAGTAGGTTCTTGGCCATTTTTTGCGAAAAAACGACACATGGGTAAGAAAAATTTTTAGCTCAATTACCATTGAAGCACTACGAAACACGAACATTTATGCCGCGTTTTAGTGCTTAACCAAGATAATACACGCTTACGTTACAAAAGGGCTAACTCAACGGACGCTTCCGTGAGATTTAGAGAGATTCTAACCCTATTTAGTGTGGTAGTGACGATTTATGTTGTAAAAATAAGTATCAATCTATGTAAAGACCGATACGGGGGTCAGTTCGGACGGCTGATGCCGGCGGCAAGGAAACACCATTCCATCGCCATCAGGGTGGCGAGTTGGGCGATCGTGCCTGGGAGGAATAACGTTGAAGTCGAGAAATGTTCAGATTTGTCGGCGCTGCAATGCCAGCCCAGCTGGCGGCGGATTTCTTCCGGGACCGGCGGCGGGCAGCTGCCAAATGCGCGCTGCCGTTGTCGCATATAGGCGCGGACTTGCTCCTTGGTCGGCTGCACGGTGGCTAACATGCACACACTCCTTGTGGAAGAAGGCTAACAATATCGTAACATACGATGACTTGCTTGATATGCATCAAATGAATATCAACCGCAGGATCTTATTAAGTTTGTCACATAAATCTGACGCCGGGCTTGCACTGGCTTAACTTTCATTGCCTCTTTACATATCTTTACATACTCCGCAGCGTCGCCGCCACCGTCGGGTAGCGCAGGCGCACACGCAGTTCGCGCTTGATGCGACCATTCAGCAGGCGGCGCGACTCGGACATGAACGACAGCAGCGCCGGCGACACCACCTGTTGCAACGTCGCGCGCGGCAGGCGCGGCGGACGCGGCAGCTGGAAAGCATCGGCGACCACGTCGAAATAGTGCGCCATCTTCATATCGCTGTCATCCACCGCATGGTAGGTACGGTTCGGTAGCGCACGATACAGCGCCTGGACAATGATGGCGGCCAGGTCGTCGGCGTGGATGTGGTTGGTGTAGACATCGTCCGCCTCGATCAGCGCGGGCGTACCCTGCTGCAGGCGCTTCAGCGGCAGGCGGTCGGCGCCGTAGATACCGGGCACGCGCAGGATGGACAGCGTGGCGCCGGCGCGCCGCGCCCAGCTGCGCAGGCTGCGCTCGGCATCCACCCGCCGCAGCGCCCGCGCATTGCGCGGCGCCACCGGGCGGCTCTCGTCGAACAGCGCGCCGCCGCAATCGCCGTAGACGCCGGTGGTGCTGATATACACCACCCGGCCGCCGGCCGGCAGCACCGCGCTGAGGTTGCGGGTGCGCGTGTCGAGCACGCCGTCGGCCGGCGGCGGCGCCAGGTGCACCACCCACGGCGCCAGGCCGTCCAGGCGCCGCAACGTGGCGGGCCGGTCCAGATCAACCACCAGCGGCACGGCGCCGGCGGCGCGCAGCGCGGCGCAGCGCGCCGGCTGGCTGGTGGTGGCGAACACCCGGAAATGCCGGGACAACAGCGGCAGCAAACGCATGCCGACATCGCCGCAGCCGACAATCAGCAGGCGCGGCCGTTTAAAGGTGGGGGTTTTCATGGCGTGATTGTAAAGGACATTATCAAGGCGGCGTTGAAACAGTTAGCGCGCCGGGCCAGTGCCACGGCGCCCGGCGTTCTGCCACACGCCAGCCATCGACAACTTGCTGGAGAACATCATGAAATACCTGCACACCATGGTCCGCGTAGCCGACCTCGACCAGTCACTGGCGTTTTACCGCGACGCGCTGGGGCTCGACGTGGTGCACAAAATGGACGTGCCGGCCGGCCGCTACACGCTGGTCTACCTGGCCGCG
This sequence comes from Duganella alba, assembly GCF_009674495.1. GTDB lineage: Bacteria > Pseudomonadota > Gammaproteobacteria > Burkholderiales > Burkholderiaceae_D > Rugamonas > Rugamonas alba. The sequence continues at coordinate 113,252 of NZ_WKJN01000014.1, read as the reverse complement.
CCGGGCGACAGCGCCGCCCAGGTCGAGCTGACCTACAACTGGGACGAGCATGCCTACAGCGGCGGCCGCAACTTCGGCCACCTGGCCTATAGCGTGCCGGACATCCATGCCGCCACCCAGCGCCTGATCGACCATGGCGTCACCGTCAGCCGCCCGCCGCGCGACGGCGAAGCGCCCGGAACTGAGCCACCGCATCAATATGTACCGCTACGATGCCGACGACGTCTTCAACCGCCACCTCGACGGCGACTGGCCCGGCTACGGCCTCAGCGCAGACCGCCGGCGCATGGAGACCTGGGACGGCCGGCGCCCGCGTCGGCCCCGGCCACAGAGGAGGCCTGCCGACCCCGCTGACTAAGGTAAAATAAAGGGTTACTGCCAACTGCCTGATAGCCCGATATCGTATGACGTTTCAAATTACTGTACAGCCCAGCGGCCACCAATTCAGCTGCGAGGAAGACGAGACCATCCTGGCGGCGGCCATGCGCGCCGGCGTCGGCCTGCCTTACGGCTGCAAGAACGGCGCCTGCAGCTCCTGCAAGGGCAAAGTCCTGTCCGGCGAAGTCACCCACAAGCCGCACCAGGAACGCGCGTTGCCCAAGGAAGAGGAAGCCAGGGGCGGGTCGCTGTTCTGCTGCGCCCTCGCCCACAGCGACGTGGTGATCGAAGCGCGCGAAGTGGCCGGCAGCGACGACTACCCGATCCGCAAGATGCCGTCGCGCGTGGCGACCATGGAAAAAATGGCGCCGGACGTGATCGTCATGACGCTGCAACTGCCGGCCAACGAGACGCTGAAATTCCGCGCCGGCCAGTACATCGAATTCCTGCTCAAGGACGGCAAGCGCCGCAGTTACAGCCTGGCCTCGCCGCCGGAGCAGGACCAGCCGCTGGCGCTGCACATCCGCCATCTGCCGGGCGGCCTGTTCACCGACCAGGTGTTCAGCACCATGAAGGAGCGCGACATCCTGCGCTTCGAAGGGCCGATGGGCACCTTCTTCGTGCGCGAGGACAGCGACAAGCCGATGGTGCTGCTGGCCTCCGGCACCGGCTTCGCGCCGATCAAGGCCATCGTCGAACACCTGCGCGCGCAGGGCTCGACCCGCCAGATGACGCTGTACTGGGGCGGCCGCCGTCCGCAGGACCTGTACCTGGACGCGCTGTGCCGCGAGTGGGCCGCCGCCCTGCCCAACTTCCACTACGTGCCGGTGATCTCGGCGCCGCAGCCGGAGGATAGCTGGGCCGGCCGCACCGGCTATGTGCACCAGGCCGTGATGGCCGATTTGCCTGACCTGTCGGGCCACCAGGTGTATGCCTGCGGCGCGCCGGTGATGGTGGAATCGGCCAAGGCCGATTTCGTCGAGCGGTGCCGATTGCCGGACGACGAGTTCTACGCCGACGCCTTCACCACCGAGGCGGACCTCAACAAGTAACACTAAGTATCAGCATCCAACCCACAGGGCCGACAGGGATGCAGAGTCCCAAGGCTCTGCTCCCTGAAAGCGCCAATGTCAGACAGCACCTCCCGTAACGGCTTCAGCGTTCTGCGCCACCGTAACTTCACGCTCTACCTCTCCGCCCGTACCCTGGCCACCCTGGCCGTGCAAATGCAGAACGTCGCCATCGGCTGGCAGGTCTATTCGATGACGCACAACCTGTTCGACCTGGGCCTGATCGGCCTGTCGCAGTTCCTGCCGTTTCTGCTGCTGATCCTGATCGCCGGCCACGCCGCCGACCGCTACGACCGCCGCAACCTGATCGCGCTGGCGCTCGGCGCCCAGCTGCTGTGCGGCCTGATGCTGCTGGGCTTCACCTACACCGGGCTGTCGTCGGTGTGGCCGGTGTTCGCGGTGCTGGCGATGTACGGCAGCGCGCGCGCCTTCATGGGACCGGCCACGCAGGCCATCCTGGTCAACCTGGTGCCGCAGGAAAGCTTCAGCAAGGCGGTGGCGCTGAGTTCCTCCAGCTTCCACGTGGCCGTGATCATGGGGCCGACGCTGGGCGGCCTGTTCTACCTGGCCGGACCGAAAACGGTTTATATGATTTCCTCGACGCTGCTGGTGCTGTCGGTGGTGATGATGTGCATGGTCAAATCGGTCAAGCAGGCCAGCGCCAGCGGTCCGGCGTCGTGGCACACGGTGCTCGAAGGCCTGCGCTTCGTGTGGAACAAGAAAGTGGTGCTGGGCGCGATTTCGCTCGACCTGTTCGCCGTGCTGTTCGGCGGCGCCACCGCGCTGCTGCCGGCGCTGGCGCACGACGTGCTGCACATCGGTCCCAGCGGCCTCGGCGCGCTGCGCACCATGCCGGGCGTCGGCGCGGCGCTGTGCTCGATCGTGCTGGCCTTCTTCCCGATCACCCGCCGCGTCGGCGCGTGGATGCTGGGCGGCGTGGCGCTGTTCGGTGTCGGCACCATCGTGCTTGGCTCGACCACCAGCTTCGTGCTGGCGCTGGTGGTGCTGTTCCTGATGGGCGCCGGCGACATGATCAGTGTCTACGTGCGCCACCTGCTGGTGCAGTACGAAACGCCGGATGAAATCCGCGGCCGCGTCAGCGCCGTCAACTCGGTGTTCATCGGCGCCTCCAACGAGCTGGGTGAATTTGAATCCGGCATCACCGCCGGCTGGCTGGGCCTGACGCGCGCCATCCTGTTCGGCGGCGCCGCCACGCTGGGCGTGGTGGGCGCCTGGACCGTGCTGTTCCCGGTGCTGTCGCGCATGGACCGTTTCCCCCACGAGGACAAACAATGAAACTGCATCTGCCCGCCCTGATCCACAGCCGCCCTCACCTGAGCCTGGCTATCACCTTGGGCGTGCTGACCTTCCCGTTCCTGCCGCATACCTGGCCATGGCTGACGCGGCTGCTGACCTGCTGGGACGTGCTGGTGTGGAGCTACCTGGTGACGATGGGCTGGATGATGACGCAGGCGGACCACCACGACATCAAGCGCGCCGCCTGCCGCCAGGATGAAAAAGGCCCGGTGATCCTGGCCGTGCTGTCGCTGGCGGTGCTGGTCAGCCTGGCCGCCATCGTGTCGCAGCTATCGTCCACCAAGGACTTGCCGGAAGGCGCGCTGGCGTTGCGCTACACGCTGGGCGTGCTGACCCTGATCGGCTCGTGGTTCATGGTCGGCATCATGTTCTGCTCGCACTACGCCCACCTGTACTACATCGACGATGGCGACGACAAGCCGCTTGGTTTTCCGGACGACGACGTGGTGCCGAACTACTGGGATTTCCTGTACTTCTCGTTCACCGTCTGCGTGGCGGTACAGACGTCCGATGTCACGGTGCGCACGCGCAGCCTGCGCAAGGTGGTGCTGGGCCAGTCGGTGCTGTGCTTCTTCTACAACCTGGCGATTCTCGGCCTGTCGATCAACATCGCCGCCTCGCTCATCAACGGCTAGATCCCATATGCGCAACCTCCTGCTTGTCCTGCTGTTTGGCGTCGCCGCCCAGACCAGTTCCGCCGCCGGCCCCGCATTTCCAGGCGGGCCTGGCCGGTATGCAGTGGGTCTGCGCGTGATCCAGCTGTACGACCGCTCGCGCGCCTATCCGAACAGGATCGACCTGGTCACCGGCATGCCGGCGCAAGGCGAGCGCGCGCGGCCGCTGCAAGCGTTACTTTGGTATCCGGCCGAGAAGCAAGGCGCGGCGATCCATTACGAAGACTACCTGCGCAGCGCCGCCACCGAGGAACAGTTCAAGCGCACGGACGCGGAGGTGGGCAAGGCCGTCGCCACCTACCTGCAGGACAACTATCCGAACCTGGACGCGCAGCAAGGCAAGGCCGCGCTGGCGCAGACCATGCTGGCCCGGCGCGACGCGCCGCCGCTTGCCGGCAAGTTCCCGATCGTGATCTACGCGCCCGGCTCCAGCGCCACCGCCTACGACAACGCCGACCTGTGCGAATACCTCGCCAGCCAGGGCTATCTGGTGATCGCCAGCGCCAGCACCGGCATGCACACGCGCAGCATGAGCATCGATCTCGACTCGGCGGAATCGGAAGCGCGCGACATCTCCTTCCTGCTCGGCTACGCCGCCACCCTGCCGCAGGCCGACGACAGCCACGTGGCCGCCATGGGCTACAGTTTCGGCGGCCTGGCCAACGTGCTGGCCGCCGCCAGGGACGACCGCATCACCGCGCTGGTGTCGCTGGACGGCTCGGTACGCTACTTCCCCGCCATCGTGCAGCAGGCGGCCTACGCGACGCCGGAACGGCTGGCGTTGCCCATGTTGTACCTCGGCGGCAAGCCCTACACGGCCGAGCTGATGAACCGCATCAAGCAGGTGCCGACCTACAGCCTGATGAACCAGATGAAGTTCTCGGAGCTCTACAACGTCACCATGTACACCATGGAACACGCAGCCTTCCAGTCGGAGTCACTGCGGCTGGGGCCGGAGCCGCGCTTCGGCGAATACTCGCGCGACGAAGCCACGCTGGCGCATGGCTGGATGGGCCGCTACGTGCTGGCCTTCCTGAATGCCTACCTGCGCAACGACGACGCCGCGCTGGCCTTCATGAACAACAAGCCGGCGGCCAACAGCGTGCCGGCCCACCTGCTGGCGGTCGACGTGCACCACGCCGAAGGCGAACCGCCGACGCTGACCACCATGGCCAGCCGGTTCGCGCGTCACGGACATAAAGACCTGGCCGGCATCTACCGCGACATGCATCAGCGCGATGCCAGCTTCAAGCCGGACGAGCGCGGCCTGATCGCGTGGGGCGAGAAATTCCTCGACGTGAATCGCTACCCGGAGGCAATTGAAATTTACCAGTTGACCACCAGCCTGTATCCGGACAGCGGACGCGCCATGTTCTATCTCGCCATGACCTATGAGCGGCACCACGACAACGCTCTGGCGCTTGAGGCCTACCAGCGCGTGCTGGGCTTCTGGCCCGACATGGCGGAAGCCAAACAAAGCATCGCCAAGCTGAAGACTGCGGAAAAAGACGGCCAGATCAAGTAGGCGTTAGGCAATTAACGCCCACTTAAGCCTGGAAGGAGTAAGATAGTCTCGCAGTCCAACAACAGGAGCAAGCGTATGCAAATCCAAATCAATACAGACAAAACCGTCGATCGTCAAGCAGGCCTGGACGACCATGTGCAATCTGTCGTGAGCAATGCCCTCCACCGCTTCGGCGAGCAAGTCACCCGCGTCGAAGTCCATCTCAGCGACAACCTGGGCCAGAAATCGGCCGATGGCGATAACCGCTGCCTGATGGAGGCGCGTCTCACCGGCCTGCAACCGATCGCTGTCAGCGACCACGCTGCCACCCTGCATCAGGCAATCAGCGGCGCCACCGAGAAACTCAAGCGCGCCATCGAAACCGCCGTGGGCAAGCTGAACGCCCACAAACGCCATGCCGACGGCACCGGCGCCGTCTCGGCCGCCCTGGTGGCCGACGCGGAAGAAGAGTAATCCCCAGCGCGGGGGCCGGCGCTCAACTTTGCGCCAGCTCCCGCAAATACCGTAAGCCTTGCAGCGAACGGCTGCCATACCACGACATCATCTCGCCATCGACCAGCAGCACCGGCTTGCCGATCTGGCGTTCCAGCACTTCCGCATGGGCCTCGGTAAAGCGATACGGCTCGCTCGACAACAACACACCATCGATGCTGTCGATCAGTTCGCGCGACCAGCGGAATTCCGGATAGCGCTCTTGCCCCAGCTCCGGCACGCTCCAGCCGATTTCCTCCAGCATGCGCGCGATGTAGGTGTCGCGTGAAATCGTCATCCACGGATCCTGCCACACGCAGTACAGCATGGTTTGCGGCGGCCCTTTCGGCGCGGCCTTGAGCAGCGTATATTCCGCCTCGAACGCCGCGCACCAGTCGGCGGCCTGCTGCGCGCGGCAGAACACGCCGCCCATCAGCCGCGCCAGTTCGACGTTGTCGTGCGGCCGCAAGGGATGGGTGACCACCAGGTGCGGCACGAATTCGGCCAGCGCATCGGCGGTCGGCTTTTCGTTCTCGTCGATATTCAGCACCACGTGCGTTGGCGCCAGCTGGCGGATCTTGTCCAGGTTGACGTCCTTGGTGCCGCCCACCTTCGGAATATCCTGCACCACATCCCATGGATGGATGCAGAAACCGGTGCGCCCCACCACCTGCGCGGCCAGTCCCAGGTCGCACAGCAGTTCGGTAATCGACGGCACCAGCGACACGATCCGCGCGTCCGGCGCGGGTTGATGCACGGTGCCCAGCGCGTCGGTATAAGCCATGTTGTATCCCATCGGTTGCAATGCCGTATTGAACCATAAAACAGGGTGAAATCTGGTTCGTCATGAGCGTTTTCGGCTATGATAAATAAAGAACTATTGATTGCCTTTTGGCATCCTGAGAGACACCCTTGAAAGAAATCAGCACATTCGGCTCATCGAGCTACCGGATCAGCGACTTGCAGTTACTGCGCAACTCCGACGAAGACGATGCCGCCATCGCCAGGCTCCTGGCCCGTTGCCCGATCATGCTGCTGGACGCCGGCGACGCCGTGACCGAATCGAACCGCGCACGCCTGTACATCCTGCTGCGCGGCACACTTTCCGTCACCAACGACACCCGCACCGGCATGGCCGACGGCACCGTCAGCAAGATTCTGCCGGGCGAAAGCGTGGGTGAACAGTCGGTGCTTGACGAGGAAGCCAATCTGGCCAGCATCAGCGCGCTGGAGGAAAGCGAAGTGCTGGTGGTCGAGGCCGACATTGTCTGGCAACTGATCGACGAATCGAATGTGCTGGCGCGTAACCTGCTGCGCCTGCTGTCGTTCCGCATCCGCGCCGCCAACGCGCAGTTGCGCCGGCGCCAGAAGCTGGGCGAGTTCTACCGCCAGCTGTCGATGGTCGACGGCCTGACCGGCCTGTGCAACCGCGCCTGGCTCAACGACCTGCTGCCGACCATGGTGGCGACCGCGCATGCCTCATCGTCGCCGCTGGCGCTGATCATGATCGATCTGGATCACTTCAAGCAATTCAACGACAGCCACGGTCACCAGGCCGGCGACGAAGCGCTGCGCGCGGCCGCGCAGGTGTTGAGCGGCGCGCTGCGGCCGACCGACTTCGCGGTGCGCTACGGCGGTGAGGAAATGATGGTGCTGTTGCCCGATACCAGCGACAAGGTGGCGCTGTCGGTGGCGGAACGCTTGTGCGAACGGATGCGGCAGGCCAAGGTGTTTGCCGATATGCGCCAGCCGCTGCCGCATATCACCGCCTCGTTTGGCGTGGCGGTGCTGCGGCCGGATCAAAACGAACACGACCTGATCGCCACCGCCGACGCGGCGCTGTACCGCGCCAAGGAACTGGGCCGCAACCAGGTGGTGGCGTAGTTACGCGGCGGCCTTGTCGGTCGCTTTGGCGGTGGCGGTGGCCGTCGTGGTGGAGGTGGCGGTAGCGGCGGCATCGTCCGCCTTCGGCGTGTGCGCGGCAACGAAGTCGGCGTAGCCCTTCTGCACCAGTTCGTAGGTCTTGTCGATGTTGCTGGCAATGTCGCCGTTCAGCACATTCAGGCCTTGCAGCACATCGCGCGCCTCCTTGAAGCCCTGGTCCATGCCTTTTTTGATGGTGTCCATGAACTTGGTGAGCAAGGCGCCTTCGTCCTCGCCCGGGTGCTGCTGCTTGTAGGCTTCGAAAAATCCCGTCGACAAGGATACAATGCGGCCGGCGGTGCCTTCCGGGGTATTATCCTGCGACATGGCGTTTTGAATCGCGTTGTCGCCGAAATCGCTTTTGAGCGCTTCGTTGATGCCGGTGAGCGCGGTTTTCAGCACCACCGACATCGGATCGTTCGCTGAGCTGATCGACACCGACAGCGAAGCTTGCACGATGGAAGCGTTGAGTTCCGCCTTCGCCTTGGCAGCCACGGACACCGGCTTGTCGTCCTTGGACTGGACTGGCGTGGCGGTGTTGGTACTGCTTGAAGTAACCGATACGGGAGTAGCCATGATGTTGCTCCTCTGTGAACATGCTGAATTATCGGCAGTTTTTTAAATAACTGTAGCACTTATGACTAATCAGACCTTTCTCTGGCACGACTACGAAACCTTTGGCGCCATGGCACGCCGCGACCGCCCGGCGCAATTCGCCGCGATCCGCACCGATGCCGAGCTCAACGAGATCGGCGATCCGATCATGTTGTATTGCAAGCCCGCCAATGACTTCTTGCCTGATCCGCAATCTTGCCTGATCACCGGCATCACGCCGCAGCAGTGCCTGGAATGGGGCGTGCCGGAGCACCAGTTCGCCGCCACCATCGAGAAAGCGTTCTCGCAGCCGGGCACCATCGGCGTCGGCTACAACACCATCCGCTTCGACGACGAGATCACCCGCTTCATGTTCTGGCGCAACCTGATCGACCCGTATGCGCGCGAATGGCAAAACCAGTGCGGCCGCTGGGATCTGCTCGACGTGGTGCGCATGACCTATGCGCTGCGTCCGGAAGGCATCAACTGGCCGACCAAGGAGGACGGCAAGCCCAGCTTCAAGCTGGAAGACCTGGCCCGGGCCAACGGCCTGCTGCACGAGTCGGCGCACGATGCGCTGTCCGACGTGCGCGCGACGATTGCGCTGGCGCGCCTGATCCGCCAGCACCAACCCAAGCTGTTCGACTTCTGCTTCGCGCTGCACAAGAAGGACCGCGTGGCCGACGAGATCGGCATGCACCTGGCGCCGAATCTGCGCGCGCCGTTCCTGCACGTGTCCGGCATGTTCCCGGCCGAGCGCGGCTGCATCGCGCTGGTCTACCCGCTCGGCACGCATCCGACCAACAAGAACGAGATCATCGTCTGGGATTGTTCATACGATCCGAGCGAGCTGTACACGCTGGATGCGGAAACCATCCGCACCCGCATCTTCACCCGCAACGATGCGCTGCCGGAAGGCATGACGCGTCTGCCGGTGAAAAGCATCCACCTGAACAAGTCGCCGATGCTGGTGTCGAATCTGAAGACGCTGTCGCCGGCGATGCAGGCCAAGTGGGGCATCGACCTGGAACAAGGCAAGGCGCACGCGGCGATTGCCGCCGCCGGCCGCGACCTTGGCGCCATCTGGGACGAAGTGTTCTACCGCCCGGCCGGCCAGCCGCTGGATGTGGATGAGGATTTGTACAACGGCTTCATCAGCAAGGACGACCGCCGCCTGCTCGACACGCTGCGCAAGGAATCGCCGGCGCGGCTGGCGGTGGCCTCGCCATCGTTCAGCGATGCGCGGCTGGGCGAACTGCTGTTCCGCTACCGCGCCCGCAACTTCCCGGAAACGCTGTCGGAAACCGAGATGGAGCACTGGGAACAGCACCGCGCCGCGCGCTTCTACGAAGGCGCCGGCGGCGCCCGCACCATCGACGACTTCTTCGCCGAAATCGACGAGCTGCAACAGCACGCCGACGAGCGCGCCGAACAAATCCTCGCCGACCTCTACGAATACGCCGAGCTGGTAGCCCCGGCCCAATAATCCGGGGTCAGGTCCCCCATTTCTACACGAGCTCTGCCGTAGCCGCGCATACGGCAGAGCTCGTGTAGAAATGGGGGACCTGACCCCGGAGTTTTAGCGGTATTGGTTGATGGCGTTGCGCGTTTCTTCGGCAACGCGGCGGGCGGCGGTGGCGAAGTCTTCGCCGGCTTGCGGCGCCGCGTACAGGATCGCGCGCGACGAGTTGATCATCATGCCGGCGCCGTTGGCCGTGCGGCCCGACGTCACCGTGGCCGCGATGTCGCCGCCCTGCGCGCCGATGCCCGGCACCAGCAGCGGCATGTCGCCGACAATCGCGCGCACCTGCGCCAGTTCTTCCGGGAAGGTGGCGCCCACCACCAGCGCGCACTGGCCGTTGCTGTTCCACTTCTCCGCCACCAGGCGCGCCACGTGCTGGTACAGCGGCTTGCCGCCCACGTCCAGGAACTGCAGATCCGAACCGCCAGGGTTCGAGGTGCGGCACAGGATGATCACCCCACGCTCGCTCCACTCCATGTACGGCTCCACCGAATCCGAACCCATGTAGGGATTGACGGTCACCGCGTCGGCGCCGTAGCGGTCGTAGGCTTCGCGCGCGTACTGGCGCGCGGTGGCGCCGATGTCGCCGCGCTTGGCGTCGAGGATCAACGGAATGTGCGGATAGTGTTCGCGCACATAGGCGCAGATGCGCTCCAGCTGGTCTTCCGCGCTCAACGCCGCAAAATAGGCGATCTGCGGCTTGAACGAGCACGCCAGGTCGGCGGTCGCGTCGATGATCTCGCGGCAGAAGTTGTAGATGCCTTGCGGATCGTTCTGGAACTGGGCTGGCAGCTTGGCCAGGTCCGGGTCCAGGCCCACGCACAGCAGGGAGTCGTTGGCCGTCCAGGCGGCGGATAATTTGTTAATAAAAGTCACGACGGCTCCCGAATGAAAATTGCAAACCCTCTATTGTAACCTGCCCATAAGCCCCTGTTAAAATTTGGCTTCACCATCCACGAAAGCTCACACCCATGAAATTATCCCAAAAAGTCGCGATCGTGACCGGCGCCACGCAAGGCATCGGCCTGGCCTGCGCCCAGCGCATGATCGCTGAAGGCGCCCAGGTCATGCTGGTGGATATCAAGCCGGAAGGCGCCGACGCCGCCACCGCGCTGGGCGAAAACGCCCGCTTCTTCGCCGCCGACGTCAGCCAAAAGGCGGATGTCGACGCCATGGTGGCCGCCACCCTGGCCGCCTTCGGCCGCATCGACATCCTGATCAACAACGCCGGCGTCACCCACGCCGCCAACTTCCTCGACGTCTGCGAGGAAGATTTCGACCGCGTCATGCGCATCAACCTGAAGTCGATGTTCCTGTGCGGCCAGGCCGTGGCGCGCGTGATGGTCAAGCAGCAGGGCGGTTCGATCATCAATATGTCCAGCGTCAACGCCGAGCTGGCGATCCCGAACCAGGTGCCCTACGTGGTGTCCAAAGGCGCGATCAACCAGCTGACCAAGGTGATGTCGCTCAACCTCGTCGAGCACGGCATCCGCGTCAACGGCATCGGTCCCGGCACCATTTTGACCGAGCTGGCCAAGAAAGCCGTGATGGCCAGCCCGGAATCGCGCCACACCATCTTGTCGCGCACGCCGATGGGGCGCTGCGGCGAACCGGAGGAAGTGGCGTCGATCGCGGCCTTCCTGGCCAGCGACGACGCCAGCTACATGACCGGCCAGACCCTGTACGTGGACGGCGGCCGGTTGGCGCTGAACTACACCGTGCCCGTCAAATGAGAGAGTTATGCCCTAGCCTGATGTCTGGTATCTGAAAGAACAATTAGACACCGATCTGGCGACGCAGCATAATTACACCTGTCTCCACTATTCTCCTCCAAGAAAATAGTTTTAAGCCCGCTCCAGTCAGCGGGCTTTTTTTTTGCGCGCTGTCATGACGGCGTAACAAACGCTGCCTATACTGGTCACATCTTAAGTACATGCAACCGATAGGCATGACTCAAGAAAGGTGCACCGGAGTCCGGTGCACCACTCCCCCTTTTTTGCAGTGCATGGTATTGTTTCCTCATGCTCAAGCAACTACTCCTCACCGCCTCCCACGCCCGTCTCCGCTACTGGACCGCCATCGTGCTGTATCTGCTGATCCTGATACTCGGCTCGATTCCCGGCGCCCGCCAGGACATCGGCGAAGTCGCCTCCGGCGTTATCCTGCATTCGCTCGCCTACGCCGGACTGACCTTCCTGATCTTCACCGGCGGCAGCGGCACGCCGTCGCAGCGCGCCGGCAAGGCCGTGCTCACCATCGCCGCCATGGGCGCGCTGGACGAATGCGTGCAAAGCTTTTTCCCGTATCGCCACGGCGCCGTGTCGGACTGGCTGGTGGACTGCACCGCCGCCATGCTGACGGCCGCCGTCATGTGGGCTCTCTGGAGTCGCTATCGCACCCTTCCGGCTGACTGACTTCGCCGGTTGCCAGCTCGACGTCCATGCGCATTTCCTGCAACTGCTCGGCCTTGGCCACGCGTACCAGGCCATGCAGTGCGTGGAGGAAGAAATGCCGGCTGCGGGTGTCGCCGCAGGTGGCATCAATTAGCTCTTCGATAATAGTATCTGTCACGCGTGTCAACATATCGATATCCTTTAAAGTGATACCGAACAATTATTGCGTGTAGGTAGCATCATTCAATTGATGTACATCAATCGAGCGCTTAGGTAAGGGAACAATGCGGCCAGACGCGCCTCTGAGCATATTTTAGGGAGGCGACAATGACGAAGACCACCGTATTGACCATGGCGCTCTGCCTGCTTGCCGCGACAGGCTGCGCGGACAAGATGACGCAGGACAGCAGCAGCGCCTCCACCATGCCGGGCCCCAGCCCGCAATCGGCGCCGACCGCCGCGACGACAATGCCAACGTCCACCACCTATGGCGTGGTGCAGGCCATCGACCAGCTGCAGCGTCAGGACGTGGGCCTGAGCGCGATGGGCGCGGCCGGCGCGGCGGCGGCCGGCGGCAACATGGGCTCGCCGACCGACAAGGTCTACCGCGTCACGGTCCGCCTGGACGACGGCAGCAGCCAGATGGTGGTCGAAGAATCCATGCCCAGCTACAAAATCGGCGACCGCGTCCGCTACGGCAACGGCCGCGTGCAGGCGTATTAATAGAGCTGTTCGACCTGGTAGCCGCGCCGCTTGAGCAACTGCGGCAAGCCATCGTCGCCCACCAGATGCAGCAGGCCGACGCCGACAAACGCCACCTGGTCCTGCTGCATGATGCGCTCGATGTTGGCCGCCATCTCCGGATTGCGCTTGCCGAGCAGCACACGGTTCATGAAGCCGGCCGAGATGCTGTCGCCGCTGGTGGCGGTGTGCCACGCGGCCTGGATGCCGCTGCGGTCGGCAACGCTCCACGCTTCCAGTAGCGCCTGCGAACGCTTCAGCGAATCGCCGTCGGCCAGGTCGGCCAGGTTTTCCAGCAGATACTGCTCCTGCTGGTGCGCGTCCAGCGAGTCGAACAGGCTCAGTTGATAGTCCGCGCTTTCCAGTTCGCGCACCGTCTTCTCCTGCTTCTGCGCGGCGGCCAGCAGCGCGAACTCCACCGCCTGGCTGCGCTGGTAGCCGTTCTTGTCCAGCTCCGCGCCGACCAGCAGGTTGGCGATCAGCCACGGCTTGTATTGCTGCACCGACGCCAGCGAAATGCCGGCGCGCGCCAGCGCCTGCACGGTCTTGTCCAGCGTGGCGGGCGTCAAATGGTTCTGGACGCTGTCGCCTTCCGCATAGCGGCCATAGCGCGTCAGCGCCACCTGGAACGCCTTGTCTTCGCGGATATCCAGTTCGATCACCAGCGCCTTGGAGTCGAGCAGCGCGCGCGCAGCCACCTCGTCCAGCGGGTAGGCGCCGTCGCGGCCGACATGGACCGTGCCATACAGATAACTGGTTTTGCCGTCATGCGTCACCCGGTACAGCTGGCCCCGATGCTGGGCCGAGGTTTCCAGCGTGCCGGCGGCGAGCACAGCCTGGCAACAAGCCAGCAGGAGAGCAAACAACATACCGGATTTCATCGCGCGTGCCATAGAATTAATATTTACATTGGAATAAAAACAGAATAAGGCGAACGCCTCACCGTTTTTCAATAGTAATTCAGGACTACGCGCTGCCAGACAGTATTTTTAAAAACCGTCGGAAAAATAAAACATTATTTAAGGCGATTCTGATAAGTGCTGATTATTTTGCTCACACTTCCGTCTTTAACCAGCAGATCAATTGCCTTATTCACCTCGTCCAGCCGCACACGCCCCTGTGGCGACACGGCGCACCGGGCCTTGTAGCTTTTGATCACAAAAGGCGGATATAATGATAGTTTCTCGCCAACCTTGAGATAATAATCAAGCGTGCTTTGCTGGGTAATAGCATGATGCAAACGCCCGGCCGCCATTTTACGGAGATTACCCGATGACGAATGGCCATCATCACGGACAAAACCCGATCCCAGTTTCTCCAATTCGGGATAATAATATCCCAACACAGTTGCAACGGGTTGTCCGGCAATATCCTGGAGTTTATGTGGCTGGGGAATGGAGGTATCGGTCACCAGCACTTCGGCGACCGGGAAAAAGCCCTTGGACCACTCAAACTTGCCTGGCAGCCAGGACGGCAGATACAGGCAGATCACATCGGCCTGGCCGGCCTCCATCGCCATGGCGATGCGCTTGCGCGGCAATAGCAGAAAGCTGGCTTCGCGCCCCAGCCTGGCGGCCAGCGCCTCGCCCAGCTGCTTGTGAAAGCCGTCCACCAGATGGTTATCGCGGAAAGCGGCCATCGGCATCTCGGTGCCGGTGTCGACCGCGACCACCAGCGGCGGTGGCGGGATGGCGACGGCGGAGGGGGACGCCGCGGTCATAGCCGCGGCAATCAGGGCCTGCCCTGCACGCTTGGCCCAATCTGTGTATGCTTGTCTATCCATTTAGAAAGATTATACCCACACACTTTCAATGGGCATGTGATTACTTGAGAGACCTGCACCCATGATTCCATTCTCCATCCTCGACCTGTCCCCTATCGCCGAAGGCAGCAATGCGTCGGCCTCGTTCCGCAACACGCTCGACCTGGCGCAGCACGGCGAACGCTGGGGCTACCAGCGCTACTGGCTGGCCGAACACCACGGCATGCCCGGCATCGCCAGCGCCGCCACGGCGGTGGTGATCGCCCACGTGGCCGGCGGCACCAGCACCATCCGCGTGGGCGCCGGCGGCATCATGCTGCCGAACCATTCGCCGCTGGTGATCGCCGAGCAGTTCGGCACGCTGGAAGCACTGTTCCCCGGCCGTATCGACCTCGGCCTGGGCCGCGCGCCCGGCTCCGACCAGACCACCGCGCGCGCCCTGCGCCGCAACCTCGACAGCGACGCCGACGCCTTCCCGCAGGACGTACTGGAGCTGCAGGACTATTTGTCCGACCATTCGCGCCAGCGCGTGCTGGCCGTGCCGGGCAACGGCGCCAAGGTGCCGCTGTGGATACTTGGCTCCAGCACCTTCGGCGCGCAGTTGGCGGCGCATCTCGGCTTGCCGTTCGCGTTCGCCTCGCACTTCGCGCCGCAGATGATGCAGCAGGCGATGGCGCTGTACCGCGCCAACTTCCAGCCGTCGGCGCAACTGGCCAAGCCCTACGTGATGCTGGGCTTTAACGTGTTCGCCGCCGACACCGACGAAGAAGCGCACTTCCGCGCCACCTCGATGCAGCAGGCCTTCGTCAACCTGCGCACCGGCCGCCCGTCCAAACTGCCGCCGCCGCAAGCGGGCTACCTCGAATCGCTGGGCATGCCCGAACGCGCGATGCTGGACTCGGTGCTGTCGTGCACCGCGATCGGCTCGCCGGCCACCGTCAGCCGCCAGCTGCAGGACTTCATCGCCCGCACCGGCGCGGACGAACTGATGATCACCTCGCAGATCTACGACCATGCACAGCGCCTGCGCTCCTACGAGATCACCGCCGAGGTGCGGCAGGCGCTGGCGCGCGAGCAGGCCGGCCTGTAAAAAACGGCGCACGCGCAGCAGCAATTCTTCATGCCCTGTAAAATTGCCGCCCTTCCAAATTTTCAGGAGCATGACGTGAGCCAGTCCCACGCCCAGCAAGATCTTTCACCCGGCATGGTCTGGCTGTTCGCCATCGCGACAGGCCTGATTGTCGCCAACCTGTATTACGCGCAAACGCTGATCGGCCCGATCAGCCGCGCCACCGGTCTCGACCCGGGCGCGGCCGGCCTGATCGTCACGCTGACGCAGATCGGCTACTGCATCGGCCTGCTGTTCATCGTGCCGCTGGGCGACTTGCTGGAGAACCGGCGACTGATCGTCATCGCCCTGCTGGTGACGGCGGTGGCCTTGCTGGCCGCGTCGGTGACCAGCAGCGCCAACCTGTTCCTGTTTGCCGCGCTGTGCATCGGCCTGGGTTCGGTGGCGGCGCAGATCGTGGTGCCGTTCGCGGCGCACCTGTCCCGGCCTGAAACGCGCGGCAAGACTGTCGGCAAGGTCATGAGCGGCCTGCTGATGGGCATCATGCTGGCGCGTCCCGTGGCCAGCCTGGTGGCGGACGCGCTGGGTTGGCATGCGATCTTCGTGCTGTCGGCGATCACCACGGCGGCGCTGGCCTTCCTGCTGCGCGCGCGGCTGCCGCAGCGGCAGCCGGAGGGCGGCATGCACTACTTCGTCCTGCTCGGTTCGATGTGGCACCTGCTGAAAGCGACGCCGGTGCTGCGCCGCCGCGCGGCCTACCAGGCCTGCATGTTTGGCGCGTTCAGCCTGTTCTGGACGTGCGTGTCGCTGGAGCTGACCGGGCCGTACTTCCAGATCAGTCAGACCGGCGTGGCGATTTTTGCGCTGGTGGGCGTGGCCGGGGCGATTGCGTCGCCGATTGCCGGTCACCGGGCGGACCAGGGCAAGAGCCGTTCGACCACGCTGGTGGCGTTGTTGCTGGGTGTGCTGGCGTTTGCCATGCCGCTGCTGATCCACGGCAGCCGGCTGCTGGATCTGGGCGTGCTGGTGCTGACTTCGATCATCCTGGATATGGGCGTGTCGGCCAATCTGGTGACGGGGCAGCGGGCGATTTTTGCGTTGCCGGCGGAGATACGCAGCCGCCTGAATGGCTTGTACATGGCGCTGTTCTTCATGGGCGGCGCGATCGGTTCATCGCTGGGCGGCTGGATGTTCGCCGCGCACGGGTGGACGGGGGTGCTGTGGACAGGACTCGCGTTTCCGCTGATCGCATTGTGCGTGTTTGCCACGGAAACCCGCAAACCGTAGGGTCAGACCCCGCAGGGGTCTGACCCTTGGCTGGCCGTGCGGGGTAAAACGCAGCCTCCAACTGAGCGCCGAAACCGGGGCCGCCGTCCTCCGCTATCAGTGCCCCCAGAACCGCACCTGCCCCTGCAGCGACACCGTGCCGTTGATGTTGACGCTGCCCAGGTTGCCCGTCACCGGCGCGCTGGGGTCGTTCTGCACACTCAGCGATTCGAAGCCGAAATTGGTGTAGCGCACATATCCCGGCAGCCCAATCGCAATATAGTCCCCGCCCCCATCACTGCGCGTCTGCACGCCCAGGTTCACAGTGAACATATCCACCGTCCCCCGCACATTCTTGAACACGATGTAGCGATTCTGCCCGCCGCCGCTGAACCCCAGCGACAAGCGGCTATCGCTCACCGCCCCCACCAGCGTCGGATCATTCAGCACCACGTGCGCCGCAAAGCTGATGCCGTCGCCGCCGCTGACCTTGGCCAACTCCACATCATCCAGCGCCCGCAACTCGCCCGCCCGCGCCACGCCGGCCCACAGCAGCAAGCACAGCACGCGCTTCATCATTGCTTGAACTTGATATCAAGGTACTGGATCTGGATCGATCCAATCCGCGACGAACCGAGATCCACCGTCGGCTGTCCCGGACTCACAAACGAAATATTGTCCACCACGATGCTGCCCGCCGGCGCCTGTCCGCTGCCATAGCGCGCATCCGGCCAGTCGATGCCAATGTGCAGGCGCGGCCCGGACTCGTCATTCAACGCATTGATCACCGCCGGCTGCGACGCCACATTCGCGATCTGCCACGCGCCGCCATCCGCGCCGCCAAGATGAATGCCGCTCAACACCATCGCCTCGGTCGCATCATCACGCCCGCGCGGCTGGAACGACAGCTGCGCGATATCCATCTTCAACGCCGCGCCGAACGCGATGCCGTCATTCACCTGCGGCGTGGTGAACTGCAAGCCGCCGCCCGTCAGCACCAGATCCTTGACCACCACGCTGCCCTGCTCCCGCACCACGCCGTTGGCGCCGACGCCCCAGTCATACGCCATCTGCCAGCGCTGCTCGGCATTGGCGTTCAAGGGAAACGCGATATTGATCACGTCCGCCAGGCCGGACGCACCCGGCACAATATCCAGCCGGAACGGATCGGAAAACGGCAACAGACTGTCGCTGCGCGACGCGCTGAATTTTTCCACATACAGGCTGGCGCCGTTCGGCGCGGTGTAGCTGACGCGCGCATCGCCGCTCATGGCGAAGCCGTTCAGATCGAAGCTGACGCCATCGCGTCCGCGCACCGCCGACAGGGCGCTGTCGCTCAGCGGTTCCATCGCGCCAGCCGACGACATCACCATCAATAAGCCCAGCAGCGCGCGCCGCATCAGCGTCCCTTCGGCAGGTTGGGCGGCGTGATGCCGCTGGTGTTCAGGGCCTGCAATTTGTCGCGCCAGTTCAGCCACACGCCGGCCTGCGCTGGATCGGACGCCGGCAAGCCCGCCGCCGTCGGGAACTGCACGCCGGTCTTCAGCAACGACACCCAGAAATCACGGCTGCCGCCGCTGGCGTCGCCCGCTGTCACGCCGCCCAGCTGCGACAGCGTCAGGCACGGCGCCGTGCATGCGCCATCCCAGCGCTTGCCACCGAGCGCATCGGTGCGCGAGTCCAGCACCAGCGTGCTGCCGTCGGCCGCCGTGCCGGTCACGCGCATCGAGCCGGACAGGGTCTTGACCTGCAAACCGATATCGCCGCTGATCGACTCGAAGCCGAAGCGCAGGCCGATCGCCTCGCGCGAGGCGCCGTCGGCGGCGTTCTTGTAGACGAATTCAAAATACGGATTACTGATCTGCACCAGGCGCTGCGCCTCGGTGCCGTCGCTGCGGCCGAACTGCATCAGCGGGATATCCAGATCCGCGCCGCCGCCGTTGCGCAGCGAATAGCTGTACTCGCCCAGCCGCATGTTGCGGATGTTGGCGCTCAGCGAAATGTCGGCGTCCAGCGCGACCTTGCTGAAGTCGTAGCCGCCCAGGCTGGTGTTGGTGAGCGTGACCAGGCCCTGTCCGCGCGTGTCGGACAGTTCGTCTTCGCTCATGGGCTGCATCTGTGCCGACGCCGCGTGCATGCCGCACAGCAGCGCCGCGCCCGACAGCAGCCGGCGCAATGTGGTGAAAGTCATGATGGGGGAAACGGCGGTCCGGGTCGGGACCGCCGCCGCTCAACCGATTAGTGAGCGAAGATCCACACGGTGGTACCGCGCATATCGATCTGGTTCAGGGCGACCGAGCCGAACGAGGCGGTGCTGTTGCCCATCTTGATCGCGTCCACCGACACGTTCAGGTAGTGGCCGTCGGCCACCACGGTTTGCGGAATGGCGATCTGCACCACGTCGCCGCCGGTGGTTTTGTTGTAGAACGTGCCCGAATCGGTCACGCCGGCAGCGCCGGCAGCCATCAGGAACGAGTTCTTCGACAGGATGTCGATGTTGGCGGCGATCAAGCCGTTGACCTTGATGCCGTTGAACGAGACCGAACCGCCGCCCAGGCCGTTGGCGTCGAGCGCATCGGTGTCGGTATAGGTGAAGGAATTGATCTTGATGTTCAGGTTGGCGGCGATCGAGACGCCGTCCTGGCCGCTGACGGTGCTCAGTTCGGCGTCCTGAATCGGGGTCATGGCCGAGGCCGAGAATGCCAGGGTTGCCAGGGCTGCAGCTGCTGCGGTTTTGATGAGTTGCATGGTTCCGTCTCCGTGAATTGTTATGATTTTTTTGATACTGCGGGAACCATCTTAGGGTCCCGCAGCTGCTACCGTCCATGACTGCTCAGGCCAAGCAACAGGCCTGGCGAGCCGCCGGGATCAGTGCGCGAAGATCCACACGGTGGTGCCGCGCATGTCGATCTGGTTCAGGGCGACCGAACCGAACGAAGCGGTGCTGTTGCCCATCTTGATCGCGTCGACCGACACGTTCAGGTAGTGGCCGTCGGCCACCACGGTTTGCGGAATGGCGATCTGCACCACGTCGCCGCCGGTGGTCTTGTTGTAGAACGTGCCCGAATCGGTGACGCCGGCGGCGCCGGCCGCCAGCAGGAAGGAGTTGCGCGACAAGATGTCGATGTTCGCAGCGATCAGGCCGTTGACCTTGATGCCGTTGAACGACACCGAACCGCCGCCCAGGCCGTTGGCATCGACCGCGTCGGTGTCGGTGTAGGTGAAGGAATCGATCTTGATGTTCAGGTTGGCAGCGATCGATACGCCGTCCTGGCCGCTGACGGTGCTCAGCTCGGCGTCCTGGATCGGGGTCATGGCCGAAGCCGAGAAGGCGATGGTTGCCAGGGCTGCTGCCAGTGCGGTTTTGATGGTTTGCATGTGCTATCTCCGGTGTTGTGGTTGGTTTGGGGGTGCTACAAATCTTAATATTTGACTATTAATTAAATTAATCATATGAGTCGCCGCCGCAACGGGTCCAGCTTGCCGCGCTGACCGCGAAAGCCAACCACACGGCCTTGAGAGCCAGCAGAGTGAAGCGGCTGTTGCAGGCATGTCGCACCGGTCTTGCGCGCGATACCATACCTTTCAAGGCAAAACCTAGAGTCACATTTCTAAAAAAGAAGCTGCGACTGACGGTATGTTCATGCGTTAATAAATTACAAAAATGAAAAGACGAGTTGCCGCTTAAATAAAGCACGACCGTACTAATCTAGATAGTGGAGACAAGCATGAAAACGACAACGGGGCGCCCGACGCCTCTGGGCGGCGCTCAACCCGCCGCTTTATACCGGACCTTTTTTACGCGCGCACGCGTGAAGGGCTAGCCCATGCTGATGCTACTGCTGGGCGTGGTGGCCGCCCTCATCGGCGGCGCCGGTGTCCTGTCCCGACACGAACCGCAGGACCGGCCGCAGGGCCAGTTCGAGATGCCGCAAACGCTGCTGGGCGGCGGCGCCTATGTGCAATCGGTGCGGATGGAGCCGTACTCCGAGCTCAAGTACAAACACATCGTGCGCCAGGCCTTCGACTACAGCTGCGGCTCGGCCGCGCTGGTCACCATCCTCAACTACCACCTCGGCGTGATGGTCAACGAACAGCAGGCCATGGAAGGCATGCTGGACAAGGGCGAGAAGGACAAGATCATCGAGCGCCGCGGCTTTTCGCTGCTCGACATGAAGCGCTACGTCGGCTCCATCGGCCTGTCCGGCGCCGGCTTCAAGGCCGCGATCAAGGATCTGCAAACGCTGACCGAACCGGCCATCGTGCCGATCGACTACGGCGGCGCCAAGCACTTCGTGGTGCTGCGCGGCATCCGCGACGGCGTGGTCTACATCGCCGATCCGTCGGCCGGCAACATCGTCTTCTCGGTCGAGGAATTCGCCCGCTGGTGGGACAAGAACACCCTGTTCATCATCTCGCCGGCCAAGGGCCGGCAGCCGCGCGGCGACCTGGCGCTGACCGACCAGGAACTGGGCGTGGTCGACATGGACCGCGTGACCGGCAAGGGCCGCCAGGAAGCGCTCAGCAACAGCGCCCTGCTCCTGATGCGCGCCGTCAATTCCGGCGCCGCCGGCACCTGGATGCACCGCAATTAATCCCCTCAGCGCAATCACTCTCACAAGGAAGCCGATATGATGTTTCGTACCATCCCCTTTGCCGTCGCCGTGGCGCTGACCGCGACGCCAGTCCTGGCCCAGGAAACCACCCAGCCTGCCGCCCCCGCCACGGCGGACGCCGCGCGCGACGCGCTGGCCAAGAAGGAAGGCGAAGGCGACCAGAGCGCGCTGCTCAAGCAGACCCTGACCGCCGTCGACAAGCAATACTCGCTGATCCGCCGCGGCCAGATGTCGCTGACCTACGACCTGAGCTACAGCTACGTGGGCGAAGACCGCATCGTCACCGACATCGCCAACGGCAACGCCACCCTGTTCAACATCGAGAACAACAACTCGCACACGGTCACCAACACCTTCTCCGCCGATTACGGCGTGCTCAACAACCTGACCGCCAACCTCACCCTGCCGCTGATCTCGCGCTACGCCGACACGGCGGCGCGCAGCGGCATGTCCAACTCGCTGGGCGACATCGGCGTCGGCGCGCGCTGGCAGCCGTTCGAGGCGCACCGCGACACGCCCAACCTGACGCTGATCAGCAGCGTGCGCCTGCCGACCGGCCGCAGCCCGTTCAAGATCATCGCCGGCAGCGGCGAAGCGACCGGCAGCGGCGTCGGCGCGCTGACCATGGGCCTGAACGTCAACAAGATCGTCGACCCGGTCGCGCTGTTCGGCTCGCTCAACTACACGGTCAGCGCGCCGGCCAAGGACTTGTGGCAGATCAACGGCTCGCGCATCCTGACCCGCGTGCAGCCCGGCGGCAGCTTCGGCTTCGGCATGGGCTTCGCGTATGCGCTGTCGTATGGCATCTCGACCACCGTGTCGTTTCAGGAAGCGATTTCGGCCGGCTCCAAGCTGCGCTTTGCCGACGGCCTGGAAGCCAAGACGCATATGCAGACCTCCGGCATTCTCAACCTGGGCCTGGGCTACCGCATCTCGCCCAAGACCACCATCAACTTCTCGGTCGGCATCGGCGTCACGCCGGACTCGCCTAACATGGTGGTGGGCATGAACCTGCCGTTGAGCTTCTGATGCCACGCCGCCTCGCCATCGCGGCCGCCGTCGCCGGCACGCTGGGTACACTCAGTACCTTCAGCCTGCCGGCGCGCGCCGCGCTGACCGAAAACCTCACCACCAGCGTGGTCGCGATGGCGATGGGGAATGCGGTGACCGCCGACCCGCCGGGCATCCAGTCGATCCACTTCAACCCGGCCGGGCTGGCGCGCATGACCGGCGACAGCGAAAGCATCCACAACTTCGTGGCCTCGATCCGCACCAGCGCCAGCTTCACGCCGGGCCAGGGCTTCGACGTCGGCGGCTGGCGCGAGGATCCGCTGTCCAACACCTCCACCGGCCCGGTGCGGCAGATCATGTACGTGCCCGGTTACGGCATGCCCGGCTGGCGGCTGCCGGCGGTGGCCGTGCCCGGCATCGGCATGTCGTGGAATAAGGCCGGCTCGCCGTGGACCTTCGCCACCGACAGCTACATGGCGCAGGCGATGAGCCTGGACCGCACCACCGATCCCAACGATCCCGGCCAGTACCAGGGCCGGCAATTGCAGATCCAGCGGCTGGTGTACGCCGCGCCGTCGGTCGGCTACAAGTATTCCGACACGCTGCGCTTCGGCGTGGCGGTGCCGATCGCCCACGCGGCCTTCGTGGTCGACACCAATATGCGCTTCCCCAATGAGCTGTTGGGCGTGTTCGGCCAGCTGCAAAAAGGCTGGTGCCCGGAAGACGGCGGCAACATCATCGACGTGTTCGGCTTCGGCGTGTGCGGCGGCGGCAAGGACGGCATGGTCAGCCCGTTCAAGAAGGCGGCCAATATGCGGGTGGAACTGACCTCGCCGTTCGATCCGACCATCAACTTCGGCGTGCTGTGGGAACCGTCGCCCAGGTTCGCCATCGGCGCGGTGTACCAGGGCGGCTCGAAAACGCACTACACCGGCAACTACGTGTTCACCACCGAACCCATGCTGCGCAACTTCGTGCGCGGCATGAACGCCAGTCTGCTGGGGCCGATCGCCGGCGCGGTGCTGGGTTTTCCCTCCTCGATACCAGCCGAGCAGAAGGGCAATATGAGCGCCACCATTCCCTTCCCCGCGCACCTGCAGGTGGGCATCAAGCTCAAGCCGGTGAAATACGTGCAGCTCAACGTCGACGCCAGCTATGCGCGCTGGAGCGAATGGGACGCGCTGCGCTTCCAGTTCGACCAGAGCATCAAGCTGCTGGAGGTGGCGCGGCTGTACGGCATTCCGGATTCGGGCAAGCTGGTGATCCCGCGCGGCTACAAGAGCGTGGTCAACTTCGCCTACGGCTTGCAGCTGAATCCGCTGGAGCGGCTATCGATCCGCCTCGGCTACGAGCCACGCAAGAGCTCGGTCCCGGCAGACAAGATCGACCTGCTGGCGCCGCTGCCGGACACCAAGCTGCTGAGCGCCGGCATCGGCTTCAAGCTCAACAAGAATACCGACATCAACATCACCGGCTCCTATATGACCGGCAAGTTCAACGCGCCGGCCAACACCAGTTGCAATATGAACTGCAATAACTTCCTCAACATTATCTACAACCCGTATGCGGGACAGGACGTGCGCGGCGACATCCACGTCCGCTATTTCGGCTTTGAAATCAACAAGCGTTTCTGATTTATCCTGGAGGAGCACACATGAAAAAAATAACACATCAACTCGCATTGCTGACCCTGAGCGCGGCCTGCCTGGGCGCGCATGCCGCGCCGGTTTCGCCGGCCAAGCAGGCGCTGGTGGACCAGGTGTTGAAGCTGTGGAATATCGACAGCATCGGCCAGTCCATGCTGCAAGTGCCGGTGGCCGACGCGGTGCAACAGGCGCGCGCCATGCTGCAAGGCCGCGCCGCGCCCGAGAAGCGCGATGCGGCCATGAACGACATCGTCGGCGAAGCCAAGCAGTTCATGAACGAGGCCACGCCGATCACGCGCGCCAG
This sequence comes from Duganella alba, assembly GCF_009674495.1. Lineage (GTDB taxonomy): Bacteria > Pseudomonadota > Gammaproteobacteria > Burkholderiales > Burkholderiaceae_D > Rugamonas > Rugamonas alba. The sequence continues at coordinate 88,970 of NZ_WKJN01000014.1, read as the reverse complement.
CGCCGACAAGCTGATCCCGACCACCATCGCGCCGATGCTGGCCGAGCGCTACACGGAAGATGAACTGAAACAGCTGATCGCCATCCTCGAATCGCCGGTCAAGAAAAAGTTTGAAGCCATGGTGCCGGAAATGCAGAAAACGCTGGGCGAAGGCGTGGCGGCCGACACCCGTCCGGTGATTGATCCCAAGCTGCAGGGCCTGAAGGAAAAAATCGGCCTGCGTCTGCGCGCTGCGGTCACGCCATGACGTACTCTTCCGCCCTGCATCTGGTGCGCGGCGTGAAATCGCGCCTGGCGCAATCCGGCGTGCAAGCAGACGCGCTGTTCCACGAAGCCGGCCTGGACGAAGGCGACGGCCTGGCGTGCGACGCGCTGACGCTGTCGGACAAACTCAGCCACCTGTGGGAACTGCTGGTGCGGCAATCGGGCGATCCGCTGATCGGGCTGAAGATCTCGGCGCCGCACCGGCTCGGCTGGCTGGGCGTGATGGGCCACATCATGCTGGTGTCGCCGACGGTGCAAAGCTCGATCGAACGCTTTCAGGGCCATACGCGCGTGGGGCTGGTGCTGCCCGGTGCGCGGCGTTCGGTGCCGCAGCAGCGCTACGACTTCGTCTGGTGCGTGCTGCTGCGCTCCCTGCGCTGCGCTGCCGGACGCGACGACATCGCGCCGGTGGTGGTGGAATACAACTTCCCGACGCCGGCCAATGCCCAGGTGTACGAAGAAACCTTCGGCTGCCCGGTGCGTTTCGACATGCCGCACAACGTCATGGAATTCTCGGATACCGACCTGGTCTCCGCCCTGCCCGCCAATCCGCCGCTGATGAATGGCGGCGGCGAGCGCGTGCTGGCCTCGCTGGCGGCGGCCGAACCGCCGACCTTCAGCGCCAAGGTGCAGGCCTTGCTGGCGAGCCTGCTGCCGAAAGGTCCGCCGCACCGGGACGACGTCGCCGCGCAGATGATGATGAGCGAGCGCACGCTGCAACGTCGGCTGGCCGAGGAAGGCACCAGCTTCACCAACCTGGTCGACGACACGCGGCGCGAACTGGCGCGGCAATCGCTGAGCGCCGGCGAGCTGTCGCTGAAGATGCTCAGTTTCCAGCTGGGCTTCTCGGAACCCAGCGCGTTTTACCGCGCGTGCAAACGCTGGTTCGGCATGGCGCCGTCGGACATCCAGCATAAAAAAGGAGACAGCCATGGGATGGCTAACAAGCAATCAGAATAAATCGATGCTGGGTCAGCTTCTGGTCAAACAGAAGCTGATTACCGAAGAACAACTGACCAGCGCCATTGCGCTGCAACGCCAGACCGGTCAGCGGCTGGGCGACATCTTCGCCGAGCTGAACCTGATCACGCACCAGCACATCGAAGACGCCCTGCGCAAGCAGCGCCGGCTGCGGATGGCGGCCGCCATCGCGACGTCCCTGCTGGCGCCGCTGGAAACCTACGCCGCCACCGCCTTGCCGGCGGCCGCGCTGACCTCCAGCGCGCCCGCCACCCGCGCCCTGCGCGCGCTGAGCGAAGAAGAACTGGGCGACACCTCGGCCCAGGGCCTCAGCGACGACCTGGTCAGCGCAGTCAAAAACGCCAGGAGCAACGGCCTGGAAGTGGTGGGCGAAATGAGCAAGCTGCTCAATCCCGTGCTGGGATTCCTCGAAGCGGACACCAGCATGAAAAACGTCGTCTACGACCCGAACAAAGCCGCCGCCACCATCAACAAGGACGGCACGCTGACGTTAAGCCTGCCGTCCTCGATCGGCGAAATCGCCTTCAACAACATCCGCGTCAAAGGCACCGAAGGCAGCAGCTTCGGCAGCATCTCCATCAAAGGCATCGACCTCACCGGCACCAGCATCACCGTCGGCTTCCATTAAACCGGGGTCAGTGCCGACATTCGGACATTTGGTCGCGCGCGACCGAATGTCCGAATGTCGGCACTGACCCCGGTTTTTATTACTTGTTGCGAGGGACGGCGAAGGCGTCGCCGGCTTTCCACTCCGGCAGCTTGGCGGCGTTGGCGATCAGGCGGCCGAGATTCAGCGTGTATTGGGCGGTCTGCACCATGCCCGACAAGTCCCAGCTGGCGTCGTATTCATCGCTGACCTGGTGGTAGCGCTTGCCGTAGGCCTGGGCCTTGGCTTTCGAGCCTTCCGTATCCTTGATGTAGTCGCGGCCCGATTCGATCGAGAACGCCGGCACGCCGTTCTTGGCGAAGTTGAAGTGGTCGCTGCGGAAGTAGCCGCCCGCCAGGTCCGGCTTGGCGGCGGCGATTTGCATGCCCATCGATTTCGCCGCCGTTTCGGCCAGTTTGCCCAGCTCGGTGCGCTCGCTGCCCTGCGTGCCGATGTCGCGCGTGGCGCCGACGAAGTTCAGGCTGTCCAGGTTCAGGTTGGCCGCCGTTTTCGCCAATGGCCACAGCGGCGACGAGGCGTAGGCCGCGCTGCCCAGCAAGCCCTGCTCTTCGGCCGCCACCCACAGGAACATCTGGCTGCGCTTGGCCGGCGCCGCTTTGGCCTGCTGCGCCATCGCCAGCAAGGCTGCCGAGCCGGAGGCGTTGTCCACCGCGCCGTTGAAGATCGTATCGCCCGTATCCCCCTGCTTGCCCAGGTGGTCCCAGTGCGCGCTGTAGATCACCACTTCATCCTTCAGCTTGGGATCGGTGCCCGGCACCACGGCCGCCACGTTGAATTGCTCGACCTTGCGCACGGCCGCCTTCATCTCGCCACTCAGCCTGGCGGCCAGCGGCACCGGTTTGAAGTCCTTCTTCTCGGCGGCGGCGCGCAGCGCGTCCAGATCCTGTCCGGCGGCGGTAAACAGCGCGCGCGCCGTGTCGTCCGTCATCCAGCCTTGCAGCTGCGTGCCCAGCGTGCCGGCCGCCAGCTGGAAGCGCTCCACGCCCGACCAGCTGTTCTGGATCACGCTCCAGCCATACGACGCCGTCGGCGTGGTGTGGATCAGCAGCACGCCGGCCGCGCCCTGGCGCTGCGCTTCTTCAAATTTGTAGGTCCAGCGGCCGTAGTAGGTCAGGCCCTTGCCGTTGAAGCGGTTCGGCTGCTCGGCCGTCGGCTGCGGGTCGTTGACCATCATGACCAGGATCTTGCCCTTCAGGTCCATGCCCTTGTAATCGTTCCACTGTTCGTCCGGCGCGGTGATGCCGTAGCCGACGAACACCAGGTCCGCGTTGAAGCTGTGCGCGGCGGTCGCATCGCCCGGCGCAAACACCCAGTCCTTGCCGAAGGCGATGTCCAGCGGCTTGCCGCCCGCTTCCAGCTTCAGCGTGCTCTCGGCCGGCTGCGTCTTCACGCCAGCGATCAGCACCGGCTGGCGGAAGCTGTCGCCATTGCCCGGCTTCAGGCCCAGCGCCATGGCCTGGGTTTCCAGATACGCCACCGTCAGGTCGCCGCCGCGCTGACCGGTGCCGCGGCCTTCCAGCAGGTCGCTGGCCAAAAATTGCAGATGGGCGCGCAACGGCGCTTCCTGCACCATGGCGGTCTTGCCGGCGTCGGCGTGAACAGGGAATGCCAGCGCCAGGCTCATGGCCAGCGCGGATGCTACAAAGGATGTCTTCATTGTTATGATGTCCTGGGTCAGTGATCGATGCGGTTTTTCCGCGCGGACATTGTATGCGATTTGCCGCCGCCGTCATCCGCCCGCCGCGTTAAAATGGCGGACATGACTGCACGTATTCCCTACATCGGCCGCTTCGCCCCGTCGCCGACCGGCCCCCTGCATTTCGGCTCGCTGGTCGCCGCCATGGCCAGCTATCTCGACGCCAAGGCGCACCACGGCCAGTGGCTGCTGCGCATCGAGGACGTGGACGGCGCCCGCAACGTCGATGGCGCCGCCGAACACATCCTGGCCTCGATCCAGCGCTGCGGCATGCACTGGGACGGCGACGTCTCCTGGCAAACGCAGCGCTATCCGCTGTACCAGCAGGCACTGGAGCAACTGGGCGGCCTGGTCTATCCCTGCGGCTGCTCGCGCCGCGAAATCGCCGATTCGCAGGTGAACCTGAGCGGCCATCACACGCAGGCGCTGGTCTATCCCGGCATCTGCCGCGACGGCCTCGCGCCGGGCAAGGTGGAACGCGCGCTGCGCCTGAAAGTGCCGCAGTCGCCGCACTGCGTGCTGTCCTTCGAGGACCGCTGGGCCGGCCACTACAGCCAGGATCTGACCGTCGACGTGGGCGACTTCATCATCCGCCGCGCCGACGGCTACTGGGCCTATCAGCTGGCGGTGGTGGTGGATGACGGCGCGCAAGGCATCACCGACATCGTGCGCGGCGCCGACCTGCTCGATTCGACGCCGCGCCAGCTTTATCTGCAACAGGTGCTGGGCCTGCCGCAGCCGACCTATCTGCACGTGCCGGTGGTGGTCAACGAGGCGGGCGACAAAATGTCCAAGCAAACCGGCGCGCAAGCCTTCGATACGGGCGCCGATCCACAGGTGCTGTTGCGCGAGGCCATGCTGCCGGCCGCACGCTTCCTCGGCCTGGATATACAGGCGGAAACGATCGATGCCTTCTGGCGCGCCGCCACGCCTGCCTGGGCGCAACTATTGCAAACGCTGCCGCGCCGCCCATAAAAACGTGCGCCGCACATCGGCGCTTTTCCCTACACTGATCCGATGGAAGTCGAACTCAAACTCTTACTGGCGCCTGAACATAACGAGCAGGTGCTGCAACATCCGCTGCTCGGCGGGCCGGCGCGCGTGCAGCAATTGACGGCGCGCTACTTCGATACGCCGGACCTGCACCTGCTGCGCCACGGCGCCGGCCTGCGCGTGCGCCGGGTCGATGGCGAGTGGATACAGACCATGAAAGCGGGCGGCAGCGTGCAAAGCGGCCTGCATAGCCGCAACGAATGGGAAGGCCCGGTGGACCGTTCGTGGCCGCGCCTCGGCAAGCTGCGCAAGCTGATCGGCGACGATGAGCAATGGCTGGCGATGCTCGACGCCACCAACCTCAAGGAACGGCTGGAGCCGCTGTTCCTGGTGGACGTGCAGCGCCACGTATGGGATGTGGAAATCGACGGCAACCGCATCGAAGTGGCGCTCGACGTCGGCCACATCGAACGCCAGTCGCACCGCGTGCCGGTCAACGAGATCGAACTGGAACTGAAGGATGGCGATCCCGCCGGCCTGTACGCCTTTGCGCTGCAACTGCTGGAGGATATCCCTCTGCGCATCAGCAACATCAACAAGGCGCAGCGCGGCTATATGCTGGTGCGCGAAACCGGCCACGCGCCGTTCCGCGCGCAGGCGCTGGACCTGAACGCCGACGCCAGCCTCACCGACGCCCTGCCCGCCGTGCTGGGCAACTGCCTGGAGCATATCCAGCGCAACGAGGTGGCCGTGATCGAAGGCCAGGATCCGGAAACGCTGCACCAGATGCGCGTGGGCGTGCGCCGCCTGCGCTCGGCCATCAAGCTGTTCAAGGATATCGCGCCCTGCCCGCCTGCGCTGCTGGAGGATGTCAGCTGGCTGGGTACGGAGCTGGGTGCGGCGCGCGATTGGGATGTGCTGCTGTCATCGACGCTGCCGCGCATCGACGCCACGCCGGGCGGGCAGCACAGCATGCTGGAGCTGTTGGCCCTGGCGCAGCAGACCGCGCAAGCCAAACGGCGCGAGGCGGCGCAAGCCCTGCTGTCGCAGCGCTACACCAGATTGATGCTGACGTTGGGATCATGGATGCTGCAGGCCGCGCCGCTGCTGCATGGTTCTGCGGCGCAGTTCTCGCGCCACACCCTGCAGCATCTGCACAAGTCGCTGCTGAAGCGCGCCGCGCGCATGAACGACAGCGACGCCGCCAGCGCCCACCGCACGCGCATCGCCGCCAAGCGGGGCCGCTACGCGCTGGAATTCTTCCACGCGCTGTATCGCGCCAAGGAAGCGCATGAATATCTGAAAACGCTGGCCGCCGCGCAGGACGAGCTGGGCCAGCATAACGATCTGGTGGTAGCCGATCGGCTATTGCAGGAACTGGCGCAGGAGCAGCCGCAGGCCGCCGGCGTGATCCAGTTCGCGCGCGGCTACCTGGTCGCGCAGCAGGCCATGCAGCCGGCCGATCTGGCCGCGATCCGCAGCCGCCTGCACGCGCTGCGACTACCGCACGTTAAACACTGATCAGCGGCGCGCGGGTTTGGAGATCACGCTCCAGGTCAGCGTGCCGGGACACTTGGCCTGCTGCACCGCCAGCAGCGCATCGTCGGCCTCGGTGCTGGCCTGCGCATACTCCTTGCGGCCCGATACCTTGAAATGCAGCGCCGGCGAAGCCGAACTGGCGGTTTTGGACAGCGTCGGCGCGAAACCGCGCTCGGTCAGAATTTTGCGGCAAGGCGCCAAACCGGTCAGCTCGTCCGCCTCGATGTCGATGGTGAAGATCCAGCTTTCCACATAGCCGCGCGCGGCGCGGTCCGGCTCCGGTAACATCAGGTTGGACGGTACGGTGGCGGCGCCGGCGGCGGCAGACAGCAAGGTGGCGCTCAACGCCAGCGCGATTCGACGAAACATGGGCATTTCCTAAAAATCCGGTAAAACGCTATGGTATCAGGCCAGCAGCGGATACAGGGTGGCGACCAGCGCCAGCGCCATCACCACATTGAAGATGCGCACCGAACGCGGGTCTTGCAACACGCGCCGCATGGCCACGCCGAACAGCGCCCACGAGCCGACGCAAAAGATGCCGATCACGCCAAACACGCCGGACAGCAGCGCCACGTCGGCCACATGGAAGCCCTGCGGCAGATAGGTGGTCAGCGCGCTGAGCGACATTACCCACGCCTTCGGATTAATCCATTGGAAAGCCGCCGCGCCCCAGAAGCCCATCGGCTTCGACAGGCTGGCCTGCTGCGCGTTCATCGGCGCCGCGTGCGCCAGCTTCCACGCCAGCCACAGCAGATAAATGGCGCCAGCGTATTTGAGGATAGTCTGCAGCATCGGCACCTGCTCGAACACCGCATGCAGTCCCAGGCCGGTGGAAAAAATCATGAAGGAAAAACCACAGACGATGCCGAACAGATGCGGCAGCGAGCGCTTGAAGCCGTAATTCAGGCCGGAAGCCAGGATCATGGTGTTGTTGGGGCCGGGCGTAATCGTCGTGATGGCGGCAAAGGTGCACAGTGGCAGCAGCAATTCGGGCAGCATGGTGGATTCCGTTCTCAAGGTGTGCTTGCATTGTACGGTCAGGTGTACTGGCCTTAACCAGTACACTTATGCAAACAGTTGCCATCACTGTATAGGTAACTTTACCGGTACGAGCTTTCCAGTTCGCGCCGCACCAGGTCCTGGCCGTTTTCGATCACGAAGTCCTGGAACGACGCCGCCACCTTGGGAATCGGCTGGTCGGTCAGGTGCATGATATGCCAGTCCGCCTCCACTGGATTGTGCGCCATCGGCAGCATGGACAGCAGGCCGGCCTTGAATTCCAGCGCGCAGGCGTGCACCGACAGAAAGCCTACGCCCAGGCCGGCCGACACCATGCGCTTGATCGCCTCGTTGCTCGACACCTCGGAGCCGAATTCCGCCGCATGCCCTTCCTCGCGCAGCAGCTTCTCCACCGCCGTGCGCGTGCCCGAGCCGCGTTCGCGCACCAGCAGATTGGCCGCCATCACGTCGTTGAGCGTGATTTTTTTCTTCTTCATCAGCGGGTGCGACGGGCTGGCGACAAAGGCCATCGGATGGCGCGCGAAACGGGCGGCGCTGGTGCGCAGCTCGCGCGGTGGCGTGCCCATGATGGCCAGCTCGATCTCGTGCCGCGCCAGCATGTTGATGATCTCCGTGCGGTTGCCCACCTGGAGCTTGAGCCGCACGTCCGGCCGCTCCAGCGTGAACGGCACCAGCAGCGGCGGCAGCAAGTGCTCCGCCGTGGTCACCGCGCCGATGCGCAGCGTACCGGAGGTGACGCCCTGCAGTGCCGCCAGTTCGTCGGTGGCCTGCTCCCACAGGCGCAGGATGCGCTCGGAGAAATCGGCCATCACCTCGCCGGCCGCCGTCAGCTGGATGTTGCGGCCGACCTTGCGCGTCAGTGGCATGCCGGTGATCTCTTCCAGCGTGCGCAGTTGCAGCGACACGGCCGGCTGCGTCAGGTGCATGGCGTCCGCCGCGCGCGACACGCTCTCGTGGCGGGCCACCAGTACCAGGGATTCCAATTGCCGAAAACTGGCATGATACATAAGCATTCCTTATTAATTATCCATAATCTTTAATTTTTCTTTTGTTCATTCTACCTCTATATTGATAGGTATCTGACATCGTTGAGCGAGAATGAACATGAGCATAGACGTGATCTTCCTGGGCCTGGACGGCGTTCTGTTCGATACCGAAGCGCTGCACCTGGCAGCCTGCAATGCGGCGTTTGCCAACGCCGGCCTGTCGCTGCGCTGGACCTTGCCGGCGCTGCGCGCAGCCGCCGCCACCCACGGCTATGCGCGCGCCATCGGTTCCGCCGTCGCCCTGCCGCCGCTGTCGCGCGAAAAACAGCGCGTCGCCGAACTGTTCGAAGACAAGCACCGCCAGTTCCATCAGGCGATCCTGGCGCGTCCGCCGCAGGCGCAGGCCGCCGCGCTGGCGCTGATCGAGGACGCCGCTGCCGCCGGCTGCAAGATCTGCATCCTGACCGACCTGCCGGCGCCGGCCACCTCGGCGCTGCTGGAGCGCCACTTCGGCGCCGATGTCACCAGCCTGTTCAGCGTGGTCGCGGGCGGCGCCAGTTTCGACGGCCCTGCCGGCACCGGTCCGTATGCGCACGCGCTGCACGCCATGGGCGTCCAGCCGCAGGACGCCATCGTCATCGACACCGCCGTGCCGGCCCTGCGCGCGGCTGCCGATGCCGGCCTGTGGACCGTCTCCGTCGCGCCCTACGGCACGGACGTGGTGCGCCCGCGCCAGTTCATCACCTTCGACGCCCTGCACGAACTGCAAACCAGCCCGTTCGTGCCGGCGCCGAAGCCGCAGTTGCACCGCGCGGCGTAAAGAAGCCGCAAAACCGGCCGATAATGAGGTTATGACAACGATCGCCTCCATCAACCGGACCACGCCAGCCATCACCGCTCCGACGGCGGCCGGCAGTTACACGTCCACGTCCAGCGCCGCCAGCACCACCGGCAATGGTTCTTCCACCGTGGTGTCACTGGGCGCGGCCGCCGCGCCGGTGTCCGACAAGGCGCTGGTGTGGGAAAACCGCACCCGCAGCACCTCCGCCAGCCTGATGGCGCGGAACTTCGGCAACGAGGTCGGCGCCAGCCGCCTGAAAGGCCTGGGCGGCGAGCTGCTGAAACAGGTGGCCTACGACGGCGCGGACTTTTCGCAGACGGTGCAGCAGGCGCCCGGCGGCACGCAGGCCAATACCTACGACATGCTGGTATCGCCGTCGCAGGTATCGCAGCACGGCATGGGCGACAACCAGATCTCGCTGAGCATCACCACCCGCAGCGGCGCCAAGGTTGAACTGAAGCTGGACGCGGGCGACAACAGCATCGCCGTGGAGGCGCACGTCGACGGCAAGCTGACCGACACGGAGCGCAAGGCGCTGGGTGAATTGTCCGACGCCTTCCAGAAATCCATCGATGGCTTGAGCCAAGACCCGCCGCATATCGACATCGCCGGCCTGACGCAGTTCGACAGCAGCGCGCTGGCGTCGGTGGACCTGAAAGGCCAGGTCAAGATCAACGGCAGCGACACGCAACAGCTGGACTTCCATGCCGACAGCACGCAGCGCACGCTGAGCTTCAACGGCCCCGCCGGCAACGCCAGCATCGGCGTCGATCTGAGCAAGCCCGCCAGCTGGGGCAGCAAAGAGCAGCAGGCCACGGCGCTGAAGAACTATCTGCAGCAGGTCGACCAGGCCGGCGTGCGCGGCCAGGGTAACGGCGACATGATCACGATGTTCAAGGACGCCTTCACCGGCATGAACAGCGACTATGGCACGCCGCCGCCGGTCTCGCCGCAAAGCATTTTCCTGACCGACCAGGATCACGCGCTGACCACCGGCCTGGCCGACTTTACCGCCTCGTTCGCGCAAACCGAGGTGTCGTCCAATCCGATGCGCCCGACGGAAAAGGACAGCTTCGCCTACGACCTGTCGCAGAAGACCAGCATCAGCGGCACCTCGCAGCTGGACCGGGGCGTCTCGCAGAAGCAGGAGTCGCACCTGAAGGCGCGCTATCACGAGCCGGTGAAAGCCGGTGCGTTGCTGAGATTGGACATGTCGCCCAACTCGCAGAACTACAAGTACAACATCATCGACGACAGCGCCAGCAGTACCACCAGCATCAGCTACGAGAAAGGCGTGCTGGCCAAGGCCTCGCTGGAAACGCAGGCGCACCAGTCGATACGGACGCTGAAATACATGCTGGGCAAACTGAAGGACGACCAGACCACGCCGACCGGCAAGGCGATGTCGCGCGACCTGGTGCCGACGCTGGAACCGGAACGCTACGGTCTCGATCCACTGACCGACGACCAGCGCACGCAGATGCTGGCCACCCTGAACAAGCAGATCTTCCTGCAATCGAATCCGTCCGCGATACCTGATGAGCGTCACTGAACACTTTAGCCTGCTGGCGCGCTACAACTCCGGCATGAACCAGCAACTCTACGACGCCGCAGCGAAACTGCCGGCGGGCGAATTCACGGCCGACCGCCAGGCCTTCTTTGGCTCGCTGGCCGGCACGCTGAATCACCTGCTGACCGCCGACACGCTCTGGCTCAAGCGCTTCGCCGCGCACCCGGCGCAGTTCCCGGCGCTGCAAGCGGTACGCGACACGCCGCAGCCGGCGTCGCTGACGCATTCCTTCGGCGACGACCTGGCCACGCTGCGCGCACACCGCGAGCGGCTGGACGCCGTCATCAGCGCCCTGGCGGCGCAGCTCACGGCAGCCGACCTGGCGCAGCCCTTTGAATACCGCAGTACCCGCGGCGATTTATACCGCAAGGAGTTCGGCCTGGTTCTGCTACACTTCTTCAACCACCAGACCCACCATCGCGGCCAGGCCAGCACATTGCTGACACAGGCCGGCGTCGATCTCGGCGTGACCGATATCATCGTGCTGGTGCCGGAGCTGCCATGAAAATCGCCGTCTACAGCGCCCAGCCCTACGACCGCCGCTTCCTCGACGAAGCGCGCGCCGCCCTGCCCGCGCCCGGCGTGGAGGCGGTCTATTTCTCCGACCGGCTGGAGCTGGACACCGTGCCGCTGGCGCAAGGCTGCGCCGCCGTCTGCGTATTCGTCAACGACCTGCTGGACGCGCCGGTGCTGGAAGCCCTGCACGCGCTGGGCGTGGGCGCCGTGCTGCTGCGCTGCGCCGGCTTCAACAACGTCGACCTGCAGGCGGGTGCACGGCTTGGCCTGTTCATGGCGCGCGTGCCGGCCTACGCGCCGGAAGCGGTGGCCGAACACGCGCTGGCGCTGGCGATGACGCTCAACCGCCGCACCCACCGCGCCTATGCGCGCGTCCGCGAAGGCAATTTCGCGCTGGACGGCCTGCTGGGCGTGACCCTGCACGGCAAAACCGTCGGCATCGTCGGCGCCGGCCAGATCGGCGCCTGCGCCGCCCGCATCTTCCACGGCCTGGGCTGCAAGGTGCTGGTCAGCGATCCGGCGCCCACGCCGCAGCTGGACCAGGTGGCCGAACGCGCACCGCTCGACGCGCTGCTGGCGCAGTCGGACGTGGTGTCGCTGCATTGCCCGCTGATGGACGCCACCCGCCACATAATCAACGCCGCCAGCCTGGCGCGCATGAAGCCAGGGGCCATGCTGGTCAACACCTCGCGCGGCGGCTTGATCGACACCGCCGCCGTGATCGAGGCACTGAAATCCGGCCAGCTCGGCGCGCTGGCCATCGACGTCTATGAGCAGGAAAGCACCCTCTTCTTCCAGGACCACTCCAGCGACATCATCGCCGACGACGTGTTCCAGCGGCTGATGACCTTCCCCAACGTGCTGGTCACCGGACACCAGGGCTTCTTTACCATTGAGGCCATGCGGGAAATCGCCGCCGTCACCTTTGCCAATCTCGCCTGCCACACGCAGGGTTCGCCCTGCGCCAACGCGCTCCCCACCACCTAGTTTTTAAGGAAGTTCATGTCGCTCGCCTATCGCGCCAACGCCGATTTCGCCAAGCTGAATCACCCGATGCGGGTTCCGCTGTCGGCCGAGATCCATTCACGGCCATTCCTGCATCTGCAGGCGCCGGAAAGCCTGACCCATTTCGCGCTGTATCTGCAACAGGACCAGCCGTCGCGCCAGAACCACCGCGCCAGCCAGCACCAGATCCTGGAGCAGCTGTGCGTGCACTATGGCGTGGCCGGCCCGCATCCGCAGGCGCGCTACTTCTTCCATGACTTCGGGCGCTTCCGCCTGAAGTGGGAATGCCATACCGAGTTCGCCACCTACACCTTCGTCGAACGCGGCGAGCCAGGCCTGGATTGCCGCGCTTCGTTCGAGCGCATGCCGCTGCAGCACGTGCCGCAGGAATGGCTGGCCGGCTTGCACGGCAAGATCATCGTCGCCGCCCACGTCCTGCTGTGCAAGGAAGCGGCCGGCGACAACAGCTTCGCCGACGGCATCAGCGATCTGTTCCAGGGCAAGTCGCTGGTGGGCAGCAGCGCCGGCGGCAACGCCGAGGTATGGACCGATTTCCTGATCCAGCCGGATGGCTTCAGCCGCTTCGTGGTACGCGACCAGCAGCTGCGCGAATTCCAGCCCGGCCGCCTGGTGGGCCGCCTGCTGGAAATCGAAACCTACCGCATGATGGCCTTGATGGGCCTGCCGCAGGCCGAAGCCACGCAACCGGCGCTGAACACCATCGAGAACGAACTGGCCGGACTGACCGCCACGCTGGTCAAGGACGAAGCCAACGACGATCAGGATCTGCTGAACCGCATCACCAGCCTGGCCGCGCAGCTGGAGAAAATCTCGGTCAGCAACAGCTACCGTTTCGCCGCCTCGCAGGCTTATTTCAACCTGGTGCAGTCGCGCATCCAGGAGCTGCGCGAAGTGCGCATTGAAGGCACGCCGACGCTGGCGGAGTTCATGGGGCGCCGCCTGGCGCCGGCGATGAACACCTGTACTTCGGTGGCGCAGCGGCAGGAGACGCTGGCCAAACGTATCGCACGCAGCAACGACCTGCTGCGCACACGCGTCGGCATCGAGCAGGAACAGCAGAATCGCAAGATCCTACAATCGCTGGACGCGCGCGCGGCCCAGCAGCTGCGCTTGCAGCAGGCGGTGGAAGGCCTGTCGGTGGCGGCGATTTCGTACTACACGCTGGGATTGGTGGGCTACGTCGGCAAGGCGATGAAAGCCGGCAGCCTGCCGGTGAATCCGGACCTGATGACCGGCATCGCCGTGCCGCTGGTGATCGGCGCCGTGTGGCTAGGCCTGCGCCGCCTGCATCACCAGCTATCGGGGTCTGCTAAGCACTGAAGCGGCTCGCCAGGAAACTGGCGATGCGCGTCTGCGTCGATTCCAGATAAGGAATGTTGAGGTGGTCGGAATCAGGAATGATTTCGTCCGCGTGCAGCGTCCCCAATTTCTGCACCAGCAGATCGGTATGCGAATGCGGCACGATGTCATCGACCGCCGCGCGCAATACATAGGTCGGCGCCTTCAGCTGCGACGCATACTTCACCGATTCGAACTTATGCCGCAGCACGTACTCCACCGGCAGCGTCTTGAACTTGCGCTTGGCGATGGCCAGGATGGAATCGTAAGGCGTAATCAGCACGATGGAGTTGGCGTCGCGCTCCATCGCCACCTGCACCGCCACGCCGGATCCCAGGCTGCGGCCGACCACGGCGATGCGCTTCGGATCGACGTGATGACGTTCGCTGAGCCAGTCGAACAGCATGCGGCCATCCTCGACAAAGTGTTCCTCGGCCGGATCGCCATGCGAATCGCCATAGCCGCGGTAATTCACCGCCAGCACCGCCATGCCGGGAAACAGCTTGCCGGCGTCGCGCGCCACCCAGGACACTTCCTCGGAACGGCCGCCGAAATACACCACGCCCGGATGCGGCCCCGCCACCGGCGGCGTCATCAGCCAGCCGGACAAGCGCGTGCCGTCCTTGGAACGCACGACGATAGGCCGCGTGCGGTGACCCGAGCTGTAAGGCTTCAGCACCTCGCGCTTGCTGCCCAGTGGGTTGAACAGCAGCCGCTTCTGGTTGGCGGCCACCGCTGCGGTAAGTCCCATCCAGAGCACGCTGACGATGCCGGCCAGACCCGCGACTTTTTTGGAATTGTTGTTCATAGTTCCTACTCTACTCTTCTCGTGCAAGCCTGCTGCACGCACAAGCTACAAAATTTGCGGCGGCGTGGTATAGACCACACATCGGGCCGGCCACGCAACCCGGTATAATCCTCGCTTCGCTTTTTCATGACTCGCTGACAATGAAATCTGCTGTCGTCCTGCTGCATAGCTCCATGAGTTCCAAGTCCCAATGGCTGCCGCTGAAAGCGCAACTGGGCGATGATTATCGCTGCATCGCGGTGGATCTGCAGGGCTACGGCGCCTCGCCGTTCCCTGCCGACGCCGGCGCCGATTATACCCACACGCTGGCGCACGAGGTGGACGCCGTGGTGGCCGCCATCAGCACACGGCTGGAGCCGGGCGAAGCGTTTCACCTGATCGGCCATTCCTTCGGCGGCGCCTGCGCGCTGCACATGGCGCGCCGCATGCCGCAGCGCGTGCTGTCGCTGACGCTGTTCGAGCCGGTGGCCTTCCACCTTTTGGCAGAGCAGCATCCGGCCAAGGCGGAAATCGTCGGCGTGGTGGGCCGCATCCGCGCCTGTGCCAGCGACCGCGACGCCACCCGCATCTTCATCGACTACTGGAACCGCGACGGCGCCTTCGACGCCGCGCCCGAAGCCGCCCAATCCAAGATGGTGGCGCAGATCGCCAAAGTCAAGCTGGACTTCCAGGCACTGTTGGGCGAAGCGGCAACGTTGGACGATCTGTCCATGTTGACCATGCCGTCGCTGGTGATGGCCGGCGAGCGCAGCCCCGCCTCCACGCGCCTGCTGGTCGAACAGCTTGGCGTCTCGCTGCCCAACGCCACCGCGCTGCAAACGCGCACCGCGCATATGGGACCGATTACCCATCCCGATATCGTCAACCCGGTCATCCTTCAATTCCTGAGCGGCGCCGAAATCGCCATCGATTGAGAAAGCCCACCATGCGCCTGCCCGCCTTGCTGCTTAGTCTTCTGACCTTTCATGCAATGGCGACTGCGGGCGCACAGGCGCCGGTCGTGGTCCACGCCCTGCATGTGCCGCAAGCCGTGGAAGCCGGCGACGGCAGCCGGCGGCTGTACTATGAACTCGATATCGGCAATTTCTACGCCGACACCGGCACGCTGCAGCTGACCACCGCCAGCGTCTATGCGGACGGCCGCAGCGCGCCCATCGCCACCTTCAGCGGCGCGCAACTGGCCGGCCTGCTCAGGCCCGGCAAGGAACTGGACGCCGACGACAGCCTGGCGATTCCAGGCGGCGCACACGCCATGCTGCTGATCGCCGCCACGCTGCCGGCCGGCGCGCCACCGCGCACATTACGCAATACGCTGACTTTCAGAACCGCCAAGGGCGCGGTGCAGACGGCGGACGACATTCCCGTCGCTGTCAACGCCGCGCCGCCCGTCGTGCTGGGCGCACCGCTGCGCGCCGGCCTGTGGCTGGCGGACGAAGGCCCCGGCAACGCGCAGTCGCACCACTGGGGCAGCGTCGTCGCGCAGAACGGACTGCTGACCATCCCGCAGCGCTACGCCATCGACTTCTTCGGCCTGGATGCGCAAGGCCACGCGGTGCGCGTGCCGATCGACAAAATGGCCGACAGCGCCGTCACCGACTGGGTCGGCTGGAATACCGAAGTGCTGGCCGTCGCCGACGGCATCGTGCGCGATGTGCAGGACGGCGTGGCCGACCGCAAGCCGCTGTCGCCGCAGGAACAACCGGACGAACTGACAGCGCGCACCTTGTATGGCAATTTCGTCGTACTGGAAGTGGCGCCCAAGGTGTTCGTGCATTACGCGCACCTGCGGCAAGGCAGCGTGCAGGTCAAGATCGGGCAGCGCATCAAGCGCGGCGCGGTGCTGGCCCGTCTTGGCCTAACCGGCGGCGCAGGCGCGCCGCACCTGCACTTCCACGTGGCCGACAAAACCAGCTTCGCCGATTCGCAGGGACTGCCCTTCGTATTCGACAGCTACACGCCAGCCGGCCACACAACGGAAGGCGACGCGCTGAACAAAGATTCAACCATTTCAATCTCGCCAAACGCGGCGCGCCTGCATCGGCGCATGCCGCTGAACGGCGACATCATCGGATTCTAACCATGCGTATCACATCACTGCTGCAACCCGTTTTATTCACCTTGGCTGTCGCCGGTGCGCCGGCGTTGGCCGGCGCGGCTGAACACCTCGTCACCATCGCACCGGACGTCAACGGCGCCTGGGTCACGCCGGATGGCGCGTGGGACGGCCGCACGGTGCTGTTCCTGCACGGCTTCGCCGACGACATGGACGGCGCCGGGGACCTGAGCAAGCGCATGTCGGCGCGGCTGGCGCAGATGGGCATCGCTTCGCTGCGCGTGAACTTCCGTGGCGAAGGAGACCGCAAGCGCAGCGATATCGAATCGACGCTGCAAAGCCGCATCGAAGACACCGAGGCGGCATATGCCTTCGTGACCAGGCAGCCGGGCGTGCAGCCTGCGCGCAGCGCGGTGCTTGGCTGGAGCCTGGGCGCCACCACCGCTATCATCACCGGCGGCCGCCATCCACAATGGTTCCGCAGCATGGTGCTGTGGTCTTCCCCGAGCGGCGACCAATGGGTGCAGATGGCGTCCTCGCCAACCGCACAGAAAGCGCTGCGCGAGGGCGTGGCGACCGACGACGTGGCGGGCTGGAAGCGTATCACCACCAAGCGTGCGTTCTACGAAAGCTTCCGTGGCGTGAATCTGGATCAGTCGCTGGTCAACTACCCCGGCGCCTTCCTGACCATCCGTGGCAGCAATGACTTCCTGCCGCAAGGCGATGCGCAGATGCTGAAGCTCGTTCCCGGCAAGCCGGCGGAGGCAGCCCTGATTGGCGGCGCGGATCACATCTTCAACGTCTTCCAGAAAAACGGTGGCGCCGCACAACGCGTGATGGACCTCACCGCCGACTGGCTGGCGCGCACGCTGTAGCAGTCCTCAGTATTTGGCACACTCATTGCGCGCCCAGCTGGCGCGCAAACGCTCCTCGGCTTCCAGCAGGCCAACGCGCTGCGCCTGCAGCGTTTGCATCATCTTGTCGATCTCGTCGAGCCGCGACGACAGTCCCTGCAACAGACCGTCCTTCAAGCGCTCGCCCTCCAGCGCCATGATGTTGCGCATCGTCTCCAGCGTAAAGCCCAGGCTTTGTCCCAGCACGATCACGTTCAGCCGCTCCAGCACCGCCTCCGGATACTCGCGGTAGCCGTTGGCGCCGCGCGCGGCCTTGGGCAGCAGGCCCATTCTCTCGTAGTAGCGGATCGCCGATGTCGCCATGCCGGCGCGTTCCGCCAATTCTCCTATCTTCATTTCGCTTGACCTTGAAGTTGACTTCAAGCTTAGCATAGCCCATTTCCGATACCAATCAAGGCATGTCATGATGTTCAGCCCACTCACCCTGCCCAATGGCAGCACCATTCCCAACCGCCTGGCGAAAGCCGCGATGGAGGAAAACATGGCCGCTGAAGGCCAGTCGCCCGGCGCCGCGCTGTTTCGCCTGTACGAACAATGGGCGGATGGCGGCGCCGGTCTTATCATCACCGGCAATGTGATGATCGACCCACGCGCCCTCACCGGCCCAGGCGGCGTGGTGCTGGAAGCTTCGACGCCGCTGGAACCATTCAGGCAGTGGGCCAAGGCAGCGCGGCGCCACGGCGCGCAGGTATGGATGCAGATTAATCATCCGGGGCGCCAGGTGATGGCGGACATGGGCGGCAACGCCTGGGCGCCGTCGGCGGTGGCGCTGGACCTGGGCAAGCATAGCAAGTTGTTTGCGCAACCGGTTGCCATGAACGCCGCGCAGATCGCCGAAGTGATCACACGCTTTGCCGACACCGCGCACGCGGCCGAACAGGCAGGCTTCAGCGGCGTGCAGCTGCACGCGGCGCACGGCTACCTGATCTCGCAGTTCCTGTCGCCGCTGGCCAACCGCCGCGACGACGAATGGGGCGGCAGCCTGGTCAACCGTGCCCGCCTGCTGCTAGAAGTGGTGCGCGCGGTGCGTGCAAGCGTGTCGCCGGGCTTCAGCGTCGCGGTCAAGCTGAATTCGGCCGACTTCCAGCGCGGCGGCTTCTCTGCGGACGATGCACGGCAGGTGGTTCTGCTGCTGAACGACCTGGCGGTCGATGTAATCGAACTGTCCGGCGGCAGCTACGAAAGCCCCGCCATGCAAGGCCGCACGGCGGACGGGCGCACGCTGGCGCGCGAAGCTTACTTCCTTGAGTTTGCCCGGGAACTGGCGGCGGTGGCGCGCATGCCGGTGATGACCACCGGCGGCATCGCGCGGCCGGCGGTGGCAGAACAGGTGCTTGCCAGCGGCGTGGCGCTGGTTGGCATGGCGACGGCGATGGCGCAGATTCCCGACCTGCCGCAGCAATGGCGCGCCGGCCATGAGCCTGCGGCCTTGCCGGCGGCCGTGACTTGGAAGGACAAGGGCATGGCGTCGCTAGCCGGCATGGCGCTGGTCAAGCGCCGCCTGCGCGCATTGGGTGCCGGCGGGAGGGCGGCGCGCAGCTATTCGCCATTCATCACGCTGGTGATCGACCAGTTGCGCAAGAACAGACTCACCAGGCGCTATCGCAAATGGGCGGTGCGGTCAGCGGGCTGAATCACCGACCACGATGTCGATGGTGTTCTCCAGCCAGATGCCGAGGTTGGGCGTGCGCGCCTGCTGCGCTGATGGTCCCATTTCGCCAGGCGGATTGAACTTGGTGCCGATCGGAAGTATCGTGTTGAGGAAGGAGATGTCACCGGGTTGGAAGTCGATATGCGTGCCCTTCGGCTCGAAGCCCTCGCCGCTGGCTTCCCTTGGCGTGAACATCCCCAGCGCGATGTCGTCAACGTGGTTGATGAAGGTGATAGGCAGGTTCTTCGTTTTCAGTGTGGCCCAGTAAACCTTGTCGTGGAAACCTTTGAATTCAGGGTAGTTCCATGACAGGCCGGAGACGGTGTCGTTGTAGTCCTTCTGCCAGACATCGAACTCCTCGCCCTGTGTGCGGTTCTTCCACACGCGATACGGGCCGCGCCCCAGCCAACGCATGGACGTGACCTGGCTTTCCGGATAGTCGAATGTCACGCCCAGCGCATCGACATAGCGGCTCCCCTCCATCTGGTAGCCGTAGTTGACGCTGAGCCGCCCGTCGCTGCCCAGGCGCCAGTTCACCTTGCGCAGATTGCCGGTGTATTCGGCCGACACCACCACATCGCCGCCCTCCCGCGCGGCGTGGATATGCTTCAGCTCCGCCTTGCCCGCCACCAGCCGTGGGCCATTCGTCAGCGGCGCCACGACGCCATCCTTTTTAAGTTCACGCAGATAGCCGGTCGCCTTGTCGATGACCGTGCTGAGCGTACCGGCTTGCAGTTGATAGCTGTCCGCCAGCTCCGTCACGCTGGCTGGCGCAGGACCAGCCGGCGCGCGCATCCGCTCGGCCACCTGCTGCGGAGTGGCGATCATCCACGACCACTTGTAGATCTCGCGGCCGTCACGGTCGGTCGCGCTGATGTACAGCGCGTCCTGCTTGCTCCAGTCGCGCGGCAAGGCAATGCTGGCGACGCCGCGCATACCGGCGGCGACATCGGGAGCCTTGATGCTGCCCTGCGCTGTGACGATATGTCCTTCGCCCAAGCCAAGCCGCACCAGCTCCCAACGCAGCTTCAACTGATTGAGATTGGTGAAATCGTAGCGATTCTCCAGCGTGATGGAACCGTCGAATGTCGGTGGTAGCGAGGCCATTTCCGACAACGGCAGGTACAACGGCGACCATATCTTCTTGATCGCAAAGAAGCTGCCTTCCTTCTCACGATACGGCCCCAGTATGCCGTCCGGCGCCAGATTGCCGGCGACATCGATGGCGCCATTGCGGTCATCGCGCACGATGCCTTCATCGACAAAGGCCCAGATAAAACCGCCGGCGCTGAGCGGATTGGCCAGCATGGCATTCCACCAGTCGTTCAGGCTAGCACCGGCGCCTCCATCGTACAAGCCATGCAGGAACTCGGTCGGCATGAACACATCGCGTCCATTGAACAGTGACGTCGCGCAGCAGTTATAAGTCGGATAGTGCGCCGTATCGATGCCGCCGAAATTCTCCCACGGATGAATGACCGGGCGCTTCTGCGCATCCCATCCCGCATACAGGCGATCCAGATCGCGATTGAAGCCGCCTTCGTTTCCGTTCGCCCAGAACAGGATGGACGGATGATGCTGATCGCGCTGGACCAGCTCCTTCACCAGCGGCGTGGCGACGTCGGTATCGTAGGCTTTCTGCCAGCCGGTCAGTTCATCGATTACATACAGTCCTACTTCGTCGGCCACGTCGAGGAAGTGCGGATCGGGCGGATAGTGGGACATGCGCACCGCGTTCATGTTCATTTCCTTCATCAGCCGGGCATCCTGGTAGCTGAGCGCCTTGCTGGTGGTACGGCCCGAAGTCGGCCAGATCGAATGGCGGTTCGAACCTTTCAAGCGCACCTTGTGGCCGTTGACGTAGACGCCATCACGCGGCCGCAATTCCATCGTGCGGAAACCGATGATCCTGCTAACGTCATGTACCACCTTGCCACCGCTAAGCAGCGCGAAGCGCACCTGGTAGCGCTGCGGATTCTCCGCCGTCCATGGCACGATGCGGTCCACGTGGCCGCTCAGGTGCGCCTTGCCATCGACGACATCGGCACGGATCTCCTTGCCGAGCGGCGCGCCGTCCAGCGTGGCGATGCGCGCGCTGACCTTGCCGCTGGTGGCGCCTGCCACAAACACGTCCGCGCTGAAATCGCCGGTGTGGCGCGCATCCAGGCTGACGCGATCGATATTGGTTTGCGGCTTGGCCTCCAGCCATACCGGCCGGTAGATGCCGCTGAACAGCCAGTAATCCGAGCTGCGCTCGGCGCGGTTGACGGATGCATTGGCGGAGTAGCGCTGCACTGTCACTTTCAGCTGATTGTTCTCGCCCTGCTTCAGCAAGCGCGTAACGTCGTAACGGAATTCGTAGAAACCGCCCTGGTGCACCGGTCCGGCCGGTTGGCCGTTGATCTTCACCAGCGTGTCCGTCATCGAACCGCCAAAGACGATGTCGATCTGCTTGCCGCGCCAGTCGGCAGGCACGGTGAACCGGTAGCGATACAGGCCGGTGTTGTCCGGCGCGGGATCTTTCTGCCAATCGTTGGAATAGCGATAGGTGCCAAAGCCCTCCATTTCCCAATTGGACGGCACGGGGATCTTCTTCCACACGCCTGCATTGCGGCCGCCATTGACCTGGAAATCCCAATCGACGCGGTGATCCTTGTCTACGCCGCTCAGATATTGGATCTGTGTCGGTTCGGCGAAACACTGGCTGCTCAGGGCCAGTAAAAAAGCACTCAGCAGCCAATGCATTACAGACTCCTTCCGAGGTGTTTGCTCTCGCCCGGCTTCAGGTTCAGTGGCACGACCTTGTCGCCATAGCGCACCTTGCCCGCACCATCGCCCGCCGTGCGGCGGATGGTGGCGGAGGTGAGTTTGCCGTTGGCCCATGCCAGATCGACTTCATAACCGCCGCGTGCGCGCAGGCCTTTCACAGAGCCGCTGCCCCATGCGGACGGCAGCGCCGGCAGCAAGTGGATTTCGCCGGTCTGCGATTGCAGCAGCATTTCGCAGATGGCGGCGGTGGCGCCGAAGTTGCCGTCGATCTGGAACGGTGGATGAGCGTCGAACATGTTCGGGTAAGTGCCGCCGGCGTTGTTGACTTCCGTACCCTGGCCGCTCTGCTGCGCCGCACGCGCGCCGGGCTTGGCCAGCTGGCCGCGCAGCATTTTGTAGGCGTGGTCGCCGTCCAGCAGGCGCGCCCAGTAAGCCGTCTTCCATGCCATCGACCAGCCGGTGCCGGCGTCGCCGCGCGCTTGCAACGACTTGCGCGCAGCGGTGGCCAGCACCGGCGTTTGCGTCGGCGAGAATTGGCGGCCGGGGAACAAGCCAAACAGGTGCGAGACATGGCGGTGCGTGTCGCCCGGCGTATCCAGCACGTTGTCCTTTTTCTCGGTCATCCATTCCAGCAGCTGGCCCCAGCTGCCGATGCCCGGCGTGGCGAGTTTTTCGCGCATGGCGGCGATGCGGTCGCGGTAGGCGGTGTCGCCCAGCACACCGGCTGCTTCCACCGTGTTGTTGAACAGATCCCAGATGATTTCCTGGTCATAGCTGACGCCATCTTCGATCGGACCGTGTTCGGGCGACCAGCCGAGCGGCGCGACCAGGCGGCCGTCCGGCAGCTGTTTAAGGTAGTCTTCCCAGAATGCGACGGCTTCCTGCATCATCGGGTAGGCGACGGTGCGCAGATAGACTTTGTCCTGCGTGTAGGCGTAGTGTTCCCAGAAGTGCTGCATGTACCAGGCGTTGCCGGTCTTGTTCCACACGTAGCCCATGGCGCCGAAGGGATTCGATTCGGTGCGCACGGTCCAGCCGCGCACCGGTTTGCCGGCCGCGCTGACAAAGGTTTCTTCGCGCTGCACCGCCTCGCCGCTCAGGTCCGGCTGCGACATCTTGACGGATTCAGGATGGGCGATGGCCTGGGCGGCGATGTCGGCCACCAGCTTGCGGTAGACCGGCGCCATGCCTTGCACGAAGTCCAGGAAGGGCCTGGCGTGTTCGGACAGGTTGGCCGGTTCGGCAGGCCAGTAGTTCATCTGGATGTTGATGTTGGTGTGGTAGTCCGAATTCCACGGCGGTGTGAGGCTGTTGTTCCACAGGCCTTGCAGATTGGCCGGCAGCGCACCGCGCGAGCTGGAGATGAGCAGGTAGCGGCCGTACTGGAAGAACTGCGCCTCCAGTTCGGGATCGTTGCCGTCGGCGGTGTAGGCTTCGATGCGTTTGTCGGTCGTCAGCGCGCGGCGTGCCGGCGATGCGGCGCCAAAATCCACGCCCACGCGGCCAAACTGCGCGGCGAAGTCGCGTTCGTGCGCGGCCAGCAGCGCCGACCACGCGCGCGGTGCGTCGGTGGACTTGGTGCGGGCGTCCGCAGCGGCGGCCACTTGCGCTATCACGCGCTGCAGCGGTGGTTCGCCGTGGAAGCGGCGGGATGCGTCGTTGATGTAGCTGGTGCCGGCGCCGAGAATCAACGTGATCGCATCGCTGCCGGTGAAGGTGATCTTGCTGCCCTCCACCGCCAGCTTGCCGCCCTCGTTCAGCACCTGCACCTGGCTGGCGTACTGCATCGCATTCGGCAGAACGCCTGTCGCCGTGATGCGGTCGTCCTGCGCGCGGATCCGCGCATCGTGCATATCGGTCAGTTCGATGGAGCCGGTGTACTGTCCACGCCTGCTGGCGGTCAGCCGCACAGCGATCACCTGAGCCGGATAACTGGCCAGCGCCTCGCGCCTGAACTGAACGCCGTTATGCGTGTAGCTCACCGTATGCAGGCTGCGCGAGATGTCCAGCTTGCGCGCATACGCCGTCGTTCCCTGCTCATGCCCCGGCAGATTGATGTAGACATCGCCAAAGGGCTGATACGCCCCCATCGCCCTGTCATCGCCAGTCCACAACGTGATGTCATTGAACTGCAAACGCTCGCGCGCCAGCTGCCCGAAGATCATCGCACCGATACGACCATTGCCGATAGGGAGCGCTTCCTTCTCCCATCCGGCCGCCGTATCCGGCGCCGGATGGGCATAACGCAAGGTCAGGTCCGGCGCGGCCGATGCACCTGCCGCGACCAGCGCGGCAACCAGCAGCAGCGACTTCATTGCGGATTAATCTTGATCAGCACAACATCGTTGACGCGCATCTTCACCTTCACGCTGGCGGCGCCGGATGCCGGTACACGCACGGTGCTGGTCTGCGGAAGATCAATTGTCAACGCCTGCAAGCGCTCCAGCTGCTTCGGCGTCAGCGTCTTCGGCGATCCCATTTTCAGATAGGCGGTATGCGCATCGTTGGCCTCAAAACCGGTGCGATACACCTTGACCGAATACGCGCCAGGCTTCAGCCCTTTCAGATCGATGCTCACCGGCTGGCCATCGCGCGTAGGCTGCACGGTGGTGTAGAAGCCGCGATTGCTGCGCCCCTGCTTCGGCGTCTGGAAGTCCCATGCCAGCACCTGCACGCCACGGCCGTCCTTGGCCGCATAGCTCTGCGCATCGCCGGTATTGATGGCCGTATCGCCCAACTGATTCAGATACTTGTAAGCGAACCACGACGGCTTGCGTATCCCCTGCGGATTCATCAAACCAAAACCGCCTTCAAACGGCGCGGTCGGCGGCCCCGGCTCCTCAAACAGATCGCTGTAAGTCCAGTAGCTCATGCCCTGCGCGATGCCCTCGGTGGCTTTGAGTTTGCTCAGGATGTACGGCGCGCTGATATAGGAATCGTGCACCGGATCGCGCGGCGTGTAACTGGTGCTCCACTCGGTGAAGTACAGCGGCATCTCGGGATGGCCGGCTTCCGCCATCTCCTTGCGCACCTTGCGCACATCGCCAACGATGGCGTCCGGCGATGGCGACAGCTTGGTGTCGTCCTTGCCATTCTCGTCGAGGAAACCGCCATCCACGCCATAGGTGTGCGTGGTGACGAAATCGACCGCCGCGCCGGAAGCCCTGGCGTGCGCCAGGAACTCCGGCACCCAGGCCGCACCAGCCGTGGACGGCCCGCCGACGCGCAGCGTCGGATCAATCGCCTTGATGGTGCGCGAGGTGATGTCGAACAGCTCGAAATACACCTTCTGATCCGCCTTCTCCCAGAAGCCGTCCAGATTCGGCTCGTTCCACACTTCGAAGAACCAGCTGCGCACTTCCTCCTTGCCGTAGCGCTGCTGCGCGTGGCGCACGAAGGCATCCACCAGCCCTGCCCACTTCTTCGGGTCGGGATGCGAGGTGTTGCCCTTCCAGTAGAAGATGCTCAGGTCCGAGCTTCGCATGGCCAGCGGCGTGAAGCCCAGTTCCACGAACGGCTTGATCCCCATCTTGAGCAAACGGTCGTACAGGTAATCGAGCTTGGTCCAGTCGTACACCGGCTTGCCGTCCACTTCCTTGTAGGTGCCCAGCACGTCGTGGAAAACGGCGTGGAAGCGGATGTAACGGAAGCCCAGTTCGTCCCTGGCGGTCTTGAGCTGCGCCAGGCTGTCGTCACGTATCAGCGTGCCCGGATAATCCGAGCCTACCGACAGATCGGCGAAACGGTCGCGCGGCGAGCCGGCATCGGCGGCGTCCACCGAGATATGACGGCTGTCGGCGGCGACGGCCGCCGACGCGCTCAACGCAAACAACACAGCTGCGGTCAGAGTCTTCATGCTTAACGCTTCACAGTAATCGCTTTGCCCTCGTAGCTGACAGTCCTGTCGGCCACGTCGAAGTTATCCGTGCTTGAAACGCCGGGCTTGATGAAGCGTACCTTGAACTGGCGCTTGGCCACCATGCCCTTGAACTGGCCGGCGCGCTCGCCGATGATGACGACGCCGGTCTTGTCATTGTAGCTCAGTGGAATACGGCTGGCCTCACCGCGCAGGTAGCCGTTGCTGACGCCATCATCCTCATACAGGCTGAATTTTCCGTCGGCGCCGGTGTAGACCACCAGCGTGATCGGCGCATCCGGTTTCTCGTCCACGTACTGCGTCACAGGACCAACCGGCAGGATGGAGCCGGCCTTCACCAGCACCGGCATGCGCGTTTCCGGCGCCTTGACGATCGCCGTGCTGCCGCCCTTGTGCAGTTCGCCGGTGTAGAAGTCGTACCAGTCGGTGCCCTTCGGCATGTAGACGCTGCGTTCGCGCGCGCCGTAGACGTACACTGGCGCCACCAGCATGTTGTGGCCGAACAGGTACTGGTCCTTGATGTCCTTGACCGCATCGTCGCGCGGGAAGTCCATCACCAGGCCGCGCATGATGGAGCCGGACTCGTAGTGCGTCTCGGCGGCGGCCGAGTAAATATAAGGCATCAGGCGATAGCGCAGCTGGTCGTACCAGACCATCGATTCGCGCATCGGCGAACCTTCCGGCGAAATCTCGTGGATCTCGCGCTTGACCACTTCGCCGTGGGAGCGGAACAGCGGCGAGAACGCGCCGAACTGGAACCAGCGCAGATTCAGCTCGCGCCACTCTTTCAAGTCCTCCGGATTACCCTGCTTGATGCCGGTGCTGCGGTTCTCCTGCGCCGAGCCAACATCGCCCAGCTGGAAGCGCGTCTCCTGCGCATAGCCGCCGATATCGTGCGTCCAGTTCGGGATACCGGACATCGAGATGCTGACGCCCGCCGAGATCTGGTCATACAGATTGTTCCAGCGGCTCGCCGTATCGCCGCTCCACACGGCGGTGCTGTTACGCTGGATGCCGGCAAAGCCGGAGCGCGACAGGATGAACTGGCGCTTCTCCGGCTGATCCTTGGACAGGTGCGAGTAGAAGCCTTCCGTATGCACCAGGCTATACGGATTGAAGGTGATCTCGCCGCCGCCATACACGGTCGGTCCGATCAGCTTCTTGAAGTCGGCGGGACGGGTATTGGACAGCACGTCCGGCTCGGTGTTATCCATCCACCAGGCGTCGAAGCCCAGGTCCACCAGCTTCGGCTTCATCTGGCGATAATAGATGTCGCGCGCTTCCTTGGTGTACGGGTCGTAGTGGCTGTTCTTGTAGCCTGGGCCTACCCAGTCCAGCGCGCCGTTTTCGACATTCTTGGTCCACATATACCCCTTGGACGCCAGCTCCCTGTAGTTGTCGGTGTTCGAATAGAACTTGCCCCAAATCGAAATCATCACGCGCGCGTTGGCCTTGTGGACTTCATCCACCATCGCCTTCGCATCAGGGAAACGGGCCTTGTCGAAATCGTGCGAACCCCAGCCGTTCTCCGGCCAGTAGAACCAGTCCTGCACCATGTTATCGACCGGCCAGCCTCGCTTGCGGTACTCGCGCAGCACGCCCAGCAACTGCTCCTGCGTTTCGTAGCGCTGGCGCGACTGCCAGAATCCGTAGGCCCACTTCGGCATCATCGGCGCCTGCCCGGTCAGCTCGCGGTAACCGGCGATGACGTTATCGATGCTGTCGCCGTTGATGACGTAGTAGTTGATGCTCTGAGCGACTTCCGACGAGAAGGTCAGCGAGTGACGCTCGTCCTGGGGCAGCGGATCGTTGTGGGTGATGGCGACCATGCCGCCGCTCGGCTTCCATTCCAGGTGCAGCTTGACCGGCTTGTTGGCCTCGAACTTCACCTCGAAGTTGTGATACCACGGATTCCAGCCCTGGCGCCACACGTCCATCACCTGCTTGCCGTCGACATCCAGCTTGGCGTAATCCGACGCATACAGCTGCAGCTTGTGCACGCCCGCCTTCGGCGAAGCAAACGCGCCCTCCCACACCACCTTCAGGTTGGCGGCCTTGGGATCGACCTCTTTCGGCCAGTTCTCGGCCACGTCCTTCAGGTACTGGTAGGCGATATCCTTTTCCTGGCGTGTGAGCACCAGCTTGTCGCCGATGTAGTAGCGCGCGGTCAGGCCGCCGGCCTTGCCGTCGGCGTCGGTCAGTTGCAGGTCGCGGCTCAGCCACGCATACGGCCTGGCGTCGCCGAAGCGCGAGATCGAATTGTTATCCCACAGGACGCCGTAGTTTTTGTCCGAGACCACGAACGGCACGGCGATCGCCATATTGTGCTGCATCAGCAGCACGTCTTCGCCGTTGAGATTCATCTGGTGATTCTGATGCTGGCCCAGGCCGTAGAAGGCGTCCCTGGTGCCGTAGTTGAAGCCCTGCTTCACCGCCAGGAACGGCTTGCCGTCGATATCGACCGGCGCCATGCTCTCCGCCTGCTGCGTCAGGAACGCCTTGCCGGCAGCGTTAAAGAACTGCACCTGGCCGGTGGCCAGCGACACCGCCACCGAAATCTTCTTCGCCTTCAGCGTGACCTTGTCCTTGCCGGATGCGCCGACGCTGAAGTTACCGCTAACAGGAGCGGCCACCGTCATCAGCGATGGAGTGAGCGACTTGCCCGGCTGGTCCAGCTTCACCACATGGATGATGTTATCGGCCATGACTTCCAGCCGCACTTCTTTCGCCGCACCGCTGTCCGGCTTGACCACCACGCCGGTGGCGGTTTTCTCAAAAGTGCCGGCCATGGCGTGGCCGGACGCGATCACGGCCAGGCAGGCTGCGTGAGCGATCGTGTTGATACGCATAGTGTCTCCGTTTTTTTATTTAGTATGTACCGAGCTTCACCTTCAACACCACCGGATTGCCGGTCAGGTTGAGGCCATAGTCGGTCTGGTCGCCATTCCAGTTGCGCTCCATGATCCATTTGCCGGCGGCGTCGTAGTGCCCTTCTTCCACGCGCGCCCACATGGATGGCTTGCCTTCCGCATGGTCGATCTTCACGCGTGCGCGCTGGCCGATGATGACGAATTCATTGTCGCCGATCTGCGCGATCGATACACCGCCGTTGGGAATCTCGGTCCCCGCCGGCAGGTCCGTGACCTTCTTGAAGTATTCGCGCTCGCCGAACTGCCACTCGCGGAACGAGATGGTGGCCTTCCAGCCCTTCATGTCGAAGGTCTGCGGCTGGCGGTCATCGCCTTCGGCCACGCCGTAGGTGCGGCCCTCAAACGCCCACCTGGCCCACTGGCGCTCCATAGGACGGAAGGCGGCGTAGATTTTTCCGAACGGCTCCACCATGGTCTTGTCGATGGCCTTGTGACCAAGCGGGAAATTGCTGTAGTCCGCGTAGTCGATGCCGAACGGCGAGAAGCCGATGGCGCCGCGGCCCAGCACCAGGTAGGTGTAGCGCACGTATTCAGCGGCGTTGCTCATCTCCGGCACCATCAGCGGATTGTCCTTGCGCTGGAACAGGTTCATCGAGGCGGTGAACTTTTTCCAGTCCGGGCCATAGATGTCCGGACCGGCAAAATCGATGTGCGGCGCGGCGGCGCGGTAAATGTCGATCACGTCGTAGTTCGGGCCACCGCTGGCGAAGTTGTCCTTCCACGGCATGACCGGGTTCTCGGTCGAATCGCGCTGCGAGTTATTGACGTACATCGGCAGGTTGTAAACCGCGCGGCCGGCCTTGGCGATGTCCTCGATGTAGCTGGCGATCGAATAGGCGTGGAAGTATTCGTCGGCGTAGTCGCCGTAGACCTGTTTCCAGGTGCCGGTTTTCGCCAGCGGCACCAGCGGCTTTTTATGATCCAGCACCACTTGCGGCACCGGCTGATTGAACAGCGCTTCCGCCGTCGGCGAAAAATCGCGCACGAAGCCGTAGGTGCCGACTTCGTTCTCGACCTGCATCATGATGACGGTGCGCTGTGCTTCGTCGATTTTCTTGATATGGGCCATCAGCGCGACAAACGCCTTCTTGTCGGCCTTCAGCGTCTCTTCGCCTTGCGGCGACAGGCAGTAGGTCAGCTTGCCGTCCTTGGCCACCATGCGCGGGAAGCGCGCGTTGTTGAACTTGACCCATTCCGGCGTGTAGCTTGGGCCGGTGTTCTTCCAGGTGCCGAACCACAGCAGCACCAGCCGCACCTTGTTCTTGCGGGCTTCCGCCACCAGCGTGTCGACGTAGCTGAAATCGAACTTGCCTTCCACCGGCTCGATCTGCTCCCAGGCCACCGGGATTTCGAGGGTGTTGGCGTGCATGTCCTGGACGGCCGCGAAGACCTTGTTCAGGGCCAGCGGGTAATTGCTTGAATTCTGCGCCTGGCCGCCAAGAACCACGAACGGCGCGCCGTCCACCATCAGGGCGAAGCGGCCGTCCTGCTTGACGATCTGCGGTATCTCGGAGGCGGCCGCCGCGCCAGCTGCGGCCATCATTAAACTGATTACGGTAACAAGCTGGCGGGCGGTATGCTTCATCTATTCAAAGCCTTTCGAGAGTTAGAAGTCGTAGCTCAGTTTCGCGACCACGCGGCGGCCGGTCTTGAACCATGCGCGTCCCATCATACCGATATTTTGCTGCATCAGCTGCTTGTAGGTCGAGTCGGTCAAGTTCTGCGCTTCCAGGCCCAGTTGCACCTTGTCGGTGAATTTGTAGAACATCGACGCATCCAGCTGGCCGTAGGAATCGGACCAGGTAGGCAGGCCCCAGGCGACGTTGGTCTGGCCGTAGGTCGGGCTGGCAGGATTGGTATCCAGGCCGTCCGTGCCCTGGGTGCCGTTGACGTTGACCGCCTGCAGCGCTTTCGAACGCCAGTTGTACGCCAGGCGCGCCGAGACCTTGCCTTTGTCGTACAGCAGCGCGAGGTTATACGTCTGGCGCGACAGGTTTTCCAGCGGCAGATTGCCGAAGGTGGTGCCGTCGGTGTCGCAGCCGTTCAGGTTCAGGTTGACGTTGTCCGCCGTGTTCCCGCCGGTGCAGTACTTCTGATACACGGACTTGTACAGATCGCGCTTGCTGTCGACGAAGGTGAAGTTGGCCTGCACGCCCAGGCCGGACAAGGCGCCTGGCAGCTGGTCGAAGTACTGCTGGAAGGCGACCTCGAAACCGCGCGCGTAACCCTTGGCGCCGTTGACCGGACCGGTGACGGTAAAGTCGTGCAGCTTGCCGCCGGTGTCAGGCAGCTGCATCACGTAGGTCTGGTTGACCACGATATCTTTCAGGCGCTTGTTGAACACCGTCGCGGTGAACGATCCGGTCGGCGCGAAGTACCATTCCATCGTCGCGTCGAGCTGCTTGGAGGTGGTCGGACGCAGCATCGGGTTGCCCGTGCCGGTGCCGGTCAGGCTGACGCTGTTGACCGTGGTGACGCCGTTGGTGGGATTGTTCGACGTGCTGGCCGTTTCCGACAGCGTGGTGTAACCCTGCAGCTGCGTGAAATCCGGACGCGACAGCGCCGACGCGGCGGCGAAGCGGAACTGCAGCTTGTCGCTGACTTTGAGGCGCAGGTTCAGGCTAGGCAGGAAGTTGTGATAATCGTTCTCGTAGTCCTTGACCTGCGAGAACGGCAGGATGTTCGGCACCGCCACGCCGGCCAGGTTGCCGCCGGTCGGCGCGGTCGAGTTGAACACCGTGTAGCCGCGCGCGCTGGAATCGGTCTTCACGTAGCGCAGACCGAGGTTGCCGTCGACCGGATACTTCAGATTGTCCCAGCCGAAGCGCAACTGGCCGTACAGCGCCTTGGTTTTCTCCGACTGGTCGTTGGTGCCGGCGTAGTTGTCGGCGCCGAAGGTCGCCTGCTGCCAGGCCGGGCACGCGCTGGCGGGACCGTTTTCCTGGCACAGGATGTCGTGATAGGTGTGCAGCTGGGCATAGCTGCCCGGGAAGCCTTGCGCCAGCGAGACGTTCGGGAAAACCACCGCCGGCACGGACACGCCGCCATTGAAGAAATTGTCGAACGAGTGCAAATTGGTGCTGCCGCTGAAGCGCGGGTCGCTCAGGTAGGCCAGGTGCGGAATGCTGCCGGCGCCGGTGCCAACCTGCCATGGCTGGCTGATGGCGGCCCAGTTGTAGTTCGGGTTGGAGTTCTGCGTCACCGCATCGCGGTCGGTCAGGCGCACGCCGAAACGCACGTCGCGCAGCACGGGATGATCGAAGTCGTATTTGACGTCGGTACGCCACGCGGTTTCATTCGCCTTGCTCTGGTCCAGGTGTTCCATGGTGAACGCCCAGTAGTAGTTCGCCGGGTTGGCCAGGTAGGCGCGGTCGGCGTCGGTGAACAGGATCTTCGGCACGTTGCCGGTCAGGTCCAGCTTCTCGCTCGGCATGGTGACGCCGGTGGCCACGGTGGAGTCGACGCTGTGGGTGTCGGCCTTGATG
The DNA here is from genome assembly GCF_009674495.1 of Duganella alba. Lineage (GTDB taxonomy): Bacteria > Pseudomonadota > Gammaproteobacteria > Burkholderiales > Burkholderiaceae_D > Rugamonas > Rugamonas alba. The sequence continues at coordinate 57,043 of NZ_WKJN01000014.1, read as the reverse complement.
TGCTGGACGTCGGTGGTGACGGTCCAGTTGTCACGGCGCCAGCGCAGGTTCCACGACAGGTCGGTGGTGCTGGACTTGCGGTTCGAGGTGCGGGTGTCGTCGCCGAAGTTGATGCCGCCGTCGGCCGGATCGGTCAGGGTGCCGGTCAGCAGCGCGCCCTTGGAGTTGAAGGTCGCGTCGGGCGAGACCTTGATGTTGTAGGGGCTGGACTGGGCGAAGATCGCCTGCTCGTCCCACTGCATCTCGTACTTCGATTTGAAGTAGGTCAGGGAGCTGGACCATTCGTCCTTCTTCCATTGCAGCGCGCCGTATGCGCCTTCGCGCTTGCGGTTGAATTCCAGCGTGCGCCATTGCGCGCCCTTCGGCACGTAGACGGTCTTGCCGCTGGCGTCCTTGAGCGGGTAGTAAGGCTCGACCTGGAAGGCGTCGGTGCGGGTGCCCGACTCCGAGTAGGCCAGATCCAGCAAGGCGCCGACTTCGCCGACCGGCGTTGTCCAGCGGTCCGACACCAGGCCGGAATACGACGGCGAGGTCTTGCCCTTCTTCAGTTCCGACCAGGTGCGGTCCGCCGACAGCGAGGCCTTGAAGCCCTTGTAGTCGAACGGCATGGCGGTGCGCAGGTTCACCAGGCCGCCGACGGCGCCTTCGACCTGCTCCGCCGATGGATTCTTGTAGATGTCGACGCCGGCCACCAGTTCAGGCGGCACGTCGCCGAAGTTCAGCGAGCGGCCGCCGTTGGCCGAGAACGAATCGCGGCCATTCAGCTCGGAGCGCACGTAGCTCAAGCCGCGGATCGACACGCCGGAACCTTCCACCGAGAAGTGCTCCGGATCGCCCTTGGCCATGGTGCGGTCGATGGTCACGCCAACCACGCGTTGCAGCACCTCGGTCACCGAACGGTCGGGCAGCTTGCCCATGTCTTCGGCGACGATGGAGTCGACGATTTCATCGGAATTCTGCTTGATCTTCTGCGCCGACTGCAGCGCCGCGCGCTGGCCGGTCACGATCACCGCGACAGGTTCACCGGCGGGGGCGTCGGTGGTTTTCGGTGCGTCGCTTGTCTGGGCCACGGCTGCGCCGCTCAGCATCATCGTCATCTGGGCCAGGCCCAATGCGATTGCCGTTTTTTTGAACTGTTTCATCTGTGCTCTCCAAAGTTATACGAATTTTTCATAGCTCTCTGGCTATTTGGTATTGGCATTTCTCGTTGTCTGTGGGGGTGAAGGAAAATTCAGGGCGAGTCAGTCCGCCGGCGCTGAACAGCGCAATCGTTTTGTCGTCATTGATCTTCGTCTCGCTCGTCTGTATTTTTTTATCGCTGCTGCCTGCCGGCGGGGTGCCAGTGCGCGCGAATTTGAGCCATTGTGCAAGTTACACAATTGAGTCGCAATTGCGAAATTCACCAATCAGGCGAATGATAATCAGCAATCGTCGCGCCGATCATACAGATGCGAGGCCCGCCGCTGCGGGCCCCGTAAGTAAAACGCTTAATCAGCGGCGGCCGGAGCGCGTCGCCACATCCACCCACACCGCCAGCGTCAGGATCGCGCCCTTGACGATCATCTGCCAATACGTATCGACATCCAGCATCGACATGCCGTTGTCGAGCGACGCCATCACCAGCGCGCCGATCAAGGCGCCGTACACGGTACCGGAGCCGCCGCGCATCGACGTGCCGCCGATGAAGCACGCGGCGATCGCATCCAGTTCGCCCGAAGTGCCGGCCGACGGCGAGCCTGCGGCCAGGCGCGCGGTGTTGAGCAGGCCGGCCAATGCGCACATCAGGCCCATGATCCCGAAGATCCACAGCTTCACCGCCTGCACGTTGATGCCGGACAGGCGCGTGGCCTCCATGTTGGAGCCGACCGCGTAGATGCGCCGTCCGAACACCGTCTGCGTGGCGACGTAGCTGAAGATCCCCAGCAGCACCAGCAACAGCAGCACCGGCAGCGGAATGCCCTCGTACTCGTTGAGCGTGGTGACGAACGCGAACAGCACCACGCCGATGGCGGCCAGGCGCAGGCCATGACGCCACATCGCCGGCACCGGCAGATTGTGGCGCGCGAGGTTCACGCGCTGGCGCCAGATCAGCACAGCGGCCAGCACGAACAGCGCCACGCCCAGCGCCACGCCGATCTGCGGCGGCAGATAGCCCTGCCCGATCTGCACCATGGAGTCCGACACCGGCGCCACCGTCGCGCCATCCGTCACACCGAGCACAATGCCGCGATACGCCAGCATGCCGCCCAGGCCGACGATGAACGACGGGATGCCCGCATACGCCGTCAGGAAGCCGTTGAACAGGCCCAGGGCCAGGCCGCATGCCAGCACCACCGCGATCGTCGCCGGCAGCGGCATGTGGTGCGTCACGTCCAGCACCGCCGCGATGCCGCCCAACAGGCCGAGCAGCGAACCGACCGACAGGTCGATCTCGCCGGCGATGATGACGAAGGCCATGCCGCACGCCACCACGCCGGTCACCGCCATCTGGCGCATCAGGTTGGACAGGTTGCGCGGCGAGATGAAGCCGCCCTCGGTCTTGAAGCTGAAGAAGGCCCAGATGATGGCGATGGCGATCAGCAGCGCGAGGATTTTGTATTGCGTGAACAGCTGTTTGATTTTGGTCGGGTTCATTGATGTAGCGCCGCCGAGAGCAGCATTTCCTGAGTCAGATTCTGATTGACGAAATCGCCGCGCAATTCGCCTTCGCCCATCACCAGCACGCGGTCGGACACGCCCATCACCTCGGCCAGTTCCGACGACACCATGATGATGGACATGCCCTGGCTGGCCAGCTCCAGCATCAGCTTGTAGATTTCGAACTTGGCGCCGACATCCACGCCGCGCGTGGGCTCGTCGAGGATCAGCACCTTGGGCCGCGTCAGCAGCATCTTGGACAGCACGGCCTTCTGCTGGTTGCCGCCCGACAGCGCGGTAATCGGCAGGAACGGGCTGGCCATCTTCAGGCCAAGGCGCGCGACTTCCTCGCTCACCGTTTTCAGTTCGGCTTCGCGGTCGATGCGTGTAAAGCGCGCATAGCGGCCCAGCACCGACAGCGTGATGTTCTGGCCTACATCCAGGTCACGCACGATGCCATGCTGCTTGCGGTCTTCCGGCACCAGCGCCAGGCCGTTGCGGATTGCCTTCAGCGGCGTGGAGGTGTCGATCTTCTCGCCCGCCAGCCACACCTCGGCCTCGCTGTCGCCGGGATAGGCGCCGAACAGCGCCGACACCAGCTCCGTGCGCCCCGCGCCCACCAGGCCGGCGATGCCGAGAATCTCGCCCTTGCGCAGCTGGAAGGAGACGTTGTTCACCTTTTTGCGTTCCGGCTTTTCGACGTCGTAGCAGGTGACATTGCGCGCTTCGAACACCACGTCGCCGATGCCGCGTTCCAGCTGCGGATACAGCTGGCTCATTTCTCGTCCCACCATCTGCGCGATGATCTGCCGCACGTCCATCTGTTCCATCGGCGTGGTGGCGATGTGCCTGCCGTCGCGGATCACCACGATGGTGTCGCAGATCGCCTCCACTTCATCGAGCTTGTGCGAGATGTAGACGCAGGCCACGCCCTTGGCCTTCAGGCCTCGGATGATCTCCAGCAGCACCTGGATTTCGGACGCCGTCAGCGAAGACGACGGCTCGTCGAGGATCAGCAGACGCGCGTTCTTGTTGAGCGCCTTGGCGATTTCGATCAGCTGCTGGTGGCCGCCGCCGTAGTTCGATACCGGCAGCACCACGTTGACGTCATCGAGCTTGAGTTCCTTCAGCAACGCGTCGGCGCGCCGGTTCATGGCGGGATAATCCATGCGGCCGCCGGGCAGCGTGAGTTCGTTGCCGAGGAAGAGATTCTCGGTCACCGACAGTTCCGGCACCAGCATCAGTTCCTGGTGGATGATGACGACGCCGGCCGCTTCGCTCTCGCGGATCGACTGCGCCATGAGCGGCTGGCCGTCCAGCAGAATTTCGCCGTCCCAGGTGCCGTGCGGGTAGACGGCGGACAGCACTTTCATCAGGGTCGACTTGCCGGCGCCGTTTTCGCCGCACAAACCAATGCACTCACCCGGCCTGATTTTCAAGTCGATGCCGTCGAGCGCGGGAACACCGCCAAATTTTTTGACGATGCCCTTCATTTCTAGCAAATAGCCGGACATGGGGATTCTCGCAGAGGTGAAAAAACGGGGCCGGACGGCCCCGTTGCAGCGCTTACTTGGCCGCCAGCTGGGCCTGGGTATAGAAGCCGTCCTTGATCACGACATCGATGTTCGCCTTCGTCAGCGCGATAGGCTTGAGGAACACCGAATCCACTTCCTTGAAGCCGTTGTTGTACTTGGCATTGAAGGCCGGCTTCTCGCCGCGCACCAGTTGCACCGACAGCTTGGCCGCTTCCGACGCGATCAGCTTCAGCGGCTTGTACACGGTCAGCGTCTGCGTTCCCGCGATCACGCGCTTGACGGCCGCCAGATCGGAATCCTGGCCCGACACGGCCACCTTGCCATCCAGCTTCTGCGCAGCCAGCGCCTGGATCGCGCCGCCGGCGGTGGCGTCGTTGGAGGCCACCACGGCGTCGATCTTGTTGCCGTTGGCGGTCAGCGCATTTTCCACGATGGACATCGCCTCGGACGGGCTCCAGTCCTTCACCCACTGCTTGCCGACCACCTTGACGTCGCCCTTGTCGATCAGCGGCTGCAGCACCTTCAGCTGGCCTTCGCGCAGCATCTTGGCGTTGCTGTCGGTCGGCGCGCCGCCCAGCAGATAGAAATTACCCTTCGGCTTCACCGCCAGCACGCCCTGCGCCTGCAACTGGCCGACCATGTTGTTATCGAAGGAGATGTAGGCGTCGATGTCCGCGTTGAGAATCAGGCGGTCGTAGGAAATGACCTTGATCTTGGCTTTTTTAGCCTCGCGCACGGCGTTGGTCAGCACGGTGGCGTTGTACGGCACGATCACCAGCACGTCCACGCCACGCGAAATCAGGTTCTCGATCTGGGCGATCTGGCGCTGCTCGCTGGCGTCGGCCGACTGCACGAACACCTTGGCGCCCTGCTGCTCGGCGGCGGCGACGAAGTAGTCGCGGTCGCGCGCCCAGCGCTCCAGCCGCAGATCGTCAATGGAAAAGCCGATTTTAGGGTTCTTGGCGTCGGCCATGGCGTTGCCGCCGGCGAAAGCCATCATGACGGCGATTGCTGCCGTGCTCAGTAATTTCTTCATCAATTAAGTCTCCAATTATGCTGCCGAGTTCTATGCCCAACTAAACATTGCACCGCTATGTTACATCACGCGCCGTACCACCCCGCGTCCACATAGTATTCGCGTCCCGAACAGCGCGCCGCACTGTCGGAGGCGAGGAACAAGGTCAGCGCCGCCACGTCGGCGATTTCCACGCGGCGCGGCAGGCATTGGCCGGCCAGCATGCGCGCTTCCTCGTCCGGCGTATGCCACAGCGCCTCCTGGCGCGGCGTGCGCACGCCGCCGGGAATCACGCTGTTGACGCGGATGTTGTCGCGCCCCAGATCGCGCGCCATGCCGCGCGTCATGCCCTCGATACCGGCCTTGGCGGTCATGTACAGGGTCAGCTCCGGCAAGGCCAGGTGCCAGGAGATGGAGCTGAAATTCAGGATCACGCCGCCGCCCGCCGCGCGCATGCCCGGCGCCACGGCCTGGGCGCAGAAGTACAGGTGACGCAGGTTGACCGCCATGCGGTTTTCCCAGTACGCCGGCGTAACGTTGGCAATTTCGTGACGGTCGTCGTTGGCGGCGTTGTTGACCAGGATGTCGACGGCGCCAATGCGCTCGAAGATCTGGGCCACCTTTTGCAGATCGGTCAGGTCGCACGGCACGAAGGTCGGCGGCGTGGGCAGCGCGGCCAGGCTGGCCGCCAGTGCGCGCGAATCCTGTTCGGCGATGTCGAGGAAGGTGACCAGTGCCCCTTGGCGCGCGAAGGCTTCGACGATGCCGGCGCCGATGCCGCTGCCGCCACCGGTGACGACCACGCGCTTGCCGGCGAGGCTGGGATAGATGGCCTGCTCGCGCGGCGTGTTGTAATGTTTGTCCAAGGTCTGTTCTCCAAAATAGCTGGAGGATTTTGACCCGACTAAACATAAGCCGCAATTACGAAAATCACCAATCGCGGCAATGATATTACGCCGCCAGCTCCGGCGGCGGCAGCGCCGAGCCGTCGTCGACGATGCCCAGCATGGCACGGTCCTGATAGGTGCGCGGCGTGCATCCCAGCTCGCGCTTGAACACCGCGTGCATGTACTGCACCGACGTAAAGCCGCAGCACAACGCCACCTCGGCGATGCTGCGCTCACCGCGCGCCAGCATCGAGGTCGCGGCGTCGAGCTTGAAACGCAGGATCACGTCATGCACGCTGCAATTGAGCTCCTGGCGGAAGTAGGACTCCAGCGACGAGCGTGAAATGCCCACGTACTCCGCCACCTGGTGCGTCTTGATGCCCTGGCAGGCGTACTGGCGGATGAAGTGGCGCGCGCGCATCACGTGCGGATGCTTGGGCGCCTCGTGCTGCGTCGAGGCCAGCACGTTGATGCCGACCGGCGGCACCAGCACCCGCGTGCCGCTCATGCGCACGCCGTGCAGCATCTGGTCCAGCAGGTGGGCGGCGGTGCGGCCCATCTCCTGCGCGCCCTGGATCACGGAACTCAGCGGAATGCGGGTCAGCATGCGCGCCAGCGGATCGTTGTCGATGCCGATCAGCGCCACCTGCTCCGGCACCGCGATGCCGGCCATGATACAAGCCTGCATCAACTGGCGCGCGCGCGCATCGGTGACGGCGATGATGCCGACCGGCTTGGGCAGGCTATGCAGCCACTGGATCTGCTGCTCCACCGCCTCATCCCACGACGGCGCGCTGGTGCCCAGGCCGCGATAGATGTGCGGCTCCATCTTGTCCTTGTCCATCAGGGCGCGGAAAGCGTGCTCGCGCTCCTGCGCCCAGCGGTTTTCCTGCGCCTCCGGCAGCGAGAACATGGCGAAGTGGCGCAGGCCAGCCTCGATCAGGTGATCGCGCGCCATCTTGATCAGCTTGAAATTGTCGGTGGCGACGTAGGGCACGTCCTCCGGATAGGCGGCCTGGTTTTCGTAGGAGCCGCCCACGGCCACCACCGGCACGCGGCTGCGCGTCAGCGCGGCGGCCACCGCCGGATCGTCAAAGTCGGCGATGATGCCGTCGCCCTGCCAATGCTCGATGCCCGGCAGGCGCAGCCGGAAGTCCTCCTCCAGGAACAAGTCCCAGGTCGCCCGCGTCGAGCTCAGATACGCGGCAATGCCCGCGATAACCTCGCGGTCAAAGATCTTATTTGCATTGAACAGCAGCGCAATCCGGTGTGACTTCATCTGCATATCGACTTTCCCGCTCCAGGACGTATGTGGCCTTCTTAATACTACAGGCCGTCCGAACGGCGGAGATATGAAAAATTTCGCATCATCCATAACGAAATTGACTAAATTCCTAAAAGAAATTACGTTTTCGGCTTGCCGAACACGATACCGCGCCCCGCCGTGCTCATATACACCACGCCAAAGGTGTTCATGTCACCGGCCACAAACTGGGCATCGCCGGGGCCGCCGTACTGATGTTGGTCGTCATTAATCCGCAACCATGTGGCGCCGATGTCGGTGGAGCGGTATACGCCGCGCACGCCGTCGACCTCGCCCCAGATATAAACAGTGGGATAATTCGCGCCCGGCGCGGCCTTGCCGAAGCCGACCGCCGCCGTGTAGCCGACGCCAGGAATGCCGGTGAAACTGGCGCCGGAATCGGTGGAACGGGCCAGGCCGCCGTCATACAGCGCCACCCAGACGTCGCCTTCCCGGCCCGGCGCCGCGCGCACGGTCTTCGATCCGCGCGGCGACGCCAGCCTGGCGGCCGGCGCGAAACTGGCGCCGCCGTCGGTGCTGACCAGCATGCGATCGCCCGCCAGCGCGTAGAACTTGTGCGGATTGAGCGGATCGGCCACCGCGCGGCCACGCTCGGTATTCAAACCCTTGACCTCGTTCCAGCTTCCGCCCTCATCGGCCGAGCGGTAGCAGATGGTCGATTTTTCCGGGCAGTGGACGATGACCTTGCCGTCCGCGCTCAGGGCCACCTGCCCCTGCTTGCCGTTCATGGCGGCGGTTTTGCGCCAGCTGACGCCCATGTCGTGCGACACATACATGGCGCTGCCGGCGCGCACCACCACATTCGGACTGGCGGCGGCATAGTCCAGGCCCCACGTCGTGCCCATGGTCGGCGTGTGGATCGGTGCGTACTGCGTCACGTCGGTGTGACGGAAGCCGTCGTAATCACCGATCGCCGAAATGACCGGGCCGCCGGGAATGCTGACCAGGTTCAGCGGCACGGATTCCTCCAGGCCCCTGTCTTCGAACTTCCACACCGGCCTGGCCACATGGATGTCGGTGGAGACAAACACGCCATTGCCGGAGACGGCCATCAACCGCTTGCTGTCGAACGGATCGAACTCGATGCTGGCGGTCCAGTGAATGAAGCTGCCGGCGATCCAGCTGACGCCGTTGGCATCGATCTGCACGCCGTTGGCGACGATGCTGTGCCAGCTCTTGCCGCCGTCCGTCGTTTCATAGAACTGGTCGCCAATGCCGCCGCGCATGTCGTAGTGCGAGATGGTGGACACCACCATGCGCTGCGGATCGTGCTGATCGACGGTGATGCCGGCGTAGGCGGCGTTCAGCGGCGGCGAGATGTCGGTCCACTTGCCGCTGGCGATGTCGTACTGCCACACGCCGCCCTCTTCCAGCCCTTCGCCGATCTTCTTGTCCGCGTGCGGACCGGCGCCCAGCGCGAAGGTGACCACCAGTTTGCCATCGGCGACCACGGCGCGGTGCGGCATCAGCTTCTGCGGACCGCCTGTCATGGCGCTGAAGGTCTTGCCGCCATCGGACGACACATACATATTTTCGCCAAAGCGCGAGACGCCGACAAACAGCTTGCCACCGTCCAGCAGCACCAGGCTGATGCCGTTCTTGTTGGTGGTCGTCGTGACGTCCAGGCCATCCAGGCGGTGCCAGCTCAGGCCCTCGTCGGTGCTCTTGAACAGGCCGTTGGCGCGGGTGCCAACGTACAGGATCTTGCCGTCGCGCGGATCGACTTGCAGCTTCTCGCCGTTGCCGCGTCCCATGCCGTTGCCGTGTACCTTGAACTGGCTGGTGACGTCGATGCGCTGGAACGTCTGTCCGTAATCGCTGGACTTGAGCACCGCGCTGGCGCCGCCGTTCAGGTAGGCGATGCCGGCGGTCATGTAGAGCTTGTTGGGCGCCGATGGATCGAGCGCCAGCGATTCGATGCCGAGCAGGCCGGTGTCCTTATCGGACACCCAGTCCATCAGCGGAATCCAGCGTTTTTTTTTGCGTCCCAGCGGTAGGCGCCGCCGACATCGGTGCGGGCGTAGACCAGCCCTGGCTCGGTCTTGCTGGTGACCAGGCCGGAGACGAAACCGCTGCCGCCGATGGAGACGTTATCCCAGGCGTATTGCGCTGCGTTCGGCAGCAGCTTGTTCAGCGTCGGCGCCATGGCCTTGGCCCAGATTTCGTAGCCTTTCTCATTCGGATGCAGCAGGTCCGGCATGATGTCGCGCGACAGCGTGCCGTCCGCTTGCAGGAAGGACTTGCCGATATCGAGGAAGAACACCTTCTGGTTGTCGGCAAAGCCGGCGATGATGGCGTTGACCTTCTCGTTAATCTGGCGCAGTTTGTCGTCCGGCTTTTCGCCGCGCGGGAAGATCGCCAGCAGCAGGATCCTGGTGTCGGGCAGACGCTTTTGCAGCTCGTCGATATTGCGCTTGATGCCGATGGCGGTGGTCTTCGGATCTTCCTGGCGGTGGCCGGTGTTGTTGGTGCCGAACATCAGTACCGCGACTTTCGGCGCCAGGCCGTCCACTTCGCCGTGCAGCAGGCGCCACAGGACATTTTCGGTACGGTCGCCGCCGAAGCCGAGGTCCAGCGCGTTCAGCGGTTTGTAGACACGGTTCCACACCGGCAGGCCATCTTTTTCCCAATTGTGGGTGATGGAGTCGCCGATGAAGACCACCTGCGCGCTCTTGCCGACCTGTTTGGCCTCGGCCAGCTTGTCCTCATGGCGCTTGGTCCACCAGTCGACCGACCAGGATTCATTCAGTTTGTCCGGCGTGACGGAGACGGTTTTGTAGTCGGGGCAGCTGACGTTGGGTTTGCCGCTGGCTTGGTACTTGACGTTGGCGACCGACACCTTGCCGGTGCCGCTACCATCCAGCGCGAACGGCTGGGTGACGGCGCTGAAGTCGTCGCCCTCGCGATAGAAGCAGCTCATCGAGAACACCAGGTGCTGCCAGCCCTTGCCGGCCATGGCGCGCGCCGGCACCAGGTATGGCACGCTGCGCTCGCAATCCTCGCCGCAGCGCAGCTTGAAGGTGATGCCGCCATTCGACAGTTCCTGCACATTGACGTCCAGCGCCAGCACGCCCTTGGCCAGATACGGACGCAGATCGACCGGCTTGCCGCCATCCACCCGCAGGCTGGCGTACCAGGCCTTGTTGAAATCCAGCGTCAGCGCGTCGTCCTTTTTGCCCTTGGTGGATTTGGCGACGGTGACCACGCTTTCCGGCACCTTGACCTGGCGTGAAATCTCGACCTTGTCGCCTTCCAGCGTCTTGTTGGTTTCAAAGTCGGAGACCTGGATGTGCCACGAGTCCAGCGGACGGCTGGCGTACACATTCAACTCATTCGGCGCGGCCGCGAAGGCGGACGATGACAGCACAGCCAGGGCTGCGGCAAGGCGGATGTTCATGGGATGTCTCACGTATTTTTATGCGCACCATTGTGCTGCCACCAGCCGCGCACGGCAATTACGAAAATCACCAACTGGCACAACAATATTGAACTTGTTTCTTTGCTTACGGTCTAACCTTGCATGAGTCAGCCAAACAACGCCGAAGAAACGCCAATAGCCGTCCTCGAAGCGAGGATGGATGGTCGCATATCATCCATGGAGGCAACATTCTCCAGTTTCGTCAAGCTGATGGATGAACGACAGAAGATCTCGGACGCAAGATTCGACCGGATCGAGGCCATGCTCACAGAAATGCGCGCCAACATCGCCAGCCTGCGCACCACCATCGTCGTGACCGGCATTAGCAGCGTGCTGGCCGCAGTCCTTGGCATCTCTGCATTTAACGCTGCGCTCTACTCCAATATGTTGGCGGCCCTGACCGCCGGCAAGGAAATGGTGGCAATACAGGCGGAAGTGAAAAAGCAGGCCGAGCAAACCGCAGTGCTCATCAAAAATATGCAGGCGCAACAGGAGAAAAAAAAGCCGCCTACTTCGGATTAACGCAATACGGCCGCTCGCGATATTCGAAGTAATCAAAGTCCGCATGCAACGCCGTGCCCGCCATATCCTGGCAAGCCACGCCGACAAACGCGCCGGTGAAGTTGGGCATGCCCGGCGCATTGGCCTCGTCCGACAGAATGCTGGCGTCAAACTGCTGCGGCAACCACTGCCAGTCGCCATCGCCGAGCCGATACGCAAACAACAGCCGCTCCTCGTCCACCTCCACGCGCAGCTGCACCGGCACGCCCGGCGGCAACGCAATCGGCGCGGTAAAAGTATCGGTCTGCAAATGATTCGGCAAACTGCTCATCACCCGAACATGCCTGCCCAGCACCTCATCATGCGAAATGTACAGATAGTGGAACTTGGACGCGTTGTAGTAACAAACCAGCCCAGCCTGCTGCTGATAATGCTCCGGCTCAAACTCCACCACCGTCGACGCGCTGTAGCAATGCGATTGCTGCCGACGCGCCACCAACGCCTGCCGGAACTGGCTGCCCATGCTCTCCCGCCCGTACAAGCGCAAATGCCCCGGCCGCGCAGTCAGACTGAACAGCTCCTCCGGCCACGGCGAGCGCAACCACTGAAACGCAACCGGCAACTCGGGCACATCGAAATCCTCCCGCACCGGCAACGCCGCAAAGCGATGCTCCGGCAAGCCCGGCGTCGCAGCCGCCAGCTCCGGCGTGCCCAGCCCGTCCACGGTGCGCAGCCAGCCATCCTCACCCCACACCATCGGCTGTATCGCCGTCTCGCGCCCCAGCGTGCAGGTGCCGCGATTGCGCAACGGCCGCCCGCACAGATAGACCATATACGTCTGCCCATCCTGCGTCTCCACCAGATCCGCATGGCCCGCGCGCTGCAACGCCAGATCCGGCCGATGCCGCGAACTGAGTATGGTCTGATCCGGATGCAATTCATATGGCCCGTTCAGATTGCGCGAACGCGCCATCGTCACACCATGATTCCAGCCAGTGCCACCCTCGGCCGTGAGCAGATAGTAGTAGCCGTTGCGCTTGTACAGATGCGGCGCTTCCGTCAGCCCATGCGCCGTCCCCTTGAAGATATTCTCGCGCTTGCCGATCAGCCGCCCTTCCGCATACTCCTGCGCCACAATGCCATTGAACCGGTTGCTGCCCGGCCGGTGATCCCACAACTGATTCAGCACATACTTGCGGCCGTCATCATCATGGAACAGCGACGGATCGAAGCCGCTGCTGTTGAGATACGCCGGCTCCGACCACGGCCCCTCGATGCTCGGACTGGTCACCAGATAATTATGAAAATCGCGCAAGGAAGCACTGCCCGTCGCGCCGCCGGTCGACGTGCGGCCATAGCGCTTGACGTCGGTATAGACCAGCCAGAACAAGCCATCCGCATACGTCAGGCAAGGCGCCCACACGCCGCAGGAATCCGGCGCACCCAGCATGTTCAACTGGCTCGCGCGCGTCAGCGGACGGGTCAGCAAACGCCAGTTCACCAGATCGCGCGAATGGTGGATCTGCACGCCCGGATACCACTCGAAGGTGGACGTGGCGATGTAGTAATCGTCGCCCACGCGCACGATGGACGGATCGGGATTAAAGCCCGGCAGGACAGGATTCTGAATCATGAAGTTTTCTCTCGTACCAAAGTCCACAGCAACAGCGCCGCCACCAGATCCAGCACCGCCAGGCTGACGAAGAACGGCGTATAGCCCACGCTGGCCATCAGCCCGCCGATCAGCAGCGAAAACAGCAGCAGCCCGAAATTGCCGAACGTGCCGCACATGCCCGCCACCGTCGCCACCTCATTGCGGCGGAACAGATCGGACGACATGGTGATGACGGTGACCGACAAGGTCTGGTGGGCAAAGCCGGCCAGGCTGAGCAACGCGATCGCCGCATAAGGACTCTGCACGAAGCCGACAAACGCCACGCCCATCATCATGCATGCGCCAAGCGTGAACGCACCACGCCGCGCATTAATCAAGCGCACGCCGCGCCTCTGCAAGGCCAGCACCACCATCGGCCCGAACAGGCAGCCAAGGTCGGCGGCGAGGAACGGCAGCCAGGCAAACATGGCGATCTGCGCCAGATCGAAATGCCGCACGGTGGTCAGGTACAGCGGCACCCAGAACGACAGCGTGCCCCATGCCGGATCGGCCAGGAAGCGCGGCAGCGCAATGCCCCAGAAATTGCGCATCCTGAGAATGCTGAGGATGGAAGGCCGGCCCTCGCCCTGCAGATGCTGCTCCTGACCGGCCGCGATATGCTGCGCCTCCTCGGCGGACAGGCGGCGATGCCGCGCCGGCGCGTCGTACAGCAGCAGCCACGCCGCCACCCAGACCAGCCCCAGCGCGCCGGTGATCACGAACGCGGACTGCCAGTTGTAATGCAGGATCGCCCACACCACCAGCGGCGGCGCCAGCATCGAGCCGAACGATGCGCCGATATTGAAGATGCCGCCCGCCATGCCACGCTCCTTGGCCGGGAACCATTCCGACACCGCCTTCATGCCGGCCGGATTGGCCGAGCCTTCCGCCAGCCCCAGCATGCCGCGCAGCACCGCCAGCATCTGCCAGTTGGTGGCCAGGCCGTGCGCCATGCAGACGAACGACCAGGCCGTCGCAAACAGGGCGAAGCCGAATTTAAGGCCGATCACATCCAGCACGTAACCGCACAGCGGCTGCAGCATGATCGCGCCCTGGAAGGCGGCGGTAATGTACGAGTATTCCCTGGTGCTGATACCCAGTTCCGTCAGCAGCGTCGGCGCGGCGACCGCCAGCGTGCTGCGGGTCAGGTAGTTGATCACGGCTCCCAGCATGATCAACCCTATCATCCACCAGCGTAGTCCCTTGATTTTCATGGTTGCGCAATCATTATGGCGGGACCGCAAAGATAGCACACTACCAGCGGCAGTCAAACTTTATGATTACGACAACTGTGGCGTACCGCCGCCCATCTCGGCCAAAGCCTCCGCCAGCTCCTGGCGCAGCGCCTCAAGGTGAGGCCTGATCGCTTCCAACTCGCCGGCGTCAGCCAGCTTTTCGATCTGCGCGCAGCGCGCGTGCAGCGTGTCGACGCCGAGATAGGCGGCGCCGCCCATCAGGCTGTGCGCGGCCAATGCGATCATCATGGCGTCCTCGTTATCGAGTCCCAGCGCCGCCACCGCCAGCAGGCGCGGCCCTTCGATCATGAAGGCGGCGCGCATGGCGTGGTGCAGCTTGTCTTCCAGCTCCGGTCGCTGCGCGTCGGACGCCTGCAGTTCGGCCACATCGAACATCACATCCAGTTCCGCCAGCGTCGGCGCCACCGCGGAGCGCTGCTCGCTGACCAGCGGCCTGCCCTGCGCCAGGATGACCTCGATCTGGCGCGCGATCTCCGCGTGCAGATCATGTTCATCGATCGGCTTGGCCAGGAAACCGTTGGCGCCGGCCGCCAGGAAGCGCTGCCGTTCCTCCGGTGTTGCGTTCGCCGTCAGCGCGATCACCGGCACGGAAGGATCGCGTACATTGTCCAGCCCTGCGCGCAGGTGCTGCACGGCGGCGATGCCGTCCATGCGCGGCATGCGGCCGTCCATGATCACCAGGTCGTAATCGCGCGCAGCCAGGGCCTCCAGCGCCAGCACGCCATCCTCGGCGATGGTGACGGTGTGGCCCATGATGCCCAGCAGTTCGCGCAGAATGATCTGGTTGGTGCTGCCATCTTCCGCGCACAGCACGCTCAGGCGCGCGGCATGCGGATGGCGTACTTCCGTCTCGCGCCGGGCCACCGGCACGCCGCGTTCGAGCGGCAAGTACACGCGGAACATGCTGCCGACGCCGACTTCGCTGCTGGCCTCGATACGTCCGCCCATGGCGGCAACGATATTCTTGCAGATGGCCAGGCCCAGGCCGGCGCCGCCGTATTTGCGCGAGGTCGCCGCATCGGCCTGCTCGAACTTCTGGAACAGCCGGCCCAGCGCCTCGGCCTCGATACCGATGCCGGTGTCGCGCACGGTGATGACGATGCCCTGTTCCGCCTGCGCCGCCACCGTGACGCGCACCTCGCCACGCTCGGTGAACTTGATGCCGTTGCCGACCAGGTTGACCACCACTTGCCGCAGCCGCGTCGGATCGCCGCGCCACCACAGCGGCAGCGCCGGATCGACGACAGAGATCAGCGAAATGCCCTTGGCGCCGGCGCGGTCGCCCAGCAGGCTGGCCACATCGTTCATCAAGGCCGGCAGGTCGAAGTCCAATACCTCCAGCGGCATCTTGCCCGCTTCCAGTCGGGAGAAGTCGAGGATGTCGTTAATGATTTGCAGCAGCACCTCGGCGTTGCTCAGACTCAGGCGCAACTTGTTTCGCGTGTTGGACGTCAGCGCCGCATCCTTCAGCGATGAGCGCAGCATGCCGATCACGCCGCCCAGCGGCGTGCGCACCTCGTGGCTGATCATGGCCAGGAAATCGCTCTTCAGCTGATTCGACACTTCCGCCGCGCGCTGCGCCGCCAGCGACTCGGCATAGCGCTCCTGCGACGCCCGCAAGTCCGCCTCGCGCGCATGCAGCGTGACGATCTGCGCTTCCAGCGTCTGGCGGTAGCGCTGTTCATTCTCCAGGCTGCGCGCATGCGTGGCGCGCTGACGCGCCAGCGCGCCGTCCAGCCCGTGCAGCAGATAGGTGCAGGACACCGTCAGCACAGCGGAGACAAACAGGAAATTGACGCTCAGGATGGACCAGTGCGCCAGCGAGCCGGCCAGCACCACGGCCATGCCCGGCTCAATGCCGCCGACGTAGCCGGCCAGGAACAACGTGGCGCTGCACCACAGCAGCGCCAGCGTCGCGGCGCGACTGCCGATCAGCACCGTGCACAGCACCGGCACCGCCAGCAGGTAAATCTGCGACACCGGCCCAAGCGAGCACAACAGAACGACCGCGATCAGGTAAGCGATGCCCAGCAAGCCGAGCGCCCGCCAGCGGTACGCCAGTTCGCGCCGGTAGTGGAGCACGCCGACACCGGTCAGCGCGACCACGTCGGTCGCCACCAGCGGCCAGTGGCCCGCGAGCGCGCCGCCCCACATGCTGGGCAGGATGATCAGCACGCCCAGCCAGAAGGAAACGGCACACAAGCCATTCAGCAGGCGGACGCGCCACCCCTGCAGATCCTGGTCGCCCTGCCCTGGCGACGCCAGGCGCAGGTCCAGGGCTGCGCGCAAGGCACGTACCGGTTGGCTGTCTATCAAAACGGACTCACTGAAGAGAGGGTTGCAATTAGCGCATGATTTTACTACTTTCTTCCGGCTGAGCCGCCGAATTCCGCGCGTAACTTTTTTTATGATTGACCGCAACTTTCGTCCGCTGTCCGGCGAACTGGCAGGTATGCCCCTCAACCGAGGAGCCAACCACCATCACCAACGGAGATCACCATGACACGATTCGCGACCTTTCTGGGCAAAGCGGTAACCTCAACCGTACTGGCGCTGTCGGCCGTCACCGCCATGGCGGCACTGCCCCAAGGCGCGAAGGCGCCCGATTTCCAGCTGGACGCCGCGCTGGCCGGCAAGCCGATGAGCTTCTCGCTGGCCAAGGCGCTGCGCCAGGGACCGGTCGTGCTGTACTTCTTCCCTGCCGCCTTCACCCAGGGCTGCACGCTGGAAGCGCACGCCTTCGCCGAAGCCACGGACGACTTCAAGAAAATGAACGCCACGGTGATTGGCGTAACGGCCGGTAACGCCGAGCGCGTCGCCGAGTTCTCGAAACTGGAATGCCGCGACAAGTTTGCCGTCGCCGCCGATCCGGGCGCCAAGGTCGCGGCCGAGTACAAGACGCAATTCCAGACCAAGGACGGCAAGATGCTGTCCGACCGCACCTCGTTCGTCATCGCGCCGGACGGCAAGATCCTGTTGAGCTACACGGATGGCAATCCGGAACTGCACATCCAGAAAACCATGGACGCCGTCAAAGCATGGCACGCGGCAAACAAATGAAGAATGCAGTCTTGAGCCGTAACGGGAGCGGCACATGCTGACCCTGCTCGCCGGCGCCTTCCTCGGCGGGCTGATCCTTAACCTGATGCCCTGCGTCTTCCCGGTGATTTCGCTGAAGGCGTTCGGCCTCATCCGCCACAGCCAGGACCGGCGCGCGGCACGGATGGAGGGACTGGGATTCCTCGTTGGCGTGGTGGTCACCATGCTGCTGCTGGGCGCCGCGCTGCTGGCGGCGCGTGCCGGTGGTTCCGCTGTTGGCTGGGGCTTCCAGCTGCAATCGCCGGCCCTGATCGCGGCGCTGGCCCTGATCATGCTCGCCCTGGCGCTGAACATGATGGGCGTGTTCGAGATCGGCCTGGCAGCGCAGCGCATCGGCGGCATGGCCGGCCCGCGCAGCGGACCGCTGGGCGCGGCGCTGACCGGCGCGCTGTCGATCATCGTCGCCACGCCGTGCACCGCGCCATTCATGGCCGGCGCGGTCGGCGCGGCGCTGCTGCGTCCACCTGCCGAAGGCATGGCCATCTTCCTGGCGCTGGCGCTCGGCTTTGCCGCGCCGTTCACCACGGTTGCGCTGGTGCCGGCATGCGCACGCTTGCTGCCCAAGCCGGGCGCCTGGATGGCGGTGCTGAAACACGTGCTGGCGTTTCCGATGCTGGCCGCCGCCGCGTGGCTGGCGTGGGTGCTGGACCAGCAGGCAGGTTCCAACGCACTGGGAACGCTGCTGGCGGCCTCGGTGGTGCTGGCGTTTGCCGCCTGGCTCTACGGCGTGGCGCAGCGGCGCCAGCTGTCCGGACTGGGTTACCGGCCGCAATTGGCGTTTGCCCTGCTGCTGGTTGTCGGCATGGCGCTGCCCCTGGCAAACCTGCCACGGACCAGCGAGCGCGACACCGCGACCGCGTCGGTCAAGCCGGGCACCTGGACGCCGGCCGCGGTGGCAGCGCAGCGCGGGCACGGCAAACCCATCTTCGTCAATTTCACCGCATCCTGGTGCATCACCTGCCAGGTGAATGACAAGGCGGCGTTATCCGTCAGCACGGTAAAAGCCGCGATGGCGCAGACCGAAACAATTTACATGGTCGCCGACTCAACCAAATATAATCCGGAGATTGACCAGGCCATCAACGAGTTCGGTCGAGGCGGGCTGCCGGTGTACGTGGTCTATCCGGCCGACGGCGGCGAACCTGTGCTCCTGCCCCAGCTGCTCAGTCCGGACATCGTGATCTCTGCTTTGGAGAAGGCCTCGCACAAACGCTCCTGACACCACATCAACCGGAAAGCAGATTTGAGAGATACGCCGCCATCCGAGAACGACACCGCCAGCGCCGCGTGGCCGCTGCTGATGGTGCGCGCTCAGGATGGCGACCAGCTCGCCTATGCCCGGTTGCTGAAGGCCATCGTACCCGCCGTGCGCGGACTGGTGCGGCGGAAAATTCGCCAGGACGAGGCGCTGGTGGAAGACGTGGTACAGGACGTGCTAATGGCCGTGCACCGCGTCCGCCACACCTATGACCCGAGCCGGCCGTTCTTGCCGTGGCTGTCCGCCATCGCCTCGGCCCGCGCGATTGACGCCCTGCGCGCGCGCGGCCGCCGCGAATGCTGGGAAGTGATCGATGAGGAAGCCGTGTTCGAGCATGCGGACGAATCCATCGCCCAAGGGCATGAGCAGCTGGCCATCCAGCAGCAGGTGGGCAGCCTGTTGAGCCGCCTGCCCGAACGGCAGCGCAACATGGTGGAGATGGTGCACCTGTCCGAAATGAGCCTTGCCGACGCGGCAACCGCCAGCAGGATGACCTTGTCGGCGGTGAAATCCGTCCTGCATCGCGCCCTGACCACGCTACGCCGAGATAGAAATACCGACTATGACTAATCACGACGCCCTGATAGAACAGCTTGCCAGCCAGGCCCATCCGGTCAAACGCACCGCCCCTGCCTGGCCGCGCGCGGCCGGCCTGATGCTGCTGGCCCTGCCGAGCGGATTGCTGGCCTCGCTGCTGATGGATCGCGGCACGGCGGACTGGTCGCATCCCGGCGCGCTGTGGGCGGGCCTGTGGATGCTGGTCTCGTTTTGCCTGGGCGCGCTGGCGATCAAGACCGCCTTCGCCCTGAGCATCGCAGGACACCGCATTACCCACCGGCGCTGGCTGATCGCCCTGTCCGTCGCCTGGCTGCTGGTCGGACTGATCGATGCCACGCTGTCGCCGGACCCGGTGGGCCAGCTCGGCGACGGCCAATACTGCTACACCTTCATGCTGCTGGCCGGTGCGCCCATGGTCGTGCTGGTGGTGGCCGCCCTACGCCGCACGCGCGCGCTGCATCCGGCGCGCAGCTTGGCCATCGCCGGCGTGGGCGTGGCGGCCATGACGCAGATCCTGCTGGGATTCTGCCACCCGGTCGCCGGCGAGTTGGTCGACCTGATGATGCACCTGGCCGCCGCCATCACCCTGGTCGGCGTCACGGTGCTTGGCGGACGGCACTGGATCAAAATATCAACGCCGTAGTCACTCCGTGGCAGAATCATGCCCTTTCCGCCTTTTCCGTCTGCCCCAATGACCTCCTCGCCTCCCGACGCCAGCGTTTATCGCACCCTGCTTGAATCCACCCGCGCCATTCCCTGGCAGATCGACTGGGCCACGATGCAATTCACCTACATCGGTCCGCAAATCGAAGAACTGCTGGGCTGGAAGCAATCCAGCTGGCTGTCCGTGAACGACTGGGCCGAGCGCATCCACGAGGAAGACCGCCAGAAGACCGTCGACTTCTGCGTCGCCCAGTCGCAAAGCGGCGTGGACCACGAGGCCGATTACCGTGCGCTGACCAACGACGGCGACTATGTCTGGATCCGTGACGTGGTGCACGTGGTGCGCAACGCAGACGGCAGTGTTGCATCGCTGGTCGGCTTCATGTTCGACATCACCGCGCGCAAGCAGGCCGAAGACAAAATCCTGCAACTCCAGCGCGAACTGGAAGTGCTGTCCTACCGCGACAGCCTGACCGGCGTGGCCAACCGCCGCATGTTCGACACCCTGTACCCGGTCGAATGGGCCAAGGCGCGCGCCACGGGCGAGCCGCTGTCGCTGGTGGTGATCGATATCGACTACTTCAAGCAATACAACGACCACTACGGCCATGTACAGGGCGACGAATGCCTGCGCCGCGTGGCCCAGTCGCTGGACACCGGCGCGTCGCGCTCGCGCGACCTGTGCGCCCGCTTCGGCGGCGAGGAGTTCGTTCTGCTGCTGCCGGCCACGGACGAAGCCGCCGCCCGCAACGTCGCCGAGCGCTGCCGCAAGCTGCTGGCGCAGAAGGAAATCCCGCACGCCCGCTCCGGCGTCGGCCGCCAGATCACCACCAGCATGGGCGTCGGCACCATCGTGCCCGGCTCGCAGGATGATCCGAGCGTGTTCCTGGACCGCATCGACCGTCGTCTCTACCAGGCCAAGTCCGCCGGCCGCGACCGGATCTGCGACACGGAAACGTGATTGTCGATATTGGGGCGTGTCGTTCGTCTATATTGAACAGACGAGAAAGGAACCATCATGACCCAATATCTTGTAGCGATTCACCATCCCGACAATTACGACCCAGCCGCGATGGAAGATGAAGCCATGCACCGCGATATCGATGTGCTGAACGACGAAATGGTCGCCGCCGGGATCAGGATCTTTGTCGGCGGCTTGCGCCCGGCAAGCAATGCCCGCTCGATCCGCGCCCAGGCGGACGGCAAAGCGAGCATCACCGACGGCCCGTATCTGGAAACCAAGGAGCACATCGGCGGCTTCTGGGTGCTCGAAGCACAGAGCCTGGATGAGGCGCTGGAGTGGGGATGCAAAGCCGCAATCGCCTGCCGCGCCCCGGTCGAGGTGCGGCCATTTTTTTAACAAAATGGCATGCCACGGAAGGAAGATTTGCCTTTGGCGGCAAGGGCTAAAGCCGCCAATTCCGGGCCTTCCCCTGTCGATTCGGGCGCGATTCCGGTATCATTCGGCATGAATACGATTTCCTTCCAACCGTTTATTATTGGCGTCGCAGGCGGTAGCGGCAGTGGCAAGTCCACTGTGTCCCAGAAAGTGCTCGCTGCGTTTGGCGCAGATATGGTCTCGGTCGTGATGCAGGACGATTACTACCGCGACCAAACCCACCTCAGTCCTGAAATCCGTCCCCAGCAGAATTACGACCACCCACAAGCCTTTGAATGGTCGTTGCTGGTGCAGCATATCCAGGCGTTGCGCAACGGCGAAACGATCGAAATGCCGGAGTACGACTTCACGCTTCACAATCGCTCCGACCGCACCATCACCGTCAAGCCAGCGCCGGTCATCGTGATCGAAGGCCTGTTTGCCCTGTACGACGCGGACCTGTGCGACATGATGTCGCTGAAGATCTACGTCGACACCGCCTCCGACATCCGCTTCATCCGCCGCATGCAACGCGACATCACCGAACGCGGCCGCTCGGTGGAGAGCGTCGTCGGCCAGTACCTGGAAACGGTACGCCCGATGCACAAGCAATTCATCGAACCCACCAAGCGCAACGCCGACATCATCATTCCCCATGGCGCCAATGGCCCGGCGGTTGATATGATTACAACCAAGGTGGCAAGCGTTATCGGTCAGGCGAAGCGAAACTGATTTGTTGGCACGAGTCTCTAACAACTCGTCCAGTCCTGCCCCTTCCTGTTAGACCTGCAAACACTGCACTCAGCCACATGCGCCAAGGATTTCATCCTTCGGCGCATTTGTCGTTTGACGCCCATCACTGCTACACAAATACGTTCTTGTATGTAGTAGGATCACACACTCGGGAATGAGGTACAGGGGGCAACAAATGGACATCCCAGTTGTCATTTTCAAAGACGAAGGTAGCGTGTACGGCGTGAACGTACCTGACATTAAAGGCGTTCATTCTTGGGGCGATACCATAGAAGATGCGTTGAAAAACGTCAAAGAGGCTATCGCCAGTCACATCGAAACTCTACTGGAGTTGGGCGAGACGATAGACATCACTAAGAACAAGATTGAGGATTTGCAGAGAAATCCAACACATGCCGGTGGGATTTGGGCATTGGTCACTCTCGATCTGGACAAGCTGGACAGCAAACCGGAGCGCATTAACATCAGCCTGCCTCGGTTTGTTTTGAACAAGATTGACCGATATGCAATCATTCGCCATGAAACGCGCAGCGGCCTGCTGTCGCATGCAGCGCTGCAATTAATCGACACCGAGTCAAAGAGTCTCGATTCTGCTTAACCTCGGCAAAGGCACAAACGCTCATCATGACTGAGCACGCCACCCAATGAGACGTGCCGGCCTTTGGACATTTGCGAGAGAGAATGATGCTTTTAGGAATTTTGCGCTGCGCGCGGCGCCTTCGGCGCGCCACCGCGCAGCGGTGGCAATCGGGCGATTCGGAGCGGCTCGCCCCGGTAGGGGCGATGCCTTCGAATTCCCCGCGCAGAGCGCGCAGGCGCTCTGCTTCTCTCCGCCCAGGCACAAAACAAAAAAGCCACCCGAGGGTGGCTTTTTGCTTTTGTGTCCTTGGCGGAGAGAGGGGGATTCGAACCCCCGATAGGTTTGACCCTATACACGCTTTCCAGGCGTGCGACTTCAACCACTCATCCACCTCTCCTGCATTTCCCCTACATCCGGGAAGCGCCAGATTATAGCAAAGATTCCGGACAGTACCAAGATTATTTGCCGCTAAGTCATGACACTCAGATCACACCCGGATGGGATTCCCGCCTGCACGGGAATGACGCATCTTACGAGGTCTCTTTCAATTGCTCCAGAATGGCCGGATTCTCCAGCGTCGACACATCCTGCGTGATGCTCTCGCCCTTGGCCAGCACGCGCAGCAGACGACGCATGATCTTGCCTGAACGCGTCTTCGGCAGGTTGTCGCCGAAACGAATCTCCTTCGGCTTGGCGATCGGGCCAATCTCCTTGGCCACCCAGTTGCGCAGCTCCAGCGCGATCTTCTTGGCGTCGTCGCCAGTCGGACGCGCCTGCTTCAGCACCACGAACGCGCAGATCGATTCCCCCGTCGTGTCATCCGGCTTGCCGACCACCGCCGCCTCCGCCACCAGCGGATTGGCCACCAGCGCCGATTCAATCTCCATCGTGCCCATGCGGTGACCCGACACGTTCAGCACGTCATCGATACGGCCGGTGATGGTGAAGTAGCCGGTGTCCTTGTTGCGGATCGCGCCATCGCCAGCCAGGTACATCTTGCCGCCCAGCTCTTCAGGGAAGTACGACGTCTTGAAGCGCTCAGGGTTATTCCAGATGGTACGAATCATCGACGGCCATGGACGCTTGACGACCAGGATACCGCCCTGCCCGTTCGGCACATCCACACCCGCCTCATCCACAATCGCGGCCATGATGCCCGGCAGCGGCAGGGTGCACGAACCCGGCACCATCGGCGTCGCACCTGGCAGCGGCGTGATCATGTGGCCGCCGGTTTCGGTCTGCCAGAAGGTATCGACGATCGGGCAACGCTCGCCGCCGACCTGCGTGTAGTACCACATCCAGGCTTCCGGATTGATCGGCTCGCCCACCGTGCCCAGCAAACGCAGCGACGACAGGTCGTAGTTTTTCGGATGGACTTTCGGATCGACGTCCGATGCCTTGATCAGCGAACGGATCGCCGTCGGCGCGGTGTAGAAGATGTTGACCTTGTGCTTGGCCACGGTTTCCCAGAAGCGGCCGGCGTTCGGGTAGGTCGGCACGCCTTCGAACACCACTTGCGTCGCGCCCACCGCGGTCGGGCCGTAGGCGATGTAGCTGTGGCCGGTCACCCAGCCGATGTCGGCGGTGCACCAGTAGACGTCGGACGGCTTCAGGTCGAACGACCATTTCATCGTCAGCGCCGCCCACAGCAGGTAGCCGCCGCTGGAATGCTGCACGCCTTTCGGGGTGCCGGTCGAGCCGGACGTGTACAGGATGAACAGCGGATGCTCGGCGTCCACCCACTCCGGCTCGCACACCGCCGACTGGCCTTCGACCAGTTCATGCAGCCACAGGTCGCGGCCTTCCTTGAAGGTGATGGCGCCGCCGGTGCGTTTGTAGACGATCACATCCTTGATGGTGTCGCAGCCGCCGAGGCCCAGCGCTTCGTCGACGATGGCTTTCAGCGGCAGGTGTTTGCCGCCGCGCAGTTGTTCGTCGGCGGTGATGACGGCCACCGCGCCAGCGTCGATGATGCGCTCCTGCAGCGACTTGGCGGAGAAGCCGCCGAACACCACCGAGTGCGTGGCGCCGATGCGCGCGCAGGCCTGCATGGCGGCCACGCCTTCGACCGACATCGACATGTAGATGATGACGCGGTCGCCTTTCTTGATGCCGCGCGCCTTCAGGCCGTTGGCGAACTTGCAGACTTTTTCGTGCAGTTCCTTGTACGACACGCGCGTCGACGTGCCGTCATCCGCTTCGAAGATGATGGCGGTCTTGTCGGCGTTGCCGTTGGTCAGATTGCGGTCGAGGCAGTTGTACGAGACGTTGAGCTTGCCGTCTTCAAACCATTTGTAGAACGGCGCGTTGTCTTCGTTGAGGGTTTTGGTGAACGGCGTTTGCCAGTCCAGATGTTCTTTCGCCAGGCGCGACCAGAAGCCTTCGTAGTCGGCTTCGGCTTCGGCGCACAGCGCGTTGTAGGCGTCCATGCCGGAGACGGCGGCTTGTGCTGCAAACGCCGCCGGTGGCGCGAAGACGCGGGATTCCTGTGGACCTTGTTGGGTAGTGGTGCTCATGGTGTCTCCAAAATGTTGTAATCGTTTGCTAGCAACATAAACGCTATCGCTTACTGCGCCCTTACAGCCTGCCCCATCCCCGGCGGAGAATGGTGTGCCGGACAATTTTACCAATAATTCAATGCAGCGTTCCGATGCGGCCGCTCGGCAGCGCGTGTAAAATGTCGGCAGTTTTCATAGTCTGCCTCATTTCCAGGAGTTTTGCCCTAATGACCGAGCCAAAGCAGAAGCTGCGTCCCCTGCCCGCCTTTATCTTCATGACCCGCTGGCTGCAGTTGCCGCTGTACCTGGGCCTGATCCTGGCGCAGTGCGTCTACGTGTTCCACTTCTGGGTCGAGCTGAAGGACTTGATCGGCGCCGCGCTTGGCAACGACGCAGCGCTGCAGCACATCTTCCAGGCCGTCGCCGTGCCCAACGCGCCGGTGCCGGACAAGCTCAATGAAACCACCATCATGCTGGTGGTGCTCGGCCTGATCGACGTGGTGATGATTTCCAATCTGCTGGTGATGGTGATCATCGGCGGCTACGAGACCTTTATCTCCCGCATGAACCTGGATACCCATCCGGACCAGCCGGAGTGGCTGTCGCACGTCAACGCCTCGGTGCTGAAGACCAAGCTGGCGATGGCGATCATCGGCATTTCGTCGATCCATTTGCTGAAGACGTTTATCAACGCCAGCTCCTACAAGTCGGAAGTGATCATCGCGCAAACGGTGATCCATGTCGTGTTCCTGCTGTCGGCACTGGCCATCTCTTACACCGACCGCATCACCACGGTGACGCACAACGAATCCCATTAACCCCCGCGAGAACATCATGACCATCATAAAGCAAGAAGACCTGATCGAATCCGTTGCCGCCGCGCTTCAGTACATCAGCTATTACCATCCAGCCGATTACATCGAGCACCTGGCCCGCGCCTACGAGCACGAGCAAAGCCCGGCCGCCAAGGACGCCATCGCGCAGATCCTGACCAACTCGCGCATGTGCGCCGAGGGCAAGCGTCCGATCTGCCAGGACACCGGCATCGTCAACGTCTTCCTGAAGATCGGCATGGGTGTGCGCTTTGAAGGCTTCACCGGCACCGTCACCGACGCCGTCAACGAAGGCGTGCGCCGCGCCTACAACTACGACGACAACAAGCTGCGCGCGTCGATCGTGGCCGACCCGCACTTCGACCGCAAGAACACCAAGGACAACACCCCGGCCGTGGTCCACATGGAACTGGTCGAAGGCGATACCGTCGACGTCAAGGTCGCAGCCAAAGGCGGCGGTTCGGAAAACAAATCGAAGATGATCATGATGAATCCATCCGATTCGCTGATCGACTGGGTACTGAAAACCGTGCCGACCATGGGCGCCGGCTGGTGCCCGCCAGGCATGCTGGGCATCGGCATCGGCGGCACCGCCGAGAAGGCCATGCTGATGGCCAAGGAAGTGCTGATGGAAGACATCGACATGTTCGAGCTGAAGCAGCGCGGCCCGCAGAACAAGCTGGAAGAACTGCGTATCGAACTGTGCGACAAGATCAATGCGCTGGGCATCGGCGCGCAAGGCCTGGGCGGCCTGACCACCGTGCTGGACGTGAAGATCATGATGCACCCGACGCACGCCGCGTCGAAGCCGGTCGCCATGATTCCGAACTGCGCCGCCACCCGCCACGGCCACTTCGTGCTGGACGGTTCCGGTCCTGCCTACATGACGCCGCCACCGCTGTCGACCTGGCCTGACGTGTCGTGGGCGCCGGACACCGAGAAATCGAAACGCGTCGACCTGAACACGCTGACCAAGGAAGAAGTCGCTTCGTGGACGCCGGGCCAGACCCTGCTGCTGAACGGCAAAATGCTGACCGGCCGCGACGCCGCGCACAAGCGCATCCAGGACATGCTGGCCAAGGGCGAAGAGCTGCCGGTGGACTTCAAGAACCGCGTCATCTACTACGTCGGCCCGGTCGATCCGGTGCGTGACGAAGTGGTCGGCCCGGCCGGTCCCACCACCGCCACCCGCATGGACAAGTTCACCGACATGATGCTGGAGAAAACCGGCCTGATCGCGATGATCGGCAAGGCCGAGCGCGGCCCTGCCGCCATCGAGTCGATCAAGAAGCACAAGTCGGCCTACCTGATGGCGGTGGGCGGTTCGGCCTACCTGGTGTCGAAAGCCATCAAGCAGTCGCGCGTGCTGGGCTTTGCCGACATGGGCATGGAAGCGATCTACGAGTTCGACGTGGTCGACATGCCGGTCACCGTGGCCGTCGATTCGCAAGGCACGTCGGTGCACAACACCGGTCCGGCGGAATGGAAGACCCGCATCGAGCAGCTGAACGTCCCTGTCGTGACGGCCTGATGCAGATCGCCCACGCTCCCGGTTCGCCCATCGGCGTCTTCGATTCCGGCGTGGGCGGACTGTCGGTGCTGCGCCACATCCGCGCGCAGCTGCCGCACGAAGACTTGCTGTACTTCGCCGATTCCGGCCATGCGCCGTATGGCGACAAGACCGAGCAGTATGTGGTCGACCGCGCGCTGGCGGTGACGGACTATCTGCTGTCGCACGGCGCCAAGGCGCTGGTGGTGGCGTGCAATACCGCCACCGTGGCCGCCATCAAGGCGGTGCGGGCGAAGTATCCGGAGCTGCCGGTGGTGGGTGTCGAGCCGGGCCTGAAGCCGGCCGCGGCGGCCACGCACAACGGCAAGGTCGGCGTGCTGGCGACGGCGCGCACGCTCAAGGGCGACAAGTTCCTGCAGCTGCGCGAACAGATCAGCGCGGCCACCCAGGCCGAGTTCCTGCTGCAACCGGCGGTGGGCCTGGTCGACGAGATTGAAAAAGGCGACCTGCACGCGCCAGCCATCGGCGCCATGCTGGAACGCTACATCGCGCCGCTGCTGGAACAAGGCGCCGATACGCTGGTGCTGGGCTGCACGCACTACCCGTTTGTCCGCGACGGCATCGAACGCGTGCTGCGCGACCATGCGCGCGCGGACGTCACCTTGATCGACACCGGCGACGCCGTGGCGCGCCAGCTGGGCCGCCTGTTGGAGGCTGCCGGCCTGTTGCATGCTGGCGATGACAGTCAGGCCATTCTGCGCGGCTACACCACCGGCGACGCGGTCGCCCTGGCGCAAGCCTTTGCCGATTTGCTGGGCCTGAAGCCGGATGTGGAAAAGGTTGATGTTTAAGCCATGAGGCGTCGCCGGAAAGAATGCTGTAATTAAATTTGCAGGAATCGGAACTGGCTTGTATAATTCTGGCTCGTTGTTCAGCAGTAGTCGAACAGCAAGTAGTAAATCAGTGGTGGCTGTAGCTCAGTTGGTAGAGTCCAGGATTGTGATTCCTGTTGTCGTGGGTTCGAGCCCCATCAGCCACCCCAAAGAATTAAGTAAAAAGCCCAGTCCCAGGACTGGGCTTTTTGCGTTTCAGCCGCCGTTTGATGCACCTCTACGCTGACATACGCGACACAAGCTAGCCTGCTCCGATAACCAACGGAGGCCGCCATGGCGCGCAAGAGCTTGCTTGACATCGAATCGGAGCAGCAGGATGATCATCTACCCTCTTCTGAACAACAACCTGCGATCATGAACGAGCTCATCAAGGCGGTTGCAGTGATTCAATCCAATTACGCGACCAAGGAAGAGCTAGCGGTCATCAATGGCAAGCTGGATGTCCTCGCCAGCAATCAACAAGCATTTCAAGCGCACGTGTCCCATACTTTTGCCACCAAAGCAGAGCTTAACGATGCGGTCTACCAGCTCACTTGGCGCATGGCGGGATTTTCCGTGGCAATCATTGGCGCCGTGGTGGCATCCATCCGCTGTCTCTAGCCCCTGGCCGCAGCGCGCTGGGCGCGGATCTGGGTGGCGATTTTTTCCAGCGTGTCCATCACCGCGCCGGGCGTGAAGGGTTTGACGATGTAGCCCTTGGCGCCGTTGCGCAAGGATTGCTCCACGGTGCTGCGCTCGGTGCTGGCCGTGACCATCAATACCGCCGCTTTCGGCTGCTTCTCGCTAATCCAGTTCAACAGGCTCAGGCCGTCGCCGTCGGGCAGCTGCACGTCGAGGCAGATGATGTCGGCGCGCTGCGAGCGCAGGCGGGTGCGGGCTGATTCGGCGGTGGCGGCGTCGCCCACCACGTCGAACTGGTCGCCCTGGATAATCACGCGCAACAAGCTGCGCGTCATCTCGTTGTCGTCAATAATGAAAACGCTCAGTCCCTGGTGCAATGGCATGCAGGCCTCCTGTGGCTATCATGCTGCCAACTATAGCGCAATGTCCTTACTAATGCGTAACGTTACAACTTTTTGGCCATGCTTATTGCCCGCTGGAACTGGATTCCCGCTACAATGGAACGATCGTTGCATGCGTATGCAAAGCCTCGCAATACCTCTACTTATCCCCCAGAACCGCATAAGTGTATGTCTCAAGAAAAACCTATCACTGAAGTCAGCACCTACAGCAAAGACACGCCGATCGGCCGCCCGGACATCGATGGCCGCGCCGCCGTCTTCGTGCCCTCCGAAACCTTCGATCCGAACGCCAACTCGGCGATCCGCCTGGGCGCCGGCATCGTCGGCTTCGGCAACCCGGACGGCACGCTGACCGTCTACTTCGAGGCCAACCGCTTCGACGACAGCAGCCTGCACAAATGGGAAAACAAGGCCCGCAAAGCCTACGACCGCATGGTGGCCGGCGCGCCGACCGTGTCCAAGGCCAAGATCAACGCCAGCAACCTGGAACAGATCGGCACCATCGACGGCATGGGCATCCACCTGAAGCAACCGGAACGCCTGAACCTGTGGCTGGAACGCGCCAACGCGCTCGACACGGCGCCGGCCAATCCGGTCACGCTGTGGAAAACCAAGTAAAAGTTGACTGAAAGATAGACACAAGCTTTAGTCCTACATTTCGTCGGACGTTTGGCTGATTCCTGGAAGACAGGGGGTGGACTATTCTGGAGTTATTCCAGTTCCCACCTACTTTCAGGAGCCTGTCATGGCACGTTATCTACACATCGCATTTGGCGCCTTGCTGATCACTGTAGCCGGCGCATCGGCCTACGAACTGTGCTCGGAAAACGTGCTGCACCAGTCTTCCATCTACGTGATGCGTTAAGCGTCACCAGCTCACCAGACAAAAAAAATCCCGCCGCGCCTTCCCAGGCGCCGCGGGATTTTTTACGTCCGCAAGCGATCAGCGGCGGTGGTAGCCGCCCCAGCCGCGTCCGCCCCAGCCACGACCGCCGCCGCAGCACCAATGGCCGAACGAAAAGTCCAGGCCGATCGATACCGGCGGGTAGTAGTACGACGGCGCCGGCGCGTAATACACGGGCGCCGGTGCGTAGTACACCGGCTGGGTGACGTAGGTGGTGGTGGCGTAGCTCGGCTCGGTACTGTAGACAACGCGCGCCGGTTGCTGCGCCGGCAATTCCTCGGTCCAGGTGCCCGATTGCGTCTGCGCGCCGGACGGCAGCACCGACACGGTGTGCCACTGGTACGGATCCTGCACGCGGGCAGTGGTGTAATAAGCTGGACGCTGCGTGGCGCAGCCGGTCAGCGCCGCCAGCGCGGCAACGGCGATAACGATAGTTTTCATGGCGGTTTCTCCTCAATCCAGATCGTACTATATAAGGAAGCGCAGCACGCTTCGCGTCCCATTACAGTTTATTACAACCCGCGTGTTACACGAAAAAAAAGGAACCCGCGGGTTCCTTTTTTGCTCAGGCCGCAGCCGCTCAGTCCAGCTTCCAGGCGTAATCCACCTTGGTCCAGGTCTCGGCCGGGGCGCCGTCCTTGGTGCCCGGCTTGAACTTGCAGGCGCTCAGCGCCTTGATGGCGGCCTTGTCCAGATTCTTGAAGCCGCTGCTCTTGTCCACTTTCGAGTCCGCGACGCTGCCGTCCGGCTTGACCAGGAACGACATCGAGACCGTGCCCTGCTCTTCGTTCATCAGGGATGCCTTCGGATATTCGGCCTTGCAGTTCTTGGCATCGAACGATGCAGGAACTTCAGCGGCAAAAGCGGTGCCCGATACCAGCACTGCTGCGATCACACTCAACCAACGCTTGTTTGTAAACATCTGATTTCCCCAAAAGTGTAAGAATCCGGCGAGCAGGCCATGCCCGGTGCATGGCCCGGTTGAGACTGATTACAGCTTCCAGCTGTAGTCGACCTTGGTCCAGGTCTGGGCTACAGCGCCATCCTTGGTGCCTGGTTTGAATTTGCAGGCGCTCAGTGCTTTCAGGGCGGCTTTATCGAGGTTTTTGTAACCGCTCGATTTTTCCACTTTGGAATCCATGACGTTGCCGTCGGCGCCGACCAGGAAGGCCATGGTGACGTCGCCCTGCTCTTCGTTCATCAGCGAGGCTTTTGGATATTCCGCTTTGCAGTTTTTGTCGCTCAGCGAAGCTGGCACTTCAGCGGCGAACACAGCCGAGGTAGCGATCGACAGGATGGCGGCGGCGAATACAGACTTGTTCATATTACGATTTCCCAACAATTTGTTATTAACGACTGGTTAAACGAACTCCACAGCGGGCCATCTGTCCACAACAGCGGACGGCAGACTGCGGCAAATAATTTAGAACTGCTTAGAACTCTTCCCACTCATCGCTGCCGGCGGTGCTGGCTGCCGCGGCGACTTTTTTCGGTTTGGCTGCCGGTGCAGGCGCTGGCTTGGTCGCCAGTTTCTTCACAGGAGCCCGTGCTGCGGCGATCGGTTTGACAACGGCTGCCTTGGCGGCCATCGCCGGCGCGGCCACTGCTGCGCGCTCTTCACCTTCCACCAGCTTGAAGATGCTGACCACGCGCGACAACTCGCCGGCCTGATCTTGCAAGCTTTGTGCTGCGGCAGCGGCTTCTTCCACCAGCGCGGCATTCTGTTGGGTCATGCTGTCCATCTCGATGATGGACTGGTTGACCTGGGCAATACCAGCGCTCTGTTCCTGGCTGGCATTGGCGATTTCACTCATGATGTCGGTCACGCGACGCACCGAGGTCACCACCTCGTCCATCGTCACGCCGGCCTGGCCGACCAGCTTGGTGCCGGCGCCGACTTTTTCGACCGAGTCATCGATCAGCATCTTGATTTCCTTGGCGGCGCCAGCGGAACGCTGGGCCAGGTTGCGCACTTCCGACGCCACCACCGCGAAGCCGCGGCCTTGTTCGCCGGCACGGGCCGCTTCCACCGCGGCGTTCAGCGCCAGGATGTTGGTCTGGAAGGCGATGCCATCGATCACGCCGATGATGTCCACAATTTTCTTGGCCGAGGCGTCGATCGAGCTCATGGTGTCGACCACTTGCGACACCACCTGGCCACCCTTGACCGCCACATCCGAAGCGGCCGAGGCCAGCTGGTTGGCTTCACGGGCGTTGTCGGCGTTCTGTTTCACGGTCGAGGTCAGCTCGTCCATGGCCGAGGCGGTTTTCTCCAGCGACGAGGCCTGCATTTCGGTACGCGACGACAAGTCGACGTTGCCGGCGGCGATTTCACGCGAGGCGGTGCCGATGGTCTCGGTGCCGGTGCGCACCTGGCTGACGATGTCGCGCAGGCTGTTGCGCATTTCACGCATTTCGAAGACCAGGCTGTTCTTGTCGGCGCCGGTGGTGTTGATCGAGATCGACAGGTCGCCGCCAGCGATGGCGCCGGCGATCGATGCGGTGTAGTCCGGCTCGCCGCCCAGCTGTTTCTGCAGGCTGCGGGTGATGACCAGGGCGGCGGCCACCGAGATCGCCACGGCCAGCAGGCCCATGATGATCATGAAGCTGCGGGCGCTGGAGAAGCCGCTGGCGGCATCGACCTGCATCTGCGCATTCATCTTGTCTTCCAGCGCGCCCAGTTGCTCCAGGGCGGTCATCCATTTTTTCTGCGCTGGACGGATTTCCTTGACCAGCACGCGGGTGGCTTCTTCCGCTTTGCTACCCAGCCACAGTTCCGAGGCCTTGGCGATGGCAGGCATCGCGGTGGCTTCCGCTTCCTTGACGGTGGTCAGCAGGGCTTTTTCTTCCGGAGTCGATTCGGCGTTGAACTGCGTGGTCAGCTTGGCCTGGAACTCGGCGTATTTGCCGGCCAGTTCCTTGATGCGGTTCATGTCCGCTTCCATGTCGGCCGGGTCGGCGATCATGGTCAGCACGCGCAGCGAGTTGACGCGCTCGGCGACGTTGTTGCGCATATCCAGCACCAGACGGGAGACGACGTTATTGACGTTGATCACGTGATCGAGACGGTTCTGGATCTGCGACATGCGCAGGATGCCGACAGCAGTCACGGCGACCAGGAACACCAGCACCAGGGCGAATCCGAGGCCCAGCCGCGTTCCGACTTTCATTTTTGCTAAATTCATTTCGTCTTCTTCTTAAGTGACTGTTGATAGAAGTTGCCCTGAACGACGCACGGCTCAATGTGCGGCGCCCAAACAAAACCCTTGCTGATAAGTAATAAGCTGTGACAGTAGCAAACAATGACTGCGAATGCAAAAATTTGCAGGTCCACCGGCAGCCAGCATGTAGTTTTTTGGAACCGCAATACAACACGAAAGACGGTGGATATGTGTGTATATTCAGGAATTATAGATGCAAATTTTGCCTCAAAGCAAGCATTTACTGCCTCCAAAATACGCAAACGAACTTTCTACGTGGAAATTCCACCACACCCGATAAAAGTTTGTGTAAATACGTATTTCTACGCAGCAATACGCAGGCGGGCTGCGGCTTCCAGCAGGAGATTGGCGTCGCCGAGGGCGAGCTTTTTGGAGTCGGACAAAGTCTGACGGAAGGCACGGGCGCCGGGCAAGCCGGTCATCAGACCCAGCATGTGGCGCGTGAGGGAATTGAGCTTCATGCCGTGCGGACTGTACAGGGCCAGCTGGGCTTGAATGTAGGGGATCATCGCTTCGAGCACCTGATCGCGGGTCTTCGGCGCGCGGCTATCACCATAGTAGCGTTGGTCGAAATTGGCCATCACGAACGGATTGTGATAGGCCTCGCGGCCCAGCATCACGCCGTCCAGGTGCTTCAAATGCTCGTCGATTTCGGCTTCGGTCTTGATGCCGCCGTTGATGATGATTTCGAAGTCAGGGAAGTCGCGCTTGAGCTGGTAGGCGTAGTCATACTTCAGCGGCGGGATTTCACGGTTTTCCTTCGGCGACAGGCCTTTCAGGATCGCATTGCGGGCGTGCACGATGAACGTGGTGCAGCCGGCATCAGCCACTTTGCCGACGAAATCGCGGACGAAGTCGTAGCTTTGCACGTCGTCGATGCCGATGCGGTGCTTGACGGTGACGTCGATCGACACCGCGTCGCGCATCGCCTTGACGCAGTCGGCCACCAGTTGCGGCTCGGCCATCAGGCAGGCGCCAAACGCGCCCTTCTGCACGCGCTCGGACGGGCAACCGCAGTTCAGGTTGATTTCGTCGTAGCCCCACTTCTCGCCCAGCCTGGCGCTGGTGGCGAGGTCGGCCGGATCGCTGCCGCCGAGTTGCAGGGCGACCGGATGCTCCTCCTCGTTGAAGCGCAGGTGGCGCTCGACGTCGCCGTAGACCAGCGCGCCGGTGGTCACCATCTCCGTATACAGCCAGGTGTGCTGGCTGATGTGGCGGTGGAACACGCGGCAATGGCGGTCGGTCCAGTCCATCATGGGGGCCACGGAAATCCTTCGACCGCCCATTTTTTCTGTATGTACTTGATTTTCAAACGTATATTGCATTTTTTAACTTCTTAAGACTTCATTAAAGACTCACGACTTTTCACTCCCAGCTGCCACAACTTTTGCCACACAGCCAATCGTTCCTCTAAGATAGTTTTGTCAAAAACTTTTCTATCAAGAACCAAAAAAAATGATTGATAGCAACTATTCTATCAATCGGTGACAAGTGACAAGCCAGGATTCGAAAGCACGGATTTCCATCGATGTCTCAGAACTTTAACAAAAAGCAAGACGCGATTGCATGGGCAAAGACGACAGAGGCCGACATGATAACCCGAAAAATCACACCGGGCCTAAGTACCGGTGCGATCCGAGTTGCCAGTGTCGTCGACAAATACATCGAGGAAGCCACCGAGGTGCAGAATCTCAAAGTGTCGCGGACGATGCACACCCACACTTTCCTCGACTCGAACTTACTAAAAAGACACCATCACTCAAAAAATACTCATTTGTTACATTAAGTGAGTTTTCCCTACATGTCTTTATATATCTTTACATAAGTTCAACCAAATAAGGCAAGTAAAAATTTCTCAGGGAGGAAATATGTTGATTAAGAGAAAACTAAGTAAGCGTTTTTTTTTGGGCAAGTTTAGCTCTAGGAATTTTTCAATTATTAACGACAGATGCGCTAGGGCAAACTGAATCAACCACCGGTCCGGTCGATCATAAACATGATCAATACAACAATATTTGTAAACTCATTGAGAAAGAAATAAATATAGCCACCTCAATCATTAATGATGAGAAAAATCTCGAAAATAAAAAATTCGTTAGTTTTTACGATAAAAATGCGCCTTTATATAAAGTAAAAATAAATGATATAAATATTGAATATATTTTAACTGAAGAAAATAAAAAAGTAACAACAAAAATAAATATCAAGTCTGGAGTTAGCTCAAGTGAAGTTGGGAAACTACTTAATATTGCAGTTCCGCTTCCCAAAAAAATTAAGGACGGTTGTGATGCCTACAACTTAATATTTTCCAAGAGAGGAAGTACATATGACCTAGAAATCTTTGCAGCCTTTGTCGATTAAAAAATACGGGAGATATCTATGCCAACGTTCACGCCATCCTCAACAAGTTACCAACCAGGTGTTCGTTTGCTGGCCGGATTGTCCCGCTCTCCAGGTCCTCGCGAACGCCGCCCCCCCCTGTCGTAAGCCCCGACCCCCACGTCTTTTAGATCATCGTGAATCTGTTTCAACGTGCGCCGCTGCTTGCGCGATCGCGCCGCCTCCGTTTTGAGGGGGGGCGTCGTTATAGAGCGAAAAGTTGATGCGCCGCCCGGCTCGCCACGGCGGCTTGGGGCGATATTCACGTATATTCCGCCATATTCAGCTTCTCATTCCCGCGTGAATCCAGAAGAATACGCCTCAAGCTCACCATAAAAAGGGACATACAGATGAATTTTGGGGAAAAGCTGAAACAGATCCGCACCGAGAAAAATCTGACGCAGCCGCAGTTCGCGGAAGCGATCGGCATCGAGCAGTCCTACCTGTCCAAGCTGGAGAACGACAAGTCGCAGCCGTCGGCCGACATGTTCAGCGCCATCGTCAAGTCGCTGCAACTGTCGCCCGGCGAGGTGCTGGCCGATATCGACCGCACCGTCCTGCACACCAGCTTGCGCCATATTCCGGAAGTCAGCCAGTTCCTCAACGGCGAGGTGAAGCGCCGCCTGCACGACGCCCGCCAATACATCTGGAGCGCGGCGGCCGCCTGCCTGCTTGGCTTCGCGCTGATGCTGGCTGCCAACGACGGCATCTTCTACGCCAACAACCTGTACAAATACAAGTCGCCCGGCGTGATCCTGGAGGGCGAGTCGGACCAGATCTTCGAACAGTTCATCAAGATCGGCAACCTGAAAGTGCAGGCGCACACGCTCACCCTGGAAGAATTCATGAAATCGCAGGCCGAGTTCGAAGCCAACCGGGTCAAGGTCCAGACCATCGAGGTATGGGGTAATCGGGGCGGCGTATTTTTTGAACCGGCCGCCGGCGGCAGGCGCAAGTTCGAGCTGGTCGACGTGACCAACGTGCGGCCGGCGCAAAACCAGATCCTGCAATACCTGGGCGCGCTGCTGATGTTTGGCGGGCTGCTGTTGCTGGTGGTCGAATGGCGCATGCGCAAAGCCGCCGGAGGTCGCCATGTCGCAGCTTAGGACCTTCTTTGCCGGCGCCGCCGCCATGGCCGGCGCCCTGGTAGCTGTGATGCTGCTGACCGGCGCGCGCGATCCGGGCAAGCACGCCGAGTTCGACGACATCACCGTCGGCCGCATCAACATCGTCGAGCCGGACGGCACCAGGCGGCTGGTGATTTCCAACCGCGCCCAATTCCCCGGCGACTTCATGCAGGGCAAGGAAGGCGAACGGCCGGACCGCCGTGCATTCGCCGGCATGCTGTTCATCAACGACGAAGGCACCGAGAACGGCGGCCTGATCCAGAAAGGCGGCATCAGCGACGACGGCAAGGTATCCTCCGGCCTGTCGCTGACCTTCGATCGCTTCCGCCAGGACCAGACGCTGCAACTGCTGACCAACGACAGCGCCAATCACCAGCAAACCGGCATCAAGATCAACGACGTGCCCTATTTCCAGAAAACCTCGATGGCCGACATCCACCGCTTCGCCGACGAGGCGCGCACGCTGGCGCCCGAGCAGCGCGCAGCCTATTGGCAAAAGCTGACGGAAGAAGAGCGACTGAGCGTCAACCGCATCTGGCTCGGCAACACGCGCGACCACGGTTCGGCGCTGCAACTGAAGGACGCCCAGGGCCGCGTGCGCATGATGCTGCTGGTCAGCGCCAACGGCGCCACTGAAATCCAGATGCTGGACGCAACAGGCAAGGTCAGCAAAACCATCTCGCCAGCTTCCAAGGATTAAGCGAACGGCAGCGTCACCAGGCCGACCAGGTAGCGGGCGGGTGCGGCGCCGGGATTGGCGTAAGTGATGGGCTGGTCTTCGCGGAAGGCCAGGCAGTCGCCGGGATGCAGGCGCCAGCTGCCGTCGCCGGCGGTGATGTCCATCACGCCTTCCAGCAGCCACACCTGCTGATGCGTGTCGGCCTCGCGCCGCACCTGGCCGTAGGCGACGCGCTGGCCCGGCGGGAAGATCACTTCCACCAGTTGCAGCGGCGAGCGCGCCGCCGGCGACAACTGACGCCGCACGTAGCCGGATGCCGGATCGGTCCACACCGCCTGCGTGTCGGCCGTGCTCAACGGCGACGGCGCCGCTGGCGCGTCCTGGGCCGCGTCGAACAGCGAGGCCAGCGTGACGCCCAGCGCGCCGGCCAGCTTGTCCAGCACGGTGGCGGTGGCGCTGCTCTCGCCGCGCTCGATCAGCGAAATATTGGAACGGCTGACGCCGCTGCGCTCGGCCAGGGCCGTCAGCGACAACTGGCGCGCTTCGCGCAGGGCCAGCACGCGGCTGGCGATCAATTTGTTGATATCCATTTAATCCATTATACTGGATTACATCATCCAACAAACTGTCCGCCATGCACATCGCCTTCGAAACGCCCAACCAGCCGGAAGTGATCGCCCTGATCGCCGACCTCGATGCCTATCAGATGACCTTGTATCCGCCGGAATCGGTCTACGCGCTGGACCTGAACGCGCTGATGCAGCCGGAAGTGAAGTTCGCGGTCGCCCGCGACGCGGCCGGCGCCATCGTCGGCTGCGGCGCGGTGGTGCTGTCGCCGGCATACGGCGAGATCAAGCGCATGTATGTGCAGCCGGCCCTGCGCGGCCGGGGCCTGGCGCGTCGCCTGATGGACGCGCTGGAACACGCCGCGCGCGACGCCGGCTGTCCGCTGCTGGTGCTGGAGACCGGCCCGGCGCAACCGGAGGCGATCGGCCTCTACACCCGCCACGGCTTCGCGCGCTGCGGCCCGTATGGCGGCTATCCCGACGATCCCTACAGCGTCTTCATGCGCAAGCCGCTGGCTTAGCGGTCATGCGCTGCGGCGCGCCACCAACTCGCCGCAGTGGGCGATGAAATAATCCAGGTCGGACGGAACGCCCAGGCCATACATGCCGGCGCGGTCCGCTCCGATATTGTAGTACGCCAGCTTTTGCCCCTTGGCGATCATGCTGTTGTAGGCCGGCGCCACATAAAACTCGCCGTTGACGCGCAGATCCTGGGCAATCATGGCGTCGGCCGCCGCGACAAAATCGCTGCCGCGCGCATAGTTGTAGATGCCGACGGTGGCTTCGTGCGACACCACCTGCTTTTCAACCACTTCGGTGATCTCGTCATTGTCATTCAGGCGCACGAAAGACCATTTCGGATCGTCCGCCGTCATGGTCATGATCAGGCCGTCGACGCCCTGCTGGCGCGCCAGGTAGTCATCGATACTGACGTCGATATACTGGTCGCAGTTGGCGATCATCAGCGGCTGGTCGTTATCGATCAGCTCGCGCGTGAGCAACACCGTGCACGCCGCGCCTTCGGTCACCTGCTGCACCGGAATCACCGCGCTGCCCGGCGCGATCTGCAGCAGGCGTTCGCCCAGCGCGTAGCGCTCCAGGTGTTCCTGCTGGCACACGAAGATAAAGCGGTGCGGCTGCGCCGGGCGCAGGTTCTCGATGACCAGCTCGATCATGGGCTGGCCGAATACCGGGATCAGCGGTTTCGGATCGGTGTAGCCGGCCTTGGCAAAGCGGCTGCCGTGCCCGGCCATGGGAAGCACAATGTTCAGCATGCCGTTGCATCTCCAAGGTATTTGTCGTTGATCGCCCCCGGCACCTTCACCACCACGGTGACGGTATCTTCGAGCACGTTGAAATCGGTGGACTCGTTCGGGGCGATCACGATGATGTCGCCGGTCCGGTATTCCACGCCGTTCATGGTCACGCGGCCGCTCTGGATCATGGTGATTTCGGTGGCGATCTTGTGGTAGTGGCGCGCCTCGCTCATGCCGGCGGCGTAGCTTTTCACGCCCACTTCAGCGGCCTGGGTGGCCAGCGCCGTCGGCGTGAAATCGCCGACGAACCAGCCGCGGATCATGTCGTCCTGCTTGAATACTTGCATAGCTTTTTCCCTTACGCGCGGCGCATTTCGTATTCTTCGATCTTCTTCGGCGAATAAAACGTGTGATAGGACTCGTTGGCCACCGCCAGCGCCTTGACGCGGCGGTTCAGCAGCACCATTTCGTTGAGCACCGGGGCGATGTAGAACACGCCGTCAATCGACGCTTCCTTGCGGATGGAATGCTGCGCCGCCCGCACGAAATCACTGCCGTGCTTGAAGTAGTAGAAACCAGCGATGGCATGGCGGCTGATTGGCCGCTTCTCGGCCGTCTCCACCACATCGCTCTCGTTTTCGATCAGCACATACGACCAGCGCGGATGCACGGAGTTGAAGGTGATGCAGCCGGCATCGGCCTGCATGGCGTTCAATTCGGCCAGGTAATCGTTCAGGTCGACATCGAAAATCTGGTCGCCATTCACGATCAGCAGCGGCTCGTCATTGCCGATGTGCTCGATGGCCAGCAGCGCGCTGCAGGCCGCGCCGCGCGTCGGTTGGCGCAGGCGGATGAAGATGCTGCTGGGGCCTGCCAGCAGGCGCAGCGTGCTGTCCAGGTGGAAGCGCGTGCAGTCCTCTTCGCTCAGCACGAAGATGAAGCGCTTCTCTTCCTTGATGCTCGCCAGATTCTCCAGCACGTGCTGGATCATCGGCTTGCCGAAGATCTCCACCAGTGGCTTGGGGAAGGGATATTCCGGCGTTTCGAAGAACGATGACGGCACGCTCATCGGCAGCAAAATATTAAGCATGTTCGGCCTCAATCATGGCAATTTTCTGTTTGATGGTGAGGTAATTGACTTCGCTGACATCGTTGACGCACAGCACATGCGCGCCCGATTCGCGCGCCGCCTTGATGCCGTTCGGATTGTCCTCGACGATCAGGCATTCGTCCGGCTGCAGCCCCAGCCGCGCAATGGCCACGTTGTAGATTTCCGGCGCCGGCTTCGGCAGTTGCACGTCTTCATTCGACAGGAAGAACTCCAGCATCGGCATCAGGCTGGCGCGCTCCAGCATCATCTCGATCGTGTGCCGGATCGAATTCGAACACACCGCCATGCGATAGCCTTCATGTTGCAGGCGGGTCAGCGCAAACTGGTGGTGAAAGATCGGCTTGCACTTGGCGTAGATCACTTCCATCGTGTAGACCTGCTTCATCTCATTGATAAAGCCGTGCAGCGCCTGCGGCAGGCCGCGCTCCATGGAGAGCATCTTCAGCTTGGTCTTGGTCGGCAAGCCGTCGTAGGTGATCAGGTGGTCATGGCGGCTGATTTCCATGCCAAACAGGCCCAGCGCGCGGTTCAGCGCTTCGTAATGCCATTCCTTGGCATCGATCAGGACCCCGTCCATATCGAAAATAACAGCTTTAATTTTGGCCATGGAAGAACTGCCTTGCAATAGTAGGGAAATCGGTGCACAGGCTGAGCGACGCCTGCTGGTGCAGGCCGGCGTCTTTCAGTTGCTGCCAGAAGGCCAGGTGCGGACGCTTGTGCAATTCCGGCGACACCAGGCAGACCTGCTTGCCCTGGGCCAGCCAGTCGGCGACGTTCGCCATGGTATACCATTCGCCGCGGAAGGCATCGAGCCAGATCCCCACGGCGGCCTCCAGAAACGGTGGCGACAGTTCATATTCGCTGCAACGGGTGTAGGCCGGCACGCCTTGCGCCAGATAGCCCAGCGCGTCCGGCACCGCCATGTCGAACACATAGGCATCGTCGATCCGGTGCCGGGCCAGGGCCTCGCGCACCAGCGTTTGCAGGCCGTCGGCTTTGATGTTCAGCGCCAGTGGCCGCGATTGCGGATGGGCGGCGCACAAGGCCAGGAAATCATCGAGCGGCATTTCGCCGCCGGTTGGCATATCGTGTGAAATTACCACACGCCCCTGCGCATCGCGGAGGTCGGTCTCGATCCCGAAGCCCTCGTGCAACGCCCGCTCAAACGCGATGAGCGCGTTTTTCTCTGGCGCTTCGGTCCAGAAACCCCTATGTGCTAGTATCTTCATCACTGATTATGTCAAGTCGAATCCGGAAGATTTTATAGTACCCATTTCTCGCGTGCAATGGTATCGTTGCGCAAAGAATTTGACCAGCTTAACCCCACTGTTTGCCACTTCATTCCCCCGAAAAAAATGCAAATCACCTCGCTTATCACCGGCAAAGTTCGCGACGAAGCCAAAGCCCTCGACACGACCAGAGCCCTGGTGGCGCTGCGCTCCGAGGGAATAGTGGACCTCATCATTTTTTCGACCTGGATGGGGGAACTGGATGCCTACCCGGCCCTGAAGGATTATTTCCGCCAACAAAATATTTTTGTTGTTGAAGCGCCCGAGCAAAAAATGTCGATCCAGGAATCGCATCAAAAGATTCCCCTGCTGGCCGCGTTAAATCTGCTGGACGCCAACAATTACGTGACGCGCCACCGCTTTGACCGCGTCAAACCCTCGCCGACGTTCCGCGAGCACCTGGTCGCCATTCGCGCCCATGGCGCCGAAGCGACCAGCTATAGCTGGACGCCGAACAAGCACCGCATCACGGTCAACTCGGCATTACTGGATGTGCCATTCTTTCTCAGCGATATAGTTTTTTCGGGCATGAGAGATGATTTGCTGGAACTCATTTCCATTGATGGGATGACCCAGTTATATTGGTCGAACCATATCAATCCCGAGTTCTCGTTTTTTGCCAACGGCTTTATGCCGTATTACCCGGAAATCGGGGATTATCTGGCGACGTATCCCGGTTTGTCTTACGGAAATGAAGAAAAGTGGAAAGCGCTGAAACTCGCGCAGCGCGACACGGAATTCTACGCCCGGATCACCGCGCTTTATTATTTCCTGGTGAGCGCCTGTTTCCAGGTAGGGTATGGCGGCAAAACGGCGCCGCAGGGCGATCAGCCCATTTCGCTGGAAACATTGCTGTTTGAGTATGGTGGCTGGCGCCAGTATCCGGATACCCGCTGGTTTGGCCAGGCCGGCCACCCTTACGTCAAATCGCGGGAAAAATTTGATGCCATTGTGGCTGGAAAATATGCGGCGTCGGATTTCTCCGCCCGGCTGGGACATTATCTGGAGTATTACAAGCAGCACATCCCGACCCGAAAACGCATCGGCCTGCCAAAACTGTCCAGCGAGGCGCTCGGCTACGCCCAGAGCCAGATCGCGCATGGATTGCGGATTCCGCCCTTCGCCGGCCAGATCGAGCAGGATGGCCTGCGCCACAAATATTGGACCAGCCAGATCGGCGGCAGCGAGGCTACGCTGCAACGCAATTCGTCCGCCCAGGAATGGGGCGAGTGGGAAGTGTTCTGACGCATCGTTTTGCCCCGGGCAAAATCGCTTAACGATGGAAAAACCGGGCTGCGGGCTATACTCGAATTTCCGCAGCCTGCCATCGATCAAAAATGTCCGCCCCAACCATTTCGCCGCCCCTCCACAGCATCCCCGCCGACATCCGCAACGCCCAGGACTACGCCGCCCTGGCGCCGCATTTCATGCCGCCCGCGCATTATGCGTACATCAGCGGCGGCAGCGGCCACGGGCAAAGCGTGGCCGCCAACCAGACGGCGCTGGCGCAATGGGCGCTCTACCCGCGCCTGTTGCGCGATGTCAGCCATGGCCACACGCGCATCACGCTGGCGGGCGAGGAGCATGCGCATCCGCTGTTGCTGGCGCCGGTGGCGTTCCACAAGCTGGCGCACGCCCACGGCGAAATTGACACCGCGCGCGCAGCCGACGCCACCGACACCTGCATGATCGCCAGCACCCAATCGTCGTACACACTGGAAGAGACCGCCAGTGCCGGCGGCGCGCGCCGCTGGTTCCAGCTATACCTGCTGCCGCGCCGCGAGGACACGCTGGACCTGCTGCGCCGCGCCGAAGCGGCCGGCTACCGCGCCATCGTGCTGACGGTCGATGCGCCGATCCAGGTCGCCAACCGCCGCGCGCTGGCGGCCCAGTTCCAGCTGCCGCCGGACGTGGCCCCGGTCAACCTGCGCGGCTACGACATCGCGCCGCGCTACGCCGGCAACGGGCCGGGCGACAGCCGCTTCTTCCAGGGCGCCATGCGCGGCGCGCCAGGCTGGGACGATATCCATTGGGTGATGAGCCAGACCAGATTGCCGGTGTGGGTGAAAGGCGTGCTGCATCCGGACGACGCGGCCGCCTTGCGCGATGCCGGCGTGACCGGCCTCGCCGTCTCCAACCACGGCGGCCGCAGCCTGGACGGCGCGCCGTCCGGACTGGACGTGCTGCCCGCCATCCGCGCCGCGGTCGGCCCGGACTACCCGCTGATGTACGACGGCGGCGTGCAGTCCGGCAGCGACCTCTTCAAGGCGCTGGCCCTGGGCGCCAACGCGGTGGCGGTCGGCCGGCTGCAACTGTACGCGCTCAGCGTGGCCGGCGCGCTTGGCGTCGCGCACATGGTCAAGCTGCTGC
Organism: Duganella alba; assembly: GCF_009674495.1. Classification (GTDB taxonomy): domain Bacteria; phylum Pseudomonadota; class Gammaproteobacteria; order Burkholderiales; family Burkholderiaceae_D; genus Rugamonas; species Rugamonas alba. The sequence goes on along the minus strand of NZ_WKJN01000014.1, from coordinate 12,869 downwards.
GTGAGGAACTGGAAATCTGCATGGCGATGGCCGGCTGCGCCACCGTCGCCGACATCACCGGCAAGGCGCTGTTCAAGCCGGCGCGATAGCCGGCCCGAACAGACAAGGCTTTCAAGCGCTCTCGCCTTTCTTCTTGCGCACCACCGCCAGCTTGGGCGCTTGCGGTCCGAAGATGGCGGCCACGCGCTCCAGCCGCACGGCCGCCTCGCCGGTCAGCGTGCCGGTCGCGCCGGCGACCTGGCGCACGATGCCGAGCGCCGTGGTGCGCGCTTCCGGCTCGTCCGGCAGCAGTAGCGGCAGGTCGTCCAGCGCCGCCTCTTCGTTCACCTGCAACATCAGATACTGCTCGCGCAGGATCTTCTTCAGCAGCGTGACGCTCATTTCCTTGTCGTCCGAGGTGCGCAGGCGCAGCTGGCGCATGGCGGCAAAGGCGCGCTCGTCGGCCGCGCTCATCTCCGGGCTGCGGAAGATGTACAGCAGGCCGCGGATGATGGCCTCGGTCACGCCGCCCTCCTTGGTCTTCAGCGCCGCCGCCGCGCGGTTGGCGGTGATGGCCGCCTCGCGCGCGATGTCGCGGCCGATGCGGCGCGGCTTGCCGCCGTCGGTGCTCAGGCCCACCAGCGCCTGCAGCAGCGGCGAACCGTACACGCCGAGGAACATATTTTCCGTGGCCTGGTCGCGCGCATCGCGGTAGCGGTCGAGCGCCTCGACGATCTGCTTCGACCACGCCTCCTGCATCTGCAGGAACACATTGTCCTTGGCCAGCGGACGGCGTTCGGCGCGCACCTTCTCGGCCAGCGCCGGGATCTGGTCCATCAGCGGATTCTTGCTGGAGAACGCCGTGTAGCGCATGCGCAGCGGATGCGCCTCGCGCAGGTGCTCGGCGCTGGCGTCCGTCACCAGGCTTTTCACCAGCGGGCTGGCGAAGGTCTGGTACAGACCCTTGTTGATTTCCGACACGCGCGCGACGGTGGCGAAGCGGCGCTCGTCGGCCACGTCGTTGCCGCCCAGCGCGCGCAGCGCGTCGAGGTTGCGGCGCTCGAAACGCATCACGTAGTCGCCGGCCGCCAGGTCGCCGGCGGCGATTTCGGCTTGCAGCATTTCCTCGTCCTTGTCGAGGAACACCGCTTCGTACAGGCCCGGCGGCATGATGTCGATCATGTCCATGGCGGCGGTGAATTCCTCGTGCTCCTTGTTGGCCACCGAGGCGGACACGAAGATGCCGAGGTGGCCGATGCTCTGGTGCATGGAGTAGATGATGGTCTGGCCGCCGGACACCAGCGCCGCGTCGTCCTCGTACAAATCCAGCACCCAGCCCAGCGCCTGCTGCGGCGGCGTGATGTCGTCGCCCCACGAGCAGAACACCACGATCGGCGACTTGACGTTGCGCAGGTCGATGCGGTGGCCGGCGCTGTCGAGCAGCGCGGCGTCGCTCAGGCGGTTGCCGACGAACAGCGAATCGGCGATGTACTGCATCTCGCCGGCGTTCAGCAGCACCGGATTGCCCCACCATTTTTCAAAGTCGAGGAAGCGCTGCGCCTCGGTGTCGATCTTGGAATAGACGTTGTAGTTCTTGCTCCACAGCGTATTGGACGGATTCATCTTCTCGAAATTCTCGACCAGCTGCGCGCCGTCGAAGATGCCATTGCCAAGGTCGCCCGCCAACGCCGTCATCCAGGTGCCGCCGAGGATGCCGCCGAGGTAGCGCAGCGGATTCTTGCCGCGCACGCCGGCCCAGTACGACAGCGGCGCACCGGCCAGCACCAGCGGACCGACCAGGTCGGGATTCAGCGCGCTGGTCATCATGATCTGCCAGCCGGCCTGGCAGTTGCCGATCAGCGCAGGCTTGCCGTCGGCCTGCGGATGCAGCTCGGCCACCCTGGCGATGAACTGCGCCTCGGCGCGGCACACGTCCTCGATGGTCTGGCCCGGCACCGGATGCGGCGTGAAGCCGACGAAGTAGCATGGATGGCCGGCCTTCAGCACCACGCCGATTTCGCTGTCGTGCTTCATGCCGCCGATGCCGGGGCCGTGGCCGGCGCGCGGATCGAACACGATGAAGGGACGCTTGGTGGGATCGGGCTGCACGCCGTCCGGCTGCAGGATGTGCAGCAGGCCGTAGTTGACGGGGCGTTCCAGGTGGCGGCCGTCCATGACGACCTCGAATTTGAAGGTCAGCACGTGCGGCGCGGTTTGCTCGGCACGGTGGTTGCGTTCGTTGCCGCGCTCGCGCAGCACATCCATGAACAGGACCGAACGCTGCACTGCGTCGACCCAATAATCGCTTGCCTGTTGGGCAAGGTTGAGGGGATTGCCTGGCCAGTTCAGCCAGGGGTTGGTCGTCTTGTCGTCGCTCACCGTGATCCTCCAATGCGTTTATGTTGCCACGCACCAAAGTACCGCAGTAAAAAGGAAAAGGCAAATGAAACAAATGAAAAAAAGCCGCCCGAGGGCGGCTTCTTGATCCAGCGGCAGAGCGTGGCTTACGCTTCGCGCGAAGCTTTCTTACGCTCGTGCTCTTTCAGGAAGCGCTTGCGCAGACGGATCGATTTCGGGGTGATTTCCACCAGTTCGTCGTCGTCGATGAATTCCACGGCGTATTCCAGCGACATCTGGATCGGCGGCACCAGGCGCACGGCTTCGTCGGTACCCGACGAACGCACGTTGGTCAGCTGCTTGCCCTTGATCGGGTTGACCACCAGGTCGTTGTCGCGCGAGTGGATACCGATGATCATGCCTTCGTACACCGGGTCGTTGTGGACCACGAACATACGGCCGCGATCCTGCAGTTTCCAGATCGCGTAGGCCACGGCGGCGCCGTCGTCCTGCGAGATCAGCACGCCGTTGCGACGGCCGCCCAGTTCGCCTTTGCTGTTGTCGACTGGCGCGTAAGCGTCAAACACGTGCGACATCAGGCCGGTACCGCGGGTCAGGGTCATGAATTCGCCCTGGAAGCCGATCAGGCCACGTGCTGGAATACGGTATTCCAGGCGCACACGGCCTTTGCCGTCCGATTCCATGTTTTGCAGGTCGCCACGACGACGGCCCAGCTCTTCCATGACGCCGCCCTGGTTGGCTTCTTCCACGTCAACCGACAGTTGCTCGAACGGCTCGTGGCGCACGCCGTCGACCATCTTGAACACCACGCGTGGACGCGACACGGCCAGCTCGAAACCTTCACGACGCATGTTTTCGATCAGAATGGTCAGGTGCAGCTCGCCGCGGCCCGACACTTCGAAGGTGGTGTCGTCGTCGGTTGGTGCAACGCGCAGCGCGACGTTGGCTTTCAGTTCTTTGTCCAGACGGTCGCGCAGCTGGCGCGAGGTCACGAACTTGCCTTCGCGGCCAGCCAGCGGCGAGTTGTTGACCATGAAGTTCATGGTCAGGGTCGGCTCGTCGACGGTCAGCATCGGCAGCGCTTCCGGGGTGTCCGGTGCGCACACGGTCGAGCCGATGCCGATTTCGTCGATACCGTTGATCAGCACGATGTCGCCGGCAACCGCGTCGTCCACCAGCACGCGCTCCAGGCCCTTGAAGTTCAGCACCTGGTTGATGCGGCCCTTGATCGGGGTCGAATCCGGACCGTTCAGGACGATCACGTCCTGGCCGGTTTTCACGCGGCCGCGGTTGATACGGCCAATGCCGATCTTGCCGACGTACGACGAGTAGTCCAGCGAGGTGATTTGCATCTGCAGCGGGCCGTCCGGATTGTCGTCGCGCACTGGCACGTGTTCCAGGATGGCGTCGAACAGCGGCTTCATGTCGCCCGAGCGCACGTCTTCCGTCAGGCCGGCGTAGCCGTTCAGGCCCGAAGCGTAGACGATAGGGAAGTCCAGCTGCTCATCGGTGGCGCCCAGCTTGTCGAACAGTTCGAAGGTCTGGTTGATCGCCCAGTCGGCGCGCGCGCCCGGACGGTCGACCTTGTTGACCACCACGATCGGCTTCAGGCCCAGGGCCAGCGCCTTGCGGGTCACGAAACGGGTCTGTGGCATTGGGCCTTCCTGGGCATCCACCAGCAGCAGAACCGAATCCACCATCGACAGCACACGCTCCACTTCGCCGCCGAAGTCGGCGTGGCCTGGGGTGTCGACGATGTTGATGTGGGTGCCTTCGTACTCAACAGCGCAATTCTTCGACAGAATCGTAATGCCGCGCTCTTTTTCGAGGTCGTTCGAGTCCATGACACGGGTATCGACCGCTTGGTTTTCGCGGAAGGTGCCGGACTGGCGGAGCAGTTGGTCAACCAGGGTGGTTTTACCGTGGTCAACGTGGGCGATGATTGCAATATTGCGAATTGCGCGTTTAGTAGTAGACATGGTCGTTATCTTGGGGAAAAACTGCGGGTACGTACAGGAGGTACGTAAAGCCGGCTAGTATAGCATGTTGCGACGCAACTTTATCTTTTATTGCGCCACAAACGCGATTAATCGTTCCGGCGCCAGGATGCTGTAGTCGCCGAGGTGGGCGGTGCCGAGCAGCTTGTCGTCGAGGTAGACGCGCACCCTGCCCTGCTCGGCCGGCACGGCGACCGCTTCCTTGCCCAGCGCCAGGCGCTGGCCGTTCAGGAAGCGTTTGGCCAGCTCGGCGTTCAGCTGCACCGCCGGGAAACTGGACAGCAGCGCATCGACCGGCGACAACAGGCTCAACGGTGCTTCGTGCGCAACCAGTTCATCGAGCGTGATCATGTGCTCGGTGGTCAGCGCGCCGACCTGCGTGCGGCGCAGCGCGTTCAGGTGGGCGCCGCAACCGAGCGCTTCGCCGATGTCCTGGCCCAGCACGCGGATATAGGTGCCCTTGCTGCACGTCACCGTCAGCTTGAGGAACGGCGCCTCATACGACACCAGCTCCAGCTGGTGGATGATGACGTTGCGCGCTTCGCGTTCCAGCGTGATGCCGGCGCGGGCGTATTCGTACAGCGGCTTGCCGTCGCGCTTCAAGGCCGAGTACATCGGCGGCACCTGCGCGATCGGGCCGCGGAATTTTTCCAGCACGGCGTGGATCTGTTCCAGCGTGACGTTGACCTCGCGCGTTTCCACCACTTCGCCTTCGGTGTCGCCGGTGTCGGTGGTCTGCCCCAGGTGCACCGTGGTTTCGTAGGTCTTGTCGGCTTCCAGCAAGTCCTGCGAGAACTTGGTGGCCTCGCCGAAGCACAGCGGCAGCAGGCCGGTGGCGAACGGATCGAGGGTGCCGGTGTGGCCGGCCTTCTTGGCGTTGAGCACGCGCTTGGCCTTGATCAGTGCGTCATTGCTGGAAAAGCCCACAGGCTTGTCGAGCAGCAGCACGCCGTCCACCAGATCGCGGACGCGTTTTACACGGGCCTGATTCATTACGCTTCGCCGTCGTCGGCGACGTCATCCAGCGAACGGGTGCTGTTGGCCTGGTCGATCAGCGCCGACATCGCCATGCCGCGCGCGGCCGAGGTGTCGTGCACGAAGTGCAGCTGCGGCAGCGTGTGGATGTGCAGGCGCTTGCCCAGCATATTGCGCAGGTAGCCGGACGCCGCCTGCAGGCCGGCCAGGGTGTTCTTCACCGATTCCGCATCGTCCTTCAGCATGGTGAAGAAGATCTTGGCGTGCGCGTAGTCCGGGGTGACCTGCACCTCGGCCAGCGTGATCATGCCGACGCGCGGATCCTTGAGTTCAAAAACGATCAGTTCGGACAGGTCTTTCTGGATCTGATCGGCCACGCGCAGACCGCGCTGGGGAATGTTTTTACTATGTTTTGCCATGATGATTCCATAAACGGCAAGTGGACGGGAGCTGATGCCCCCGTCCACTTTACCAGATACTGCTGTGTGCCCGCGAAATTACAGGGTACGAGCGATTTCCTGTACTTCGAACACTTCCAGGGAGTCGCCCACCTGGATGTCGTTGTAGTTCTTCAGCGACAGGCCGCACTCCAGACCGGCGCGTACTTCCTTGGCGTCGTCCTTGAAGCGTTTGAGCGAGTCGATTTCGCCGGTCCACACCACGATGTTGTTGCGCAGCAGGCGTACCGAGGACGAACGCTTGACCACGCCATCGGTGACCAGGCAGCCGGCAACCGCGCCGACCTTGGACACCAGGATAACCTGGCGTACTTCGACCTGACCGATGACGGTCTCGCGCTTCTCTGGCGCCAGCATGCCCGACAACGCCGATTTGATCTCGTCGATCGCATCGTAAATGATGTTGTAGTAGCGAATGTCCACACCGTTCGACTCGGCCAGCTTGCGCGCCTGGGCGTCGGCACGGGCGTTGAAGCCGATGATGACCGCTTTCGAGGCCACCGCCAGGTTGACGTCCGACTCGGTGATGCCACCGACCGCCGCGTGCACGATCTGTACCCGCACTTCCGAGGTCGACAGTTTCTGCAGCGAGCCAACCAGCGCTTCCTGCGAACCCTGCACGTCGGTCTTGATGATCAGCGGCAGGTTTTTCACTTCGCCTTCGGCCATCTGGCCGAACATGTTTTCCAGCTTCGCGGCTTGCTGCTTGGCCAGTTTCACGTCGCGGAACTTACCTTGACGGAACAGACCGATTTCGCGGGCCTTGCGTTCGTCGGCCATGACCATGACTTCTTCACCGGCTTGCGGCACTTCGGTCAGACCCTGGATTTCGACCGGGATCGATGGGCCGGCTTCGGTGATCGGTTTGCCGTTTTCGTCCAGCATCGCGCGCACGCGGCCGAAGGACGAACCCGCCAGAATCACGTCGCCGCGCTTCAGCGTACCCGACTGCACCAGCACGGTGGCAACCGGACCCTTACCTTTATCCAGACGGCCTTCAACCACCAGGCCGCGGGCCGGTGCATCGACCGGCGCTTTCAGTTCCAGCACCTCGGCTTGCAGCAGCACTTGCTCCAGCAGGTTGTCGATGCCTTCGCCGGTCTTGGCCGATACCGGCACGAATGGCGATTCGCCACCGTATTCTTCCGGCACCACACTCTCGGCGACCAGTTCCTGCGTCACGCGGTCGATATTGCCGCCCGGTTTGTCGATCTTGTTGATCGCCACCACCAGCGGCACGCCGGCCGCTTTCGCGTGGGCGATCGCTTCCTTGGTCTGCGGCATCACGCCGTCGTCGGCTGCCACCACCAGGATCACGATGTCGGTGGCTTTCGCACCGCGGGCACGCATCGCCGTAAAGGCTTCATGACCCGGCGTATCCAGGAAGGTGATCATGCCGCGCGGGGTGTCCACGTGGTAGGCGCCGATGTGCTGGGTAATGCCGCCAGCTTCGCCGGACGCCACTTTGGCGCGACGGATGTAATCCAGCAGCGAGGTTTTACCGTGGTCGACGTGACCCATGACGGTGACCACCGGCGCGCGCGGCGTCGCTTCGAAGTGCGCGTGCTCGCCCTGGTCGGCCAGGATCGCTTCTGGATCGTCGATCTCGGCGGCGTGGGCCTTGTGGCCCATTTCCTCGACCACGATCATCGCGGTTTCCTGGTCCAGCACCTGGTTGATGGTGCACATCTGGCCCAGCTTCATCAGCTGCTTGATGACCTCGGACGCCTTGACGGACATCTTGTGCGCCAGTTCGGCCACGGTGATGGTTTCCGGCACGTGCACGTCTTTGACGACGGCTTCGGTCGGCGCCTGGAAATTGCTTTCGCGGTCATCCGACTGGTGGTGACGGCGACCGCCGCCCTTGCCACCGCGCCAGCTGTCGCGGCCGGTGCCGGCGCCAGCGCCCGCACCACGGCCCTTGTTGCCACCGCCTGGCGCGCCGCGTTTTTTCGCGTCGTCCTGCCAGGTCGACGACACATTGGCCGACTTGATCGATTTCTTGTCCGCGCCGGCAACGGCGGGTTTCTTGTCGCCCGGCTTGTCGCCCGGCTTGGCCGTGGCGCTGGTGGCCGGCTTGTGCAGCGTGCCTTCGGCAACCTTCGGCTTGACCGGCGCCGGCGCAGGTTCAGGGGCCTTGATGGCGCGGCGTGGCGCGTTCATCATGGCCTTGATCTGGGCCACTTCGTCGGCCACGGCCTGGCGTGCGCGCTCGGTGGCGGCAGCCTGCTCGGCGGCTTCCTTGGCGGCAGCGGCGGTTTTCTTCTTGGCTTCGTCGGCAGCCGCTTTTTTCTTCGCGTCTTCCGCAGCGGTATCGACCGCAGGTGCGGCGACCGGGGCCGAGGCTGGCGCGGCGGCGGCGGCCTTGGCGGCGGCGGCTTTCTTGGCTTCTTCCTTGGCTTCGGCTTCGGCTTCCTTCTTGGCGGCGGCTTCGGCTTCGGCGTTGGCTTTTTCCTGGGCGGCTTTGTCCGCTTCCAGCTTGGCCAGGCGCTCCTGCTTCTCGCGCAGGTCCGCTTCCTGACGGGCGATCAGTTCAGCCTGCTTACGGGCCTCTTCTTCGCGGCGCGCGTTTTCCGCCGCGTCGACCACCGGCGCCGCCGGTGCGGCAGGCGTGGTGGTCAGCGGTTCGTCGCGCTGCACGAAGGTACGGGTTTTCTTGACCGCCACCTGGATCGTGCGGGCCTTGCCATTGGCGTCGGCCTGCTTGATCTCGGTGGTTTCCTTGCGCGTCAGCGTAATTTTCTTCTTCTCTTCAGCGCCGGCGCCGTGGGTACGGCGCAGGTGATCGAGCAGCTTATCCTTATCCTCTTTCGACAATGGATCTGACGCCGAACTTTTGTCGACGCCGGCAGAACGCAGCTGCGTCAGCAGCAAGTCTGCAGGCATCTTCAGTTCGGTGGCAAATTGGGCTACGTTGTTACTCGCCATTCAGTCCTCTTTTCTATGTGTCGCGGAGATGATAAAGATACTCAAATTAAGCCTTTGCGGATTCAGTCAGACTCCACGCCTTGGCTTGCAGGCCTTTGGCGCGGTCATCGTATTTCGCGTCGACCAACTTCATCTCATCGTCGGTCACATCTTCAAATTCACTCGTAATCAGTGCTCGTGCACGGTCCGACGACAACGCCAGGATGGCGCCAAATTCGTCGTAAGCCAGGCCGGCAAAAGCTTCTACCGTTTTGATACCAGCCAGGCCCAGCTTGCCCGCGGTGATGCGGTCCATGCCTTCCAGACCGACCAGCGCCTCGTCCATGCCTTCCAGGCCTTCTTCCGAAGCGATCGCTTCGGTGACCAGGGCGTCACGGGCGCGGGTGCGCAGTTCGTTGACGGTATCTTCGTCGAACGATTCGATTTCCAGCATCTCGGAGATCGGCACGTAAGCGATTTCTTCCAGGCTGGCAAAGCCTTCTTCCACCAGGATGTCGGCCACTTCCTGGTCGACGTCCAGTTTTTCCATGAACAGCGCGCGGATCGCGGCGGTTTCCTGGGCTGCCTTGTCGGCCGATTCCTCGGCCGTCATGATGTTGATCTTCCAGCCGGTCAGGTCGGAAGCCAGGCGCACGTTCTGGCCGGAACGGCCGATCGCGATCGCCAGGTTTTCTTCATCCACCACCACATCCATGGCGTGTTTTTCTTCATCGACCACGATCGACGACACGTTGGCCGGGGCCAGCGCGCCGATCACGAACTGGGCCGGATCTTCCGACCACAGCACGATGTCCACGCGCTCGCCGCCCAGCTCGCCGGTCACGGCCTGCACGCGCGAACCGCGCATGCCGACGCAGGTGCCGATCGGGTCGATGCGCTTGTCGGCCGTGTAGACGGCGATCTTGGCGCGCACGCCGGCGTCGCGCGCCGCCGATTTAATTTCCAGCATGCCTTGTTCGATTTCCGGCACTTCCAGCTCGAACAGCTTCATGATGAATTCCGGCGCGGTGCGCGACAGAATCACTTGCGGGCCGCGCATATTGCGGTCGACGCGCAGGATGTAGGCACGGACGCGGTCGCCGATACGCAGATTCTCTTTCGGGATCATCTGGTCGCGCGGCAGGCGGGCTTCGATCTTGCCCGATTCCACGATGGCATCGCCGCGCTCCATGCGCTTGATGGTGCCGGTGACCAGCGAGTCGCCGCGTTCCAGGAAGTCAGCCAGGATCTGCTCGCGCTCGGCGTCACGGACGCGTTGCAGCACGACCTGCTTGGTGTCCTGGGCGAAGCGGCGGCCGAATTCGACCGACTCGATCGGCTCTTCGATGTGGTCGTCCACTTCGATATCGGCGATCTGTTCCTTGGCTTCGAAGTGCAGGATTTCCTGATCCGGCAGTTGCAGGCCGGCTTCGTCAGGCACCACGTGCCAGCGGCGGAAGGATTCGAACTCACCCGACTCGCGGTCGATCGAAACGCGGATGTCCACTTCACCCTCATAACGTTTCTTCGTGGCTTGCGCCAACGCGAACTCCAGTGCGCCGAAAACGACATCTTTATCGACGTTCTTCTCACGCGCCAGCGCGTCTACCAATAACAAAACTTCGCGACTCATGCTTTGCGTCCCTTAAAATCCACCTGCGGCACCAAGCGTGCCTTATCCATATCGGCGAGCGTAAAATCCAACTGCGCCGGACCTTCCTTGCTTTCAAATTCCAACGACAATTTCTCGCCTTCAGGCTCCAGCAGGATGCCCGTGAACGATTTCCGGTTGTTCGTACCCGGCATGGCCGCGCGCAGCTTGATGACCACCTCGCAGCCGACAAAACGTGAAAAATCCGACAGCTTGCGCAGCGGACGGTCCAGCCCCGGCGACGAGATCTCGAGACGCTCGTAATTCACGTTCTCGACCGTCAGCACGTGCGACAGCTGGTGGCTGACCGTGGCGCAATCCTCCACGGTGATCAGGCCTTTTTCTTCGGCATCTTCCGCGCTGAAATCGATAAACACGCGCAGCAGTCCACGCTCGGCCCGTTCGACATCAACCAGCTCATAGCCCAGACCGACAACGGTCTTTTCAATTAAATCCAGAAGCTGCAAGAAATTCTCCAGTTCAAGGCCTGTTTACATGGTGCAAAACAGGCCGTTTAAAACGGTTCAACAAAAAAAAAATGGGCATCTGCCCATCTTTCTATAACACCTAGCCAGATGAAGAGTCCCGGGGCAGTTACGCGAGTTGGAACTTCTACTAGGCTGGATATTATAACCTTATATGAACTTCGCTGCAATGCCGCACGGGCGGCATGGCAGACTTACAACAAGGCGAAAGTGATCTGCTTAACCCTTGCGACGACGCGGCATGCCGTGGTCGGCGGCGCCACCACGCGGCGGCTGGCCACGGCGCGGCGCGCCACTGGCAGCGCCGAAACCGAACGTGGTTTGCAGCGGATCCGGCTGGCGCGGACCACGGCTCGGGCCCTTCGGCTGCTGGCCGCGAGGCTGGCCGCCTTGTCCCTGGCCCTGGCCTTGCGGACGGCCACCCTGGCCCTGCGCGCGCGGCGCCGGACCCTCGCCGAGCGGACGGCCGCCGGCGTAGGCGCCGATGCCTTGCGGACGACCGCCTGGACGACTGGAAGTCTGCCCCTGGCCGCCTTGCGCGCCGCCCGGACGGCCTTTGCCGCCGCGACCGCCGCCATTGCCGCCACCGTTGCCGCCGAAGCCACCCTGGCCACGGCCATTGCCGCGCGGTTGCTTGGCGAACGGCAGCGCATTGGCGTTGCTGGTGTCGGCACGGTTGAAGTTCGGCTCGTTTTCGTCGTCCTCGTCGTCATCGTAGAAATCACGATCGTCACGGCGGTCGGCGCGTTCCGCCTGCTGGTCGCGTCCACCGTTGCGGCCGCGTTTTTCCGGACCTTTGTTCTGTACCGGCTTGGCCTGTTGCTGACCTTGGCCCTGGCCCTTGCCGCGCGGAGCGGCGGCGGCAGGCGCTGCCGCAGGCGCGTCGCCGCTACCTTTTTTCTCGACCGCGTAGGCCGCCATCAGGCCGCGCACCGCGTTTTCTTCCATCTCTTCCCAGCGGCCGCGTTTCAGGCTGCTTGGCAGGGTCATGGCGCCGTAGCGGGTACGGATCAGGCGCGACACGGTCAGGCCGATCGCCTCGAACATGCGGCGCACCTCGCGGTTACGGCCTTCGCCGATGATCACGCGATACCACTTGTTGATGCCCTCGCCGCCGCCGTCGGCGATCTTGGAGAACTGCGCCACGCCGTCTTCCAGCTCGACGCCGGCCAGCAGTTTCTGGCGCATGCCCTCTTCCAGCTCGCCCAGCGTGCGCACCGCGTATTCACGGTCGATACCATAGCGCGGGTGCATCAGGCGGTTGGCCAGGTCACCGGAGGTGGTAAACAGCAGCAGGCCTTCGGTGTTGAAGTCGAGGCGGCCGACGGCCAGCCATTTGCCGGCCTTCATGGTCGGCAGACGGTCGAACACCGATGGACGGCCTTCCGGATCGTCCATCGAGACGATTTCGCCGGCCGGCTTGTGGTACACCAGCACGCGCGGCGGCTTCTTGCTGACGCGGCGCTGAATCAGTTTGCCGTTGATGCGCACGGCATCGGTCGGCAGGATGCGCTGGCCGATGTGGGCCGGCTCGCCGTTGACCGACACGCGGCCGGCAACGATCAGGTCTTCCATGTCGCGGCGCGAACCCAGGCCGGCTTCGGCCAGCACCTTGTGCAGCTTCGGCGCGTCGTCGTCCGAGGTCAGGTCGCGGCGCACCGGCTTGGCCGGCTGGCGGCCCTTGCCGTCTTCGCGGTCGAACGCATCCGAGGTCACGTAAGAGAATGCGGCGTCGGCATCGTTACCCTTGGCGCCACCGGCGTTCTGGCCGCCCTGGCGTGGTTTGCCGTTCTTGCCGTTGCGCTGCGGCTTGCCGTTGCGCTGTTCATTGCGCGGACCACGCTCCTGGCGCGGCTTGCCGTCACGGCCAACGGCTGGTGCTGCGGCAGCCCCCTCTTCCGCTGGCGCGGCAGCGCCTTCCACCACGGCGACCGGTTCCGGACGCGGCATACTGGCTTCACGCAGCGCGCGCTGTTCGCGCATCTGGCGCGGACCGCGTGGACGCTGCTGGCGCTCGGCGCGCTCGCCGCCTTCGGCCGGCGCGGCGGCTTCAACGGCC
>NZ_WKJN01000013.1 GCF_009674495.1 Duganella alba | reverse complement strand
CGTGCTGGCCGCCACCGCCTGGACCCTGGGTGCGCGCGGACTGGTCACGGCGCCGTTGTCGGACAGCGCCCAGTTGCGCGCCGGCCTGGCCGCGCTGCTGCTGCCCGACCGCCCCGGCAGCCTGGACAGCGCCGCCGAATGCTTCAACGCGATCCTCCAGCGCACGCCCGGCCACGCCGGCGCCACCGCCGGGCTGTCGCTGAGTTACAGCCTGCGCTACTTCAGCGACGGCCGCGACGAGGTCTGGCTGCAGCGTGCCGCCGCCGCCGCCCAGCAGGCGCTGGCGGCCGACGGCCAGCTGGCCCTGGCGCACGCGGCCCGCGCCTGGGCCGAGGAATACCAGGGCCATGAAGAGCAGGCGCAGCAGGAAGCCCGGCAGGCGCTGCGGCTCGACCCGCTCAACCTGTTCGCCCTGTGGGGCCTGGGCGACTTGCTGATCGACCTGCGCCGCTTCAGCGAGGCCGCCGCCGTGGTCGAGGCCGGAATCGCCGCCTATCCGCAGCAGCGCATATTCCAGGACTTGCGCGGCAAGCTGGCGTTCCAGCAAGGCCACTACGCGCAGGCCGAACAAGCCTTCCGCGCCAGCCTGGCGCTGGAGCCCGACGTAGTCTACGCCTACGCCAACCTGCACGCCACGCTGGAGCGGGAAAACCGCGGCGACGAGGCGCTGCACGTGCTGCAGCAAGGCTTGCAGGTGCGGCCCAACAGCCGCCTGTACAGTAGCCTCGGCAGCGCGCTGTTCTATCGCGGCGATTACCTCGGCGCCGAGGCCAACTTCACGCTGGCGGTATCGGCCAGCCACGGCAGCCCGAACCAGTACCTGCACTGGGCCAACCTGGGCGACGCGCTGCGCTGGATCCCCGGCCGCGAGAACGACGCGCGCAACGCCTACCGGCAAGCGGTGCTGTTGCTGCAACCCCAGCTGGACCGCTCGCCCGCCAACGCCACCTTGGTTTCACGCATGGGCCTGTACCAGGCCAAGCTCTCACACCGCAGCGAGGCCGCCGTCCTGGCGCGGCGCGCGCTGGCACTCGCGCCCGACGGCGCGGACATCCATTTCAGGGCAGCGATTGCTTTGGAAATCAGCGGGGACCGCAGCGCCGCACTGGCGCAGATAGTGCAAGCCCGGGCGCTCGGCTACCCCATCCACCTCATCGACGCCGAACCGGATTTGCTGGCCCTGCGGCGCGATGGCCGTTATCACTATCAAGAAACCCAACCATGACCACCACTATCCCGTTCCCGAAAGACGTAGTGCTCACCGTCGGCTTCGACGCCGACCAGATCAGCGACCAGCTGGTCCACCAGTTCACCTCTCCCGACGGCCAGCAGCCGGTGCATCCGACCGGCATGTTCGAGGCCGAGATTTATTTCTGCGAAAGCGAGGTGTTCCACTTCCGCGTGGTCGGCTCCGGCAAGAAAGACCGCTTCACCTCGTTCCAGGTGATCGACGCCTGCCTGGTCACCCAGCCCAAGCCCCTGTACATCCGGCCCGGTGAGCACCAACAGCCGCCGACGGTGCGCTACTCGGCGCCCTCGCCGTTCGTGCAGCCGATCGGCGCCACCTACCAGATGGCGCTGGACTTCACCAGCGACGCCGAGGAAACCCTCACCGACCGCATCGTCACGCAGGAGTGGAAGCGCACGCTCAACGTCGGCAATAGCCAGGGACGCTGGGAAATGTCGTTGATCTTGACTGTGCGTATCTTCCGCGGCGGCGCCATCGAGCCCGACGTGCGCGTGTTCTCCTTCGATCCCGAAAGCGAAGTCGGTTCCGGCCGCGGCAAGGATGTGGCGGATAACGGCAACCGCTGAGTAATCAGCTGCGCTAAAAGCTGCGGGAAGGCTGGCCGGAACCGCGACCGTTCCGGCCTCAGGCCAGCAGGCCGATGACGCGCAAATGCCGGCGCAAGGCCTCGCCCGGCGTGCGCAGCATCGACGCGCACTTGACCAAATCGGTCGCGTGCTGCTGCAGCGCCTGGCGCAGCTCTTCGATCGGGATGGTTTCCACGCGGCGGATCTGCGGATGCGTCTCCAGCAGCTTGTACAGCGAGGGCCGCGAAATGCCCAGCGTGCGCGCCGCGCTCTGGATCTGCCAGCCGGTCGACTCCATCGCATCGACGATGGTTTGTTCGCTGAACGCATTCAACTTGGCGCGCGCGGACTTCGGTGTCGCCGCCGGCACCGGCGGCGGCACCGGCGCGCTAGCCGCCACCGCGCTGCGGGCCACGGGCGCCAGCAGCGCCGCCAGCTGCGGCGTTTCGCCGGCCGCCAGCATCAGCGCGAGACGCCGCACCACCTGGCCCAGCTGGCGGATATTGCCGGGCCAGTCTTCGCGGCACAGCGCGCTCACCAGCGCCACTGGCAACTGCACGTCGAGGCCGTTTTGCTCGTTCCACTGGCGCAGGAAAAAATACAGCAGCAGCC
Organism: Duganella alba; assembly: GCF_009674495.1. GTDB lineage: Bacteria > Pseudomonadota > Gammaproteobacteria > Burkholderiales > Burkholderiaceae_D > Rugamonas > Rugamonas alba. The sequence goes on along the minus strand of NZ_WKJN01000013.1, from coordinate 152,769 downwards.
CGATGTCTTCGCGCCGCTCGCGCAGCGCCGGCAGGCGGATCACATAGCCCTCCATGCGCCGCAGCAGCGCCTGGTTGAAGGCGCGCGCGCCCAGGTCCTGGTCGGTGGCGGCGATCAGCCGCGCCGCCGAGTGCGCGTTCTGGCGCGCGCCCAGCGGCCGGTATTCGCCGTTCTCGAGCACCCGCAGCAACATGGGCTGGATCACGGCCGGCGTGTCGCCGATCTCATCGAGGAACAGGGTGCCGTCGCTGGCCTCGGAGAACAGGCCGGCGCGCGCGTGCTGGGCGCCGGTGTAGGCGCCCTTGACGGCGCCGAACAGGTCGGCGGCGGCCAGCGACTCCGTCAGCGCCGCCATGTTGACCGCGACGAAGGGCCGTCCGCCGCGCCGGCTGGCCGCATGGATGGCGCGCGCGGCGACGTCCTTGCCGGTGCCGGTCTCGCCCAGCAGCAGCGCCGGCAACTCGGTCTGCGCCACCTGGCGGATTTGCGTGCGCAAGGCAGCGGCGGCCGTGCTCACGCCCAGCACGCCGGGCAGCGGATTGTGTACGGGAGGCGTCCCCATCCAATGCAGGCACAGCAGGACATGGCCGCCCAACTCCAGCACCGCGCCGCGGCCGATCTGCTCGCGCGTCAGCACGGTCTCGCGCTCGGTGAGACGGTTGCCGTCGACGGCGACGGACATGGCGCTATCCGGTAGTGTCAGTTGGACGCTGTCGTCGGCGCGGCGTGCGATCAGCAGCGGCGCGCGGGCGATGCAGCGGTGTTCAAGGGCGGCGCCGGCCTGGCCGGCCGACTGGAACAGCGGCTCGTGGCGCTGCAACGCCAGCAGGCCGGACGCGGAAGGCACCACGCACTGCTGGCCGGCGCGGCTGGGATCGGGGTGCCACAGCAGCGTCAAGCCCAGCAAGGACGGCGGCCGCACCGCCGGCATCGACACGGAGCTGGTCAGGGTATCGTCGGCATTCATCACGGCGGGCAGCGATCGGCAAAGATGAGGGGCTGATTTTACAGCAAGACTGAGGGCCATTCAACCGCCGCCGCCCTGCGGCCGCAGCTCGGCGGTCAGCTCCACCACCACTGCGTGGCCGTCCAGCCGCGCCGGCAGTGAGGCGGACAGTTCCGGCGTGAGCGCCAGCACGGAGACGACGATCACCGGTTCGCCGCCGCGCTGGCCCACGCCCACGCCCACCACGCCCGGCCGCCCCATCAGTCGCCCGGCATGAGCTTGTGCAACATCGATGATATCGGTCATGGCGCCTCTCCCGCAGACGGTGCCGGCGCGGCGCGCCGGCTTATTGCCGCTTACGAGTATAGAACAACAAACTTCGGATTGCCCGGCATGACCGCCTCCAGATTGGCCAGCACCGCCGACATCGTGTTGGCGAGGGTGTAGGAGCAGTCGCTCGGACCGCCTAACAACAGCCCGACTGGCTGGTTGAGGTCGCCCGTGGTGATCACCGACCCGCTGTCGCCGCCTTCGCTGAAGTGACCGCTGTCGGGCCGGATCTTGAACGCGTTCTTGATGATGATGGTGCGTGGCGGGTCGCCGGGCTCGGCGTAATTGACGGTGTAGGTGCCGCCGATCTCGTAGACCGTGCCGCGGGTGCGGCCGGTGGTGCGGCCGCTCTTGCGCACCACCATGTCGAGGGTCGGAGCGACGACCGGCCCGGCCATGCTGACCGCGCTGTCGACGGCGCTGCGGATGAGGGGAATGTACAAGTCCGATTTGGTGTAGGCGGCGATGGCCGCGTCCACCTCGGCCGTGCCGCCGTTCGCTCCCAGCGGCACAAAGCAGGACAGGCTGGCGACCGCATCGCTGGCGACACCGCCGTCGGCCTTGCCCGGCTGGATAATCGCGGTCCCGAGCGGCAGGGCGTCAGAGTCGGCCAGCACGTGGTTGTTGCTCAGCATGTAGACAGTCTCCTTGCCCTTCACCGTTGCCTTGACCTGGCAGCCAATGGTGCCCGTGTCGCCGCCGACAGGGCCGCCGGAAATACCGCCCAGCACCGGCCGATTTTTATTGCGAAAGCCCTCGCCTGCCGCCAAGCTCTCCTGCGGCTCGGGGGCCTCAGCGGCCCTGCCGCCCTTGGCGAAAATCTCCCCCGTCACCTCGGTGATCAGCGGCCAATGATGCTGCGGGCTACGCAAGTCGTACGCGATCCCGTCCTTATGTTTCAGCGACAGCTTCAGGGCCAGGCGGTCGCTGCGGCTGGCATTGGCGTCGGGGTTCAGGGCCACCGAGACGCCAACGACATTGGAACCGGGCGTAGCCAGGTAGCGCTGAACCAAGGCCTCGTGGTCTTCCATCAATTGCTGCAGGGCCAGCGAGTCCAGGCCAAACTGCTGTACTTGCGACAGGATCAAATCGGGCTTCATATTTCACTCCTCTAGTTCATGGATGGATGTCATGCGCGCCAGGAAGGCGGCCAGCCCATCATCGGCTGCCGGGGCCGGACTGTCGATTACACGCCATTACATCCCGGGAAAAGTCGGCGCCAGCCCGTAGGTAAACTTGATCAGATAATTGACGTAGATATTCATCGCCCGCGTCTCGGTACTGACGCGCACGGTGTTGTCGGCCGCGACCAGGTTGTCGGTCGGCCCTAGATCGGTCAGCACGTCGGTCTTGCCCGGTACGGCAGAATTGACGCCGGCGTTGCCCTGCACCAGCGTCGGCCCCGGCTTGATGTAGCCGTGCTCGTGGTTCTGCACGGCGTCGCCCTGGATCGATCCGACCTGCGCCGGCGTACCCGTGCCGCCGGCGGGAACGCTGCGTTCGCCGTATTCGGGCCCCGTGTGGCGGCCGTGGTCGACGCCGCGCAAAAAATAGCCGCGATAGTCGGGCAGGTAAAACGTTGCCGACTGGTCGCCGCCGTACTGCCAGCCCAGCGCCGCGAACAGCTGCGGATAGCGGTGGCGATCCAGCGCGCGACCGTCGCACAGCATCCAGCCGAAGGCTTCGAGCGCCGTCGTCACGTGCGGCCCGGCCGGCGGCGGCGGGTCCACTGGCTGGGCCGTATCCGGCAGCGGCGCGCCGACGTTGCCGGCGAAGGCGATGATACTGCCGACCGGCAGCTCGCCGAAGCCGGGCTGGATATTCCACGGCAGGTGCCGCGGGACACCGGGCGCGCCCATCACAGCGCCTCCCCCAGGACCTGCATGGTGGTCGGCACCAGCACTTCCCAGCTGTCGCCGACGCGGCGCGGCGGCGGCGCCAGCTCGCCCTCCATGCGGGCTTGCTTGAGATCGCCGACGACGGCAAGGTCGCTCTGGTTGACCGGCGCATGACGGTTGTCGCCATCCCACACCATGCCGCTCGACAGGAAGTACAGCAGCGCCAGCATGCGCTCCGGCCGCACTGGCAGCATCACGCGCGCCATGTCGGCGTTGAGAAAGGCGGTGAACTGCGCATCCTCGCCGGCGCCGGGGTCGTCGCGCCCGATGGCGCCGCCGCCGAGGTCGCCGTACCAGCGGTAGCTCATTTCGCGCCACTCGAACAGCTCGTCGAAGAACTGCAGGTAGCGCGGCTCGTTGACATCGAATTCCGACGGCGCCGGGCCGGTCTCGCCGAAGTCCATACCGCCGGTCCGCTCCAGATAGCGCTCCATCAGCAGCCGCGTGCAGCCGCGCCGCAGCGCACCGCGTTCGATGTCGCGGTTGGCCAGCTGCGAGCGTACCGGCCCGCGCCAGCTGTTGCGCGCGGCGCCCAGCTCGGTGTAGCGCTGCAGCTGCGCCTGATAGGCGCGCTCCAGGGCGCCGTAGGTGCGGATGCGCCAGTCGTCCATCAGCGTGGCGCCGACGTCGCAGACGATGGCGACGTTGACCAGCGCGTCCGGCTTGGGCGGTGGCAGCGGCGACACGGGCGGCGGCGCCGGATCAGTCACCGGCGGCACGGCGACGGCGGCAGGACCGGCAACCGCTGCCGCATAGCCAACCGCCGGTGCAGGCGCCGGTGTCGGCGCGGGCGGCAGCGGCGTCGGTGCCGGTGGCGCCGGAAAGGCGTCGAGGTAGGCGCTCACCGAGACCGGCATCGCATTCTGCTGGCCGTAGCTAGGCGAGTCCGGCGCGACGCCGTTCTCGAACTTCTGCGTGCCGACCAGCACCACGGGCGCCGGCAAGTCCGCCGCCGAGACCAGATAGTTGATTTGCGCGCCGGCCGCGCTGTAACCATCCGGCAGCGGCACCAGCTTTTCGTCACCGCTGCGCAGCGTGGCCGAGACCATGCGCGTAGCCGGCGGCGGCGGTTCAACGTCGCAGGCGCCGTACAGCGCCGCCAGCGCGGCATAGTTGTCCGACTGAATATCTTGGAACGACAGCACCTGCGCCTGCGCCAAGGTAGGCGGCCGCGCAAACGAGGCGCCGTCCAGCCGCTGCTGGGAATGGATGAAATCACTGGCCGGGCGTACCACCATGAACTCCACCAACAGGCGTTTGCCGTAGTTGACCACGTCCGCCTCGTACACCTTGTTCAGCCAGCGGTACACGGCCATCAGCTTGCCGTTGCCGGCCGAGTTGTCGATCAAGCTGCTGACGCTTTCCTCGGTCTGGTTCAGCGTGCTGCTGGTGCGGGCCTGGCTGACGGTGCGCGTGATGCGGCCGACGGTGCGGTTGAGCAGCTCCTGCGCATAGCGTGTGGCGTCGTGGATGGCCGGCAGGCGGCCCCCCAAGGTCTGCTGCGTCCACATGCCGTTCAGGGTCGCCAGGGTCGGCGGGCCATAACTGCTGGTGAAATCCTGGTACAGGTTGGCGACGCTTTGATCGGCCACGGTCGCGCGCATTTCCTCGTACAGGCTGTTGCGCTGGTCGGCGGCCTGGTTGTCCTGCAGCTCGGCGCGGCTGTCGGCGTTATGACGGCTGTCGTGCTGGCGCTGCACGCGGCGGCGGCCGATCTCCTTACGCTCGCCGCGCATGACATTTTCGATGTGAGCGATCTCGCCGACCTCGTAGCGCAGCAAGCGTTGCCGCACCATGTGCAGGTCGCCGATGGCATATGGCTCGATCCAGCCGCCCGGACCGGCGGGACCGGCGACGGCCGGCGGCAGCGGGAATACCGGCGCGGGCAGCACGATGGTCGCCATCAGCAGGCGTCGCACCGGCGCCGGCGTCAACGGCGGCAGCACCGGTTCAATCGGTTCACCCGGTTCGACCTGGAACAGATAATCGAGCGCATGGTTCGCCACCAGCATGTTGGCGACACTCTCCAGCCACGGGCGGTGATAGCCGAGTACGATGACCAGCGCGAAGTAACTTTGCCATAGCTGTGCGATCTCGCCGGTATAAGCGGCATCTGCCAGCGCCGCGCGCATGGCAGCGGCGTCGTCGACGCCGAACAGCGTTGCGAGCTGATGCCGCAGCGACGGCGCCGGACAAGCCGTCGGCTGCTCCAGCCACGCGGACATCAGCAGCAGGGCCTCGGGCAGCAGCGCCGCCCGGCCCACCAGCTGCGCCGGACCGGCAATGTACTGGCCCTTCAGCAAATCGCCTTCGATGTAGCGCACCGCCAGCGCTTCCTTGCCCTGGCGCGTGGTGGCCGCCAGCAAGGCGGCGTACAGGCCATCGGCAGGCGTCGACGGCACGTATGAGACGAAGCACTGCGCCACGTCCTGCGGAGAAGGCTGCGGCCATTTGCGCATATAAATGTAGGGGAATAGCTCGTCGCGCGCGCTGCCCACGATCGGCATCAGCGGCGACGCCAGCTGGTCGACCGGCGGCTCCGGCGGCACAGGAGGGTCCGGCGGCACAGGGGGAAACGGCGGATCGGGTGGCAGCGGCGGATCGGGCGGCACCGGCGGATCGGGCGGATCGGGCGGCAGCGGCGCAGTGGTGCACAGCGCCAGAAAGCCTTCGAATTCCTGCAGTGGCCGAACACCATATTTCAGGTCGGCCCATACCCCCACGTGACCGGTGCCATCGTGGTGCAGATGGATGCGCTTCTGGAAGCGGCCGTTCACCCGGCAGCCGGACGGAAACTGATGGGAAATCTGGACCACGTCTTCCCCCGCCAGCAGATGCTGGTAGTTACTGCCGGGCGGGCTATCCTTGTCCACCAGTGTCAGCACCGTGGGCAGTTTGGTACGGGGATCGCGCACGATGCAGCAATTGATGACCAGTGAGCCGCCCTCCCATTTCTTATTACAGAGATCGTTCATCACTTTGCTTCCACTGAAAGGAGAAAGAAAACTGGCGCGCAGGGCGAGGCAGCCGCCCCGCCCTGTGCGCCAAACCGGGTGACGGGATATCAGGAATAGACCACGTCTTCAATCGAGAAGGTCAGCGGCTGCGCATCCTTGCCGATGCCGCCGCCGTACATCACCAGCGAGGCGCTGGCGATGCCTTCGAGCGAGAATTCCTTGTTGGTCTGGGTCAGCACGGCCGAGTTCATCACCTCGCCCTCGACCACTTGCGATGCGGCGCCGATCCAGATCGACGGCTTGAACTTGAACGAGGCCATGCTGCCCGGGTAGACGCCGGTCTTGTGCGCCAGCAGCTTGCCGGCCTTGTAGATGCCGCCGCAGAAGGCGCCGGTGGTCATGTTGTTATTGATCTGCACCTCGTTCGGGTCGGTGGCGTTACCCAACTGCTGCAGCACGTCGCCCGACTTGTCCAGGACGACTTCAAACGACTCGCCCGGCACGGCAGGCAGCAGGGGCGTGGTGTTGTTGTAGCTGTCCGTGACGCCGACTTCCATGTTGAGCGGGAAATCGAAGCTGTTGGTATCGCCCTTGCCGCAGCGTTCGATCACTTTCCAGGCGACCGGCAGTTCGGCCTGGCTGGCCACCACGTTGCGTTGATAAATGTAGACTTGCGAATTGTTGGTGTCATTCGACAGATTTTTGAACACCAGTTTGATTGCTTTCAGCATTTCAGTTTCTCCTAGTTGGAATTGGCTCCCACGCCCCATGCGCAGGTGATCACGGCCCTACGGTTTGCAACGCTAGCGATATGCGGAGATATCGTGTGACCACTATATCGAGCGTCTCCGGCGCTGGCGATTACAGGTCATTACGCCTCATTACGCGCGATTACAACGACACCGTGCGCCGGCGCACCTTGCGCCTCGACGCTGGCGCCGCGTACGATGCCGATGCGGAAGCCCCCGAAGCGCACCTCGCCGCGGCGGCGTTCGATGACGACCGGCGCGCCGCAATCGAGCGGCAATGCCTGGAGAACCTGGCGCCGCGCACGCAACATCTGCAAATTGAAATAATTGCTGTCCAATCCCAGCATGCGGGTCAGCTGCTCGATGTCGATCCAGCCCTGGCTGTCCCTGTCCAGTCCGCGCCGGGCATCTTCCAGGCGCCGCCGCGCCAATAGCAGCAAGCTGTAGTGGTGAACCCGTTCGCCGAGTTCGACGCAAACGGCGCCGTCGCGCAAGATCGTCAAAAACACATGCTCTTCGTTGAGACTGACCTGGAACTGCATGGCCCAATCGGCTGGCGGCGCCGTATAGGTGGAAAGACGAGCAACCGGGGCGGTGGGCAAGGCCGACTGAAAGAGAAAATTCATAAAGCACCTTTACATGGAAACGTAATCGGAACTGCCAGCGGGCGCTGGCAACAGACGCAGTAATCTCAAAATCCGTGCCATGCAGAAACCGCCCATTTCACGCCGAAAACGGCTATTGGGGTGTCAACTCAGGAATTTTTGACACGTCAACAAGCACTGTTGCCATGGTTGAGTTTGTCATAATTCTATATTTTTTTACAACTAAAATTAAGCGCTACCTGGGGGCGCGCATAATTTGCAAGCGACTTGGAACAGATCCACGAGGACTTAAAGGAATTGGGATTACAGGGGTCTTTACGAGAGGGTCGCGGCGTTCGCAAGACTTGGAGGGAGGACCAATTACTCAGCAGAAAACAAAAAAGGCCTGCATATTCATGCAAGCCTTTGATTTTCCTACGAATTCTGGTGGGAAGTGCAAGTTTCGAACTTGCGACCCCTGCAGTGTGAATGCAGTGCTCTACCCCTGAGCTAACCTCCCGTTGAGTGCGAGCATTATAGAGCTTGCACCCGCTTGTTGCAAGTCCTGTTTTATGCCACAGCCGGTGCGGCCAGCGAGGCGGTCCAGATGCACTGGCCTTTCACCGCCTTGTCCAGGCCCGCCAGCGTTTCGGCGTGCGCCGCCAGCTCGTCGTCCGACGCCGGTACGAAGATGATGTCGGCCATCGCCACCGGTTCCAGCAGGTCGCCGATGTTGACCACTTCCTCTTCCACGTCCATGCCCAGGCTGTTCTGGCCGCGCGTCATGGCCAGGTAGACGTCCGCCAGCAGTTCCGCATCCAGCAGCGCGCCGTGCAGTTTGCGGTGCGAGTTGGAAATGCCGTAGCGATCGCACAGCGCATCCAGCGAGTTGCGCTTGCCCGGATGCAGTTCTTTCGCCTGCACCAGCGTGTCGATCACGCCGCCGATGTGCGAGTTGAAATCCGGCAGGTTCAGCAGCCGGAATTCGTGGTTCAAAAAGCCCAGGTCGAACGGCGCGTTGTGGATGATGACTTCGGCGCCCTGGATGTATTCGCGCAGCTGCTCAACAATCTCGTGGAATTTTGGCTTATCGCGCAGAAATTCGGTGGTCAGGCCGTGGACATTCAGCGCGCCCTCTTCCGATTCGCGTTCCGGATTGATGTAGAAGTGGAGATTATTCCCCGTCAGCATGCGGTTGTTCAGCTCGACGCAGCCGATTTCCAGGATGCGGTTGCCCAGCTTGGGGTTGATACCGGTGGTTTCAGTATCGAGGACGATTTGGCGCATAGTGTTCCGTAATAAGTTCCAACAAGCAGTATATCAGCGCCCGCGCGCCACTTCCACGCCGCGATTGGCCAGCATGTCGGCGCGTTCGTTGCCCGGATGGCCGTTATGGCCGCGCACCCAGCGCCATTCGACGGTGTGCATCTGCTGCGCCGCATCCAGCGCCTTCCACAGGTCTTCGTTCTTGACCGGTTCCTTGCTGGCGGTTTTCCAGCCGCGCGCCTTCCAGCCGTGAATCCACTCGCTGATGCCTTTTTGCACGTACTGGCTGTCGGTGTGCAGCACCACGTTGCACGGACGCTTCAGCGCGCTCAACGCTTCGATCACCGCCTGCAACTCCATGCGGTTGTTGGTGGTGTCGCGCGCGCCGCCGCAGATCTCCTTCTCGGCGCCGCCGGACACCAGCAGCGCGCCCCAGCCGCCCAGGCCAGGGTTGCCCTTGCACGCGCCATCGGTAAAAATTTCAACCTTGTCATCCATCCTGCTGTTCCCGTTGTTTGTTTGTGACCGGCACGCCCGCCGGGGCGTTTGCCGTTTTTCTGGTCCATGCCGGACCGATCAATCGCATGCCTTTCATGCGCTTGATCGCTTGTACGATGTAGACGCTGCCGAAGTACGGCCACCAGCGCGACCCGGCATTATCCATGAAGGCGTAGCGATTGAGCCATTTATCTGTGCGGCAGGCCGGCGCATAGCAGCCGAAGTGGCTCTGGCTGGCGCTCATATTCAATAATTTTAACCAGTCTTTCATGCGCGGCATAGAGATCAGCTCCTCGGTCTTGGGCAGGAACGAGGTGCCGCCGACGCGCCGCAGCACGTGCCGCGCGCCCCACAAGCTGGCCGGATTGAAGCCGCAGATGATGACCTGCCCTTCCGGAATCAGCACGCGCTCCACTTCGCGCAGCACCTGGTGCGGATCGGTGGAGAATTCCAGCACATGCGGCAGCACGATCAGGTCGATGCTTTGCGAGGCGAACGGCAGTTCGGTGTAATCGAGCGTGACGGCCACCGCGCGCTGCGGCGCCTCGGCCGCGCGCGGCTTGCGGTCGGCCAGCAATTTGTAGGGCATGCGGCTGGCTGCGAGTGCATCAATTTGAGGCATGCCGATCTGCACCGCGTTGTAGCCGAAGATATCCGCTGTTAAATTATCGAGACAGCTTTGTTCCCACGCACGCATGTACACACCTGCGGGCGTTTGCAGCCAGCCTTCCAGCGCTATAATGGATTTCTCCGACCCCGCCTTATCCATGCTTAGCCTTTTGCAATCCAATGACCATATCTTCTACTCAAGCTCTCAGTGTTCTAACGGTTCCTGCATTCCGCGATAATTATCTGTGGTTGATACATGATGGCACACATGCCGCGGTGGTCGACCCAGGCGACGCCAAACCCATCCTGGCGGCGCTGAAAGAAAACGGACTCAAGCTCACCGCCATTCTACTCACCCATCACCACGCTGACCATATCGGCGGCGTTCCTGAATTATTACAGCATTATCAGGTTCCCGTTTTCGGTCCGCGCAACGAGACGATAGCCGCGGTCACTTTGCCCGTGGGCGAAGGCAAGATCGTTGACGTGCCGGGCCTGGCGCTGAAACTGTCGGTGCTGGACGTGCCGGGCCACACCATGGGCCACATCGCCTACGTGCGCGAGGCTGCCAGCGACGAGCCGGCCTGGCTGTTCTGCGGCGACACCTTGTTTGCGGGCGGCTGCGGCCGGCTGTTTGAAGGCACGCCGGCGCAGATGATCAGTTCCCTCGGCAAGCTGGCCGCGTTGCCGGACGACGCCAAGGTGTATTGCGCGCACGAGTACACGCTGTCCAACCTGCGCTTCGCGCGCGTGGTGGACCCGGACAATGTGGCGCTGCAGGAGCGGGTGAAGGTGGAAACCGACAAGCGCGAGCACGATGTGCCGACGGTGCCCAGCACCATCGGTCTGGAAAAGGCGACCAACCCTTTCCTGCGCTATCGCGAGCCGGCGATTGCGGAGCAGCTGGTGAAGGCCGGGCGTCTCGACCGCGTCGATACGCCGCTGGCCACCTTCACCGCGCTGCGTTTGTGGAAAAACGACTTCTAAAGAAAACGGCCCTTGCGGGCCGTGGTGTTTAGATTTCTTCGTACAGCGGCAGCGTCAGGAATTCCTCGAACGCCTCCGAGGTCGACATCTGCTCGAAGATCTGCGCGGCGCGCGGATAGGTCGGACCGTCGCCGCCCGGCGCGGCAGCCTGCACCTTGGCCAGTTCTTCCGGAATCATCGCGCGCACCATGTCGGCCGTGACCTTGCGGCCGTCCTCCAGCACGCCCTTGGTGGAACGGATCCACTGCCACACCTGCGAACGGCTGATTTCCGCCGTGGCCGCATCTTCCATCAGATTGTGAATCGGTACGCAGCCGTTACCGGCCAGCCAGCTGCCCAGGTAGTGGATGCCGACGTTGATGTTGTAACGCAGACCGGCCTCGGTGATCGGCGCTTCCGGCTTGAAGTCCAGCAACTGCGTTGCGGTCACATCGATGTCCGGACGCTGCTTGTCGATCTGGTTCGGTTTATCGCCCAGCACTTTCTTGAACTCGGCCATCGCCAGGTCGACCAGGCCCGGGTGCGCGACCCAGCCGCCGTCGTAACCGTCGGTGGCGTCGCGCGCCTTGTCGTTGCGCACGCCGCCCATGGCGATGTCGTTTTTCTCCGGATCGTTCTTGATCGGAATCAGCGCGGCCATGCCGCCGATCGCCGGCGCGTTGCGCTTGTGGCAGGTCTTCAGCAGCAGCAAGGCGTAGGCGCGCATGAACGGTGCGGTCATGGTCACCTTGGCGCGGTCGGCCAGGCAGAAGTCCTTGTCCAGCTTGAACTTCTTGATGCACGAGAAGATGTAGTCCCAGCGGCCGGCGTTCAGGCCCGAGCTGTGTTCGCGCAGTTCGTACAGGATCTCGTCCATCTCGAACGCCGCCAGGATGGTTTCGATCAGCACGGTGGCCTTGATGGTGCCTTGCGACAGCCCCAGTTCGTTTTGCGTCAGCACGAAGATGTCGTTCCACAGGCGCGCTTCCAGGTGCGATTCCATCTTCGGCAGGTAGAAGTACGGGCCGGCGCCGCGCGCCAGTTGCTCCTTGGCGTTGTGCACCATGAACAGCGCGAAGTCGAAGATGCCGCCGGAGACGCGCTTGCCGTCGACCAGCACGTGTTTTTCATCCAGGTGCCAGCCGCGCGGACGCACGACCAGCGTGGCGACCTTGTCGTTCAGCTTGTAGGACTTGCCGTTCTGCTCGAGCGCAATGGTGCCGCGCACCGCGTCCTTCATGTTGATCTGGCCGGTCAGCTGGTTGTCCCAGTTCGGCGTATTCGAATCTTCGAAGTCGGTCATGTAGCTGTCGGCGCCGGAGTTCAGCGCGTTGATGACCATCTTGCGTTCGACCGGGCCGGTGATTTCCACGCGGCGGCATTCCAGCGCTTTCGGAATCGGCGCGATGGTCCAGTCGCCGCTGCGGATGTGCGCGGTCTCGGCCAGGAAGTCGGGACGCTCGCCGGCGTCCAGGCGCTTGGCGCGCTCCACGCGCACGGCCAGCAGTTGCTGGCGGCGCGACTCGAATTCGCGGCTCAGCTTGGCTACCAGGCCGAGCGCTTCCGGCGTCAGGATTGCTTCGTAGCCCGGCTTGATCTCGCCGGTGATTTCCATGCCTGCTGGCAGAGTGATGGTGGACTGCGTCATGTCGTGTCTCCGTAGAAAAATATTAACGAATCGGTCTCATTATAGGCTTGTTGCAGTGCGATGTTTTTAGTGTGTTGGCTCGGTTACACACCGCATTGTTTTACAGTATATTCACTCTTTAGTTATGCAAACTAGACTAAAAATCATTTCATCTATGCGTTTTTGTAAAAACTGACGGAGACAGGCAGGTATGGGGCAGTTCAGACAGATTTCCACCTTTGTCGAGGTGGTCGCCAGAGGGAGCCTGTCGGCTGCCGCGCGCGCCGAGGGCATCGCCCCGGCAATGATCGGCCGCCGGCTGGATGCGCTGGAGGCGCGCCTCGGCGTCAAGCTGCTGCAACGCACCACGCGCAAACTGGCGCTGACCGACGAAGGCGCGGCCTTCCTGGAGGATTGCCAGCGCATCCTGGCCGAACTGGAGGAAGCGGAGTCGGCGGTGGCCGAACGCAGTTCGCATGCCACCGGCCATTTGATGATCTCGGCGCCGGCCGGCTTCGGCCGCCAGCACGTGGCGCCGCTGCTGCCCTCCTTCCTGTCCGAACACCGCGACGTCAGCGCCACGCTGAACATGAGCGACCGCGTGGTCGACATTGTCGGCGAAGGCATCGACGTGGCGATCCGCATCGCCAGCATGTCGGACTCCAACCTGGTCAGCATCAAGCTGGCCGACAACGAACGCGTGGTGGTCGGCGCGCCGGCCTATTTCAAGCGCCACGGCGAGCCGAAGGCGCTGGCCGACTTGAGCAAGCATAACTGCCTGGCGATCAGCAGCGAAGGCAGCCAGCGCGGCTGGACCTTCCGCGAGGACGGCAAGAACGTGGTGCTGAAGGTGAACGGCAATATGGCCTGCAATGACGGCCAGGTGCTGCACGAATGGGCGCTGGCCGGCAAGGGCCTGGCGTGGCGGTCGATGTGGGAAGTGGGCAGCGCCATCGAGGCGGGCAAGCTGCAGACGGTGCTGGACGGCTATTCCGCGCCGGGCAATGATATTTATGCGGTGTTCGCGCAGCGCCGGCATTTGCCGTTGCGGATACGGGCCTTCGTGGACTTTTTGCGCCACACCTATGCGCAACCGGACTACTGGCGCAAACCGGCAAAGTGAACAGGCAAAAAAAAATCCTCGGATACCGAGGATTTCTTGATCGTTAGATCCAGCGTATTAGATAGGCTGAATGTTCGAAGCTTGCTTGCCTTTAGGGCCAGCGGTTACTTCGAAAGAAACACGTTGGTTCTCTTGCAGCGACTTGAAGCCTGCCGACTGAATCGCCGAGAAGTGAGCGAACAGATCTTCGCCGCCTTCGTCAGGGGTGATAAAGCCGAAACCCTTCGAGTCATTGAACCATTTTACGATACCAGTTGCCATTACAATTCCTATTTCAGTTAATTTGGGCTTGCGCCCGTGATATCGTTTTTGAGGCAAGAGTTACAAACTGCACTAATCTTGAATCTAAACGATGCCGCATTATACCCATTTACGAGAGAAAAGCACGTTTTCACGAAAATAAATGCAAAGCGTCGCTTTTTTTGCTAGAAAAGCCTCTCGCAGGGCCGTGAATGTCACTATAGACAATTAAATCCTATAGGGTTTGAGGCAGATCAAGCGCACGATTAGTCGTACTGACTTGCCTTGGCGTCACGGGCGGCCCACGCCAGCAGCTTTTCCACTTCCGGCGCCACCGGCGCCCAGCCCTCCCCGCTGCCCAGCACCGCGCGCACCATCTGCTCGATGCGGCGCGCTTCCTGGCCGAACACGGCAAAGCCGAAAGTGCCGGCCGAACCAGCCACGCCGTGCAGCACTTCGTGCAGCTGGTGCAGCGCATCCTGCGACGGCGCGGCGCCGGCGGCGACGTTTTCCGCCACACAGGCGGCCAGCGCGGCGCGGATCTTGTCCAGGGTGCCTGGCACGGTGGCGGCGAACTTGTCGTTCAGCGCGGCCAGCCGGGCGCGGAAATCGGGATCGACGGGCGTGGCCATATTATTTGGTCCCGAAAATGCGGTCGCCAGCATCGCCCAGTCCCGGCACGATGTACGCGTGGTCGTTCAGATGCGAATCCAGCGAGGCGCAATAGATTTTCACGCCAGGATGGGCTTTCTGGAATACTTCAATCCCTTCCGGCGCCGCCACCAGCGCCAGGAAGATGATCTGGTCGTCGGTCACGCCGCGTTTTTTCAGGACGTCGACCGCGTGCACGGCCGAATTGCCGGTCGCAACCATCGGGTCGCACAGGATGAAGGTACGTTCGACCGTGTCCGGCAGGCGCACCAGGTATTCCACCGGCTGGTGGGTTTCCGGGTCGCGGAACACGCCGATGTGGCCGACGCGGGCCGATGGCACCAGGTCCAGCAGGCCGTCGCTCATGCCAATGCCGGCGCGCAGGATCGGCACGATGGCCAGCTTGCGGCCGGCGATGACCGGCGCGTCGATGGTCATCAGCGGGGTTTCAATGGTGCGGGTGGTCAGCGGCAAGTCACGGGTGATCTCGTAACCCATCAGCAGCGTGATTTCCTTGAGCAGGTCGCGGAAGGTACGGGTCGACGTATCCTTGGAGCGCATATGACTCAGTTTGTGCTGGATCAGCGGGTGATCGGTAATGAACAGGTTAGGAAATCGCGGGTCTTGTTTCATCAGGCAGGCTCGTTCAGATGGGTGTATGCCGTCATTATACTAGTCTATTCCACCAATGCCCTAGCCAGAATGGCCGCGCAATCGACGCCCTGCGGCAGCCTTCCATAGGCCCCGCCCGGTTCGCGCTTGAGGCGCGACGCGACGAAGGCCGACGACACATACGCCGGCGCGTGGCGCAGCAGCAGCGCGGCCTGCACCGCCAGCACCACCCGCTCCGCCAGCACGCGGGCGCTGAATTCGTCGGCCTGCTGCTGCGCCAGGTCGGCCAGCAGCGTGCTGCGGTAGGCGACAAAAAAGATGTCGCCATTGCCGGCCTGCGCCAGTTCCGCCGCCAGCGCCTCGCGCGCGTCGGGCGACTTGCCGAAGGCGCGCAGCAGGTCCAGGCACATCACATTGCCCGAGCCTTCCCAGATCGAATTGACCGGCAGTTCGCGGTACAGGCGCGCCAGCGGACTGTCCTCGACATAGCCGCTGCCGCCGATGACTTCCATCGCCTCGGCGCCAAAGCCCGGTCCGCGCTTGCAGACCCAATATTTTCCGGCCGGCGTCAGGATGCGCGCCAGCATCGCCTGTGCCGGATCGCGCGACTCGTCGAAGCAGCGCGCCAGCCGCATCGCCAGCGCGGTGGCGGCTTCCGATTCCAGCGCCAGGTCGGCCAGCACGTTCTGCATCAGCGGCTGCTCGGCCAGCGGGCGGCCAAACGCCACCCGGCGCCGCGCGTGATGCAGCGCATGCGTCAGCGCCGCGCGCATCGTTCCCGCGCTGCCGAGCACGCAGTCGAGCCGCGTGTGGCCGCCCATTTCCAGGATGGTCGGGATGCCGCGCCCGAGCTTGCCGATCAGCCAGCCGTAGGCGCCGGTGAATTCCACTTCGGACGAGGCGTTCGAGCGGTTGCCCACCTTGTCCTTGAGCCGCTGCACGCGGATGGCGTTGCGCTCGCCGTTGGGCAGGTAGCGCGGCAGGAAGAAGCACGACAATCCGGCGCTGCCGCCGTCATCGGTCTGCGCCAGGATCAGGTGGGCGTCGCTCTGCGGCGCCGAGAAGAACCACTTGTGGCCGACGATGCGAAACACATCCTCGCCCTCCTCGCCAAACAAGGCGTGCGCTTCCGACGGCGCCACCGGTTCGGCGCGGGTGGTGTTGGCGCGCACGTCGGAACCGCCCTGCTTCTCGGTCATGCCCATGCCGATCAGGGCGCCGGTCTTTTGCTCCACCGGCAGCGAGCGCGGATCGTATTCGTTGGACAAAATCTTCGGCAGCCACTTGGCGGCGATGCGCGGCGCCTGCCGCAGCGCCGGCACCGACGCATAGGTCATGGTCACCGGACATTGCGAGCCGTTCTCCACCTGGCCGAACAGCAGATAGCGGGCGGCGCGCGCCACCTGTGCGCCGTTGCCCTCCATCCACGGCGATGAATGCGTGCCATGGCCGATCAGCAGCGACATCAGCTGGTGCCAGGCCGGATGGAATTCCACCTCGTCAATGCGATGGCCTTCGCGGTCGAAATTGTGCAAGGTCGGGGAATAGCGGTTGGCCAGGCGCGCCAGGTCCAGCGTTTCCGCCCTGCCCAGTTCGGCGCCGAGCGCGTGCAGCGAGGCTGCCGCGTTGCCCGCGCCCTCGCGCGCCAGGGCTTCCTGCAAGGCCGGATCGGCCGCAAACAGGTTGATGTTCTCAAACGGCGCAACAGTATTGCGCACTTCGTGGGTATCGAAAGGCTGCATTTTGTCTCCGTTCAAATCGCTGCCGTCAATTTTCTTGAACAATGAGCAGACTAGCATACAAAAAAAGGAGATCCCATGACCGACGCTTATATTTATGAGGCCATCCGGACGCCACGCGGACGCGGCACCCATGACGGCAGCCTGCACAGCGTCAAACCGGTTTCGCTGGTCACCGGGCTGATGCATGAACTGCGCGAGCGCCACCAGATCGACACCGCGCTGATCGACGACGTGGTGCTGGGCTGCGTCACGCCGGTTGGCGACCAGGGCGCCGATCTGGCGCGCATCGCCGCGCTGGCCGCCGGCTGGGACTGGAAAGTGGCCGGCGTCCAGCTGAACCGCTTTTGCGCCTCGGGCCTGGAAGCGGTCAACCTGGCGGCGCAGAAAGTGCGTTCCGGCTGGGAAGACCTGATCGTCGCCGGCGGCGTGGAATCGATGTCGCGCGTGCCGGAAGGCGCCGACGGCGGCCCCTGGTCGCTCGATCCCGAAACCAGCCTGCGCACCGGCTTCATTCCGCAAGGCGTGGCCGCCGACCTGCTCGCCACGCTGGACGACAGCCAGCGCGAACAACTGGACGCCTACGCGCTGCGCTCCCAGCTCAAGGCCGCCGCCGCGCGTGCCGACGGCCGTTTCCGCTCCGTCGTGCCGGTACGCGACCAGAACGGCGTGCCGGTCCTCGAAGAAGACGAACTGATCAAGCCAACCACCAGCATGCGGACGCTGGAGGGTTTGAAGCCCGCCTTCGCCGCCGTGGGCGAAACCGGCTTCGACAGCCTGGCCCTGCGCCAATACCAGCAGCTGGACGGCATCCGCCATCTGCACACGGCCGGCAACTCCGCCGCGGCCGCCGACGGCGCCGCGCTGGCGCTCATCGGCAGCAAGGCGGCCGGCGCGCGCCTGGGCGTCGAGCCGCGCGCGCGCATCGTGGCGGGCGCCATCACCGGCAGCGATCCGACGCTGATGCTGACGGCGCCGGCCGCCGCCATCCGCAAGGCGCTGAAGAAAGCCGCGCTGTCGATCAACGAGATCGACCTGTTTGAAGTCCACGAAGCCTTTGCCGCCGTCGTGCTGCGCTGCCTGCGCGAGTTGCAGATTCCCGAAGACAAGGTCAACGTCAACGGCGGCGCCATCGCGCTCGGTCATCCGCTGGGCGCCACCGGCTGCATGCTGCTCGGCGCGCTGCTGGACGCGCTGGAAGAGCGCCGCCTGCGTCGCGGCGTGGTGACCATGTGCGTCGGCGGCGGCATGGGCATCGCCACCGTCGTGGAACGGGTGTGAGCATGATCAGCACCCACCAGAATGGCGGCGCCCTCAGCGTGCTGCTGGCGGCGCGCGCCATCAATCCGCTGAGCCGCCTGTTCCAGCGCGAACTGGCAACGCTGCTGGAAAAGCTGGAAGTCCGCCGCAGCAAGCTCACCGCCGTCATCATCGGCTTCGACGCCGAACCGGGCGCCACCAGCCACGAGCTGGAACACCTGATGGCGCTCACGCCGGCCCAGGCCGCCGACTGCATGCACATGCTGGAGGCCTACAACGCGCTGCTGCGCCGGCTGGAAAGCCTGGGCATTCCGGTGGTCGCCACGCTCGCTGGCGAAGTCAGCGGCCATGCCTTCGGTCTGGCGCTGGCCTGCCATCACCGCATCGGCCTGCACGACGCACGCTTCAGCCTGCCGCAGGTGCAGCTGGGCCTGGCGCCGGCCGCAGGCGAAATCGCCCGCACCGCCCGGCTGGCGGGCCTGAAGGCGGCCATGCCGCTGCTGCTGGAAGGCGCGGTGCTGAGTGCCGACGCGGTGCGGCAGGCGGGCCTGCTGCACACCGTGGCCGCCGGCGAATCCGACCTGCCGCGGCTGGTCGCGGCTGCCCAGGACAACGGCGCCGTCATGCAGCCCTGGCAGGCCAAAAACTACCGCTTGCCGGGCGGTGAACTGGACAGCGCGCCGCTGCGCGCGCTGCTGCAACAGGCGCCGGCCCGGCTGCGCCAACGCGCCGGCGGGCCCCACCCGGCCGCCGAAGCCATCCTGTGCGCGATGGTCGAGGGCCTGCAGGTGGACTTCGATAATGCACTGTTAATTGAGAGTCGATATTTTTGTCAAACCGCTATCAATCCAGCGCTGCGCAAGGGAGGCTTTTTCCTCTAACGCGAGGTTTTTCGACCGATCTCAAGCGTTTTCTGCAAAAGTCGCTGAGATGTTGTCTTTTTTCATGTAATTTCACTGGCATCAGTGATACATTGCGTTCTGGTTTTGCAAGATCCGAGCCACCAGATTGTTACGTGCATAAATTGAAAGAATAGATTTTCGCGATGCCAACCAGTGTTCTGCCCCAGCCGCGTCATGAATTGGATAACCTCATGGAAGAGGCTGGCGATGTTGTTTTCCGTTTGAATCCGCTCGGCCAGCTGCTGTTTGCCAGCCAACGCGCCACCGCCCGCATTGGCGGCGCCGCGCTGGAAGGGACGGCATTGGCCAATCTGCTGGCCGATGCCGACCATGCCCAGCTGGCGCCGGTGCTGGCCGCCGTGCTGGAGACGCGCGCGCCGCGCCTGCTCGAAGCGCGCCTGAAAACGCCCGACATCGAAATCTGGCACGAACTGCGCATCTCCTGCTATGCCAACGCCGACGGCACGCCCGAGCTGCTGGTGGTCGGCCGCGACATGACGGTGCAGCACGCCACCGAAGAACGCCTGCGCCACATGGCCACGCACGACGCTTTGACGGAACTGCCAAACCGGCTGCTGCTGGCGGACCGCATGCGCATGGTGATCGCCAACGCGCGCCGTTCCGGCCAGGGCTTCTCGGTGGCCACCATCGGCCTGGACGGCTTCAAGAAAGTCAACGACGGCCTCGGCCATCCGGTCGGCGACGCGCTGCTGCGCACCGCCGCCCAGCGCCTGCGCAAGACCCTGCGCGACAGCGACACCCTGGCGCGCGTCGGCGGCGACGAGTTCGTCGCCATCCTGCCGGGCACCGCGACCGAAGCGCAGATCAAGCTGGTGACCGGCCGCCTGATCGCCACGCTGCAATCGCCGTTTGAAATCGAATCGCACACCATTTATGTCGGCGCCTCGGTCGGCGTCTCGGTCTACCCGCAGCACGGCGAGGACGACATCCGCCTGCTGGCGCTGGCCGACGCCGCCATGTCGCGCGCCAAGGAAACCGGCAAGGCGCGCGCGGTGGTCTACAGCAGCGCGCTGGCCGGTCCGCAGCAACACGACATCTCGCTCGAAGCGGCGATGTTCCAGGCCGTGCGCGAAGGCGAATTCCTGCTGTATTATCAGCCGATCGTCGACGCCCACACGCGCGAGATCCAGGGCTTCGAGACGCTGATGCGCTGGAAGCATCCGACGCTGGGCATGGTGCCGCCGGCGCGCTTCATCCCGATCGCCGAAACCAATGGCCTGATCAATCTGCTGGGCGCCTGGGCGCTGAAGGCGGCCTGCGTGCAGCTCAAGCAGTTCGAAGAGGTGGCCAAGCGCAGCCTTTATATCTCTGTTAATATCAGCCCCCGACAGTTCCGCAACGATAAATTCTTGGATGTGCTGGATGATGCGATCGCCTTTTCCGGCCTGCTTGGTGAGCAATTGGTACTAGAAATCACAGAAGGCACACTGATGATCGACCCGGTCCACGCCGAGTCCATCCTGTCCAAAATGGCCGAACGCAAGGCGCGCATCGCGATTGACGATTTCGGCACCGGCTATTCCTCCCTCGCTTACCTCAAGCGCTTCCCGATCTCGGTCCTGAAAATCGACCGCACCTTCATCCGCGACCTGCCCGGTTCGCAGAAGGATGGCGCGATCTGCAACGCCGTACTGGACCTGGCCAAGCACCTCGACTTGTCGGTGGTGGCGGAAGGCGTGGAAACCGAAGAACAGATGCAGTATCTCGAAGAACGCGGCTGCCAGTACATCCAGGGCTACCTGACCGGCAAGCCGATGGCGGCCAACGTGGCGCTGGCGGCGCTGAAGGAAAGCATCCACGCCAAGATGGTGCCGGCGGAACTGCGGCAGGTGACCCAATGATCAACAGCTACAAGGCGGCCACCGCGCTGGGCAACAAGACGCTGACGGAACTGGGCGACTGCACGCGCCGGCGCGGCGACATGCCGGGCTTCGCCAAGGCCATCACCGCCATCCTCGGCGCCATGCGCGGCGAAGACGAGCAGGAATTCAACATGACGCGCACCGTGCTCTCCGATCCGGTGCTGACGCAGAAGGTGCTGCGGCTGGCCAACAGCGGCATGTACTCGGCCTTCGGCCAGCATGTGAACACGGTGTCGAAAGCGGTGCTGGTGCTGGGCACCGAGGCGATCGGCCATCTGGCGCTGGGCCTGAAGCTGATCGAGGAACTGGCCGCCACATCGAACGACACCACCATCGCCCACGTGGAAATGGAAAAGGCCGTGCTGGCCGGACTGGTGGCGCAGCAGATCGCCTACACCGCCGAAAGCCGCCACGGCGAGGAAGCCGTGGTGTGCTCGATGCTGCACACGCTGGGTCGCATGATGCTGACCTATTACATGCCGGAGCGCTGGCACGAGCTGCAGCGCCTGGCCGACCAGACCTCGCGCACGGTGGAGGAAGCGGCGCCGGAGCTGCTGGGTCTCAGCCTGGAAGAAGTCGGCCATGCCGCCGCCATGCACTGGGGCTTGCCGAAGGCGCTGCTGAACGGCATGCGCACGCTGGCGCCGGCCGAACCGGGCGCAGAGATTTCGGAGTCCGACTGGATCGCCGCGCTGTCGACCATGGCGGCGCGCTGCGCCGAATCTCTGTGGCATGACGACGCCGAGGGCGCCGAAAAAGTCAAGCAGCTGACCGAGAGCTATTCCGCCATGCTGGGAGTGGAGCCGTCGAACCTGGCGCACGCCATCGAGCAGGCCAAGGTGATCGCCGCCAACGACCTGTCGATCGCGCCGTTGTCGCGCCCCGCCGAGCGCCGCGCCAAGGCGCTGGCCAAGACGCGCCAGCGCGCGGCCGGCAACAAGATCCTGCTCAGCGGCCTGTCCGACATGCGCGACGTGCTCGATACGGCCAGTCCCGGCCAGATGGTGCAGATCGCGCTGGAGACCGTGTACAAGGGCCTGGACTTTTCGCGGGCGGTGGCGTTTGTCCGCAACCGCAAGGACAACAAGTACGCGGCCAAGATCAGCTTCGGCGAAGGCACGCGCGAGCTGCTGCCGTCGATGGCGTTCGACGACGCCTACGAACCGAATGTGTTCCATGCGGCCCTGAACAGCGACCGCGTGATCTTCATCGAGAACGCGCACGACGCCAAATTTTCGGCCAAGCTGCCGCTGTGGTGGCGCAGTTCGCTGGCCGAGGCACGCAGCTTTGTGATCCTGCCGCTGTCGGCCAACGGCCAGCCGGCTGGTTTCCTGTATGGCGACTGGGACGAATCGTTCCCGCCGATCCAGTTGAGCCAGACCGAGTTTTCGCTGCTGAACGACATGCGGGCGATGGTGGTGCGCGCGGTTGAGCGCCGTCACGGCGTGACGCCGGAAGCCGTGGCCCGTTAATGGCCGTCGTTGCGCTGCCAGCGGAACGATAAGGTTGCCGCTACGGCGGACAAGGACACCAGCGCCGCCGCCACGAAATACACCGACTCCGCGCCCGCCCGCTCCCACCACTGCGCCAGGAACAAGCCGCCTAGCGAGCCGCCGATGCCGTATGAGATGCTCATGTACAGCGCCTGTCCGCGCGCCTGCAACGGCCCGGAGAACCAGCGCTGCAGCGACATCACCGACGACGAATGGTGCAGCGCGAAGGTCGCCGCATGCATCAGTTGCGCCACGATCAGCAGCCAAAGTTGATGCGAGCCAGCGCCGATCATCAGGAAGCGCACCACGGCCACGCCCAGCGCCAGATACATCATGCGCATCGCGCCCCAGCGCCTGAACAGCGGCGCCTGAAAATAAAACAGCATCACCTCGGCCAGCACGCCCAGCGACCACATGGCGCCGATCACGGTCTTGCTGTAGCCGCTGCGTTCCAGGTACAGCGAATAAAAGGTATACAGCGAAGCGTGCGCCGCCACCATCAGCGCGGTGGAGGCAAAGAAGGCGATCACCTCGCGCCGGCGCAGCAGCGACAGCAAAGGCGGCGGCGGATCGCGGTGCGTGCGGCGCGGCACATCATGCAGCCGGAACGCCGCCAGGATGGTCGCCACCAGCAACCCGGCCGCCACCCAAGGCAGCGTCACGATGCCGTAATGCTCCAGCGCCAGCGACGCCAGCGACACCGACACAATGAAACCGATCGACCCCCACATGCGAATCCGGCCATAGTAGGTCAGATCGCCCTTCATCTCGGACAGCATCAGCGCTTCGCAGATCGGCGCCTGACCGCTGGTGAACAGATTGAGGATCACCATCGCCAGCATGAAGTGGCCGAAGGTGGCGCCGAAGAAGAAGCCGGAGAAGCCCGCCAGCGCCGCAAAGCCGGCCACGCGCAGCACCAGCACGCGGCGGTCGTAATGATCGGCGACATAGCCCCAGACATTCGGACCGACGATGCGCAACACCTGGATCATCGACATCAGCACGCCGATCTGCGCGACCGTCATGCCCTTATCGGCAAAGAACAGCGTCGCGTAGGTGCTCCACGTGCCGGCGTGTGCGTAGTAGCAGAAGAGGAATAAGGCGAAGCTGAAAGCCTGCGCCGGCACTTACAGTTCGATGTTGGGAGTGGATACCTTGACGTCACCGCACTGCGCGCGGTGCATCAGCGCATGATCGATCAGCACCAGCGCCAGCATCGCCTCGGCGATCGGCGTGGCGCGGATGCCCACGCACGGATCGTGGCGGCCGAAGGTCTCGACCATCACCGGATTGCCATCCTTGTCGATCGAAGGACGCGGCGTGCGGATCGACGACGTCGGCTTGATGGCGATCGACACCGTGATGTCCTGGCCAGTCGAAATGCCGCCCAACACGCCGCCGGCGTTGTTGCCGACGAAGCCCTGCGGCGTCAGCGGATCGCCGTGTTCAGTGCCCTTCTGTTCCACCGACTTGAAACCGGCGCCGATCTCCACGCCCTTGACGGCGTTAATGCCCATCATGGCGTAAGCGATATCGGCATCCAGCTTGTCGTAGATCGGCTGGCCCAGGCCCACTGGAATATTCTGCGCCACGACGTCGATGCGCGCGCCAATGGAATCGCCGGCCTTGCGCAGGTCGTCCATGTACGCTTCCATGCGTTCGATGACGGCGGCGTCGCCGGTGGCCGCAAAGAACGGATTGTCCGGCACGTGCGACCAGTCCTGGAACGGCACGGCGATCTCGCCCAGCTGGCTCATGCAGCCCTTGAATACGGTGCCGTACTGCTGGTGCAGCCACTTCTTGGCAATGGCGGCAGCGCCGACCACCGGCGCCGTCAGGCGGGCCGACGAACGGCCGCCGCCGCGCGGATCGCGGACGCCGTATTTGTGCCAGTAGGTGTAGTCTGCATGACCAGGACGGAAGCTTTCGGCGATGTTGCCGTAATCCTTGCTGCGCTGGTCCTCATTGCGAATCAGCAACGCGATCGGCGTGCCGGTGGTCACACCCTGGTACACGCCCGACAAAATCTCCACCGTATCCGACTCCTGGCGCTGCGTCACGTGACGCGAGGTGCCCGGCTTGCGGCGATCCAGTTCCGGCTGAATGTCGGCTTCGGACAACGGCAAACCTGGTGGGCAACCATCGATCACACAACCAATCGCGGGACCGTGCGACTCACCAAAAGTAGTTACAGAGAACAATTTGCCAAAAGTATTACCGGACATAGGAAAAGAATCTTCGGAAAAATGGGGAAAGTCCCTCATTCTACCAGCCGACGCCGCGCGACGGGCCGCCTCCATAATAATTTCCACAAGGCAAGTTTCGCTTGGTAAAATATCATTCTTTTGATACAAGTATGGTGCAACTTGCACATCGGTGCACAAGCGACGGCGGAAAGCGCCGGAAAACCGCATTCTTTTTGACAATTCGCTATATACTTGAACGCAAGAACACCGAGTACTTGGAGAAGCTACACATGCCCCCACCGGTCACACCCCTTGAGCAATCCAAGGATGATCAAGACGATTTGGTATTCTTAGAAGAGCATCCGGCCGCGCCTGTTTCGACGGGCGCCCGCAATGTCTGGCGGGTCATGATTATCGACGACGACGAAGACGTCCACTCGACCACGACCTTTGCGCTCGGCAACCTCGACATGCAGCACCGTCCGCTGGAGTTCGTGCACGCCTATTCGGCCGGCCAGGCGCGCGAATTGCTCAAGCACGAGCCGGAAATCGCCGTCATCCTGCTGGATGTGGTGATGGAACAGGACGATGCCGGCCTGCATCTGGTGCGCTATATCCGCGAAACGCTGAAGCTGCACGACGTGCGCATCATCCTGCGCACCGGCCAGCCCGGCTATGCGCCGGAAATCGACGCCATCCGCGATTTCGACATCAACGATTACAAGACCAAGTCCGAGCTGACCCGCATCAAGCTGTTTACCACGGTGACGGCGGCGATCCGCTCCTACGAGCAGATCCGCAAGATCAACGACAGCCGGCGCGGCCTGAACCAGATCGTCCACGCCAGCACCCAGCTGATGACCCTGCACGGCGTACAGAATTTCGCCGCCGGCGTGCTGTCGCAGATCGGCGACCTGCTGGGCTGCGAGGCCAACGGCGTGCTGTGCGTGCAGGAATGCCCGGACGACGGCTGCCACGAGCTGATGGTGATGGCCACCGCCGGCACCTTCCGCCACCTGAGCAATATCACGCTGACGGTGCGCGAGGACCAGCGCATCCACGAGGCGCTGGAACTGGCGCTGGCGCAGCGCCGCAACGTCTACGGCCCGGATTTCATCACGCTGTATTTCGCCGGCAAGGCCAGCCGCGACTTCGTTGCTTTCCTGGAAGTAAAAAAAGCGCCGACCGAGATCGACGAACGGCTGCTGGAAGTGTTCTGCAGCAACGTCGCAGTCGGCCTGGACAACGTTGAACTGGTCACGCACCTGCATAACGCCGCGTTCTACGACCAGCTGTCCAAGCTGCCGAACCGCACACGGCTGGTGGAAATCCTCGACGCCACCATCGCCGGTCCGGCGCGCGACGACGCCACGCTGTCGCTGGTCGACCTCGACCACTTTGCCGAAACCAACGACGCCCTCGGCCACCAGTTCGGCGACATGCTGCTGATCGCCGTCGCCGGCCGCCTGCAGACCGAGCTGGGCGACCGCGTCACGGTGGCCCGCATCGGCGGCGACATCTTCTGCGTGCTGGGCGATTCGACGCAGGTCAATCCGGGCAATATCCTGGCGCTGTTCCAGCGCGCCTTCAGCATCGACGGCCAGGACGTGCAGCTGTCCGCCACGCTCGGCCTGGTGCGCCTGAACGAGCACGAAGGCAGCGGCGCCGATGCGCTGAAGGACGCCGACATCGCGCTAAAACGCGCCAAGTCGCAGCAGCGCGCCGGCCACTTCTACTTCTCGCGCTCGATGGGCGTGGAGATCCGCGAACGGGTGCGCATGATGCACGCGCTGCGCACGGCCTTCGGCCAGAACCAGTTGTTCGTGGTGTACCAGCCACAGATCGACCTGGCCACGCGGCGCCCGGTCGGCGCCGAGGCGCTGCTGCGCTGGCAGACGCCGGACGGCAAGTTCATCTCGCCGGACCGCTTCATCCCGATCGCCGAGTATTCCGGCCTGATTATCGACCTGGGTGAATGGGTGATGCGCACCGCCTGCCGCGAGCTGGTCGACCTGCGCAAGGCCGGCCACCATGATTTCATGATGTCGATCAACGTCTCGCAGGTACAGTTCCGCCATCCGCTGTTCCTCGACATGCTGAAACGCGCGCTGGAAGACACCGGGGCGCCGCCGCAGCACATCGAGCTGGAAATCACGGAATCGATGGCCATGGAAGAGCCGGATTTGCTGATCAAGATGCTGGGGCAGATAAAGCAGACCGGCGTCAGCATCGCCATCGACGATTTCGGCACCGGTTTCTCGTCGCTGTCGTATCTGCAGCGCCTGCAGATCGACCGCCTGAAGATCGACCGCGCCTTTGTCACGGAGATTACCGGGTCGGCGCGCGGCAGCAGCATCGCGGAAATGGTGATCCAGCTGGGCCGCAACCTGGGCCTGGCGGTGATTGCGGAAGGGGTGGAAGACGAGCGCCAGGCACAGATCCTGCAATCGCTGGGCTGCCCGCTGGCGCAGGGCTTCCTGTTTGCCCGGCCGATGACCGCCACCGCCCTGACCGGCTGGTTGAGCAACGACGCCCTGGAGGGCGCCGCCTGATAAGAACCGGGGTCAGTGCCGACATTCGGACACGGGCCCAGCCGCTCACGGCTGGGCCCGTGTCCGAATGTCGGCACTGACCCCGGTTTGGGTTTAGTCGGCGGCTTCGGCCTCGGCCGGCCAGTCGCGGATGTAGGCCTTCAGCATGCGGTTCTCGAAGCTTTGCGCTTCCAGCACCGCGCGCGCCACGTCGTAGAACGAAATCACGCCGAGAATGGTCTTGGCGTTCATCACCGGCAGATAGCGCGCGTGCTTTTCCAGCATGATGCGGCGCACCTCATTGACCTCGGTGTCCGGCGTGACCGTGATCGGCGCGTCGTCCATGTGCTTGCGCACCGTGCCGGCGCCCACCGTGCCCTGGTTGTCGTGCAGCGCACGCAGCACCTCGCGGAAGGTCAGCATGCCCACCAGATCGCCAAATTCCATGACGACCAGCGAACCGATGTCTTTCTCGGCCATGGTGTTGGCGGCATCCGCCAGGGGTTGATCGGGGGAGATGGTGTAAAGGATGGAACCTTTAACCTGCAGAATTTCGGAGACTTTCATGGTGGCCGTCCTGTTCGCTGATATGCGCTCTGTGAATGGGAGTTCTAGTTTTTCTTAGCCTTGTCCGAATGTAGCCTATGCCCGGTAAAAAAGCCAGCGCTTCGGATAAGCAAAACATAACATTATTGTCTTACTGTAGGATAGCTGCAAAAAACAGGAGACAGACATGCCCAGGCCTACAGTGGTTTTCATCCACGGCGCGCTGAACGACCACTCGGTATGGTCGACGCAGCGCCACTACCTTGCGCAGCACGACCACCCGGTGCTCGCACTCGACCTGCCGGGACACGGCGCCACGCCGGGGCCGGCCCTCGACACCATTGCCGCCATGGCCGACTGGCTGCTGGCGACGCTGGACGCGGCCGGAATCGCGCAGGCGGCGCTGGTCGGCCACAGCATGGGATCACTGATCGCGCTGGAGGCGGCCGCCAAGGCGCCGCAGCGCGTCTCGCACCTGGCGCTGCTGGGCTGCATATTCCCGATGAAGGTGGCCGATGCGCTGCTGGATACCGCCCGCAACGACGAAATGCGCGCCATCGACATGGTCACCAAGTGGTCGCACACGCCCGGCCATGCGGACACCGAGACGCTGCGCCAGCTGATGCGGCGCATGGCGGGCGCGAATCTGCTGTACACCGACCTCGCCGCCTGCAACGCCTACGATCACGGCGAAGCGGCCGCGCAAACGGTGCGCTGCCCCGCCCTGTTCATCTTCGGCGCGGCCGACGTCATGACGCCGCCGAAGGCCGCGCGCCTGCTCACCGCCGCCATGCCGCATGCCGAAACCGCCACACTGGAAGCCGGCCACGCGATGATGGCCGAGCAGCCGGACGCCGTCAGCGAGGCGCTGGCCGCGTTTATCGGCAGTCGATAGGGCCGAAGTGGTCGGCCAGTGTCTTGCCCAGGCCCGCTTCAACGGCGGTTTCCACCTCGCGCGCCAGCGAGGCGGCTTCGCGGGCCGCCTGCAGGTCGAGTTCATCGTCACCGTCGGCCACCACGCCGGCGTTGACCGGCATGCCGGCAAACACAAACAGGCGGTAGACGTCGGCCAGCGTCAATTTTTCCGGATTGGCGAGGATGACCCAGTTGTCGACGCCATCGCTCACCCGCTTGCCCCACTGGACGCGCGGCGGCGCGGCCACCGGCACCCGTCCGACCCAGCCTTCCGCCACCATGCGTTCCAGCAGCGTGTCCATTTCATCGAAGCCCAGGCGCGTGCGCTCGCGGATCTGCACCGCGCTGACCAGGGCCGTATCGCCACATTTGGAGGCCACGTGCAGCACGCGCAGGATCGCCATGGCGTCGACAAACTCACCGCCCGGCTGCGCCTCGTGCCACCAGCGCTCGTACTTCACCACCGGCAGCGCGGCCGTCAGCAAGGCGCCGAACAGGGTGATCATCCACGACACATAAATCCATAACAGGAACAGCGGCAAGGCCGCCAGTGCGCCATAAATCTTGGAATACGTCGGAAACTGTGTAATGAACACCGCGAAACCGCGCTTGGCCACCTCGAACGCCACCCCGGCCACCAGGCCGCCCCAGGCCGCGTCATGCCAGTCGACGTCGCGGTTCGGCACCACCACGTACAGCAGCGTGAAGGTGGCCATGCTCAGCGCCAGCGACACCGCCGTGTAAATCAGCGCACCGAGGACAGGCACCTGGCTCATCAGGTCGGTGGTCGCCATGAACACCTGCGACGACAACGTCAGCGACACGCCGATCAGCAGCGGCCCGAGCGTAATCAGCGCCCAGTAGACCAGGATGCGCCGCGTCCACGCGCGCTGGCCGCGCACCTGCCAGATACGGTTGAACACCCGCTCGATCAGGTTCATCATCGCGATCGAGGTGAAGATCAGCGCCACGGCGCCCACCGCCGACAGCCGCGTGGCCTTGGAGGCGAACATCGTCAGGTAATTGAGGATGGTGCTGGAAATCGTCTTCGGCATCACGCTTTGCACGAAGTACGCCTCCAGCGAACTGCGGAAGGTGTTAAACATCGGGAAGGTGGTGAAGATCGCCAGCGCGATCGTCAGCAGCGGCACCAGCGCAAACACGGTGGTGAAGGTCAGGCTGCCGGCCACCTGCGGCAAACTCTCCTCGCGCAGCCGGCGGCGCGCGAACAAAATCAGGTCGCGCACCTCGGGCCAGGACAGCGAACGCACGGTCTTGATGCCGCCACGGCAGGTGCGGAACAGGTACAGATAAAAAGGACGGATATATTTTTGGTACATGGGCGCTATCGTATTACAACAGTGGCAATGATGCCATCCGCTAAAGCGCCCTATAATACCGCTGATGAACCATCCTAATCTGACTATTCTTGTACTGTTTTACTCCCGCCATGGCGCAACCCGCAAATTGGCGGAGCTGATCGCCCAGGGTATCGAGAGCGTACCTGGCTGCGACGCGCGCCTGCGCACGGTGCCGGCGGTGTCCACCGTAGCCGAAGCCACCGAGCCGGACGTGCCGGCCGACGGCGCGCCCTACGTGGAGCTGGACGACCTGACCGAATGCGCCGGCATCGCGGTCGGCTCGCCGACCCGCTTCGGCAATATGGCCTCGGCCATGAAATATTTTTGGGACGGCACCGCCAGCCAATGGCTGTCCGGCGCGCTGGCGGGCAAGCCGGCCTGCGTGTTCACCTCGACCGGCAGCCTGCACGGCGGCCAGGAGTCGACGCTGTTGTCGATGATGATCCCGCTGTTCCATCACGGTCTGATGGTGCTCGGCCTGCCGTACACCAATCCCGAACTGATGACCACCTCCAGCGGCGGCACGCCCTACGGCGCCAGCCACTGGTCCGGCCTCGATGGCAAAAAGGTCATCACCGAAGACGAGAAACGCCTGGCCATCGCATTGGGCAAGCGCCTGGCCGAAACAGCAGTCAAACTTAACGGATAGACGCCATGGAAACCACAATGCAAAAGTATTTTCACTGGGGCGCGATCGGCAGCCTGGTGGCGTTGATAGTCTTGTGTGTGTTGTGGGAGATGGTGCTGGCGCCGCTGAAGCCGGGCGGTTCGTGGCTGGTGCTGAAGGCCGCGCCGCTGCTGCTGCCGCTGTACGGCGTCTGGAAGCGCGATATCTACACGCTGCAGTGGACCTCGATGATGATCCTGCTGTACTTCACCGAAGGCGTGGTGCGCGGCTGGAGCGACACCGGCGGTCTGTCCTCGGCGCTGGCCTGGGGCGAGGCGGCGGTGGTCTGCATCTACTTTGTCTGCGCCTTGCTGTATCTGCGTCCGTACAAGCGCGCGGCGCGCAAGCTGGCCAAGGAGCTGCTGGATAAGGTAAAGGTCAACACGGTCAAATGATGGAATTCCTCACGCAATGCCGCGGCATCGTCGGCGATGCCTACGTGCTCGATGCGCCAGCCGACATGGCGCCCTTCCTCACCGATTGGCGCGGCCGCTTTACCGGCAAGGCGCTGGCCGTGCTGCGCCCCGGCTCGGTGGAGCAAGTGGCGGCGCTGGTGCGCGCCTGCGCCGAACATCGTGTCGCGCTGGTGCCGCAAGGTGGTAATACGGGACTGGTGCTCGGCAGCGTGCCGGATGCCAGCGGCGCGCAAGTGGTACTGTCGCTGGTGCGCCTGAACAGCATCCGCCAGGTCGATCCAGTCAACCGCACCATGACGGTGGATGCGGGCTGCATTCTTCAGCAAATCCAGGAGGCGGCTGCGGCCGAGGGCTGTTTGTTCCCGCTGTCGCTGGCGGCGGAAGGCAGCTGCACCATCGGCGGCAACCTGTCCACCAACGCCGGCGGCACGGCGGTTCTGCGCTACGGAAACACGCGTGAACTGTGCCTGGGACTGGAAGTGGTCACGCCGCAGGGCGAGATCTGGAGCGGCTTGCGCGGTCTGCGCAAGGACAATACCGGCTACGACTTGCGCGATCTGTTCATCGGCGCGGAGGGCACGCTGGGCATCATCACCGGCGCGGTGCTCAAGCTGTATCCGCAGCCGAAAGCCAGCATCACCGCGCTGGCGGCGCTGCCCTCGCCCGCCGACGCGCTGCAATTGCTGGTGCTGATGCAGGACCATTGCGGTTCCAGCCTGACCGGCTTCGAGCTGATGTCGCGCTATTGCCTGGCGCTGGTGGCTGAACAGTTCCCGCAACTGCCCAAGCCTTTCGCCGAACCGCATCCGCAATATGTGCTGCTGGAACTGAGCAGCAGCGAGTCGGAGCAGCATGCGGTCGGCCTGCTGGAACATGCGATCGGCGCGGCGCTGGAGCGCGGCGTGATCAATGATGCGGTGGTGGCGACGTCGGTGGCGCAATCGGCCGGTCTGTGGCAGTTGCGCGAGCACATTCCGCTGGCGCAGGCCAAGGCCGGCAAGAACATCAAGCATGATATTTCGCTGCCGGTGTCGCGGATTGCGGATTTCATCGCCGTCACCGGGCCGCGGCTGGAGACGGCTTTTCCGGGCTGCCAGCTGGTGTGCTTCGGTCACCTGGGCGACGGCAACCTGCATTACAACGTGGCGCCGCCGGTCGGCATCTCCAACGAGGACTTCCTGGACAATCAGGACAAGGTCAATCGCGTGGTGCATGACAGCGTGGTGTCGTTCGGCGGCTCGATTTCCGCCGAACACGGCATCGGCGCGTTGAAGCGCGGCGAGCTGGCGCACTACAAATCGGCGGTAGAACTGAATATGATGCGAGCCATCAAAGCGGCATTGGATCCACTCGGTATCATGAATCCCGGGAAAATCCTTTGACCGAGGCTGAAATGAAACTGCTGATTGTTGTCGTGATGTGGGCGGTCACGCTGGCTGCTTACGCGCAAACCGTCTACAAATGTACTGTGGATGGCAAGGTCAGTTACAGCGATACGCCGTGTCCTGCGGGCGCCAATGCGGCGATGCTGGAGGCGCCGTCTGCGCCGCCGCGCGATCCTGCCGCAGCCGGCGCCCTGCGTCGCCAGCAGAAACAGGCCGACACGCTGGAGAAAGCCCGGCTCAAACGCGAGGAGCGCGAAGAACGCGACGCCGCGCGCGCCTCGCAGGCTGCCGCCGTCCAGCGCAAGAAGTGCGACAAGCTCAAACTGAACAAGCGCTGGGCCGACGAAGACGCCCGCCGCGCCACCGGCCAGGCCACCGAAGCCGCACGCCTGCGCGCGCGCCGCGCCGGCGAGACCATGGCGCTGGAGTGTCCGCACTGATGTCCGATCACAACCAGCCTGACGCTAACTCGCCTGCCGGCGCCGCAAGCAGCGCGGTGCCCGACGCGCCAGCGGCATCGATGCGCCGGCTGTCACGCTGGCTGCTGCTTGGCGAATGGCGCGCCCATCCTGTGCGGGCTTTGGTGGCGATTGCCGCCATCGCGGTCGGCATCTCGCTCGGCTTCGCCATCCACCTGATCAACGCCGCCGCCTTCAACGAATTCTCGGCCGCCGTCAAAGGTCTGTCCGGCGTCGCCGACATTCAGGTGCGCGGCACCGAACCATTCTTCGACGAAGCGATCTACCCGCATCTGGCGCAGCGCGACGGCGTGGTGGTCGCCTCGCCCGTGCTGGAATTTGAAGCCTCCGTCCCCGGCCAACGCACCGCCCTCAAGATCATCGGCACCGACGCCTTCCGCGCCGGCTACATCACGCCGGACCTGATCGGCGTGCCGGCCAACGACGACATCAACGCCACACTGGCCGACGACACGCTGTTCCTCTCGCCCGCCGCCCAGCAATGGCTGCAACCAGCCGACGGCTTGGTCACCCTACAAGTCGGCACCGGCCAACTGAAACTGCGCGTCGCTGGCTCACTGCCTGGCGCGCGCGCCGGCCAGCGCATCGCCGTAATGGACATCGGCGCCGCGCAATGGCGTTTCGAGAAACTCGGTCAACTGTCGCGCATCGACCTCAAACTGCGCGATGGCATGAACCGCGAAGTCTTCAAAGCCCAGCTGGAAAAAGACCTGCAAAGCCGATACCCAGGCCGCTTCCGCATCAACCAGCCCAACGACGAAGAACAGAACAGCAGCAACGAAGGCATGAGCCGCGCCTACCGCGTCAACCTGACCGTACTGGCGCTGGTGGCGCTGTTCACCGGCGCCTTCCTCGTATTCTCCACGCAGGCGCTGTCTGTCATCCGCCGCCGCAGCCAGTTTGCGCTGCTGCGCGTGCTGGGCCTCGACCGCCATCGCCTGCTGCGCCAGATTCTGATCGAAGGCCTGTGCCTCGGCATCGCCGGTTCCGCCATCGGCATCGCCGCCGGCTACGGACTGGCCGCCGCCGCACTGCACTTCATGGGCGCCGACCTCGGCGCGGGATTCTTCTCCGGCGTGCGTCCGCAAGTGCATTTCACGCCGCTGGCCGCCGCCATCTACTTCGCATTGGGCGTGGCGGTCGCCCTGCTGGGCTGCGCCGCACCAGCGCTGGACGCCGCCCGCGCCAAGCCGGCGGTCGCACTTAAATCCGGAACCGAGGAAGCTGCCATGTCGCGCCTGTCGCGCGCCTGGCCTTCGCTGGTGTGCATGGCGCTGGCCGCACTGCTGTCGCAGGCGCCGCCAATATTCGAACTGCCGCTGTTCGGCTACCTGTCCATCGCCCTGCTGCTGATCGGCGCCATCGGCCTGATGCCGCGTCTGGCCGCCATCGTGTTCCGCCTCGCTTTCCGGCAATGGAGCGCAGCCACCGCCGACAAGCCGGGCGCTTCGGCGGTCGTCACGCTGACGCTGTCCCGCCTCGCCAACGCCTCCAGCCAGGCCGGCATTGCGCTCGGTGGCGTGCTGTCGAGCTTCAGCCTGATGGTCGCCATGGCCATCATGGTCACCAGCTTCCGCGTGTCGCTGGACGACTGGCTGCTGCACATCCTGCCGGCCGATATCTACGTCAGCACCGCCAGCGGCGGCGCCACGGCCGGCTTGCAGCCTTCCGAACAGGCGATGCTGGCGGCATTGCCCGGCGTCGCTACCGCAGATTTCCTGCGCACGCGCTCGATCTCGCTGGCCTCCGGCAGGCCGCCGGTCACCCTCATGGCGCGCAACGTGGACGCGGCCAATCCTTCGCGCACGCTGGCCATCGTCGGCGAGACGCAAACTCCCGCCGCCGGCTCACCACCGCCGGTCTGGGTATCCGAAGCCATGGTTGATTTATACGGCATGAAGGTTGGCCAGCGCATCGAACTGCCGCTGGCCGGCGCCCTGCACGCCTTCCAGGTGGCCGGCGTGTGGCGCGACTACGCACGCCCCACCGGCACCATCCAGATGCGGCTGAGCGACTACCGCGCCATCACCGGCGAACAGCAAGCCAGCGCCGTGGCACTGACGCTCAAGCCGGATGCAAAACCGGAAAACACACTGGCCGCATTGAAAAAACTGCCGTTCGCGGCGGCGCTGGACGCCAGCGAACCCTCGCAAATCCGCGCCATGAGCATGAAGATCTTCGACCGCAGCTTCGCCATCACCTACCTGCTGGAGGCGATCGCCATCGTCATCGGCCTGTTCGGCGTGGCCGCCACCTTTTCCGCGCAGACGCTGGCGCGCGCCAAGGAATTCGGCATGTTGCGCCACGTCGGCGTCACCCGCCGCCAGGTGCTGTCGATCCTGGCGATCGAAGGCGGCTCGCTGACGGCGCTCGGCATCGTCACCGGCTTTGTGCTCGGATGGGTGATCAGTTTGATATTGGTATTCGTCGTCAACCCGCAATCCTTCCACTGGACCATGCAGCTGCACATGCCATGGCCGCTGCTCGCCAGTGTCGCCGGCCTGCTGCTGGCCGCCGCCGCGCTCACCGCGCTGCTGGCCGGCCGCCAGTCGCTGTCCGGCGGACCGATACGCGCTGTCCGGGAGGACTGGTAATGCTTGTTCGTTTGTTTACAATCCTGCTCGCGCTGCTGCTGTCCACGCCAGCACGCGCCGCCGCGCCGCAGTTCCCGCCCGTGGTGCCGGGCGCCACCCTGTCCTTCCCAAAAGACTACGGCGCCCATCCCGACTACAAGACCGAATGGTGGTACGTCACCGGCTGGCTCAATACGCCGGACGGCAAGCCGCTCGGCTTCCAGGTCACGTTCTTCCGCAGCGCCAGCACACACGATCGCGCCAATCCCAGCCAGTTCGCGCCCAAGCAGCTGATCATCGGTCACGCCGCGCTGTCCGATCCGGCCAACGGCAAGCTGCTGCACGACCAGCGCAGCGCGCGCGAAGGCTTCGGCCTGTCCTACGCCAGAACCGGCGACACCAACGTCAAGCTGGAAGACTGGCACATGGTGCGCGGCGCCGACGGCAGCTATAGCGTCCACGTCGACGGCCCGGAATTCAAATACGACCTGAAACTGGCGCCCTCCCAGCCGGATCTGCTGCAAGGCGACCATGGCTACTCCCGCAAGGGACCGCGCCCGGCGCAGAGCAGCTATTACTACAGCCAGCCGCACTTGCAGGTCAGCGGCAGTATCACCCGCGTTGGCAAGCAGACAAGCGTCACCGGCGCCGCCTGGCTGGACCACGAATGGTCCAGCGAAGCCTTGGACGCCGAGGCCACTGGCTGGGACTGGATCGGCGCCAACCTGGCCGACGGCGGTGCATTGATGGCTTTCGAGGTCAGAAGCAAGACAGGTGCTAAACTATGGGCGCACGCGACATGGCGCGATGCATCCGGTAAGATCACGCAGTTCACGCCGGACCAGGTCAGCTTTGCTCCGCAGCGACGGTGGCGTTCGCCCCGCACCGATGCCGAGTATCCTGTCGCGACCCGCCTCACCACCGGCAGCATGGTGTGGGACGTGGTGCCGCTGCAGGACGACCAGGAACTGGATTCGCGCCGGTCCACTGGCGCGGTGTACTGGGAAGGTGCGGTCACGCTGAACCGTGACGGCAAGCCGGTGGGCCGCGCCTATCTGGAAATGACAGGTTATGTCCGCGCCATGAAACTGTAGGCACAATATTTGAGTAGTACCAAACGTCACCACAAGTACATTTACGTAACCGCAGCCACACGATGACCAATAGCACCACCGCCAGCACGCCCTCCGCCGCTGCACCGAACGCATCCCGTGAACTCAAAAAAGGCAGCCTCGCCACCTTGCGAGGGCTTGTGCCTTTCCTGGCGCCGTACAAGCGCCAGTTCGCCATGGCCGGTGTGGCGCTGGTGGTGGCCGCCGCGTCCACGCTGGCGATTCCCGCAGCCTTCAAGCAGATGATCGACCTGGGCTTCGGCGGATCGGGCACGCGCAGCATCCAGCACGTGGACCTGGTGTTTCTGGCGCTGTTCGGCCTCGCCACCATCCTGGCGCTGGCGACGGCGGCGCGCTTCTACACCGTGTCGTGGCTCGGCGAGCGCGTCACCGCCGACATCCGCAGCGCGGTCTACCAACACGTCGTCACGCAAAGTCCGGAATTCTTCGAGACCACGCAGACCGGCGAAGTGCTGTCCCGCATCACAACCGACACCACGCTGATCCAGTCGGTGGTCGGCACCAGCATCTCGATGGCGCTGCGTAATGTGCTGCTGTTCATCGGCGGCCTGGTGATGCTGTTCGTGACCAGCCCCAAACTGTCGGCCATCATCATCGGCCTGCTGATCCTGACCGTGCTGCCGATCGTGATGTTCGGACGCCGCGTGCGCACGCTGTCGCGCGATTCGCAGGACCGCGTGGCCGACGCTTCCGCCATGGCCGGCGAAATTCTCAACGCCATGCCGACCGTGCAGGCCTTCACGCATGAAAAGATCGAATCGCAGCGCTTCGGCGGCTCGGTGGAAGGCGCGTTCCAGACCGCGATGCGCCGCATTCGCGCGCGCGCCCTGCTGACCATGCTGGCGATTGTGCTGGTGTTCGGCGCCATCGTGTTCGTGCTGTGGCTCGGCGCGCACGCCGTGCTGTCGGGCGACATGACCGGCGGCGATCTCGGCCAGTTCATCCTGTATGCCTCCATCGTGGCCGGCGCCATTGGCGCATTGTCCGAAGTGATGGGCGAGGCGCAGCGCGCCGCCGGCGCCACCGAGCGCCTGCTGGAGCTGATGTCGGTGAAATCGAAGATTCAGTCGCCAGCCACGCCGCTGGCGCTGCCGCCGCGCGCCGCCAATGGCGCCGCCCTGTCGCTGAACGATGTGATCTTCTCCTATCCATCGCGTCCGGAAACCAACTCGCTGGATCACGTGTCGCTGGACATCAAGCCTGGTGAAACCGTCGCCGTGGTCGGCCCTTCGGGCGCCGGCAAGACCACGCTGTTCCAGCTGTTCCTGCGCTTCTACGACCCGCAGCGCGGCAGCATCAAGCTCGATGGCGTCGACATCACCCAGCTCGATCTGCACACACTGCGCGACGCCATTGGCATCGTGCCGCAGGATACGGTGATCTTCTCGGCCAACGCCATGGAAAACATCCGCTACGGCCGCGCCGGCGCCAGCGACGAGGAAGTGATCGCCGCCGCCAAGCTGGCCGCCGCCCACGAATTCATCGAGCGCCTGCCGCAAGGCTACCAGTCCTTCCTGGGCGAGCGCGGCGTGCGCCTGTCGGGCGGTCAGCGTCAGCGTATCGCCATCGCCCGCGCGCTGCTGAAAAATCCGCCGCTGCTGCTGCTGGACGAAGCCACCAGCGCGCTGGACGCGGAATCGGAGCGTCTGGTGCAAAAAGCACTGGAAGCGGCGATGGTCGGCCGCACCACCGTCATCATCGCTCACCGCCTGGCGACCGTGCAGCGCGCCGACCGCATCATCGTCATGGAAGACGGCAAGATCGTCGAAACCGGCACGCACGCGTCGCTGGTGGCGCTGGGCGGCATCTACGCCAACCTGGCGGCGCTGCAGTTCCACAACGTCCACGTGACGCATTAATCATTTTATAAGCACAGGCAGTACCCGCCGACTCTATGATGGCGTCTCCGACCCAAGGGAGACGCCATGCTGCACCACCTGCTGCCAAGAATCCTGTTCAATCTCCAGCGCACCGTAATGTATTACGTGGTGATTGCGGGCCTGTTCTTCGCGTTGTGGCTATGGTGGCGCGCCCGTCCCGGCAAGCGCCTGCCACTACAGGCGAAGCATGCGCCGGCAGCGCAGATGCGGCGCGAGCTGTTCACCTCCATCGGCAGCGTCATCGTCTTCTCAAGTTATCTGCCGATCCTGTTTTTCCTCGGCTTTGGCGAATACACGCAGTTCTACCCGCATATTGAAGACCACGGATGGCCGTACTTTTTCATCAGCATCCTGCTGGCGATGGTGATCCAGGATACCTATTTCTACTGGACGCACCGGCTGATGCACCATCGTCGGCTGTTTCGCTGGTTTCACCGTACACACCACCGCTCGACCAACACCAATCCCTGGTCCACGTATTCGGTCAATCCGCTGGAGGCCATTGTTGATAGCGGCGCCGGCGTGCTGATTCTGCTGATCCTGCCCATCACCAGCTGGGCGATCCTTGCCTTCTCGGTCATCAACACGGTGTACGCTGTCTACACCCACCTGGGCTATGAGCTGTATCCACGCGCGCTGTCGGGCCACTGGCTGGGCCGCTGGATCAATACCTCCACAGCGCATAACATCCACCACGCCAGGGCGCGCTATAACTTCAGCTGGTATTTCCTGTTCTGGGATCGCATGATGGGCACCCTGTCGCCCGACTACGAAGCGCACTACCGCAAGGCCGGTTTCCGCGCTCGCAAGGAGTGAAGTGGTAACATTCTGCCTTTCAGGAGAAGGTTTTGACCGACGCAGAATTAAAACTTAGCTGCCGTACGCACCTGCCGGGCCATCGCACCGCCACGCCCGCTGAACTGTTTACGGCCATGGGCGACTGGTGCGAAGCGCACAGCGTGACGCACGATGTCTACGGCAATGGCGCGCTGATACAGGATTTCGAGCAGAAAGTCGCGCGCCTGCTGGGTTTTGAGGCGGCGGTATTCTGCATCACCGGCACCATGACGCAGGCGACCGCGCTGCGCATCGCCTGCGCGGAGCGCGGCAGCAAGCTGGTGGCGCTGCATCCGACGTCGCACATCCTGAAACATGAACGCGGCAACCATCAGCTGTTCGACCATTTCCAGGCGCTGCAGATCGGCGATCCGCATCGCCCATGGACGCTGGACGAGCTGAAAGCCATTCCGGACCAACTGGGCGCGGCCACGCTGGAACTGCCGGCGCGCGAGATCGGCGGCCAGTGCCCTAGCTGGGACGAACTGGCGGCCATCAAGGCGCACTGCCGCGAACAAGGCATCCACCTGCACATGGACGGCGCGCGCCTGTGGGAAACGGCGGCGGCCTACGCGCGGCCGGTGAACGACATCGCGGCAGGCTTCGACAGCGTCTACGTCTCGCTGTACAAAGGCATCGGCGGGATGGCCGGTGCGATGCTGGCCGGTAGCGCGGCGTTCGTCGCCAAGGCGCAGGAGTGGTATCGCCGCCAGGGCGGCAACGTCTATCAGCGCACGCCGTATGTGGTGGCCGCGGCCATGCAGTTCGACACGCGGCTGGCGGCAATGCCGGCCTACTTCAAGCGCACGCAGTGGCTGTATGAAGTGCTGCGCGACTATCCGCTACTGACGCCCAATCCCGCCGCGCCGCACGCCAATATGCTGCACATCCACCTGCCGGTGGGCCGCGAACGCGCGCTGGAGATCCGCAGCCGCATCGCCGAGGAACACGGCGTGTGGCTGTTCAACGGCGCCAGTCATGCGGCGCTGCCGGATCGCAGTTCCGTGGAACTGTACATCGGCGACAACCTGCTCAACCTGCCGGACCAGCGCGTGCGCGACATCCTGACCTTGTGGTCGGACGCGCTGGCCAACTAATTCCGCATGCGCCGGGCAAACCGGCTACACTGCGCCCCTTTTGTCTGACTGAACACACCATGACCTTCCAATCACTCGGCTTGATCGATCCTCTTCTGCGCACGCTGGACGCGCTGGGCTACAAGCAGCCCACGCCGGTCCAGAAGCAAGCCATTCCCGCCGTGCTGGCGGGCCGCGACGTGATGGCCGCCGCGCAGACCGGCACCGGCAAGACCGCCGGCTTCGCGCTGCCGATCCTGCATCGCCTGACGATGGAAGGGGCCACCGCGCCGCAATGCATACGCGCGCTGGTGCTGGTGCCGACCCGTGAGCTGGCCGAGCAGGTCTACGAAAGCTTCCGCAGCTACGGCAGCAATCTGCCGCTGCGCAGCGCCGTGGCCTATGGCGGCGTGGCGATCGAGCCGCAAATCGCCACGCTGCGCAAAGGGCTGGACGTGCTGGTGGCGACACCGGGCCGTTTGATCGACCTGCACGACCAGGGTGTGATCAGCTTCGAGCTGCTGCAAACGCTGGTACTGGACGAGGCGGACCGCATGCTGGACCTGGGCTTCGAACGCGATCTGGATATCCTGCTGGAGGCCTTGCCCAAGCAGCGCCAGACGCTGATGTTTTCGGCCACGTTCTCGGATGAGGTGCGCAAGCTGGCCAAGGGCATGCTGAAAGATCCGGTATCGATCCAGGTGGCGGCGGCCAATACGGCGACCAAATCGGTCAAGCAGTGGCTGATCCCGACCGACAAGCGCCGCAAGCCGGACCTGTTCCTGCATCTGCTGAACAAGCTCGGTTGGGTGCAGGCGCTGGTGTTCGTCAAGACGCGCAAAGGCGCGGAAGCGCTGGTCAAGACCTTGCACGAACATGGCGTGACCGCCGACGCCATCCACGGCGACAAGACGCAGCCTGCCCGCCTGCGCGCGCTGGACCGCTTCAAACGCAAGGAAGTCCGCCTGTTGATCGCCACCGACGTGGCGGCGCGCGGCCTGGATATCGAAGCCCTGCCACAGGTGGTCAACTTTGATCTGCCATCGGTGGCGGAAGATTATATCCACCGTATCGGCCGTACCGGCCGCGCGGGCATGGCCGGCGAAGCGGTGTCGCTGGTGTGCGCCGACGAAGTCGACATGCTGAAGGAGATCGAAATGCTGACGCGCCAGGTCATCCCTCGTTACGAAGAGCCGGGCTTTGAGGCGGACCACCGCGTGCCGGAGACCGCGCCGAAAGGCGCCGCCCCGGTGCCTGTCCGCAAAGGCCCCGCGCCGAATGCGGCCAAGCGCCCTGCCGGCGCGCCGCCGCTGGCCAAGGCGCCCCCGCCATCCAGGACGGAAGCACGTCCGGCCGGCGGCAGCGAATCGCTCGGCGTCTGGACGCCACCGGAAAAAGGCGGCAAGCCGCCAGCCCGCGAGCGCGTACAGAACAAAGGCCCGGCCTCCCCGCGCGGCAACCAGGGCCGGAATCCCGCGAATGCGGCACCGAAAGGCGCCGTGGTCGTCACCGCAGGACGCGGCGCCAAGTCGCAAGCCCGCACCGAAGGACGCGCGGCCGCCAAGCCGGCCGGCCGCCGCTCCAAACCGGGGCCGCGCTGAACCGAGGTCCGGGCGCCCTGCTAAAATAACCGTCTTTTGAGCGACATCCCCCGTTGGAGAACTGAATGCAGCAATACCAGGAATTGATCCAGACCGTCATCGACAGCGGCAGCTGGCAGGACAACCGCACCGGCATTCGCACGCTGAGCGTGCCGGGCGCGATGATGCGCTTCGACCTGACAAAAGGTTTTCCTGCGGTGACGACCAAGAAGCTGGCATTCAAATCCGTGGTGGGCGAACTGTGCGCCTTCTTGCGCGCCTCGCGCAGCGCCGCCGATTTCCGCGCGCTGGGCTGCAAAGTCTGGGACCAGAACGCCAACGAAAACCAGCAATGGCTGGACAATCCGTATCGCCAGGGCACCGACGATCTGGGCCCGGTCTACGGCGTGCAGTGGCGCCAGTGGCCCGGCTACAAGGTGATTGACGCCGATCAGGCAGCCCAGCTGGCGGACGCGCAGAAGAACGGCTTCACCGTGGTTGCGCCGATTGAAGAAAACGGCGTCCAGAAAATATTGCTGTACAAGGCCATCGACCAGCTGCGCGAGTGCCTGGACACGATCATGAGCAATCCGGGCAGCCGCCGCATCCTGTTCCACGGCTGGAATCCGGCCGTGCTGGACGCGGTCGCCCTGCCGGCCTGCCACCTGCTGTACCAGTTCATTCCGAATCCGACCACCAGGGAACTGTCGATGTGCCTCTACGTGCGCTCGAACGACCTGGGTCTGGGCACGCCGTTCAACCTGGCGGAAGGCGCGGCGCTGATGCACCTGGTCGGCCGCCTGACCGGCTACACGCCGCGCTGGTTCACCTACTTCATCGGCGATGCCCACATCTACGAGAACCACATGGACATGGTGCAGGAACAGCTGACGCGCAAACCGTTCCCGCTGCCGCAGCTGATCATCGCAGACCGCGTGCCGGCGTTCGCACAGACCGGCAAGTACGAGCCGGAATGGCTGGAAAAAATCGAACCTTCCGACTTCGCGCTGGAAGGCTATCAGCACCACGCGCCAATCACCGCGCCGATGGCGGTATGACGACACGGCTGGATTTCGTTCCCGGCACACTGTGCGATGAACGGATGTGGGGCCGCCTGCTGCCGCTGCTGGGCGACGGCTTTGAATTCAACCACGTCCCGCTGTACAAGGCCGCCACGCGCGAGCAGATGCTGGAACTGATCGGCGCGCACAGTGCGCCGCAGGCCCACCTGGTCGGCTTTTCGCTGGGCGCTTACCTGGCGATGGAATATGCATTGGCCCATCCAGAGCGCGTGGCCTCGCTGACCATCATCGGCAGCGCCGGCAAAAAACTGCTGGACAAGGAAAAGGCCACGCGCCTGCGCATCATTCCGCAACTGGAAAAGAACCACTACACCGGCATGACCCAGATGCGCCTGCGCGAGATCGTCGCGCCGGAGCACCTCGACGATCCCGCCATCGTTGGTGTGATCCAGCAAATGGCCGTGGACCTCGGCAAGGACGTGCTGCTGGCGCAGTTCCGCAGCACCATCGAACGCCCGGAGCTGATGGACCGCGTGCATACCCTGCGCTGCCCGGCCATGATCATCGGCGCCGAGCATGACAACCTGGCGCCTGCCGAAGACGTGCGCGCACTGGCTGCCAGCTGGCCAGGCGCCCAGCTGCACATGCTGGCCGATGGCACCGGCCACATGATGCCGCTGGAAGCACCGCAATCGCTGGCCGACCACCTGAAGGCGTTCTACCGCTAGGCCTTGACGATGATGGTCCCGGCCATCTCCTCATGGCCGCTGCCGCAGAAGTTATCGCACAAGAAGCCGAACTTCCCTACCTTGTCCGCCTTGAGCGTGACCCGCACCGGCTTGCCCATGATGAGATCCTCGCGAATTTTAAAATCCGGCACGCTGAAGCCATGCGGAAAATCCTGCGCAGTCAATTCCAGCACCACGGTCTCGCCCATTTTCATCTCGACGACATTCGGCGCGAAGCGGAATTTGCGCGCTTCGATCTGAATCACGCGCTCCCTGGTGGCCGCGCGCAGCGCGCCGAACGCCACCAGCGACAACGGCGCCGCCAACAACAATCTACGTTTCGCCTGCATGGCTTATCCTTTCACGACCGGCAGTTCGGTGATCTGGAAGCCGGTCCTGGCCTGCGCCTCGACTTCGCGGAAACCCAATCCCCTGGCCGGTGCGGCGTCATCCCACGGCAGCGGCGT
The DNA here is from genome assembly GCF_009674495.1 of Duganella alba. Taxonomy (GTDB): domain Bacteria; phylum Pseudomonadota; class Gammaproteobacteria; order Burkholderiales; family Burkholderiaceae_D; genus Rugamonas; species Rugamonas alba. The sequence goes on along the minus strand of NZ_WKJN01000013.1, from coordinate 108,654 downwards.
GCGCTTTTCCTGTGATGCCGGCGCCGGCAGCGGAAAGATCAGCGACTTGGCCGCATGGTGCGCGATATGCCCGCTCATGTGGTGGTTCTCCTGGTGGATATGGCCGTAAAACACGGTGACGTTCGCATAGGGCATCAGCAGCGCAATGGCTTGAGCGCCGTCGCGGGTGGCCCAGTCCCATTGCGGCGCCAGATCGAACAAGGGCCGGTGCGTGATCACCACGATGCGCGCGTCCTGGGCCTGCGTCGCCAGATCGGCCTTCAGCCATGCCAGTTGCGCCTCGCCGATACGCGCGCCGGGGTCCGAGACGTTGTCGATGGCGATGAAATGCACGCCCTTGTGATCGAAGCTGTAGTGCGTGGGACCGAAGAACTCCTGATAGGCCGCGCCCTTGTCCAGCGACGCATCGTGCTCGCCCGGCAGGAAGTGGATCTCCTTCACCTTCAGCCCCGCGACGATTTCCTTGAACTCCGCCATGCGGCGGCGGCGCTCCGCCGGGTCGTCCGTGGTGTGGGTCAGGTCGCCGGTGAACACGATGAACTCCGGCGGCGCAGGCAGCGCGTTGACGCGCTCCACCGCCTGCTTCAAGGTGTTCTGCGCGTCCGGATTGGCCGGTCCCTTGTAGCCCCAGTGCGAATCGGACAGCTGGACGAAATAGAAATCCTCGCCGCCGGCCGCCGCCAGCGCCGGCCCGTACAGCCCGGAGATAAATACGGCGCCGCCGCCCACCGCGCCCAGCCTTAAAAACTCCCTGCGATCCATCATGATGTGTCTCCCGTCGCCGATTGAAAAAGAAGGCTGCGCATCCGTGGCATAATCGACATCGGATACACAAGCCGCACTCCCTCAAACCCGCATCGCCACGTGCTTATTCCCGCTGATTTTTTTATTTTTAAAGCGGGAATAAAAATGCCCGGCATCGAGTCTTCATAGTCTGGACCACTACGATGGACAAGCTTTTGGGCGATCCCGATAAAACCGCGCAGTTCGAAGCCCTGGCCATGCCGCACCTGGACGCGGCCTACAACCTGGCGCGCTGGCTGACCCGCAATGCACACGATGCCGACGATCTGGTGCAGAACGCCTATCTGCGCGCGTTCCGTTTCGCCGACGGCTTTCGCGGCGGCGACGCCCGCACCTGGCTGTTGACCATCGTCCGCCACACCTACTACACCACGCAGCGCGACAGCCGGCACCAGCGCGCCGACCTGGATCTGGACGAGATGCCGGAGGAACCGGCGCAGGAAGGCGTCAGCGATCCGGCCGCCATCGCCGCCGCGCGCGACGCCGGCCGCAGCGTAGACGCGGCTCTGAGCCGCCTGCCCTACGCGTTCCGCGAAGTGCTGGTACTGAAGGAGATGGATGATTTGTCGTACAAGGAAATCGCGCAGGTGGTGGACATTCCGATCGGCACGGTGATGTCGCGCCTGGCGCGGGCGCGCAAGCTGTTGCTCGCCTATTTGAAACAGGGAGGTCAGGATGGACTGTAAACTCAGCCGCGAGGAATTGTCGGCCTATCTGGACGCGGAACTCAACGGCGCCGAACTGCTGCAGGCGCAAGACCATCTGGACCAATGCGCCGCCTGCCGCGCCGCGCTGGCGGAGCTGGAAGCATTGCAGGACCAGGTCCAGGTCGACGCCACCCAATATGCGGCGCCGGCCTATCTGCGTCACCGCATCCGCGCCGTGCTGCATGAAAACGCGCCGCCGCAGCCTGTCGCCGCCCGCCGCCGCTGGTCATGGGCATGGATCAACCTGGGCCTCGCGGCCGCCACCACCACCGCCTTTGCCGTCACGCTGTCGCTGTATCTGGCGCAGCCGTCGCGGGACGACCTGGCCGAGCGCGAGCTGGTGGCCAGCCACTTCCGCGCACTGATGCCCGACCATCTGGCGGACGTCGCCTCCACCGACCAGCACACCGTCAAGCCCTGGTTTGCCGGCAAACTGGATTACTCGCCGCCGGTGCACGACCTGGCCACGCAGGGCTATCCGCTGATCGGCGGCCGGCTCGACTACCTCCAGCAACGGCCGGTGGCGGCGCTGGCCTACCGGCACCGGCTGCACATCATCAACCTGTACGTATGGCCGGACGGCGCGCAGCGCGACTCCGCGCCCCACGCGGGCAGCCGCCAGGGCTTCCACCTGCTGCGCTGGACGCAGGACGGCATGCAGTACGCCGCGGTATCCGACATCGCGGCGCCGGATCTGCAGGACTTTTCGCGCCGGATCCAGGCGGCGCAGGCGCAATCGGCGCCGTAGCAAGTTCGCCCTGCCCTCGGCGGCGGTTTTGAACGATAATACCGGCTCATTACCGAATTGCAGAACCATGAGCTTATTGACCATTATCGTCGCCACCGATGCCCAGCGCGGCATCGGCATCAACAACACCCTGCCGTGGAAGCTGCCGGAAGACCTGGCGCACTTCAAGCGCCTGACCACCGGCCACCCGATCATCATGGGCCGCAAGACCTTCGATTCGATCGGCCGTCCGCTGCCGAGCCGCCGCAACATCGTCATCACCCGCAATGCGGACTGGCGCCATGACGGCGTGGAAGTGGTCGGCTCCATCGAAGCGGCCATCGCGCTGCTGAACGGCGCCGAAGGCTTCGTCATCGGCGGCGCCGAGATCTACAAGCAGTCGCTGCAACTGGCCGACCAGTTGATTATTACGCAAATCGCCCATACCTTCGATTGCGATGCCTTCTTCCCCGAGATCGACGCCAACGCGTGGCAGGAAACCGCCCGCGAGGAACACGCGTCGGAGGCTTCCGGTTTGCGCTACGCTTTTGTCACCCTGCGCCGCAAGGCCTGAGTTTTACCAAGTTTGAAAGAGGATACCCATGTCTAGCGAAGGCTTCCACGTCCACGGCCCGCACGATCACGCAGTTGAACATGCTGCGCACGGCAGCGACGGCTTTTCCAACAACATCGCCGTGATGACGGCCATCCTGGCCACCGTCGGCGCCGCCTTCGGCTACCTCGGCGGCGCCACGCAGAACGACGCGGCCCTGTTCAAGAACAACGCCGCCATCGACAAGACCGAAGCGGCCAACCGCTGGAACTACTACCAGGCCAAGTCCGCCCGCCAGAACCTGGCCGAACTGGCCATGACCCTGCCCGGCGTCGATCCCAAGCGCTACGAGGCCGACGCCGCCCGTTACAAGCACGACAAGGAAGAGATCAAGAAGGAAGCCGAGAAGTTCGAGGAATCGTCCAAGGAATGGAACGAGAAGTCGGACGAAGCCATGCACAAGCACCATCAATGGGCACTGGCCACCACCGCCGAGCAGATTGCCATCTCGCTGGCCGCTATCACCCTGCTGACCCGCAAGAAGTGGATGATGGGCCTGGCTTACGGCGTGGCCGGCGTCGGCCTGGTGCTGGGCGGCCTGGCCTGGCTGGTGCATTGAACAATATTGCCTGAGTAATATTGCTGTCTGTCATGGCGGCGTCATGCTGCTCATGCATTCTGTTACGATAATTTTTTTCCCGTAGAGGCAGTATTTCTGCGAGAATCCCGTTCTTATTTTTTTGCGGCCAGTTCATCCGATTGGTCGCGCCCTGTCCGCCCCTTCACATCCTGTCAGGGGCGGCTTGCTTTTTTGGAGACATGCATGAAATTTCGTTTCCCCATCGTCATCATTGACGAGGATTTCCGTTCCGAGAACACGTCCGGCCTGGGCATTCGCGCCCTGGCGGACGCCATGGAAAAAGAAGGCATGGAAGTGGTGGGCGTGACCTCCTACGGCGACCTGGCCCAGTTCGCCCAGCAGCAATCGCGCGCGTCGGCCTTCGTGCTGTCGATCGACGATGAAGAGTTCGGCACCGGCTCGGTGGAAGACACCGACACCGCGCTGAAGTCGCTGCGCGCCTTCGTCGAGGAAATCCGCTACAAGAACGCCGACATCCCGATCTACCTGTACGGCGAAACCCGCACCTCGCGCCACATCCCGAACGACATCCTGCGCGAACTGCACGGCTTCATCCACATGTTCGAGGACACGCCGGAATTCGTCGCGCGCCACATCATCCGCGAAGCCAAGTCCTACCTGGACGGCCTGGCGCCGCCGTTCTTCCGCGCGCTGGTCGAATACGCCAACGACGGCTCCTACTCGTGGCACTGCCCTGGCCACTCGGGCGGCGTGGCGTTCCTGAAATCGCCGATCGGCCAGATGTTCCACCAGTTCTTCGGTGAAAACATGCTGCGCGCCGACGTCTGCAACGCCGTCGAAGAGCTGGGCCAGCTGCTGGACCACACCGGCCCGGTCGCCAAGTCCGAGCGCAATGCCGCGCGCATCTTCAACGCCGACCATTGCTACTTCGTCACCAACGGCACCTCGACCTCGAACAAGATGGTCTGGCACTCGACCGTGGCGCCTGGCGACATCGTCGTGGTCGACCGCAACTGCCACAAATCGATCCTGCACTCGATCATCATGTGCGGCGCGATTCCGGTGTTCCTGATGCCGACCCGTAACAACCTGGGCATCATCGGCCCGATCCCGCTGGAAGAGTTCTCGATGGAGAGCATCAAGCGCAAGATCGAAGCCAACCCGTTCGCGCGCGAAGCCGTGAACAAGAAGCCGCGTATCCTGACCATCACCCAGTCGACCTACGACGGCGTGGTGTACAACGTCGAGACCCTGCGCGAGCTGCTGGACGGCCAGATCGACACCCTGCACTTCGACGAAGCCTGGCTGCCGCACGCCACCTTCCACGACTTCTATAAGAACATGCACGCGATCGGCAAGGACCGTCCGCGCGCGAAAGAGTCGATGATCTTCTCGACCCAATCGACCCACAAGCTGCTGGCCGGCCTGTCGCAGGCCTCGCAGGTGCTGGTGCGCGAATCGGAAACCGTCAAGCTGGACCAGGACGCCTTCAACGAGGCCTACCTGATGCACACCTCGACCTCGCCGCAATACTCGATCATCGCCTCGTGCGACGTGGCCGCGGCCATGATGGAAGCGCCAGGCGGCACCGCGCTGGTGGAAGAATCCATCCTGGAAGCGCTGGACTTCCGCCGCGCCATGAAGAAGATCGACGCCGAATGGGGCAAGGACTGGTGGTTCAAGGTGTGGGGCCCGAACGAGTTCGCCGAAGAAGGCATCGGCTCGCGCGAAGACTGGATCATCAAGGCGGAAGACGACTGGCACGGCTTCGGCAAGCTGGCGCCGGGCTTCAACATGCTGGACCCGATCAAGGCCACCATCGTCAATCCAGGCCTGTCGCTGGACGGCAAGTTCGATGAGACCGGCATTCCGGCGTCCATCGTCACCAAGTACCTGGCCGAGCACGGCGTCATCATCGAGAAGTGCGGCCTGTACTCCTTCTTCATCATGTTCACCATCGGCATCACCAAGGGCCGCTGGAACACGCTGCTGACCGCGCTGCAACAGTTCAAGGACGACTACGACAAGAACCAACCGATGTGGCGCATCCTGCCGGAATTCGCGGCCGCCAATCCGACCTACGAAAAAATGGGCCTGCGCGACCTGTGCCAGCAGATCCACGATTTCTACAAGGCTTACGACGTGGCGCGCCTGACCACCGAGATGTACCTCTCGGACATGGTGCCGGCGATGAAGCCGTCGGAAGCCTTCGCCAAGATGGCGCACCGCGAAATCGAGCGCGTGGCGATCGACGAACTGGAAGGCCGCATCACCTCGATCCTGCTGACGCCTTACCCACCAGGCATCCCGCTGCTGATCCCTGGCGAGCGCTTCAACAAGACCATCGTTGACTACCTGCGCTTCGCGCGCGACTTCAACGAACGCTTCCCGGGCTTTGAAACCGACGTCCACGGCCTGGTCAAGCGCGAGGTCGACGGCAAGCGCGGCTACTTCGTGGATTGCGTGAAGCAATAACACGCGCAATGCGGCATCAAAAAGGCAGCTTCGGCTGCCTTTTTTTGTTACTTGTTAATATTGCGTTGCACAAATCTGACATTTGCAGAAAATCATCTTAGTTTTCAGCCGGATAACTTCGCGCAATTATCGTTCATCTCCATTCATCTCCGGATAATTAAATTTAAAAAAATTAATTTTGTCTGTACGCTATGAAACACAATTAGTTTCCGCATGTCACAATTGAGCCCATCAATTCCTATGGGCAATAACGTGAAACTTCGATCCTCTCTCCTAGTCACCCTGATGCTGAGCCTGGCGGCCTGCGGTGGCGGCAGCAGTAACGGCAGCGCCACGCCTGGCACCATCAGCACGGCTGGCATCAGCGTCGCCAGCGAGCCAGCCAGCGCGACTTCGCCATCGGTATCCGCATTGTCCAGGCAGTCCACGCTGGTGCGACAGGGCGCAACGCAAGCCACGGCGGCTGTGGCCACCCCGCTTACCCGTGCCGAAGCAGCGCAGTTCCTGGGCCAGGCCAGCTTTGGTCCGACCATGGCCAGCATTGACGCGCTGGTTGCAAGCAGCAAGGCAGACTGGATCAACAACCAGTTCCAGCTTGCGCCTACCCTGCACCGCAACCACATCATCCAGGTTGCCGCCACCGGCGTTGCCGTGGGCCAGAACCAGGTGCTGGAATCGTTCTGGAATCAAGCCATCAACGGCAATGACCAGCTGCGTCAACGCGTGACCTACGCGCTGTCGCAGATTTTCGTCATTTCCATGGTGGACGCCAATATCGGCAACCGCGCCTACGGCGTGAGCAGCTACTACGACATGCTGAACCAGAATGCCTTCGGTAATTTCCGCGATCTGTTGCAAGGCGTGGCGCTGCACCCGATGATGGGTATTTACCTGAGTCATATGCGCAACCAGAAGGAAAGCGGCGCCCGCGTTCCGGATGAAAACTTCGCCCGCGAAGTGATGCAACTGATGAGTATCGGCCTGTATCAGCTCAACCTGGACGGCAGCATCAAGACCAGCGGCGGCAAGCAGCTCGAAACCTATACCCATGACGATGTCATGGGACTGGCCAAGGTGTTCACGGGCTGGAGCTGGGCCGGCCCCGATCAGAGCCTGGTACGCTTCCACGGCGGCAGCCCCGATCCGGCACGCGACTGGACGCCGATGCAGAACTATCCGCTCTTCCACTCCAGCTCGTCGAAGAGCTTCCTCGGCGTCACCACCAATGGCAGCGGCGAGGCCGATCTGAAAGTGGCGCTGGACACGCTGTTCAACCACCCCAACGTTGGTCCGTTCATCGGACGCCAGCTGATTCAGCACCTGGTGGCCAGCAATCCAAGCCCTGGCTATATCAGCCGGGTGGCGGCCGCATTCAACAACAATGGCGCCGGCGTGCGCGGCGACATGCGCGCCGTGATTCGCGCTGTGCTGCTGGACCCGGAAGCGGGCTTTACCGGCGACGGCAAGAAGCTGCGCGAGCCGGTGCTGCGCCTGGCCAACTGGATGCGCGCCTTCAACGTCAAATCGACCAGCGGCCGCTTCATGATGATCAATACCGATGACGCGCTGCTGGGCCTGGGTCAGACGCCGCTGCGTTCGCCGTCGGTCTTCAACTTCTATCGCCCTGGCTATACGCCGCCGAACACCACGCTGGCCGCCGCCGGCATGGTGGCGCCGGAAATGCAGATCACCGGTGAACCGACCGTCACCGGCTATCTGAACTTCATGCAGATCGTGATACCAAACGGCATCGGCAGCAGCCGCGATATCCAGCCCGACTACAGCGCGGAAATGGCGCTGATCTCGCAGCCGGCGCTGCTGGTGGACCGCATCAACCAACTGCTGCTGGCCGGCCAAATGAGCAGCACGCTGCGCAACCAGATCATCACCGCGCTGAACGCCGTCAATATTTCGCCGACCGTCGTGACCAATGCGACCAACCTGGAAACCGCCCGCAAGAACCGCGTCTACCTCGCCATCTACCTGACGATGGCTTCGCCCGAATACCTGGCTCAACGCTAAAAGGACCACCATGCACCCTCATCCATCACGCCGTCAATTCCTCGGCAAAATGCTGGCCCTGGCCGGTACTGGCGCCATGCCTTTCACCTTGAACCTGGCGGCCATGGGCAATGCCGCCGCGCAGAACGCCAGCGACTACAAGGCCCTGGTCTGCCTGTTCATGACCGGCGGTAACGATCACTTCAACACCGTGCTGCCGACCGACAGCGGCTCGTGGAATGAATACCAGCGCATTCGCAATACCGGCGGCACCGGCTCCATCGCCCTGCCGGGCGTGGGCGCCACCGGCGGCGTGCTGCCGATCACACCGAACAGTCCGCAGGCCGGCCGAAGTTTCGCCCTGCATCCATCGCTGGGACCGCTGAAACAGCTGTTCGATGCCGGCCGCGTCGGCATCGTCGCCAACGTCGGCACGCTGATCCAGCCAACCACGCTGGTGCAGTTCAAGGCCCAGAGCGTGCAACTGCCGCCACGTCTGTTCTCGCACAACGACCAGCAAGCCACCTGGCAGTCGACCCAGGCGGAAACCACCGCTACGTCGGGCTGGGGCGGCCGCATCGCCGACCTGGTCGCGTCCGGCAACAGCAACGCCACGTTCACCTGCATCTCCAGCGCCGGCAACGCCCTGTTCCTGGCCGGCCGCACGGTGCGCCAGTACCAGATCAGCGGCACCAGTGCGGCGCCGATCACCAAACTGAACGAGAGCCTGTTCGGCATGCCGGCCGGCAGCAATCCGCTACGCCAGATCATCACCGCAGAGCCGACGAATCTGTTCCAGAAGGAGCATGCAGCGGTCGTTGCGCGCGCCATCAACTCGCAGGCCGCGCTCAGCAGCGGAATGCTGGCGGCTGGCTCGGGCGTACCCGACCCAACCCCGTATATCAACCCGAATACCGGCGTGGCAACCGTCAATCCCCTGGCGGTGCAGCTGCAGACCGTGGCGCGCATCATCGGCGGCCGCAGCGCACTTGGCGCGCGCCGCCAGGTGTTTTATGTCAACCTGGGCACCTTTGATACCCACGATTACCAGCTCACCACTCAGGCCGACATGCTCGCCAAGCTGGCGCACGCCATGGCTTACTTCGATGGCGTGATGGGCAACCTGCAAGGCGCCAATATGCGCAACCAGGTGACGCTGTTTACCGCGTCCGACTTCGGCCGCACCTTCACCAGCAATGGCGACGGCACCGACCACGGCTGGGGCTCGCACCACTTCATCATGGGCGGCGCGGTCAAGGGCAAGGATATTTATGGCAGCATGCCGGTCACCGGCCTGGGCCACTCGCTGGACGTCGGCTCCGGCTCGCTGCTGCCGACCACCTCGGTCGATCAGTACGGCGCCACGCTGGCCAGCTGGTTCGGCCTGTCGGCCACCCAGATCGCGGATGTGTTCCCGAACATCGCCAACTTCAGCAACCGCAACCTGGGCTTCATGAACGCTGCTTAAGCGGAAACCGCCACCACCAGCGTCGCCACATAACCGTCGGTGGCGTTGCCGGTGATGGTGGCCATTTGCAGCGCGTAGCCGTCGCTGAAGACGTTGTCGGTGGCAAAGCTGATCGCCGCCAGGTTCTTCACGCTGGCGCTGTAGCCGGTGGTCGCATACACCGCGTTGCTGGTCGCCACCGGGAAGGTGAACTGCGAAGTCTTGATGCGGCTCGACGCCGTGGTGGCCTTGGCCAGCGACGGATACACCTCGAAGTGCACATGCGGCACGCGGCCCGAGTAGCAGCCGGGATAGATCGTGGTGAAGGTGATATTGCCGCTGCTGTCGGTTTCCTGCACGCCGCGCAGATAGTTCTGGTTGGTCACGCCGCTCGAATACAGCGAGTAATTGCCGTCGCGGTCGCAATGCCACAGGTACACGGCGGCGCCGGACAGCGCCGCGCAGTTGTTGTTGGCGTTGACGAACTGCAGCTTGATGGTCAGCGGCACGCCGGCCGCCGTGGCGCTGGCGCTGCCGAAGCTGCTGCGGATGTCGCTGCGCACCACGCCCGATTGCGTCAGCACGTTGACCACGCCGGCGCTGGTGCTGTTGGTGCCATCGGCCGGGTACGGGCCGCCGGTTTCTTCCGGAATCACCGAGCACGAGCCAGCGGTTGGCGTGGTCGTGGTGGTCGTCGTGGTTGTGGTGGTGCCGGTCGTTGTCGTGGTCGGCGTGGTGGTGGTCGCCGCCGAAGTGGTGCTTGCGGTATCGCTGGCGCTGCCGGAACCGCCGCCACAACCCATCACCGGCAACGCCGAGGCGCCTGCCAGCAGCCAGCGCAGCGTCTGGCGCCGGTCGCTGTTCAGGTTGAGCATGGCGGACAGATCGTCCGCCAGACTGTGTTCGTGCATATCGTCATGAATTTCCATACCTGCTCCTGCTTGGGTGAGAATGCCGCCGCGATGCCCGTGGCGTCGCGGCGGATACAACTTAAACCGTGGTGTTGACCAGGTTGCCGCTCGTGCCGTTATGGCCGACCTTGCTCGACAGCGCTTCCAGGAAGGCCGCCAGCTTGGTGGCGGCGTCGCTGGAGGTGCTGGACGTGCTGCTGTCCGTGCTGTCGGTGGTGGTGCTTGCCGTGCTGTCCGCGCTGCTGACGCCGAGCTTGTCCAGCAGGTTGGCGAAGGCGCTTTCCAGCTGATCGACCGGATCGCTGCTGTCGGTGCTGTCCGTGCTGGAGGTGCTGTCGGTGGTGTCCGAGCTCAGCTTGGAGATCAGGCTTTGCAGATCCGATTCCAGCTTGCCGGGACCGCCCTGGCCGCCGCTTTGTGCATCGTTGTATGGCGGCGGCGCGTCGTTGCCGCTGTTTTGCGCATGCAGCGCACCCATCAAACTTTGCAGGAAGCTGCCCAGTGCGGCCGCCACGTCGGTAGCATCGGTGGTGGTGGTATCGGTGCTGCTCGACGCCGTCGACGAGGTCGATGAAGTCGAGGAATCGGTGCTGCTGGTGCTTGAGGTGGTGTCGGTGATGCCGATCGATTTCAGCGCCTCGGCGATGGCGTCGGCAAAGCCGCTGTCATCCGGTGGCGGCGGTGGCGGACGCACGCTCTGGGTGCTGCCGGTGGTGTTACTGCTGCTGGCACTGTTGGTGCTGCTCAGACGGCTCAGGAAACTGAGCGCGCTGGCAGCGCTGGAGGAGCTCAAGGCGCTGATGGACATACGGTTCTCCGCTTAATTAGTTCGAAGGAAGTTACGGGGGGGACTGCACTGCTAAAAACGTCAGTCGCGTGGCGGATGGCGCGGCTTCTCGTCCGCTTGCTTCTTGCGCTGTTCCGGCGTCAGAACGGCCAGCAATTTCTGTTGCGTGCGCACGTGCTGCAGGACGATGTTGGCCTCGGCGGTGGCGGCTTCCTTGGCCAGCGCGGCGGCCTTGGCGTCGTCGTACTTGTCGGCAGTGGCCAGCGCGTGCAGCGCTTCGCGGGCCTTGGCGGCGGCCTTGCCTTGCTCGCGCAGGTATGGCGCCTCGGCGTGCAGGATGGCGAAGACCTTGTCCTGCTGCGCTTCGTTCAGATCGATGCTGCGGAAGAATGGCGGATGGCCGCCAAACCCTGGGCCGGGACCGAAGCCTGGGCCAAAGCCCGGACCGCCGTGCTCCGGTCCGCCACGGGGACCGCCGTGCTCGTCCGGACCGCCAGGGCCACGGTCATCGCCTTGCGGACCGCGCGGGCCCTGTTCGCCCTGCGCCATCGGTGGCGGCTGGTCTGCATTCGTCTCGTCGGCGCGGGCAGCGCCTCCCATCGCAAACAGCGGCATCGCCAGGACGGCGGCCAGCAGGAAGTTGCGACCATGTTGTTTTGATGTTTTCATTGCCCATAATCCTTGATTGGTAGTGAGACACCATTCTCTTGGCGGCGACCGTTAAGTGGCGTTAGGGCAACGTAAATCTACGTAAAGATGCCGATCTGATATTTAGTTACTATTTGGAAACGCGTTGTAAATCGGAGTAAAACAACGTCGGCGGCCCTATGGGCGCTGTTATGATGGGCGATCTGTATATAAAGAAAACGCGGCAAATGAAGAGCAAAGTACTGTTGATAGACGACGATATCGAACTGGTGGGCATGTTCCAGGAATACCTGGAGCAGGAAGGTTTCGATGTCAAAACCGTGCATGACGGCGAAGCCGGCACCGCGGAAGCCTTTACCGGCCTGTATTCCATCGCCATCCTCGATGTGATGATGCCGCGCATGAACGGTCTGGAAACCCTGCGCCGCATCCGCACCAACAGTCAATTGCCGATCCTGATGCTGACCGGTCGCGGCGACGACACCGACCGCATCGTCGGCCTGGAACTGGGCGCCGACGACTACGTAGCCAAGCCCTGCACGCCGCGCGAGCTGACCGCCCGCATCCGCGCCATCCTGCGCCGCGCGCAAAGCGCCCCGGCCGACAACAGCCAGCAGACCGCCATCACCGTCGGCCAACTGGTGATGTGGCCGGAACAGCGCCGCGCGACTTGGGCCGGTAACAAGCTGGAACTGACCAGCACCGAATTCAACCTGCTGGAAGTGCTGGCGCGCAACGCCGGCCGTCCGGTCAGCAAGAACACCCTGTCCGAACAAGGCCTGGGCCGCCCACTGGCGCGTTTCGACCGCAACATCGACGTCCACTTGAGTTCGCTGCGCCACAAGCTCGGCACCATTGCCGACGGCCGCTCCTGCCTGCAAACTGTCTACCGCCTCGGCTACCAGCTGATCAAGGAGTAAGCCTTGGGCCGTTTGTTCTGGAAGTTTTTCCTGTGCATCTTGCTGGCGCAGTTTGCCGCCACTGTCGGCATCGGCGGCGCCATCTGGCTGAAGAACCGTAATCAGCAGACCAGCCCGCTGGTCAACCTGGACACCAGCCCGCCGGCCGAGATGGCCATCAACTCGGCCGCCGCTACGCTGGAGTTCGGCGGCGTCAAGGCGCTGCAGCGGATGCTGGAGAATATGGAACGCCATCGCGTCTACGCGGTGGACGAGCAGGAACATGAGCTGCTGGGGCGCATCGTCAATCCGAAGACCTTGCAGGAATCGCGCGTGCGCCTGAAGGAAGACGGCAAGCGTCGCGTGGTGCGCCAGGTGACCGGCGACGACGGCAAGCGCTATCTGCTGTTCCTGCCATCGGGCGAATACCAGCGCGGCCTGGATGGCGACAACCGTCCGCTGCTGGCCGGCCTCGGCGGCGGCGCGCAGATGGCGATGAAAGCCGCCTCGGTGTTGGAAGGCAATGACCGCCGCGACGACCGCAACCGCAACGACCAGCGCGGCAACCGCCCGCCGCCAGGCTTTGACCCGTCGGCCGCCAACGGCGCCATGCCGCCGCTCGATGGCGCTCAAGCAGGAGATGGCCGCAGCCAGGGTCCGCGTCCGATGCCGGGCAACGGCCCGAACGGCTTTGGCGGCCCCGGCGGCCCCGGCCCCGGCATGCAGGGCGACATGGGCGGCGACCGCCAGTGGGGACCGCGCTTCCAGCCGCTCGGCCCGTGGGTGCCCATCGCCGCCGCCACGCTGGCCAGCCTGCTGTTCTCGGTGCTGCTGGCCTGGTACTTCTCGCGGCCGATCCGCGCGCTGCGGCAAGCGTTCGACGCCGCCGCCAATGGCGACCTGGCGCCGCGCTTCGCCACCGCCAGCGGCAAGAGCGGCACCGAACTCAACGACCTGGGACGCGACTTCGACCGCATGACCGCGCGCCTGCGCAATCTGATCGATGGCCAGACCCGTCTGCTGCACGACGTCTCGCACGAACTGCGCTCGCCGCTGGCGCGCCTGCAGGCCGCCATCGGCCTGGCGCACCAGCAGCCGGAAAAATGGAGCGCGTCGATGGAACGCATCGAACGCGAAAGCGTGCGCATGGATAAGCTGGTCGGCGAGCTGCTGACGTTGGCGCGCCTGGAAGCCGGCGCCATCAAGGCCAGCCAGGAAGAGATCAGCATGGCCGACCTGCTCGACCAGATCGCCGATGACGCCCGCTACGAAGCGGCCAGTCAGCAGCGCACCGTGGTGCAGGAAGGCGAAGCGGATGTGACGGTGCTCGGCCAGCCGGACCTGCTGGGCCGCGCCATCGAAAACGTGGTGCGCAACGCCATCAAGCACAGCCCGGACACCGGCGAAGTGCAGTTGCAAGCGCGTGCGCTGCCGGAAGCCAGCCAGCTGGTGATACGGGTGCTGGATCGCGGTCCGGGCGTGTCGCCGGCGGATCTGGACACCATCTTCCAGCCCTTCTTCCGCTCAAGTAATGCCGGCGCCGAAGGACACGGCCTTGGCCTGGCGATCGCCCAGCATGTAATCGAAGCGCATGGCGGCAGCATCAAGGCCACCAACCGGGCCGGCGGCGGCCTGTGCGTCGAGATGATTTTGCCGGTGAAGAAATAAAAACGCGGGCCGTGGCCCGCGTTTTTGTCTTATGCCTTTGGCAGGGTCACGCCATGCTGGCCCTGATACTTGCCGTTGCGGTCCTTGTACGAGACGTCGCACAACTCGTCGCTCTCGAAGAACAGCACCTGCGCGCAGCCTTCGCCGGCGTAGATCTTGGCCGGCAGCGGCGTGGTGTTGGAAAACTCCAGCGTCACATAGCCTTCCCACTCCGGCTCGAACGGCGTCACGTTGACGATGATGCCGCAGCGCGCGTAGGTCGATTTGCCCAGGCACACGGTCAGCACGCTGCGCGGAATGCGGAAGTATTCCATGGTGCGGGCCAGCGCGAACGAGTTCGGCGGGATGATGCAGACGTCGCTTTTCACGTCCACGAACGAGTTCGAATCGAAGTTCTTCGGATCGACGATGGTGCTGTTGATGTTGGTGAACACCTTGAACTCATCGGCACAGCGGATGTCGTAGCCATACGAGGAAGTACCGTAGGAAATGACCTTGCGGCCCTCCTCCTGGCGTACCTGATCCGGGAAGAACGGCTCGATCATCCCATGCTCTTCCGCCATGCGGCGTATCCATTTATCGCTTTTAATCGTCATCGCAATGCATTCCTAAACACGAGGGAGGCGCGGCTGCGCCAAATGCACGAGATTTTACGCTAAAGCCTCATTTTTAAGAACTTTTTTACCAGATTGCACGGCCAGCAGTTCGTCGATCATTTGCTTCGTGGCCTCGGCCGCCACGGCCGGGGATTCCATCGGAAACAGGTGGCCGCCGGGCACGATGCGGAAATGGCTGCCGACCAGCGCCTTGGTGTGCTGGTGGCCGGACTGGCTGGTCTCCCAGGAATTGTCGCCGCCGATGAAACCGATCGGCACCGGATAGCCGCCGCGCAGCAGTTGCGGCAGATGGTGCGGCAAGGTGGCGTAGACGGCGGTTTCGTTTTCCCGCGTGAAGCGCAGTTGCACGCCTTCCGGATGCGGCTTGAGGCCGCTGTCCATGTAATCCCCCAGCACGCCAGGCGCCCAGGCGGCAAACAAGTCCTTGGCGGCGAAATGCTGGTAGGCGGCATCGACGCTGGGCCAGACGTTGCGGCGGCGGATGGAGAACTTGGCCGGCGGCACCACGTAAGCGCGGCCCAGCAGCTTGATCATGCGCCAGGCGAAGGCGCGCCAGCCGCCGACCACTGGCGCATCGAGCATCACCACGCAGCGCACCAGGTCCGGGCGCTTGTGCGCCACCATCAGGCTCAGCATGCCACCCAGCGAGTGGCCGACCAGGATCACTGGCTCGTTGTAGCGGGTGGTCAGCTCGCGGATGTATTCGTCAACCAGGTGCGGCCAGCCGTCGGTGACCGGGTAGTCCGGATTGTGGGCGTGCATGTCGACCGACTGGATATCGAAATGCTCGCCCAGCAGCGCGAAGAATTGGCGGTACACGCCCGCCGGATAGCTGTTGGCGTGGGCGAAATGCAGCTTGGGCTTGCTCACAAGCGGTCTCCGTATGGTTGTTTTTTCCCCATTGTAATGGGCGCAGCCTCGCGGGACTGGTGGAAACGCTCTAAATTGGTTTTAAGAGTAGATAATCAGATAATATTTGGCACGACGATAGAATTCACTCGGAAACTAGTCGCGCTGCTGGCCGTGTCCGCCATCGCCGGCGCGACGCCTGCCTCGACCAGATATTAGCGTCCGTACCAGTAGCGTGCCGCATCGCGCCGGTAGGCCGAGAACTGTAGCGTATCCGCAAATTGCAGCGTGACAGCGCCCTCCTCGTCGGTTCGCAGACATTGAATCCCGAGCTGGCGATAGCGCGCATACACCTCCGCTTTCGGATGGCGATATCGATTGCGATACCCGACCAGGAACAGCGCCAGCTGCGGCTTCACGGCCTGCAGGAACGGCAACGTGGACGAGGTGCCGCTGCCGTGATGCGGCGCGACCAGCACATCGGCGCGCAGTCTGCCGGCATCCCTCTCCAGCAACTGCGCCTCCTGCGCCGCCTCGATATCGCCCGCCAGCAGCATGGACTTGCCGCCGGCCGTGATTTTCAGCGAGCAGCCGCGCGCGTTGGGCTTGAGCGTGCTGTCCGCATAGCTGGCCGCCAGCGGGTGCAAGATCTCGAACTGCACGCCGTCCCACGTCCAGCGCTGGCTTGCCGCGCATGGCACGTGCCGGCGCGCAGCCTGCACGATCAAATGCTGCATCGGCAGCGACGATAGGACCCATCCGGCGCGCACGCCCTCCAGCACCGCCAGCGCGCCGCCGGAATGGTCGGCATCGCTGTGCGAGACGATCACACCGTCCAGGGCGCTGATGCCACGCGCGCGCAGATACGGCAGCAGCACGCGATTGCCGGCGTTGGACTCCGGACTGTAGGCAGGCCCGGTGTCATACAGCAGCCGGTGTCCGCTGGTTTCAATCAGCAGCGACATGCCCTGCCCGACATCGAATGCAGTGACGGTCAGGCGGCCGGGCGGAGGGTGTGACGCTTCGGCCGCCAGCAACGGTATCCACGTCGCCAGGCCAAGCCAGCGCACCGGCCAGCCGCGCGGCGCGAGCAGCCAGAGGGTGCCAAGCATCGCCCAGCAGAACAGCCAGAACGGCGGCTGCGGCGCGCTCCACACGGCGTAGCGCATGGCGCTGAACCATTGCAGACATAACGCCAGCAACTCCACCAGCCAGTGCGCGAGCGTGAGCACCGGCGCGGACAACACGGCAGGCATCATGCTGCCAATCAGCGCGAGCGGCGTGACGACAAGGCTAATCAGCGGAATGGCCACCGCATTCGCCAGCGGACTGACGACGGACACCTGGCCAAACAGCAGCATCGTGATCGGCACCAGTCCCAGCGTGACCGCGTATTGCGTATGCGCGCCGACGCGCAGTGTCAGCCAAAGCCGCTCGCGGTAAGACGGCGGCGCCGGCACACGCGGCGCGGCAGGATCGGTTTCCCACAGCGGCAAAGGCGCCGTTCGTCCCAGCGTCGCGTACAAAATCACGGCGACGGCGCTGAACGACAACCAGAAACCAGGCCACAATACCGCCCACGGATCGATCACCAGCACCACGCCAAGCGCGGTGCACAGCACGTGCGAGATGCTGGTCAGGCGATTGCACCACAGCGCCGCCGCGACCACCATCAGCATGTACAGCGTGCGCTGCGCCGGCACGCCGAAACCGGCCAGCAGCACATACAGCAACGCCACCGCCGCGCCAACCAGCGCCGCCACCTTCTGCGCCGGCAGCAGCAGCGGTAACTGCGCGCGGGTGAAGAACGACTTGCGCCACAAGGTGAATGCCGCCAGTGCAAACAGCCCGGCCACCATCGTGATATGCAGCCCGGAGATGGAAATGAGGTGGCCAATGCCCGTGCGGTTGAACACCTGCCAGTCCGATTGATCGATGCCACGCTGATCGCCCACCACCAGCGCGACGATCACGCCAGCATATGGCTTGCCGGGCAGCGCGGCCAGAATGCGCGCGCGCAGCACGGCGCGGCTATGCTCGATCAGATTGCCGGCGCTGACAACAAAACTATCCAGCCGTTGATTGTCGCGCGCCACGCGCACGTAGCCGGTGGCCCGCAGGCCCTGCTCCAGTAGCCACGCCTCGTAATCGAAACCGTAGGGATTGGCGTTGCCGTGCGGCCGTTGCAGGCGAACCGTCAACTGCCAGCGCTCGCCCGGCTGAATGTCCGGCACCTCGGTCACCTGATCGCGGTATCCCGAGTACCACGCCAACGCAATCTTCGGCGGCACCGCACCATCCGCGCGCTCCACTGCGAAATTAAACCGCACGCCCTGCGAAAACTTATACGGCAAGTTATCAACCGTACCAACGATGTGAAAATCACGCCCCTCGTCTTCCAACGCGAGTTGGGGCGCCAAGGCCCCATGTGCCAACCACGCAGCCCACAGAAATCCCAGCAGGCAGCCGAGCAGCAAGGCGCTCACTCCGCGCACCACAGGCGGCCCAATACAACGCCAAGCCAGAAGTAGTGCCACCCATAAGCCACATGCCGAGGTTGCCGCCAAAAACGACGGCAACTCTGCCTTCATCTGCAAGCAAGCCGCCCCAATCGCAAAACCGAGGAATCCCATCCGCATAGCACCGCCTCCTCGTGGCGATATTACGCAAATAAAAACGGCGGCAGGCTTACGCCTTACCGCCGTTTGATACACATCAAGGGCATACTGAATTGAAACAGAACCTTCCAAGGTTCATATTCAGCGAAAGACGTCAGCTATTATTTCTGTCACGTACAGGTTCAGGATTTCCTATTTAGCAACGAGTCTGATCGGGACGATTTGTTGGCATGCGCTTCTCGACCAGAGCACCTTTGCATTTCTGCCCGGCTTGTCTAAGGCGTATTCAAAATAACATCTTAGAGCGAATTGTTCTCTTTGATAGAGTGCTACCTCTTCGAATCCACCTGCGGTGGATTGGCTGGCGCTATACCTTATATTTTGTCGAATTTGAAAGCCAAGTTTTAAAAGATCAGCTTCAGAACAAGGCACTCGAAGTTCAATCGAAATTATTTTTTTAGGATCGACAGATTGCACTAAATATGCCGTTGATTTGTCTGGAGAAACGGCGGCAGCAATGTCTAAATTTTCTTGAAGTGAAGTTAAAGAACACGTTTCTTGAGCTGCACACACGCCGCAAATATTAAAAAGTAACATCACTAACAGCTTACGCATGACATCACCTCGCATCTGATTTTTATTTTGGCAAATACTAGAAGTCCGCCTCGCCATTACATAGCTAGTACGATCAGGCTTTATGCATTCTGACAATCGCGTAGATCAGTCATATTAATTCTCCGGTAGAAATTTCGAATACGAAGGCTCACGGCCGTCGGCTTACACGTAGAATCGCCTAGTCGTAGCGATAGTACACAAACAAAAACGGTGAATGGCGCCCCCCTTGCCGCAGTTTGATATGAATCAAACCTCGTTCATCGCGCTACCCGCTCGCAGCACAAAAGCAACAGTGCAAAGAACGCATCAGCTTGAATATCGCGGCACGGTTGAAATGAAGAAGGGCGTTGCGGCTGTGAACCGAGCAACGCCCTTCCTGGCTAGCGAGGCCTTATTGACTGTCGAGGCTTACATCTTCCAGCGCAAGCCGACCGAGACCGAACGTCCGATCTGCAGCGTACCGAAATTGCTCACCTGCGCGTTACCCGCATCGCCGAAATGGTAGTACTGCTGCTGCATTTCGTTGGTCAGGTTGACGCCGCTGATATCGACCGACATGTTGTCGTTGATTTTGTAGGAGATTTGCATGTCCACACTCTTTTCAGGATGACGCCAGATACCAATCGGATTGGCAAACAAGGCCGCTTCATTACTGGCCAGGAAGCCGGAGCGCCAGACATACGACAGGCGCGCGCTGACCGGGCCTTTTTCGTAAGCCAGGGTGGCGTTGTAGGAGCTGTTGGACACGCCGAAGAACGGTGTCTTGAGCTGGGCGACGATTTCGCCGGCATCATTGGCGTCAGGTACGTTCTGCGACGAGGTCAGATGGGTATAGCTGCCCTGGAATCCCAGCCCGTCCAGCAGGCTCGGCAGCCCTTTCGGGAAGTAGATCAGGCCGAGTTCCGCGCCACTGATCTCGCCGTCGGAGGCATTGACCGGCGAGTTGATGACGTAGTCATAGCCGTTGGTATGGTCGCCGCCCGAGGTCGAATTGCGGAACGGGTCGTTCGCCGGATCGACGTGCACCTTGCGACGCAGGCCCACGACCAGGCCGTCGATCTTGCGCTTGAACGCAGTACCGTACAGTGCGCTGTCCTTCTGGAAATACCACTCGGCCGTCAGATCCAGGTTCTTGGAGCGCGTCGGTTTCAGGTCAGGATTGCCGCCGCTGCCCGAGCCGTAACCCACCTTCGACACATCGTCACCGAGCTGCAACACAGGATTCAGATCACCGAAGTTCGGGCGGCGCAGGGTTTCACCATAGTTAAAGCGCAGCACGACGTCCCTGGACGGGTCATAAATCAGCGTCATGCTGGGCAGGACCTTGCTGGTCGACTTGCTGGCACTGGACGGCGTGACCGCCTTGGTGGTGGCGTCCACCTTATAGAAGGTCATGTCGGTATTGACCTTGACGTAGCGCAGGCCGAAATTGCCGCGCAGGCGATGGCCGAACAGCTCGTTTTGGGTATTCCCCATCAGGAACAGGTTGCTGGTCTTTTCTTCAACCTCGAACGTCTTCTGCAGGCTCAGTTGATCCGTGTTCAGGAAGTTCGGATCGGTCGAGCTAAACAGCTTGCGCCAGTCGTCGATATGGTCGCGGATGTAATAGGCATTCGGCTCCAGCCACGAGCGCGGAACGTCCGAGATATCCGTGCCGAAGTTCGAATTGGTGGAGGCATACGCCGGTCCCAGCGAGGCAAGGCTGCGGTTCAAGGTACCCGATTGCGTCCGGTTGGCTTCCGACGCCTTGCGGTCGTCGAAGCGCACGCCGAAGTGGATCGTTTCCAGCGCGCCCCAGTTGGCGTCGTAGACGCCCGACAGATTGGCCGTCGCGGCGCTGCCCTTGTTGCGGTTGGCGTTATCGTAGAACTGCGCCACATTCCACTTGGTCGGGTCGGTCAGGTCGGCGTCGTTGTTGAAATGGAAGGCCGTGTTGCCGCCGCCGGCATTGAAGTCGACGTTGATGGACGGCGCAACGCGATCAATCCGGGTAGCGGTAAATTCCGAATGATAGGTGCTGGTCTGGTACGAGATATCACCGTCCAGCCGTAGGCGGTCGCCAAGATTCCACTTGCCGTTCAGGGCATACACGTAGGAATCGGTGGCCGAGGTGGTGTAGTCGCCGCTGTTGAAGCCATAGACGCTGCCGACGGTACGGCTCTTGATGATGTTCGTTCCCGGGTAGGTCGTAATCGAGTTCGCAGGGTTGCTGCCGAGATCCCCCCACCAGTCGACAAAGCTGAACAGCAACTGGTTGAACGACTTGTCGCGGTAACCGTTGTACATCGATTCGAAAGTGTAGACCGCATCGCTGTTCGGCTTCCACTGCAAGGCGATGTTGGCGGCAGGACGCTCCCGCTTGCCCTGGACGTCGCTCTGGAACACGGCGTCGCGCGACAGGTAATAAGGATAGGCTTTGCCGTTGAAGTCCAGCGTCGAACCCGCCGCCGTCGGCAGGCCGGTATGCGTGCCCGGCGTCCAGATGCTGGTGTCGGTGATGCGCTGCAAGGGCGTGTAACCTGGCGGAACTTCGGCGGCATTCGGGCTGACAAACGGCACCATCGCACCCGGCGTCACGCTTTCATTGCGGTACTTCGTCTGGCTGGCCGACAGATTGATCAGGGCGCCGACTTCGCCGATGCCGGTTTCCCAGCGGTTGCTTGCCATGGCGCTGAACTGCGGGTTGGTCTTTTTCGCGGGATCGAGATAGGTTTCGCGCGCCGACAGCGACACTTTCGGCCCCTTGAAATCAAACGGCCGCAGCGACTTGACGTCTACCTGGCCGGCAATGCCGGTGTCCAGCTGGCTGGCGTCGCGCGTCTTGTAGACGTCAATCTGGCGCACCAGTGTCGATGGAATGTCCTGCAGCGCGACCTGCGTGCCGGACGCTGTAAAAATATTGCGGCCGTTCCAGGTGGTCTGGACATCGGGCAGACCACGAATCGACAAGGTGCCGACTTCGCCGCCGGCGCGGTTGGTGACCTGCACCCCCGTCACGCGCTGCAACGCTTCGACCACATTGTTGTCGGGCAGCTTGCCGATGTCTTCGGCGACGACCGATTCCACGACCTGGTCGCTGGTGCGCTTGATCGCCAGGCTCTTGATCAACGATGCCTTGACGCCGGTGACGACCACGGTCGTATCAGCCGGCTCGGTACTGTCGACGACCGCTTGCGCCCACACCGAGGCGCTGCTGAGCAGGCCGGCGCCCAGCAGCGCGACGACGGACAGTTTCAGGTGGCATGGATGTGCGGCGACCGCCGCGATGCGGATGGGTTGGTGGTGCATGTTGTCTCCCTAAGTATATTTTTCTGATGCAGTTTTAACACCGCTCAATTCATCTTATGGAGATCGCAACATACGATCCAATCGTTTTTTTTCGCCCTCCGATATTGGTTTACGTATCGCCGGTTTATTTGGCGCTGACGTCGGTGGCATTCACCATCACGTGCTCGCTGATGTTACGGGCGGCGATGGTCTCGGTCAGGAACGAGGTCGAGCGCACCAGCAGATCGCGCGCCACCTCTTCCAGCGGCGAACCGGAAATGCTGGCGTGGCTACCGCCCAACACTGTGCCGCCGCCCCAACCCAAGGCCGAGATGCCGAAACCGTTTTTCTCATTGTTGGCCTGGAAGGTCCTGGAGGCGATGATGCGGGCGCGGCGGATGTCCACCACCCGGATATCCATGTTCATGTGCACCTTGGATTTCTTGAAGTCGACCGCGCCGGCCAGGAAGCCCAGCGGGCCGCGCAGGAAATTGGCGCCGCCCAGGCCGGTGGAGCTTTGCTCAAAGCCCAGCGACGTGATGGAACCGGTGATCATGTAGTCGGCCGCATCCGCCTCGACTTTCTTGCCGACCAGCGCGAGTTCGCGATTGATTTCGTCCAGTTCGGCGCGCTCCTGCACATCGAAGCAGCCGGTCTGGGTCAGCGCGGTGGCCAGCATTTCGGTCATGCCGGTGCCGACGCCCGTGTAGCGCGGCTGGCTGACGTTGCCGGAACGCTCCCACCAGCGGTACTCGCGGGGGTCCTGCTGCGTGCCGCCACCCGAGCAGTCCGCGGATTTGCATTTGAATTCGGTGAACACCACCTTGGCGGCCGGACTGCTGCACCGGGGCACATCGATGGCGCGCTCGGACACCTGGCTGGCGTCCGCCATGCACAGCGCGGGCGCCAGCAGGAAGATGGCGAAACTAATGCTGAGGACGTTTGTTCTCATTGCAGCCTCCATTATTAATCTAATAAGATTAATTATTATGCACTGTTGTGCAAACAATATCTATCGGAATGGGACTACAGTCGAGGTAAGGCTGCCTTGGCGTTGGCCGTGGTGGCGGCGGCCACCTGCTCCAGCGTGATGCCGCGCAGTTCGGCCAGCACGGCGCCGATGCGGGGAATCTGATCCGGACTGTTACGGCCGGGATGGACCCAGGCCGGCGAAATGTCCGGCGCGTCGGTTTCCAGCACGATGGATTCGAGCGGCAGTTCGGCCGCCATGCGGCGTATTTGCAGCGCGCGCGTGAAGGTCATGGCGCCGCCAAAACCCAGTTTGAAACCGAGGTCGATGTAAGTTTTGGCCTGCTGGTCGCTGCCGTTGAAGGCGTGGGCGATGCCGCCGGCCGGCGGTATCTGCCGCACGTGCTTGAGAATCACGTCCTGCGAACGGCGCACGTGCATCAGCACCGGCAGGCTGAATTCGCGGGCGATCTTCAGCTGTTCGCGGAAGAAGAACACCTGCTTCTCGCGCATGGCCGGTTCGGTCAGCATGGGAATGAAGAAGTCGAGGCCGATCTCGCCCAGCGCCACGAAGCGCGGGTCGGCCATGGCGGCGGCGACCTGTTCGCGCAGCACGCGCAGGTCGTCTTCCTTGGCGTTCGGCACGTAGATCGGATGGATGCCCAGCGCGTAGCAGCCGTTGTCGATGCTGGCGGCCAGCTGGCTGACGATGGAAAAATTGGCCGTCTCCACCGCCGGAATGACGATCATGCCGACACCCTGCGCCTTGGCCAGCGCGGCCTGCGCCACGGATTCGTTGCCGAATTCGTGGGCGTCCAGGTGGCAGTGGGTGTCGATCCACATGGTGTCAGCCCTCGTCGGCCTGCAATCCCTGGTCGGTCATGCGCAGTACGCGGTCGCAGCGGCGCGCCAGTTCGATGTCGTGGGTGACGATGACAAAGGCCGTGCCCAGGGTGCGCGACAGTTCCAGCATCAGGTCGAAGATCTGCTGCGCGGTGGCGTGATCGAGGTTGCCGGTCGGTTCGTCGGCCAGCACGCAGGCCGGCTGCGTGACCAGCGCGCGCGCCAGCGCCACGCGTTGACGCTCGCCGCCCGACAGCTCGCCCGGCACGTGCGACACGCGCTTGCCAAGGTTGACGCGCTGCAGGATCTGCTGCGCGGCCGACGTGGCTTGGTCGCGTTTCACGCGGCGTATCATCAGCGGCATGGCGACGTTGTCCAGCGCGCTGAATTCCGGCAGCAGGTGGTGGAACTGGTAGACAAAGCCCAGCGACTTGTTACGCAAGTCGCCGCGCGCGGTTTCGCTCAGGCTGGCGAAGTCGTTGCCCTGCAAGGTCACGCTGCCCTTGGTCGGCGTATCGAGGCCGCCCAGCAGATGCAGCAGGGTCGACTTGCCGGAACCGGAGGCGCCGACGATGGCCACGCGCTCGCCACGACGGATGTCGATGTCGATCCCGGCCAGCACCTGTACCGAATACGCGCCCTGGGTGAAGGTCTTGCCCAGGTTGCGGCAGGACAGGACAACAGGTTCCTGGTTACTCGTGTTACTCATAGCGCAGTGCCTCCGCTGGTTTGACGCGGGCGGCCCACCAGCTCGGGTACAGCGTCGCGACAAACGCCAGCACCACGGCGACGCCGCCAATCTTGAATACATCCGGCCAGCGCAGGTCCGACGGCACGGTGCTGATGTAGTAAATATCCTTGGACAAGAACTGCACTCCCAATAAATGTTCGATAAACGGTACGATCACGTCGATGTTGAGCGCCACCAGCACGCCCAGGCCGACGCCGATGGCGGTGCCGAGAATGCCGACCAGCGCGCCCTGGATCATGAAAATCTTCATGATCGACGGCGGCGAGGCCCCCAGCGTGCGCAGGATGGCGATGTCGGCCTGCTTGTCGGTCACGGTCATCACCAGCGTCGACACCAGGTTGAACGCGGCCACCGCGATGATCAGAGTCAGGATGATGAACATCATGCGCTTCTCGGTCTGCACGGCGGCGAACCAGTTGGCGTTCAGCTTGGACCAGTCGCGCACGAACAGGTCGCCCGGCATCGACGCCTTCAGGTCCTGCGCCACCTGCGGCGCGCGGTGCATGTCCTGCAGGCGCAGGCGCAGGCCGGCCGGCGCATCGATGCGCAACAGTTTTTCAGCGTCGGTCAGGTGGACGAAGGCCAGCGCCGAGTCGAATTCGTTGTGGCCCGCCTCGAAGATGCCGACCACGGTGAACGAGCGCAGACGCGGCAGCACGCCGGCCGGTGTCGGCTGGCCCTGGGCCAGCGCCAGCGTCACCTTCTCGCCGAGGTTGACGCGCAGCGCGCGCGCCAGCTCGATGCCGAGCACGATATTGTAGGCGCCCGGTTGCAGCGCATTGAAGCTGCCACGTTTGGTCTGTTTAGCGACGTCGGAGACTTTCGGCTCTTCTTCCGGCAGCACGCCACGGATGATGGCCGGACGCAGCACGTCGTCGCGCACCAGCATGCCCTGGGTTTCGGCGAACGGCGCGGTGCCGATCACTTCCGGATTCTTGCGCGCGGCGGCCGCTTCTTCCTGCCAGTTCGGCATCGAGCCCCGGCCGTCGAAGATTTCCACGTGCGCCAGCACCGACAGCATGCGGTCCGTCACCTCTTTCTGGAAACCGTTCATCACCGACAGCACCACGATCAGCGCGGCGACGCCGAGGCCGATGCCGGCCATGGAGATGAGCGAGATAAACGAGATAAAACTATTGCGTCCGCTGCGCTTGCCCGCCCGCGTGTAGCGCAGGCCGACCAGCCACTCGAACGGCAGATTCTTCATAATACTCATGGGCTCCGGAAGGGATCGAACTGAATAAGCCCGAAGTTTGCCATACAAACGCACTTTCATGGGTGAAACACCGAACTTTCCGGGCATAAAAAACCGCGCCGGGCAGCACGGCTGCGGGCGCGGTGGAAGATCTTAAGATCGTCTTAAGCGGCGAACTGTTCGCTCTTTTTCGATTTGCGGCGGGCCATGAAGCCGACCAGGCCCAGGCCGGCGCCCAGCATTGCCCAGGTGTCGGCTTCCGGCACTGCGGCGACGGTGGCGGCGATCAGCGTCTGCGAGTTCTCGGCGGTGAACACGGTGTACTGGTACATGCCGCTCGGCGTGGTGATTTTGGCCGCTTCGCTCAACATGTGGGCGGCATCGTTGACACGGCTGTCGATAAACAGGCCGTTCGAGGTCTGGCTGAAGTATTGTTTGCCGGTAGCGGTTTGCGCCAGATCGCCGTCGTCGGCCTGCAATTCCCACAGCGCCAGCTGGAAGGAGAACTGCTGGTTGGCGTTGCCGATCGTGTCTTTGTACGAACTTTCGTACAGCGCGCGCACCTTGTCGCTGACCCACGCCGTGGTCGCGCTGTAGTGCGGCGTGTAGATGTAGGCGTCCTTGGCCACATTTGGTTCGAAGCAGAACGCCAGGTAGCTCTGGTTGGCGTCCTGCTCATTGACCATTTCGTAGACATTCACCTGAATGTTGGCGGATGCCGATGGCTTGTCGTTGATCGACTTGCCGCCCGCGTCCGTCAAAAAGCCGGCGAAGTTGGAGTCGCTGGTGTACGTGTCGGCGGTTCCGTTACCGGCGTGAGCGGCGCCGGCGAACGCCAGGGTGATCGCCAGTGCCGCGGTGTTCAGTGCATGCTTGATTTTCATGGTCTTCTTCTCTCTGTCAATAATTGGTTTAAAAGTTATGCGTGAACAACCGGGGTCTGGCCCACCAGCTCCGCTGCCGGCGCAGCGCTTTGCAGCAGGTCGGCGATGGTCGGCGCCTTCACGCCGGCCGCTGCCGCATCGGCTGCCGCGACGTTGAAGTAGACGTCGGTCATGTCGGCGGTCTTGCCGTTGCTCAGCGTGACGCTGCTGCGCTCCAGGTGCAGGTTGTTGTTGGCGTCCAGGAACGGCAGTTCGGTGTAGGCGACCTTCAGGCTGGTCACGCCGGCCTGCGCCAGGCTGATCAGCTCGCCCGCGTCGGTCTTGCCGTTGCTGTTGGCGTCCTGCCAGATCATCAGGCTGGCGAACTGCGCGTCCTTGGCGTCGACCACGCCGTCGCCGTTGCTGTCGTAGGTGGCCAGCTTGGCGAAGCCCGAACCCTTGCTGGCGCCGCCGAACAGTTCGCTGATGTCGTCGATCTGGCCGTTGCCGTTCTTGTCGATCGCCAGGAAGCCATCGTCCTTCGACAGCCAGCCGGTGGTGATCGCCTTGCCGGTGCCCAGCAGGTCGAAGCTGCCGGTGTTGGCTTCACGCGAAATCGTGTGGATGCCGTCGCCGTTCAGGTCGATCGCGATCGGCGTGATGCTGGCATCCCAGCTCATGTCGTTCTTGCCGGAGGTCAGCGTGATGGTGTCGGTCTTGGTGGTGTTGATCAGGTTCTTGCCGTCACCCGCCACGTCCGAATCGAGACCGTCGTTGCTGCCGACGTTCTTCACGCCCCACTTCCAGTCGCTCATGTTGTAGGTGCCTTTATCGGAGGCGAAATACACCTTGACGTTGGTCTTGTCGAACGCCAGGTAGTAGTCGCCGGGATTCAGGTCGCTGAACTTGTAGTTGCCGTTGGCATCGGTCTTGATGGTGCTGCCGACCTGCTTGCCGGTGACGGCGTCGAACAGCGACACGCTGATGCCGCCGATGCCCTCCTCACCCGTATCCTGGATGCCGTTGTGGTTGGCGTCGCGCCACACCTTGTCGCCGATGCTGGCCTTGCGGTAGATGCCGGCGTCCTCGGTGGTGACGTTCTGGCCGGCCGCCAGCGTGATGCTGTCGGTCTTGCCGCTGCTGCCCGATACCGTGGTGATGTCGGAATCCTTGGCGTCGCTGCCGACGCCGGACTTGGTGAAGTACCAGCCGCTGCCGTTGACCACTTCCACCTTGTAGTTGCCGGCCTGCAGATCGTCGAACAGGTACTGGCCGCCGTCGTGGGTGACGGTGGTGGCTTTCAGCGTGCCGGCGGCGTCGTACAGCTTGACGGTGACGCCATCGACGCCCTTCTCGCCGCTGTCCTGCACGCCGTTGTAGTTGGCGTCTTCCCACACGCGGTCGCCGATGCTGGCCGACTTGACCAGGCCGGCGTCATGGGTCTTGTCGACCTGGCCCGAGCTCAGCGTGAACTGGGAGATCAGGCCGGTGCCGTCGGCGTCGGAATCGACGGCGTCGTTGCTGCCCTGGCCCTGCTTGGTAAACACATAGCCGTCCGGCGCGGTGAACTTGACCGAATACTTGCCCGGCGCCAGATCGGTGAACGAATACAGGCCGTTGCTGTCGGTGGTGGCGGTGCCGATGGCCACGCCTTTGTCATTCAGCAGCGTGACCTTGACGCCCTTGGCGCCGCTCTCGCCGTTTTGCTGGATGCCGTCGCCGTTGGTGTCGTACCAGACCTTGTCGCCGATCTCGCCTTTCTGATACAGGCCGGCGTCGAGATTGGTGACGTTCTGGCCGGCGCTCACGGTGACCGAGCCGAGGTTGCCGCTGGCGTCGGCGTCGCTGTCGACGTTGCCGTTGCTGCCCTGGTCCTGGGCGGTGATCAGGTAGCCGCTCGGCGCCTTGATGCCGACCGAATAGGTGCCCGCTTCCACCGAAAACTTATAGTTGCCGTTGCTATCGGTGGTGGTTGTCTTGATGACCTTGCCGCTGGTGTCGCGCAGTTCGACCGTGACGCCGGACTTGCCGCTCTCGCCGTCATCCTGGATGCCGTTGGCGTTCTTGTCGATCCACACGCGGTCGCCGATGGTGGCGGCGGCCAGCACGCCGGCGTCGACCGTCTTGTCGGCCTGGCCCGAGGTCAGCTTGACCACGTGCGACACGCCGGCGGCGCTGACGTCGGAATCGATGGTGTCGTTGCTGCCGACGTTGGCGGTGGTGAAGCTCATGCCTTCCGGCAGCGATGCCTTGTCGAACACCACGGTGTAGTTGCCCGGCTTCAGGTTGCCGAAGCTGTAGTTGCCGTCGGCGTCGGTGGTGACGCTGGCGCCGACCTGCTTGCCATCCGCATCCAGCAGCGTGACCTTGACGCCGCAGACGCCGCATTCGTCCTTGTCCTGCAGGCCGTTCTTGTTGCTGTCCAGCCAGACGCGGTCGCCGATGCTGCCCAGCTTGTACAGGCCGGCATCCACGGTGGTGTTGACGTCGCCAGCCTTGAGCACGATGCTGCCGCTCTGGCCGGTGGTGCTGAAGTCGCTGTCGATGGCGTCGTCGGCGCCCACATCCTTGCCGGTGAAGTAGTAGTCCTTCGGCGCGGTGACGGACACGGTGTAGGTGCCCGGATCGGCGGTGAAGCTGTACTTGCCGTCGGCGCCGGTGGTGGTGGTCTGCACCACCTTGCCGGTGGCGTCCTTGAGCTGCACGCTGACACCACCGATACCGGCTTCGCCCGCATCCTGCACGCCGTTGCCGTTCTTGTCCTCGAACACCAGGTCGCCCAGCTTGGCCGGGACGGCGACGATGCCGGCGTCCAGGTCGTTATACACCTGGCCGGAGGTCAGCTTGACCTGCGCGGTCTTGCCGGTGCTGACGTTGGCGTCCGAATCCTTGGCGTCGTTGCCGCCCAGGTCGGCGCCGGTGAACACGTAGTTGGCCGGCAGGCTGCCCTTGTCGAACTGCACGCTGTAGGTACCCGGCTTCAGGTTGGTGAAGCTGTAGTTGCCGGTGGCGTCGGTGGTGGCGGTGGCGCCGGTCGGATTGCCGGCGGCGTCCAGCAGGATCACCTTGACGCCGGCCACGCCGGTTTCGCCGGCATCCTGCACGCCGTTCTTGTTGGTGTCCATCCAGACTTTATCGCCCAGCGTCGCGCCCTTGTAGAAACCGGCATCGACGTTGTTGTTGGTCTGGCCGGCGGTCAGCGTGATGACATCGCTCTGGCCGCTGGCGTTGATGTCGCTGTCGATGCCATCCGCACCCTTGTGCTGGTCGGTGGCGGTCATGCCGGTTGGTGCCGTGACCGAGACCGTGTACTTGCCGGGATCGACGGTGAAGCTGTATTTGCCGTCGGCGCCGGTGGTGGTGGTCTTGACGATATTGCCGCTTGCGTCCTTCAGGTCGACCTTGACGCCGACGATGCCCGCTTCGCCGCTGTCCTGCACGCCGTTGCCATTGCTGTCTTCCCACACGCGGTCGCCCAGCGTGGCCTGCTGGATCACCAGGCCGGCGCGCAGCGTCAGGTCCTGGCCCGAAGCCAGCGTCACCTGCGCGGTCTTGCCGGTGCCGGTGTCGGCGTCCGAACCCGCACCGCCAGGACCGCCTTGGGCCACCGAGGTGAAGTCGTAGCCGGCCGGCAGGCTGCTCTTGTCGAACTGCACGCTATACGTGCCTGGCTTGAGGTTGGTGAACTGGTAGTGACCGGCCGCATCGGTAGTGGCGGTGGCGCCCGGCACGGCAACGCCGTTGGCGTCCAGCAGGATAACCTTGACGCCGGCGGCGCCGGTTTCGCCGTTGTCCAGGCGGCCATCACGGTCGGCGTCGAACCAGACGACCTGGCTCAACGAGGCCGGGCGGTAGATGCCGGCATCGATGTCGTTGTTGACGCTGCCCGCAGCCAGCGTGACCTTGGCATCGCCGGTGGCGTTGACATCGCTGTCCAGCGCGCCATTGCCGCCCTGGCCTGCGCCGGTGAACACGTAGCCCGATGGCGGCGCCACCGACACGGTGTAGGTGCCCGGATCGACGGTAAAGCTGTACTGGCCGCCGTCATGGGTGACCACGGTGCCGACCACATTGCCGCCGGCGTCCTTCAGCGAGACGGTGGCGCCATCGACGCCCTTCTCGCCCGCATCCTGCACGCCGTTGCCGTTGCTGTCTTCCCACACACGGTTGCCCACGGTGGCCTGCACGACGACGATGCCGGCGTCCAGGTCATGGTTGTTTTCGCCTGCGCCCAGCGTCACCTGGCCGGTCTTGCCGGTGCTGACATCGGCGTCCGAGCCGGTATCGGCAGCGCCCTGGCCGGCCGTGGTGAAGGTGTAGTTGGCCGGCAGGCTGCCCTTGTCGAACTGCACGCTGTAAGTGCCAGGCTTCAGGTTGGTGAAGTTGTAGTTGCCGTTGGCGTCCGTGGTGGCGGTGGCGCCGGTCGGGTTGCCCGATGCGTCCAGCAGGATGACCTTGACGCCGGCCACGCCGGTTTCGCCAGCGTCCTGTACGCCATTGCGGTTGGCGTCCAGCCAGACCTTGTCGCCCAGCGAGGCCGGCGCGGCAGCGATGCCGGCGTCCAGGTCGCTATAGACCTGACCCGAGGTCAGCGTGACTTGCGCGGTCTTGCCGGTGCTGACGTTGGCGTCCGAATCCTTGGCATCGTTGCCGCCCAGGTCGGCGCCGGTGAACACGTAGTTGGCCGGCAGGCTGCCTTTGTCGAACTGCACGCTGTAGGTGCCCGGCTTCAGGTTGGTGAAGCTGTAGTTGCCGTTGGCGTCGGTGGTGGCCGTGGCGCCGGTCGGATTGCCGGCGGCGTCCAGCAGGATCACATTGACGTTGGCCACGCCGGTTTCGCCGGCATCCTGCACGCCGTTCTGGTTGGCGTCCAGCCAGACCTTGTCGCCCAGCGTCGCGCCCTTGTAGAAGCCGGCGTCGACGTTGTTGTTGGTCTGGCCGGCGGTCAGCGTGATGACATCGCTCTGGCCGCTGGCGTTGATGTCGCTGTCGATGCCGTCCGCACCCTTGTGCTGGTCGGTGGCGGTCATGCCGGCCGGTGCCGTGACCGAGACCGTGTACTTGCCGGGATCGACGGTGAAGCTGTACTTGCCGTCGGCGCCGGTGGTGGTGGTCTTGACGATGTTGCCGCTTTCGTCCTTCAGGTCGACCTTGACGCCGACGATGCCCGCTTCGCCGCTGTCCTGCACGCCGTTGCCATTGGTGTCTTCCCACACGCGGTCGCCCAGCGTTGCTTGCTGCACCACCAGGCCGGCGCGCAGCGTCAGGTCCTGGCCCGAAGCCAGCGTCACCTGCGCGGTCTTGCCGGTGCCGGTGTCGGCGTCCGAACCCGCGCCGCCAGGACCGCCCTGGGCGGCCGAGGTGAAGTCGTAGCCGGCCGGCAGGCTGCTCTTGTCGAACTGCACGCTATACGTGCCTGGCTTGAGGTTGGTGAACTGGTAGTGGCCGTCCGCATCGGTGACTGCGGTGGCGCCGGGCACGGCAACGCCGTTGGCGTCCAGCAGGATGACCTTGACGCCGGCGGCGCCGGCTTCGCCGTTGTCCAGGCGGCCGTCACGGTCGGCGTCGAACCAGACGACCTGGCTCAACGAGGCCGGGCGGTAGATGCCTGCATCAATATCGTTGTTGACATCGCCCGAGGCCACGGTGACTTTGGCGTCGCCGCTGGCGTTGACGTCGCTGTCCAGCGCGCCATTGCCACCCTGGCCTGCGCCGGTGAACACATAGCCCGATGGTGGCGCGACCGACACGGTATAGGTGCCCGGATCGACGGTAAAGCTGTACTGGCCGCCGTCATGGGTGACCACGGTGCTGACCACGTTGCCGCCGGCGTCCTTCAGCGACACGGTGGCGCCATCGACGCCCTGCTCGCCCGCATCCTGCACACCGTTGCCGTTGCTGTCCTCCCACACGCGGTTGCCCACGGTGGCCTGGACGACGACGATGCCGGCGTCCAGGTCATGGTTGTTGTCGCCCGAGTTGAGCGTCACCTGGCCGGTCTTGCCGGTGCTGACATCGGCGTCCGAGCCGGTATCGGCAGCGCCCTGGCCCGGGTTGGTGAAGACGTAGTTGGCCGGCAGGCTGCCCTTGTCGAACTGCACGCTGTAGGTGCCTGGCTTGAGGCCGTTGAAGCTGTAATTACCGCTGGCATCGGTGGTGGCGGTGATGCCGGTCGGATTGCCGGCGGCATCGAGCAGGATGACCTTGACGCCGGCCACGCCGGCTTCGCCTGCGTCCTGCACGCCGTTGCGGTTGGCGTCCAGCCAGACCTTGTCGCCCAGCGAGGCCGGACGGTAGAAGCCGGCGTCGACGTCGGTCTTGACCTGGCCCGGCGTCAGCGTGATGGCGCTGGTGTTGCCGCTGGCATCGATATCGCTGTCGACGGCGCTGTCGCCGCCCTTGCCGGCGGCGGTGGCGAGGTAGCCGTTTGGCGCCGTCACCGACACCGAATAGGTGCCCGGATCGACGGTAAAGCTGTACTGGCCGCCGTCGTGGGTGGTAACGGTGCTGACCACGTTGCCGCTGCCGTCCTTCAGCGCGACCTGCACGCCGTCAATGCCCTGTTCGCCAGCATCCTGCACGCCGTTGCCGTTGCTGTCTTCCCACACGCGGTCGCCAATGGTGGCCTGCTTGATGACGATGCCGGCGTCCAGGTGCTGGTTGCTGTCGCCCGAGTTCAGCGTCACTTGCGCGGTCTTGCCGGTGCCGACGTCGGCGTCCGAATCCTTGGTGGCGTCGCCGCCCTGGCCCTGCGCGGTGAACAGGTAGTTGGCCGGCAGCGTGGTCTGGTCGAACTGCACGCTGTAGGCGCCCGGTTTCAGGTTGCTGAACTGGTAGTGGCCGCTGGCGTCGGTGGTGGCGGTGGCGCCGGCGACCGGATTGCCGCTGGCGTCCAGCAGGGTGACCTTGACGCCGGCCACGCCGGCTTCGCCAGCGTCCTGCACGCCGTTGCGGTTGCTGTCGTACCAGACGGTGTCGCCCAGCGATACCGGACGGTACAGGCCGGCGTCGGCCTTGTTGTTGGTTTCGCCCGGCGCCAGCGCGATCTGCGCGGTGCTGCCGGCGGCGTTGATGTCGCTGTCGACGGCGTTGTTGCCGCCCTGGCCCTGCTGGGTGGCGACAAAACCGGACGGCGGCTGCACGGTCACCGAATAGGTGCCGGCGTCAACGTCGAAGTGGTAGGCGCCCGAGGCGTCGGTCTTGGTGGTGGCGACCACCTGGCCGCCGGCGTCCTTCAGCTGCACGGTCACGCCGGCCAGGCCGGCTTCGCCGCTGTCCTGCACGCCGTTGCCGTTGCTGTCTTCCCAGACGAAATCGCCCAGGTGCGCCTGCGGCACCTTGAAGGTCAGGTAGTTCGGCGTGGCGCTGGTGTCGGCCGCGCCGCAGCCGACCAGGCCGCCCGCGTCGCGCACCTTGAAGCCGACGTCGAAGCTGCCCGAAGTGCTCTGGCTCGGCTCGAAGGCCAGCTTGCCGGCGGCGATGTCGGCGGCGGAGATTTCCGCGCCCACGGCCACGGCCGCGCCGTTCAGCGTCAGTTTGCCGGCGGTCGGCAGCGTGGTGATGATCACCGACTGGAAGGCGTCGTGCTCGACCTTGTCGACAAAGCCGAAGTCGCTCTGCGCCAGCACCACCGCATGGCCGTCATTCAGGTTGAAGGTCTTGTCGGCGCCGGTCGGCGCGTCGTTGACCGGGTCCACCACCACCGTCACGGTGAGGGTTATGTTGTTCGAGACGCCCTTGCCCTGGTCCAGTACAAATTCGAAGGTGGAAAACGTGCCGTTGTAGTTTTCTGCCCACTGGCCCGGACGCACGTAGATGGTGTCGGCGTCCACCTTGCCGATCAGCGGCGTGTCGGTATTGACGACCGTGTGATCGGGCATGGTCACCGACATGCCGTTGATTTTCAGCGTGGTGCTAGCAGTGTAGCCGGCGCTGGCCAGCAGGTCGCGGATATCGAAAGTACCATTAGTATCTTCACAGATGTGAATAGTGGTTGCGAGACTAAGCGAGCTCATACAAGGCCTTCAAAGATAGTTTTTGGAGTTATAAATCTGGCAGACACGGCGGCTACGCTGATTGGGTAGGCAGTGGCAGGTAAAGCAGGAATTTGGTGATCACGGGGTTTAAGTGATACCTTGTGTGCATCTAAGTTGTCGCAATTATAGCGAACATTTACTTACAATAATTAAATTTTTTCCTACTCCTGTGGTTTTTTTGAAATTGTTATTGCTTTAAAGAATTAATTCAACAAACCGCGCTTTGCCCTACAATCTCGGGATGACCGAAATTACCCTTGCCTTACCCTTTGCCCTGCCTCCGCCGGAGCTGGCCAAAGACCTGCTGCGCGCGCTCAAGACCCCGGCGCTGGCAACGTTGTTGTCCCGTCACAGCGCGTTGGAATATAGTTTGTTCGACAATAACGCCCGCGTGCTGCCGCACGAAGCCTGGCTGACCCGGGCGCTCGGCCTCGGCAATGGCGCCGGCGCGCCGCTGGCCACCGCCTGCATGCGCGGCTGCGGCCTGCACAGGGAAGCCGAGCAAGGCCACTGGTTCATGCTGCAGCCGGCTTACGTGCAGATCTCGCGTACCCATTTCCTGCTGACCGACCTGCGCAACCTGCAATTGAGCGAGGCCGACTCGCGCGGCCTGTACGACATCGCCCGGCCGTATTTCGACGACATCGGCCAACCGCTGCTGCACGGCGCGCCGGGCCTGTGGTTCATGCGCGCCGACGACTGGGCGGCGCTGGATACCGCCTCGCCGGACGCCGCCACCACCCAGAGCATGGGCGACTGGCTGCCGGAAGGCGACCACGCACGCGCCTTCCGCAAGCTGCAAAACGAAATCCAGATGCTGTGGCATGAACATCCGATCAACGAAGCGCGCCAGGCGCGCGGCCTGCAGGCGGTCAACTCCTGCTGGCTGTGGGGCGGCGCAGGTCCGGCCGCGCCGAGCGGCCAGGTCGCCATCGGTGGCGGC
Source organism: Duganella alba (assembly GCF_009674495.1). Taxonomy (GTDB): domain Bacteria; phylum Pseudomonadota; class Gammaproteobacteria; order Burkholderiales; family Burkholderiaceae_D; genus Rugamonas; species Rugamonas alba. Next base: position 72,860 of record NZ_WKJN01000013.1, on the reverse strand, counting down.
ACCGCATGGATGGCGGCTTTGGCGGCGCCGGACCTGCGCGCGCCGACCGCGCAGCAGTTGATCGCCAAACCGGGCGCCGTCATGCTGGCCGACCTGATCGCGCCGGCGCAGGTGGGCGACTGGGCCGACTGGCTGGCGCGCATGCAGCGCATCGAGCAGGAATGGTTTGCGCCGCTGCTGGCGGCGCTGAAGGACGGCCGCATCGGCAGCGTCAAGCTGGTGCTCAGCCACCGCTTCGGCACCACCACCGTCACCAGCAGCAAACTGGCGCAGCGCAAGTTCTGGCGCCAGCCTTCCCTGAATTCCCTGTTGAAGCAACCATGACCCGCATCGCCACCCGCTCCTTCCCGTTCCGCGAATCAGAAATGCTGCGCCAGAACGGCATCCACCCCGTGCTGGCGCGCCTGTACGCGGCGCGCGGCCTGACCGATGTCAAAGACCTGTCCAGCGAGCTGGCGGCCATGATTCCGCCATCCGGCCTGCTGCACATCGACGCCGCCGCCGTGTTCCTGGCCGATTCCATCGCCGCCCACAAGCGCATGGTGATCGTGGCCGACTACGACTGCGATGGCGCCACCGCCTGCGCCGTGGCGCTGCGCGGCCTGCGCGCCATGGGGGCGAATATCGACTTCATCGTGCCGAACCGCTTCGAGTACGGCTACGGCCTGACGCCGGAGATCGTCGAGCTGACCGCGCGCGAAAAGCAGCCGGACATCATCATCACCGTCGACAACGGCATCGCCAGCATCGACGGCGTGGCGGAAGCCAACCGGCGCGGCATCGAAGTGGTGGTGACCGACCACCACCTGCCGGCCGACACCCTGCCGGCCGCGCGCGTGATCGTCAATCCCAACCAGCCGGAATGCGGCTTCCCGAGCAAGCATATCGCCGGCGTCGGCGTGATGTTCTACGTGCTGCTGGCGCTGCGCGCGGAGCTGCGCAAGCGCGGCGTGTTCGACGCCCAGACGCAGCCCAAGCTGGACAACCTGCTGGATCTGGTGGCGCTCGGCACCGTGGCCGACGTGGTGCGGCTGGACGCCAACAACCGCATCCTGGTGGCGCAAGGCCTGAAGCGCATGCGCGCCGGCCGCATGCACGCCGGCGTGGCGGCCCTGTTCCGCGTGGCGGGACGCGAAGCGCGCAACGCCAATCCCTTCGACCTGGGCTTCGCGCTGGGACCGCGCCTGAACGCCGCCGGCCGGCTGGAAGACATGTCGCTGGGGATCGAATGCCTGATCACCGACGACGAGGGCCGCGCATGGGAACTGGCGCAGCAGCTCAACGACATCAACCTGAAACGCCGCGAGATCGAGGCCGACATGCAGGACGCCGCCCTGTTGCACCTGGACGCCTTCGAGCCGGCCGAGCGCAGCACCATCTGCGTGTTCGACGACACCTGGCACCAGGGCGTGATCGGCATCGTCGCCTCGCGCCTGAAAGAAAAGTTCTACCGCCCGACCATCACCTTCGCGCCCGGCGCCGATGGCTGGATCAAGGGTTCCGGCCGCTCGATTCCCGGCTTCCACCTGCGCGATGCGCTGGACCTGGTGTACAAAAAAGCGCCGTCGCTGATCGACAAATTCGGCGGCCACGCCATGGCGGCCGGCCTGACGCTGCGCGCCGACGCCTTCGACGCCTTCGCCGAGGCCTTCGAGGAGGTCGGCCGCGCATGGCTCAGCAAGCAGCAACTGGAACGCGTGATCGAAACCGACGGCCCGCTGGAAGATGCCTACTACACCACCGGCTTCATCGAACTGATGGCCGGCCAGGTATGGGGCCAGGGATTCGCGCCGCCGGTGTTCTGCGACGAATTCCGCGTGGTGAGCCAGCGCATCCTGAAGGAGCGCCATCTCAAGCTGCTGCTGGAGAAAAATGGTTCACGCTACGACGCCATCTGGTTCGGCCATGTCGACTCGCTGGGCGACCGCGCCAAGGTGGCGTTCCGCCTCGACGCCAACGAGTACAACGGCGTCACCAAGGTGCAGCTGCTGGTGGAGCACGCCGAGCCGCTATAACTAAAAGCGGCCATGGATTTAATATTTGTACAGATTATGACGCTACTAACAGTAGCAATCCTGCGATCGTCATAAAGCTCCCATGGCCACCATCTCTTCCGTCAGCAGTAGCCTGATCCTGGCGTCACCAGTACGGAAGGTGCAGGAGCAATCGACTGCTCCCGCCGCTACCGATCCATCCATTCAGGCGGCGGCTGTCGCGGCCGGTGGCAGCCTGCCAAGCATGCAACCACCCGTGATCAGCCCGCCGGTCTGGAAAACCAGATCCAGCGATCCGATCACCTCGCTGATGACGATCAACTATGGATCGCCTTCCATTTTTTCCCGCTTCGATGGCCTGGGCGCGGCCGCGCTGCAACGTCTGGGCACCGATCCGGGCAATTTCTCGCAATCGGTATCGCGATCAGGCTCCGGCGCCCAGACTGCCTATCGCATCAGCTTGAACATCACGCTGGCCGATAGCGTCACCGTCAAAGTGAGCCTGGAAAGCACCGGCGACAGCCTGGCGCTGGAGATCAAGAGCAGCGGCAAACTCAGCGTGGCGGAACGCAACGCCCTGTCCAGACTTGCCGATGGCTTCCAGAACGCGATCGACGGCATGACGGACGCGTCAAAGCTGGATTTCAGCGGCCTGCTGCAATATGACCATAGCCTGCTGTCGTCCATCGACCTGCAGGCGACAGTGCAAAACGGCAGCGTTGCGGTGCAAACGCAGAGTTTCCATGCCGATGACAAGACGCGCTCGTTCAGCAGCGATGGACCGGACGGCAAGGTCAACATCGCTGTCGATCTGCGCCAACTGGCCGCCATCGGCAATGCCCAGCAGCGCAAGGCCGGCATGGATGCCTATCTCAAGCAGTTTGATGAAGCCGGTGTTCATGGCCATGCCAATGCAGGCACATTGGCCACGTTCAAAGCCGCCTTCAAGCAGATGATCGGCGCCGGCACGACGGCCACGGCGTTCTCCACGCGGCCGGTCAATCTGTCGGAAACCGATCACGCCATCCTGACGGGACTGCCCGATTTCAGCGCGTCCATGACCGACACGCCAGTGGCGTCCAATCCGATGCGGCAGAACGAGGTCGACACGTTTGCCTACCAGGTGTCGCAGGACACCGGCATCAACGATTACGGCCATGGCAACCGTTCGATCTCGCAGAAGCAGCACGCGCACCTGGAAGCCAGCTTCCATGAGCCGCTGTCGGCCGATGCGTCGCTTGCGCTGGATAACAGCAAGCAATCGCAAAACTATTATTTCAAGCACGTCAGCGAAGACAGCATCAGCGACACGGAAATCAGCTACAACAACGGCATGCTGGCGCACGCATCGACGACTCAAAGCACCACCGGCACCACGCTGGTATTGAAGTATGTAATGGGCATGCTGACCGAGGAAACACGCACACCATTTGCAAATAATACGAAAAAGGAGTATAAATAATCCATTACCGGAGGATTTATGCTCAACTATGCCTACCCCCGCAGCCGCTTCGAACCGACCGTACTGGTGGATCTGAACGCCAAGGCCGAGCGCGAGCGCCTGTCCAAATCCGCCCTGAAGGGCTTTTTCAAGCTGGTTGCAACCTGGAAGGTACGCGATGAAGACGCGCGCCAGTTGCTGGGCGGCCTGTCCAACAGCGCCTACTACGACTGGAAAAAGAATCCCGAACGCACGCTGGAAGTGGACTGCATCACCCGCATCTCCTACCTGCTGGGCATCTACAAGGCGCTGCACATCATCTACGGCGACAAGCTGGCCGACGAATGGATCGCCCTGCCCAACAACAACCAGATTTTCGAAGGCCGCACGCCGCTGGCCTACATGCTGGGCGGCGGCCTGATCGCCATGCAAACCGTGCGTCAGCTGCTGGACGCCCGCCGCGGAGGCCTGTAAGTGCCGGTCAGCCTCGTTCCGCCCTTAAGCACGCTGCGCCAGTTCGACACCTGCCGTCTGCTGCCCTCCCGCTTTGCCGATGTGGAGGATTCCGTGCTGGCGCCGCTGGCCGACAGCGACGCCCACCTGCACGACCTGTTCGAACTGGATAACGCCACCAACGCCCGCCTGCGCACGCAGAACGGCGGCGCAGCCGGCATCAGCGTCGATGAACTGGTGTTCGGCGTGCCGAACTTCCGCATCGTCAACGCCGCCTTCACCTACGCCCATCCACAGGGCAGCCGCTTCAACGACGGCCGCCGCGGCGCCTGGTACTGCGCTTTCGACGCCGAGACGGCGCTGGCGGAAGTAAGCTTCCACAAGGCGGTGGAATACGCGGAGATCAACCGCTTCGACGACAGCGTGCAGTATCAGTGCATGCTGGCTGACTTCACCGCCACCTTCCACGACCTGCGCGGCCAGGCGCGTTACGAGGGCTGCCTGGCGCCGGACAGTTATATCGAATCGCAAACGCTGGCGGAACGGCTGCTGGACGGCGGCTCGCTCGGCGTCATCTACCCGAGCGTGCGACGCGAAGGCGGCACCAACCTGGCCTGCTTCCGTCCTGCGCTGGTGGGCAATGTTCGCAAAGGCGCGGTCTATCGGTTAACATGGCAGGGTAGCCCGGAACCGAAGATAGAAATTATTTAATCATGCAAACCAAGCCAGAAAAAGATCTCGAACTCCGAGACAAAGTTAACCGCGAAACGGCGCGCCTGCCGTGGACCGAACTGCTCAAGCACTTCGCCCAGGGGAATGTGGTGTGGGTCGCCAGCTCGCTCGACCTGGTCGATGTGGCCGTGCGCATCTCGCACGACGACAAGGCCAACATCAGTCAGTGGATGAACGCCGGCCTGCTGGCCAAGGTCAACGACCAGCAGGCGGCGGCATGGCTGGAGTCCGACGCAAAGCTATGGGCCAGCGTGGTCAGCCCCTTCATCCTGGTGCAGGAACAGAAGGCGTTAAACTAACTGCATCGCCAGCGCGTTGTGGCGCTCGATGATCACCGGCAGGTCGATCGTGCAGAGCCGCCCTTCGCGCACCACCACTCTGCCGTTGATGATGCTGTAGGCCACATTCGGCGGCGTACAGAACACCAGCGCCGCCACCGGATCGTGCAGTGCGCCGGCCATGCCGATGCCATCCAGCCGGAACATCACGATGTCCGCCGACATGCCCGGCTTGATGGCGCCGATGTCGTCGCGGTTCAGCACTTTCGCGCCGCCCAGCGTGGCCACTTCCAGCGCCTGGCGCGCGGTCATCGCGTCCGGCCCGAATCCCACACGCTGCAACAGCATCGCCTGGCGCACTTCGCCCATCATGTGGCCGGCGTCGTTCGACGCGCTGCCGTCCACGCCAAGCCCCACGGACACGCCGCGGTCCAGCATCTTGCGGATCGGCGCGATGCCGGAAGCCAGTCGCATATTGGAGCATGGGCAGTGCGCCACGCCGGTGCCGGTGCGCGCGAACAGGTGGATACCGTCGTCGTCCAGCTGCACGCAGTGGGCGTGCCATACGTCCGGGCCCACCCAGCCACAGTCCTCGGCGTATTCGGCCGGCGTCATATTGAATTTTTCGCGACTGTAGGCGATGTCGTTGACGTTTTCCGCCAGGTGCGTGTGCAGGGAGACGCCGTAGCTGCGCGCCATCCGCGCCGATTCCTTCATCAGATCCTGCGACACCGAGAACGGCGAACATGGCGCGACCACCACGCGCTGCATCGCGTGGCGGCTGGCGTCGTGGTACGTTTCGATCAGGCGCTGGGTATCCTTGAGGATGGCGCCCTCCTCTTCCACCACGCGGTCCGGCGGCAGGCCGCCTTTCGACTGGCCGACGCTCATGGCGCCGCGCGCGGCGTGGAAGCGCATGCCGATCTTGTGCGCGGCCTCGATACTGTCATCGAGCTTGCAGTCGTTCGGGTAGATGTAGAGGTGGTCGCTGCTGGTGGTGCAGCCGGACAGAATCAGCTCCGCCATCGCCGTCAGCGTGGAGACATGGATCATTTCCGCCGTCAGGCCGGCCCACAGCGGATAGAGATTGGTCAGCCAGTTGAATAGCTCGCCGTTCTGCGCGGCGGGAATGGCGCGCGTCAGACTCTGGTACATATGGTGGTGGGTGTTGACCAGGCCGGGCATGACCACGTGGCCGCTGGCGTCAATGACTTCGTCGGCGTCCTGCGGCAATTCGGCGCTGCTGCCCACCTGTTCGATGACGTTGTCGCGGATGTAGACGGCGCCGTCGGCGATCTCGCGCCGCGTGTCATCCATCGTGACCAGCACGCGGGCGTTCTTAATCAGTAGTGTTTTGCTCATTGAGTGTACAGGTAGTTGCAGCTTTGATCGGCGCTGTCGCGCGCCAGGATGCTGTCGTACAGGCCGACATTTTCCTTCAGCGTGCGCTCGACGTCTTCGGCCAGCAGCAGTCCGGCGACGACCTGACGTTCGGCCGCGGCGCGCACCGCGGCCACGTAGGCGTCGCGATTTGCGTAGCGTTCTTCCAGGCTTGGACGCGGATCGCCGGCCGCCACGCGTTCCGCTTCGGTACGCGCGAACGGCACAAAGCTGCCGTCGAAACGTGACGTCGCCCAGGCGAAGCCGGTATCCGGCGCACGCAGGTTCCAGCCGGTGTGGGTGCCGAGCGGCGCTTGCAGCTCGACCAGGCGCACGCCGCCCTTGTCGTTGCCGTCGGCGTCCGGCGTTGGTACGCGGGTTTCGTAGTCATCGCCGTGTTTTGGCGGCACGGCGAAGTTGCGGCCGACATCCAGGCGCGGTTCGCGCAGATTCTGCGCCGGCGGCGTCAGGCCGAAACCTTTGGGGAAGATGGCGCGGTAGTCGGCCACGGTGGTCAGCGTGCCGTCAGCCAGTTGCGGGTAGGCGCTGGCGGGCGGCTGCTTGCCGTTGACAGTCCAGTCATCCAGCGCGACGATCAGTGCGCGCATCGGCAGGTAATGGTCGCTGGTCGAAACGCAGGCGGTGAACGGCGCGCGCTTGCTGGAGCGGCCGACGTAATGCTGCGCGCCCATGAAGCCGTAGATGCGCACGTTGTCGGCCGGCGCCACATCCCGCTCGCCGTCCGGCGTGGTGGCGATCAGCGAGGCGCCACGGTTCCAGAATTCGGTGGAAGTGTTCGCGACAATCAGCTTGGGCAGATTGCCTTGCTTGTCGCGCGCCTTGTCGAGCGTGGAAGCGGTGACGCCAGTGGCCGGGTCGCGTGCTGGCGCGCTGGTGAACGGGAACGCGTCGGCGGGATAGTCGTGTTCCTCCATCATCGACGGATGGCGCGTCGGCTGCGCGAAGCGGCTGTTGAAGCCTGCCGAGCCGCCTGCGCCGGGCACCTGCAGGTATGCGCCGCTGAATGCCAGCTTGCCGCCTTCATCGACGTTCAGCCCATCATGCAGCATGCGGCCGATGACGCGGCCGGATTGGCTGATGCCGAACATCAGCACATTGCGCGGCGCAGGGGCGTTTTCAAAAGGATGATCGCGGAACCAGGACAGCAGGTCGCGGATGCCTGCCAGGCCGGCGCCGGTGACATAGGGGTCTTTCGCCACATAGGTGAGTTCATAGATCGTGTCGGGCTGGAAGCCGCCTTCCAGCTGCACGCGGCCAGGGCCGCCCTTCAGCTCCGGTTCGACGAAGCGCCAGGTGCTGCGGGCGATGGGCCGGCGCTTGTCGTCCGGACGCGCACGCGCGGTCAGCTGCGCATGCGGATCGTTGGGCGTGGCCGGTTCATAGGTCAGGCCGCGCATGCCGGCGTAAGTGGCGATATCCGCCGGCGCATTGACGGTGAATTCGTTCTGCACCTTGCCCTTGACGCCCTTGGCCACCGGCGGCGCGAACACCAGCGGCCGCGGCGCCGGCGTACCGGCTGCGGACGGCGCGGATGGCGCCACGTCCCACGTCCAGGCGGAGAACAGCAGCGAAAAGCCGTGGCGCATCAGGAAGCCGTCGCCGGCATCGGCGGCGGTGGTGGGATCGTTGTATGCGGGACTGCGGCCGTTGACCTGGCCCAGGATGGCGATGTTGCCGCGATTGTTCACATCGTAGAGCAAGGTGGTGGGCTGCGCGCCGATGGGCCGCAGCAGCACAAACTCGCTGGAGAACAGCACGCGGCCCTGCTTGTCGCGCGGCGCGCGCTTCAAGTCGACGATGGACGCATTGGCGGCAGCACGGGGATCGAGCGCGTAGTAAGCAATGCCGCGTATTTTTTCATACGCGCCGTATTCGCCAAACGTGACGCCGGGTGCGAACGGCACGCGCTCAACCACCTCGATGCGCTCCACAGCCCCTTGCGCGGCCGAGACCACAGCCATTGCCGCCAGCGCGGTCAACGTGCGCTTCATGCGGCGCTCCCGCAGACATCCACCCATTGACCGGCGGTGACGGAGGCCAGCAAGGCCGGCGTGATGCGGATGGCGCTGTTGACCGACCCCGCTGCCGGCAGGACTTCGTCAAAGTCGTTGAGCGTATGGTCGAGATAAATCGGCAACGGCTGCGGCAGGCCGAACGGGCATACGCCGCCCACCGGATGGCTGGTCAGCGCCACCACTTCGTCGGCGCCGAGCATCTTGCCCTTGCCGAAAGTGTCCTTGAACTTGCGGTTATCGACGCGCGCGACGCCGCTTGCCACCACGAGTATCACCCTGCCGTCCGCGATACGAAACGCCAGCGTCTTGGCGATACGGCCGGGCTCCACGCCATGCGCTTCCGCCGCCAGGGCCACCGTGGCGGTACTGGCTTCGGTTTCAATGATGGGGAGGTGGATATCGCGGGAGAGGAAGAACTCTCGTACCGATTGCAGGCTCATAAAAAATATGCTGGGCAGTTAGGACTGTCCAGCATATTAGCAGAGCCGATTAGTTCGAGAGCAGCAGACTGGCGATGATGCCGGTGGTGATCGCAACCAGCACATAATCGCCGCCGGTCTGCACCCAATGGTAGCCGCGCGGCGGCGCGCTCAGATGGTGGCCGCGCCAGTCATCCACCACGTACTGGCGGTTGCGGTATTCGGGCGGCAGGCGGCCGCCCTTGCGGATGTCGTGGCGCGGACCGGCGCCGCGGTCGCGGCCACGGTCATCGTCATGATGGTAATCCTGGCGGTCGTTGCGTCGTTCCTGCGCATATCGATTGTCGTCGTGGCGATCCTGCTGGCTGTGACGGTTGTCATCGCGATGGTCGTCACGGCGATCATCGTGCGGGTCCTGCGCCGAAGCTGCGCCGGTGACGCCGACAAATGCTGCCAGCACCGCAGCGGTAATCAATTTACGGTTCATGTCGAACTCCTTGTTAAGTGCTTCGATGTGAACAGCCTACACCAAAATCCGAAATAGTTCTGTTCGCCATCGAACATTACTCAGGTCGGCGTATCGACATCGTCCCATTCGCGGTCCTCGAAGCGCACCAGCCAATTCAGCGCATAGTGACGCGCCTGCAGAACGCCGTCGTTCAGCCCCGCCGGCACCGGCGTTTTCTTGAGGATGGCCTGGCGGCTGGCCCAGTGCAGGCGATAGTGGAGATCCAGCTCATCCAGTACCTCGCCGGCCGCGCGCGCGACCGGTTGCTTGCGCAGGCCCTCGGTGCCGCGATCGATGACGGCGCTGGAGATCGACGCCACGTCGCAGATCGCATCCGGGAACGGTAACGCCTCCTGCAAGCCCAGCGCCCATTGCAGCACCAGGATGGCTTCATAACGCCACAGGAATTGCGTGATCTCCTGCTCGGACGGCGCTTCCTGCGCCAGGAAAGCGCGTTCGGCGTCGGTCAGGCCGGCAAAGGCTGGCGGGAAGCGCTGCTGAAGATCGTTCACGGCGATCGGCGTCTTGCTGTTCAGCGATTCGGCGCGGATGGCGATCACGAACAGGGCCAGCATCCGGCGCAGCACATCTTCCGGCGCGCGCAGACGCAATTCCGGTTCCGACACCAGCGGCGGCAGGTCGGCCGGCACGCTGATCTGGTGCGCGGCCAGTTGCTCGTCGCTGCGCGCCTTGCGCTGCCAGGCTTGCGGCGGATACGGCATCACGGCCTGGGCGTCGCCATCTTCGCCCGACGCGGCCAGCAGGATGCGGCCCTGCGGATCGCGCACCGTGCCATCCTGCATGAACACCAGCGCATTGGCCGCTTCCGCCCAGGCGTGGAATGGCGCCATGTCGGCCGGGTCCACGGCAAAGCTCAGGTGGTGCTGGGTGCGTTGCAGATGGCGGATCACGTGGTAGCGGGTGCGCGTCATCTTGCCGCCGTTTTGCTCGGCCAGGTAGTGCATGAAACCGTTGAGGTGCGGCGCCAGGTCGGCGTCCTTGCTGTCGCGGCGGCCGTTCAGCACGTGCGGGAAGACCGGCTTGGGCAGGTCGCCCACGGTGGCGTAGGCGTTGAGCAGAATGTGGTTGCTGATGTCCTTGGGAGAGAACAGCTGCTTCAGTCGATTGAGCATAGTTATTTATCGTTTAACGCATATCCAGCGCACGGCGACGTCGCGGCGGCGGAAATGCCTGGTCCAATGCGGCCAGATCATCGGCGGAAAGGCGGATGTCGGCCGCGGCGCGGTTGGCGCGCAAGTGTACAGGATCGACGGCCTTGGGGATAGCGATCACGTCATCCTGATGCAGCACCCAGGCCAGCGCGATCTGCGCCGGCGTGACGCCATGCGCATCGGCGACCATCTTGAGACCGGGATTGCCCAGCAGCGCGGCCTGTTCGCGGCCGTGGGTTTCCAGCGGCGAGTAGGCCATGATGGGCAGCTGGCGTTCGCGCGCCCACGGCAGCAGGTCGAACTCGATCCCGCGCTTCATCAGGTTGTACAGCACCTGATTGGTGGCGGGCGCGCCGTAGCCGAGGGCTTCCTCCATGTTTTCCAGGTCGAAGTTGCTGACGCCCCAGGCCTTGATCTTGCCGGCGCTCTTCAGCGCCTCGAAGCCATCGAAGGTCTCGGCCAGCGGGTGGTGGCCCTGCCAGTGCAGCAGATACAGGTCGATCGTCTCGACTTTCAGGCGGCGCAGGCTGCGTTCGCAGGCGGCCTGCACGCCGTCGAAGCTGGCGTTGTGCGGATAGACTTTGCTGACGACGAAGGCTTCATCGCGGCGGCCGGCGATGGCAGCGCCCACGACTTCCTCCGCCCCGCCCTCGCCGTACATCTCGGCGGTATCGATCAGCGTCAGACCGAGATCGAGACCCAGTTGCAGCGCACGCACCTCATCCTGTTTGCGCGCAGCCTGCTCCCCCATATTCCATGTGCCCTGCCCCAGCGCCGGCACCGCGTGCCCGGCCATCTTCAGCGTTTTCATACTGCCTCCCGTTTGGTCGAACCGACAGTATAAAATTTTTCAGAAAAACCGGGGTTAGTGGCCGCCGCCGAGGTAGGCGGCGATGACTTTGGGGTCGGTTTTCAGGCTGTCGGCCGGGCCGTGGACGGAGATGTGGCCGTTTTCCAGTACGTAGCCATAGTCGGCCACGTTCAGCGCGGCGGCGGCGAATTGTTCCACCAGCAGCATGGTCACGCCTTCGGACTTCAGGCGCTGGATGATGCGGAACACTTCTTCCACCAGGATCGGCGCCAGGCCCATCGACGGTTCGTCCAGCAGCACCACGTCGGGATTGAGCATCACCGCGCGCGCCATGGCCAGCATCTGCTGCTCGCCGCCGGACAGGGTGCCGGCCAGCTGGTGCTGGCGCTCTTTCAGGCGCGGGAACAGTTCCAGCGCCTTTTCCAGGTCGCGCTTGATGTCGCCTTTCGGCCGCGCGCGGGTGAAGCGCGGGAAGGCGCCCAGCAGCAGGTTGTCGGTCACGCTCATGGAGGCGAACACGCGCCGCCCTTCCGGCGAATGCGCCAGCCCGGCGCGGGCGATGCGGTGCGAGTCGTGGCCGGTGATGTCCTTGCCGTCCAGCGTGACCTTGCCGCCCTTGGGCTTGATCATGCCGGAGATGGCGCGCATGGTGGTGGTCTTGCCGGCGCCGTTGGAGCCGATCAGCGTCACCAGCTTCCCTTTCGGGACGTCCAGCGAGATGCCGTGCAGGACTTCGACTTTGCCGTAGGCGGCGTGCAGGTTGGAGATCGATAGCATGGCGTGTCCTTGTCAGTGCGCCGCCGGCGCGTGGCTGGCGTCATCGCTGCCGCCCAGATAGGCTTCGATCACTTTCGGATCGCTTTGCACGGCGGCCGGTTTGCCTTCGGCGATCTTCTGGCCGAAGTCCAGCACCGTGACGGTGTCGGACAAGGCCATCACCACGTCCATGTGGTGCTCGATCAGGATGATGGTGATGCCGTGGTCGCGGATCTTGCGGATGATGGCCATCAGCTCCTTGATGTCGGGCGCGGTCAGGCCGGCCGCCGGTTCGTCGAGCAGCAGCAGGCGTGGACTGAGGCCCAGCGCGCGGCCGATTTCCAGCAGGCGCTGCTTGCCATACGGCAGATTGCGCGCCTCCTCGCCGGCCAGGTCGGCCAGGCCGACGAACTCCAGGATGCTGGCGGCCCGCTCGCGCGCGGCCAGTTCCTCGCGCTTGTAGCGCGGCGTTTGCAGCATCACGTCCAGCACATTGGAGTGAAAGGTGTTGTGCAGGCCGACCAGCACGTTCTCGGTGGCGGTCATTTCGCCGAACAGCTGGACGTTCTGGAAGGTGCGCGCCACGCCGCCCAGCGCGATTTCGGACGGCGTGCGGCCGGAGATCACGGCGCCGGCAAAGGCCACCTTGCCGGCGGTCGGCCGGTAGATCCCGGTCAGCACGTTCATCATGGTGCTCTTGCCGGAGCCGTTGGGGCCGATCAGGCCGTGCACCGAGCCCTGGGCCACGTTGAGGTTGACCTGGTTGAGCGCCTTCAGGCCGCCGAACTGCATCAGGATCTGTTCGACATTGAGCAGGGTGTCGCCGGCCTTGCCGCCCTGCGCGCGCGGGAACGGCTCGGCGCCGGCGCCGGACGCCAGCGGCTGCGCGTGCGCACGCGCCTTGCCCACCAGCCCTTGCAGGAAGCCGACGATGCCATCCTGCAGGTAGTAGACCACGAACAATGTCATCAGGCCGAAGATGGTCAGGCGCCAGTCGACGATGTTTTCCAGCTTGAAGGAGAACGCCGCCATGCCGATGGTGGCGATCAGCGGCACGGCCACGCCGCGCGGCGTCGAGCGTTTGCGGGCGATCGCCAGCGCCGAGCCGATCACGCCCAGCACGGCGGCGGCCACGGCGATCTTGCGGAACAGTTCAATGTCCGCCAGCAGGCTGGGCAGCATCACCACGATCAGCGCGCCGATCAAGGCGCCGGAACGCGTCTTGCGGCCGCCCATGATCACCGCCAGCAGGAACAATATGGTCAGCTCGAAGGTGTAGGTGCTGGGATTGATGTACTCCTCCGAATACGCGTACAGGCTGCCGGCCAGCCCGGCGAAGCCGGCGCTGATGATGAAGGCGTAGACCTTGTAGCGGTACACCGAGACGCCCATGCAGTCGGAGGCGATCGGGCTGTCGCGCAGCGCTTCGAAGGCGCGGCCGAGGTTGGACTTCAGCACGCGGTGCACGACGATCAGCGAGATCACCATCAGCGCCGCCACCATGTAGTAGTACTGCACCTCGCTGAGCTTGGCGCCGAACAGCATCGGCTTGGCGATCTTGATGCCCATCGGGCCTTCGGTGAGGAAGGTCATTTCGTTGATGAGGATCTGGATGATGGTGCCGAAGGCCAGCGTGACCATGGCCAGGTACGGGCCGGTGACGCGCAGCGCCGGCAGCGCCAGGATGGCGCCGAACACCGCCGCGCCGAGCACGCTGCCGGGAATCGCGATCCAGAACGGCGCACCGAGCTTGAACACCAGCACGCCGGTGGCGTAGGCGCCGATGCCGAACAGGCCGGCGTGGCCCAGCGACACCTGGCCGGTGTAGCCGACCACGATGTCCAGGCCGAACAACAGGATCGCGTAGATCAGGATGGTTTCGAACAGGTGGATGTAGTACGGATTCGGTATCAGCACCGGATACAGCACCAGCACCGCCAGCCCCACTACGCTTGCCGCGACGATCGTCTTGTTCATGGGTCAGACCTTTTTGATGGCGGCTTTGCCGAACAGGCCGGACGGCTTGATCGCCAGCACCAGAAGGAGCAGCAGCAATCCCGGCACTTCCTTGTAGCCGGTGGAGATGTAGTAGCCGGTGGTGGTCTCGGCGATGCCCAGTATCAGGCCGCCGACGATGGCGCCCATGCCGGAGGTCAGGCCGCCGATGATGGCCACCGCGAACGCCTTCAGTCCCAGCGAGGCGCCCATGGTGGCGCCGGTCAGCGTCAACGGCGCCACCAGCACGCCGGCAAAGGCGGCCACGGCGGACGACAGCGCATACGAGAAGGTGATCACCATGCCGGTGTTGATGCCCATCAGCCCGGCCGCGTCGCGGTCGTTGGCGGTGGCGACCACCGCCTTGCCGTAGATGGATTTGCGGTTGAAGAGTTCCACCGCCGCCATGATGGCCAGCGCGCCGACCACCACCGCGATCTGCATCGGCTGCACGTTGGCGCCGAGGATGTCGATCGGCGCCGAGTCCAGCGGCGACGGGAAGGTCAGGTCGTCCTTGCCCCAGATGTTTTCGGCGACGTTCTTGAAGATGATGGCCAGCGCGATGGTGGACATGATCCAGCCGAATTCGGATTTGATCTTGATCGCCGGCCGCACGCCGATCCATTCGACGAACATGCCTTGCAGCGCGCCGAACACGATCACCACCGGGATCATCAGCAGGTAGCTCATGTACGGGCCGCCGTGGATGGTGCCGACCAGGCTCAGGCCCACGAGCGCGCCGAGCATCAGCGATTCGCCCTGGCCGAAATTGAGCGTGCCGGAGGTGGCGAAGGTGAGCTGGTAGCCGAACGCGATCACCGCATAGATCATGCCCAGCGCAATGCCGCTGAACACCAGTTGCAACAGGATTTCCATGATAGGTCCTTTGCTACAGACAACAAGAAAATGGCCAGGCTTGCATCAACAAGTCTGGCCACTGTGGCGCTTGGCGGCCTTACTTGGCCAGGACGACTTTGCCGTCTTTGACTTCGCCGAACACGGTGGTCTCGGCGTTGATGGCTTCGTGGTTGTCCTTGCTATACGGCTTGTTGTAGCTGGTGACGACGCCGTCCACCTTCTCGCTCAGATTCTCCAGCGCGGCCTTGACCTTCGGGCCGTCGGTGCTGCCGGCCTGCTTGATGGCGGCGGCCAGCAGGTAGATCGAGTCGTAGCCCTGGGCGGCCGACACCGGCGACGGCATGCGGCCCTGCGGCGGGTTGTAGGCCTTGATGTAGGCGTCGATGAAGGCCTTGCGTTTCGGCGTGTTCGGGTCCTGGATGAAGGTCTGCGGCATGCGGGTGCCGTTGCCGTTCTTGCCGGCGTTGTCGATGAAGTTGGCCATCGACAGGGTCCAGCTGCCGATCAGCGGCACTTTCCAGTTCAGCTTTTCCATGCCGTTGGCGATCTGCGCCAGCTCGGGGCCGATGCCGTAGGTGAGCACCACTTCGGCGCCGGCCTGCTTGGCCTTGAGCAGCTGGGCCGTCATGTCGACGTCCTTGATGTTGTACTTCTCGACCGCGACCGGCTTCATGCCGCGGCTGGTGAGCACCTTCTCCAGGTCTTCGCGGCCCAGCTGGCCGTAGTTGGTGGAGTCGGCCAGGATGGCGACCTTTTTGAACTTGCGATTGTCGACCGCTTCCTTGATGATCATCTGCGACTGGATCTGGTCGTTGGCGGAGTTGCGGAAGACGTAGTTTTCAGGCTGGTCGGCAAACTGCTTGGTGATGATGGAGCCGGTGGCGACGTTGTTCATGACCGGGATCTTGGCGTCCTGGTAGAAGCGCTGCGAGGCCAGCGCCACGCCGGTGTTGATGTAGCCGACGGTGGCGACGACTTTTTCCTTATTGATGAGTTCCTGGGCGATCTGCACGCCGCGTTCCGGCTTGGCTTCGTCGTCGCGTTCGACCAGCACGATCTGCCGGCCCAGCACGCCGCCCTTGGCGTTGATGTCGGCCACGGCCAGCTTGACGCCGTCGCGCATCGACACGCCCATCGGCGCCGAGCCGCCGGTGAACGGACCGGCGACGCCGATCTTGATGGGATCGGCCGCCTGGGAGGATGCCGAGAAAGCTAAAGCCAGACCTGCAACAAGCATGTTCAACTTGAAGTTCATGTGTCATCTCCTGTTTATACAACGTTTTTTATAGTAGTCGTACGCTGGAAAATCGCCCCATCGAAAACCATTGTAGGTTAGTAGAAGTTCATCAGCAACAGATAGATGTGCGGCATCGCAGCAAGCGCGGCACGCGCTTGCGTTGTAAGCATGGCGTAAGGATTTACAGGCCGGGGACGGCCAGCTTGAGGGCGCGGTTGGCGAAGCGCATCTGGGTTTCGGCCAGCGCTTCGTTGCGCTCGAAGCCCATGGAGCCGTCGCGCAGACCGATGGCCATGGCCATGACGGCGTCCGGATATTCGAGGTCGGCGGCTTTTTCGATCCAGCGGCGGGCGGCCAGCTCGTCGCGCTTGACGCCGTCGCCGGCAAGGTAGAGCTTGGCCAGGGCGTACATGGCGGCCGGGTTCTGGTGGTCGGCGGCGCGTTGCAGCCAGTGGGCGGCGGCCTTCATGTTGCGCGCGACCGCCATGCCGTTCTGGTACATCAGGCCCAGATAGTAGGCCGCTTGCGGATCGCCCTTCTGCGCGGCGCCGCTGAACAGCTGGAAGGCGCGCGGCAAATCCACCTGCACGCGCTCGGAGCCGCGCAGGCACAAACGCCCTTCTTCCACCGGTCCGGCCGACGCCACGCCGCCCAGCGCGAGGCTGGCGGCAAGAATGGCGAGAGCGCGGCGCGGGATCTTCATTTGCTCAAGTCGATGGCGTAGAGGGCGAAGCCTTTGCCGGCGCCGTCGTCGGCCTTCAGCTGGCTGACGGCGCTCAGGCCGGCGTCGCGCGCCAGGTCCAGCATGCCGGGCGCGGAATGGAACACCACGGCGCCGCTGGTGGCGACCGGCGCGAAACGCCAGCTGCGGTCGGCGCCGTTGCGGGCGCGCGTCAGCTGCCTGGCTTTCTGGATGTAGGCGATCAGCACGTCGCGGCTGGAGTCCGGCGCGGCAAGGATGGTCCGGCTGCCGTCCAGGCCGGGAAAGCCGCCGCCACCGCTGGCGCGGTAGTTGTTGGTGGCGACCAGGAATTCCTGCGTCGGCGACAGCGGCGCACCTTTGTAGTGCAAGGCGACGATGCGCTGGCCAAGCGGCTGCGTGACGTCGATCCGGTAGCTGACGTCGGCGCTGGTAAGCATGTCGAAGTTGAAGCCGGCGAAACCGGTGTTGACCAGTTCCTGCTGCGCGCTGCTGGCCGGGTCGATGCGGTTGAAGCGTTCGGCCGACTTTTCCAGCCAGGCTTTCAGCTGCGCGCCGTTCAGTTTCACCGCGTGCAGCGCGTTCGGGTACAGATACAGGTCGGCGGCGTTGTTGAGCGCCAGGGCGCCCGGCTTGACGTCGGTGTAGTCGGCCACGCCGGCGGCGCCGGTCTTGAACGGCGACGCCATCGACAGCACCGGCAGCGCCGCGTATTGCGGCAGGTTGGCCTTGACGTAGTCCTGCACGTAGGCGGTCTGCGCCTGGTTCACTAGCTCGATGGCGCTGATGTCGCCGACGTCGGCAAAGTAGCTGGTCATGCGGAAGTCGCTGGTGCCGACCGGCGTTTTGACGTATTGAATGGTGGCCGCGTGTTCGTCCGCCACCAGCGGCGCGATGGCCGGATCGGCGGCGACAAAGCTGCGGTCCGGATTCTGGATGCTGCGCGCCTCGACCGTGGTGCGCGTTTTGTCGATCACCCAATGCTGGCCGTCGAACTTCAGGTGCAGGCCGATCACGCCCAGGTGCTTGCCCCACAGGTTGGCCATCACGGCCGGCACGCCGTACACCGTGCCCCTGGTCTTGTCGACGCCTGGCAGGTTGAACGCCGGCAGCGTGCTGGCGGGATTCGGGAACGGCAGGTGCGCGTGGCCGATCAGCATGGCGTCCACGCCCGGCACCTGCGCCAGGTAGTAGTTGGCGTTTTCCATCTGCGGCGTGTACGGATCGCCGTCGATGCCGCCGTGCGACACGGCCACCACCAGGTCGGCGCCCTCGGCGCGCATCCGCGGAATGTATTTCTGCGCTGTTTCGCGCACGCCCTCGGCGTAGACCTTCCCTTCCAGCCAGTGCTTGTCCCACGACAGCACGCCCGGCGGCGTGAAGCCGATCACCCCGACCTTGATGGTGGCGGTCAGCGGCTTGCCATCCGGGCCGGTGGCTTGGATCTGGCGCGTCAGGATGCGGTATGGGGCGAACAGCGGCTGCTTGGTCTTCACGCTGTAGATGTTGGCCAGCACGATGGGGAAGTTCGGGCCGGCGCAGCGCGGCGCGTCGGCCGGCACACCATCGACGTCGAAGTGGCTGGCGGTGACCTGGTTCAGGTACGGCAGGCCGTAGTTGAATTCATGGTTGCCGATGCCCGCCGCGTCCACGCCCAGCTGGTTCATGGCTTTATAAATCGCCAGCGTGTCGCCGCAGGCCACCGGCTTGACCAGCGCCTGGTAGTCGGCCAGCGCCGTGCCTTGCAGGGCGTCGCCGTTGTCGAGCAGCAGGTTGTTCGGATACTCGGCGCGCGCCTGCTTGATCAGCGTGGCGGTGCGTTCCAGGCCCATGGCGGGATCGGCTTGCAGCTTGTAATAGTCGTAACTGAGGACGTTGGCGTGCAGGTCGGTGGTTTCCAGCAAACCCAGCGTGGCCTCGGCGCCGGCCGGCGGCGCGCTGCCTGCGCCATCGTGCGGCAGGCTGGAACAGGCGATCAGCAGGGACGGCAGAGCGAAATAGGCAAGGCGCATGGATGGCATGTCGAAGTTACAGGCTGCGACATTCTATCCGGTTTTGCGCCGGTTTTGTGGCTAAAATGTCAGCATTTCACGCCGATGGCGCGGCTGGCCGGGCTGGCGCCGATTCGCGCTGGGAGAGCGTGGCCGCTTACGGTATAATCCAAGGTTTGATTTCAGCCTGAGAAAAGAAGAATACCATGGAAGCCGAACGCATCAACGCCCTCACCTCCCTGCTCGCCGATCTGACCACGCGCGAAGCCGAACTTCGGAGGTATCTTTGACTTCGATCGCAAGTCGGAGAAACTGGAACAGGTAAACGGCGAGCTGGAAGATCCGGCCGTCTGGAACGACCCGAAAAAAGCCCAGGAACTGGGCAAAGAGAAAAAATCGCTGGAAGCCATCGTCTTCTCGCTGACCAAGGCTGACGCCGACCTGAAAGACATGGCCGACCTGATCGCCATGGCCAAGGAGGAAGGCGACGACGAGACGCTGGAAGCGCTGATCGTCGATGCGGAAGAAGTCCGCAAGGTCATCGAAGGCATGGAATTCCGCCGGATGTTCAACAATCCGATGGACCCGAACAACTGCTTCGTCGACATCCAGTCCGGCGCCGGCGGCACCGAGGCACAGGACTGGGCCTCGATGCTGCTGCGCCAGTACCTGCGCTATGCCGAACGCAAAGGCTTCAAGGTCGAAATCATGGAGCAGTCCGACGGCGAGGTGGCCGGCATCAAGACCGCCACGCTGAAAGTGGAAGGCGAATACGCCTACGGCTTCCTGCGCACCGAGACCGGCGTGCACCGTCTGGTGCGCAAGTCGCCGTTCGACTCGGCCGGCGGCCGCCACACCTCGTTCGTGTCGCTGTTCGTGTACCCGGAGGTGGATGATTCGATCGACATCGAGATCAATCCGGCCGACCTGCGCATCGATACCTACCGCGCGTCCGGCGCCGGTGGTCAGCACATTAACAAAACCGACTCCGCGGTGCGTCTGACCCACGGCCCGTCCGGCATCGTCGTGCAGTGCCAGAACGACCGTTCGCAGCACCGCAACAAGGCCGAGGCGATGGAAATGCTGAAGGCGAAGCTGTACGAACTGGAACTGCGCAAGCGCATGAGCGAGCAGCAGAAACTGGAAGACTCCAAGACCGACGTCGGCTGGGGCCATCAGATCCGCTCGTATGTGCTGGACCAGTCGCGCATCAAGGATTTGCGTACCAACTTCGAAACCGGCAACACCAAGGGTGTGCTGGACGGTGACCTGGACGATTTCATTTCGGCTTCGCTCAAACAAGGCGTGTAATGACCCAACGTGCATTCATCTTCGACATGGACGGCACCATCGTCGACAATATGTCCTTCCACGTGAAATCGTGGCTGGAGTTCTTCCAGCGCCGTGGCCACACGGTCGATGCGGACGAATTCTTCCGCAACACGGCCGGCCGCCAGGGCCATGAAATCATGAGCACCTACATGGGCGCGCACCTGAGCAAGGAAGAAAGCGCGGCCCTCGATTTCGAGAAGGAAGAGCTGTACCGCGAGATGTACGCGCCGCATCTGGCGCCGACCACCGGCTTCGTCGACTTCATCGAACGCGCCAAGGAGGCCGGCATCAAGCTGGCCGTGGCCACCGCCGCGCCGAACGAGAACATCGACTTCACGCTCGACGGCCTCGATCTGCGCAAGGAATTCCACGCCATCGCCGGCGCCGCCGACGTGGCGCGCGGCAAGCCGAATCCGGACGTGTTCCTGCTGGCGGCCGAACGCGCGGGCGCGCTGCCGGCCGACAGCATCGTGTTCGAAGACGCGCCGCTGGGCGTGGAAGCGGCGCGCCGCGCCGGCATGCGCGCGGTGGTGCTGACCACCACCCTGCCGGCCGAAGCGTTTGCGGAATTCGACAATGTGATCGCTGTCGTCAGCGATTTCAGCGCGCTGGATGTGGACGAGCTGTTCGCCTCCGCCACCAACTAATCATCACTTCAAACAGAAATACACCATGACTACGGATCTTCAAGACCAAGCAGGATCGGCCACTCCGCCGGACGAAAACAAGATCATCGCGGAACGCCGCGCCAAGCTGGCCGCCATCCGCGAACAGGGCGTCGCCTTCCCGAACGACTTCAAGCCTGAACACAAGGCCGCCGACCTGCACGCGCAATACGGCGAGAAGTCGCGCGAGGAGCTGGAAGCCGCGCCGGTGACCGTCAAGCTGGCCGGCCGCATGATGCTCAAGCGCGAAGCCGGCAAGAAGGCCGCTTTCGCCACGCTGCAGGACGCCTCCGGTCCGAAGGCCGATGGCCGCATCCAGATCTACGCCACGCTGGACCTGACCGGCGAAGCCGCCATGGCCGCGCTGCACCACTATGACCTGGGCGACATCCTGGGCGTGGTCGGCACGCTGTTCAAGACCAAGACCGACGAGCTGACCATCAAGGTCACCGAACTGCGTCTGATCACCAAGTCGCTGCGCCCGCTGCCGGACAAGTTCCACGGCCTGGCCGACCAAGAAACCAAGTACCGCCAGCGCTACGTGGACCTGATCATGAACGAAGAGACGCGCCGCACCTTCAAGGCGCGTACCGCCGCGATTTCGTCGATCCGCCGCTTCATGGAAAAGAACGAGTTCATGGAAGTGGAAACGCCGATGCTGCACACCATTCCGGGTGGCGCGGCGGCCAAGCCGTTCATCACCCACCACAATGCGCTGGACATGCAGATGTTCCTGCGTATCGCGCCGGAGCTGTACCTGAAGCGCCTGGTGGTCGGCGGCTTTGACCGCGTGTTCGAGATCAACCGCAACTTCCGCAACGAAGGCGTGTCGATCCGTCACAACCCGGAATTCACGATGATGGAATTCTATGCGGCCTACACCGACTACAAATGGCTGATGGACTTCACCGAAGCCGTCATCCGCCAGGCCGCGATCGACGCGCACGGCACCGCCAAGCTGACCTACGGCGGCCGCGAGCTGGATCTGTCGAAGCCATTCCACCGTCTGACCATTGTTGAGGCGATCAACAAGTACGCGCCGTCGTACACCGCCGAGCAGCTGGGCGATGCGGAGTTCATCAAGAAGGAACTGCTGAAGTTCGGCGTCAAGCCGTTCGCCACCGCCGGCCTGGGCGCGCTGCAACTGGCGCTGTTCGAGGAAACCGCCGAGGCGCAGCTGTGGGAACCGACCTACATCATCGACTACCCGGTCGAAGTATCGCCGCTGGCCCGTGCGTCGGACTCGCGCGAAGGCATCACCGAGCGCTTCGAGCTGTTCATGGTCGGCCGCGAGATCGCCAACGGCTTCTCGGAGCTGAACGATGCGGAAGACCAGTCGGCGCGCTTCCTGGCCCAGGTGGCCGCCAAGGACGCCGGCGATGAAGAGGCGATGTTCTACGACGCCGACTACATCCGCGCGCTGGAATACGGCATGCCGCCGGCCGGCGGTTGCGGCATCGGCATCGACCGTCTGATGATGATCATCACCGACTCGCCGAACATCCGCGACGTGCTGCTGTTCCCGCACCTGCGCCGCGAAGAGTAATCCTCGACGCCATCAAAAAAGCCGCTCCATCGAGCGGCTTTTTTTTGCGGCGTTCAAAACAGGGTGATGCTGCCCGTCTCCAGTTCCTGCAGCACGCCCTGCTCCAGCAGCGTGTGGTAGTGAAAGACGCGGTTGCGGCCGGCCTTTTTGGCTTCGTACATGGCGCGGTCGGCGCGTTCCAGCACCGACTTGGGCAGCACCGTGGGAGTGACCATGCTGAAGCCGCCGCTCAGCGTCACTTTGCCCACTTGCGGGTAACGGTAGGTTTCCACCGCCTTGCGCAGGCGTTCGAATAACTGCACCGCTTTTTCCAGGTCGCGCGCTTCGACGATGGCGATGAATTCCTCGCCGCCGTAGCGGAACAGCAGGTCGGTGCGGCGCATCGTCTTGCCCATCACGCGCGAGACCAGCAGCAGGATTTCGTCGCCGATCACATGGCCAAACTGGTCGTTGATCTGCTTGAAGTGGTCGATGTCCAGCACGCCAAGCCAGTAGCAGTCGCGCCGCGCCTGCGTCTGTGCCGTCGATGGCTGCATCGACAGCTCTTCCCACAGCCGGTCCAGCCCGACTTCCATGGCGTAGCGGTTATGCAGGCCGGTCAGGCGGTCGCGCTGGCTGGAATCGAGCAGCGCGTAATAGTTGGAATAAACCTGCAACACGCCAGTCACCACCGCATCTTCGACCTCGGTCAACTTGCCGCCACGTTCGAACACCAGATAGCCGCTCTGCAGCTCGCCGCTGCGCAGCGGATAGCAGAATATCAGGCCGTTCGGTCCCGAGCGGTGGCACGCCTGGCCCAGCAGGCGCACATTATCGATCAGCATATAAATATGCTCGGGCAGATTGGTTTCGTTGCGAATCGCGTCGATCCGCTCGGAGATGCGTTCGGCGCCATCGCTGTCGCGCGTGCCGGTGCGCGAGTGGTGCAGGATGTGCGTCACCTGCTGCTGGCCGTTGATGCGGTACAGCGATGTCTCCAGTACACCCAGTATCGGCGCCAGCGTGCGCAACAGACTTTGTTCGACCAGTTGCGTGTCCCGTATGGCAGTGATCACGCCCAGCTTCTTTAACGTGCCGGGCAAAGGCGACACCGCTCGTTCGGTTGGCATTACAAAATCTCCAGCAAGAATAGTCCGCCGATAATGCCGCCCCGGTCCAGCCATGTCACCATTCCAAAGCATGGGGGATGCGAACGTCAGCGCAGCAAGCCCGCCTGGCGCGCCAGATTCACCGCCTGCACGCGGTTGGCCACATTGAATTTGCTGAAGATCTGCGCCATATGCCACTTCACCGTGTTGATGGACAGGCCCAGATTCTCCGCCACCTCGCGGTTGCTCTGGCCCTGCGCCACCAGCTCCAGCAGGCTGCGTTCGGCCTGCGTCAGCACCGGCAAGACCATCTGGCTGGCGGTGTCGGCCACACAGTTGAGCAAGGTACGCAGATGCGCGGCGGCCACGGCCGACAGCGGCGTGCCGGCGCCAGCCTGTAACCGATCAAGCAGGCGCAACACGCCGTCGCCCTCGTCAAGGAAAGAGCGCACCATGCCGAATTGGGCGCCCTGCTCCAGTGCCTGCGCCATATGCGCCAGCGCTTCGACCGGATCGCCGTCGGCTTCGACGGCCAGCGCCAGCAGCACCTTCAGCTTGACCGCGCGCCACAGGCGGCCGCTGCGTTCGGCATGGCCGATCAGGCGCAGCAAGCTGCTGCGGGCCGCGCCGGCCTGACCGTTGGCGATGGCCAGCCGGGCCTGCGGAATGCCGGCGCCATCGATTTCGTCGCTGGTGAATATCCAGTGCGGCAGCTCGTCGCCGGACGCGGCCGGCTCACCCAGCAAGGCCGCATAACCGCTGATGCTGGCGCGGTTCCCGCCCAGCACCACCAGTCGCGATAGCTCGGCCTCCAGCGCCATCAGCAGTGGTGGCGGCGCGTGCTTGCGCAGCTTCATGCTACTGCATTCGAGCCAGCGTCTGGCCGCTGCCGGCCCATCCTGCAGCGCCATCAGCTTGGACTGGGTGCTCTGCACGCCGACCACGGTCCCCCATGGCAGCGAGATGCCTGCCATGCCGCGCGCGAACTTCAAGCGCGCCGCCACCTCGTCGATGCGATTCATTTCGTACAGCACCATCAGCAGCAGGCCGCCGCCATAAGAGTATAAAAATGCCGGCGGGATGGTGGCGCTGTGTTGCTGCTGCAGTATTTCGATCTGCGCCATCTGCGCCAGCGCAGCGTCAAGGCGGCCCTGCATGGCATCCAGATACGCTTGCAGGAAAATCACCACCGACATCACCGTGACGGCGCCGGAATCGGCGCAGATGCGGCGCGCCTGAACCAGCATCTGCACCGCCTGCGGCAACTGCCCGCAGGCCAGCCGCGCGGCGGCGATGCCGGTGGCCAGCACGCCGCGTTCGTACGGGTGGGCGTGCTGCTGCAGCGGCCAGTAGCTTTCCGCCAGCACCATGTGGGAGTCAACGTCGCCTTCCAGGAAACCCATTAATGGTTCGAAGGCGCGCAGGCTTTCGCCATAGGCCGGATCGCTGTCCGGCAGCATCGACTGGGTACGGAAGTATTCCATCCAGCGGCGCGCGTCGGCGCGGCACGGAGAATACGTCAGTCCGACCAGCAGGCAACGGCTGATGCGTGGACGGCGCCTCAGCAGCGCTTCCGGCAGCTGACTACAGCAGTGCAGTAGGCAGGGGAACTGGGCCCGTACACGCAGCGTTTCCGCCAGCGGCTCCAGCACATCGGCCGCCGTTTCCAGATCGCCGGCCTTGATATAGCAGTCGAAAGCTTCCAGTTCACGGTCGTGTCGTGCCAGCCAGGCGGCGGCGCGCGCGTACACGGCGGCACGGGCGGCGCCGGCCGCCCCGCGCAGACGCACGATGTGGCCGGCAAACAGCGGGTGGTAGCGGAACCAGCGTTCGCCTATCGGCTGGATCGGCAGGCCGGACAGCCGGATGCGGGCAATCAGTTCCAGGCTGTCGTCGCTGGCGCGCACGCAGTCGGCCAGCTCCACGCAAAACGAGTGCAGCGGCGCGGTGGCAATCAAAAACGCCTGAATGTCGTCCGGCTGGGAGCGCAGCACTTCTTCCGCCAGATAGTCGCTCAGGTCATTCATGCCGTGCAGATCGGGCAGGCAGTTGTCGACATTGCCCTGGATGCGCTTCCACGCCAGCACCAGCAGTTCCACCGCCGCCGGCCAGCCTTCGGTGGCGTGGTGCAGCCAGCGCAAGTGGTCGTCGGACAGGAACAGATTGGCCTGATGCAGGTAGTGCTCGGTTTCGGCCGGCACGAAGCGCAGGCTTTCCATGCTCAGTTCCAGCAGGATCTGCTTGGCCTTCAGATTGGCCACGCTGACCTGGTGCAGGCTGCGGCTGGCCAGGTACACCCGCAGGCCGGACGGCAGCACTTCCGCAATCACCGACAACAACAGGCGGATCGTGAGCTCGTCCAGGTGCTCGACGTCATCGAGGAAGAAATGGCGGACGACCGTGGTGTTCAGGGTATGCAGCGGTGCGTCGCTCTCGCCCGACTCGCCCAGCAGCGCCGCGCGCAGGCTCAGCAGCAAACGGGCCGGATCGCGGTCGGCCTGGTCCAGCGTCAGCCAGGCCACCGGCGCCGCCTCGGTCTCGACACGGGCGTGCAGCAGGCGCAGCACGGAGGTTTTGCCAAAGCCGGCCGGGGCCCGCAACAGCACGATACGATATGCGCCGCCTTCAGCCAGCCGGGACAGCACGTCGGGACGCGCCATCAGCGATCCGGCGATCGCGGGCGGCGTTAATTTTTGCGCAACGAAATCAAGCACGATTACCAGTACTCCAGGATCACTAAACCAATTTCAGCTTACATCCGGGATGGTAAACCGTCACCATTCTTTAGAATGGCGGAAATGTCAATTTCTGAAACGCAACACACCCGGCCGCAAATGACCGGGTGTGCGGTTGCTTATTGAATAACGCGGTAGCAAGGCGTGTAAGGCTTGCCGGCCAGCTTCATGCGCGACTGGGCGACGAAGGAGGCCAGCAGCGCGTCCATCGGTCCCATGATGTCCTTGTCGCCGTGGATTTCGAAGTGGCCGTATTTCTCGATGGCGCGGATGCCCTCTTCCTTCACATTGCCGGCCACAACGCCCGAAAAGGCGCGACGCAGGTTGGCGGCCAGCAGGTGCACCGGCTGGTTCTTGTGCAGGCTCAGGTTGCGCATGTTCTCGTGCGTCGGCGGGAACGGACGCTGGAACTCGCTGTCGATCTTCAGGCCCCAATTGTAATAATAGGCGTCGCTGCGCGCCTTGCGGAACTCGCGCACCTGCTTGATCCCGGCCTGCATTTCGCGCGCCACCATCTCCGGATCGTCGATGATGATCTTGTAGCGCTGCTGCGCCGCCGCTCCCAGCGTGTCGTGAATGAACTGGTTGATCTGCACGAAATACTCGCGCGAGGTTTCCGGGCCGGTGAAGATCAGCGGGAATGGCAGCTCGGCGTTATCCGGATGCAGCAGGATGCCGAGGATGTACAGGATCTCTTCTGCGGTGCCGGCGCCGCCAGGGAACACGACGATGCCGTGGCCGGTGCGCACAAAGGCTTCCAGGCGCTTCTCGATGTCCGGCATGATGACCAGTTCATTGACGATCGGGTTCGGCGATTCGGCCGCGATAATGCCTGGCTCGGTGATGCCCAGGTAGCGGCCGCGGTGCAGGCGCTGCTTGGCGTGGCCGATGGTGGCGCCCTTCATCGGCCCCTTCATCGCGCCAGGGCCGCAGCCGGTGCAGATGTCCAGGTCGCGCAAGCCCATGGCGTAGCCGACTTCCTTCGAGTAGTTGTACTCCGAACGGTTGATCGAGTGACCGCCCCAGCACACCACCAGGTTCGGGTTCAGCATCGGCTTGAGCACGCCGGCGTTGCGCAGGATGTGGAATACGGCGTCGGTGATGCCTTCGGTCTTGTCCAGCGCGAACTTGGGATTGCCGGTGATTTCGTCGCTGACGAAGACGATATCGCGCAGCACCGAGAACAGGTGCTCGTGGATACCCTTGATCATTTTGCCGTCGACGAAAGCGATCGCCGGCGCGCCCTTGATGTCCAGCTTGATGCCGCGCTCCCGCTGCACGATGCTGATGTCGAACGAGGCGTAGCGTTCCAGCAGCTCCTTGCCGTCGTCGATGGTGCTGCCGCTGTTGAGCACCGCCAGGGCGCACTTGCGGAATACGTTGTACAAGCCACCCTGGCTGGTGTCGAGCAGTTTATTTACTTCAGCTTTGGAAAGAATCTCCAGCTGGCCTTCGGGGGAAATCTGGGTATCGACAACGTCATGTTCCATGATGCGTAAATCCTATTCAGTTTCTATGGGTGTTGCGCCACCAATATACGACAACTCGGCCGTTCATGGGTTGGCAAATGAAACTGGCAATTTATTAACACAAATGACACAAGTTTGCAGGCGCAGCATCGAAAAGTGCATCGGCTGCCGCGTTGTAGATTAAAATGGCGCCCAATTTGGCTGCCTCACAAGGGAAGTCAGTCCTTTTTGACCATAATTATTAGGAGGAGCCGCATGAGCGGTGCTACCACCAGCAACACGGAAGCTGTTATTCCCGAATTCAAGCAGATCATGGGCCACCCTGCTCCGCTGTGGATGTTGTTCATGACCGAATTCTGGGAACGCTTCGCGTTCTACGGCATACGCTGGGCCCTGGTGCTCTACGTGGTCGCCCAGTTCTACCACGGCGACGCGGCCGGCGAATCCTCGGCCAACCTGGTGTACGGCTCCTACCTGGCGCTGGTGTACGCGGCCGCGCTGTTCGGCGGCTATGTGGCCGACCGCGTGCTGGGCTACCAGCGCTCGATCCTGGTCGGCGCCGCCTTCATGGCGGCCGGCCTGTTCATGATCGCCTTCCCCAACGAGACGGTGTTCCAGTTCGGTCTGGCGACCATCATCGTCGGCAACGGCATGTTCAAGCCGAACATCTCGACCATGGTCGGCAAGCTGTACAGCACCGCCGACACCCGCCGCGATTCCGGCTTTACCATTTTTTACATGGGCATCAACTCCGGCGCGCTGGTCGCACCGGTGCTGACCGAGTGGCTGGCGGCGACCGTGTTCGGCACCGGCGGCATGCCGGCGTATAAAGTGGTGTTCATGTCGGCCGGCGTCGGCATGCTGATCAGCCTGGTATGGTTCTACATCGGCCGCGCCAAGCTGAAAGGCATCGGCGCGCCGGATGCGCAGAACGCCGATCCGAAACGCCTGCTGTACGTGGTGATCGGCTCGCTGTGCGTGATTCCGGTGGTGTACTCGCTGCTGGCGGCCGGCGCCAAGAACCTGCAACTGGTGCTGTCGGTGCTGTTCGTGCTGCTGTCGGTGATGCTGCTGGTCGAGGGCATCAAGAACGGCAAAGTGGCGCGCGACAAGGTCATCGCCATGCTGGTGATCTTCTTCTTCAACATCATGTTCTGGTGCTTCTTCGAGCAGGCCGGTAGCTCGTTCACCTTCCTGGCCGAGAAAATCGTCGACCGCGACATGTTCAACTGGACCTTCCCGGTGGCCTGGTTCCAGACCGTCAACTCGCTGGCAATCATCGCCTTCGCGCCGGTGGTGGCCTTCGTCTGGGTCGCCATGGGCCGCGCCAACCCATCGATTCCGCGTAAATTCGGCCTGGGCCTGATTTTCAACGGCACCGCCTTCGCGCTGCTGATGTTCGCGCTGTCGAGCCTGGTGGACATGAACAACAAGATCCCGTTCTGGACCCTGTTCATGGTCTACGTGCTGCAATCGATCGGCGAGCTGTGCCTGTCGCCGATCGGCCTGTCGATGGTGACCAAGCTGGCGCCGACGCGCCTGGTGGGCCTGGGCATGGGCGGCTGGTTCCTGTCGACCGGCATCGGCAACAACCTGTCGGGCATCTTCGCCTCGGCGGTGTCGGGCGAAGGCGGCATGTCGGTGCCCTCGGCGCTGCACGGCTACACCTTCGGCTTCTGGTCGCTGATGGCCGGCGGCGTGCTGCTGTTCCTGATCGCCCCGCTGATCCAGAAGCTGATGCACGGTGTGAAGTAAAACCAACGGCGCCCGAGGGCGCCGTTTTTATTTATCTGGTCAGCGGATGGGCGTTCAGCCAGTCTTGCAGGCGGTCGGCGGTCTCGGGCGGCAGGTGCAGGCCGAGCTTGGTGCGGCGCCAGAGGATGTCCTGGGCGCTGCGGGCCCATTCGTAGCGGCGCTGGTATTCCACTTCGGCTTCATAGAGGCCGGGAGCGATTTCCTCGCCCATGGCGGCCAGGTCGGCGCGCCCGGCCAGCAGCGTGTGCAGGCGGGTGCCGTAGGTGCGGCAGTAGCGCGCCACCAGCTGCGGCGGCAGCCAGCTGTAGCGCGCCTGCTGTGCGCGCGACCAGCTGTCGAAGTCCAGCACCGACCGGTTGCACGGCTCGGCGCCGAACAGGTCGCCGCCGGGCAGGCAGGCGTTGTGGGTCCAGCCGCCCTGGTGCTTGTCCAGCGCCCTGGCGATGTGGTCCACCGCTTCCTCCGCCAGCTTGCGGAAAGTGGTGATCTTGCCGCCGAAGACGCTCAGGATCGGCGGCCCGTGGCTGTCGATCTCCAGCCGGTAATCGCGCGTGACGGCCTTGGCGTCGGCGCCATCCTCCACCAGCGGCCGCACGCCCGAATAGGTCCACACCACGTCGGCCGGCACAATCGGCTTGGCGAAGTACTGGCTGGCCAGCTGGCACAGATACGCGATCTCGTCGTCGCCAATCGCGACCTGGTTGGCGTCGCCGTGGTAATCCAGGTCGGTGGTGCCGATCAGCGTGAACTCGCCCTCGTACGGAATGGCAAACACGATGCGCCCGTCCTGGTGCTGGAAGATGTAGGCGTTGTCATGCTCGAAGATGCGCTTGACGATGATGTGGCTGCCCTTGATCAGCCGCAGATGCCCGCCGCCCTCCTTCGGCAACGTCGCGTGCAGCAGGTCGGCGGTCCACGGCCCGGCCGCGTTGACCACGTAGCGCGCGTTGACGCGGATCTGGCCGCAACTGGGCTTGAACAGCGTGGCCTCCCAGTCGGCCGCCTTGCGTTCCAGCTTGGTGCACACGGCCTGGGTCAGGATGGTGGCGCCCTTCTCGCTGGCGTCGATGGCGTTCAGCACCACCAGCCGCGCATCGTCGACCCAGCCGTCGGAATAAATGAAACCGCGCTCGAATTCCGGCTTCAGCGGCTTGCCGGCCGCATGACGGCGCAGGTTGATACCGGCCGACGCCGGCAGCAGCTCGCGCCGCGCCAGCTGGTCATACAAAAACAGCCCGGCGCGTATCATCCACGCCGGCCGCTGGCCCGGCGCATGCGGCATCACGAAGCGCAGCGGCCACATGATGTGCGGCGCGGCGCGCAGCAGCACCTCGCGCTCGATCAGCGCCTTGCGCACCAGGCTGAATTCGTAATACT
The DNA here is from genome assembly GCF_009674495.1 of Duganella alba. Taxonomy (GTDB): domain Bacteria; phylum Pseudomonadota; class Gammaproteobacteria; order Burkholderiales; family Burkholderiaceae_D; genus Rugamonas; species Rugamonas alba. The sequence continues at coordinate 42,132 of NZ_WKJN01000013.1, read as the reverse complement.
CCAGGTAGCGCAGGCCGCCGTGGATCAACTTGGTGGACGCCGACGACGTATGCGCCGCCAGATCGTCCTTCTCGCACAAGACGACCGACAGCCCGCGTCCCGCCGCATCACGGGCAATGCCGGCGCCGTTGATGCCGCCGCCGATGATCAGGACATCGCAATCGAGTATGTGCTGGGGTTCCGCCATATGGTCCCTTTGGATCACTATACCTGTACGTTACGTCAAGTGACGCCAAGTAACAATAGGCTTGATCTATAATCGCCCATACTTCTGCATTCAACGGATAATGTTTTGACAACGACTAGCACCCTGTCCCAGTGGCTGACCCGCCGTAACCTGATCCGCGCCGCCGTCGCCGCCGGCCTGGCCGTCCTGGTGGGCGGCGGCCTGCTGCTGGCCTACCTGCTGCTGTACGTGGCGCCGAACCTGCCGTCGCTCGACACCATCACCGACTACCGGCCGAAGATCCCACTGCGCGTCTACACCGCCGACAACGCCCTGATCGGCGAATTCGGCGAAGAGCACCGCGACTTCATCCCGATCAAGGACATGCCGGAGCTGATGAAAAAATCGCTGCTGGCGATCGAGGACAAGCGCTTCTACGAACACCACGGCATCGACTGGGTGCGCGCCATGGGCGCGGCCAAGGCCAACCTGGGCGGCGCGCTGCGCCAGGGCGGCTCCACCATCACCATGCAGGTGGCGCGCAACTTCTTCCTGACGCGCGACAAATTCTTCAGCCGCAAGCTGACCGAAGTGATGCTGGCGATGAAAATCGAGGCGGCGCTCAACAAGGACCAGATCCTCGAGCTGTACATGAACCAGATCTACCTGGGTCAGCGCTCGTTCGGCTTCGGCAGCGCCGCCCAGACCTATTTCGGCAAGCCGCTGAAAGACCTGGACGTGGCGGAAACGGCGATGCTGGCCGGCCTGCCGCAAAATCCCGCGCGCCACAACCCGGCCGTCAATCCGAAACGCGCCAAGCAACGCCAGCAAGTCGTGCTGAAAGCCATGCGCGACCTCGATTACATCACCGACGCGCAGTACCAGAAGGCGATGCACGAAACGCTGCACATCAGCCGCAAGGGCCAGGACTTCGACGTCCACGCCGAATACGTGGCCGAACTGGCGCGCCAGACCGTCTACGCCCAGTTCAAGGAAGAGTCGTACACCAGGGGCATCAGCGTCTACACCACGATCCTGAAGGCCGACCAGAAGGCCGCCTACGAATCGATGCGCCGCAATGTGCTGAACTACGACCAACGCCACGGCTACCGCGGCCCGGAAGCGGTGATCACGCTGCCGACCAACGAGGACGAACGCGACGACGCCATCGAAGAAGCGCTGCAGAAGCGCCCGAGCAGCGACGGCCTGATTCCGGCCGTGGTGCTGGACGCCGGCCCGAAAGCGGTCAAGGTGCAGAATCCATCGGGCGAGGAAATCACCATCAGCGGCGACGGCCTGCGCCTGGTCGCCGGCGCGCTGAGCGACAAGGCCAAGGACACGGTGCGCCTGCGTCCCGGCGCCGTGGTGCGCATCATGCAGGGCGATAAGGGCGGCTGGGCCATCACCCAGGTGCCGCAGGTGTCGGCGGCCTTCGTCTCGATCGACTCGGTCACCGGCGGCTACCACGCGATGGTGGGCGGCTTCGACTTCAACCTGCAGAAGTTCAACCACGTGACGCAGGCCTGGCGCCAGCCCGGCTCCTCGATCAAGCCGTTCGTGTACTCGGCGGCGCTGGAGCGCGGCTTCTCGCCGGCCACCATCATCAACGATGCGCCGCTGAACCTGACCGGCGCCGAAACCGGCAACGAAGCCTGGTCGCCGAAGAACGACGACGGCAAGTTCGATGGCCCGATCAGCATGCGCACGGCGCTGTCGGAATCGAAGAACGTGGTGTCGGTGCGCATCCTGCGCGCCATCACCGTGCCGTATGCGCACAGCTACCTGGGCAAGTTCGGCTTCGACCTGGCCAAGCATCCGAAGAACCTGACCATGGCGCTGGGCACCGGCTCGGTGACGCCGGCGCAGCTGGCCGGCGCCTACTCGGTGTTCGCCAACGGCGGCTATTCGGTTGAGCCGTATTTGATCGCCAGGATCGTCGACGGCGACGGCAAGGTCATCTCGGAAGCCAAGCCGCGCGAAACGCTGCCGGACGATGCCCGCGTGATCGACCCGCGCAACGCCTACGTCACCGACTCGATGCTGCGCCAGGTGACCCGCACCGGCACCGGCGGCGCCGTGGCGCGCCTGGGCCGCCCTGACCTGGCCGGCAAGACCGGTACGTCGAGCGACGCGGTCGACGGCTGGTTCGCCGGCTACGGCGGCGGCATCGTGGCCGTGTCGTGGATGGGCTTTGACGACTCGCGCTCGCTGGGCGGCAAGGAATTCGGCGCCACGGCGGCGCTGCCGATCTGGATCGACTACATGAAGGTGGCGATGCAGAACCGTCCGCCGCAGGAACGTCCGCTGCCGGCTGGGCTGACGCAGGTGGATGGCGAATGGCTGTACGACGAGTTCACCGGCGACGCCGCGCGTCATACGCTGGATATGGATGATGTGCCGCCGGGCGCGGAGAACGTCACGCCGGGCGAGCCGTTGACGCCGGGCGCGCCGGTCGCTCCAGCGGCGCCGGCGCCGGCTGTGACGCCGAACGCCGAGAATATCCAGCCGGTGCCGACCGGTCCGAAACGCTAAAACGGCACCCCAGGGTCAACAGCGGGTCAAGGGGCTGGTTTTCCGCGGCGTGTGCGGGAATCGCTAAACCCGCACACCGCAGGCAGGGGTCTGACCCCGTACGGGGTCAGACCCCATTCTCTGGGGTTCACGCCGCCAGGTAACCGCGCATCATGCGCACGGCGCTGTCGGCGAAGCGGTCGGGGTCGACGTCGGCGGCGCGGTACTTCCAGCGCTTGACGTACCAGTCCTGGAACATGGCCAGGATGTGCGCGGCCACCAGGTCCGGACCGCCGCGCGGCGTCGGAATCTGCGCGATGGCGTCGGCAAACAGCGACTGCACATACAGCTCCGACTCCTTTGCCGTGCCGCGCTGCTCCGCCTGCAGCACGCGCGAATCCATGAAGACGAAGTAAAACCACGGCTGCAAAATCTCCGACACATAGATCGACGCGCGCATCAGCGCCTCGATGCGGTCGAGCGGATCGGCGATGTCGGCGAACATCTTCGGCACCTCGTGCGTGGCGTGGCGCACCACGTCCTCGATCATCTCCGCCAGCTGGTCCTTGCTGCTGATGTAGCCGTACAGGCCGCCCATCGACAGCCCGGTCTCGCCGCACAGGTCGCGCAGGTTCATGGCGCGGAAGCCGACCTCGTTGGCCAGCTTGAAGGTGGCGTTGAAGATTTTCTCCAGGTTCTCCAGCGCCGGCTTGCGGCGCTTGACCGTGATGCGGTCGGCATGGCGGTCGAGCATATACGCCCAGATATTGACGCCGTCAAGCGGCGTCATGGCCTGGAATTGTTGGAAGTCGAAGTGGGCCGGCAAGGTTGTCTCGATGGTTTATTTTTGATTATGATTATAGCGCAGGCATTTGCGCATGCTCACGAGGCCAGCAAATTGGCTCCCGGGGCCGTGCGTGCGGACTGCAAGGCCTGATCGCCGGTGCTACATTTTGTAACCGGGCCGCGCCCGGACACTACAACAATACCACCATCGGAGACCACCATGAGACAACGCATCATGCAGTGCCTGGCCCTGTTCCTGATCCTGTTCACCGCCTTGCCGGCGCCGTCGTGGGCGGCCGGCTACACGCAGACCAAGTATCCGATCGTGCTGGTGCACGGCCTGTTCGGCTTCGACAGCGTCGGTCCGGTGGATTATTTCTACGGCATCGCCCCGGCGCTGCGCAGCGGCGGCGCCGACGTCTACGTGACCTCGGTATCGGCCGCCAACAGCACCGAGGTGCGCGGCGAACAGCTGCTGTTGCAGGTCAAGCAGATCCTGGCCGCCACCGGCGCCAGCAAGGTCAACCTGATCGGCCATAGCCACGGCGCGCCGACCGCGCGCTATGTGGCGTCGGTGCGGCCGGACCTGGTGGCGTCGGTCACCAGCGTGGGCGGCGTCAACAAGGGCTCGCGCGTGGCCGATGTGCTGATTGGCGCGGTGCCGGACGTGACCTACAGCGTGGCCAATGCGGTCTCGGGGCTGATCAGCTTCCTGTCCGGCAGCCCGACCCTGCCGCAGAATGCGCGGGCGGCGGCGACCTCGCTGAGCACCGCCGGCACGGCCGCATTCAACACGCGCCATCCGGCCGGCGTGCCGACCTCGGCCTGCGGCGAGGGCGAGTACCAGGTGCGCGGCGTCTACTACTTCTCGTGGAGCGGCGCGCAGCCCTACACCAATGTGCTGGACGCCAGCGATCCGGTGCTGGCGCTGACCGCGCTGGCCTTCAACGGCGCCAAGAACGACGGCCTGGTCAGCAGCTGCTCCAGCCACCTGGGCCGGGTGATCCGCGACGACTATGCGCTGAACCACCTGGACGAGGTCAACCAGCTGATCGGCATCACCAATCTGTTCGAGACCAATCCGGTGACGCTGTATCGCCAGCAGGCCAACCGCCTGCAGGGGCTGGGACTCTGATGCGGGCCATGCTGCGCGTTGCCGCGCTGGTCGCGGTCGCGGCCGGCGTCGGCTGGCTGCTGGTCGCGCGCCATGAGGCGCCGGCGGCGCCGGTTGCCGCTGCCGACGCGGACTACTTCGCCTTTGTGCGCTCGGCCGCCGGCACGCAGCCGGACGGCGCGGTGCGCGCCAATGCGGACGACCAGCTGGAAGTCAACGCGGAGCTGGCCTATCTGTTCGATTACTACCTGGCCGGTCTCGGCGAGCGGTCGCTGGACGACATCCGCAGCGAGATCATCCGCGAGCTGGAGCGCCGCCTGCGTCCCGCGCCCGCCGCCGAAGCGCGCCGCCTGCTGGATGCCTACCTGGCGTACAAGCGCGCGCTGGTGGACGTCGAGCGCGGGCTGCCGGCGCAGGCCGATCCCGCCCAGCGCGCCCGCGCACGGCTGACGGCGATGCAGCAACTGCGCACGGTCTACTTCAGCAGCGAGGAAATCGCCGGCCTGTTCAGCGCCAGCGACGCCTACGACCTGGACGCCATCGCGCGGCTGGAAATCAACAGCGATGCCGGCTTGAGCGAAGCGCAGCGCAAGCAGCAACTGGCCGCGCTCGACGCGCGCCTGCCGCAAAAAGCCAGGGAAGAAAAAGAGGCGCCGACACGCGTGATCCGGCTGGAGGAAGCCGTCAGCCAGGCCCGCGCGAAAGGCGCCGACGATAACGAAATCTACCGCATGCGCGCGGCCGCCCTCTCTCCCGCCGCCGCCGCGCGCCTGGCCGAGGTCGACCGCGAGGAAGCCGACTGGCAGCGCCGCATCGCCACCTACCAGGCCCAGCGCCGAGCCACCACCGACGAAGCCGCCCTCCAACAACTGCGCGACGCCGCCTTCAGCGCCGACGAACAGAAACGCCTGCCAGCCTATGAGTGATCAGTGCACGTAGCGGGCGATGTAATAGACGCCGCCCACCACCAGCGAGGCGAAGCCGTAGAGTTTCCACATATGGTTCATCATCGTCTTCTGCATATCCAGTTGCCCGGCGAGGATGTCAACGCGAAGCTGCGCCAGCGCGGCATCGATATACTCCCGCTGCTTGGCTAGTGCGACGTTAAATTCGTCGCGCTGCTTCGCTAACGCGGCATTAAATTCTTCTCTCTGCTTGGCCAAAGCGGCATTAAGCTCTTCTTTTTGCTTGGCCAAAGCGCCATTAAACTCTTCTTTCTGCTTGGCCAAAGCCGCATTGAACTCTTCCCGCTGTTTCGCCAGCGCGGCACTCCATTCCTCTCGGTGTCTGGCGAAGGCCGCGTGAAAATCTTCCCGCAGCGCTCCCTCTGCTGTCTTGAACTCCAGTTTTTGATCGTACAGCAGCGTCAGGATGCGCTGCGCATCCTCTTTGGTGGCAAAGCTGTTTCGTATGACGGCCACGTCTGTCTCCACTGCCGCGATGCGCTTTTCGATCACCGCATCATAGGCGCTGCGGGCGGCATTTTCAACGCGCTCGTTTTCATTGGTGTTTGGCATGAAAGCTCCTTGAGGACGCTATCGGTGAACTACCAAACTAACATCCGCGCCCGCCACCAAGTTGAGCTGCATCAAACGAAAAAAAGCAGCCGCGAGGGCTGCTTCAGGGTGCTGCTGTGCCAGATAGTGGCTTGCTTTATTATTGGTTAGAACTCTTCCCAATCGTCGGCCGAGGCCGTCGCCATTTGCTTGGCGGGCGGCTTGGCGGCGGCCTTGGCGGCTGTCGATTTCAGCGCCGGGCGTGGCGCCGATACCGCTGCGGCGCGCGGCGCGGTGGCGGCGACCGGCGTGCGGCGCACCGCCATCACCGGCTTGCGCGGCGCCTGCGACTCTTCCATACGGAACACGCTGACCACCTCCGCCAATCCCGCCGCCTGCTCCTGCAGCGAGGCCGCCGCAGCAGCCGCCTGCTCCACCAGCGCCGCGTTCTGCTGCGTCACCGTGTCCATCTGCCCCACCGCCATGTTGATCTGGTCGATGCCGGTGCTCTGCTCCTGCGTGGCCATGCTGATCTCGCCCATGATGTCGGTCACGCGCTGCACGCTGGTGACGATCTCGCCCATGGTCGCGCCAGCCTCTTCCACCAGTTTGCTGCCGGCGCCGACCTTCTCCACCGAGTCGCCGATCAGTTCCTTGATCTCCTTGGCCGCCGCCGCCGAACGATGGGCCAGCGTGCGCACCTCGCCCGCCACCACGGCAAAGCCGCGTCCCTGCTCGCCGGCGCGCGCCGCCTCCACCGCCGCATTCAGCGCCAGGATGTTGGTCTGGAACGCGATGCCATCAATGACCGCGATAATATCCACAATCTTGGACGACGACGCATTGATCGAATCCATGGTCTCGACCACGCGCGCCACCACATCGCCGCCGCGCTGCGCCACACCGGACGCCGACGCCGCCAGCGTGTTGGCCTGGCGCGCATTGTCCGCATTCTGCCGCACGGTCGAGGTCAACTCCTCCATCGACGACGCGGTCTCCTCCAGCGAGCTGGCCTGCTCCTCGGTGCGCGACGACAGGTCCAGATTGCCGCTGGCGATTTCGGCCGACGCCGTGGCGATCGTGTCCGTACCGCTGCGCACCTGGCCGACGATGCGGATCAGGCTATCGTTCATCTCCTTCAGCGCGCCCAGCAACTGACCGGTTTCTTCCCTGGTCGCCACCTCGATGCGACTGGTCAGGTCGCCCGACGCGACGGTCTGCGCCACGCGCACCGCCTCGTTGATCGGATTGGTGATGGCGCCGGCGATATACACCGCGCAACCGATCGCCACCGCCGCCGCGATCACCGCCGCAATCAGCATCGCCCACTCGGCGCTGCTGATCGCCGCCATGCCTTCCTGCACGCTGGCGTCGGACACGCCTTCGTTCAGGCGCTCGATCTTCATCAGCGTGGCCTCGGCCTTGCGGAACAGCGCGCGCGACGGATTGAACACCTGGTAGAACTCGCCGAACAAGGCGTTCTGCGTCTGCTCGTCCTTGTTGGCCGCCAGCTTGGCGATGATGGCGCCGAGCTTGTCGTCGGCCGCCTTCCATTCCGCCCATTCGCCGGTGAACTGCTTCCACAGCACCGATTCCTCGGCCGTCTGCGGCAGCGGCTCGTAGCGCTTCCAGCCGCGGTCGATATTCGCCCAGGCCTTCTTGCGCATTTCGATCGCCTCGGCGAACTTGTCCTGCGATTGGTATTCGTGCGACCAGGTGCCCACGTACAGCGTGGCGGCCGACACCGCGGTCTGGCCTTCGCTCATCACCAGCAGGCCCTGGATCGACGGCAGCCGCACCACGCCGATTTCATTGACCGCCCCGCCCACCTTGACGATGCCGCGATACCCGGCCGCGCCCACCACCAGCAGCGCCACCATCATGATCGCCACCAGCGTCGCCAACTTCCACTTGATGAGTAAATTCCTGAACATCCCCGCACTCCCGCCAGTGGCCGTTAGTTAGAATTGGTGAATATTGATTCTGTCCAACTAATATGCGGCCCCGACAATGTGTGCGTCAATCACATTCGTCGCGGGTGTGGCGCGCCACGCACAATCTCACACGGCGATGACCTTGTTGCGGCCGGCGCGTTTGGCGTCGTACATGGCGGCGTCGCCGGCGGAAATCAGGCGGATCAGGTCGTAGCTGTGCTCGTCCGAGCAGACCACGCCCATGCTGGCGGTGTAGCGAACCGACAAGTTGTCCAATTCGACAACCTCCGATTCGATGCGCGCGCGCAGGCGTTCGGCCACGTTCAGCGCCGCCGCCAGATTGACGCCGTCGAGCACCAGCACGAACTCCTCGCCGCCGAAGCGCGCCAGCAAATCGTGCGGCCGCAGTTCCAGCTTGACCAGCCTGGCCAGATGGCGCAGCACCTCGTCGCCCACCGGATGGCCGTGGGTATCGTTGATGACCTTGAAGTTGTCGACGTCGATCATGATCACCGCCAGGCTGCGCGCCGCGCGCAGCGCGCGCAGGCCGACGCGCTTGCCCTGGATCTCCAGGCCGGCGCGGTTCAGCGCCCCGGTCAGCGCATCGAGCGTCGACAGCCGCCGCAAGCGCTCGGCGTAGCGCCACATCACCATCTGGATCAGGCCGAAGGCGATGCAGATCTGCGCCAGCGGAATCGCCAGCGTGCTCAGTCCCATCACCAGCGAGCTGGTGGTGTCGGCCGGATCGGTATGCAGCAGCATGTGCACGCCGCGCAGGAACAGCGCCAGACCAAGCAAAATGAAACCGGCCAGGCTGATGCCGCTGACGCGCCACACGCCATGCCGCGCCACCACCACCGCGCACATCCAGTTCAGGATGGCAAAGTAAAAACCGCTGAAGCACAGCCGCGCGCGCAGGCTGGGCGCCACCAGCGTGAAGTAGGCGGGTATCAGCAGCGCGATGCCGACCAGGGCCGCGATAAAGGTCCACGACAAGGTCGCCGAACAGTGCACGCGCAGGCCGCGCAGCACCAGGCCCAGGCCCAGCGCGATGACGCCGTAGCCCAGCACGCCATGGATCAGCACCGGCAGCGTGACCATGCTGCTCAGCGCCAGGCCGACGCAGGTCACCACGTTGCCGCCGGCCCACCAGCGTTGTTCGGGCGGGCTTTCGGTATAACAGGCGGCGGCCACCAGCAAGGCCGTGGTCAGCACCGTCACGCAGATTTGGACCAGCAAAAGGGTATCGAGATTCAGCACAACAGCATCCATGGTAATGAACTGTCAATGTAGCGCAGTGACTGCCGGGAGGCAATGCCTAAATTGCAGAAAAGAAATCAAAACAGGACGGGCGCCGAATCGGTTACAGTAGCGCTCATCGTCCACTGACCGCAGCCCCATGCCCTATCCTATCGAGCACAAGCTGGTGATCGGCATCGCCTCCAGCGCCCTGTTTGACCTGACCGCCTCGCACCAGGTGTACCTGGAGCATGGTCCGGAAGCCTACCGCAAGTATCAGGAAGAACAGATCGCCACCGTGCTCGACAAGGGCGTGGCCTTTCCCTTCATCCGCCGCTTCCTCAGCATCAACAAGCACCATCCGCAAAGCTCGCCGGTGGAGGTGGTGCTGTTTTCGCGCAATTCGCCGGAGACCGGCCTGCGCGTGATGAATTCGATCGCCCACTACGGCCTGGACATCTCGCGCGCCTGCTTCCTGACCGGGCAGTCGCCGTACACCTACCTGCCGGCCTTCAACACCTCGCTGTTCCTCAGCGCCAACGAGGAAGACGTGCGCAACGCCTTGGCCGCGCACCATCCGGCCGGCCTGGTGCTGCCGTCGCGCACCGAGGACGACGACGCCGACGGCGAACTGCGCATCGCCTTTGACTTCGACGGCGTGATCGCCGACGACGAATCTGAAACTATATTCAAGCGCAACAACGACGTCGGCGAATTCCACGCCCACGAAAGCGCGCGCGTCGCCATCCCGCACCAGCCGGGACCGCTGGCCGACCTGTTCCGCAAGCTGTCGGCCATGCAGCAGCTGGAGGAAGACGCGCAGCGCGACGATCCATCGTACAAAAAAATCCTGCGCATCGCCATCATCACGGCGCGCAGCGCGCCGTCGCACGAGCGGGTGGTGACGACGCTGAAAAGCTGGGGCGTGTCGGCCAACGAAACCTTCTTTTTGGGCGGCATGGAAAAGGCGCGCGTGCTGAGCATCTTCAAGCCGCACATGTTCTTCGACGACCAACTGAGCCACCTGCAATCCCCGGCCGGCAACATCCCGATGGTGCATATCCCGTTCGGCGTCGCCAACCGCTAGGGGCTTCGTCTATAATGTCGGCAGCGGCATTGCCACCCGGCGATGCCGGGATAACCGTTGAATGTGTGTTGTGTCGTCAGCCTTAACTAAATCCATTCCCAAACCCGGCAACCGTTTTGCCCTGCCCGCGCTGCACGGCTCGGCGGACGCTTACGCCCTCGCGCAACTCGCGCTCGAACTCAAATCCCGTGGCCAGATGCTGGCGGTGGTCGTGGCCAACGCCAGCGACGCCCAGCGCCTGCTCGACGAAATCCCGTGGTTCGGCGGCGCGCAGCTGCGCTGCCACCTGCTGCCGGACTGGGAAACGCTGCCCTACGACGCCTTCTCGCCGCACCAGGACCTGGTGTCCGAGCGCCTGGCCACGCTGCATGAAATCTCCAGCGGCCAGTGCGACGTCATGCTGGTGCCGGCCACCACCGCGCTGGTGCGCATGGCGCCGCCGTCGTTCCTGGCCGCCTACACCTTCTTCTTCCAGCAGGGCGAATCGCTGGACGAGGCGCGCCTGAAATCGCAGTTGTCGCTGGCCGGCTACACCCACGTGACGCAGGTGATGTCGCCCGGCGAATACTCGGTGCGCGGCGGTCTGATCGACCTGTTCCCGATGGGTTCCGCCCTGCCCTACCGCCTCGACCTGTTCGGCGACACCATCGAAACCATCCGCACCTTCGACGCCGACACCCAGCGCTCGCTGTACCCGGTCAAGCAGGTGCGCCTGCTGCCGGGCCGCGAGTTCCCGATGGACGAAGCCTCGCGCACCGCCTTCCGCAGCCGCTGGCGCGAACACTTCGAAGGCGATCCGTCGCGCGCGGTGATCTACAAGGACATCAGCAGCGGCATCGCCTCCGCCGGTATCGAATACTACCTGCCGCTGTTCTTCGACCAGACCGCCACGCTGTTCGAATATCTGCCGCAAGGCGCGGTGGTCGCCACCGTCGGCGACATCGAAGCGGCCATCAAGCGCTTCTGGACCGACACCAATTCGCGCTACCGCTTCCTGAAGGCCGACCGCGAACGTCCGCTGATGGCGCCGGAAGAGCTGTTCCTGTCCGATGAACAGTTCTTCGTGCTGGCCAAGCCGTATCCGCAGATCGCCATCCGCAACAATCCGGACGCCGGCGCTTCCGAGCTGTCGGCGCCGGTGCCCAACATCGCCGTCAACCGCCATCTGGAAGACCCGCTGACCAATCTGCGCGCCTACCTGATGCAGTCCGGCAGCCGCGTGATGATCTGCGCCGAATCCAACGGCCGCCGCGAAACGCTGCAGCAGTACTTCAACGAATACAACCTGGAACTGGCGCCGGTCGAAGGCTTCGACGGCTTTATCGCCTCGGACGCCAAGCTGGCGCTGGGCGTGGCGCCGCTGCACGCCGGCTTCGAGCTGTCGCTGCCGAAGGCGAATCTGATCTTCATCACGGAGACCGAGCTGTATGCCGGCTCCGGCCGCCGCGTCGGCAAGAAGAAGCAGGAAGCCGTCACGCAGGTCGAATCGATGGTGCGCGACTTGTCGGAGCTGAAGATCGGCGATCCGGTGGTGCACATCAACCACGGCATCGGCCGCTACATGGGCCTGACCACCATGGACCTGGGCGAAGGCGACGCCGAATTCCTGCACCTGGAATACGCCAAGGAGACCAAGCTGTATGTGCCGGTCTCGCAGCTGCACGTGATCTCGCGCTACTCCGGCGCCTCGCCGGACGACGCGCCGCTGCACACGCTCGGTTCCGGCCAGTGGGAGAAAGCCAAGCGCAAGGCCGCCGAACAGGTGCGCGACACCGCCGCCGAGCTGCTGAACCTCTACGCCCGCCGCGCGCTGCGCCAGGGTCACTCGTTCGAATACTCGGCGCACGACTACGAGCGCTTCGCCGACAGCTTCGGCTTCGACGAAACGCCGGACCAGCAGGAAGCCATCAACAACGTCATCAAGGATATGACCTCGGGCAAACCGATGGACCGCCTGGTGTGCGGCGACGTCGGTTTCGGCAAGACCGAGGTGGCGCTGCGCGCCGCCTTCATCGCCGTCATGGGCGGCAAGCAGGTGGCCATCCTGGCGCCGACCACGCTGCTGGCCGAACAGCATGCGCAAACCTTCGCCGACCGCTTCGCCGACTGGCCGGTGCGCATCGCAGAGATGTCGCGCTTCCGCACCGGCAAGGAGATCGCGCAGGCGATCAAGGGCATGGCCGACGGCACGCTGGACATCATCATCGGCACCCACAAGCTGCTGTCGGACGACGTCAAGTTCACCCGTCTCGGCCTGGTCATCATCGACGAGGAGCACCGTTTCGGCGTGCGCCAGAAGGAAGCCTTGAAATCGCTGCGCGCCGAAGTCGACGTGCTGACGCTGACCGCCACGCCGATCCCGCGCACGCTGGGCATGGCGCTGGAAGGCCTGCGCGATTTCTCGGTCATCGCCACCGCGCCGCAAAAACGGTTGGCGATCAAGACCTTCGTGCGCAGCGAGGGCGAATCGATCATCCGCGAGGCCTGCCTGCGTGAACTGAAACGCGGCGGCCAGGTCTACTTCCTGCACAACGAGGTCGAGACCATCCAGAACCGCATGGCGATGCTGACCGAGCTGCTGCCGGAAGCGCGCATCGCCGTGGCCCACGGCCAGATGCACGAACGCGACCTGGAAAAAGTGATGCGCGATTTCGTCGCCCAGCGCTACAACATCCTGCTGTGCACGACAATTATCGAAACCGGTATCGACGTGCCGACCGCGAACACCATCATCATGCACCGCGCCGACAAGTTCGGCCTGGCGCAGCTGCACCAGCTGCGCGGCCGCGTCGGCCGTTCGCACCACCAGGCCTATGCCTACCTGCTGGTGCACGACGTGCAGTCGCTGACCAAGCAGGCGCAGCGCCGCCTGGACGCCATCCAGCAGATGGAGGAACTGGGCAGCGGCTTCTACCTGGCCATGCACGACCTGGAAATCCGCGGCGCCGGCGAAGTCCTCGGCGACAACCAGTCCGGCGAGATGACCGAGATCGGATTCCAGCTATACTCGGACATGCTGAACGAAGCGGTGCGCTCGCTCAAGGCCGGCAAGGAGCCGGATCTGGCGGCGCCGCTGGCCACCACCACCGAGATCAATCTGCACGTGCCGGCGCTGCTGCCGGCTGATTTCTGCGGCGATGTCCACGAGCGGCTATCGATTTACAAGCGCATGGCGAATTGCGCATCGCAAGGCAAGATCGACGACTTGCAGGAAGAGCTGATCGACCGCTTCGGCAAGCTGCCGGACCCGGTGAAGGCGCTGATCGAAACGCACCGCCTGCGCATCGCCGCCAAGACGGTGGGCATCATCAAGATCGACGCGCATACCGAGGCCGCCAGCCTGCAATTCATGGCCAAGCCGCCGATCGATCCGATGCGCATCATCGAGCTGATACAGAAGAACCGCCAGATCAAGCTGAATGGACAGGATAAACTGAAGATCACCGCCGCCATGCCGGACCTGGCGGCGCGGGTGACGCAGATAAAGGCCGCCATCAAGCAGCTGACTCCGTAAGCATACTATCAAGCATACTCACTACTATCGACGCACATGACTAACGCAAAAACCGCCATGAACCTCGTGCTGCAAGGCTTAGGCGATTGCAAGGCCCGGCTGGAGCGCATCAGCGCCCTTACCGCGCCCACCAGCCTTACCTGGCTGAGCGACCAGGCCTTGCGCTGCGAAGGCATCACCTTCTCGCCGGCGCTGCGCCAGACCATCGAAGTCGCGGCCCAGGCCGCGCAGCTGGACACCACCTACTCGATCGGCTTCCACAAGATGAGCGAGTTCAAGCTGGTGGCCATGGACATGGATTCGACGCTGATCACCATCGAATGCATCGACGAAATCGCCGACATGCAGGGCCTGAAGAAGGAAGTCTCGGAGATCACCGAAGCGGCAATGCGCGGCGAGCTCGATTTCGCCGCCAGCCTGACGCGCCGCGTGGCGCTGCTCGAAGGCCTGGACGCTTCGGCGCTGGAGCGCGTGTACGAAGAACGCCTGCAACTGTCGCCGGGTGCCGAGACCATGCTGAAGGCGGTGCAGAAGGCCGGCCTGAAAACGTTGCTGGTGTCGGGCGGCTTCACCTACTTCACCGAACGCCTGAAAGCGCGCCTGGGCCTGGACTACACCCACGCCAACCAGCTGGAAATCGTCGACGGCAAACTGACCGGCAAGGTGATCGGCGGCATCGTCGACGCCGAAGAGAAGAAGCGCACGGTGGAGCGCGTGTGCAAGGAGCTGGGCATCTCGCCATCGCAAGCCATCGTCATGGGCGACGGCGCCAATGATCTGAAGATGATGGGCATTTCCGGCATGTCGGTGGCGTTCCGCGCCAAGCCGGTGGTGCGCGAGCAGGCCAATGTGGCGCTCAACTTCGTCGGCCTCGATGGCATCCTGCCGCTGCTGACTTAATGACTTAATGCCTGCGCTTGGCCGCCTTGATCGCGTACATCTGCGCGTCGCCGGCGGCCAGCAGCGATTCCACATCGCGCGGATCGTTCGGCAAAAATTCTTCCAGCCCGTATGAAAAGTCCAGCGCATAACCGCGGTTGGCGCTGACGTTGTAGTCGTGCAGCTGGCTGCAGAACTTGCGGATCACCGTTTCCGCCTCGGCCTTGGTGGCGCCGGTCAGCAGCACCACAAACTCATCCCCGCCCAGACGCGCGCACAGATCGGTACTGCGGAAACTGCTGCGCATCACATCCGCAAACGCCGCCAGCGCGCGGTCGCCTTCCGCATGGCCGTACTGGTCGTTGATCGGCTTGAAGCGATCCAGGTCGATGAAAGCCAGCGCCGCCGGCTGGTGATGCCGCACGCAGAAATTCAGGCCGTAGCGCGCCAGTTGCAGGAAGCCGCGCCGGTTGGAGATGCGCGTCAGTTCGTCGGTGGTCGAGGTGTGGAAGGCGGACAGCTCGTCCTCCACCATCGAGGCCAGGTCGCGCAGCGCCAGAGCATCCTCGTCGGTGAAGTCGCGCGGCTGGCTGTCGAGAATGCACAAGGTGCCCATCTTCAGGCCACTATTGGCGCGCAGCGGGCAGCCGGCGTAGAAGCGGATGTTCGGCGCACCGGTCACCAGCGGATTGTCGGCAAAGCGCTGGTCGTTGCGGGCGTCGCGGATCAGGAAAATCTCGTCGCCGAGGATGGCGTGGCCACAAAAGGAGATGTTGCGCGGCGTTTCCGTGGCGTCCAGCCCTTCGCGCGACTTGAACCACTGGCGGTCCTCGTCGACGATGCTGACCAGGGCGGTCTGCACGCCGAACAGCCGCCGCGCCATGCGCGTGAGGCGGTCGAAGCGCTCCTCGGGCGGCGTATCGAGCACATTGAGCGACTTGAGGGCTGCAAGCCGGATGGATTCGTTATGGGGAATGCCGGGCTGTTCCAAGTGATCTCCTGTGCTTGTGACGGCGTGGATGACCTTATCATACTACCGTGGCCCGGCATTGGCAAAATGAAAAGTGCGCGGTTATTCGCGGCGCGCCACCAGCTGCACGCCGCTGACCACGCCATTGCCGTGCTGCTGGAACGTGATGCGCAGATCACCTTTTGCGGACTGCCACACGGCGCCGCCGGCCGCTTTCAGCGCCACTTCCGGCCCGGCGTCGATCTGCGCGTACAGCGTGCGCTGATGGCAGCTGACGTACAGCACGCGGCCGTCGGCCAGCGCGTAACTTCCCTTCATTGCCTGCAGATCGTCGCTATCGGCCGCATTGGCGGCGCCCGCCACGCAACAGCCCAGCAGCCAGGCCAGAATAAAATGACGCATGATATGTCCCCGTTTCAGTGGTATCGCCATCTCTCACAATGGATGGCGATTCACCAACTGTAGACAAAAACATCATGCGCCACACGCGCCATCTGACCAATCGCCGGCAGGTGGGCATGAATGCGCGTTTGGCGGGGGCGAATGGCGCTTATTTCGCTTTCAGGTGGGCCAGCAGGCCGTCGGCAGCGTCTTCCAGATAATCCAGCACCACGTCGAAGCCGCGCCCGCCGCCGTAGTACGGATCAGGCACCGCATCGGCGCCGCTGCGGGTGGCGTGCGACATCATCAGGCCCAGCTTGTGGCGGTGCTGCGGCGGGCACGCGGCCTGCAGCAGCTTGAGGTTGTCGTGGTCCATCGCCAGCAGATAATCGAAGTCTTCGAAGTCCTGCGCCGCGACCTTGCGCGAGCGCTGCGCCGACAGGTCGTAGCCGCGCTTCAGCGCATACTCCATCGAGCGCGCGTCGGGCGGCTCGCCCACGTGGTAGCCGTGCGTGCCGGCCGAGTCGATGACGAAGCTGTGCGCCAGCCCCGCCGCTTCCACGCGCTGGCGGAACACGCCCTCCGCCGTCGGCGAACGGCAGATATTGCCCATGCAGACAAACAGCACCGATACCGGTTTAGCCATGCCAGCCCCTCAAGCGATGTACAGCAGCACGCCGTCGCCGCGCTCTGCCGCGCCGCTGTAGAAGGCCGCCATGCGCAGGTAGTTTTCGATGACGTAGTCCAGGTCGGTGTCATCGTTACGGTCCCACATGCTCGGATAGATGTCGGCTTCGGTCAGTTGTTCCGGCACGTAGCGGGCCCGCAGCTGGGCCGCATCGATGCCGGCCAGCGTCGCCGCCAGCGCCTGGACCTCGGCCGGCTGGAGCACGCGCGCCGGGCCGTAGTCCAGCTCCTCGCCGATCGGCTCGCCGCCGAAGATCGCCGGTGCGGGATCGGTTTCCTCCGGCATGGCGGAACCGTTGAGCAGGAAGTGAATCGCGTGCCAGGCCTTGTCGGCGTCGATCCGGCCTTCCGGTTCCTGGTCCAGGTCGTTCGGAAAGAGGAAGGCTATCAGCTCATCCGGCTCTTCCGGCTCTTCCGTGAAGAGCGCGATCTGTTCGCCGGTCACCGGCACAAAATATGCACACATACCCATCTCAGCCAGCTCCTTATATAATCGCCACTATTGCATTTTATGCGAAAAAGGGAGACGTATGAATCTCAGTTGCGGATGCCGCTTGAGCAATGTGCACGACGCCGTGCAGGACGCGGAGATTCCGCTGGCCGTGCTGTATCCCGCACATGGCGCGGAGCACACCGAACATTTCGGCCCCTATTCGCTGGACGTGGCGAAGGACGCCGCGCCGGCCGCCGGCGTCTATCCGCTGGTGGTCATCTCGCACGGCCACTCCGGCACGCCGTGGGCGTATCGCCAGCTGGCCAAGCACCTGGCGCTGGCCGGCTTTGTGGTCGCCCTGCCCGCCCACACTGGCAACACGCGCACCGACAACTCGCTGGCCGGCACCGCCGCCAACCTGGCCAACCGTCCGCGCCACATCACGTTGAGCATCGACGCGGTACTGGCCGACGCCGTGCTGGCGCCGCACGTGACACGCCATGGCGTCGCCGTCATCGGCCATTCGATCGGCGGCTATACGGCGCTGGCGGCAGCCGGCGGCATCGCCTGGAGCGGACCGTATGAGCGCAAGAGCGAACATGCCGGACCGGAGCCGGTGCCGGTTACGCCCGATCCACGCATCCGCACGCTGGTGCTGCTGAATCCCGCAACGTTCTGGTTCATCGCCGGCTCGCTGCGGCCGGTCAACCTGCCGATCCTGATGCGCACCGGCGAAAAGGATGAGATCACGCCGATCGAGCACGCCCACAAGATCATCGAAGGCGTGGGCGACCCGTCGCTGATCGAGCACAAGGACATCCCCGGCGCCGGCCACTTCGCCTTCATGAGCAAGTTCCCGCCCGAGATGACGCGCCCCAACTTCAAGCCCTCGCAAGACCCGGAAGGCTTCGACCGAGAAACCATCCAGCCCGAGTTTTTCGCCGACGTCACCGCCTTCCTCAAACGGACGCTTTGACCGCGTCTTTGGCCGTTATGTTCACTCTCGTACGGAGGTTGGAAAACGGCGTGGTTATACTCTGATTAATCGCTGCTCATAAAGGAACCGTCATGTCCCAAGAATTGATATTAGACAATCGCCTGGACTCGGCCAAGACCACGGCGTGGTGGCTGTACGTTATCCACGGGGTCAGCTTTGTGTTCTCGCTGGGTGCGTTTTCGATTATTCCGCTGATCCTCAACTACCTGCAACGGCCGGGCACCGAGGGCACGTTCGTCCACAGCCATCACACCTGGATGATCCGATCGTTCTGGTGGTATGTGGTGTGGATCGTCGTCGGCGCCGTGTTCTTCATGACCTTCATCGGCATCCCGGTGGCGTGGCTGATCTGGGTCTGCGCCTGGCTGTGGAAGGCGTACCGCCTGATCGTCGGCATTAGCCGCATCAACCGCAACGAGGCGGCGCCGGTTTAATCGCCCAGCAGCCGCAAGGCTTCGCGCAGGCCGGCGACGATCACTTCGTAGGCCTGCCGCCGGCTGTCCTCATCGCGCGCACGCAGCACAAACGACGGGTGGTAGACCGCGATCACCCATCGGCCTTCATGCTGGAACGGCGCATCCATCACCGCGCTCATGGTCGCGCCGCTGTCCTGCAACACCGACTTCAACGCGGTGGCGCCCAGCGCTACAACGACATCCGGCTTGACCTTTGCCAGCTCCTGCTCCAGCCAGACGTGGCAGGCCGACACCTCGCGCTGCGCCGGCGTCTTGTGCAGACGGCGTTTGCCGCGCAGCTCCCACTTGAAATGCTTGACGGCGTTGGTCAGATACACCGCGCCGCGCTCCACGCCCGCTTCCGCCAGCGCCCGATCCAGCACCGCGCCGGCCGGGCCGACAAACGGCAGTCCCTGCAAATCCTCCTGATCGCCCGGCTGCTCGCCGACCAGCATGATGCGCGCCTTCTTCGGCCCGACGCCAGACACGGCCTGCGTGGCGTTGCGCCACAAATCGCAGCGGCGGCACTGGTCCAGCGAATCGGGCTGCTCGCGCTGCGGCTGCGCGCGTTCCGGCGTGATGTCGATGGTGGTGGCGCCCCGGCGCTGGCCGACCGTCATGGTCTGGCCGGTGCGGCGCTCGCCATTGGCAGCCGCGCTGACCATGGATGGCACAATCGCGCCTTCCGGCAGATTCTTCCAGAAGCGCGATGGAATATGGCTGCGCAGCAGATCCGCATTCAGCCGCGCCGGATTGAAGATGCTGCGGTAATAGGTGAGCCACAGCGCCTCGCCGGCGTCGTCGATATCGGCCGCGCTGCGCATCAGCGCCGGCGCATCGTGCAGATGCTCGCCGTCCCACAGCACGGTGGCGGTGGGCGTGGCGATCATCCACGTCGTGCCGCCCATGCGCCGGGCGAAATGCCGTGCCACCTGCGGCAGCACCTCGTGCGTCGGCTCGAACCAGGCGACGAAACGCGGCGCCCCATCCTCTTCCTTGCGTTCGCGAAAACGTACATATGCATGCATGTCGTGCTCCTCGCGGTGGACGGCCTTGACCATGCCATACAGGCGCGCGCCGTCCCGGTCCGCCGCCGACATCACATCGCGCTCGCCCAGATGCCAGCGCCAGATCACCTTGTACAGAAAAGCCCAGCGATCCGCAGCGCTGAAGCACGCCGCGCTGGCGAGCATCTCCATCAACTCGCGCGGCAAACGCAGTTCCGGACCAGCGGGTGCGATGGCCGGCAACGCGGCCGATGGCCCGCCTCCGGCCGCCGAGAACAGATCGCCATCGGCCTCGCTCGACGCCCATTCTACGGATTCCGGCGGAACGCGGCGCGCGATCAGCTCCCGCGCCGCCGCCCGCCACGCATCAAACGATTGCACCACCTGCCGCATCATGCCGCCTGCAACTCCGGCCACAAATTCATCTGTTGCGGCGCGTCGGCCATCGCGCGACGCAGATGCTCCGAGGGGCTGGCGTCGCGCGCCGGGAAGTAATCAGCCGTGATGATGAACGGCGAAATCTTCTTCATGCTGCAACGAAGGCGCGACAAGTCCGCATACCGCACCTGCCGCAAGCGCCGCAACTCAACGATGCGCTGCGCGTTGCGCAAGCCAATGCCCGGCACGCGCGCGATCATATACGGCTCGGCGCGGTTCAGGTCCAGCGGAAAATGCTCGCGGTGCTCCAGCGCCCACGCCAGCTTGGGATCGATATCCAAGGCCAGATTGCCGCCGCTGGCCGGCAGCAGTTCGTTCGCCTGGAAGCCGTAGCTGCGCAGCAGGAAGTCGGCCTGGTACAGGCGGTGCTCGCGCAGCATCGGCGGCGGCGCCAGCGGCACGCTCTTCGGACTTTGCGGGATCGGACTGAAGGCCGAGTAATACACGCGCTTGAGCTTATAGCTGCCGTACAGCGTTTCCGCCGTCGACAGGATCTGCTGGTCGTCGCTGGCGTCGGCGCCGACGATCATCTGCGTGCTCTGTCCGGCCGGCGCGAAGCGCGGCGACTTCGGCTCCTCCGCCTTTTCATCCAGCTTGCGGCGGATGGAGCCCATCGCCAGCTTGATCGTGTGGACGCTCTTCTCCGGCGCCAGCTTCTGCACGCTGTCCTGCGTCGGCAGCTCGATATTCACGCTGAGCCGGTCCGCGTATTTGCCCGCCGCCGCAATCAGCGCGGGATCGGCGTCCGGTATCGTCTTCAGGTGAATATAGCCGCGAAACTGATGCACCTCGCGCAGCTCGCGCGCCACCTGCACCAGCTGCTCCATCGTGTAATCGGCCGACTGGATGATGCCGGAGCTGAGGAACAGGCCATCAATGTAATTGCGGAGATAGAAATCGGTGGTCAGCTTGACCACCTCGGCCACCGAAAAGCGCGCACGCGGCACATTCGAGGTGCGCCGGTTCACGCAATACTGGCAGTCGTACAGACAGTAATTGGTCAGCAGGACCTTGAGCAACGAGACGCAGCGACCATCCGGCGTGTAGCTGTGGCAGATGCCCATGCCGGTAGTGGCGCCGAAACCGTCCTTGCCGATGGAGTTGCGCTTCGGTGCGCCGCTGCTGGCGCAGGATGCGTCATATTTTGCCGCATCCGCCAGGATTTCCAGCTTGTCATTTAACTCCATCGCGCGCCCCGATATACTGTGTTTTCATACAGTATATCAGAACTTGTTCAGGACAGAATGGCTTTCAGTGCGTCGACCAGCTTGGCGCACTCCTCGTCCGTGCCGATGGTAACGCGCAGGAACTGGTCGATGCGCGCGGCCTTGAAGTGGCGGACCAGGATGGCGCGCTCCCGTAGCGCCGCCGCCAACTGTGCGCCGTCATGCCGCGGATGGCGGGTGAAGATGAAGTTGGCCTGCGACGGCAGTACGTCGAAGCCCAGCGCCTGCATCTGCGCCGTCAGCCACGCGCGGCTGGCGATGATGGCTTGCGAGGTCTGCTCCATGTAAGCCACATCGTCCAGCGCCGCCACCGCGCCGGCCTGCTGCACCTGGCCCAGTGGATAGCAATTGAAGCTGTTCTTGACGCGCTCCAAACCCGCGATCAGGTCCGGGTGGCCCAGCGCAAAGCCGACGCGCAGGCCGGCCAGCGAGCGGGATTTGGACAGCGTCTGGATCACCAGCAGATTGTCGTAGCGGCCCAGCAGCGCGGCGGCGCTTTGCGCGCCGAAGTCCACATAGGCTTCGTCGATCACCACCACCTGATCCGGATGTGCCACCAGCAGCGCTTCGATCTGCGCCAGCGGCAAGGCGATGCCGGTTGGCGCGTTCGGATTGGCGAGGATGATGGCGCCGCATGGCTGCGCATAATCCGCGACATCGATCTCGAAGCGTTCGTTGAGCGGCACATAAACCGCGTCGATGCCATACAGGCTGCAATAGGTCGGATAGAAGCTGTAGCTGATGTCCGGCGTCAGCAGCGGCAGGTCATGCTTGAGCAGCGCGTGGAAGGTATGCGCCAGCACCTCGTCCGAGCTGTTGCCGACAAAGACCTGCTCGCGCGTGAGGCCGAAACGGCGCGCCACCGCGTCCTTCAGCACCGTATTCGAGGGATCGGAATACTTGCGCAGGCTGTCGCCGGCCGCTTCCTGCATCGCCGCGATGGCCTTCGGCGACGGGCCATAGGGATTTTCGTTGGTGTTCAGCTTGACCAGGCCTGGCATCTGCACCTGCTCGCCCGGCGTGTAGGGCGTCAGGCCGTGTACCACCTTGCTCCAGAACTTACTCATTCATTTCCCCCAATGCCCGCTCGATGTCGCCGATCAGATCCTGCACGTCTTCCAGGCCGACGTTGAAGCGCACCAGCGTACCCTTGTCCGGCCAGTTCTGGCGCATGTGCTGGATGCGATATGGCATGACCAGGCTGTTGGCGCCGCCCCAGCTATAGCCGATCTTGAACAGCTTGAGCGCGTCGACAAAGCGGTCGGTCTGCGCTTCGGTATAGCGCTCGTCGAAGATCACCGAGAACAGGCCGCCGGCGCCGCTGAAGTCGCGCTTCCAGACTTCGTGGCCGGGACATTCCGGGAACGCCGGATGCAGCACGCGCGTGATTTCAGGACGCGATTGCAGCCATGCCGCCAGCTTGCGCGCCGCCGCATCGTGCGCGTCGAAGCGCAGACGCATGGTCGGCAGGCCGCGCGACACCAGATAGGCATCGTCCGCGCCGACGCCCATGCCGAGCCGCATATGCGCCTGGCTGACACGGTCGTGCAGCTCGCGGTCGCGCGTGATCACGGCACCCATCAGCACATCCGAACCGCCGGACTGATACTTGGTCAGCGCCTGCATGATGATGTCCACGCCCAGGTCGAAGCCGCGCAGCGCCAGGCCGGCAGCCCAGGTATTGTCCAGCGCCACCAGCACGCCGCGCTCGTGCGCCGCCTTGCAGATGGCCGGCAGGTCCGGCACTTCCATCGACACCGAACCCGGCGCCTCGGTCCAGATCAGCTTTGTGTTCGGCTGAATCAGCGCCGCGATGCCCGCCCCGATCAGCGGATCGTAGTAGCGCGCGGTGATGCCAAAATCGGCCGACAGCCAGCGTCCCAGCTCACGGTTCGGGTTGTAGACATTATCCGGCAACAGCACGTCGTCGCCTGTCTTCAGGATCGCGAAATCCACCATGGCGATGGCAGCCAGTCCGCTCGGCGCCAGCAGGCAGTAGTTGCCGCCCTCGATCTCGGCCAGCCGCGCCTCCAGCGTGAAGGTGGTCGGCGTGCCATGCAGCCCGTAGGTATAGGCGTTCTTCTCTTTCCAGTCGCCCGACCGCATGGCCGCCACGTTCTTGAACAGCACCGTGGAAGCGTGGTGGATACCGACCGGGAAAGCCTCGAAGCCTTCCGGCGCCTTGTAGTCCGTGTGGATCAGCGCCGTCTGCGGAGATTTTTTCATCGTCATGATCAGCGCATATTGCCGGTGTGGCCCAGCGAGTAGCGGCCCGGTTGCGGCCACACGGTCAGGCCGTGCGGTTCCTGACCGACCTTGACCTGCTTGACGTCGCCGTTGGCTGTGTCGATGCGGTACACCACGTCGTCGAAGCGGCCGGACAGCCACAGGTACTTGCCGTCGGCGCTGACATTGCCCATGTCCGGACTGCCGCCGCCAGGAATCGGCCATTGCGACACCACTTTTTCGGTGGCGAAGTCGATCACCGTCACGCGGCCCTTGCCTTTGCGCTTGCCGTGGATGTTATGCGTGCCGCGATTGGCCACATACAGCTTGGTGCCGTCGCGGCTTGGATAGAGGCCGTGCGCGCCGACGCCGGTGGGAATGAAGCCGACCTTGGTGAAGGTGGCCGCATCGACGATGTGGACGCCGTCGGCATCCATGTCGGCGATGTAGTAACGCTTGCCGTCCGGCGAAACGCGGATATCCTGCGGCATGCCCTTCTTCTTGCTGCACACTTCATTGGCCAGCAGCTGGTCGATCGGATCTTTTTCCGAGAAGCGCGTGGTCGGCATCGACAGCTTCAGGTAGCCGTCCACCTTGCGCGCGGCCAGGTCGATGCGCGCCACGGCGCCGTCGAATTCGCAGGTAAACATGGCGTAGCGGCCGTCCGGCGAGAAGTCGGCGTGGTTGATGCCGCCGCATTGCGGCACGTCGATGGCGTACTGCATGGCCATGGTTTTCGGATCGCGGAAGTCCAGGCGGTGCAAGGCCTCCGCCACCACGATGGCGGATTTGCCATCCGGCGAGAAGTACATATTGTAGGGATCGTCCACCGGAATCTGCGTGCCCGGCTTGCCGGTGCGCGGATCGATCGGCGTCAGGCTGCCCTTGTTGGTGCGCTCGGCGTTATTCGCCACCCACAGTGTTTGCAGGTCGTAGCCCGGCACCACGTGCTGCGGGCCGACGCCGACCTTGAACTTGTCGACCACCTTCATGCTTTCCGGATCGATCACGTAAACGTCGTTGGAGCGCAGGTTGGGCACGTACACGCGCGGCAAATGGTCGCGCAGCGCTGGACTCAGGTTGGCCGGGCCGATGCCGGCGTAGACGTTGACCGGCGCGGCGGCGGCCGAAGCGGCAGGCGGCACGGCCTGCGCGGCCTCGGTATTGGTAACAGCCAGCAAACCGCCAGCACCGATCAAACCAGCGGCGGCCAGCGCCGCAAAAATGAGTCGATTAGTTTTCATTTGGATGCTTTACTAGAAGTGGACGGCGCGCCATGCGCCGCAAAATCGGAAATGGCCGCCACCGAGGCGTCGACGATGCGCTGCACGCCAAGCTTGCCCAATTCGGCGGTGGCGCGGCGCGCGTCGCCGCGCACGCCCTGCGCCACGGTCGGCGAAGGACCATGCGCCATGGCCTCGGTGCGTACCAGGGATTTGTCGGTCGCCAGCATCAGCGCGGCGTCGGCCAGGCCGGCGTGCAGGCCGATTTCGGCCTTGCTGTAGCCGCGCTTTTCAAGGTCGGCGATAAACGGTTCCTGTGTGACGTCGTAGTAGGCCAGCAGGGCCAGCGCGGCCGCAGCGCCGTCCTTGGCCCAGGCCTTGTTCAGTTTCTGCGCCACGCGCGTTTCGCTTTTTTGATAGCCGCCATGGTCGCCGATGAAGACGATGTGGCGAAAGCCGTGCTGGCGCAGGCTTTGCGCGGTGGCGAACAGCAGGTCTTCAAAAGTGGATTCGGGTATCGACAAGGTGCCGGCAAACTTCATGTGGCCGGCCGGCGGCGTGATGCTGCCTTCCGGGACGTAAGCGACCACCGGTGCGACCACGGCGTTGCCGAGCTTTTGCGCGATCATCCGCGCCAGCACGGCGGCGCGCACATTGTGCTTGCCGAGCGCGATATAGGGGCCGCTTTGTTCGGTGCCGCCGATCGGGATGATGGCGGTGGTGGCGCCGGCGTCGATGCGGGTGCGCAGCTCGGTGCTGGTCATCTCTTCCAGCATGACAGGTGTGTCGGCAGCCATTACAGGCCGCGCCAGCAGGCCGACCAGCAGGCAGGCGGCAAGCGCCGCCGGGAGTTTCAAGTCACGCATAAGGCTCACTAACAAAAAAAGGCGGACCGCGATAACGCCGGTCCGCCTTTATTATAGTGGATGTGCCACGAAAAACGCCTTAAAGCGCTTCACCCCACAAATCGTGCGCGTCGGACGTGGTGATTTTCACATCGACGAACTGGCCGACCACCAGTTTCTTGTGCGGTTCATACGGCGGTTTGACGTAGACCACGCCGTCGATTTCCGGCGCGTCGGCAGCCGAGCGGCCGACGCCGCCGGTGCGGTTGACTTCATCGATCAGCACGCGCACGGTCTTGCCGACCTTGGCTTTCAGGCGCGCTTTCGAGATCTCTTCCTGCAGCAGCATGACGCGGCCGCGGCGCTCTTCGCGCACTTCTTCCGGCACCGGATTGGCCAGTTCGTTGGCGGTGGCGCCTTCGACTGGCGAATAGGCGAAGCAACCCAGGCGGTCGATCTGCGCTTCCTTCAGGAAGTCCAGCAGGTATTCGAATTCCGCTTCGGTCTCGCCAGGGAAGCCGGCGATGAAGGTCGAGCGGATGGTCAGGTCCGGATTCATCTTGCGCCAGGCCAGGATGCGGTCCAGGTTTTTTTCGCCGCTGGCCGGACGCTTCATGCGCTTCAGCACATCCGGATGCGCGTGCTGCATCGGGATGTCCAGGTATGGCAGTACGTGCTCGCCCATCAACGGGATCACCTGGTCGACGTGCGGATACGGGTAGACGTAGTGCATGCGCACCCAGGCGCCGTAGGACTTGGCCAGCTCGCCCAGCGCTTCCATCAGCTGCGTCATGTGGGTCTTGATCGGACGACCATTCCAGAAGCCGGTGCGGAACTTGACGTCCACGCCGTAGGCCGAGGTGTCCTGCGAAATCACCAGCAGTTCCTTGACGCCCGACTTGAACAGGTTCTCCGCTTCCAGCAGCAGTTCGCCGATAGGACGCGACACCAGGTCGCCGCGCATCGACGGGATGATGCAGAACGAGCAGCGGTGGTTGCAGCCTTCCGAGATTTTCAGGTAGGCGTAGTGCTTCGGCGTCAGCTTGATGCCTTGCGGCGGAATCAGGTCGATGAACGGCTCGTGCGGTTTCGGCAGGTGCAGGTGGACCGAGTCCATCACCTCGCCCAGCGCGTGCGGGCCGGTCACGGCCAGCACTTTCGGGTGGATCTTGGTGATCAGGTCCGAACCGTCGGTGTCCTTCTTGGCGCCGAGGCAGCCGGTCACAATCACTTTGCCGTTTTCGGCCAGCGCTTCGCCGATGGCGTCCAGCGATTCCTGCACGGCGGCGTCGATGAAGCCGCAGGTGTTGACGATCACCAGATCCGCGCCGTCGTAGGACTTGGCGGTCTCGTAACCTTCAGCGCGCAGCTGGGTCAGGATCTGTTCGGAGTCGACCAGCGCTTTAGGGCAGCCGAGCGAGACGAAGCCGACTTTCGGTGCTGGCGCGCCGGCGGCTGGCTTGGGAAGACGGGAGAGTGGTTGCGATTGCATATGGTTGCTTAAAGCTTCACAATAATTACGAGCAATCGACGATTATACCATGTTACGATAGTGGCTTAACGCCCATCGCTAGAGGAGATTGTGTGGCAACACTGAAAGACGTCGCATTGCTTGCCGGTGTGGGCATGTCGACAGCATCGCGCGCCATTTCAGGCGCCGGCCCCGTGTCGGCCGAGGCGATGAAAAAAGTACAAGCCGCCATCGAACAACTCAACTTCCGCCCTTCCTCCATCGGCCGCTCGCTGTCGGCGCAGTCGCTGGGCATGATCGGCATTTTCGCGCCCTCCTTCTTCGGCGCCTATTACGGCACCATCCTCAAGCAAACCGACATCGAACTGCGCGCCATGCGCCGCCACGTGGTGGTGGCCACCGGCTGCGGCGACGGCACGCCGCGCGAGGAAGCGATTGAGGCTGTCAAGTTCCTGATTGGGCGGGATTGCGACGGCATCGTGGTGCTGGGCCATGATCTGCTGGATGAAGACATGCGGATGCTGCACAAGATGCATCCGAAGATGGCGTTTCTTAACCGCCGCAGCCCGGCGCTGGAATCGTCGTCGTTCTGCCCTGATCACTATCACGGCGGTGAGTTGGCGGCGCGCACGCTGCTTGACGCGGGACATCGGCAGTTGGCGGTGATTTCCGGTCCGGCCGGGACGTCGGACAATGAGGAGCGCTTGCATGGCTTCTTTGATGAACTGGCGCGGCATGGCATCGCCCGCGACGAGGTGCGCTTGATCGCATCGGACTTTTCGCGTGAAGGCGGCTTTGGGGCGACGCAGCAGCTGATTAATGAGGGCGGCAAGTTCACCGGGCTGTTTTGTGCGAATGACGAGATGGCCGTGGGTGCGATGTCGTGTTTCCACCGTGCCGGCGTGCGCGTGCCGGATGATGTGTCCATCGTTGGGTATGACGATGATTATTCGGCTGAGTTTTCGTCGCCGGGGCTGACGTCGGTGCATATTCCGATGCAGCAGCTGACGCAGAATGCGGTGCGGTGGCTGCTCAATCTCTGCTACGGCACGCAGCATGAGATTTCGCGGGAGTTTCCTGTCACGGTGACGGTGCGCGGTTCCGTAGCCTCTCGCGCGAACCCCGCAGGGCCACGCGGGCTCTGACCCCGTACGGGGTCAGACCCCTGCCTATGCGCCTCGCTTGGGGGTGCAAGCATGCAAAAAAAAAGGATGGCGGGGGAGTCGCCATCCTCAAAGACTACTACCCCTTACTACTACATCAGAACTTCATCGAGACGCGCGCGCCGAAGGTGCGTGGGTTGTTGTAGTACGCCGCCCAGATCTGCTGCGTCGGCTGGCATGGCGCGCCAACCTGCGTGCACACTTCGATGGCGTCATATTTCACTTCCTTGTCGGTCGCGTTGTTGACGAACAGCTCGGCCGTGTATGCCTTGTTGCGCGGTTCGAAGCGCAGGCTCAGGTCCAGCGTGGTGTACGAATCCTGCATCTTCACGCCTGGATGGCCCGGCACGTCGTTGGCAAACGCGCCCGAACCGACGAAGGACTTGGTCTCGTAGTGCGCCGAAATGCGCGGCGTGATGCGGCCCTTGCTGACGTCGAAGTCGCGCTCGTACATCAGGGTGGTCGCAAACGTCGGCGCGTGTTTCAGCACGGTGCCGCCAACATTGACGGTCGGTGCGGTGGTGCCGCACACCTGGCCGTTGGCACGGGCGGCGTCCACGTCGCAGGACAGGAAGTCGTCATAACGCGCCTTCAGCCATGTCGCATTGCCGCTGAAGCGGTCCACGCTGGTCGGACGCCACATCCACTCCGCTTCCACGCCCTTGACCGAAGCGCCGGCCGCGTTGAAGTTCTGCAGCGTGTTGTTGACCACCTGCGATTCCAGCTTGTCCTTGTACTTCATCCAGAACGCGTCGATGTTCAGCGACAGCTGCTTGTTCAGCAGGTCCGACTTGAAGCCGAGTTCATAGCTGGTCAGTTTTTCAGGCTTGGTGGTGGCGCCGCCGTCGCCGATGGCCGGCGAGTGGAAGCCGGTGGTCACCGAGGCGAAGGTCAGGATGTCCGGCGCCAGCTTGTACTCCACGCGGCCCAGCCAGGTCGCCTGGCCGTATGCCAGGTCGGCCGTGTTGTCGCCGTAGGTATTGCCGCAAGTGGCCTGATTGACCACGCCGCCCGGTCCGATGTTGTGGGTGTTGATAGTGCCCACGCCCGGCGTGACCAGCTGCGCGATCTGGCTCGGCGTCAGGGTGGCGCCGCGCGGCGCGTTGTCCGGCCAGTTCGGGCAGGCCCAGTTCTGGCCGCCGATGTCGAACTTGTGGTCCTTGGTGTAACGCGCGCCGGCGGTCAGCTTCCAGACCGGATCGAGGTCGTAGCTGGCCTGCGCAAAGGCGGCCTTGGAATGCAGTTCGCGGTCACCCTGGATGAAGGACATGGCCGATGCGTACTGGCCAACGGTCGGCTGCACGAAGATCACGCTGCCGTTGGCGATATCCTGCGCCAGCATGGCTTCCGAAATCTGGCTGCGGTCGATGTCGAAGCGCACCTTGTTCTTCTCGCGGAAGAAGAACAGGCCGCCCACCCACTGCAGCGGCGACTCATATTCCGAACGCACTTGCACCTCGTTGGAGACGCTGTCGAACTGCGACCATTCGGTGCGGTTCTCCGCCTTGAAGCCTGGATAGAAGCCGGCGTCCGCATCGCTGGCGTTGGTCCGCTTCAGGCGGCTCCACGCGCCCAGGTACTGGGTGGCGATGCCGTCCATCGGGCGCCACTCGACCTTGGTCTTGGCGGTGATGATGGACTGGTCCAGGTTACCCGGCGTGTCGATCAGCGCGGAGCGCAGGTTCTGGCCTGGCTTTGGTTCGGCCGACAGGTAGATGTTGCCGGCGCCGGTGTCGCTATAGTAGTCGGCGATGAAGGTGGCCTTCAGGTCAGGCGTGAACTTCCACAGCAGCGAGGCGCGCGCGCCGGTCTGGTTGCCGGCGCCGTATTTCTGCGCGCCCGGCATGACGTTGGAGCCTTTCAGGAAGTCGACATAGCCGTCATGCTGATCCTTGATGGCGGCGATGCGCAGCGCGATGTCTTCGCTGAGCGGGATGTTGATCATGGCCTGCGTCTGCACGTGATGGTAGTCGCCGATGATGACGCTGGCCGAGCCGAACACCTTGGCGGTGCTTGGCGCGCCGGACACCAGGTTGACCGCGCCGGCGGTGGAGTTACGGCCGTTCAGCGTACCTTGCGGGCCGCGCGCCACCTCGACGTGGTTCAGGTCATACATCAGCGCCGTGGCGCCCTGCGGACGCGGCACGTAGATGCCGTCCACGTAGAAGGCCACCGCCGGATCGCCCAGCTCCGTGTGATTGGCCGAGCCGACGCCGCGCATGTACACGTGCACGCCGCCCGAGTCGCTGTGCGGTTCCACCACCAGGCTGGGCACCATCGCCGTCATGGTCGCCAGATCCTTGACCTGGTTGTTGGCCAGCGTGTCCTGCGTGTAGGCGGTGATCGCCAGCGGCGTGTCCTGCACCAGCGTGTCGCGGCGCGTGGCCGTGACGATGATCTTCTCCATATTGTCGTTGGACGCCGCCGGGGCATCGCTTGCCTGCTGGGCGTAGGCCGCGCCGCCGTTCAATGCTATCTGTGCGATGCTCAAAGCTAAAATCGTTTTTTTCATTTGATGTCTCCTCGCTTCTTCCATGTGGAACCGGTTCCACCACAAGACGCACGGGTGCGTCGGGCCATACCATGGCAGACCCGGTGATTTAGCAACTACGATTCTTTAGAGCCGCTGTTCGCTGGCTCCGTCAAACAGGGAAATACGATTGCTGCGGATCGAGAAGCTGATGCCCTTCTCGGTTTCAATCTGCTGCTGGTCCTGCACGATGCCCGCGACCTGCGTGCCGTGGAAGTCCAGCCACACTACGCGGTGCGCCCCCATGGCCTCGACCAGCGAGACCGATGCGCGCACTGCCTGACCGACGCCGTCACTGTGCCCGACGTCGATATCCTCCGGCCGCACACCCAGCACGCAATCGTGCTTGCCGGTGAGCGGCTGCTTGAATGGATAGCCGGTCACGTCGACCGACAGGTGTTCGTTGCTGAAGATGGTTTTATCGCCCCGCTGCTCCAGCGCGCCCTTGAACAGGTTCATGCCCGGCGAACCGAGGAAGGTGGCGACGAACAGATTGGCCGGCGTGTTGTAGATGACGTCCGGCGTGTCGAACTGCTGCACCACGCCGCCCTTCATCACCGCCATGCGCTGCGCCAGCGTCATCGCCTCGACCTGGTCGTGGGTGACGTAGATCATGGTGGCGCCCAACTGCTTGTGCAGCTGCTTCAGTTCGCGGCGCAGCTCCGTGCGCAGCTTGGCGTCCAGGTTGGACAGCGGCTCGTCGAACAGCATC
Organism: Duganella alba; assembly: GCF_009674495.1. Lineage (GTDB taxonomy): Bacteria > Pseudomonadota > Gammaproteobacteria > Burkholderiales > Burkholderiaceae_D > Rugamonas > Rugamonas alba. The sequence continues at coordinate 10,642 of NZ_WKJN01000013.1, read as the reverse complement.
ACGTCCGCCTCGCGCACGATGGCGCGGCCGATCGCCACGCGCTGACGCTGGCCGCCCGACAGGTTGGCCGGCTTGCGCTTCAGCAGCGGCCCCAGTTGCAGCATGTCCGAAGCGCGGTTGACGCGGCGGGCGATTTCCGCCTTCGGCGTGCCGTTGATGCGCAGGCCGAAGGACATATTCGCTTCCACGTTCATGGTCGGGTACAGCGCATACGACTGGAACACCAGCGCGATGCCGCGGTCCTTCGGATCGGCCCAGGTCATGTCCTTGCCGCCGATTTCGATCTGGCCGGAGCTGGTGTCGATCAGGCCCGCGATACTGTGCAGCAGCGTCGACTTGCCGCAGCCCGATGGGCCGAGCAGCACCACGAACTCCCCTGCTTTCACATCCAGGTTGAGCGACTCGATGACCTTGTTGCCGCCAAGCTGAATCTGCAAATTACGAATAGCTACGTTAGACATTGTATTTACCCTTTAACCGCGCCAGAAGCGATACCGCGCACGAACCAGCGGCCAGAAATGAAGTAGAGCGCCAGCGGCACGACCGAAGTCAGAATGGTCGCCGCCATGTTCACGTTGTACAGGCGCTCGCCGGTGGTGGTGTTGATGATGTTGTTCAGCTGGACCGTCATCGGCAGGTGTTCGGAACCCGCAAACACCAGGCCAAGCAGGAAGTCATTCCAGATGCCCGTCACCTGCATGATGACCGCGACCACGATCACCGGCGTCGACATCGGCAGCATCAGCTGCAGGAAGATGCGCCAGAAACCGCCGCCGTCGATGCGCGCCGCCTTGAACAGTTCCACCGGCAGCGCCGCGTAGTAGTTACGGAACAGCAGCGTCATCACCGGCATGCCGAAGATGGTGTGGATGATGATGATGCCCGGCAGAGAGCTGAACAGATTCACCGACGCCAGCACGCGCACCAGCGGATAGATCATCACCTGCACCGGAATGAAGGCGCCCATCATCAGGATGGCGAACAGCACGCCGGCGCCGCGCGGACGCCAGAACGACAGCGCATAACCGTTCACCGCGCCGATGGCGATCGACAGGATGGTGCTCGGCACGACAATCGCCACCGAGTTCCAGAAACCGCTGCGGATACCGCCGCATTCCAGGCCGGTACAGGCTGTGGACCAGGCTTGCACCCAAGGTTCCAGCGTCATGTGCTGCGGCAGCGCGAACAGCGTGCCGAGGCGGATCTCTTCCATCGGCTTGACCGACGTCACCAGCATCACGTACAGCGGCAGCAGGAAGAACAGCGCCGCCACGATCAGGAAGCCGTACACGCCGAGGCGCGCCGGCGTCCATGCCGGGGTGCGGCGCGGACGCGGGGTCGGCATGCTGGCGTCATTCGCTGCGGTCAAGGGCGGCGGCGTGGTGGCCGTCAGGCCCGTGGTTTTATCGAGTTTCACAACTTGTCCCATCATGCCCCCAATGCAGCGCGGCGGTTGCGCACAAAGTACAGCGGCGCGACGATGGCCAGCACTGTCAGCAGCAGCACGATCGAAGCAGCGGAAGCCAGGCCGATATTGGCGCGGCCGAACAGGTAATCCATGATGAACTTGGCCGGCACTTCGCTGGCCGTGCCCGGACCACCCTGGGTCATCGCGACCACGGCGTCGAACACCTTCACCACCATCACAAACAGCAGCACGAAGGCGGTCGATACCGACGATCCCAACATCGGCAGCACGATGCTGCTGTAGACGCGCCAGCGCGGGATGCCGTCGATGCGCGCAGCCTTCCAGATTTCCTCATCCACGCCGCGCAGGCCGGACAGCATCAGCGCCATCACCAGGCCGGAGGCCTGCCACACGGTGGCGATGACGATGGTGTAGATCGCCATGTCCTGGTCCACGATCCAGTCGAACTTGGCGTCGGCCCATCCCAGCTTGTGCAGCACTTCCTGGATGCCCAGCTCCGGATTGAGTATCCACTGCCAGATCAGGCCCGTGGCGACAAACGACATCGCATACGGATACAGGAACACGGTGCGCAGCGCGCCTTCCGCCATCACCTTCTGGTCGATGAACACCGCCAGCAGAAAGCCGATCACCAGGCAGGCGGCGATAAACAGCACGCCGTACACCGCCACGTTCTGCAGCGAAAGCAGCCAGCGCTCGTTGTTGAACAGGCGGATGTACTGCGAAGCGCCGACAAAGTCGTTGGCCGGGAAGGTGCGCGAGCTGCTGACCGATACGCGGGCCGTCCACAGCATGGTGCCGAGGTAGGCCAGCAACACCGTCAGCGCCATCGGGATGATGGCGACGTAGGCCGCGAATGAAACGTTCTGGCGTTTCTTGACCATGGCTTATTCGCCTTTAATGGCGCGGGCGAACGCTTTTTGCGCGTCATCCGGCGACTGGTTCTTGTTCCAGTAGCTGGTCAGCACATCCTGCAGCGCACCGGTGGTGTCGGGACTGGCCAACATCTCGGTGTTCGGCAACTGGCGCGACTTGTCTTTCATGATGGCCAGGCCCTGGCGCGCGCAGATATCGAGCTGCGATTCATCGACGTCGCCGCGAATCGGAATCGCGCCCTTGCGCGAGGCGAAGGCCACTTGCGCGGCTGGAGACGTTACCACATTGGCCAAAAGTTTTTGCGCCTTGATGGCATTGGCGTCGTTCGTTTTCGGGAACACGAAAGCGTCGCCGGCGACGATGTACGGCGACTTCGGACCGAAGCCCGGATAGCAGCCAAAGTCCTTGCCCGCCACCTGCTTGGCGGCGGCGAATTCGCCCTTGGCCCAGTCGCCCATGATCTGCACGCCGGCCTTGCCCTGCACGACCATGGCGGTGGCGTCATTCCAGTTGCGGCCCGGCGAGCCGGCGTCCACAAAGCCCTTCAGCTTCTTGAATTCGACCAGCACCTGCTTGAAGGCGGGCGACATCACGGCCTTCTGGTCGCGGTCGCGGTACACCTTCAGGTACAGGTCCGAGCCGCCCACCATGGCGAAGATGGCGTCGAAGGTGATCTTCTCCTGCCACACCTGGCCGCCGAAGGCCAGCGGCACCACGCCGGCGGCTTTCAGTTTGCCCAGCTGCGCCAGGAATTCTTCCCAGGTCTGCGGCTCGTTGGTGATGCCGGCTTTTTTATACGCGGCCTTCGAATAGAAGAACCATGCCGGCATGTGGATGTCCACCGGCGCGGCGTAGAAGTGGCCGTTGATCTTGATCGCCTGGAGGATCGACGGCGGCATGATCTGGTCCCACTTGCCGGCGATGGCCACGTCATCCACGTTGTTCAGCAAGCCCTGCTCCACGAAATCGCGGAACTGCTTGGAAGTGTTGAACTGCGCGGCGGTCGGCGCATTGCCGCCGACGATGCGGTTGATGGTGGTGGCGCGCGACTGGTCGGCGCCGGCGATGGCCTGGTCGACCCACTGGCCACCGGCCTTGTTGTACGCTTCGGCGAACTGCTTGACGGCGGCGGACTCGCCGCCCGATGTCCACCAGTGAATCACGGTTGCCTTCAACGGCGCTTGCGCCTGCGCGCCGCTCACTGCCAGAGCTAGCGCGATCGCGCTGCCCACTTGTGTGGCCTTAAACATTCTGTCTCCCATTGGGCGTCGAGCGCCCATTTTATTCGGATAGCTTACTGGTGTCTTACTGCGCGGCCCTCTGCGCTAAAAATTCCGTCACCAGTTTGGCGCTGCGTTTCAGCGTACGCTTTTGTGTGGCGTAATCGACATGAATGATACCGAAACGGCGCTCATAACCAAAGGCCCATTCGAAATTGTCCATCAGCGACCAGATAAAGTAGCCGCGCACGTCGACGCCTGCCTTCACCGCCGCATCCACCGCCGCCAGGTGGCGGTTCAGGAAGGAGATGCGCTGCTGGTCGTTCACTTCGCCGTCCACCACCGCATCGTCGGTGGCCATGCCGTTTTCCGTGATGTAGATCGGCGGCAGGTTCGGATAGTCGCGGTGGAAGCCGACCAGCAGGTGGCGCAGGCCTTCCGGATACACTTCCCAGCCCATCTGCGTGCGCTCCACGCCTTCCAGATCGACTTCGGTGTAGCCATGCTTGCCATCGCTGACCACGTTGGTGCGGAAGTAGTAATTGATGCCCAAGAAGTCCAGCGGCGTGCCAATGATGTCCATGTCACCGGCCAGGATGGTCGGCTCGGCGCCAGGCCACAGCTCCCACAGCGCCGATGGATAGGACTTCTTCAGCAGCGGATCGAGGATCCAGTTATTGTGCTGCAGCTCGAACAGCCAGGCGGCGCGCTGGCCGGCCGCGCTGCTGTCGGTGCTGGTGCCGCGGCCGACGTTGGCGACGATGCCGACCTGCGCCTGCGGATCGTTGGCGCGCAGGTGCCGCACCGCCAGGCCGTGGCCCAGCAGCAGATGGTGCATCGCCTGCGTGGCGAACACCACGTCCTTCTTGCCCGGCGCGTGATGGCCGGTGCCGTAGCCGTGCATGGCCGAACACCATGGCTCGTTCAGCGTGGCCCAGGCGTCGACCAGGCCGGCCAGCTTCCTGCTGATCATGTCGGCGTATTCGGCGAAGCGGTAGGCGGTGTCGCGGTTGACCCAGCCGCCCTTGTCTTCCAGGTGCTGCGGCAAATCCCAGTGGTACAGCGTGACGTAGGTCTTCAGACCCTTGGCGCGCAGCGCCGTCAGCAGCTTGCGGTAGAAGGCGATGCCCTGCTCGTTCGGCTGGCCGTCGATGGTCATCACGCGCGGCCAGGAGATCGACAGGCGGTAGGCGCCGACGTTCAGGCTGGCCAGCAGCTCCACATCCTCCGGCCAGCGGTGGTAGTGGTCGCAGGCGAATTCGCCGGTGTCGCCGGCCAGGGTCTTGCCCGGCGTGGCCGAGAAGATGTCCCAGATCGACGGCAGGCGGCCATCCTCATGGATCGCGCCTTCGATCTGATAGGCGGCGGTGGCCGCGCCGATCAGGAAATCTTTGTTCCACAGGACCGAGTCGGCCGGCGGCGTAAACGTCTCATCATTTGCAACTGACACCACAAAAACTCCTTCGCTGAAACATTGAGTGGAAGCGCTTCCACAAGATGTTGTCAATAGTAATACTGAAGAAATTGAGGTGTCAACGGAATTATCGGAATTTTGTAATCAAGTTACAAAAACGGCACAGCCACCGTGGTGTGCTGTGCCGCTGGGCCACTACCAAGCTACGTAGCGAAATTACTTTTTGTCGGTCGGCGGAACCGGGACAAAGGGGAAGGTGCCGAACAGGTTCTTGCTCTGGTTCTGCATCTGCTCCTGCATCTGCACGAACAGGCTCTTGCTCTGGTCGATGTAGTTGTTCATCATGCCCTGCATCATCGGGCCCTGGACATTCATGAACTGGGTCCACATTTCCGGGCTGAACGGCTGGCCGCCCACGGCGGTGCCGGTGGTGAACTTGCGCTGGATGTCGGTGAAGGCCTGGACGTTCTTTTCCAGGTAAGAGCCCATCATGCCCTGCATGGCGTGGCCGTAGAAGCGGATGATCTGGGCCAGCACATCGCTGGAGAACATCGGCGCGCCGCTGGCCTCCTCTTCCAGGATGATCTGCAGCAGGATGCTGCGGCTCAGGTCTTCATTGGTCTTGGCATCGACAACGGTGAATTCTTCGTTATCCAGCACCAGCTGCTTCACGTCGGTCAACGTGATGTAGGAACTGGTCTGCGTGTCGTACAGACGACGATTCGGATATTTCTTGATCAGGCGGTCAGCATTTTTTTTCGCACTACTCATCACAGGTCCGTTTTATTGCGCCGCAGCGCATGTCTCTCAATATCGGATAGAAAGCGGACTGTTGGTCCCCTTCCCGCGTGCCTACTTTTACTTATTATAGAGGCGAACACATAATTCTTGCACAATCTGATATAAGTTTTGGATTTTATTGCAACGCAGCTAAGTTTTGCCTTACCCCGCACGGCGCGGACCCTGGGGTCTGTCCCCGTGCGGGGACAGACCCCGTCTGCCTGCGGTGCTAATCGGCTTTGACTTTGACGTAACGGCCAGGCGCGGCTTCGATCGGCTGGTACCTGACGTTGCCGGGCTTGGCCTTCGGCTTGACTTTTTTACCCCCGTTGTCGCTCAGGAATTTGGCCCATTCGGGCCACCAGCTGCCCGGCACTTCGGTCGCGCCCTTGAACCAGGCCTCGGACGTTTTGGCTTTGCCACTGTCGTTGGTCCAGTAGTTGCGCTTGTTCTTGGCCGGCGAGTTGATCACGCCGGCAATGTGGCCGGAGGCGCCCAACACGAAGCGCGTCTTGCCGGACAGGATGTTGAGCGAATCGAAGGCCGATGGCCAGGGCACAATGTGGTCGTCGCGCGAGCCGTAGACAAACGCCGGCGCGTCGATGCTGGCCAGGTCGACCTTTTCGCCCGCCACCACCAGTTCGCCGGTCTTGAGCTTGTTTTCGAGGTAGGTATTGCGCAGATACCAGCAGAACATCGGGCCCGGCAGATTGGTGCTGTCCGAGTTCCAGTACAACAGGTCGAAGGCGGCCGGTTCGTTGCCCTTCAGGTAGTTGGACTGCACGTAGTTCCACACCAGGTCGTTCGGACGCAAGCTGGAGAAGGTGCTGGCCAGGTCGCGGCCCGGCATCAGGCCGCCGTCCTTGAGCTGCTGTTCGCGGATGGACACCTGCGTTTCGTCGACGAACACATCGAGCACGCCGGTGTCGCTGAAATCGAGGAAGGTGGTCAGCAGCGTCAGGCTGTTGGCGGCCTGCTCGCCGCGCGCCGCCAGCACCGCCAGCGCGGTCGACACGATGGTGCCGCCGACGCAGAAACCGAACATGTTCAGCTTCTGCACGCCGCTGATGTCCTGCACCACGCGGATCGCTTCGATCACGCCCTTTTCCACGTAATCATCCCAGGTGGTGTGCGCCAGCGACTTGTCCGGATTGCTCCACGAGACCAGGAACACGGTGTTGCCCTGCTCCACCGCATAGCGCACCAGCGAGTTTTCCGGCTGCAGGTCGAGGATGTAGAATTTGTTGATGCACGGCGGCACCATCAGCAGCGGCGTCTGGCTGACGGTCGCGGTTTTCGGCGTGTACTGGATCAGCTGGAACAGCGGATTTTCGTACACCACCGTGCCTTCGGTGATCGCCAGGTTGCGGCCGACCTCGAACGCCGATTCGTCCGACAGCGAGATGTGGCCCTTGTTCATGTCGCCCAGCATATTGGCCAGTCCGCGCGTCAGGCTCTCGCCCTTGGTTTCGATCAGCTTCTGCTGCGCTTCCGGATTGGTGGCAAGGAAGTTGGCCGGCGACATGGCGTCGATAATCTGCTGCACGCCGAAGCGGATCTTCTGCTTTTGCTGCGGCGTGGCTTCCACCGTTTCCACCATGGCGTTGAGGAATTTCGCGTTCAGCAGGTAGGCGGCGGCGTTGAAGGCCGTCATCGGGTTGCCCTGCCACGCTGCCGAGCTGAAGCGGCGGTCGCTCACGGGCGGCGTTTTACCGGTCAACAGATCCTGCCACAGCTCGCCGAAATCCTTCAAGTAGGCGTTCTTCAGCTCCGCCATCGCCTCCGGCTTGATGTGGGCGCCGACATCCTGCATCATGGCGGCCATCGGATTGGACTGCATCCAGGCGTTGAAAGCTTGTGGATCGGGCAAATTCATGTGCGGTTCCCTAAAGTGAGTTAAACACAATGCTGATTGTTGCTATTGCTTGGATTTACGTCGTCGGCCTGATGGCATTGACGGAAACTTCCGTCGTTGCGGGAATTGTAACGTTTTTGTTCTATTGCGTGCTGCCGCTCGGGACCTTGATGTACATCGCCGGCACCGGCAAGCGCAAGGCGCGCCGCCGCGCCGCAGAGCAGGCGGCGCGGGACGCTGCCCAGAAAGACCCGGCGATCCCGCAGTAAGTTCATTTGATCCAGATCAACGTCGCCTGGCGACCGGTGACGCCGTCGCGGCGGTAGGAGTAGAACCGGCCGGAATTGGAGACGGTGCAGAACTCGCCGCCATGCACTTCCTTGACGCCGGTACGGTGCAGCAGATAGCGCGCCAGGCCGTAGATATCGCACAAATACTTGCCCGGCTTGCCTTCGATGAGGCTGAAGGCGGCCTCGACATGGCGCACGCCGGATTCGTCGATGGCGCCATCCAGGAAGGCCTGCCTGACGTCGGGGCCGACTTCGAACTGGTAGGCGCCGATGGCCGGCCCCATCCACGCCATGACTTCGCCGGCGCCCGCTTCGCGCATGGCGGCCACGGTTTTTTCCAGCACGCCGGAGGCCAGCCCGCGCCAGCCCGCATGGGCGGCCGCCACGGTCTTGCCTTCCCTGTCGCAGAACAGCACCGGCAGGCAGTCGGCCGTCATGATCACGCATACCTTGCCGGGAATGGTGGAGACGGACGCGTCCGCGTCCGGCACCTGCTGCGGCCCGACGTCGGCCAGATTGGCCACCGCCGTGCCGTGCACCTGCGACAGCCAGGCCGGATCGCCGGGCAGCATCTCGCGCAGGATGGCGCGGTTGCGCGCCACATTGTGCGGCTGGTCGCCAACGTGGGTGCCCAGATTCAGGCCGCCACGGCCCATGCCATCGTCATACGGCGCCGGACTGACGCCGCCGCGCCGCGTGGTCGACAGCACGCCGACCGTGCCTGGCAGGCCCGGCCAGTTCGGGAACAACCACTGCTGCTGTGTAGACATCAAATCTGTTCCGGTTCCTCAATGCCGGCGCGCGCCAGCAATTCCGCAAAATCGTTCGCCAGCGGCACGATCCACTCGCACTGCTCGCCGGTGGCCGGATGTACCAGCCCCAGGCGGCGCGCCTGCAGCGCCTGGCGCGGGAAATAGTCGGCCAGGTGCTGCTTGCCGTACACCGTGTCGCCGACCAGCGGGAAGCCGATCGACTGCATGTGCACGCGGATCTGGTGGGTGCGGCCCGTTTCCAGACGGCACTGCACCAGGCTGACCGGACGACCCTCGCCCAGCTTGCCGCTGGCAATCAGCTGGTAGTGGGTGATCGCCGGCTTCGAGCCCATGCCGGTCGAGACCGCCATCTTGACGCGGTCGCGCGGGTGGCGGCCCATCGCCGCATCGATAGTACCGCTAATCCGCGGCGTGCCCCACACGACTGCGAAGTACTCGCGCTTGACGGTGCGGGCCGCCAGCTGGCGCACCAGGTCGGTCTGCGCGGCCAGGGTCTTGCCGACCACCATCAGGCCGCTGGTGTCCTTGTCCAGGCGGTGCACGATGCCGGCGCGCGGCACGCCGCTCAGTTGCGGATAATGGTGCAGCAGGCCGTTGAGCAAGGTGCCGGACCAGTTGCCATTGCCCGGATGGACCACCAGACCGGCCGGTTTATTCACGACAATCAGGTGCTCATCTTCAAAAACAATGTTAAGTTCCATCGGTTCCGGCTTAAAAGCCTCGTCTTCCGGCTCCGGTTGGGGCAGAATGACGATCTTCTCGTCGCCGTAGACGGTGTCCTTGGTGCTTTTGGCGGTTTTGCCGTCGACCGTCACGAAGCCATCGGTGATCCAGGTCTGCAGGCGGCCGCGGGAAAATTGCGGTACCAGGCCCGAGATGACTTTGTCCAGGCGCTGGCCGCAGTGCTCAGTAGCCAGTTGGAGTTCGATGGGAGCCAGGCCGTCGTCGTCCTCGCCAAAATCGCTGTCGGTGACCATCAGGTCGGCGTCGGCATCGTGGGCGGAGGAAGATTCGGCCAAATTTGGCTTTGCGTTTAATATCACGGTAATCCTATCGGCTATAATTAGCCTCGTAAAACTTTGGTTAAACAGTTTCTTGCAAAAGATATGCAAAAAAAATTAGCGGTAGTCGCAGCAACGGTAGTTCTGCTTGGTTTGTCGGGTTGCGGCCTTTTCTCCGAAAAGATCGACGAAACAAAAGGTTGGAGCGCATCGAAATTATACTCGGAGGCGAGCGAAGAACTGGATGGCCAGCACTATGAACGTGCAATTCAGTTGTTTGAGAAGCTGGAATCGAGCTATCCATTCGGCACCTACGCCCAACAGGCGCAGATGAACATCGCCTATGCCTATTACAAATCGCAGGACCAGGCCCAGGCGCTGGCGGCCGTCGAACGCTTCATCAAGCTGCACCCGAATCACGCCAACGTGGATTATATGTACTATCTGCGCGGCCTGATCAACTTCAACGATCAGGTCAGCTTCCTGAACTTCATCTACGAGCAGGACGCCACCGAACGCGACCCGAAAGCCACGCGCGAAGCCTACGCGGCTTTCAAGGAACTCGTCACCAAGTTCCCAAACAGCAAGTATACGCCGGATTCGCTGGACCGGATGCGTTATCTGCTGAACGCGATGGCGTCGTATGAGATCCACGTGGCGCGCTACTACTACCGCCGTGGCGCCTACCTGGCCGCGGCGAACCGCGCGATGGGCATCATGAGCGACTTCCGCGACACGCCGGCGATCGAAGAAGCGCTGTTCATCATGATCCGCAGCTACGACAAGCTGGGCATGACCGAGCTGAAAAACGACACCGAGCGCGTGTTCAAGCTCAACTATCCGAACTCGAAATTCCTCGACCAGGGCAAAAAAGCCGAGCGCCACTGGTGGAAATTCTGGAGTTCCAACGCCAGCATGTAACCCTTAAAACCGGGGTCAGTGCCGACATTCGGACACGAGCCCTGCCGTAGCGATCGCTACGGCAGGGCTCGTGTCCGAATGTC
>NZ_WKJN01000012.1 GCF_009674495.1 Duganella alba | reverse complement strand
AGGCCGCAACCGCAGCAGCGCAGCCGGCCAAGCCAGGCGCCGCCGCGCCCACGCCCGCCAACGGCATCGACTTTGGCGGCAGCCCGCTGACGGCCACCGGCGCCGCCGACATCGGCCAGCTGGCCTCGCGCAGCCGCCCCACCTTCTCGCTGATCAGCACCGCCTACGCCGACGAACCGCCGGTGATTGCGGACTGCTCGCGCGACCACCCGCGCGCCGCCAACGGCGTCAAGGCGCTGGCCGACGGCAAAACCTACCGCACCAGCGAACACCTGCCCGGCCTGTATGGCAAAACCTGGGCCGACCAGGTCAACGGCCACCTGGTGGTGCTGAACAAGGTCGCCGTGCTGGCCGGCGATGGCGCCGCCGCCAACCTGCCGGAGTTCAAGGTCTACGCCGGCTACAACCCGGCGCGCGCCGGCAGCGTCACGCCCACCCTGTCCGCCACGCCGGAAGTCAACACCTATCTCGGCAACAAAGGCTTGCTGTACCGCCTGTTCCTGAACGGCAAAGGCGGCCTGTCCTGCGTCGACGTGGTGTTCGGCAGCGACGGCGGCAGCGTCGCCAAGAAGGGCAGCCTGGTGTACTGGCACAACGCGCGCCTGATGTCGGCGGATTTCAAACCTAGTCTCAACCAAAAATAAAGGGATGTAGTCATGAAGGAGTTTATTTCCACGTATCCGGCGCTGGCCTGGAGCATCGTCAGCGTGATGCTGGCATTGGTTGTCGTGGCCACCTTGTGGCAGCAGGTCAAATGGTGGTGGTTCAACACCTGGGTCAATTTTCCGCTGGTCGGCCGCATCGCCAGCCTGTCGCGCGACGCCAATGAAGACGTGGCCCATCCAGGCTGGTTCACCGGCGAGCGCACGCTGTGCCAGGAGTACAAGAACTTCGTCCACGTGCAGGACGAGCACGACTTCAACGAGAAGAAGGCTTACCTGACCAAGGCCGGCGACAACGGCCGCACCAACACGCCGGGCTGGATCTGGCTGCTGACGGTGTCGATGGTGTTTGTCGAAGCGCTCGGTTTCTCGTACGTGCTGGCTGGTTACACCATTCCGGGCGCCAGCGAGAACCTGCAACAGACCGGCGCCTACGGCATCGCCTTCCTGATCTCGGTGATCCTGGTGGCGTTCACCCACTTTGCCGGCCATGAGCTGCACAAGTCCAACCTGATCAAGAACGCCCGCCGCGAATGGGTGGAAGACAAGCGCCAGTTCAAGCTGTCGACCGGCACCATTCCCCTGTCCGATCCGCAGAGCAGCGACAGCGACATGCCTGCCTACACCCAGCTGTGCAACCGCGTCGGCACCCATCCAAGCTATGTGATCTCGACCGCCACGCTGGTGATCGTGCTGCTGATCGCCGGCGCCGCCACCTATGTGCGCGGCCAGGTGCTGGAAAAAGAACTGTCGGCGCGTGTCGCGCTGGTCACCCATCAGGTCGATAGCGGCAACCAGGCCGCCGCCGACAGCATGGACATGAGCAAGACCACCCTGCGCCTGCCGGACGCCGATGCCGCCTCCGACCACAACGCCGACAAGAAAGTGGCGACCGACGAAGCCGACATCGACCGCCACGGCGGCTGGGCCACCTTCATCGTGCTGGCCTTCGTGTTCGTCTTCCTGCAATTGCTGGGCGTGATCTTCGGCTACCGCTGGGGCTTTGCCGGCCAGAACAGCGCGGAAGCCTTCCGCGACATCGGCGGCGGCCGCTATTCCAGCTACACCGCCGTGCGCGAAGCCTATCGCCGCGTGGCCGACACCGCGCAGGCGCGTCTGGCGGTGCTGCAGCAACGCATCATGGCCAAGAACAGCACGGTCGGCACCTCCGGCCAGCACCTGAGCAAAACTTTCCGCGACTTCGTGCAGGAAACCCGTATCGCCGACCAGGCCGAACGCCAGCACGAGCGCGCCCATGCCGCCAGCGTCAAGCAGCAAGCCTCGGCCGCCGCCACACCGGCGCCTGTCGCGGCCGCACCGGCAGCCGTGCCAGTTGCACCGGCTGCAGCCGCCGCGCCAGCTGCAGCGCCCACCGCCGCCGACATCGTGGCCCAGCTGAACGCCATGGGCGAGGACAAGCAAGCCAAGCTGGCCCTGCTGAATTCGCTGCCTGCCGAACTCAACGATCAGGTCGTGGTCGCCCTCAAGCAGCAGAAGGAAGACAAGGCCCGCCAGGCCCGCAACGCCGAACTGGAGGATCTGCTGTGAAGTGGAGCGCCCTGCTACTGCAATTCTGCCTCGCCGGCGCCGCGCTGGCCGGCAACACGGACGCCGTCCGCAGTTGCCAGGACAAACAATTGCCGCCGTTCCCGCCCACCGCGCGCGAGCTGCTGGTGGTGGTCGACCAGACCACGCCGCTCAGCCCGGCGCTGCAGCAGTCGGTGGCCAACAACGTCAAGCCGTTCCTGGTCGCCGGCAGCAGCTTCAGCGTGGTCGTGTTCTCGGCCTACACCCAGGGCCACTACACCGAGGTGCTGGCGTCCGGCAAGCTGGAATCGCCGCTGCCGGCCGAGGTGCGCAACGACATCGCCAAGCCGGTGCTGACCAAGCTGGATCAATGCCAGCAACGTCAGCCGCAGCAGGCCGCGCAAGCGGCCGGACAGGCATTGCGCGCCGCCTACCAGGGCACCAGCAGCAACATCGCCAAGTCCGACATCTACGCCAGCCTGAAGGCGATCTCCAGCGTCATCAAGCAGTCGGCGGCGCAGGACAAGATCGTGCTGGTCGTGTCCGACATGCTGGAGAACTCGTCGGTCGCCAACTTCTACGCCGAGCAGGGCAAGTCGGTGCGCAATATCGCGCCCGCCAAGGAATTGCGCACGGTCGAAGATAACCACCTGCTGGCCGACTTCGGCGGCGCGCGCGTCTATGTCATCGGCGCCGGCCTGCTGGCCGACGAGGCAGCGAACGGCAAGAGCTACCGCGATCCGAAAACCATGCAGTCCCTCCAGGCGTTCTGGAGCGACTACTTCAGCAAGTCCAACGCCAAGCTGGTGGAATTCGGCCAGCCGGCGCTGCTCAACCCGGTACGCTGATCCAGGGGACAAGCCAGGAAGCCTTATCCTGGCTTAAGTTTCGCTTAGGAAAGTACTGGAATTTGCGCTGCGCAAACGCGCAGTCAGCTAAGATGGAGGTTTCAACAACGTAAATCGCCGCTCGGCCCCTATGCAAAACTTCCTGCTTGTCGTTCTCGCCATCTTCCTGGTTGCTTTGAACGGTTTCTTCGTCGCTGCCGAATTCGGCATCGTCACTCTGCGAAAAACGCGCGTTCGCGCGATCGCCAAGACCAAGGGAATACAGGGGCGCATCCTCGGCAAAGTCCACGGCGAGCTGGACGCTTACCTGTCCGCCTGCCAGCTGGGCATCACGCTGGCCTCGCTGGGCCTGGGCTGGGTCGGCGAGCCGGCCTTCGCCGGCCTGCTGGAACCGCTGCTGACCTTTATCGGCATCACCTCGCCGGAGCTGGTGCACGGCATCGCCTTCGTGTTCGCGTTCGGCGTGATCTCCTTCCTGCACATCGTGGTCGGCGAACTGGCGCCGAAATCGCTGGCGATCCGCATGCCCGAAGTGGTCGGCCTGTGGAGCGCGCTGCCGCTGTACGGCTTCTACTGGGCCATGTACCCGTTCATCTGGGTGCTGAACGCCAGCGCCAACATGGTGCTGGGGCTGGCCGGCCTGTCCGGCAAGGGCGGCCACGACAGCCACTATTCGGTCGATGAACTGAAGCTGATCCTGCGCACCAGCCAGCCGGGCGAAAAATTCAACCAGGACGAGCGCAACATCCTGGCGCACTCGCTGGATTTCAGCGACCTGGCCGTGTCCGACCTGATGCGTCCGATCAACGAGGTGATCAGCCTGCACGCCACCCGCTCGCTGAAGGACAACCTCGACACCATGCTGCGCAACCGCTTCAGCCGCTATCCCTACTACGACAAGGACGGCGACACCGTGCTCGGCGTGGTGCACCTGAAAGACCTGTTCTTCGCCATGCAGTCCGGCCGCCAGGTCACCGACCTGGTGCCCTTCCTGCGTCCGGTCGAGACGATTTCCGCCCGCACCGCGGCGCTGGAACAGTTCCGCCGCTTCCGCGACGGCGCGCCGCACTTCGCCCTGATCGGCGAAAAGGGCAAGCGCCCGGTCGGCTTCATCACGCTGGACAATCTGCTCGGCGCGATGGTCGGCGAGATCCACGACGAATTCCGCCTCAACGAGAACGACTGGCTCAAGCAGCCGGACGGCACGCTGATCGGCAAGGCCAGCCTGCCGATCTTCTCGCTCGAACGCACGCTGGGCATCGACATTGAAAATGAGGAACTGGGCCTGGAAGAGGTAGAATCGGTGGGCGGCCTGCTGATGCTCAAGCTCGGCGACATCCCGAAACAGGGACAGCGCATCAGCTTCCGCCATTTCGACATCGTCGCCAAGAAAATGAACGGCCCGCGTATCCTGCTGGTGAAGGTCATCCCCAAGGATGACACCGAGGACAACGCCGACCAGGACTGATAAAGGCGCCCCCAGGCGGCGCCAGGGGGAGACCATGCTAGCCAGGCTTATCCTGTGTGCCGCGCTGCTGTGCCTGACGGGCACGGCCGGCGCGCACGGCGACTGCGGCCACCTGCGCAGCGCCTTCTACGAATACGGCGCGCTCTACTACAAGGCGGCCGACGGCAGCTGGACCGGCATCGACAAGGAGGTGGTCGACGAAGTGGCGCGCCGCATGGGCTGCACCATCGAGCCAACCACCGATTCGCGCGTGCGCATCTGGGCCGGCATGAATGGCGGGAACATCGACATGTCGGTGTCGACGGTGTCCACGCCGGAACGCGAGAAGTTCGGCCGCGTGATTCCCTATCTGTCGGAACGCAACTACGTGCTGCTGCACCAGAATGTGCCGGCCGAGGTGCGCAGCATCGACGACTTCACGGCCGACCATGGCCTGCGCATCGGCGTCATCAAATCCTTCCGTCACGGTAAATTCTACGACGCCTGGCTGACGCAGCTGCGCGCGCAGGGCCGGGTCTACGAGGCGGCCGACTACCCTGCCCTGCTGCGGCTGTTCAAGGTCGGACGGGTGCAGGCAATGATGTCGATCAGCTCGGGCTGGTATCAGCTGAAGCAGGAAAAACCGCCGACGCCGCTGCGCGTGATGGACTGGGCGCCGCCCAAGGACAGCGTGATCGGCGGCCTGATCCTGTCGCGCCAGCACGTCGACGAGGCGACGGCGGAACGCTTCAGCCAGACCATCCGCGCCATGCGCGAGGACGGCACGCTGAAGCGCATCTTCGAGCGTCACCTCAACGCCGAGCTGGCGGCCCGGCTGCTGAATTACTGAGGCTTGCTTTCCAGCTGGTGGCCGGTCCAGTTGCGCAGCAGGCCCAAACCTACCGCCAGCAAGGTCGGGCCGATGAACAGGCCGACGAAGCCGAACGCCAGCACGCCGCCCATCACGCCCAGCAGCACCAGGATGAACGGCAGGCTGCTGCCGCGCGAGATCAGCACCGGCTTGACCACGTTGTCGACGCCGCTGATGACGAACATGCCCCAGATGAACATGAAGATGGCCCAGCCGGTGTCGCCCTGGTTGAACAGCCAGATGGTGGCGCCGCCCCAGATCAGCGGCGGCCCGACCGGTATCAGCGAGAACAGGAAGGTGGCGACCGACATCAGCGCCACCGCCGGCACGCCGGCGATCAAAAAGCCGATGGCGGCCACCACCGCCTGCGCCAGCGCGGTGCCGAGGATGCCGTACATCACGCCGCGCACGGTGCGGCTGACGGTGTCGGCCACGGTGATGCTTTGTTCACCGATCAGCTTGTCCATGCCGGTGGCCAGCGCCTGCAGGATGGCCTGGCCGTCGCGGTACAGGAAGAAGCTGACGAACACCGCCAGGCTGACCTGCGCCACGCCCGAGCCCAGCACCATGCCGCCGCCGAGCAGCAGGCGGCGTCCCGGCTCCAGCAGGTTCTTGGCGACGTTGAGCAGTTCCTCGCGGCTGTGCAGCAGCTTGCGCAGATAGCTGTCGACCATTTCGCCGACCAGCGGAATGTCTTTCAGCCACAGCGGCGGGTCCAGCGTGCCGCTGTCGAGGCTGGCCTTGATCTGGTCGTAGTAGGAGGAGGCGTTATCGGCGATGTTCCAGGTCACCAGCGTCAGCGGCACGATGATCAGCAAGGTCAGGCCGATGCTCATCACCAGCGCGGCGATGGTGCGGCGCTGCTTCAGGCGCGCCAGCAGGCGCAAATACAGCGGCCAGCTGGAGATGCTGATGGCGGCGGCAAACAAGATCGCCGCCAGGAACGGCCGCAGCACGGCCAGACAGCCGATCACCAGCAGGATGACGGCGGCCAGGCGGGTGAAGGGCTGGAAGCGTTGTTGCATACGCTCTCCGGGGATCAGGACAACAGCAGTTTCAGGTCATGCACGGTGAAGCTGGTAGGCTGGCCCGGACGCAGCAGCAGGCGGATCTTGCCCTGCTTGTCGAACACATAGCTGGCGGCGGTGTGGTCCATCGAATAGCTGCCCGGCGTGGTGCCCGGCACCTTGTTGTACATCACCTTGAATTCCTTGCCGACGGCGGCGGTCTGTTCCGGCGTGCCGTACAGGCCGAGGAAGCGCTTGTCGAAGGCCGGCACGTATTCGGACAGCAGCTTCTGCGTATCGCGCTCGGGATCGATGGTAACGAACAGCACCTGCACCTGGTCGGCCTGCGGGCCGAGCTGTTTCATCACTTCGGACATTTCAGCCATGGTGGTCGGGCACACGTCCGGGCACTGGGTATAGCCGAAGAACATGATCACCGCCTTGCCCTTGAAGTCCGCCATGGTGCGCGGCTTGCCGTTGTGGTCGGTCAGCGCGAAGTCCCTGGCGAACGAAGCGCCGGTCAGATCGGTACTCTGAAACGCCACCTTCGGCGCCTCCGCCTTCTTCTCGCCGCAACCGGCCAATAGGGAAACAGCGATCAAAGCAAAGGCGAGAACTTTTTTCATCGAGATAGGTCTTTCAGTTGAACTGGGTCTGCTGAGGCAGGTCTAACAGCATGATACCGCGCATGGAGGCCATCATGAATGAAAGCGACGCTAAAGAAAAGATTCGTACCGCAATCAATGACTCCGAATACCTGTGGCATGGCCGCCAAGGAAGCAGTCTCCACGGAGCCCCCTCAAAAAGAGCCTTGAAGGAGCTGCGTTGCGTTAGATTTTGATGTAGTGATCGACCAGCAGGGCCAGGAACAGCAAGCCGAGGTAGATGATGGACCAGGTGAAGGCTTTGCGGGCGATCAGGTCGGTGTAGTGGCGGTAGATCTTCCACGAGTGATGCAGGAACATGGCGTTCAGGATGATGGCGCTAACCAGGTAGATCAGGCCGCTCATTTGTACCGCGTACGGCAGCAGCGTCGTCGCCGCCAGCGCGATCGAGTACAGCCAGACGTGGAATTGGGTGAATTTCATGCCGTGCGTGACCGGCAGCATCGGCAGCCCGGAACGCGCGTAGTCGTCGCGGCGGTACAGCGCCAGCGCCCAGAAATGCGGCGGCGTCCAGACGAAGATGATCATCACCAGCAGCCACGCCTCCATCGGCACGTCGTTGGCCACCGCCGCCCAGCCCAAGGCCGGCGGCATCGCGCCCGACAGGCCGCCGATGACGATGTTCTGCGGCGTCGCCGGCTTCAGAATCATGGTGTAGATGATGGCGTAGCCAAGAAAGGTGACGAAGGTCAGCCACATGGTCAGCGGATTGACCAGGGTATTCAGCACCCACATGCCGGCGCCGCCGATCACCAGCGCAAAGATCACCGTCTGCGTGACGCTGATGTCGCCCAGCGCCATCGGCCGGCGCGCGGTGCGCGCCATGCGCGCGTCAATCTCGCGCTCGGCCAGACAGTTGACCGCAAACGCCGCCCCCGTCAGCAGCCAGATGCCGACCGTTGCGTACAGCACCAGATGCCAATCCGGCAAACCTTCCGAGGTGCCAAGGAACATGCCGATGACGGCACAGAACACCGCCATCATGGTGACGCGCGGTTTGGTCAGCGCCCAGAATTGCGAGGCGCGGTTCGGATGTTTGATGGTTACGGTTTGCGTGGTCATGAGTGCAACTTTTTCAATGCCGTACCGTCGACGAGGGAGGATGCGCGGCGCCCGAGGCTGCCTTTTTAGCAATGTCGTACTGGTACTTAGCCTTGTAGTTTAACATGGTCAGCAACAGGACGAGCAGCGCCGCCCCGGCGTTATGCAGAACCGCGATGGTCAGCGGGAAGCTCAGGTAGATGGTCGCCACGCCGGTGACGATCTGCGCCGCCAGCGCCAGGGCGATGTTGCGGGCGGTTTTATGCAGCACGTCATGGCCCCAGGCGCGCCACGCGGCATAGCCCGCCACCAGCGCGACAAGGATGCCGAAATTGCGGTGCACCCAGTGAATCGCCGTCAGCGCCGAAAACGGCAGGTAGTGGCCAGTGGCCGTCTTTCCCAGCTCGCGCCACAGCGTGAAGCCATGTTCGAAGTCCATGTCGGGAATCACCTTGCCGCCGCACAGCGGGAAGTCGGTGCACGCCAGCGTGGCGTAGTTGGTGCTGGTCCAGCCGCCCAGCGCCAGCTGCACCAGCAGCAGCGCGGCGGCCACGCCGGCCAGGATGCGGATGTTGCGCATGGCCGGCGGCGAGGCGCTGACCACCGTGCGCGGCGCATGCAGATGATTCTGGCGGCCGCCGTACCACACCAGCATCGACAGCAGGCCCATACCCAGCAGCAGATGGATGGTGACGATCACCGGCTGCAGCTTCAGCGTCACGGTCCAGGCGCCGAACGCGCCCTGCAGGCAGACAAAGAAGAACAGCGCCGTCGGCAGCCATGGCGCGTACTCGGCGCGCCTGGTCTTGCGCCACTGATACCAGGACTGCGCCATCATCGCCACGATCAGCACGCCGATGGTCATGGCCAGATAGCGGTGGATCATCTCGATCCAGGCCTTGACCACGGTCACCGGCCCGGTCGGCATCAGCGCCTCGGCCGCGACGATCTGCGCGTGGGCCAGGAAGGGATTGGCGGCGCCGTAGCAGCCCGGCCAGTCCGGGCAGCCGAGGCCGGAGTCGGTCAGGCGCGTGAAGGCGCCGAACACGATCAGATCGAACGTCAGGAACACGCTGACCCACACCAGCTTGCGGTACTTGTTGGCGTCCGACGAGGTCCAGACGATGGTGGCCGGCAGCAGCGCGATCATCAGTGCCGTAATCGCCATTTGTGCAAGAGTGAGATGCATACGTTTAACCTATGGCCGAAGCCTTCAACAATTTCGTGATGTCCTTGTGGACCCGCTTGACCTTATCCACATCGCTGGACACGGCGCCTTTCGGGAAGCGCATCATCAGATTGCCCAGCGGGTCGATCAGATACACATGCTCGGACGCCTGGTCCGCCACGCCCGCCTCCAGCGGCAGCCACTTCTCCACCACGCCGGCCGGCGCGCGCAGCATGCGGGTGCCGTCGTTCACGCGCAGCAGCATGGTTTCCAGCGGCTGCTCGTCGGTGATCAGCCACACGCGCTCGATGCGCTCCATCTCCTTGCCCTGCATGGTGCGCAGCTGGCGCATGGCGAACAGCTGGTCCTGGCACGCCTGCTGGCAGTCGGACGGACCGACTTTCAACATGATCCACTTGCCCTTGTAATCTTCCAGCCGGGCCGGCTTGCCGTCCAGCGTGGTGCTGGCCATGGCCGGAATCGGGTATGCGCGCGGATCGATCAGCGCGCCGTAATTGGTTTCCCCGCCCTTTGGCTTGATCACGTAGTACGTGAAGTATGACGCAATCAGCGGCGCCGCGCACACGGCCAGCACCAGCAACAGCTTCCAGCGGCCGCGATTATTTGGTTTTTCCACGTCTGAATCCATTCACTACAAAAAAGATAACCGCCATCGCCGACAGTACGTACCACTGGAAGGCATAGCCCTGATGTTTTTCCACGCCCAGCGACGGCGCCGGCCAGTCGCGCACCATCCGCGCATCGTCGCCCGACGGCTGCGCCGGCCCGGCCTGCTCCACCACGAACGGCTGCATGGTCAGGCCGCTGTCCCTGGCCAGTTGCAGCGGATCGGCGTTCTGCACGATGGCGTTGGGCGCCAGCGGTTGCGTGCTGCCCAGTTCCATCACATGGCCGGCGTTCAGGCGCGCCACGCCCTGCAGGGTGACCGTGCCATCCGGCGTGGCGTAGGCCGGCAGCTTGTCGCGCACCGCCGGATCGCGCGGCAGCCAACCGCGCGCCACCAGCACGTGCATGTTCGATCCCGCTATTTTAAACGGCATCAGCAAATAGAATCCGGCCCGGCCCTGGTATGGGCGGTTGTCGAGATAGACCGGCCAGTTGCGCACGAACTCGCCAGTGACGGTGATGCGACGCCAGGCCACCGCGTCGGCGGCTTGCGGCACGCCGTCCAGCACCAGCGGCGCGGCGGCGGCGCCGTCGGCCAGCCGGCCTTGCAGCGCGATTTTCTCGGCAGCGCGGCGCTCCTGCCAGTTGCCGAGCTGTATGCCCAACGCCACGACCAGCACGGTGGCGATGAAAGGAATCAATTTAAAGCGGAACACCATTACAATGGAACCTCGATCAAATCGCCACGCACAAATGAGATGAAAATTGCTGTCGCCATCGCCTTCATCCTGATCCTCGGCAGCCTGGGGTCAGCGCTGTTCTTCCTGATGCGCGACAAGGGCCGCAGCAACAACACCGTGCGCGCGCTGGCGGTGCGGGTGGCGCTGTCGATCACGCTGTTTTTGCTGATCCTGCTGGCTTACAAGATGGGCTATATTCAACCCAAGGGCATCCGCTTCTAAAGCAAACCCGCACTGCGGCCACTAGGGGTCTGACCCTCGGGTCAGACCCCGCGGCTTGCGTTACGCTTTGGGTCTCAATCGGCGTAAAAAAAAAGCCGCACCGGAGTGCGGCTTGTCGGCTGACGCCATTATAGCCAATACACGACCACGTAAAGTCCCAGCCAGACCACATCGACGAAGTGCCAGTACCACGCGGCCCCCTCGAAGGCGAAGTGGTTGTCCGGCGTGAAATGTCCCTTCAGCACGCGGTACAGCACCACCGACAGCATGATCGCCCCCATGGTCACATGGAAGCCGTGGAAGCCGGTCAGCATGAAGAAGGTCGAGCCGTAGATGCCCGAGGTCAGCTTCAGGTTCAGTTCGGTGTACGCGTGGTGATATTCGTAGGCCTGGAAGCCCATGAACACCGCGCCCAGCACAATCGTGGCGAACAGCCAGATCGCGGTCTGCGCGCGATGGCCGGCGCGCAGCGCGTGGTGGGCGATGGTCAGGGTCACGCCCGAGGTCAGCAGCAAGGCGGTGTTGATGGTCGGGATCGGGAACGGACCCATGGTGCGGAACTCTTCCACCGTGCCGGCCGGCGTGGCGCCACCCCAGTGCGGCGCGTAGTCCGGCCAGATGAACTTGTGGTCCAGGTCGCCCAGCCACGGCATCGAGATGGTGCGCGCATAGAACAGTGCGCCGAAGAAGGCGCCGAAGAACATCACCTCGGAGAAGATGAACCAGCTCATCGACCAGCGATAGGAATGGTCGATGCGCTGGCTGTACAGCCCGCCCTCGGATTCCTTGATGGCGTCGCCAAACCAGAAGTACAGCACGGTGATGGTGCCGAGGATGCCGATCAGGTTCGCGGCCGGCCCCCACGATGCATCATTGACCCACGCCGACGCGCCGATCATGGTCACCAGCATGCTCAGGCCCGCCAGCAGCGGCCAGCGGGACGGTCCCGGCACGAAATAATACGGCGCGGCCCCACCGTGTGAACTTGTTGAACTCATCTTCATCTCCCCCTCACTTATTTAGCTACTACGAATTTGACGATTGTTATCAGTATGCCGATGAACACCGCCACCGCCAGCACCGCCGCGATGATGATGTGCACCGGATTCAAGGCCTGCTGGTCCTCGTCGAAGTCGCGCTTGCGGCGCAGTCCCACGAACGACCACAGCACGGCCTTCAGCGAATACAGAAAGCTGGGCTGCTTGTCCATCAGTTGGCCGCCGTCTTGACCAAGCCGCCGCCCACCTCGAAGAAGGTGTACGACAGCGTGATGGTCTTCACCTCCCGCGGCAGCTTGGGATCGATGTAGAACACCACCGGCATCTGGCGCGCCTCGTTCGGCTTCAGCGTCTGCTGCTTGAAACAGAAGCACTCCACTTTCATGAAAAACGGCGTCGCGTTCTGCGGCGCGTAACTCGGGATCGCCTGCGCATTCATCTCGCGCGGCTGGGTGTTGACCACTTCATACATCACCGTGTTCAGCTCGCCCGGATGCACGCTCATGCTGGCCTGCGTCGGCCGGAAGCGCCACGGTCCCTGCGCGTTGCCGTCGAACTCGATGGTGACGTTGCGCGTCTTGTCGACCTGCGTGTTCTGGTCGTAGGCCGCCGTGCCGTCCTTCTGCGTCAGCACATTGATGCCCAGCGCTTCGCAGATCTGGCGATAGAACGGATTGAGCGCATAGGCAAAGCCGAACATCACCGCGGCGATGACGATCAGCTTGCCCAGCAGCTTTTTGTTCTCGGTCATCTCAGCTCAGCCAGATGCGCTTGACGAACACCGAGGCGAAGAAGAACGCCGCCAGGCCGAACAGGATCAGGGCGGTGCGCAGGTTGTTCGGTTTCTTTTGGCCGTTCATGGTTATTTGAACTGTGGTGGCGTTTCGAAGGTGTGGAACGGCGCCGGCGACGGCACGGTCCACTCCAGGCCTTCCGCGCCTTCCCATGGCTTGGCTTCCGCCTTCTTGCCGCCGCGAATGGTCGGCAGGATCACGAAGAACAGGAAGAACACCTGCGACAGGCCGAAACCGAAGGCGCCGATGGTGGCCACCATGTTGAAGTCGGTGAACTGCGCCGAGTAGTCGGCGTAGCGGCGCGGCATGCCGGCCAGGCCCAGGAAGTGCATCGGGAAGAAGGTCACGTTGAAGGTGATCAGCGACAGCCAGAAGTGGGTCTTGCCCATGGTCTCGTTGTACATGTGGCCGGTCCATTTCGGCGACCAGTAGTAGAAGCCGGCGAACAGCGCGAACAGCGAACCGGCCACCAGCACGTAGTGGAAGTGCGCCACCACGTAGTAGGTGTCCTGCAGCTGGATGTCGATCGGCGTCACCGCCAGGATCAGGCCGGTGAAGCCGCCGATGGTGAACACGAAGATGAAGCCGACCGCGAACAGCATCGGCGTTTCAAACGTCATCGAGCCGCGCCACATGGTGGCGATCCAGTTGAACACCTTCACGCCGGTCGGCACCGCGATCAGCATGGTGGCGTACATGAAGAACAGCTGCGAGGTGACCGGCATGCCGGTGGTGAACATGTGGTGGGCCCAGACGATGAACGACAGGATCGCGATCGACGCGGTGGCGTACACCATCGACGCGTAGCCGAACAGCTGCTTGCGGGCGAAGGCCGGCAGGATCTGCGAGACGATGCCGAACGCCGGCAGAATCATGATGTACACCTCGGGGTGGCCGAAGAACCAGAAGATGTGCTGGTACATGACCGGGTCGCCGCCGGCGGCCGCGTTGAAGAACGAGGTGCCGAAGTGGCGGTCGGTCAGCGTCATGGTGATGGCGCCTGCCAGCACCGGCATCACGGCGATCAGCAGGTAGGCGGTGATCAGCCAGGTCCAGCAGAACATCGGCATCTTCATCAGCGTCATGCCGGGCGCGCGCATGTTGAGGATGGTGACGATGATGTTGATCGAACCCATGATCGACGAGGCGCCCATCAGGTGCATCGCGAAGATGGCCATGTCCATGCCTGGGCCCATCTGGGTCGACAGCGGCGCGTACAGCGTCCAGCCGGCGGCGGTGGCGCCGCCCGGCGCCAGGAACGAGGTGGCCAGCAGGATGGCGGCCGGCGGCAGCAGCCAGAACGAGAAGTTGTTCATGCGCGCGAACGCCATGTCCGACGCGCCGATCTGCAGCGGGATCATCCAGTTGGCGAAGCCGACGAAGGCCGGCATGATGGCGCCGAACACCATCACCAGGCCGTGCATGGTGGTCAGCTGGTTGAAGAATTCAGGCTGGAAGAATTGCAGGCCGGGCTTGAACAGCTCGGTACGTATCATCAGCGCCAGCACGCCGCCGGACAGCAGCATGATGAACGAGAACCACAGGTACAGCGTACCGATGTCCTTGTGGTTGGTCGCGAACAGCCAGCGCGCCGGACCATGGGGATGGTCGTGCGCGTGGTCATGATCGTGGGCGTGATCCAAAGTGGTTGTGCTCATCTGTAACGCTCCTGATTACTTACGTGCAGCCACAACTTCGGCTGGTTGAACGATGTTTTCCTCAGCCTTGTTCGTCCAGCTATTGCGGGTGTAAGTAATGACAGCCGCGATATCCGTATCCGACAATTGCTTCCAAGAAGGCATTTCGACGGGATATTTCCCGCTCTTCTTACCGTGCAACAGCACGTTGATTTGTTCGGCTTTCGGGCCGGTGACCACCGGCGAACCATCCAGCGCCGGGTAGGTGGCCGGCATGCCGCGGCCGTTGGCCTGGTGGCAGACCACGCAGTTGGTGCTGTAGACTTTTTCGCCCTTGGTTTTCAGCTCGTCGATGGTCCAGGTTTTGGTTGGATCGTCGGCCAGCGCGGCCATTTCCTTTTTCTTGCCATCGACCCAGACTTTATAGTCGGCGTCCGACACCACGCGCACCACGATCGGCATGAAGGCGTGCTCCTTGCCGCACAGTTCCGAGCAGTAGCCACGGAAGGTGCCGGTGTGCTCGGCCTTGAACCAGGTGTCGCGCACGAAGCCGGGAATCGCATCCTGCTTGACGGCGAAGGCCGGGATCGACCACGAGTGGATGACGTCGTTGGCGGTGGTGATCAGGCGGATCTTGCGGTGCACCGGCACCACCACTTCGTTGTCGACTTCCATCAGGTAGTTGTCGCCGCGTTTCTCGGTCGGCTCGAAGCCCGGCGCGCCCACTTGCGCGCGCGGCGTCGACAGGTTGGACAGGAAGGAAATGCCCTCGCCCTCGCCTTTCAGGTAGTCGTAGCCCCACTTCCACTGCATGCCGGTGACCTTGATGGTGATGTCGGCGTTGGAGGTGTCCTTCATGCCGACCACGGTGCGGGTGGCGGGCAGCGCCATGCCGATCACGATCAGGAACGGCACGATGGTCCAGGCCACTTCGACCGCGGTCGATTCGTGGAAGGTGGCCGGCTTGTGGCCCAGCGACTTGCGGTGCTTGAAGATCGAATAGAACATCACGCCGAACACAGCGAAGAAGATGACTAGGCAGACGCCCATCATCCAGTTGTGCAGGCTGTAGACTTCGGTGGCGATTTGGGTGGCGGGAGGCTGCAATGTCATTTCGCCGACGACGGGGCCGCCGGTGCCGCCCGTCGCGGCGTTGTAGGTACCTGTTGCGGTGTCAGCTGCCCACGCTGGCACACCGGCTGCCAGCATGGCCAGCCCGAGCATCAACGCTTGAAGTCGCTTCACATATGTCATGTTTTCCCCAACTGCCCAAGAAATTAAAATAATTTTTTTAACGTCTTTCCGGCTGATCGGTAAACTGAACCGGCGACGCTCCTTAAACAACAGCGCATCGTGAGATGCGCACTTCTGCTTAATGCAACTGCTCGTTCGTGCTCGATGTAACCTGTGTTTGCCAGGGTGGCAAAGTTAGTGATTGATTATATAGAACAAAAACGTAGCACATCAAGCAATAAACTATCTCGCGGGCTGATTGTTGCCAAGCAGCTTTACGCCGCATGGCAACATACAATCCGCCTCAGCCCGGCTTACGCGGCGGATCGAAACGAATAATCGCTTCGCCTTTGGAAGTCACCTTCGGCGCCGGGCGGAAGGCGTGACCGTAGATAACTTCGAAGGTCAGGCCCAGTTTGCCGTCGGCGCGGCGACCGCGCTCCAGGGTGCCCAGCATGCGTTGCCAGGCCTGCTTGCCCATCATGCTGCGACGCAATGTGGTGAGCGGATTGCCGCCCAGCGCGCGCACGTCAGCCAACAACGCTTGTGGCGTGTCGTAGGTCACGGTGATAGTTTCCATGTCCAGCACCGGGGTCGAAAACCCCACTTCGACCAGTTGATCGCCGAAATCGTGCATGTCGACGAAAGGCAGCACGTGCGGCGCCAGGTCGGCTTCGGCAAAGGCGGTGCGCAGTTCGCGCAGCGAATCCGGGCCGAAGCAGGAAAACATCAACAGACTGTTCACGCGCAGCACGCGGCGCCACTCGGCAAACACGCGGTCCGGCTGCGGATGCCAATGCAGCGCCAGGTTGGACCAGACCAGGTCCAGCGAGTTCGGTCCCAGCGGCAACTCGGAAAAATCGCCGCACACCAGGTCGAGGCCGCTCTTTGACGGCAACAGCTTGCTCAGTAGCTGGTTCAGCGAGGATTGCCGGGCGGCCGGGCCTTGCGCGGCGCGCAGCATCGCTTCGGAAGCGTCCAGCCCGAGAATCTGGGCGGCGGGATATGACTTTTGCAACAAAGGCAGATCGGCGCCGGTGCCGGAGCCGGCGTCCAAAACGCGCGAAGGCGCTATTTTAATCAATTCCAGCCGATCAAACATGCGCGAAGATACTTCTCGGCGCAGAAAATCGGCCGGCGCGATACGTTCCGGACGGGAAAACAGACGGCGCACGCGCTCCAGATCGATCGGCGCGCTCAGTTTGGGGGGATTGGCGGGGACTTGCATGATGATAGGTCGTTGTAATGCGATAATGTCGGCAGTGTACATGGTTGAACGCTATCGCGACGGCGCCCGGTCAGGTTTTCGACGGCGGAGCATGGCATGAATGACAAGAAACGGCCGGCGCGGCAGCGCGACGGCGACGGGATCGCGAGGTGGGCAGCGCAGCACGCGGCCGCGCCGGAGCCATTGCCTGACCGCGCGCCACGACGCGATGACAACGGACGACCGCGCAGCTACCACGCGCCGTTCAGCGCGCTACTGCGGCGCTGGGGCGGAACACTGCTGCACCACCTGCTGCCGGGCGCCTGCGCCCTGTGCGGCGGCGACAGCGACGACGCCCTGTGTCCCGGCTGCGCCGCGCAATTTTTCGGCCCCGCCGCCGCCATCGCCCGCTGCCAGGTCTGCGCCAATCCGCTAAACGGCCACGCGCTCCCGGCCCGCCATCCCACCGATGCCGAGCGGCCAAGCCCGCCGGCCACGCGGCCAGAAGAGGCTGCCGGCGTGGCGCTGCTATGCGGCGTCTGTCAAGCGCACCTGCCGGCCTTCGACCGCACCCTGGTCGCTGCCGATTACGCCATGCCGGTGGACCAGCTGGTGTTGCAACTGAAATTCGGCCACCGCCTGGCGCTGGCCCCATTGTGCGCCCGCCTGCTGCGCGACAGCGTGCTGTCCCAGCCGGACTTCACGCTGCCCGCCCTGCTTTGCCCGGTGCCGCTGGGACCGCGCAGGCTGGCCGAACGCGGCTACAATCAGGCCCTGGAAATCGCCCGGCCGCTGGCAAGCAGCCTGGGCATCGCCCTGCACGCGCAACTGGCCGTCCGCCTGCGCGAGACAGCCGCCCAGAGCAGCGTCGCGCCCGATCGCCGCCAGCAGAACATCGCCGGCGCCTTCGCCGTGCCGGACGCCGCCCTGGTGGCAGGCCGCCACATCGGTGTCGTTGACGACGTCATGACCAGCGGCCGCACGCTGAACGAACTGGCGGCCACATTGAAACGCCACGGCGCCGCGCGCGTGAGCAACCTCGTGTTCGCCCGCACGCCGCCGCACTGAAGATTGAAGAAGAAAGAGGAAAGCATGTTCCACGTCGTCCTGGTCCACCCAGAAATTCCGCCGAACACCGGCAACGTCATCCGCCTGTGCGCCAACACCGGCGCCCAGCTGCACCTGATCGAGCCGCTGGGCTTCCCGCTGGAAGACTCCAAGCTCAAGCGCGCCGGCCTCGACTACCACGAGTACGCCCGCATGAAAGTGCACAAGGACTGGGCCGCCTTCCTGGCCGACGTGCAGCCGGACACCAGCCGCATGTTCGCCATGACCACGCACGGCAGCTCGCCGTTCGCGCAAGCCAGCTTCCAGCCCGGCGACGTGTTCGTGTTCGGCTCGGAGACGGCCGGCCTGCCGGTGGCACTGCGCGAAAGCTTCCCGACCGCCCAGCGTATCCGCCTGCCGATGCGCCCGGACAACCGCAGCATGAACTTGTCCAACACTGTCGCCGTGGTGGTGTTCGAGGCCTGGCGCCAGAACGGCTACGCCGGCGGCGCCTGAAGCTGCCCCACCGGCGGCCGGGCATGCAGCCACACCGAACCGGCCACGCCGGCGATCAGCAGCACGATCGCCGCCAGCTCCAGCGGACGCGGCGCCTGATGCTGGTACAGAAAACCGTACAGCAAACCGAACAAGGTTTCAAACAGCAGCAGCTGGCCCGACAAGGTCACCGGCACGCGCCGGCTGGCCAGATTCCATAACTGGTTGCCGATCACCGACGCGCCCAAGGCGACGATGGTCACCACGCTCCAGAAACGCAGCCAGTCGCGCGGCACGCCACCACCGGCCCAGCCGCAGCCATACGCCACCACGCCCAGCGCCAGCGCCACCACACCGGTGCTGATGCCGTACAGGCCCGCCCACTCTGCGCCACTGAAGCGCGGATTACTTTTCAGGAAGCGCGCATTGTCGACCGCGAACCAGGTCCAGCACAGCAAAGCGCCGAACGCACACAGCATCCCCAGCGCCACCATCGGCCACGACTGCGCCGCCCGCTGCGCATGCGTGAACACATCCACATTGATGCAGGCGATGCCGGCCACCACCAGCGCCAGCGGCCACGCCAGCTGACGTAGCGGCAAGGCGCCATGATCGCGCCGCCCCAGCAAGGTCACGCTCAACGGCAGCAGGCCGATCACCAGCGACGCCGCTGCCACGCCCGCCAGCTGCACGCCGGTCGACAGCAACAGGTAGTAGACGATGTTCCCCGCCAGCGCATGCCGCAGCAGCACCAGGCAATCCGCACGCGTGACCCGGCGCAACAGCCCGTTCAGGCGCGGCAGCAACAGCAGCAAGGTAATCAGCCCATAGGCCAGGTAGCGCCCCAGCGCCAGCTCCATCGGCGAAAATTCCGCCAGCCAGCGCGGCATCACAAAAATCATGCCCCAGAAGGCTCCGGCCGCAAGGCCGCACACAACGCCATACCACATATGCAATCTCCTTTTCGAGACGCATTGTGGCGGCGCGCGATCAGCAAGGATTGTCTGAGGCTAGCGGATTTTTGTCTGGTTCTGCTTACGGTAGGCCAGCGGCGTGATGTCCATGTCGCGGCGCATGGCGTGCGTCAGCGCGCTCTGGTCGGCGTAACCGGCCAGCGTCGCCAGCTGCGCGATCGGCAGCGACGATTCCACCAACTGACGGCAGACGAAGCGCAGGCGCATCGCGTTCAGCCAGGCTTGCGGCGTGGTGTCCAGCTCTTCGCGGAACACGCGGTGCAGATTGCTCACGCTCATGCAGGCCAGCCTGGCCATGCTGTCGGTGGTCCACGGCTGGCCAGGCGCCGCCTCGAAGCGCGTCAACGCCGCTTGCAGGCGCGAGGCTGGACGTACCGGCTGACAGGTCAGCGCTTCCAGCAGCAAGGGCGTCCAGTTGGCCAGCACGCCGGCGCTGGCCGCGCCCTGCGCATGCATCACGCCCATGAAGTCGATCAGCTTGCCGGCGGCGGCGCCGATCGGCGCATACGGCCGTTCGGCCAGGCGGCCCGCTGTTTCTTGCGGCACGCCGGCCAGGTCGAAATCCAGGATCAGCGACTGGTTCGGCTCGCGCGAGAACTGTGTGTGCACCAGTCCCGGCGCGATGAAGGCGGCGCGCAGCGGATGCACCACGTCGCCGGCGCCGTTGATGTCCAGCGTCAGCTTGCCCTTGAGCGGCAACACCATCTGGGCGAAGTCGTGCGCGTCCGAGAACGGAGCGGCGTAACTGCGCACATCGATTTCAGTGAGGGTCAGGGCTGGCATGCTGTCAGTGTAATACAGTTCCCACGCGATTTTAGCGCCTGCGCCAAAGACGGATAGCCACCCTGTCTCACTTTGATTGAAATACAACCTTATCCAGAAAAAATCTTTTCCTGCATTGACGCAACAATGTCGTCTACCTAATCTGCCGGGGTAATCAACGGAGAGCAGCATGACCACACCCTATATTGGCCAGATTATCATGACCGGTTTCGGCTTCACGCCGAGGGACTTCGCTCCCTGCAACGGCCAGTTTCTGTCCATCCAAAAATATCCGGAACTGTTCGATGTCATCGGCACACGCTATGGCGGCGACGGCGTGCACGATTTCGCCGTGCCCAACCTGCAGGGCGCGACGCCGGTCGGCGCCGGCCCCTCTGCCGATCCAGCCTGGACGCCCGCTCCGTATGCGCTCAACGACAGCGGCGGCGCCGAGGTCGTGATGCTGCAGCCCGGCCTCACGCACGTCGCGCAGGCAGCGGCGTCGAATGACGCCCTCATCGCCACCGGCAGCAATGCCGGCCGCCCGAACATGCAGCCCTTTCGCGTGCTCAACTTCTGCATCGCGTTGCGCGGCGTGAATCCCACGCCGATGATCGGCGAAATCCGCATGCTGGCGTTCTCCCGCGCGCCGCAAGGCTGGCTGCCGTGCGACGGCGGCATCTACAGGATCGCGGATCACGACGAACTGTTTATGGCCATCGGCGCTACCTATGGCGGCGACGGCGCCTCAACCTTTGGCGTGCCGGACCTGCGCGGTCAGGTGCCCGTCCACCAGGGACTGGGCCGCAGCACCGGCGCCAGGCGCCGCCTGGTCGGCGAAGGCGGCGGCAAGGAAACGGTGGCGCTGGAAGTAAGCCATCTGCCGGCGGCCATGCCTGCGCTCGGCCGCACCCTCGCCGCCGTGCACGACAACATGATGCCGACGCTGACGGCCTCGTATTGCATCGCCACGCATGGCGCCTTCCCAACCCGCTCGCTGTGCTAGGAGCGTATTGTGAGCAGCCCATTTATCGGTGAAATCCAGATTTTCGGTTTCGGTTTCGCTCCGCCCGGCTGGGCCATGTGCGACGGCAGCCTGGTGGCTGTCAAGGACCATCCCGGCCTGTTCTCCCTGATCGGCGTCACCTACGGCGGCGACAGCGACGGCAAGTTCCGCCTGCCCAACCTGGCCGGCCGCGCTGTCTGCGGCCACGGTGCCGGCAACGGCCTGACGCCGCGCCAGCCCGGCGACAGCTTCGGTACCAACAACGCCTGCCTGCAAGCGGGACCGGCGCCGGCCGAGACCGCTGGCGACTCGGCGATACCGGCGGTCCAGATTGGCGACCTGCCGCATGAAAACCGCCAGCCCTTCGTGGCGCTCAATTTCTATATCGCGCTGCGCGGCGACATGCCGCTGTTCTAGAAGGTGGCGCCAGCCAGGCCAAGGTCGCGCAGCAGCGACTGCATGCGGAAATCCTGCGGCGTCATGCCATAGACACGCCGGAAGGCGCGGATGAAATCGGACGGGCTGCTGAAACACAGCCCGTAGGCGATCTGCGTCACCGCCACCCGGGGCGCGCGCACCAGCTCATTGGCGGCCTCGCGCAAGCGGCAATGGCGGATATAGGCGCCCAGACCACCTTCAGCTTCAAACATGCGGTACAGCGTCGGGCGCGGCACGGAAAACTGCTGGAGGACGGTTTCAGGCGTCAGCGTTTCCTCGCCGAGATTGGCCTGGATGTAGCGCTGCACCTGGCTGCGCAGCGCCGCATTGGCCGCCGCGCGCGCGCCTGCCGAAAGCCGCGCCTGTTTGCCGAAGGCGGCGATAATCAGTTGCGCGCAGGTGCGGATCGCCATTGCCGCCTCGGCATCGGACAGCTGCGGCAGTTGATGACACAGCGTCGCCACCTGGCCGAGGATCAGCCGTCCCAACGGCGTGGTGTAGCCCACCACGCGGCCATGGATGGCCGGCGCGTCGGCAATCTCCGCCTCCACCATGGCGCGCGGCACGAAGAACGCCAGCACGCGCGCGCGGCTGGGACGCATCATCTGCATCGGCTGCCCCATGTCCAGCGCCAGGATGCCGGGCGTGAACTGATCGACCCTGCGCTGCTGCGGGCCGGCCACGGTTTCAACCATGCCTTCCACCGCCACATGGAAAACATAGTCGCGCACGGCGTCGCGCGAGATACGCGCATTGGTACGCCGCTGGCACACCGGATCGGTGCGGCTGTCGAGAAACACCAGATCCTTGAACACATAGGTATCCAGCTCGCCAAAGAAGCCTCTGGCCATTTGGCCGCGCGTCACCGGCACCTCCAGGATGCGGCCGACATAATCGCTCCAGGCCGGCGCTTGCAGCGAACGTAACTCGCCGGCCACGGTGAAATGCTGGCGCAGCATCTGCGGCGCCGCATTGGTCGCCATGCCGCCGTCATCCGGCAGGGCATAGCGCTGATCGCGCGCGGCGATGCGCTGTGAAACAGTCTCGGTATAACCGGCGCTCATGCCCGCCAGCGCCGCACGCAGCGCGCCAGGAACAGCAGGAAGGCGCCGCACACGCCCACGCACAGCGTGATGCCGGCCAGTATCGCGGCCGGCTGGCGATAGCCGAAGGCGTCGGCGCCAAACGCCAGCGCCACCGTCGCCAGCAGCTGCGCCGGATACAGGTAGCGCAGCGAACCAAAAGCGCGCGCGTCGCCGCGCCGCCAGTAGCGCAGCGCCAGCGCAAAGGCCGGGCCCCACAACACGCCGAGGAACACCAGCGTGGCGAAGGCGATCAGCAGCAGCCTCATGACTGGTGGGCGCGCACTTTGGTCAGCAGCTTGGTGGTCGAGCGGTCATGCTCGAAGTCGATGGCGATCGCCTGGCCGCCGTAGGCCAGCACCGCCTTACCTTCCGGGATCGCATCCATCTGGTAATCGCCGCCCTTGGCGTAGATTTCGGGCCGCGCCTGCTGCACCACTTCCAGCGCCGTGTCCTCGTCGAAGTCCACCACCAGGCTGACCGATTCCAGCGCCGCCAGCACCGCCATGCGGTCGCCGCAGTTGTTCAGCGGCCGGTCGTCGCCCTTGCCGAGACGTTTGACGGAAGCGTCGGTATTGGCCGCCACCACCAGCGAGGCGCCCAGCGCGCGCGCCTGCGCCAGGTAGGTGACGTGGCCGCGGTGCAGGATGTCGAATACGCCGTTGGTCAGCACCACTGGCTTGGGCAGCGCGGCGACGCGCGCCGCCAGTTGTTCGCGGGTGCAGATCTTGTCTTCAAATTGAGGCATGAGGTCTTTCTTACTTTTCAGGTTCGTCTTGCGGTTTTTCTTCTTCGATGCTCAGCGCGCCGAAGGCGCCGCCGCCCTCGCCCGGTTCGGCGCGGCCGCCGTGCAGCTTGATCTGCAGGCGCAGGCCGTTGGCCGAGTCGGCGTTGCGCAGCGCCTCTTCGTAGGCGATGTAGCCCTTATTATAAAGTTCGTACAGCGCCTGGTCGAAGGTGCACATGCCCAGCTCGCGCGACTTGTGCATGATTTCCTTGATCGCCTGGAAATTGCCCTTGAAGATCATCTCGGCAATGGTCGGCGTGTTGAGCAGGATTTCGATGGCGGCCTTGCGGCCCCTGCCGTCCTCGGTGCGGATCAGCCGCTGCGAGACGATGGCGCGCAGGTTGGACGACAGGTCCATCAGCAACTGGTTGCGGCGCTCCTCCGGGAAGAAGTTGATGATGCGGTCCATGGTCTGGTTGGCGTTGTTGGCGTGCAGCGTGCCCAGGCACAGGTGGCCGGTCTCGGCAAACGCGATCGCATGCTCCATGGTTTCGGTGTCGCGGATCTCGCCGATCAGGATCACGTCCGGCGCCTGGCGCAGCGTGTTCTTCAGCGCGTTGTGCCAGGACAGCGTATCGACGCCCACCTCGCGGTGCGTCACCAGGCAGCCCTTGTTCTTGTGCACGTACTCGACCGGATCTTCGACCGTGATGATGTGGCCGGCCGAGTTGGTGTTGCGGTAATCGATCATCGCCGCCAGCGTGGTCGATTTGCCGGAACCGGTGCCGCCCACCACCAGCACCAGGCCGCGCTTGGTCATGATGATGTCCTTCAGCACCTCCGGCAGTTCCAGCTTTTCCAGCGACGGAATCTCGGAGGCGATGGTGCGGATCACCATGCCGACGTTCTGCTGCTGCACAAACACGTTGACGCGGAAGCGGCACACCTCGGGCAGCGAGATGGCAAAGTTGCATTCCAGTTCAGCCTCGAACTCGCGCTGCTGCTTGTCGTTCATGATCGACAGGGCCAATGCGCGCGTGACACTGCCGCTGAGCTTCTGCTGGCTCATGGCTTTCATCGCGCCCTGCGCCTTCATGCTCGGCGGGAAATCGGCGGCGATGAACAAGTCCGAACCGCCGGTATGGTGCATCACCTTGAGCAGCTTGTGCAGGTAGGCTTGCGCTTCTTCGGGACCAAATGTGGAAGACATATACCGCCTTTCGAAATTACGCTGCATTATATCGACAGCATTCCGCTACAATAGCTCAACTTGGCGTTCATTTATTGCATCCCAGCATCGCCTGTGTTCAAATAACTTCATGACACTGACCGAACTGAAATACATTGTCGCTGTTGCAAGAGCGAAGCACTTCGGACATGCGGCCGAGGCCTGTTACGTCGCCCAGCCGACGTTGTCGGTCGCCATCAAAAAACTCGAAGACGAATTGGGCGTGGTCCTGTTTGAACGGGGCGGCGCCGAAATCTCCGTCACGCCGCTGGGCGCGCAGATCGTCGCCCAGGCCGAGCGCGTGCTCGAACAAACCGCCGCCATCAAGGAACTCGCCAAGCAGAACAAGGACCCGCTGGCCGGGCCGCTGCGCCTGGGCGTGATCTACACCATCGGCCCCTACCTGCTGCCGCCGCTGGTCAAAGGCATGATCGACAAGGTGCCGCAGATGCCCTTGATCCTGCAGGAGAACTTCACCGTCAAGCTGCTGGAAATGCTGCGCCAGGGTGAACTGGACGCCGCCATCATGGCGCTGCCGCTGCCGGAACATGGTATGGCCATGCAAGTCTTGTATGACGAACCGTTCGTGGTCGCCATGCCGACGCTGCACCCGTGGACCAAGCGCAAGAGCATTCCCGCCGACGACCTGAAAACCGAGAACATGCTGCTGCTTGGTAACGGACACTGCTTCCGCGACCAGGTACTGGAAGTATGTCCCGAGATGGCGCGCTTCTCGGCGCCGGGCAACGGCATGCAGCGCACCTTCGAAGGCTCGTCACTGGAAACCATCCGTCACATGGTGGCCAGCGGCATCGGCCTGACCGTGCTGCCGCGCGCCTCGGTGCCGGACATGGACACCAAGGAAGGCATGCTGCAGTTCCGCCCGTTCGACGAACCGGCGCCGTCGCGCCGCGTGGTCATCGTGTGGCGCAAAAGCTTCACCCGCAAGGCCGCCATCGACGCCGTGTGCGACGTGGTGGCGTCGTGCAACCTGCCCGGCATCACCACTCTCTGCGCCGACGAATGACAATGGGTCACAGGATTTGCGATAATGACCGCTTTCCTGTTACCCGAAGTCGCATATGACCAAGCTGGCGCTCTACCTTCGTCTGATCCGGATGGACAAACCCATCGGCACCGTGCTGCTGCTGTGGCCGACGCTGTATGCGATGTGGATGGCGTCCGGCGGCGTGCCGGACTGGAAACTGTTGGTTATCTTCACGCTCGGCACCTTCCTGATGCGCTCGGCCGGCTGCGCCATCAACGACTACGCCGACCAGGACATCGACAAATTCGTCAAGCGCACCGCGCAGCGCCCGATCACCAGCGGCCGCGTCAGCGGCAAGGAAGCGGTGGCGATTGCCGTCGTGCTGACGCTGATCGCCTTCTGCCTGATCCTGCCGCTGAACGCGCTGACCAAACAGATGTCGGTGGCGGCGGTGATTCTGGCCGGCACCTATCCCTATTTCAAGCGCTTCTTCGCCATTCCGCAGGCCTACCTCGGCATCGCCTTCGGCTTCGGCATTCCGATGGCGTTCGCGGCGATCCAGAACCAGGTGCCGCCGGTGGCCTGGCTGCTGCTGGTCGGCAACGTCTTCTGGACCCTGGCCTACGACACCGAATATGCCATGGTCGACCGTGACGACGACCTGAAGATCGGCATCAAGACCTCGGCCATCACCTTTGGCCGCTACGACGTCGCCATCATCATGTTCTGCTACGCCATGCACCTGGCGATCCTGCTGGTGTGCGGCTGGCAGATGGGCCTGCGCCTGTGGTTTGTTGCCGGGCTGGCGGTGGCGGCCGGCATGGCCTGCTACCACTACACGCTGATCCGCAACCGCGAGCGCGATCCGTGCTTCTACGCTTTCCGCCACAACAACTGGCTGGGTGGCGTGGTGTTTGCCGGCGTGGCGCTGGACTACGCGCTGCGCTAAGTCCAATTGAGCGGGCGCAAAGTGGTGACATCGCCGATACTTACACTGGTCATCCCTTCCCACCAGTGAATACAGACGAGGTCAACACCATGGATCAAAGCAAACAGAACAGCGATATCGCCGACAGCCAGAGCGCCAGCAG
This sequence comes from Duganella alba, assembly GCF_009674495.1. Taxonomy (GTDB): domain Bacteria; phylum Pseudomonadota; class Gammaproteobacteria; order Burkholderiales; family Burkholderiaceae_D; genus Rugamonas; species Rugamonas alba. The sequence continues at coordinate 137,104 of NZ_WKJN01000012.1, read as the reverse complement.
CAACGCCCGCGAGCGCCTGATGGGCGAGCTGAACCACACCATCAACGAAGCGGAAAAATGGCTGGCCGACAGCGCCGGCGAAGTCAGCGCGGTCGCCTCCGAAGCGCGCACCCGCTTCGACGACACGCTGCGCACCGCCAAGAGCGACCTGCGCAAGCTGGAAGACAGCATCATCGCCCACAGCCGCGAAGCGGCCGACACCGTCAACGTCTACGTGCAGGACAATCCATGGCGCGCCGTCGGCATCGGCGCCGCCATCGGCCTGGTCATCGGCACGCTCATTTCGCGCCGATAGTTTTTGCCTCGACGCTGTTGGCGAACGCCACCAGCGCCGCATTCACCAGCGCTGGCTGTTCCTGCTGTATCCAGTGGCCGCAATCGGCGACCAGTTCGCTGCGCACCAGGCCAGGCGCCAGTTGGGGCATCGCGTCGATGATGTCGCGCATGCCCGGCATCTGCAGGCCGGGATCGCGTTCGCCAGCCATGAACAGCGCCGGTACGGCTAGCTGCATGCCGCTCAACGCCGCCTGCAATTCCCAGTTGCGATCCAGATTGCGATAGTAGTTCAGCGCGCCGCCGAAACCACTGCGCGCATAGGCATCCACATAGACCTGCAAGTCCGCCTCGCTGAGCCAGTCCGGCAGCGCAACGGACGGCAGCGGCGCCAACATGCCTGACTGGCGCGCGACCATGCTGAACGGATTAACTGCGCCGTCGGCCGATGCGGCCAGCAACAGCTTGCCGAGCGTCCCGCGCACATCGCGCTCCAGTTCGGCCTGCGGCCCGTCCTGCTGCTGCAGATACAAGGTATAAAACAGCGCCTGCTCATTCTGCGGAAACAGCTGCGACGGCGGCATCGGCGCACGGCCCATCAACGGCACGCCAAACGCCGCCACCGCGTGGAAACGATCCGGCCGCAACAGCGCCGCCTGCCATGCCACCGTCGCGCCCCAGTCGTTACCCACGATGATGGCGCGCTCGATTTCCAGCGCATCCAGCAAGCCGACCATGTCGCCGACCAGATGCCACACCGAGTATTGACCGGCGCCGGCAGGCCGGTCCGTTTGGCCATAGCCGCGCATGTCAGGAGCGATCGCGCGAAAGCCAGCGTCAGCCAACGCCGGCAACTGGTGACGCCACGCATACCAGGTTTCGAGAAAACCATGGCAGAACAAGACTGCAGGGCCGCTGCCCTGCTCGGCGACATGCATCTGGATGCCGTTTGCCGCGATCAAACGATGTTGTAGGGCACTCATATCGATCCTCATGCGTAACAATGAGTGTTACGATACACGCTTGAGCGCACTTGCGCAACATATAGAGTTACACGATAACAATGAAGAAAGACAGCAAACTAGGCCGCATGCTGCATGTGCTGATCCACATGTCACTGCGCGGCGGCCGCGCCACCTCCGACACGATCGCGCAGATGCTGGACACCAATCCGGTGGTGGTGAGGCGCACGATGGCGGGCCTGAAGGCACGCGGCTATGTGGCGTCGGAAGGCGGACACGGCGGCGGCTGGCAGATACTGCGGCCACTGGCCGACCTGACCGTGCTCGATATTTACAGCGCGCTGGACGAGCCGGAGCTATTCGCCATCGCCTGCGCGCAGGATCATCCGGGCTGCCCTGTCGAACAGGCCAGCAACACCGCATTGCGCGGCGTGATGGAAGAAGCGGAAGCGACGATGCGAACGCGCATGGCGTCGATCACGCTGGCGGACATCGCCAGCGAAGTCGTAACGGAATAACCGCGGCGCCTTAGCCGGCGGCGCCCAGCTCGTCGCCGAGTTCCTTGCCGCGCGCGGCGGCGGCCTTCATGGCGGTGACGATGGCGGCCTTGACGTCGCTGCCTTGCATGCTGGTCAGCGCGGCGTAGGTGGTGCCGCCTTTCGAGGTGACGCGCTCGCGCAGCAGCGCTACCGGTTCGCTCGACTGTTGCGCCAGCTGGGCCGCGCCGGTGAAGGTGGCCAGCGTCAGTTGCTTGCCCTGCTCCGCGCTCAAGCCCATTTCCTCGGCCGCCTGCTGCATCGCTTCAATGAAGTAGAACACATAGGCCGGGCCGCTGCCGGAGACCGCCGTCACCGCGTCGATCTTGCTTTCGTCGTCCAGCCACACGGTCGGACCGACGGCGCGTAGGATGTCGTCGGCAGCCTTGGTCTGCCCGGCGCTGACGCCGGCCATCGCCACCATGCCGGTGATGCCCATGCCGATCAGCGCCGGCGTGTTCGGCATGCAGCGCACGATGGCGCCGTAGCCGCCCAGCCAGCGCGACAGGTCGGCGCTGCGGATGCCGGCCGCGATCGAGACGATCAGCGGCTGCTTCGCCTTGTCGATAAACGGCAGCACCTGCGCCGCCACCTCGCGCATGCTTTGCGGCTTGACCGCCAGCACGATGACGTCAGCGGCGGACAGCGCCGCATCGGCCGCCGCCGAGGTGGTCACGCCGTACTGCTTGTGCAGCCGCGCCAGCGCCTCGGCGTTCGGGTCGGCCACGTGGATGTTGGCGCCGTCGGTCAGTTTGTTGGCCAGTCCCGCGATCAGGGCCGCCGCCATATTGCCGCCGCCGATAAATGCTATCTTCATGTCTCAAGCCTTGTCATAGTTGCGCGCGCCGAAGATGGCGCTGCCGACGCGCACGATGGTGGCGCCTTCGACAATCGCCGCCCGCATGTCGGCCGACATGCCCATCGACAGCGTATCGAGCGCCAGCCCGTCCGCGCGCAGTTGTTCATATAAGGTCCGCAGCTGCGCGAAGGCCGCGCGCTGCTGGTCGAAATCGTCGGCCGGCTCGGGGATCGCCATCAGGCCGCGCAGGGTCAGGTTGGGCAGCGCCGCGACCTTGTGGGCCAGCGCCGCCAGTTCATTCGGGGCGACGCCGCTCTTGCTGGCTTCGCCGCTGATGTTCACTTGCAGGCAGATCTGCAGCGGCGCCATGCCGGCCGGCCGCTGCTCGGACAGCCGCTGCGCGATCTTTTCGCGCTCGACCGTGTGCACCCAGGCGAAGTGCTCCGCGATGGGGCGCGTCTTGTTGCTCTGGATCGGGCCGATGAAATGCCACTCCAGCGCCGGCGCCCCGGCCTCCTGCACGGCGCGGATCTTGTCCAGGCCCTCCTGCAGATAGTTCTCGCCAAACGCGCGCTGGCCGGCCGCCACCGCCTCCAGCACCGCCTCCGGGCCGAAGGTCTTGGACACCGCCAGCAGCTGCACCGACGCCGGCTGCCTGCCTGATTCTTGGGCAGCGGCAACAATTGTGGTGGTGATGGCTTGCAAGTTCTGGCGGATCGGGGACATAATCATCGAGTAAAAAGCGTTAAATTGGCCACATCAACGTCTGGGCACAGGGATTATAAATGGACATCTCCGAACTTCTCGCATTCTCCGTCAAGAACAAGGCTTCGGACTTGCACCTGTCGGCCGGGCTGCCGCCGATGATACGGGTGCACGGCGACGTGCGCCGCATCAACCTGCCGCCGCTGGAGCACAAGGACGTGCACGGCATGATCTATGACATCATGAACGACGGCCAGCGCAAGGCGTATGAAGAGATGCTGGAGGTCGACTTCTCGTTCGCGATTCCCGGCCTGGCGCGCTTCCGCGTCAATGCCTACAACCAGGAACGGGGCGCCTCGGCGGTGCTGCGGACGATTCCGTCCAAGATCCTGAGCCTGGAAGAACTGAACGCGCCGAAGATCTTCGCCGAGTTCGCGCTCAAGCCGCGCGGCCTGGTGCTGGTGACCGGCCCGACCGGCTCCGGCAAGTCGACCACGCTGGCGGCCATGGTCAACCACCTCAACGAAAACGAGTACGGCCACATCCTGACGATCGAGGACCCGATCGAGTTCGTCCACGAATCCAAGAAATGCCTGATCAACCAGCGCGAAGTGGGACCGCACACGCTGTCGTTCAACAACGCGCTGCGCTCGGCCCTGCGCGAAGATCCGGACTGCATCCTGGTCGGCGAGCTGCGCGACCTGGAAACCATCCGCCTGGCCTTGTCGGCGGCGGAGACCGGCCACCTGGTGTTCGGCACGCTGCACACCTCGTCGGCGGCCAAGACCATCGACCGTATCGTCGACGTGTTCCCGGCCGATGAAAAGGAAATGGTGCGGGCCATGCTGTCGGAATCGCTGCAGGCCGTGATTTCGCAGACGCTGCTGAAAACCAAGGACGGCGCCGGCCGCGTGGCTGCGCACGAAATCATGGTGGCGACGCCGGCCATCCGCAACTTGATCCGCGAAGCCAAAGTGGCGCAGATGTATTCGGCGATCCAGACCGGCAGCGGCGTCGGCATGCAGACGCTGGACCAGAACCTCACCGACCTGGTCCGCCGCAACATCATCAGCGCCGCCGCCGCCCGCAACGCCGCCAAGTCGCCCGACAATTTCCCCGGTTAAACTCCGGGGTCAGGTCCCTCATTTCTACACGGTCTCTGCTGTAGCCGTGGCTACAGCAGAGACCGTGTAGAAATGAGGGACCTGACCCCGTCTTGAAAGAAGATTATGGAACGCGATCAGGCCTCAAAATTCATGTTCGACTTGCTGCGCCTGATGCTGGCCAAGAAAGGCTCGGACCTGTTCATCACCGCCGGCTTTCCGCCGGCCGTCAAGATCGACGGCAAGATGACGCCGGTGTCGGCGCAGGCGCTGACCGCCGCCCACACGCTCGACCTGGCCCGTTCCATCATGAACGACAAGCAGGCCGCCGGCTTCGAGCTGACCAAGGAAGCCAACTTCGCCATCAGCCCCGGCGACATCGGCCGCTTCCGCGTCTCCGCCTTCGTGCAGATGGGCGCGGTGGGCATGGTGCTGCGGACCATCAACTCCGACATCCCCAAGCTGGAAGACCTCGGCCTGCCGGACGTGCTGAAGGACGTGGTGATGTCCAAGCGCGGCCTGGTGATCATGGTCGGCGCCACCGGCTCCGGCAAATCGACCACGCTGGCCGCCATGGTCGGCTACCGCAACGAGAACAGCTACGGCCACATCATCACCATCGAAGATCCGGTCGAATTCGTCCACCCGCACAAAAACTGCATCGTCACCCAGCGCGAAGTCGGCGTCGACACCGACGACTGGGCCGTGGCGCTGAAGAACACGCTGCGCCAGGCGCCGGACGTGATCCAGATCGGCGAGATCCGCGACCGCGAAACCATGGACCACGCCATCGCCTTCGCCGAGACCGGCCACCTGTGCCTGGCCACGCTGCACGCCAACAGCGCCAACCAGGCGCTCGACCGCATCATCAACTTCTTCCCCGAGGAACGCCGCCAGCAGCTGCTGATGGACCTGTCGCTGAACCTGAAGGGCATGATTTCGCAGCGCCTGATTCCACGCAAGGAATCCAAGGGCCGCGCGGTGGCCATCGAGATCATGCTCAACTCGCCGCTGATCTCGGACCTGATCTTCAAGGGCCAGGTGCACGAGATCAAGGAGCTGATGAAGAAGTCGCGCGAGCTCGGCATGCAGACTTTCGACCAGTCGCTGTTCGAGCTGCACGAGGCCGACCTGATCACCTACGAGGACGCGCTGCGCAACGCCGACTCCGTCAACGACCTGCGCCTGACCATCAAGCTGGAAGGCAAGGCCGCGAAGAACCGCGACCTGTCGGCCGGCACCGAACATTTGGGAATCATCTAATGAGCACGATCTTCGACATCAGCGCCGACAGCCTGTCCGGCCAGCCGGTCAACCTCGGCCAGTACAAGGGCAAGGTGCTCCTGATCGTCAACACCGCCAGCAAGTGCGGCTTCACGCCGCAGTACAAGGGGCTGGAGGCGGTGTACCAGCAGTTCAAGGACAAGGGCGTGGAAGTGCTGGGCTTCCCGTGCAACCAGTTCGGCGCGCAGGAGCCGGGTCAGGCCGAGGAAATCGGCGCCTTCTGCGAAAAGAACTACGGCGTCACCTTCCCGCTGTTCGCCAAGATCGACGTCAACGGCGACCATGCCCACCCACTGTTCCAAAAGCTGAAGAAGGACGCCCCCGGCATCCTCGGCACCCAGGCCATCAAGTGGAACTTCACGAAATTTCTGATCCGCAAGGACGGCACCGTCTACAACCGCTACGCGCCGGCCACCAAGCCGGAAGAGCTGATTGCCGACATCGAAAAACTGCTGGCTGAGTGATTCCGACAACACAATGACGAAAACGTTTTCCAAAACAGGCGCAAAGCTTAACTTTTCGGTAATATTGGATTTCGCTTCCTGTCGAATCAGTCGCCTATGTCCTTAATGGGAAAAATTCTGTCTTACTGGCTGCGGATGGGGATGTACTCCAGGCTGTTCGTGCCCATCCTGCTGATGATCGCGACGGTGGTGGGCTTGCGCTATCACCTGATGCTGGAGTCCGAAACCACCAACGCCAACGCCCGCTATCAACGCGAGGCCGGCGAAGTGACTGCGCATTTACGCAAGACGCTGCAGCCGGCGCTCGCCATATCGGATCGCGCCGCGCTGGACAACACGCTGTCGGGCGCCCTGCTGCTCAACGGCGACTTGAGCGCGGCGCGGCTGGACTATGCCGGCGGCCATCTGGAAGCGCTGCGCAGTCCGCAGGCCGAGCCGCAATATCCGCGCTGGTTTGTGCGATTCAGTCCGCTGGCCCGCGCCAGCCGCACGGTCATCCTCGACGGCGCCACGCTGGTGCTGGATTTTGAACCGGTGCGCGCGCTCAACGACGTGTGGCGCAGCATCTACCAGCAGGCGGTGATCTCGGCGATCAACGTCATCGTCATCTACACGCTGCTGGGCATCATCATCCTCGCCAACAAGCGCATGCTGGCGCGCCTGGCCGACGCCACCAACCGCTTCCAGGGCGGCGACCACGATGTGCGCCTGCCGGTGCAAGGCACGCTGGAAGCGCGCATGCTGGCCTCCACCTTCAACAACATGGCGCAGCGCGTGCAGGCGCTGGTGCACAAGCTGCAGCAAAGCCAGAACAACCTGAGCGCGCAGCTGACGCGCACCCTGCTGGCGCAGAAGCAGTTGCAGGTCGAAAAGGACCGCATCGAGGTGACGCTGGCCTCCATCGGCGACGCCGTCATCACCACCGATTTGCACGGCAAGATCGACACCATCAACGAAGTGGCGCAGCAGCTGACCGGCTGGCCGGAGTCACGTGCGCGCGGCATGGAGCTGCACCAGGTGTTCGTGCTGTCGAATAATTTCGGCCAGCACTCGCTGCTGAAGGCGATGAAGGCGATTTACGCCGGCGGCGAAGTAGTCAAGGTGGGCAACCAGAACCTGCGCAACCGCATGGGCCAGACCTGCACCGTGGAGTACACCGCCAACGCCATCCGCACGCCGCAGGGCGAGGTGCAAGGTTCGGTGCTGGTGTTCCGCGACGTGACCGAACGCCGCCAGCTGATGCAGCAGATTTCGTGGCAGAGCAATCACGACATCCTCACCGGCCTGCCCAACCGCACCGCGCTGGCACAGCGCTTCGAGCAGGAAGTGGAGCGCGCACGCGAGCACAACTACCTGCTGGCGGTATGCCTGTTCGACCTGGATCACTTCCAGCATGTGAACCAGACCATGGGCCAGGCCGTCGGCGACGAAATTCTCAAGCAGGTTGCCAGCCGCCTGCACGACTTTGCCGGCCAGCGTCACTACGTGGCGCGCCTCGGCGGCGATGAGTTCGTGCTGCTGCTGCCGGAACTGAGCGACCGCGCCGCCATCGAGTACGCGATGAGCAAGCTGATGGCCGCACTGGCGCGCGACTACGTTTGCAGCGGCAAGGCGGTCAGCATGTCGGCCAGCGTGGGCATCGCGGTCTATACCGGCAATGACCTCAGCGCGGACAGCCTGCTGCGGCATGCGGACCAGGCGCTGTACCAGGCCAAGATCACGGGCCGCAACCGCCATCACTTCTTCGACGCCGATCTCGACGAACAGGTACGCACCCACCACAACCGCCGCACCGAAGTGCGCGCGGCGGTGCGCGCCAATGAGCTGGTGCTGTACTACCAGCCCAAGCTGGACATGCGCAAGGGCCGCATCGTCGGCATGGAGGCGCTGCTGCGCTGGAACCATCCGTTGCGCGGCATCGTCGGCCCGATGGATTTTCTGCCGATCGTCGAGCACACCGACGTCATCGTCGATATCGGCGAGTGGGTGCTGCGCGAGGCGCTGCGCCAGTTGCAATCCTGGCGCGCGTTCGATACCGACTGGGTGATCAGCGTGAACATCGCTGCACGCCATTTCCAGCGCCATGATTTCGTCGAGCGCTTGAAGATGATCCTGGCGGAGTTCCCGGAAGTGCCGCCGCATATGCTGGAGCTGGAGATATTGGAGTCATCGGCGTTGAGCGATATCAGCCACGTGCGCAGCATCATGCTGGACTGCCAGGCGCTGGGCATCAGTTTTGCGCTGGATGATTTCGGCACCGGTTATTCATCGATGTCCTACCTGAAGCGGCTGCCGGCCGACATCCTGAAGATCGACCAGAGCTTCGTGCGCAACATGCTGGTGGACCGCGACGACCTGCACCTGGTCAGCGCGGTGATCGGGCTGGCGCGTTCGTTCGGCCTGGGTGTGATTGCGGAAGGTGTCGAGACCATCGAACATGGCGCGATGCTGATGCGCCTGGGCTGCGATCTGGTGCAGGGCTACGGCGTGGCGCGGCCGATGCCGGCAGACGAGGTGCTGTCGTGGGTGGCCAGCTTCGATACCGCCAAGGTGTGGCAAGCCGCCGCCAGCCTGCCGCCCATCCTCAGCCTGCACGGCACCCCGGCCGGCGGCACCTCGCAGCTGGCGTTAATTTAAGGCGCGGTCCAGCAGTTCGATCCAGTGCATCACCGGCGTTTCGGTGCCGGATTGCAGATGCGCGCTGCAGCCGACGTTGGCGGATACGATGGTCTGTGCGCCGGTGTTTTCCAGGTTGGCCAGCTTGCGGTCGCGCAGTTGCAGCGAGAGCTCCGGTTGCAGCAGAGAATAGCTGCCGGCCGAGCCGCAGCACAGGTGGCTGTCGGCGCACAGCACCACGTCGATGCCGGCGGCGCGCAGCACGCCTTCAACCTTGCCGCGTATCTGCTGGCCGTGTTGCAGCGTGCAGGGAGGGTGATACGCCACGCGCCCTGCTTCGCCAGTCTTGACGCGCTGCGCAAGCTCGGCCTCGAATTCCGGCATGATCTCGCTCAGGTCGCGCGTCAGCATCGAAATGCGCGCGGCCTTGCCGGCATATTCGGGATCGTGCGCCAGCAGATGGCCGTACTCCTTGACCGTGACGCCGCAGCCGGACGCCGTCATGACGATCGCCTCGACCGCCGCGCCGCCGTCCGCCGCGCCGCCCGCGCCCGGCGCCGCGCTGCCCTGCACATGCGGCCACCACGCATCGATATTACGGCGCATGTCGTCCAGCGCCGCCTCCTGATGGTTCATATGATGCCGCAGCGCGCCGCAGCATCCCGCCTTGGCCGCGACGATCAGCTGCACGCCCAGCGCATCGAGCACGCGCGCCGTCGCGGCATTGATATTCGGCGCCATGCCCGGCTGCGCGCAGCCCTCCAGCACCAGCATCTTGCGCGCATGTTCGCGCGTTGGCCACACACCCGCATCCTGCCGATGCGGCACCTTGTCCTGCATCGCCGGCGACAGCAGCGGACGGAATATCTGCCCCGCCTGCAAAGCCGTCTTGAAGACCGCCTTGCGCGACAGTCCCTCCACCAGCACCTTGCGCTTGACACGCTGCCCCAGCGGACGCTGCACGCGCTCTTCCACCACCTTGCGGCCAATATCGATCAAGCGCCCGTACCTCACCCCGGATGGACAGGTCGTCTCGCAGTTGCGGCAGGTAAGGCAGCGGTCCAGATGAAGCTGCGTCTTGGCCGTCACCGCCTCGCCCTCCAGCACCTGCTTGATCAGATAAATGCGCCCGCGCGGCCCATCCAGCTCGTCGCCCAGCAGCTGATAGGTCGGGCAGGTGGCGGTGCAAAAGCCGCAATGTACGCACGCGCGCAGGATCGCTTCGGCCTCTTCGCCTTCGCGCGTGTTCTTGATGAAGTCAGCGAGATTGGTTTGCATAGTTCAGTACATGCGCCCAGGGTTGAAGATGCCGGCAGGATCAAAGGACTGCTTCAGGCGCTCATGGATTTTCGCCACCGCCGGCGCCAGCGGATGGAACACGCCAGCGGCTTTATCACCGCCGCGGAACAGCGTCGCATGCCCGCCTGACGCCGCAACGGTGCGGCGTATGCTGTCGGCGTCGGCAGCATCATCCACCTTGAGCCAGCGCTGCGCACCGCCCCACTCGATCAGCTGTTCGCCACGCAGGATGATCGCGCTGGCATGCGACGGCACCGACATGCGCCACAACGTACCGCCGCTGAAATACGCGTGCGTCTGATCGCGCAGCGAGGCCCAGTAAGCCTCGGCGCCATCCAGCGCCTGCCCGCCCAGCTTGCGCTGTGCCGCCTCCACCGCCGCATCCGCGCCGGACAGGCGCAAGGTCAACACATCCTGATGCCAGCAGCTGGCCGATATCGGCAACGGCTGGCCGGCCCATTCGTTCAGGCGCGCCAGCGCATCGATCTCGTTCATGTTAAAGCGCAGGCTCGCTTCGCGCAGCGGCACCGGCAGCACCTTCAAAGACACTTCCAGTATCAGGCCCAGCGTACCCAGTGAGCCTGCCAGCAGGCGCGAGACGTCATAGCCGGCGACGTTCTTCATCACCTGCCCGCCGAAGCGCAACACCTCGCCGCGTCCATCCATCAGCACCACGCCGAGCACGAAGTCGCGCACCGCTCCGGCGCTGGCGCGGCGCGGGCCGGACAGCGCACTGGCCACCACGCCGCCAATGGTCGATTCGGGACCGAAGCGCGGCGGCTCGAACGCCAGCATCTGATTGTGCTGCGCCAGCAGCGCTTCAATCTCCGCCAGCGGCGTGCCGCAGCGCGCGGTAATCACCAGTTCCGTCGGCTCGTAGGAAATGATGCCGCTGTTGATGCGCGTGTCCAGCACCTCGCCCGCCAGCGCCTGGCCGTACCAGTCCTTGGTGCCGCCGCCACGCAGGCGCAGCGGCGCCTTCGCGGTGCGGATACGGGCGGCGAAATCGTCGTAGACAGTCATGATCAGAATCGCGGGAGGTGGGCGAACGGCAGCACGCCACCGCTGACGCGCATCTTGCCGAATTCGGCGCAGCGGTGCAGCGTGGGGATCGCCTTGTCGGGATTGAGCAGGCCATGCGGGTCGAAGCTGCGCTTGACGGAGAAGAACGCCTCCAGCTCCGCCGGCGCAAACTGCACGCACATCGAATCGATCTTCTCGATGCCCACGCCATGTTCGCCGGTGATGGTGCCGCCGACCTCCACGCACAGCGCCAGGATCTCGGCGCCGAAGGCTTCGGCGCGCTGGAACTCGTCCGGAATATTCGCGTTGAACAGGATCAGCGGATGCAGATTGCCGTCGCCCGCGTGGAATACGTTCGCGCAGCGCAGGCCGTACTTGATCTCCATCGCAGCGATCCCCGCCAGCACCTCGCCCAGCCGCTTGCGTGGAATGGTGCCGTCCATGCAGTAGTAATCCGGCGAGATGCGGCCGGCGGCGGGAAAGGCGTTTTTGCGGCCGGACCAGAACTTCAGCCGCTCCGCCTCCGACTGCGAGACCGCGATCGCGCTGGCGCCGGCCTGGTTCAGCACCGCCGACATGCGGGCGATTTCCTCTTCCACTTCCTCGATGGTGCCGTCGGCTTCGCACAGCAGGATGGCGGCAGCATCGGTGTCGTAGCCGGCCTTGACGAACGGCTCCACCATGCGCGAAGACGTCTGGTCCATCATCTCCAGGCCAGCGGGAATGATGCCCGCCGCGATCAGCGCCTCCACCGCATGGCAGCCCTTCACCACTTCATCGAACGACGCCATGATCACGCGCGCGGTGGCCGGCTTGGGCACCAGCTTGACCGTCACTTCGGTGACGATGCCCAGCATGCCCTCGGAGCCGATAAACACCGACAGCAGGTCCAGTCCCGGCGCATCGAGCGCCTCGCTGCCCAATTCCACCACGTCGCCGTCGATGGTCACCACGCGCACGCGCAGCACGTTGTGCACGGTCAGGCCGTACTTCAGGCAATGCACGCCACCGGAATTTTCCGCCACATTGCCGCCGATGGTGCAGGCGATCTGCGACGACGGATCGGGAGCGTAGTACAAGCCATGCTGCGCCGCCGCTTCCGAGATCGCCAGGTTACGCACGCCCGGCTGCACCACCGCCGTCCGCGAATAAGCGTCCATGCGCACGATGCGGTTCAGGCGCGCGGTCGACAGCACCACGCCGTCGGCAATCGGCATCGCACCGCCGGACAAACCGGTGCCCGCGCCACGCGGCACGATGGGCACGTTCAGGTCGCGGCACACCTTGAGCACCGCAACAATCTGCGCCTCGGTATCGGGCAGCACGACGATCATCGGCAGCTGCCGATATGCCGCCAGACCATCGCATTCATAAGGACGCGTATCCTCCGGAGCCGACAGCACAGCGCGCTGCGGCAGCACATGCTGCAACGCCGCAGCAACCTGCGCACGCCGGGAGACAAGATCGGAAACAGTGTTCATGGTCATGCACCTGAAAACACAGATGGAGCCACGATTGTAAGCCCATTTGTTGTATTCTTCGGTGCATCGCCATCAAGGACTGAATATTATGGGCAACCGACTCTCTAAAATTGCTACGCGTACCGGTGACGGCGGCACGACCGGTCTGGGCGACGGCAGCCGCACGGACAAGGATAGCGTGCGCATCACCGCCATCGGCGAAGTGGACGAATTGAATTCGCATCTGGGCCTGCTGCTGTGCGAGGAGATGCCGGCCGATCTGCGCGACGAGCTGGTCACGATCCAGCACGATCTGTTCGACCTGGGCGGCGAGTTGTGCATTCCCGGCTATCAGATGATCAAGGAAGCGCACGTCGAGCGGCTGGATACGCTGCTGGCCAAGTACAACGCCACGCTGCCGCCGCTGACGGAATTCATCCTGCCGGCCGGCTCGCGCGCCGCGTCGCAGGCGCATGTGTGCCGCACCGTCTGCCGTCGCGCTGAACGCGCCATTGTCACGCTGGGCAAGGCGGAGACCATCCACGAACATCCGCGCCAGTACGTGAACCGCCTGTCGGACCTGCTGTTTGTGCTGTCGCGCGTGTTGAACCGCTACGCCGGCGGCAGCGACGTGCTGTGGCAGCACGAACGCAAACGCGGCTAATCGCCGAACAGCCGCGCCATCCCCTGCGCCATGCTGAGGCGCGAAGCGTTGGCGGGATAGGCGCCGGAGAGCAGCGCCGTCTGCTCGCCATCGGCCAGCTTGCGGTAGAAGCTGACCATGTCGTCCGCCGCCCAGCCGGCGCGGTGGGCCAGCACCATACCGAGATGATCGGCCTCGGATTCCTGCAGGCTGGATAGTTTCGACAGGCGGATTTGCAGCGACAGGTCGCTGTCCAGCCGCGCCATCACCACTTCCAGCGGCACGGCCGGAAAGCGGTTCAGCAGCATCGCCTCGGAGAAGGTTTCGCGGTGATGCTCGGCCACCGCATGCGCCACTTCGTGCGCCAGCAGCGTCGCCAGTTCGCCATCGGTCAGCGCCAGCCTGTGCACGAAGGCGCTGCCGACCAGAATCTTGCCGCCGGCCAGACACAGGGCATCCACGTCGACATCGCTGGTGGTGTGTACTTCCCATTGCCACTGCGCGGCCTCTGGTTTCAATTCGATAGCCACACGTATCAACTCGGCGCTGATGTAGCGCAGGCGCGCCAGCAGCGCGCGGTCCTCATCGAGTTTGCCGTCGGCGGCCAGATCCACTGTACGGTCGATGTAGCGCTCCTCCATGCTCGCATCGACTTCGGCGGCGCTGAAGACCAGTTCCTGCACACGGCCGGATTCCGGCACCTGCGAGGCGGCCGGCAGCGCTATCGCCAACAACATCAAGCCTGCGGTAATCAGCTTCATGCCAGTCCCTGATATAAACTGTTTATATCAATATAGGACAGCCTGCGCCATAGGCAAGAAAATTTCAGGAAGCGTTGTATCCAGGTAGCAGTGCGATCTGCGCCGCCAGATAATCCAGCAGCAGGCGTGCGCGCAACGGCTGGTAGCGGCGCGATGGCGACAGCAGATGCAGCGGCTGCGGTTGTCCATGCCACGCGGGCAGCACGCGCACCAAGGCGCCGTCATTGAGCAGATCCTGCACCAGCCACAGGGGACACAGGCCGATACCGCCGCCGGCCGCCAGACTCTCGCGGATCGCCAGCGCATGGTTGACGCGGTAGCGGCCACGCGTCTGGACGGTTTCGGTGCGTTCACCATTGTGCAATGTGAGCAGATCGGCATCGACCAGCCAGGCGAAGCGGATGTAGTCGTGCCGCGCCAGATCCTGCGGCTGCTTCGGTTTGCCGCGCGCTTTCAGGTAGGACGGCGCGGCCACCAATTGGCGCGGCGAGGTGCCGGCCAGCCTGGCGATGGCGTCCGGCGGCAGCTGGCGTCCCTGGCGGACGGCGATGTCCACGCCTTCCTTGACCAGATCGACCATGCGGTCGTCGAGTATCAGTTCGATGTCCACCTGCGGATATTGCGCCAGGAACGGTGCCAGCAAACCATTCAGGCGGAACTGGCCGAAGGCGGCCGGCGCGTTCAGGCGTATCAGGCCGGCCGGCGTTTCGGTCTGGCCGCGCGCCTCGGCCACGGCATCCTGGTACTCGGCCAGCACGGCCAGCGCGCGCTGGTAGAAGCGGCGTCCCTGCGGCGTCGGCTGCAGGCTGGTGGTGCTGCGCTCCAGCAAGCGCACGCCGAGGTCGCGTTCCAGGCCCGCCATCAGTTTGCTGATGGTCGGCTGCGTCGTTCCCTCTTCGCGCGCGACGGCGGACAGGCTGCCCAGTTCCACGGCGCGGACAAAACAGCGTAGCGATCGGATAGTGTCCATGCGACCTCATTCCATAATTGAATGAAGTATAGTCAATTTATACGTCTTCTGCGCTCAATTGGAATGACCTATCGTGAGCTTTTCGACAGGAGAGCAATCATGAAGAGATTTATCGCTGGCGCGCTATGCGCAGTCATTGCCGGGCCACTGCTTGCGGCGGATAACTGGGTCGCGACCTGGCAGGCCAGCCCGCATGCGGCATGGGGCGAACAGGAATTTGCGCTGCCGACGGGCGTTCCCGCTGCGCTGGAGCGGCAAACCGTGCGCGAAACGGCGCGCATCAGCGTTGGCGGGCGGCGTGTGCGGGTGGTGCTGTCGAACCGCTACAGCACGCAGCCGCTGGTGATCGGCGAGGCACGGCTGGCGCGCGACGGCGAGGCCGGACGCTTGCTGACTTTTGGCGGACAGCGTGGCGTCGCCATTCCGTCCGGTGCGCCCTTGGTGAGCGACGCTTTGGAGATGCCGGTGGCGGCGCTGGAGAAGCTGGCTGTCAGCGTGTATCTGCCGGAGCGCACAGCGTTGGCGACTTTTCACTGGGGCGCGCAGCAGACCGGCGCCATCGTGGAAGGCAATCAGGCCGGCGCGGTGACGTGGCAGACGGCGCAAGCGCTGCATGGGCGTGCGCTGTTGAGCGGGATCTGGGTGGATGCGGCGGAGCCAACCCAGGCTGTGGCGGCGTTTGGCGACTCGATCACGGACGGCAATGGCTCGACGCCGGACCGCGACCGGCGCTGGCCGGATTATCTGGCCGCGCGCCTCAGCATTGGTGTCGACGCAGGCGCTGGCCCTGGCCCTGGCCCTGGCCCTGGCCCTGGCCCTGGCCCTAGCGTTGACGTCGGAGTCGGCGTCGTCAACGCCGGCATCTCGGGCGCGCGGCTGCTGGGCGACCGCATGGGCGTCAACGCCGCCGCGCGCTTCGAGCAGGACGTGCTGGCGCAGCCCGGCGTGCAAACGGCAGTGGTGCTGATGGGGATTAACGATATCGGCTGGCCGCAAAGCGTGTTCGCGCCGCAGGAAGCGCCGATGACGGCGGAGCGCATCATCGCCGTCTACCGCCAGCTGATCGCGCAGGCGCACGCGCGCAAGGTGCGCATCATCGGCGCCACGCTGCCGCCGTTCGAAGGCACGGCCATCGAAGGCTATTACACGCCCGCCAAGGACGCACTACGCCGGCAGGTCAATCGATGGATCAGGGAGAGTCAGGAATTCGACGCGGTGGCCGATATGGATGCGCTGCTGCGCGACCCGGACCACCCGTCGCGCATGCTGCCGCGTTACGACAGCGGCGACCACCTGCATCCGGGCGACGCCGGATACGAAGCGATGGCCGCCGCCGTGGCGGAGGTGATCAGCCGTTATTGACGACCAGGCGCGGTTCGTCGCTCAGGTAACGCTGCTTGATCGACGCGGTGATGCCGGCGGCATCCAGGCCAACGCTGGCCAGCAGCTTGACCGGGTCGCCATGGTCGATGAACTTGTCCGGCAGGCCAAGCATCAGCATCGGCTTGGCGAGGCCTGCGGCGGCCAGCGCTTCCGCCACGGCGGCGCCGGCGCCGCCCATGATGCAGCCCTCTTCCACCGTCACGAAGTAATCGTGATCGGCGGCCAGCTGCTTGACCAGTTCCACGTCCAGCGGCTTGACGAAGCGCATATTGGCCACGGTGGCGTTCAGCGTTTCGCCGGCGGCCACGGACGGCGCCACCATCGAGCCGAAGGCCAGGATGGCGATCTTCTGGCCGCTGCGCTTGATTTCGCCCTTGCCGATTTCAATCGACGTCAGTTCCGGCTTGATCACCGCGCCGATGCCGGCGCCGCGTGGATAGCGTATCGCGGCCGGACCGTTGTAGTGGTAGCCGGTGGTCAGCATCTGGCGGCATTCGTTTTCGTCCGATGCGGCCATCACCACCATGTTCGGAATGCAGCGCAGGTAGGCCATGTCGTAGTTGCCGGCATGGGTGGCGCCGTCGGCGCCCACCAGGCCCGCGCGGTCCAGCGCAAAGGTCACGTCCAGGTTTTGCAGCGCCACGTCGTGGATCAGCTGATCGTAGCCGCGTTGCAGGAAGGTCGAGTAGATCGCCACCACCGGTTTCAGGCCTTCGCAGGCCAGGCCGGCGCCGAAGGTCACCGAGTGCTGCTCGGCGATGCCGACGTCGAAGTAACGGTCAGGATATTCCTGGTCGAAGCGCACCATGCCCGAACCTTCGCGCATGGCCGGCGTGATGCCGACCAGCTTCTTGTCGGCGGCGGCCATGTCGCACAGCCAGTCGCCGAATACTTCGGTGTAGGTTTTTTTCGACGGCGCAACCGCCGGCTTGATGCCTTCGGCCGGATTGAACTTGCCGGTGCCGTGGTAAAGGATAGGCTCGGCCTCGGCCAGCTTGTAGCCCTGGCCCTTCTTGGTCACCACGTGCAGGAACTGCGGGCCTTTCAACTGCTTGATGTTCTGCAGCGTCGGGATCAGCGATTCCAGGTCGTGGCCGTCGATCGGGCCGATGTAGTTGAAGCCGAATTCCTCGAACATCGTGGCCGGAACCACCATGCCCTTCGCATGTTCTTCCAGCTTCTTGGCCAGCTCCAGCACCGGGCCAGGCAGCACCGATTTGCCGACGTTCTTGGCGGCGGCGTAGAACTGTCCCGACATCAGCCGCGCCAGATAGCGGTTCAGCGCGCCGACGGGCGGCGAGATCGACATGTCGTTGTCGTTCAGGATCACCAGCAGGTTGACGTCGTCCTGCACGCCGGCGTTGTTCAGCGCCTCGAACGCCATGCCGGCGGTCATGGAACCGTCGCCGATGACGGCGATGGCGTGGCGATGCTCGCCCTTGATCTTGGCCGCCTGCGCCATGCCCAGCGCCGCCGAAATCGAGGTCGACGAGTGCGCGGTGCCGAAGGTGTCGTATTCGCTTTCGTCGCGTTTCGGGAAGCCCGAGATGCCGTTCAGCTGGCGCAGCGTGTGCATGCGCTCGCGGCGGCCGGTCAGGATCTTGTGCGAGTAGGTCTGGTGGCCCACGTCCCAGACGATGCGGTCGTGCGGCGTGTTGAACACGTAGTGCAGCGCCACCGTCAATTCCACCGTGCCGAGATTGGACGACAGGTGGCCGCCGGTCTTCGACACGGAATCGAGCAGGTAGGCGCGCAGTTCATGCGCCAGCGGCGTCAGTTGGCTGTACGAGAGTTTGCGTACATCGGCCGGGGATTCTATTTTTTCGAGCAAGTTCATTTATGCCTTCCGCTGCACGATCAGGTCCGCGAGTTCGCGTAATCGCAAAGCTTTTTCTCCAAACGGCGCGAGCGCTGCATGCGCGTCGAGCCGCAATTTTTCCGCCAGTGCGCGCGACGGCGCCAAACCTAGTATGGATACGTAGGTCGGTTTGTTGTCGGCGGCGTCCTTGCCGGCGGTTTTGCCCAGCGTGGCCGAATCAGCCGTCGCGTCAAGCACATCGTCCACCACCTGGAACGCCAGGCCGATGGCGCGCGCGTAGATGTTCAGCGCGTTCAGTTCCGTGTCGTCCAGCTCCTTGCCGGCCAGGGCGCCCAGCACCACGGACGCGCGCAGCAGGGCGCCGGTTTTCAGCTGGTGCATGCACTCCAGCTGTTCCAGCGTCAGGCTGACGCCGACGCTATCGAGATCAATGGCCTGGCCGCCGCACATGCCGGCCGAGCCGGAGGCATGGGCCAGCAGGCGCAGCATCGCCGCCACGCGCGCCGGCGGCACGGTGGCGGTCTCGGCCAGCACCAGGAAGGCTTGCGACTGCAGCGCGTCGCCGACCAGCAGCGCGGTCGCTTCGTCGTAGGCCACGTGCACCGTCGGCTTGCCGCGGCGCAGTGCGTCGTCGTCCATGCACGGCATGTCGTCGTGCACCAGCGAGTAGGCGTGGATCATTTCCACCGCCGCCGCCGCGCGGCTCAACGTGGCCGCATCGGCGCCGAACAGGGCGCCGGCCGCGTACACCAGCAGCGGGCGCACGCGCTTGCCGCCGCCCAGCAGCGCATAGCGCATCGCTTCGTGCAGCTTGGCGGGAATGGTGTCGGACGACGGCAGGAAACCGGATAAATCGTTTTCCGATCCGGCCTGCACGGTTTTCATCCAGTCGTCGAAGGCGGCGCTCATTGTTCGCCCTCGCCAACGGCCACGAAAGGCTTGAGCATCTCGCCTTCCAGCACCTTGACCTGGGATTCCACTTTTTCCAGCTGGGCCGCGCAGAACTTCACCAGCTCCGAGCCGCGCGCATAGGCGGCCACCGAAGCTTCCAGCGGCAGTTGACCCGCCTCCATCTGTGCGACCAGTTGCGCCAGTTCCGCCATCGCTTCTTCAAACGAAGCGGGAGCGAGGGCGGCGGCGGTCGCGTCGGCAGTTAATTTCTTAGACATAGTTATCAGTTATCTTGGGCACAGCCAGGCCAGCGCAGTGTAGCCCGATATTTTAGAACAAACCACCTTATCCCGTGGAACATTAGCGTCCAGGCACACCGCGGACTCTGGATTTTAGCGCAATCGCCCTCATTTGCCCTGTCGAGCATGCAGTTATTGCAATGTTTTGCACAATAAGCGAGCAAGCTGGGCTGTCTGTACCGCGCAAAACACGGTATAATCGCCGGTTCTGTCCTAAATACCACCTCAACGCATTTGAATGCGGGTCGTCTTTACGGATTCTGTCTCTTCTTGGTTTGATGTATATATTAAGGGGGGTTTGGATGTCCGATCTGGGTACCCACGCCAAGCTAGCGCGGCCAACCGCGCAACTTCCGGTCAACGTCTATTTTGACGAAACGCTACTGCAGCGTGAAATGCAGCAATTATTCAAGGCCGGTCCGCGCTATGTCGGCCACGAGCTGATGGTGCCAAATGTTGGCGATTTCGCCACACTGGCCGCCGAAAACGAAGGCCGCATGCTGGTGCGTAACGCCAATGGCATCGAATTGCTGTCCAACGTCTGCCGCCACCGCCAGGCGCTGATGTTCAATGGCCGCGGCAACGCCAGCAACATCGTCTGCCCGCTGCACCGCTGGACCTACGACCTCAAGGGGGAGTTGATCGGCGCGCCGCACTTCCCGGAAACGCCTTGCCTGAACCTGCCGAAGACCCAGCTGCAAAGCTGGAACGGCCTGCTGTTCGAGCAAAACGGCTACAACGTCATGGAAGAGCTGAACCAGCTGTCCGTGACCAAGGATCTGGATTTCAGCGGCTACATGCTGGACCACGTGGAAGTCCACCACTGCGACTACAACTGGAAGACCTTCATCGAGGTCTACCTGGAGGACTACCACGTCGAGCCGTTCCACCCCGGACTGGGCAGCTTCGTCACCTGTGACGACCTGCGCTGGGAGTTCGGCCGCGAGTACAGCGTGCAGACGGTGGGCGTGCACAAGGGCCTGCAGAAGTCCGGCTCGGAAATCTACAAGCACTGGCAGGAGCAGGTGCTCAAGTTCCGTGGCGGCGAACCGCCGCCGTACGGCGCCATCTGGCTGACCCTGTACCCGAACATCATGGTCGAGTGGTATCCGCACGTGCTGATCGTCTCGACCCTGTGGCCGGAAGGCCCGAACCGCACCAGGAACGTGGTGGAGTTCTACTATCCCGAGGAAATCGTGCTGTTCGAGCGCGAGTTCATCGAGGCCGAGCGCGCCGCCTACATGGAAACCTGTATCGAAGACGACGAAATCGGCCGACGCATGGACGCCGGCCGCAAAGTCCTCATGGACCGCGGCGAGACGGACGGCGGGCCGTATCAATCACCGATGGAAGACGGCATGCAACACTTCCACGAGTGGTACCAACGTAAAATGGATTTATAAGGTTTCACGATGCAGTCACTCTGGATGTTGTTTGCGAGTTTTATGTTTGCCGTCATGGGCGTCTGCGTCAAGCTGGCTTCTGCAGAATTCTCAACATCCGAGCTGGTCATGTACCGGGGCGTGGTCGGCGTGATCACCCTCGGCGCCCTGGTCACCTTGCGCGGCGAAACCTTCCGCACCTCGATGCCGGGCGCCCACGTCTGGCGCGGCCTGATCGGCGTCACCTCGCTGTGGCTGTGGTATTACTCGATCGGCCAGCTGCCGCTGGCCACCGCCATGACCCTCAATTACATGTCGCCGATCTGGATCGCCGTGTGGCTGTTCGCCATGGGCTGGTGGCACGCCAAGGGCGACATCAAATGGCCGCTGATGGTGGCGGTGGGGCTGAGCTTTGTCGGCGTCACGCTGCTGCTGCGCCCCGCTTTCAATGCCAATCAACTGACGCCGGCGCTGATTGCGCTGGGTTCCAGCGTGATTACCGCCACCGCCTACATGCAGGTGCGCAAAATGGGCCTGGCCGGTGAGCCGGAAAACCGGGTGGTGTTCTACTTCACCGTCATGAACCTGGCCGCCGGCATCGTCGGCGTGTTCCTGACCGGCGGCAGCGACGGTCCGGTATGGCATCCAATCTCCAGCGTGCGCAGCGGCTTGCTGCTGCTGGCCATCGGCGTGTGCGCCACCAGCGCGCAGATCGCCATGACGCGCGCCTATCGCCTTGGCAACACGCTGGTGGTGGCGAACTTGCAGTACACCGGCATCGTGTTCTCCAGCGTCTGGGGCGTGTTTATCTTCGGCGACGTGTTCGACTGGCATAGCTGGGCGGGCATCGGCATCATTCTCGCGTCAGGGATGGCGGCAACGTTCTACAATACGCGCAGCACGCCACGCGGCAAGGCCATTGCCGATACCGATCCCATCGCCAGCGAAGTATAAGGAACCAGTTCATGTACACGACCCTGATCGACGCCGCCACCCTGTCCCAGCACCTGGAAGATCCGAAATGGGTCATCCTTGACTGCCGCCACGACCTGATGCATCCGAACGCGGGCTTCGACAGCTTTGCCATCGGCCATATCGCCAGCGCGCAGTTTGCCAATGTGGATACGGATTTGTCGGGCGCGAAGATCGGGGCGGACGGCAAGTTCCTCGGCCGTCATCCGCTGCCGGGCAAGGCGGCGTTCATCGAAACCCTGCGCGGCTGGGGCATCGACGACGACACCCAGGTGGTGGCTTACGATGCCCATGGCGGCATGTTCGCGGCGCGCTTGTGGTGGCTGCTGCGCTGGGTCGGCCATGCGGCGGTCGCGGTGCTGGATGGCGGTCTGGTGGCCTGGCAGGCCGAGGCCCTGCCGCTGGTCACGCATGCCGAGCGCCGCACGCCGGGCGCGATCAGCGAGCGCTCGTCGCTGGTCAGCACCGTGTCGGCGGATGAGGTGCTGGCCAACATCGACATGCAGGGCCGCACCGTGGTCGACGCGCGCGCGGCCGACCGTTATCGCGGCGAGAACGAAACCATCGATCCGGTGGGCGGCCATATCCCGGGCGCCAAGAACCGCTTCTTCAAGGACAACCTGACGGCCGAAGGCCGCTTCAAGAACGCCGAGCAGCTGAAAGCCGAATTCGCGCCGCTGTTTGCCGATCCATCGAAAGCCATCATGCAGTGCGGCTCCGGCGTCACCGCCTGCCACAACCTGCTGGCCCTGGAAGTCGCCGGCCTCCCAGGCGCCGCGCTCTACCCCGGCTCGTGGAGCGAATGGGTCGGCGACCCCACGCGGCCAGTCGCCACCGGCCCCAACTAAGATTTACGGGTGTGCCGCGCCCAGCGCATGATCGTAATACTCGTTTGATGAATCCGATACTCAATCGTATGACCAGTTTTCGGTATCGGGAATCGATATAAACCAGCGATTTTAGTGGGCGTACCGATGGCAGGCTGCGTAGCAATCAGGTCGAGCGCTTTCTGCAATCGCTGGATGATCAACCGGGCAGTGTTTGTGTCCTGTGCATAGACATGCCCGATCGTTTGATCGAGCGATTTTTGTGCTCTCGCTGACCAACTGATTACCAGCCTAGCCGGTTTTGCGTTTGCGCCGCGCATTTGCTTCCACAATCTGAAGTGCCTGCGCCATTACGTCTTCATTCGATATTGTTCTGCCTGCGGCGATGTCTTCTTGTCCCTCGATATCTGCTTGAATACTTTGCTCAACGTCGTCGAAACCATATTGCCAGACTTCAGGCCAGATTTCGTCAGCAGTAAGTTGTGCGAGAACAGCCAAATGCTCGAGGCGAGCGCGGTCTGCGGCGGAGAGGGCCGCCAAGGCTTCGGCTTGTTTTTTGAGGCGGGAATTCATGCCGCCATCATACTCCGGGTGGAGACGATGGCAAGTTGAGCTGGCGCAGGCTCAGGGTGAAGGCTGCTGCGCAAGCGAATTCTCTTTCAAGGTTCGCCGTTGCGGCAAAAGATATGGAAAGCAGGCCTTTCACTCAACCGCTCGTAGTACCCGGTAATTGCAGAATACAGCGGCCGCTCCATCGGCGTGGATAACCAGCGGTGAACGGACAGGCCGAGCACCACATCGGCCAGGGAGAAATGATCGCCAGCCGCATAGCGCCCGATGGTCGCAAGATGATGATCAAGGATGCCGATGTGCCGGTTCCAGTGCGCGACACCAGCTTCGATCTGCGCCGGATCGCGATGCGCGGGACTATTGCGCACCAGCGCCATGAACGCATAGCGCCAGGCATTATTCAATTCGGTAGCCTGCCAATCCATCCACTGTTCGACACGCGCACGCGCCTGCGGCTCAACCGGCAACAGCCGCCCGTCGTTCGTCTTGTTGCAGAGGTAGCGGCAGATCGTATTCGATTCCCACAGCACGAAATCGCCATCGACGATAACAGGCACCATCGCGTTCGGATTGAGCGCACGAAAACTGTCCTGCGCCGTGGATTGAAATCCCGCGCCCCAATCCTCCCGCTCGAACTCAATGCCAAGCTCGGCGCATGTCCACAAGACCTTGCGCACGTTGATGGAAGAAGCTTTTCCAAGAATTTTTAACATGACTCGTGCGGTGACGATAGGTCAGGCTTAGTGGTGGCCGCCGACCAGGAAGACGACGATGGCGACGCCGGCGGCGATCAGCAGCACTTGCGGCACGGTCTCGCGCATGGTGGCGCGGCGCTGCATCTGCGGCATCAGGTCGCTGACGGCAATGTAGATGAAGCCGGACGAGGCAAACACCAGCACATAGGGAATCAGGCTGCTGGCACGGTCCAGCGTGTAATAGCCCAGCAGGCCGCCGGCAATCGCCAGCAGACTGCACAACAGGTTGTACACGTAAGCGCGGGTGCGCGAGAAGCCGGCGTTCAGCAGCACGATGAAGTCGCCAATTTCCTGCGGAATTTCGTGCGCGATGATGGCCAGGCCGGTCACCAGGCCCAGCTCCGGATTCGCCAGGAACGCCGCCGCAATCAGAATGCCGTCGGTGAAGTTGTGCATGCCGTCGCCGACCAGGATCATCCAGCCGGCCTTGCCGGCCTCGTGCTTGTCGTGGCCATGGTGGTGATGGTGGCCGTCGCCCTCGTGGTGATGCGAATGGCGCAGGATCGCCAGCTTTTCCAGCAGGAAGAACGCCAGCAGCCCGCCCAGCAAGGTGGCAAACAGGCTGCGCGCGCTGGCGGTCGATTCAAACGCCTCCGGCAAGGCATGCAGCAGCGACGTCGACAGCATGATGCCGACCGACAGGCTGACCATGCGCTCGACCACCTTG
The DNA here is from genome assembly GCF_009674495.1 of Duganella alba. Taxonomy (GTDB): domain Bacteria; phylum Pseudomonadota; class Gammaproteobacteria; order Burkholderiales; family Burkholderiaceae_D; genus Rugamonas; species Rugamonas alba. The sequence goes on along the minus strand of NZ_WKJN01000012.1, from coordinate 112,641 downwards.
GACAGCAAGGTAAACGAGAACACGGCCGCCGCAGTGATGCTCACTACGCCAGCCAGTGTGGTTGCCAATAAGATGGAGATGAGTACGGGATCGATGTTATAGCCTCTGGTGCTGAAGCCGCGCGCGCTACCGCGCAGGCCGGGGCGTTATTTTACTCCCCGGCATGCTTTTTTGCTGATTTTGCTTAAAAACCGCTCACATGACGCCGTTTTGCTTGAACCAGGCCAGCGTCCGGCCCCAGCCGTCCTTGGCGTCGGCCTCGACGTAGCTCGGGCGGTAGTCGGCGTGGAAGGCGTGGCCGGAGTTCGGATAAATCACGAAAGTGGACTTGTTCGGCCCCTTGGCCAGCGCCGCTTTCATGACGGTGATCGACTCCTGCGAGATGCCGGTGTCCTTGGCGCCATACAGGCCCAGCACGGGAACCGTCAGAGTGCCAGCAACATCGATCGGGTGCCTGGGAAAGTTGGCGTTGGTGTCCCCCATCAGGCGGCCATACCAGGCCACGCCGGCCTTGATCGACGGATTGTGCGCCGCGTACAGCCAGGTGATGCGGCCGCCCCAGCAGAAACCCGTGATGGCGATCTTGTCGGCATTGCCGCCATTGGCCTTGGCCCAGGCGACCACGGCGTCGAGGTCGGTCAGCACCTGCTCGTCCGGGGTCTTGGCGATGATGTCGCGCTGCAGTTCGGCGATGGACGCCACCTTGGTCGCGTCGCCCTGGCGCACGAACAGGTCCGGCGCCAGCGCCAGGTAGCCTTGCTTGGCGAAGCGGCGGGCGACGTCGGCGATGTGCTCGTGGACGCCGAAAATTTCGGAGATCACCAGGATCACCGGCAGGTTGGTCTTGCCTTCAGGCTGGGCGCGGTAGACCGGGACGTTCTGGCCGTTGACGTTGAGCGTAATGGTGCCGGCGGTCAGGCCGACGGTGTCGGTCTTGATGACGTTTTGCGCCATCACCGGCAGCGTGGCGGCGGCAAAGCCGGTGCCCAGCGCCACCTTCAGGAAATCGCGGCGGTCGACGCCGTCCGACAAATTCGTTTTAGCCAGCAAACTCTCTGCATCCCGCGTCAAATCGTCCATCCTGTAAGCTCCTTAGTGTGCTTGATCCCAATTAGAACCGACACCGACTTCGGCGATCAGCGGCACTTTCAATTGCGCCACGCCAGCCATCAGCTCCGGCAGTTTTTGCTTGACCAGCTCCAGCTCCGCATCCGGCACTTCCAGCACCAGTTCGTCGTGGACCTGCATGATCATCTTGGTCTGTAGCTTATCCGTTTCCAGCCAGTTCTGCACCGCCACCATGGCCAGCTTGATCAGATCCGCCGCCGTGCCCTGCATCGGCGCATTGATCGCCGCGCGCTCGGCGCCCTGGCGGCGCGGGCCGTTCGGCGAATTGATCTCCGGCAGCCACAGGCGGCGGCCGAACACCGTCTCCACGTAACCGCGCGCCTTGGCCTGCAGGCGCGTGTCGTCCATGTACTGCTTCACGCCCGAGAAGCGCGCGAAGTAGCGTTCGATATAGCTCTGCGCCGCGCCGCGTTCGATGCCCAGGTTGCTCGCCAGGCCGAACGCGCTCATGCCGTAGATCAGGCCGAAGTTGATCACCTTGGCATAGCGGCGCTGCTCGCTCTCGACCGATTCCGGCGCCACGCCGAAGATCTCGGCGGCGGTGGCGCGGTGAATGTCCACGCCTTCGGCAAACGCGCGCAGCATGTTCTCGTCTTCCGAGATGTGCGCCATGATGCGCAGCTCGATCTGCGAATAGTCGGCCGACACGATGTGCGAACCCGCCGGCGCCACGAAGGCTTCACGGATGCGGCGACCCTCCTTGGTGCGGATCGGAATGTTTTGCAGGTTCGGGTCGTTGGATGCCAGGCGCCCCGTCACCGCCACCGCCTGTGCGTAGTTGGTGTGCACGCGGCCGGTATCCTTGTTGATGCCCTTCGGCAGCTTGTCGGTGTAGGTCGATTTCAGCTTGGACAGGCTGCGGTATTCCAGCAGCACTTTCGGCAGCGGGTAATCCTCGGCCAGCTTCTGCAGCACTTCCTCGTCGGTGGATGGCGCGCCACTCGGCGTCTTTTTCACCACCGGCAGTTTCAGCTTCTCGAAGAAGATCTCACCGATCTGTTTCGGCGAGCCGAGGTTGAATGGCTGCTCGGCCAGCTCGTGCGCCTTGGCTTCCAGTTCGATGATGCGCGCGCCCAGCTCGGCCGATTGCTGCTCCAGCAAGGCGGCGTCGATCTGCACGCCGTTGCGTTCGATCTTTTGCAGCACCACGGCGGTCGGCAGCTCGATATTGCGGTAGATGAAATTCAGCTTCGCATCCGGCTCCACTTCGCCGATCATCTTCTGATGCAGGCGCAGCGTGATGTCGGCGTCTTCCGCCGCGTACTCGGTGGCGCGGCCGATTTCCACTTGGTCGAAGGTGATCATGCTGGCGCCCTTGCCGCACACGTCCACGAATGGAATCGTGGTGTGGTTCAGGTGGCGCAGCGCCAGGCTGTCCATGTCGTGCGTGCGGTGCGATTCAAACACATACGATTCCAGCAGCGTGTCGTGATGGATGCCTTGCAACGACACGCCATGGTTGGCGAAGATGTGGCTGTCGTACTTGAGGTTCTGGCCGACCTTCAGCCTGGTGACGTCTTCCAGCCACGGTTTCAATTTGGCCAGCACATGCTCGCGCTCCAGCTGCTGCGACACGCCCTGGTAGTTGTGCGCGACCGGGATGTAGCAGGCCTCGCCCGCCTTCACCGATAGCGAAATGCCGACCAGCTGCGCCGTCATCGGCTCCAGCGACGTGGTTTCGGTGTCGACGGCGGTCAGCTCGGCGGCGTTGATGCGCTCGATCCACTTGTCCAGCTGCTCGTCGGTGTACACCGTTTCGTAGGTGGCGATGACCGGTTCGGCGAACAGGTCGCCATTGAGCGAGGCGGCGCCGCCCACCGGCGCATCCAGCGACACCTTGACCGTCGACGCCGGCGTGCTGGCAGCCGTGCCCAGTTCGCGCAGCAGCGTCTTGAAGCCGTACTTGCTGAAGAAGGCCAGCAGCCCTTCCTTGTCTTCCTCGCGCGCGATCAGCGATTCGCTGATCGACACCATGTGGCCGGTCAGGTCGCAGTCCAGCTTGACGGTGATCAGTTCGCGGCCTTTCGGCAGCCACTCCAGCGCATCGCGCAGGTTCTGGCCGACGGCGCCGGTGATCTTGTCGGCGTTGCTCATCACGCCGTCCAGCGAATCGTACTGGGTCAGCCATTTCAGCGCGGTTTTCGGGCCGCACTTGGACACGCCCGGCACGTTGTCGACGGTGTCGCCGATCAGGGTCAGGTAATCGATGATGCGGTTCGGCGGCACGCCGAACTTGGCCAGCACGCCGGCCTCGTCCATCTTTTCGTTGGTCATGGTGTTGATCAGCATGACCTTGTCGTTGACCAGCTGCGCCAGATCCTTGTCGCCGGTGGACACCACCACGTTCATGCCGGCCTTGTAGGCCTCGACCGACAGGGTGCCGATCACGTCGTCGGCCTCCACGCCCTCCACCATCAGGATCGGCCAGCCCATGGCCTTGACCGCCTCGTGGATCGGCTCGATCTGCAGGCGCAGGTCGTCCGGCATCGAGGCGCGCGTGGCCTTGTATTCCGGATACATGTCATCACGGAAAGTTTTTCCTTTAGCATCGAATACGCAGGCGATGTAGGCGGCCGGGTAGTCGGCCCGGAGGCGGCGCAGCATGTTGACCATGCCGTGCATGGCGCCGGTCGGGTGACCGTCGGCGCTGCGCAGGTCGGGCAGCGCGTGGAAAGCGCGGTAAAGATAGCTGGAGCCGTCTACTAACAACAGGGTATTTTGCATAGGAACTAGATGAGGGTGCTGAGCGTGAAGACAACATTATCGCAGGTTTTGACCGGGGTCCGGCGGCATCCCTCCAAGGGAAAGCACAGCGATGGGTGTCTGTTTGTTACAATGGATCATACATAAAAATTCTGCGGCTATTTCTCTGCTAAAGGCGATCCATCATGACGCGCACTTCCCTTCTCTGGCCTGCCCTCCTCCTGACGCTCGGCGCCCATACGGCGTTCGCCCAGTCGACCCCGAGCCAGGCCCCGCCAAAACTGGAAAAACTGGAAGAAGTGACCGATGACGGCGTCACCATCACCGCCAAGCCGGCCGAAAACAAAATCACGGAAAAACGCGACAATAGCGGCAACGTGACCGAAGCCACCGTCAAAAGCGGTCCCAGCACCTACACCCTGCGTCCCAACCATCCGGCCGGCACCGCCATGCCGGGTGACGTCATGAGCGGCAACCTGCGCGGCGCGCAATGGACGGTGATGGAGTTCGACCTCGGCAAGAAGAAAAAGAAATCTGTCGAAGAGGAAGCCGAGCAGGAGTTCAATACCCCACCGCAATCTCCGCCAGCCAAATAAGCCACATCACCTACACGGAACCTTAGAATTCGCACATGGCAGTCTTTACCCCGGTATCGCTGGAGGATGTCACCCAGTGGATCACCCAATTTCCGCTCGGCCAAGCGCTTGAGCTCAAAGGCATCAGTTCCGGCATCGAGAACAGCAATTTCTTCCTGACTACCGAGCGCAATGGTGAACAACACCAGTATGTGCTCACCATCTTCGAGAATTTGTCATTCGAACAACTGCCGTTTTACCTCAATCTGATGCGTCACCTGGCCGAACGCGGCGTGGCGGTGCCGGCGCCGGTCGCCAATGACAAGGGCGAGCTGATCGTCGCCCTGCACGGCAAGCCGGCGGCCATCGTCACCAAGCTGGAAGGCCAGTCGCAAATGTCGCCGCAGCCGGTGCATTGCGCCGCGGTTGGCGCCATGCTGGCGAAGATGCATCTGGCCGGCCAGGATTACGCGCTGAAGCAGCCGAACCTGCGCGGCCTGGCGTGGTGGCATGAAACCACGCCGGAAGTGCTGCCGTTCATTCCGGAAGACAAGGCACACCTGCTGAAGGCCGAAGTGCACTTCCAGGATGCGTTTGCCGCCTGCGACGTCCACAAGCAGCTGCAAGTGGGCCCGATACACGCCGACCTGTTCCGCAACAACGTGATGTTCGACGGCGAGCGCCTGACCGGCTTCTTCGACTTCTACTTTGCCGGCTGCGACACCTGGCTGTTCGACGTCGCGGTCACCGTCAACGACTGGTGCATCGACCTCGACACCGGCGTGCTGGACACCGCCCGCGTGCGCGCGCTGGTGGACGCCTACCACGCCGTGCGGCCGTTCACCGCCGCCGAGCACACCGCATGGCAGCCGATGCTGCGCGCCGGCGCGCTGCGCTTCTGGCTGTCGCGCCTGTACGACTTCTACCGCCCGCGCGAGGCGGAGATGCTGACGCCGCATGATCCGGGCCACTTCGAGCGCATCCTGCGCGAACGCATCGCCACGCCGGCGCCGGAGCTGTTCTGATGGAAAAGCTACCCGCACGAGTCGGCCTGCACTGGGTCAAGCAAGGCTGGACGGTGTTCCGCAAGCAGCCGGGCGCCATGATGGCGCTGCTGTTTGTCTGCATGTTCGTCTCGCTGTTCATCCTGCTGTTGCCGGTGCTGGGGCAGATCCTGTGGTGCGTGCTGATGCCGCTGTTCTCCGTCACCCTGTTGCAGGGCTGCGCCGAAATCGATCAGGGCCGGCGCGCGCTGCCACATCTGCTGCTGTCCGGTTTTCAGTCGCCGATGCGCAAGCATCTGCTGGCCTTGGGCGGGCTGAATTTCCTGCTGATGGTGCTGGCGATGGTGGCGCTGTACACCATGTCCGGCGACGCGCTGACCGCGCTGAAGGAGGCGCAAGCCAGGGGCGTCATCAAGCCGGAGGATACCGATGGCCTGCTGGGCGGCCTGCTGGCGTCATCGGCCATTTTCCTGGTCGGCTGGACGCTGACATCGATGACGGCGCCGCTGATTTTCTGGCAGAAGATGGCCTTGAACAAGGCGCTGTTCTTCAGCGTGGTGTCGGTGCTGCGCGCGGCCAAGGCGTTCTTCACCGCCGTGGTGGTGCTGCACCTGCTGTACTTCGTCGGCGTTCAGATCGTGATACTGGTGTTTGGCACGTCGCAAATAGGCATTGTCGGCATTCTGACGCTGTTCCTGTTTTCGCTGGTGATGGTGCATTGCACGCTGTACGCGGCTTACGTCCAGCTGTTCGGCCCGCCGCAGACGCCTGCGCCTGCGACGGTCAATCTCGACAAGCCTTAAATCTTGTCGAGCTTGGCGATGCTCAGATCGAGCACCTTCATGCCGGCGCTGCCAAAGTTGATCTGGGCGCGGGCGTTATTGCCACTGCCTTCGATATTCACAATCACGCCCTCGCCGAACTTGGCGTGGGCCACCGATTGGCCCAGGCGCCAGCCTGAACTGGCCTCGGCCGCCTTGCTGGCCATCTTCTGCGCCAGCGCCTTGTCCGAACCCACCAGCGGCGCTTCGTCCCAGGCCGACTTGCGGGCCGCGAACCAGCCCTGCTGCACCTTCGGCGTCAGCCACTTCAACGCATCTTCCGGCAACTCGTCAAAGAAGCGCGACTTCATGTTGTAGCGCGTCTGGCCGTGCAGCATGCGCGTCTGCGCAAAGCTCAGGTACAGGCGCTGGCGTGCGCGGGTGATCGCCACGTACATCAGGCGGCGCTCCTCTTCCACGCCGTCATGCTCGCGCGAACTGCTCTCGTGCGGAAACAGGCCCTCTTCCAGCCCGGTGATGAAGACGTTGTTGAACTCCAGGCCCTTGGCCGAGTGCACCGTCATCATCTGCACCGCTTCCTGGCCGACGGTGGCCTGGTTGTCGCCCGCCTCCAGCGACGCGTGCGACAGGAAGGCCGACAGCGGCGACATCACGGTCGCCAGCGGCGCATCGGCATCCAGAATCTCGAAGCCGTCCTCGTTCACCACCGGCAGGCCGGACTGCGGCAGCGACTGCGGCCCCAGATGCGCCGGCGCGCCCTGGCCAAAGCCTTCTTCCGACACGAACTGCGTGGCGGCGCTGACCATCTGCTCCAAGTTTTCGATACGGTCGGCGCCTTCCTTTTCGGTGGCGTAGTGGGTCAGCAGCGTCGACTGTTCCAGCACCACGCGCACCAGTTCCGGCAAGGCCATCTGCTGCGTTTCAAAGCGCGCGCCCTCGATCAGCTTGACGAAGCCGGCCAGCGAGGTGCCGGCCTTGCCGGTCACATACGGCACGGCCGCGTACAGCGACACGCGGTACTGGTCGGCCGCCGCCTGCAAGGTCTCGATCGAGCGCACGCCGATGCCGCGCGCCGGGAAGTTGACCACGCGCAGGAAAGCGGAATCGTTGTGCGGATTGTCCATCAGTTGCAGGTAGGCGATCGCATGCTTGACCTCGGCGCGCTGGAAATAGCGCAGGCCGCCATACACATGGTACGGAATGCCGGCCGAGAACAGCGCATGCTCGATCACGCGCGACTGCGCATTCGAACGGTACAGCACGGCGATTTCGCTGCGCGAGGCGCCGTCGTGGATCAGGTTCTTGGTTTCCTCGATGATCCACGACGCTTCGGACAGATCCGAGTTGGCTTCGTAGACGCGCACCTGCTCGCCGTGGCCGGCGTCGGTGCGCAGGTTCTTGCCCAGGCGCTTGCTGTTATTGGCGATCAGCACGTTGGCGGCGTCCAGGATGTGACCATGCGAGCGATAGTTCTGCTCCAGCTTGATCAGGTTCTTGACGTGGAACTCGCGCTCGAAGGCGCTCATATTGCCGACGTTGGCGCCGCGGAAGGCGTAGATCGACTGGTCATCGTCGCCGACGGCGAACAGCGCGCTGCTGCTCTGCGTGCCGTGGCCGGACATCAGCTTCAGCCATTTGTATTGCAGGTCATTGGTATCCTGGAACTCGTCGACCAGGATGTGCTGGAAGCGCTGCTGGTAGTGTTCGCGCAGCGGCTGGTTGCGGCTCAACAGCTCGTAGGTGCGCAACAGCAGTTCGGCGAAGTCGACCACGCCTTCGCGCTGGCACTGGTCGTCGTACAGCTGGTACAGCTCGACCTTCTTGCGCTCGTCGGCGTTGTACGGATCGATCTTGTCGGCGCGCAGGCCCTGGTCCTTCGCGCCGTTGATGAAGTACATGATGTCCTTCGGCGGGAACTTCTCGTCATCGACGTTGTTCGCCTTCAGCAGGCGCTTGATGGCCGACAGCTGATCCTGCGTATCGAGAATCTGGAAAGTCTGCGGCAGCGCGGCGTCGCGGTGGTGGGTGCGCAGCAGGCGGTTGCACAGGCCGTGGAAGGTGCCGATCCACATGCCGCGCGTGTTAATCGGCAGCATGGCGGACAGACGGGTCAGCATCTCCTTGGCGGCCTTGTTGGTGAAGGTCACCGCCAGGATACCGGAAGGCGACACCTGGCCGGTTTGAATCAGCCAGGCGATGCGGGTGGTCAGAACGCGGGTTTTACCAGAACCGGCTCCCGCAAGAATCAGTGCGCTCTGCGCGGGCAAGGTAACAGCGGCAAGCTGTTCGTCGTTGAGGTTGTGGAGAAGATTATGCATCCCGTGATTATACCGGGATGCCTCTTCATCATGCGGATGGTGCGGAAACGGCCTTACCGTTTTGCAAGCTTTCCTCCATCAGCGCGCGGATGGCGCGTTCGGCTTCGCGGACGGCGTCGGCGTGCTTCAGGCTCAGCTGCGCCATCTGCCCGCTGAGTTCGCCCATCGGACGGCTGACGGCGGCCATTTTCTTGTTCAGCTCGCGCAGCGGTGCATCGAGTTCATGCACTTTTTCCATCTTGGCCGAGAGTTCCTTTTGCTGTTCCGCCATCTGGCGTTGCAGCGGTTCCATTTCCTTTTGCAGGGCGGCCTGCTTCTCCTGGAAGGCGCGGATCTTTTCCTGGCTGCTGTCCGGGCCCAGCTCGCGTGCCGCTGCTTCGATGCGGCGGCCGATGCGTTCCTGGGCGCGCGCCAGTTTTTCCATCGCACGCTGATTCACTTCAGCGTTCTGGGCGGATTTCTTGCCGAACTCGCCGGCTGCAATGCCGATTTCGGTGCCGACGTCGCTCATGATCTTGCCTTGGGCGTTCATTTTCTTGCCCTGCTCGTCCATTTGCGCGCCGATGCGTTCAACCGGCGTCCAGGCCTGGTCGATGCGGGCCAGCACGGCAGGGTCGCGCACTACATAGGTTTTGTCGCCGTCACGGAACCAGAGGAAATCGCCTTTCACGCTGTCGCGCAGCCTGGCGACCTGCTTGATTTCCTGCGTGGTGGCGGAAACGGTGATGTTGTCGCGGCCGGCGTGCACGATGGCGTAGCTGCTGCGGGAGGATGGCGCAGGGCTGGCGACGGGCGACGGCGCGGCAGCCGGCGCAGGTGCGGCAGCGGGTGCCGGTGCGGCAGCGGGCGCGGCCGGGGCGGCTGGGGCGGCTGGGGCGGCTGGGGCGGCTGATGCGGCTTGCGCGACCAGCAGCGAGACTGGTCCGACTGGACCAACTGGTCCGACTGGCCCGACTGGCGCAACCGGTGCGACTGGCGCTGGTTCGGCCACCATGGCCGGCGCCTCCGGTGCGGCAGGCGCTTCAGGAGCCTCAATGGCTGGCGGCTCCATCATGGCGACGGCAGGCGCGGCCGGCAGCATGGGCAGCGGTGGCGGCGAGGCATGGGCATAGAACACCGCGCCGGCGGCAAACAGGCCTGCCAGCGGCACAGCCATCTTCCAGCTGACCGGTTCAACATCGGGACGCAGCAGGCGTTTAATACGAGACATGAGATTTCCTCCGTGAGCCGCGTGGGCTAGTTGTGTTGTGTCGAACTGAAATCGATCCAGTTGCGACAGGGCTTGCGCCAGCTTTTGCGGCTGGCCGAGCATACCCACGGCCAGGTCGTCGGCGATTTGTTCCCGCTCGATCCGTATCCTGCGCGATATAGCCCAAACACTAGGGTGATAGAACAGCACGATCTCGATCGCGCTTTGTATGAGGTTGACGAGATAATCGTGGCGCTTGATGTGCGCCAGCTCGTGCGCCAGCAGCGCTTCCAGCAGATCGACCGGCATGCCGGTGATCAGCGCGCCTGGCACCAGCACGACCGGCTTCCAGCAGCCGGCGGTGACCGGGCTGTCGATGCGCTCGGACACGCCCAGCTGGACGAATTGCTCGATGTCGAAACGGCGTGCCAGCTCGGACAAGCGGCGCTGCCAGTAAGGATTGGTGGTGTATTGATCGGCGCGGGTATGGTCGGCCACCCACTTCAAGCCCAGCGCCAGGCGCAGCGACATCAACGCCGCGCCGGCCAGCCACAGGCCGACGATCCACGGCAGCTGGCGGCGCAGCACGGACTTGACGCCATCCAGCGTGCTGTCGTCGATCAGGGGGACGCTGGCGCCGGCATCCGAGGCGGCCACGGTCTGCACCGCATTGCCGAAGCCGTCAGCAGCCTGCGCATCGGCCAGTTGCAGAATGATGCTCGACAGCGGCAGCGCCGCGCACAGCAGCATGGCCGCGCAGGCCACGGCGTAGCGCGTTTGCGGACGCGCCTTGCGCAGCAGCTGCATGGCCAACGCCACGCCCCAGCCGATCAACAGGCCTTGCCAGACGAAATGCAGCAGCGCCCAGCCGGTGGCGGGCACCAATGCTTGTAACAGGGAAGTGAGTTGTGGATTCATGCCGCGCTCCGGGTAGATGGATGTAGAATAAATTATCTAGATTGCGAAGTCTAGAACTTTTTTTCTACATCCTTCCGGGCGGGCTGTTTTAGTACAGAACGACGGAGCGGATCGATTCGCCGCTCTTCATCAGGTCGAAGCCCTGGTTGATGTCTTCCAGCTTCAGGCGGTGGGTGATCAGGTCGTCGATGTTCAGCTTGCCTTCCATGTACCAGTCGACGATCTTCGGTACGTCGGTACGGCCGCGCGCGCCGCCGAAGGCCGAACCCTTCCACTCGCGGCCCGTCACCAGCTGGAACGGACGGGTGGAGATTTCCTGCCCGGCCGCCGCCACGCCGATGATGATCGACTTGCCCCAGCCCTTGTGGCAGCACTCCAGCGCCTGGCGCATCAGCGTGGTGTTGCCGACGCACTCGAAGCTGTAGTCGGCGCCGCCGTCGGTCAGCTGGATGATGTGGTCGACCACGTTTTCCACTTCGTTCGGATTGATGAAGTGCGTCATGCCGAACTTGCGCGCCATTTCCTGGCGGGCCGGATTGATGTCGACGCCGATGATCTTGTCCGCGCCCACCATCTTGGCGGCCTGGATCACATTCAGGCCGATGCCGCCGAGACCGAACACGACAACGTTCGCGCCCGCTTCCACCTTGGCGGTGAACAGCACCGCGCCGACGCCGGTGGTGACGCCGCAACCGATGTAGCACACCTTGTCGAACGGCGCGTCTTCACGGATCTTGGCCAGCGCGATTTCCGGCACCACGATGTAGTTCGAGAAGGTCGACGTGCCCATGTAGTGATAGATCGGCTTGCCGTCGATGGAGAAGCGGCTGGTCGCATCCGGCATCAGGCCGCGGCCCTGCGTGGAACGGATCGACTGGCACAGATTGGTTTTTTGCGACAGGCAGAATTTGCACTGGCGGCATTCCGGCGTGTACAGCGGAATGACGTGGTCGTCTTTTTTCAGCGATTTGACGCCGGGACCGACGTCAACCACGATGCCCGCGCCTTCATGGCCCAGGATCGCCGGGAAAATCCCTTCCGGATCGGCGCCGGACAGAGTGTAGTAATCGGTGTGGCAAATGCCGGTGGCCTTGATCTCGACCAGCACTTCGCCCTCGCGCGGGCCGCCCAATTCGACTTCTTCAATCGTCAGGGGCTTGCCCGCTTGCCAGGCAACGGCTGCTTTGGTTTTCATGATGTTCCTTTCGCGTTGGAACATCATGATAACAAATCAGTCGTGGAATGCCTCTACCACTTTGCGCTGACCCAGCATGAACGCGTCGGCCACGTGGCGCAGCGGCGCCACATCGACGTCCGACTTGCCGGCGCGGATGATGGCGGCGAAACGCTGGTACAGCGACGGGTATTCGGCTTCCTTCTCCAGCGTCTGCTCGGCGCCGTCGATCCACAGGCGCGAGCCGCCGTCGGCCAGGCGCACTTCGCCCCTGGCGGTGCTGACGATGATGTCCCAGCTTTGCTTGCCGGTCTGGCGCCAGTCGAACTCGGCGTGCACCTTGACGCCGTCGGCGTCCTGGAAACGCAGGTCGGCGGCGATCGGCGCGTCGCGGTTTTCCGGGAACTCCAGCGCGGCCTGGGTCAGGAACACGGCCGACGGCAGGATTTCGGTGACGATCGACAGCGCATTGATGCCCGGATCGAACACGCCCAGCCCGCCGGCCTGCCAGATCCAGTCCTGGTTCGGATGCCACTGGCGCACGTCTTCTTTCCAGATCACGTGCATGGCGGTTGGCTTGTCGACGGCCAGGTGGGCCTTGGCCGGCTGCACGCCCGGCGCATAGCGCGAGTGCCAGCTGGCGAACAGGCTCACGCCCTGCGCGGCGGCGTAGGCTTCCAGGTCGGCCACTTCCGACAGCGTGGCGCCCGGCGGCTTTTCCAGGAACACGTGCTTGCCGGCGGCCAGCGCCTTGCGCGCGGCGGCGTAGCGGTACTGCGGCGGCATGCACAGCGAGACGGCTTCGATGGACGGATCGGCCGCCAGCATCGCTTCAATGGTCGGGAAGCTGGGGACGTTGTCGATGGTGTTGTTGCGGCTGGCCGTCGCGACCAGCGCGTAGTCGGCGTTCGCGGTGATGGCTGGCAGATGCTGGTCGTAAACGATCTTGCCCACGCCGACGATGGCGAGTTTGATTGGTGACGTCATCAATGTTTCCTGGTTGAGTTGATCCGGCAGACTATCACCTCAGCCAGCCGCGCAACAAGCGCGGATGGACGCCACCTTGTATTTATTATCAATAAGCCGATTATTGGGGTTCAACCGGCATCGCAGAGCCGATGCCCAGCAGATCGGACACGGTGCGCCACAGCTGGCGCGGCGAAGTCCACGGCTTGGGCAGGAAGGCGCTGCCGGCGTTGTGGTGTTCCGGATGGCGCGCCGAATACATCAGCACGCGCGCGTCGGCCTGGTAGGCGCGCAGTTCGGCCAGCAGGTCGACGCCGTCGCCGTCCGGCAGGTCGGGGTCCAGCACCACCAGCGCGAACTTCTCGCGATGCAGCAGTTCCTGCGCGGCCGCCAGGGTCGGCACGTGGGTGACCTGGGTCTCCGGCACCAGCAGCGCGGCCAGCACCAGCGCCGCGTCATGGTCGCTGTCGACGTGCAGCACGCGCGGCGCCGAGGCAAAAATGGAAAAACCGATGGCGCCGCCGCTCTCTTCGGTAAAAGGGCGATAGGTGCTGCTTGGATGATCATTGGTCATGACTGTCTCCGCTTGATAAGCTAGGTGCAAGCTCGGCGGAGTTGGGCCGAAGGAATCGGGGGGTGGCGCAGGGTACAGGCGGCCATTGAGGCGACAGGCGCAGATGAGGCCATGTCGCTGCTGAGGCGGACGGATATGTTTTATCCGCCGCTCAGACAGTAGTGTATATCAAAAATGCCCCAGAGCAAGGAAAATTGCCCTGGTCGTTTACTTTTTCAGACGGTTATTGAACGCGCCGTGCAGACTGTTCAAGGTTTCCTCGGCCGCCAGCAGCTGGTCCGCCACCTCGTTCACCTTGCGGCGGTTCGAGCGGGCGTGGTCGCGCAGCACCTCGAAGGCGGTGTTGCGGTCGGTCTGGAATTTGCACATCAGCAGGCCCACGGCCAGGCTGGTTTCGCGGCCGGCAGCCAGCGCGGCATTCAGGTTCAGCTCGGTGCGGCGCAGCTGGCGGATCTCGTCGGCGCGCGCCAGGCCGGCGGCAAAGGCCGGCATCAGCTGCTTCTCGTCGACCGGCTTGACCAGGAAGCCGACCGCACCGTAGGAAGCGGCCTGCTTGCCGGCGTCGGCGTCGCCGCGTCCGGACAGGAACATGAACGGCACCGAACTGGTGGCGTGCAGCTGCTTGGCCAGTTCCAGGCCGTTCATGCCGGGCATGTGGATGTCCAGCAGGGCCAGGTCCGGCTCACGCTGGGCAATGGCTTGCAGGGCTTGTTCCGCGGAAGGCGCCTTGGCTACGTCGTAGCCGGCATGGCTCAGGACTTCGCCAAGGAAGTCGAGCAGCAGAGGATCGTCGTCGACAATGAGAATGAGACGCTTGGGGCTGACGGAAGATAAAGGCATAGGGGCGGCTACCTCGGGCTATTGCTAACGAGTCCATTATAAAGCCGAAAACCGTCTGTACTCCAAGCGTTTTATTGCTGCGTAAATAGCAACTGGAATTGGTCTACCGCATCCGCCACACTTTCAGCTTGATAGATGCTGCTGATGGCGGCCACCATATCGGCGCCACGGGCGACCAGCGGCGCGGCGTTTTCCGGCGTCATGCCGCCGATGACCACGGTCGGCACGTGGATCCGTTCGCGGGCCAGGTCGAGGATGGACGGTGGCGTGGTGACCGCGTATTTCTTCACGCGCGACGGATAAAAGCCGCCGAAGGCGACGTAGCTGGCGCCGGCCTGCTGGGCGTTCAGCGCGCGCGGCAGGTCGCCGTAGCAGGAGGCGCCGATGATTTTTTCTGCGCCAAGACGGGCGCGGATGTCGGCCACTTCGGCATCGGTGCCGCCGAGGTGGACGCCGTCGGCGTCCAGCTGCTCGCACAGGTCGACGAAGTCGTTGACGATGAACGGCACGCGGTGGCGGCGGCACAGCGCCAGCAGCGCGGCCGCCTGTTCGGCGCGCTGGTCCGGGCCGGCTTCCTTGTGGCGGTATTGCAGCAACGCGATATGGCCGGCGTTCAGCGCCTGTTCGCTGACGTGCAGCAGGCGGTCGGTGTCGTCCCAGTTGGGCGTGACGAGGTAGAGTCCTTGCATGATTTCTCCTGATGGTTAGCGCAGCGGAATGCGCTGGCCGGCGGCGATGGCGTAGGCGTCGCGCAGCGCGTGGTAGACGTAGTGCTGGGCGTATTCGAGCGCCACGGCGGTCGGCAGGCCCAGCGCCAGCTGGCCGGCGATGGCCGACGCCAGCGTGCAGCCGCTGCCATGAAAAGCGCCATCGAGGCGCGGCCAGCGCCATTCGCGCGGGCACGGCGCCGGCCCGCTGCCATCCGCCGCGACAGTCAAGGCCGCCGCCGTCGCACGAGTCGACGCAGCGCTCGCCGCGATGGAAAGGGCCGCCGCCGTTGTGCCAGCCGACGCCGAACTCACAGCGGCAGCGCCGGATGCCGCGCCAGCGATCGGGGCGCCGGGGCCGTACCAGCGATTGACGACTTCGTCGCCGTCACCGTGGCCGCCGGTGATGAGGATGTGGCGGCAGCCGCGCGCGCGCAACGCGGCGGCCTGCGCGGCCGGCTGCAATACGCCGCCGAGCGCCTGCGCCTCCGGTCCGTTCGGCGTGAGCACGGTGGTCAGCGGCAGCAGCGGCGACACGGCTTGCACCGCGTCGTCGCGTGACAGCAGGTCGCCATGGCCACTGGCCAGCACCGGGTCGAGCACCACCGGCAGTTCCGGACGCGGCATCGCATCGCCGCGCGCGCGCAGCCACACGATGAACTCCGCAATCGCCTGCGCGTTGGCGGCGCTGCCGGTGATGCCGATCTTCACCGCGCTGATCGCCATCTTGCCGGCCAAAGCCTGCGCCTGCCGCAGCACCAGCTCCGCCTCCACCGGCCGCACGCCGTACACACAGTCGTTGTCCTGCACCGTGAGCGCCGTGCAGACGGTGAGTGCGTGCGCGCCCTGCCCCGCAATCGCCTGCGCGTCCGCCGTCAGCCCAGCGCCGCCGGACGGATCGAGTCCGGCGAACACCAGCACACAGGGACGCGCGTCGGCGCCACTCATGCCAACCGGCCCGCCATCGGCGACGACGGCGACGCTGCGAACTTGCGCGGAATGCGGCCCGCCAGATAAGCCTCGCGGCCGGCCTGCACGCCCAGCTTCATGGCGCGCGCCATGCGCACGGGATCCTGCGCGCCGGCGATGGCGGTGTTCATCAGCACACCGTCGCAGCCCAGCTCCATCGCAATGGCCGCGTCGGACGCGGTGCCGACGCCGGCATCGACCAGCACCGGCACCCTGGCCTGCTCGATAATCAGCGACAGGTTCCATGGATTGAGGATGCCCATGCCGGAGCCGATCAGCGACGCCAGCGGCATCACCGCCACGCAGCCGATATCCTCCAGCATGCGCGCCTGGATCGGGTCGTCGCTACAGTAGACCATGACGTCGAAGCCGTCCTTCACCAGCGCCTCGGCGGCCACCAGCGTTTCCGGCATATTGGGGAACAGCGTCTTCTCGTCGCCCAGCACTTCCAGCTTCACCAGCTTGTGGCCGTTGAGCAGTTCGCGCGCCATCTGCAAGGTGTAGACGGCGTCCTTGGCGTTGTAGCAGCCGGCCGTATTCGGCAGGATGGTGTACTGCGATGGCGGCAGCACATCCAGCAGGCTGGGCGCCTTCGGATCCTGGCCGATATTCACGCGGCGGATCGCCACCGTGATGATTTCCGCTTCGGCGGCATCGGTCGCCTCGCGGGTTTGTTGCAGGTCCTTGTACTTGCCGCTGCCCACCAGCAGCCGCGAGGCGTACTGCTTGCCCGCGATGGTTAAAAAATCAGTCATCAAAATCATCCTCAAAACGTTTACCCCGCACGCTTTAGCCACGACATCAGCATCACCACTTAGGGGTCTGCCCCCGCAGGGGTCAGACCCCACCAGGCCGTGCGGGTGAAAGAAAAATCAGCCGCCGCCAATAGCGCGCACGATATCCACCTTGTCCTGCGCCTGCAGCACGCGCTGCTGCCACTGCTGGCGCGGCACCACATTGCGATTGACCGCCAGCGCCAGCGCCTGCCCGGTCAACGACAGCGCATCCACCAGCTGGTGCAGCGTATGCTCCGGCGGCACCAGATGCGGCGTCCCATTCAGTTCAATCTCGATCATGATCAGGCCTTGCTATACAACTCGGCGCCATTCTTGATGAACTCCACCGCCTTGACCTGCATGCCGTTCTCCGCATATGCGCGCACCTCCTGCGTGATCTTCATCGAGCAGAAATGCGGCCCGCACATCGAGCAGAAATGCGCCACCTTGGCCGAATCCTTCGGCAGAGTCTCGTCATGGAATTCGCGCGCCTTGTCCGGGTCCAGGCCCAGATTGAACTGGTCGTCCCAGCGGAATTCAAAGCGCGCCTTGGACAGCGCGTTGTCGCGGATCTGCGCGCCCGGATGCCCCTTGGCCAGATCCGCCGCATGCGCCGCGATCTTGTACGTGATGATGCCGTCCTTGACGTCGTTCTTGTCCGGCAGCCCCAGATGCTCCTTCGGCGTCACATAGCACAGCATGGCCGTGCCATACCAGCCGATCTGCGCTGCGCCGATGCCGGAGGTGATGTGGTCATAGCCCGGCGCGATGTCGGTGGTCAAAGGCCCCAGCGTGTAGAACGGCGCCTCGTGGCACTGCTCCAGCTGCAGATCCATGTTCTCTTTAATCAGCTGCATCGGCACGTGGCCCGGACCTTCGATCATCACCTGCACATCGTGCTTCCAGGCGATCTGCGTCAGCTCGCCCAGCGTTTTCAATTCGCCCAGCTGCGCCTCGTCGTTGGCGTCGTAGATCGATCCCGGACGCAGGCCATCGCCCAGCGAGAACGACACGTCATACGCCTTCATGATGTCGCAGATGTCTTCAAAGTGCGTGTACAGGAACGATTCCTTGTGATGCGCCAGGCACCACTTGGCCATGATCGAACCGCCGCGCGAAACGATGCCCGTCATGCGCTTGGCCGTCAGCGGCACATAGCGCAGCAGCACGCCGGCGTGGATGGTGAAGTAGTCGACGCCCTGCTCCGCCTGTTCGATCAGCGTGTCGCGGAAGATTTCCCAGGTCAGGTCCTCGGCCTTGCCGTTGACCTTTTCCAGCGCCTGGTAAATCGGCACCGTGCCGATAGGTACGGGCGAATTACGGATGATCCACTCGCGCGTTTCATGGATATGCTTGCCGGTCGACAGGTCCATCACCGTGTCGCCGCCCCAGCGGATCGACCAGGTCATCTTCTCGACCTCCTCGCCGATCGACGAGGTCACCGCCGAGTTGCCGATGTTGGCGTTGATCTTGACCAGGAAATTGCGGCCGATAATCATCGGCTCCACTTCCGGGTGATTGATGTTGGCCGGGATGATGGCGCGGCCACGGGCGATTTCCGAGCGCACGAATTCCGGCGTGATCTCATCGGGAATGCTGGCGCCGTAGTTCTGCCCCGGATGCTGGCGGCCCATCAGGTCGGCCAGCCGCTGCCCCATCGGGCCGGACACCTTCAGGCTCTCGATGTACTCCTTGCGGCGCAGGTTTTCGCGGATGGCGACAAACTCCATCTCCGGCGTGATGATGCCCTGGCGCGCGTAATGCATCTGCGTGACGTTCTTGCCTTCGCGCGCGCGGCGCGGCTGGCGGTGCAGGTTGAAGCGCAGCTCCGCCAGCGCCGGATCGGCCAGGCGCGCCTTGCCGTAGACGGAGGTCGGGCCGTCCAGCTCCTCGGTGTCGTCGCGCTCCAGTATCCACGGCAGGCGCGGCGTTTCGGCCAGGCCGGAGCGGATGTCGATCCGCGCGTCCGGATCGGTGTACGGGCCGGAGGTGTCGTAGACGTAGACCGGCGGATTGGCCTCGAAGCCGAACGACGCCGGCGTGTCGGCCTGCGATACCTGGCGCATCGGCACGCGGATGTCGGCGCGGCTGCCTGGCACGTAGATCTTGCGAGAATTGGGTAGTGGCTGAATCGCTGCCTCGTCCACCGTTGCGGTGGCGGACACGAATTTCGGGTTGGCGTTCATTTGGCTCCTTTGTTGGGCTACAGGAGCCAGCAAAGGAGGGAGGACGACAGCCCGCACCCATGAACGGTGCGGCGGCATCCTGAGCTTCCCTTCGCTGGCATTATCCAGATCAGGTTCGGAGGGTATTTCTCACCCGCGCCGCGCATGTACAACATGCGCGACGCAGGACCCCTAGCGTGTGCTACCTTGCGGCAGCGCGCCGATTATACGCCCGCCATTTGAAAAGTGGCAAAAATCCTACATTCTGCGCGCGAACACTAAGGTATAGTTGTCTGATGCCACATAGCAATTGTCACCGACTCAACATTCTGCCGCGCATTTTCGCCTCGCTGAGCCTGCTGCTCTGCCTGCTGATGCAGGGTGTACCGGTGCGCGCCGAACCCGGCGAACGCTGGGCCGGCATGACCCATACCGCCTTCAAGCGCTATGTGCACAACGACATCAGCAGCGGCCTGTGTTTCGCCCAGGACGCCCAGGGCTTCATCTGGATCGGCACCCAGTCCGGCCTGACGCGCTGGGACGGCAACCGCCACGTCAAGTACGTGGCCGACGCCCGCGACGACGCCCTGCCCGACAGCTACATCATCAGCGTCCATGTCGACAGCCGGGGCCGCCTGTGGGCCGGCATGAATTCCGGCGGCCTGGCGCGCTACGATCCTGAACACGACAACTTCGTGCGCTACCGCGCCTCGCCCACCGGCCTGCGCGACCCGCGCGTGGCCGCCATGGCCGACGACGGCGAAGGCGGCCTGTGGATCGCCACCGGCAGCGGCCTCGATCACCTGGCCGCCGACGGCCGCTTCACCCGGCGCGGCGACAGCTGGGGCGCCACGGCCCTGCCCGAGGGCGGCATCGACACCCTGGTGCGCGATGCCGACGGCGCGCTGTGGGTGGGCACGCGGCGCGGCCTGTTCCAATTGCAGCAAGACCAGCCGGCGCGGCCGGTGCCGCTGGCCGGCAAGTCCGGCATCGCCATCGGCGTGCTGTTCAAGGACAGCGCCGGACGCCTGTGGATCGGCAGCCGCACCAGCGGCGCCTTCGTGCTGGCGCCCGGCGCGGCGGTGGCGGCGCCGGTGCTGGAAAGCGGAGCGCAGCCGACGCTGCAGAATGAACGCATCTCGGCCATCGTCGAGGCGGCGCCCGGCGAAATCTGGTTCGGCACCGACGGCGCCAATGGCGGCATCGTCGTGCTCGACGTGGAGCACGGCACCTCGCGCCGCATCCGCCACCGCGCCGACACGCCCGACAGCCTGGCCGACAACGATGTGATGGCCATGTTCATGGAGCGCAGCGGCATCATCTACGCCTCCGACATGGCCGGCATCAGCCAGCACGCGCCGAAGCCGCGCGCCGTGGCCACCATCCGCCACGTGGACGCCGCCCGCAGCGGCGTCGCCAGCGTGCCCGGCGTGATGGTCGCCCCTGACGGCCGGCTGTGGCTCGGCATGATTAGTGGCGGCATCGACATCATCGATCCCTACCAGGGTTACAGCAGCCGCCTGGCCGCCAGCGCCGGCCTGCCGCAGGGCCGCGTGCTGACGCTGGTGACCGGTCCCGGCGGCGACGTCTATCTCGGCACCCAGCACGGCCTGTTCCGCGCCGGCGCCGATGGCCGCAGCGCGCAGCGGCTGCCGCTGCCGCAGCGGCGCGCCGAGGAGGAAGTCTATGCGCTGGCGGTGGCCGGCAACACGCTGTGGCTGGGCGGCCTGGACGGCCTGTGGGGGTTCGACCTGACGCCCGGCGCCGCGCCGCGCCTGCTGCGCCACGAGGCAAAGAACCTGGGCGATTCGCGCGTGACCGCCATCCTGCCGGCCGGCGACGACGTCTGGGTCGGCACCCGCACCGGCCTGGCGCGCGTCAGCGCCGACGCGGTGGAGGCGATTCCCACCGACCTGGCGACGCCGGACCGGCTGCCGCCCGGCTATGTATCCTCGCTGCTGCTGGATCAGGCGGGCCGCCTGTGGCTGTCGAACTTCGGCACCGGCGTGGTCATCATGGAGCGCACCGACGCCGATGGCCGGCGCCGTTTCCGCCGCATCGGCATGCAGCAGGGCCTGCCCGACAGTGGCGCCAACAAGCTGCTGCAGGATGCGCAAGGCATGGTCTGGGCCAGCACCGACGCCGGCCTGGCGCGCATCGATCCGCGCTCGCTGGCGGTGCGCGCGCTCGGTCCCGGCGAAGGCGTGGACGTGCCGACCTACTGGACCAATTCCGGCGCCGTCACCCCGGCGGGCGAACTGGTGTTCGGCGGCCTGTCCGGCCTGACCGTGGTGCGGCCGAAGGCGCTGGTGGACTGGCATTACACGCCGCCGGTGGTGGTCACGCGCATCCAGCTCAACGACAAGGAAGTCCCGATCGGGCCGTATAACGCGGGCCTGGCCGGCAAGGCCGCGCCGATCACCGTGACCACGGCCGCGCGCGAACGCGGCTTTTCGGTGGAGTTTGCCGCGCTCGACTACTCGGCGCCTGAACGCAACCGCTACGCCTACCAGCTGAAAGGCTTCGACCGCCACTGGGTCGACAGCGAGGCCACTTCGCGCCGCGCCAGCTACAACAACCTGCCGCCAGGCGACTATGTGCTGCAACTGCGCGGTTCCAACCGCAACGGCGAGTGGGCCGCGCCGCTGGAAGTGCCGGTGCGGGTGCTGCCGGCCTGGCACCAGGAACCGGTGGCGCGGCTGGCGATGATCGCGCTGGTGCTGGTGCTGGGCGCCGGCCTGGTGCAGATGCGCACCGCCTTCCTGCGCCGCCGCCAGCGCGAGCTGGAGGCGATGGTCGAGGCGCGCACGGCGGAACTGCGCGCCACCCAGGCGCAGCTGGAGACGCTGGCCTACGGCGATCCGCTCACCGGCCTGGCCAACCGCCGCCTGTTCAACGACGAATTGCGCCACCTGGTGGCGCAGGCCGAGCGCGGCGGCCCGGCGTTCACGCTGCTGCTGATCGACCTGGACCGCTTCAAGCCGGTCAACGACACCTATGGCCACGACGCCGGCGACGCGCTGCTGGCGGCCACCGCCGACCATCTGCGCGCGGCGGTGCGCGAAGCCGACCGCCCGTTCCGCCTGGGCGGCGACGAATTCGCCGTGCTGCTGAACCGGACCGGCAACAGCGAGATGCTGGAACCGGTGTGCACCCGCATCCTGGCCCACCTGGCCTCGCCGCTGCCGCACGGCGACGCCGTGATCGCCATCAGCGCCAGCATCGGCGCCGCCGTCTACCGCGAGGGCGACAGCCACGAGCAGCTGTACAAGCGCGCCGACGTGGCCCTGTACGAAGCCAAGGCGGCCGGCCGCGACAGCTGGCGCCTGGCCGACTAGTCCTTGAACTGCGGCGTGCTTTTGCTCATGCCGGCCATCATCGCCGCCTGCAGGTCGGCCGACATCAGCATGGCGGCGTTCCAGGTGGCGACGTAGTTGAGACCATCGGCGACGCTGTGGTCGCGGGCGTAGTTGATCATCTCTTTGACGCCGCGCACCGACAGCGGCGACTTGGCGGCGATGCCGGCGGCGATCTCGCGCACGCCGGCGCGCAGCGCTTCGGGCGATTCGAACACGCGGTTCACCAGGCGCATGTCCTTCGCTTCGGTCGCGTCGAACTTGCGCGCGGTGTAGGCCAGTTCGCGCGCCATGCCGTCGCCGATCAGCCGTGGCAGGCGTTGCAGGGTGCCGACGTCGGCCACCATGCCGATATCGATTTCCTTGATGGTGAACCAGGCGTCGGCCGAGCAGTAGCGCATGTCGGCGCAGCTGATCAGATCGATGCCGCCGCCGACGCAGGCGCCGTGCACGGCGGCCAGCACCGGCTTGCGGCAGCGTTCCAGGCTGGTCAGCGTGTCCTGCAGGTCGAGGATCACGCGGCGCAGGTTCTCGCGCGTGCGGCCGTCGCACTCGTCGCGCACCTGGGCGCCGACGCCCAGCATCATCTGCAGATCGATGCCGGCGGTGAAGGCCTTGCCCTCGCCTTCCAGGATCGCCACGCGGATGTCCGGCGTCTCATCGATGTAACGGAAGGCGCTGCGGATATCGTTCCACATCGCCGCATTCATCGCATTCAACTTGTCCGGCCGGTTCAACCGCACCGTCGCGATCTTGTCTTCCACACTCAGCGTCAATGTTTCAAAGTCAGGCATGCCAGGTCTCCTCGTTGTGATTATGATATTTTGCCACTGCCACAATAATGCGCAGCAGGGGCTGCGTCATCTATAATGGCTGTCTCCGCAAACGCATTTACTAAAATATATCAGCCATATCATGGAATTAGCCAAGTCTTTCGAGCCTGCCGACATTGAACAGTTCTGGCGTACCGAGTGGGAATCGCGCGGTTATTACACCGCCACCCTCGACGCCGGCAAGCCTTCTTTCAGCATCCAGCTGCCGCCGCCGAACGTCACCGGCACCCTGCACATGGGCCATGCCTTCAACCAGACCATCATGGATGGCCTGACCCGCTACCACCGCATGCTGGGCCATAACACGGCCTGGATTCCGGGCACCGACCACGCCGGCATCGCCACCCAGATCGTGGTGGAGCGCCAGCTCGACGCGCAGAAAATCTCGCGCCACGACCTGGGCCGCGAAGAGTTCATCAAGAAGGTCTGGGAGTGGAAAGAGAAATCCGGCTCCACCATCACCGGCCAGATGCGCCGCCTGGGCGCCTCGCCGGACTGGCAGCGCGAATACTTCACCATGGACGAGACGCGCTCGAAAGTGGTGACCGACGTCTTCGTGCGCCTGCACGAGCAAGGCCTGATCTACCGCGGCAAGCGCCTGGTCAACTGGGACCCGGTGCTGGGCACCGCCGTTTCCGACCTGGAAGTGGTGTCGGAAGAGGAAGACGGCTCGATGTGGTACATCAAGTACCCGCTGGCCGATGGCAGCGGCTCGCTGACCGTGGCCACCACCCGTCCTGAAACCATGCTGGGCGACGTCGCCGTGGCGGTCGATCCAACCGACGAACGCTACCAGGCGCTGGTCGGCAAGATGCTGACGCTGCCGCTGGTCGGCCGCGAAATCCCGATCATCGCCGACGAATACGTCGACAAGGCCTTCGGCACCGGCTGCGTGAAGATCACGCCGGCCCACGACTTCAACGACTACGCTGTCGGCCAGCGCCACAAGCTGGCGATGCCGTCGATCCTGACGCTGGAAGCCAAGATCACCGACGACGCGCCGGAAGCCTATCGCGGCATGGACCGCTTCGCGGCCCGCAAGCAGATCGTCGCCGACCTGGAAGCGCAGGGCCTGCTGGTCGAAGTCAAGCCGCACAAGCTGATGGTGCCGCGCGGCGACCGTACCGGCGTCGTCATCGAGCCGATGCTGACCGACCAGTGGTTCGTCGCCATGAGCAAGCCGGCGCCGGAAGGCACTTTCTTCCCGGGCAAATCGATCGCCGAAACGGCGCTGGAAAAAGTCGCCAGCGGCGACATCAAGTTCGTCCCTGAAAACTGGAGCAACACCTATAACCAGTGGCTCAACAACATCCAGGACTGGTGCATCTCGCGTCAACTGTGGTGGGGCCACCAGATTCCGGCCTGGTACGACGACAACGGCAACATCTACGTCGCCAAGACCGAGGCGGAAGCTGTCGCAAAGGCCGCCGCGCAAGGCGTCACCACGCCGCTGCGCCGCGACAACGACGTGCTGGACACCTGGTTCTCGTCCGCGCTGGTGCCGTTCTCGACGCTGGGCTGGCCGGAAGAAACGCCGGACCTGAAAGCCTTCCTGCCATCGTCGGTGCTGGTGACCGGCTTCGACATCATCTTCTTCTGGGTGGCGCGCATGGTGATGTTCACCCTGCACTTCACCGGCAAGGTGCCGTTCGAGACCGTCTACGTGCACGGCCTGGTGCGCGACTCGCAGGGCCAGAAGATGTCCAAGTCCAAGGGCAACACGCTGGACCCGATCGACCTGATCGACGGCATCGGCATCGATGCGCTGGTGGAGAAACGCACCACCGGCCTGATGAACCCGAAAGCGGCCGAGAAGATCGCCAAGGCCACCCGCAAGGAATTCCCGGAAGGTATCGCTGCCTACGGTACGGACGCGGTGCGTTTCACGATGGCGTCGTACGCCTCGCTGGGCCGCAACATCAACTTCGACCTGGGCCGCGCCGAAGGCTACCGCAACTTCTGCAACAAGCTGTGGAACGCCACCCGCTTCGTGCTGATGAACACGGAAGAGAAGGATTGCTCCGCTTCCGAAGCCGACCTGTCGAACGCCGACAAGTGGATCATCTCGCTGCTGCAAAAGGCCGAGCTGGACGTGGCCAAGGGCTTCGAAGACTACCGCTTCGACAACATCGCTTCGACCATCTACAAGTTCGTGTGGGACGAGTACTGCGACTGGTATCTGGAAGTGGCCAAGGTGCAGGTCCAGAACGGCACCGAAGGCCAGCAGCGCGCCACCCGTCATACGCTGCTGCGCGTGCTGGAAGTGGTGCTGCGTCTGGCCCATCCGGTGATTCCGTTCGTGACCGAAGCGCTGTGGCAGGCGGTTGCGCCGCTGGCCGGCAAGACCGGCGATTCGATCATGCTGCAGCCGTATCCGATCGCGAATACCGCCAACATCGACGAGTCGGCCGAGGCGTGGATGCAGCAGCTGAAGGCGCTGATCGATGCGACCCGTAATCTGCGCGGTGAAATGCAACTGGCGCCGTCGCTGCGCGTGCCGCTGATCGTCGAGCCGGGCAATGCGGCCGACAAGGAAGCGCTGGCGCTGTGCGCGCCGTATATTCAGGCGCTGGGCAAGCTGGCGGAAGTGCAGATTGTTGATGCGCTGCCGGATTCGCCAGCGGCGGTGGCGGTGGTTGGCACGACCAAGCTGATGCTGAAGGTGGAGATCGACGTCAAGGCCGAGCGTGAGCGTTTGAGCAAGGAGATCACGCGTCTGGAAGGCGAGATCAACAAGGCTAACGGCAAGCTGTCGAATGAGAGCTTCGTGGCGCGTGCGCCGGCTGAGGTGGTGGCGCAGGAGAAGGAACGCGTGGCCAACTTCTCGGCGACGCTGGACAAGATGCGCGAGCAGATTGCCAAGTTGCCGGCTTAAACCCGCACGGCCAGGTGGGGTCTGACCCTTTGGGTCAGACCCCTAAGTGGTACGGCATGCGTATCGCTTGGCTTGCGGGTCTCAGGCCAGTAGTTCGGCGTAGCGGGCGATGTCCACATTGCCCCCGCTGATGATGATGCCGACGCGCTTGCCTTGCAGTTGGGTTTTGATGGCGCGTGCGGCAGCCAGCCCCAGGCCGCCAGTCGGTTCAATCACCATTTTCATGCGCGCGGCGACGAAGCGCATTTCGGCGCGCAGCTGTTCGTCGCTCACCGTCAGGATGTCATCCACGTCGCGCTGGATGATCGGGAACGTCAAATTGCCCAGGTGCTGGGTTTGCGCGCCGTCGGCAATCGTCTTCGGCGTCTCGATGTGCACGATGCTGCCGCTGCGGAATGATTGCTGGCCGTCGTTGCCGGCTTCCGGCTCCACGCCGTAGATCTTCGCCGCCGGCGACAGTGCGCGCGTTGCCAGCGCGGTTCCGCTCAGCAGTCCGCCGCCGCCCAAGGGCGCGAATACGTAGTCCAGACGCCCCACCTCCTCCAGCAATTCTTTTGCCGCCGTGCCCTGCCCGGCGATCACGTCCGCATGGTCGTAGGGCGGGATCAGCGTCAGGCCGTGCTTGGCGGCCAGGTCGCGGCCGATCTGTTCGCGGTCTTCCGTGTAGCGATCATAGATCACCACTTGCGCACCGTAGCCGCGCGTCGCGGCGATCTTGGCGGCCGGGGCGTCATGCGGCATGACGATGGTCGCCGGAATGCCCAGCAGCTTGGCCGACAGGGCCACCGCCTGCGCGTGATTGCCCGACGAGAAAGCCACCACGCCCGCCTTGCGCTGCTCCGGCGTAAACTTGGCCAGCGAGTTGTAGCCGCCGCGGAATTTGAACGCGCCCATGCGCTGGAAGTTCTCGCACTTGAAGAAGATTTCCGCGCCCAGCTCGGTATTGGCCGTGGTCGAGGTCAGCACCGGCGTGCGGTGGGCGACGCCGGCAATCCGCTCGGAAGCGGCAACCACGTCTTCAAAGGTAGGCAGTTTCAGTTCACTCATGATTTTTCCTGTAGTGGATTAGCGCGCATCGTTGTAGACGGTGGCGCGGGAGACGTTGAGGTAGGCGGCGACGATGTCCATCGCCCGGCGCACTTCGCTCAGGCCGGATTCCTTCAGTTCGCGCATCAGCGCCTTGCGCTCCTCGGACTTCAGCGCGCGCGGCGTGGTGCCCAGGCGCGCGGCGAACTGGTCGATGCGCTGGCGGATGGCGTCGGCGCCGCTCGGCGCCATGGTTTCCGTGATGGCGGCGGCCGTATCCACGCTGCCGAATTGCGTCAGCATGGTGTTCAGGCTGCGGAACACGGTCAGGTCCACGTTCAGGCACAGCGCGGCGATGTAGTGGCCCTGGCTGTCCTTGATGCCGATCGAGGTGCTCTTGGCCAGGCGGCCGTCGGGGAAGGTGTTGGGATAGTTGGCGATGACCTGCTCGAACGCCGGATCGGCCGCGCGCGCGAGGCCCAGCTCGGTCGCCGGCGCGCCGACATCGCGGCCCGACAGGTTGTTGTGGATCGCCAGGATGGCGTGTTCCGGCTCGGTCAGGTCGTGCAGCACCACTTCGCAGAAGGGCGCGAGCGTTTTGCCCAGCCCTTCCGCGACTTGCTGCATCTGCGCGAGCAGATTCTGATGTTCAGCTGTTTTTTTCATCTGCACATATTATCTTATTTTAGATAATATGTGCAGTTTTAGATCAAAACCATCAGAACGTGTAGTTCACCC
The DNA here is from genome assembly GCF_009674495.1 of Duganella alba. Taxonomy (GTDB): domain Bacteria; phylum Pseudomonadota; class Gammaproteobacteria; order Burkholderiales; family Burkholderiaceae_D; genus Rugamonas; species Rugamonas alba. Next base: position 85,025 of record NZ_WKJN01000012.1, on the reverse strand, counting down.
CCACGTTGACGAAGCGGCCAATCGCACCGGCCGAGTGCAGCGACAGGTTGTATGGCCGGCCGCTGCCGTAGGTGCTGACGTCCACCGGCGGCGCCTGGTTGAACAGGTTGGTCACCGAAGCGTGGAAGGTCCACTGCTTGTCCAGCTTGTAATGCGCCGACAGGTCGGTTTCCAGGAACGAATGCACCTTGCAGAACTGCGCAGGCGTATTCCCCTCCGGGAAAATACCGTTCATGGTGCCGCCGTCGGCGCAGGTCAGCTGGCCGCTGGTCGGGTCGGTCAGGTTGTAGCTGGAAATCCAGTGGAAGGTGGTGGCGACATCCCACTTGCCTTTTTCCCAGGTCAGCTCCAGTTGCGCACGGTCCTTCGGATTGGCGGTGTCGGCGCCAATGCCTGCCGGACCGTGGCCGCCGGCCAGCTCATACGCCACGCCGCCGATGTTCATCACATAGCTGAACGCGTGGGCGAACTGGAACTCGGTTTTCAGACGGCCGTAATCACCCAGGTTGAAGCGGTAGCGGGTGTCGAATTCCATGCCGCGCGTGCGGGTGCTGTTGGCGTTGATCGGCGTCGCCGGGTAGTAGGCGATCCGGCCCACAGTCGGCGTGCAGGTGTAGGTGCCGCCGTTGCCGTCGGCGCAATCGCTCGGCTCCGGCGAATTGCGCACCGGCGTGCCGGACAGCGGGCCGCCGACGATCTGGTCCTTGACGGTGATCTGATACAGGTCGATCGCCGTGCTCCAGCCCTTGACCGGTTCCAGGATCAGGCCCAGCGTGGCGGACACCGATTTCTCCGGCTTCAGGTCGGGATTGGTGGTGGTCAGGCCGATCAGCGATTCGTTACACGAAGCGATCACGGTGCCGCGCGGATACTGGCCGTTGGCCTGGTAGCCGGAGGCGCACAGGATCGGGTCGGCATTGCTGCCGACGCCGCCGCTGCTGGCGGAGTTGCCGTTCTCGGCCGGACCCGGCGCGCGGAAGCCTTTCGACAGCGTGCCACGCAAGGCGATGGCGTCGGTCGGCATGTATTTGAACGCCAGCTTCGGCGTGGTCGAATTGCCGGCCAGGCTGTAGTGGTCGAAACGCACGGCGCCGTCGATTTCCAGGTTCTTCAGCACCGGCGCCACGAATTCCATGTAGGCCGAACTCGCGGTCTCGGAACCGAAGGCATAGGCGCCGTTGGTGTTGCCGTCCGCGTTGGGCATGGCCGGCGCCGACAGCTTGGTCTTGAAGGTTTCGGCGCCGATACTGACCATCAGGTCGCCGCCCGGCAGGCTGGCCACGGGGCGCGAGCCGTGCAGCTCTGCAAAACTCAGTTCCGAGGTGTCATACGAGGACACGTTGCGGAAGATGGCCGCCATGTCTTCCGGCGTATTCTGGCCATACACCAGATACGGATTGGTCGCGCGGTTCAGCGCCGCGTTCAGCGCCGGCACGTTCAGGTTGCCCGTGCTGTTGCGGTCCAGGTTGTTGCGCGTGTAGCCGATCGAGGCGTCGATGTCCCACGACGCCCAGTTGCCGGTCACATCCGCCACCAGGCGGTAGGCCTTGGAGTCGGTGGTGATGTTGCGGTCCGGCGCGCCGGGGATCGGGCCGCGCAGGATGGCGGCGACGCCGAACGGGTTGCCCGGATAATTGGCCGGCACGCGGATCGTCGGAATCGCGGTGCCAGCCAGATAGTGCGGCGGCACGCCGGACAGCATTTCCAGCTGCTGGCCATACGACGACGGGAAGTTGGTGAAGCCCTGCGGCAGGCGCACCTTGCTCTCGAACATGGACGCCTTGATGTCGGCCTGCCAGCCGTTGCCCAGGTTCTTGGTCAGGCTGGCGATCAGGTTGATGTTCTCGGTCTTCGGCTGGATTTCCTTGTACGGATCGTCATAGGCGCAGCCGCCCGACGCCAGTTGCGCGTAGCTGCTGCAGGCCGAGCCGGGGAAGAAGCCGAAGGCGGCGCTGTTGTTGGCGCCGGGCACGCGCGTCACGTTCGGATTCAGGAAGTATGGCGACAAGGTCAGCGGCGCGGTGTTCTGCGGCGTGATGACGCCGGTGGCCTTGTTGCTGCCGCCGTAGGCCGACATGTCGAGCGCCTGCCAGGTGCCGCCGTCGGCGCGCTGGTTGTAGCGGATCGAATCTTGATGGCGGTATTCGGCGCTGAAGTAGGCGTTGTAGCCGTCCTTGTCGAGATCGCCCAGGCCGTGCGTGATGGTGGCGTGGCTGGTCTGGCCGCCGCCCTGGGTCGCGCGTCCGCCCTCGGCCGAGAGGAAGGTGCCGGTCAGGTTTTTCTTCAGGATCACGTTGACCACGCCGGCCATCGCGTCCGAGCCGTAGACAGCCGAGGCGCCGTCCTTCAGGATCTCGATCCGCTCGACCGAGTCGAACGGAATGTTGGAGATGTCGACAAACGAGCGCGAGCCGTCGTCCGCCAGCGGATACGGCGCCATGCGGTGGCCGTCGATCAGCACCAGCGTGGCGTTGTCGTTCAGGCCGCGCAGCGAGATGCCGGCGCCGCCGGCGGCAAAGCCGCCCGAGAAGGTCTGGCTCAACGTGCCGGCGCCGTTGGCGGTGATGTGTTGCAGCACGTCGGCCACCGAGGTGTAACCGGAGTTTTTCAGATCGGCGGCCGTCAGCACCTGCACCGGGCTGGGCGTTTCGGCGTCGGCGCGGCGAATGAAACTGCCGGTGATTTCAACCTTGGTGATCGGTGGCTCGGCCTGCGCGTCCGCCTGCGCCATCGCCGGTGAAATGAAGACAGCCGAAAACGCGCCGGCGGTGATCAGTTGCGTGATCGCCAGCGGAATAGCTTTCAAATTTCTGGACATCAAAACTCCCTTTTTAGATTATTTAATACCTTTCAGATGGATACGCGCAGCGTCCTGCAGCGTGCTAAACGGTTTAGATCGAATAAAATATAGGTATGCGAAATTCGCATGTCAAATGCAACATGCAAGCATCGTTGTGTTTAGTGAATCTGCACGCATCAAACACAAACTCTGCAACAACGGTTGACGATAGCGATATTTCCGGCATAGATTTAGTCGGATTTACTTCACGCGCCTTCAGGAGATGTCTTCGTCATGCACAGTTTGCTTTTGCCCCGTACCCTGCTTGCCAGCGCCGCCGCGCTGCTGTTGAATGCCGCATCGGCCGCGCCCGCGCCGCAGCAAGCCCCGTTCTCCTTCGACCAGGCGCCGGGGCATTTGCCGAAGAATGTCATCCCCGTCAACTACGACGTCAGCATCGTGCCCGACGTGGACAAACGCACCTTGCGCGGCAAGGAAACCGTCGAGTTGCTGTTCCGTGAAGCCAGCGCCACCATCCAGTTCAACGCCATCGACATGCGCTTCCAGCAGGTGCGCTTTGACGGCAAGCCGGTCAAGAGCACGGTGATCGACGCCAAGCGCCAGATCGTGTCCGTCACCCTGCCCAAGCCGGCCGCGCCCGGCAACCACACGCTGACGCTGGCCTACACCGCCAAGATCGAGACCGGCCCGCGCGGCCTGTTCGCCCAGCCTTTCGTCAAACCGGATGGCAGCAAGGACATCCTGCTGTCGACCCAGTTCGAAGCCACCGATGCGCGCCGCATGTTCCCGTGCTGGGATGAGCCGGCGTTCCGCTCGACCTTCCAGCTGACCACCACCACGCCGGCCAAGTGGGTGTCGATCTCCAACATGCCGGTGACCAAACGCACGGTGAAAGGCGACACCGCCACCACCAGCTTCGCGCGCTCGCCGAAGATGCCGTCCTACCTGATCGAGCTCACCAGCGGCGACATGGCCAGCATCAGCACCAAGGCCGGCAACACCGACATCAATGTGTGGGCGGTGCGCGGCCAGGAACAGAACGGCGCCGTAGCGCTGAGCAATGCGCGCCAGATCCTGCTCGATTACAACGAATATTTCGACCACCCGTTCCCGCTGCCGAAGCTGGACGCCATCGCCGTGCCGGGCGGCTTCCAGGGCGCGATGGAAAACTGGGGCGCGATCACTTACAACGACCAGACTTTATTACTGACGCCGGCCTCCACCATCGACAACCGCCAGCTGGTGTTCAGCATCGAGGCGCACGAGATGGCGCACCAGTGGTTCGGCGACCTGGTGACCATGGGCTGGTGGGATGACATCTGGCTCAACGAAAGCTTTGCTTCCTGGCTCACCGCCAAGGAAACCGAGATGCGCAATCCGACCTGGCATGTGCGCGAGCAGGAAGACGGCGGCAAGGAAGCGGCCATGCGCGTCGACGCCCGCATCGATTCGAAACCGGTGCACAACCCGGTCATCGACGAACTGGCGCCGGAGAACGGCGCCGACGGCCTGATCATCTACAACAAGGGCCAGGCGGTGTTGCGCATGCTGGAAGCGTATATCGGCCCGGACACCTTCCGCACCGGCATCCGCGCCTACATGAAGGACCGCGCCTATTCCAACGCCACCAGCGTCGATCTGTGGAACGCCTTGAGCAAGGCCAGCGGCAGCGATATCGGCGCACTGGCGCATCTGTGGATCAACCAGCCCGGCTTCCCGATCGTCTCGGTGGCGGCCACCTGTGACGCCGCCGGCGCGCGCACCATCCAGCTGACGCAGCAACGCTTCCTGCTGCAAGGCAGCGACACGGCACATCAGCACTGGAACGTGCCGCTGCGCCTGCGCATCGGCGCCGACGCCCAGCCGCAATCGCTGCTGTTCACCGAACCGGGACAACGCGTGGCGGCCGGCCGCTGCGACCAGGCGCTGAGCATCAACGCCGGCGCCGACGGCTTCTTCCGCACCGCCTACGACGACGCCACGCTGCACACCAATGCCCAGCAGTTCCGCAGCCTGCCGGCCGGCGACCGCATCGCGCTGCTGGACGACCAGTGGGCACAGGTGGAACAGGGCACGCAGCCGCTGGCTTCCTACCTGTCGCTGGTGGCCGCCATGGGCGACGATCCCAACGAGCGGGCCTGGAACCAGATCATTGAAGCGCTATCGACGGTGGAACAGGCCGAGCGCGGCACGCCCGGCCATGCGGCCTACCTGGCCTACGCCAGCAAGCTGCTGAAACCGGTGGCGACGCGCCTGGGCTGGCAGCCTGCGGCCGACGAGACCGCCGGCGTGCAGCGCCTGCGCCGCAGCATCATCGGCCGGCTCGGCGCCTGGGGCGATCAGGAAATCGTGGCGCAGGCGCGGCAGCGCTTTGCCGCCTTCCTGAAGGACCGCCAGAGCATCACGCCCGACGAGCAGGGCATGATCCTGACCATCGTCGCGCAGAACGCCGACGCCGCCACCTTCGAGCAGTTGCACGCGGTGGCCAAGGGCGCCGCCAATGAAACCGAGGTGCGCCGCTATTATCCGATCCTGATGCGCGTGCGCGATCCGCAACTGGCGGCGCAGGCGGCGGCCATCGCGCTGTCGCCGGAGATTCCGGCGCAGGCCGAAGTGCTGCGGCTGGGACTGGTGTTCGGCCTGAACGACGCCAATCCGCAACTGTCGTGGCAGACCTTCACCACCAATGTCGACCGGCTGACCGCATCGAATCCGGGCAACCGTCCGAACGTGCTGGCCAAGAGCACGCCGGGCGTCTACTGGAGCAGCGTGCCGCTGGATAAGATGTCGGAGTGGATCAAGGCGCATCTGGACGCCGGCATGACGTCGACGCTGGAGGACAATCTGGCTTACGCCCGCTTCCGCCTCGATGAAAAAGCCCGCCTGGTGCAGGCCGCCAACCAGATCACCGGAGGCTAGAAAACCGACGAAGCCCTCTAATCGGAGTGCTCCTGTGTGTGCCATCATTGGCACACAACAACCATAGGAGACCTCCATGAAATTCATCGCCTTCATCGCCACAGCCGTACTGTCGATCTCGCCGGCCTTTGCCGACAGCAGCTCGCCAGTCGGCCTGTGGAAAAACATCGACGACGTCAGCGGCAAGCCGAAGGCGCTGATCCGCATCACCGAAAACAACGGTGTTCTGCAAGGCAAGATCGAACAACTGTTCCGCGAGCCGAACGAAGACCCGTCGCCGAAATGCGAAAAATGCGACGACGCCCGCAAGGACCAGCCCATCCTCGGCATGACCATCCTGTCCGGCCTGAAGAAAGACGGCGATGAATATGCCGGCGGCGAAATCCTCGACCCGAACAACGGCAAGGTCTACAAGAGCAAGATGCACCTGACCGACGGCGGCAAGAAACTCAGCGTGCGCGGCTACATCGGCGTACCGATGCTGGGCCGCTCGCAGACCTGGGTGCGCCAGGAGTAATTACGGCTTGACGCCCTTGCCGGTGGCGGTCCACCAGATGCCACCCATCAGGTGCGCCAGGTATTGCGGGTCCTTGTACATATTGCCGTCATGCCCCAGCGCCGTGACGAATACGCGGCTCTTGTCGACGTAGTGATACCAGCTCACCGGATGGTCCTTGCCCATGCCGTGCGACACCTGCCCCGGCCAGATCTTGGTCGGGTCGTAGCTGCTCTCGTCGACGTTCAGCACCGGATTGATCCTGATCTTGTACGGATCGTCGAACACATACCATTCATCGCTCCAGATCCAGTGGTCCGGCAGGCCGAAGGCGGCCGGGAATTTTTTGTCGACCACGTCGGCCACGCCGGTTTGCAGCATCGGGTGCGTGCCGACGTGGCGGCCAATCAGCTTTTCAAACCACGGCCAGGTGTTCGGCGGAATGATCAGCGAGCGGTGCACCAGCATGGCGTTGCCGCCGGCTTTCATGTAGTCCTCGAACTTCTTGCGGCGCGCCTCGTTCAGCTCTTCCGGCGGCGTGTTCAGGAACATCACGGCGGCGTATTGGCTCAGGTCGCCATCGAAGACTTCCGGCTTGTTGGTGTAGGTCATTTCGAACGCATGCAGCTTGCCGAGCTTTTCAAAACTGTCGCGCGCCACCGGGATGTATTCATAGTGGTACTTGCTCGGCATGGCCAACACCAGGATCTTGTACTGCGTGTCGGCCCGGGCACTGGACATCATCACGACACCGGCCAGGACGGCCAGCAGGATTTTCTTCATCGTCTCCTCCATTGAAGTTAGCGCTATCATTTTTGTCATAGTCTAACCCAAGGTGATACGATTTGGCTAAATGAAAATAATTCTCAACACCATAGGTGTGCTGGCGGTGATACTGGGCGTGCTCGGCATCTTTCTGCCGTTGCTGCCGACCACGCCCTTCCTGCTATTGGCCTCCGCCTGCTTCGCCCGCGCCTCGCCGCGACTGCACAACTGGCTGCAAACCAACCGCGTCTTCGGCAAGTATCTGCGCGATTATGAAAACGGCCGCGGCATACCGCTGCGCGGCAAGATCTGGGTGCTGATCTTCATGTGGGGATCGATGAGCTATTCGATCTGGCGCACCGACCACCTGTGGGTGCGCCTCCTGGTCGTGCTCATCGGCGCCGGCGTGACCATCTACCTTACCCGCTTCGTCCCCACCATGCGCATCGAGAAGAAGTGATTACGTGGCCTGCTTGGTCGGCATGACGACGACCTGCTGCAGATTCACGTGCTTAGGCTGGGCGGCCAGGAAAGCGACGACTTCGGCCACGTCCTGCGGCTGCAGGAATTCCATGCTCTGCGCCGCGCCGGCAAACCAGTCCTTGGCGCCCTGGAAGGTCCAGTGACCTTGCAGTTCGGTCTCGGTGATGCCCGGCTCGATCAGCGATACGCGGATGTCCTTCGGTCCCAGTTCCGCGCGCAGGTGGCGGCTCAGGTGGCTGACGTAAGCCTTGGTGCCACTGTAGACCGCGAAGTATGGATAGATGTTCTGCGCGGCGATCGACGAGGTGTTGATCAGGTCCACCGTGGCGCCCTGTTCCGCGCTCTTGACCAGTTGCGGGACAAAAGCCGAGATCACGCGCATCACGCCGGTCACGTTCAAATCTATTTGGTGTTCCCACGCAGCGGTTTCACGCGCTTCGATGGCGCCCGGCAGCATCACGCCGGCATTGTTGAAGACCAGGTTGGCCGGACCGTAAGCGCTCTCCACCGCGGCAGCAGCGGCATCGACCGACGCCTGGTCGGTGACATCGACCGCCAGCGCCAGCGCTTCACCGCCGGCGGCGCGGATTTCATTGACAGCCTGGTCCAGCACTTCCTTGCGGCGCGCCAGCAAGGCGACTTTGGCGCCGCGTGCGGCCAGCAGTTTGGCGGTGGAAAGGCCGATGCCGCTCAAAGCACCGGTAATGACAGCAACGCGATTGTTCATGGTAGTTCTCCTGTTGGGTTGAAAGACAGGTGAACTATAGACGTGCCAGCACAACCAAAGTAGTAGCTATATGCCGTTACAGCGGCAACTTAAAGTTGATGCAAAATTCCTGGCTGTTGAGCAGACGCTCGACAATGAAATCGACGAAGCGGCGCACGCGGGCCGGCATGTCCGCCCGCTGCGGGAAGTACAGGTAAAAGCCCATGCGCTCGCTGACATACCCGGTCAGCAGCGGTTTCAGCAGGCCGGCGCGGATGGCGGCGGTGGCGTTGATGCTGTCGATCTGGCCGATACCGATGCCGGCCAGCACAGCGTGCATCTCGGTGTCCGGATCGTTGCTGAGCAGGACAGGCTGCACGTGGTGGAACACGGTGTCGCCGTCGATCTCGAATTCCCAGGCCATCGGGCGGCCGCTGCCGGGCTGGCGGTAGGCGGTACAGCGATGCGACTGCAAATCCTGCAAGGTGCGCGGCACGCCGTGCCGCTTCAGGTAATCCGGCGAAGCGCAGACGATCTGCTGCACCGCGAACAAACGGCGGCTGACGATCTGCGCATCGGGCGCATTGCCGCCACGGAAGCCAACGTCGATGCGGTCGTGGACCAGGTCGCTGAAGCCGTCTTCCTGGATCAGATCGATCTGAATGCCGGGATAGGTCAGCTGGAACTCGGCCAGCAAGGGCATCAGGATGCGGCGACCCATCGAGCCGGAGGCGGCCACGCGTATCGTGCCCTCGTCCTCGCGCGCGGCGCTGCGGGCGCGGGCCAGCGCACCGACCACGCCGTCCATGCTGGGCTTGATCGATTCCAGCAGGCGCTGGCCTTCCTCGGTCAGCGAACTGTTGCGCGTGGTGCGGTGGAACAGCCGCACGCCGAGGTGCTGCTCGAACTGGCGGATGGTCTTGCTGACGGCTTGCGGCGTGGTGCCCTGCGCTTCGGCGACCTTGTTGAAGCTGCCCAATTCGGCAGCCCGGATAAAGGTCGAGATGGCGCGCAGTTCATCCATGGCTGCTGCGCTTGCGCTTGGCCAGGTGGCGGTCCAGGCTGTTGGCGAAGCTCTGCCGGTCCGACTGGCTGAAGGCGGCCGGGCCGCCGGTGTCGACGCCGCTGCCGCGCAGCTCGTCCATGAAGGCGCGCATGGTCAGCATCTGCGCGATGTTGTCGTTGGTGTAGAACTCGCCGCGCGGGTTGAGCGCGTAGCCGCCCTTCTTCAGCACGTCCGACGCCAGCGGGATGTCGCCGGTGACGACCAGGTCGCCAGGCTCCAGCAACCGCACGATTTCCTGGTCGGCCACGTCGGCGCCGGACGGCACCTGCACCGAGCGGATGAAGCGCGACGGCGGCACGCGCAGCAGCTGGTTGGCCACCAGCGTGACCTGCATCTGCATGCGGTCGGCCACGCGGTAGAGGATTTCCTTGATGACGGCGGGACAGGCGTCGGCGTCGACCCAGATCTGCATTACAGATCGCTCCACAATTCGCCGTTGGGGCTGATGCGCGGCGGCGTCACGCCGAAGTGTTTGTAGGCCGCCGGCGTGGCGACGCGGCCGCGTGGCGTGCGCTGCAGGAAGCCTTGCTGGATCAGGTACGGTTCCAGCACGTCTTCGATCGTATCGGCCGCTTCGCCGATGGCCGCCGCCAGGTTGCCGATGCCCACCGGGCCGCCGCCGAATTTGTACAGCACCGCTTCGAGCAGCTTGCGGTCCATCACGTCGAAGCCGACGGTGTCGACGTCGAGCATGACCAGCGCGGCGTCGGCGACGGCCTTGGTGATTTCGCCATTGCTCTTTACTTCGGCGTAGTCGCGCACGCGGCGCAGCAGGCGGTTGGCGATACGCGGCGTGCCGCGCGCGCGGCGGGCGATTTCATGGGCGCCTTCCGGATCGATGACGGCTTTCAGCAGCGCGGCGCTGCGGGTGACGATCTGCGTCAGTTCGCTGGTGTTGTAGAACTCCAGGCGGGCGACAATGCCGAAGCGGTCGCGCAGCGGATTGGTCAGCATGCCGGCGCGGGTGGTGGCGCCGACCAGCGTGAACGGTTGCAGGTCCAGCTTGACCGAGCGGGCCGCCGGGCCTTCGCCGATCATGATGTCGATCTGGTAGTCCTCCAGCGCCGGGTACAGGATCTCTTCGACTACCGGCGACAGGCGGTGGATTTCGTCGATGAACAGGACGTCGTTGGCTTCCAGGTTGGTCAGGATGGCGGCCAGGTCGCCGGGGCGTTCCAGCACCGGGCCGGAGGTCTGGCGCAGGTTGACGCCCATCTCGCGCGCGATGATGTTGGCCAGCGTGGTTTTACCCAGGCCTGGCGGGCCGAACAGCAGCGTGTGGTCGAGCGCTTCCTTCCGCTTGCGGGCGGCGGAGATGAAGATTTCCAGCTGGTCACGGATCTTGGACTGCCCGACGTATTCATCGAGATGCTTGGGGCGCAACGCGCGCTCGATCGCCTCTTCGTTGGGCGAGGACGGGGCGGCATCGATGATGCGCTGTTCGGTAAAGTTGTCGGTCTGGATGCTCATCCCAGCATTTTACCCTGCCTCGGCGAATGGCCTAGTCGAGTTTGGGCGGGGTTTGCAGGATGCGCGTGTAATATCTATCCAGCCGCCAGTTGTTAATCCTGAGTTGCCGCAAGGCTCGCTCCGAGTACATCCGATCCGGATTGCCCTCGGGATCAGGCGCAGGAACTGATGTCAAGACCAGCGGCTGAACTTTGCCTTCAGCGAGCAACTGTTCCCAAGCTCTCACAGATCCCCTCAGCCGTTCGAGCGCGGCTGAGAAATCGGGCTTCTGACGCGGTGAGGGATTCGAATCCGAAGCCGAACCGCTGCCGCCACCAATATTCGATGTGTCCATGCTGCCTCCGTAATTCCGCCAGTTTTGCATCGGAAAGCGCCAACTCTGCCGAGTAATCCTGTCCTGCTAAAACCGTAGCGCCACTCACGTAGCCGTTCTGTGCAAGGATATGACCACGTAAATTAGCAAGAGTTCCGCCGTGGCTAACGAAATCATCTACCAAAAGATAATTCAGGCCGAGCGCAACGCGCCCAGAGAATACCACCTGACGCCGCAGTCTTTCATAACCGGTCGCGCCGCTGTGACTCACATTGTTTGATTTGATGACTCGACGTTCGTTGGGTCATCCGAGCGAGGCCGACAGCGCACGCGCCAATGCGCTAGGTATCGCGTTCGCGCCTGCCACAGGCTTTACATGAACGTTGATTAACACGGGCGATTGGCCATCAAAACGCCTCCACAGTCGCTCCACGATTTGCGGTGACATCGCATCGGCGACGAGTTTCATGGCGGCCAGGCTCTCCCCGGCTTTCGCTGCGGCGTAGGCATGATGCGTCTGCACTGCGCTTTCGGAAGCGTGAATGTAGACCGGCGGGAAGTGGTCCCAGGGATAGCGTGTTGCTTGCGGCATGGTGGCGGCTCCGCTTGGCTCGTTGATCGAGCTTAGGCGGAGGCGCAGGGGATGCGTTTGAGGCGGATCAGCCTTTGGACAGCGCTTTGAGGGCTTGCTTGATGCCGTCGGAGACGCCGCTGCCGGCGGGGACGGTTTTGAGCGCCAGCAGGGCCTCCTTGTCGGAGTAGCCCAGCGCCAGCAGCGCGTTGAGGATGTCGGATTGCGAATCCGGCACGGCGTGCGCGCCGCCGGCGCCGATGTCCGCGCCCAGCTTGCCTTTCAACTCCAGCAGCAGGCGCTCGGCGGTCTTCTTGCCGATGCCCGGCACTTTGACCAGGCGGCCCGACTCCTGCAGCGTCACCGCCTGCGCCAGGTCAGCGATCGACATGCCGGACAGGATGGACAGCGCGGTGCGCGCGCCAACGCCGGTGATCTTGATCAGCTGGCGAAACACCGCGCGCTCTTCAGCATTGCCGAAACCAAACAGCAGATGCGCATCCTCGCGGATCGCCTGATGCGTGAACAGCACCACCTTCTCGCCCACGCCGGGCAGGTTGTAGAAGGTGCTCATCGGCACATCGACTTCGTAGCCGACGCCGCCCACGTCCACCAGCAATTGCGGCGGATTTTTTTCAAGCAAAATACCGGAGAGACGACCGATCATCGTGTTTAACCTTAAATTGGGGAAAAGTTAGCCGACCAGGCGGCCGCGACGCATGCGCAAGCCCGCCAGCGGGCCGCTGGCGGCGCCGGAACCGGCGCCGGCGCCAGCGATCAAGGTCAGCGTTTCGCGGCTGTGGGCGTGGCAGATGGCGACGCCCAGCGCATCGGCGGCATCGGTGCCCGGCAGGCCCGGCAGCGACAGCAGGCGCGCCACCATGTCCTGCACCTGCGCTTTCACGGCGCGTCCGGTGCCGACCACGGCCTGCTTGACCTGCGTCGGCGAATACTCGGCCACGCTCAGTTCGGCCGACACCAGCGCGCAGATCGCCGCACCGCGCGCCTGGCCCAGCAGCAAAGTCGATTGCGGATTGACGTTGACGAACACCTGTTCGATGGCCGCGCACTCCGGCTGGTAGACGCGCGCCACTTCGGCCACGCCGTCCAGGATCACCTTGAGCCGCGTCGGCAGGTCGCCCTCGCCGCTCTTGATGGTGCCGGAGGCGATGTAGCGCAACTTGGCGCCCTGCTTGTGGATGACGCCAAAGCCGGTAGTCCGCAAGCCTGGGTCGATGCCGAGAATTATCATTTACGGATTGTATGCACTAAAGCAAGTGCAAGCAAGCAGCCGTCATTCCCGCGCACGCGGGAATCCATGCTGAGTATGGGCTCCCGCCTGCGCGGGAGCGACGAGAGATTAGTGGCGGAAATGACGGGTGCCGGTATAGACCATGACCACGCCGCGCTCATCGGCTGCGTCGATCACTTCCTGGTCGCGCATCGAGCCGCCCGGATGGATCACGCAGGTCGCGCCCGCATCGACCACCACGTCCAGACCATCGCGGAACGGGAAGAAGGCATCCGACGCCACGACCGAACCCGCCAGCGACAGGCCGGCGTTCTGCGCCTTGATCGAAGCGATGCGTGCCGAGTCGATACGGCTCATCTGGCCGGCACCAACGCCCAGCGTCATGTTATTGCCGCAGAAGACGATCGCGTTCGATTTCACGTACTTCGCCACGCGCCATGCAAACATCATGTCCTGCAGTTCCTGCTGCGTAGGCTGCTTCTTGCTGACCACTTTGACATCGGCCAGCATCACGTTTTTCGAATCGGCCGACTGCACCAGCAGGCCGCCGCCGACGCGCTTGAAGTCCATCGCGTTGACGCCATTGCCCAGCGGGATTTCCAGCAGGCGCACGTTCTGCTTGGCCGACAGGATCTGCTTGGCTTCAGCGGTGAACGACGGCGCGATCAGCACCTCGACAAACAGCTTGGCCAGCTCGGTCGCCGCCACGCCATCGACTTCCACGTTGAAGGCGATGATGCCGCCGAACGCCGAAGTCGGATCGGTTTGCAGCGCGCGCTTGTACGCATCGGCCGCATTCGCGCCCAGCGCCACGCCGCACGGATTGGCATGCTTGACGATCACGCAGGCCGCCGACTGGTCGAAGCCGCCCATGCTCTTCACGCATTCCCACGCCGCATCGGCGTCAGCGATGTTGTTGAACGACAGTTCCTTGCCTTGCAGCTGCTTGTAGTTGGCCAGCGCGCCTTCGGTCTTGGTCACGTCGCGGTAGAACGCGGCGGACTGGTGCGGATTTTCGCCGTAGCGCATGTCCTGCACTTTTTCAAACGCCACGTTCAGCGTCTTCGGATAGGCGCTGCGGCTGCCGTGGGCGCGCGTCGCGTCCAGGCTGGTCAGGTAGTTGGCGATGGCGCCGTCGTACTGCGCGGTGTGCGCGTAGACCTTGGTGGCCAGGGTGAAACGGGTGTCGTAGCTGACATAGCCAGGCGCATTGTCGGTGGTCTTCATTTCCGCCAGCACCACGCCGTAGTCGGATGGATCGCAGATCACCACCACGTCCTTGTGGTTCTTGGCAGCCGAACGCAGCATGGCCGGACCGCCGATGTCGATGTTCTCGATGGCGTCGTCCAGCGTGCAGGTGTCCTTGGCCACAGTGGCCTGGAACGGGTACAGGTTGACCACCACCATGTCGATGGTTGGAATATTGTGCTCTTCCAGCTTGGCCACGTGCTCCGGGAAATCGCGGCGGGCCAGGATGCCGCCGTGGACTTTCGGATGCAGCGTTTTCACGCGGCCATCGAGCATCTCCGGGAAACCGGTGTAGTCGGCAACTTCGGTCACGGCGACGCCGTTATCGGCCAGCAGTTTGGCGGTGCCGCCGGTCGACAGGATGTTGACGCCCATGGCGGACAGCGCGCGGGCGAAGTCCAGCACACCGGTTTTGTCGGAGACGGAGATGAGAGCTTGTTTAATCATGGCGATGAAAGGCGAGGTGGTTAAATATTCGGTCAGCAACAGCGGCTGTCCCCAGCCACTTCATGCCGGATAGAACGGGCGCTTTTACAGCAGGCCGTGTTCCTGTAATTTCTTGCGCAAGGTATTGCGGTTGATGCCCAGCATCTGCGCGGCGTGCGACTGATTGCCGTCGGCACGGGTCATGACCACTTCCAGTATCGGTTTTTCAACGGTCAGCACAACCATGTCGTAGATGTTCGATGCCTGTTGCTCGCCCAGGTCGGCGAAGTATTCTTCGAGACTTTTCTGGACTACTTCCTGGATACTTTCTTTGCTCATTTTCTTGTCGTTCGGCTAATTAATCTGTTGACGCTGGTAAATCGATCCGGCTTGTGACTGGAAACGTTTACCCTTCTGATGATGTGACTTTTTTATACTCTCGGAGCCGTTCAGGCTGCCTGCAAATCTTCAGCGAGGCGGTATTGTAACCGTTCGCCGTAGGTCCACTGGGATTCAAAGAATTGGTCTACGGCAAGCAACTGTTCTTCGACGGATTCCAGCAGGTTCATTTTCTGCCGGAACTCTTCGCCGCCCTGGAGGTCGCGCACATACCAGCCGATGTGCTTGCGCGCCGTGCGCACACCGAGATAATCGCCGTAGAAGGCGTAGTGGCCGCGCAGGTGCTCATCCATCAGCGCGCGCACTTCGTCGACATACGGCGCCGGCAGATGCTTGCCGGTGCGCAGGTAATGGTCGATCTCGCGGAAAATCCACGGACGGCCCTGCGCGGCGCGGCCCACCATGACGGCGTCGGCGCCGGTGTAGTCCAGCACGAATCTGGCTTTTTCCGGCGACGTGATGTCGCCGTTGGCCACGACTGGAATTGAAACCGATTTCTTGACGGCGGCAATGGTGTCGTACTCGGCGTCACCCTTGTAGCCGTCGGCGCGGGTGCGGCCATGCAGGGTCAGCATGGCGATACCGGCGTCCTCGGCGATGCGCGCGATGTTCAGCGCGTTCTTGTTCTCGCGGTCCCAGCCGGTGCGGAATTTCAGCGTGACCGGCACGTCGACCGCGCCCACCACCGCATCGACGATGCGCTTGACCAGCTCTTCGTCCTGCAACAGGGCCGAGCCGCACCAGGCGTTGCACACCTTCTTGACCGGGCAGCCCATGTTGATATCGATGATCTGCGCGCCGCGCTCGACGTTGAAGCGGGCGCAATCGGCCAGATCCTGCGGGTCGGCGCCGGCGATCTGCACCGCCTTCGGCTCCATCTCGCCGGTGTGGTCGGTGCGGCGCGAACTCTTTTCCGTGGCCCACAGGCGCGGATTGGAGGCCGCCATTTCAGACACCGCATAACCCGCGCCCAGCTCCTTGCACAGCTGGCGGAAAGGACGATCCGTCACCCCCGCCATGGGAGCGACAAAAACGTTGTTGCGCAGTAAATGAGGGCCGATTTGCACTGACGATACCTGAATGTCGGGAGAAGGAACCTTCTATTTTAACCGAAGCCCTGCTCAAATAATAAGCACTATTTTTTATGAATTCGGCAAATGTGCAGTCTTGACTTTATAAACGCCGCTTAGATGACGTCGTCCATGGCAGCCGGTGCAAGGTGGTCCACCTCGCCCCAGCTAGTGAGCACCAACTTGCCGCCCTCGACAGTGAAGCGGTTGACGCTGGCGTTCTTGACCTGGAAGTCGCGCGGACTGTCGAGCTGGATGCCGCGCGCCTCGCGGTAGGCGCATTCCAGCACGCCGCCATGGGCGACCACGGCCACCGTCTGGCCCGGATGCTGCGCCGCCACCTGGCGCAGCGCGCCGATGACGCGGTCGAAAAACTGGCGGAAGCTTTCCGCCATGCGCTCGCCGTGCGGCATCACGGCGTCGATATCGCGCGCCTGCCACAGCGTGAAGTCGGCCGGGTATTCGTCCTGGATGTCCTGGTACAACATGCCTTCGAACACGCCGTAGGCACGCTCGCGCAGCTGGGCGTCGGTTTGCAGCATGATGCCGGCATGCTGCGCGGCCACCGCCTGCGCGGTCTGCATGGCGCGTTGCAGGTCGCTGGAGACCACGGCGTCGATCTTTTCGGCGGACAGCGCGCGCGCCAGCGCGGCAGCCTGGCGTTCGCCCTCTTCGTTGAGCGGGATATCGATGTGGCCTTGCAGGCGGCGCACGGCGTTCCAGGCCGTCTCGCCATGGCGGATCAGCAGAATGGTGGTGTCAGTCATATGTGTGTATAAGTGCCGATCAGCTGTGCTTCGTCGACGATATGGCCATACATGGCGTTCAATACATCGGCACAGCTGAAGCGCGCCGGCAGTTCCAGCCGCGCCACGTCGAGCGCGTAGATGCGAAAAATATAATGGTGCGTTTCATTCCGCACCGGCAAGGGGCCATGATACCCGACCTCGCCGAAGTCGTTCAGGCCCTGCCTCAGCACACCGCTGCCGCCTTCGGCAATTGCCGTCTGCGACGGCGGAATATCCACCGCGCTCCAGTGGAATACATCGCCGTCCGGCGCATCGCCCAGCATGCACAGCACCACCAGCGACGCCACGCCGGCAGGCACCTCGCTCCAGCGCAACTGCGGATTGCGGTTGCCGCCGGCCACAAAGGCACACGCCGCCGGAATGGCGGCGCGGTTGCGAAAGGTGTCGCTGGTCAGCTTCATTTACTTGGCGTTGGTTTGCAGCCAGAAGGTGACCGGGCCATCGTTGGTCAGCGACACTTTCATGTCGGCGCCAAACTGGCCCGTTTCCACTTTGACATGTTTCAAGCGCGCCTGTTCGACAAAATAGCTGAACAGACGCAGACCGTCGGCCGGCGCGGCCGCCGGCGTGAACGACGGCCGGGTGCCGGACTTGGTGTCCGCCGCCAGCGTGAACTGCGGCACCAGCAGCAGGCCGCCCTGGGTATCGGTGACACTGCGGTTCATCTTGCCGGCATCGTCGGCGAACACGCGGTAACCGAGCAGCTTCGCCAGCAGCGTGTCGGCATCCTTTTCCGTATCGTTGCGCTCGGCGCAGACCAGCACCATCAGGCCGGCGTCGATGGCGCCGATGGTGGCGCCCTCCACCACCACGCTGGCGCTGCTCACGCGTTGCAGCAGGGCGATCATGCGCTCAGCGTCACGCGGGCGAACTTGCGCTTGCCGACTTGCAGCACGAAAGTGCCGGCGTCAATCTTCAGCGCCTTGTCGCTCAGCACCGTGCCGTCCAGGCGCACGCCGCCCTGGTCGATCATGCGCATCGCTTCCGACGTCGATGGGCACAGGCCGGCCGCCTTCAGCAGTTGCGGGATGCCCAGCGGCGCGCCGCTCAGCGACACTTCCGGCACGTCGTCCGGGATGCCGCCTTTCGAGCGGTTGACGAAGTCGGCCAGCGCATCTTCCGCCGCCTGCTGCGAGTGGAAGCGCGCCACGATTTCCTGGGCGATCGCCACTTTGGCGTCGCGCGGGTTCTTGCCGCCTGCCACTTCCGCCTTCAAGGCCGCCACATCGGCGATCGAACGGAACGACAGCAGATTGAAGTACTTCCACATCATGTCGTCGGAAATGCTCATGATCTTGGCGAACATGGTATTGCCCGGCTCGGTGATGCCGATGTAGTTGTTCTTCGACTTGGACATTTTTTCAACGCCGTCCAAACCTTCCAGCAGCGGCATGGTCAAAATACACTGAGGTTCCTGGCCGTAGTCCTTTTGCAGTTCGCGGCCAACCAGCAGATTGAATTTCTGGTCGGTGCCGCCCAGTTCCAGGTCGGACTTCAGCGCCACCGAGTCGTAACCCTGCATCAGCGGGTACAGGAATTCGTGCACGGCGATCGGCGTGCCATTTTTAAAGCGTTTGGTGAAATCGTCGCGCTCCATCATGCGCGCCACGGTGTAGCGGGAGGCCAGCTGGATCATGCCGCGCGCGCCCAGCGGGTCGCACCATTCGGAGTTGTAGCGGATTTCGGTCTTGGCCGGATCCAGCACCAGCGAGGCTTGCTTGAAGTAAGTCATCGCGTTCTGCTCGACCTGTTCCTTGGTCAGCGGCGGACGGGTGGCGTTGCGGCCGGACGGGTCGCCGATCATCGACGTGAAGTCGCCGATCAGGAAGATCACCTGGTGGCCGAGGTCTTGCAGCTGGCGCATCTTGTTCAGCACCACGGTGTGGCCCAGGTGCAGGTCCGGCGCGGTGGGGTCCAGGCCCAACTTGATGCGCAGCGGAACGCCGCTTTGTTCGGAGCGCGCCAGCTTTTGGGCGAACTCGCTTTCAATCAGCAACTCGTCGACACCGCGTTTGGTGATGGCGAGGGCCTCTTGTACGTTGTCGGACAATGGCAACGCTTTAGAGGGAGCCGGCGGTATCGAAGAAGGAGTAGTCATAATTTATTTAAGCGTATTTTTCAGAAAAAGGTAGTCAGCTTCAGGAGTTTGTTATAATCCTCGATCCATCAATCTTGCCGCATGAAAACTAACAAAACACATAATTAGAAGAAATAAAACGTTCCTGAATAGTTCAAGCGGCAAATTTTAACTGATTGCATGAACCAAATACATAAATTCACAAGCTCACGCTTGTTCAGTCTGCTAGGTTCTACGCGCAAGGCGCGCATCATCAGCGCGTCTGCATTGTCACTTGCAGTTGTTGCTTTTGGCGCCGCCGGCGTGGCTCCGCTCGCGCCTGACGCGTCCGATCTGCCGGTGAAAACTGTACAGGAAGCCGTGGTTGCACCGGACCTGAGCACGCAGATCAACACTCTGGAACAACAATCTTCTAACGCCCACTTCGTCCACGAGGAAAAAATCCGCGCTGGCGATACCCTGGCAACGTTGCTGACACGTCTGGGTGTGGACGACGACAAGGCCGAGAACTTTATCAAAAAAGATAAAGTCGCGAAAGGCGTCATGCAGCTGAAGACCGGCAAGCGCGTGCAAGCGCAGACCGACGACGAAGGCAACCTGCAGTGGCTGCGCGCCACCGTGGTCGACGGCAAGGACGATCCGGTCACCAACATCAAGATTACCCGCCAGGGCGAAGGCTTTGTCGCCATCGCCGAACCAGCCAAGCTGGAACGCCGCGTGGAAATGCATGCCCGTAACATCACCTCGACCTTGTACGCTGCAACCGACTCCAGCGAAGACGGCGCCAAGCTGCCGGACAACATCGTCAAGCAGATCATCGAGATGTTCTCGACCAACGTCGACTTCCGCGGCGACCTGAAACGCGGCGACAGCTTCAACGTGGTCTACGAAACGTTCTGGCAGGATGGAGAGTTTGTACGTGCGGGCCGTGTGCTGGCAGGCGAACTGACCAACAAGGGCACGACTTATCAATCGGTATGGTTTGAAGATCCGCAGAGCAAGCAAGGCGGCGGCTACTACAGCTTCGACGGCAAATCGCTGAAAAAAGCCTTCCTGAAATCGCCGGTGGAATTCTCGCGTATTTCGTCCGGTTTCTCGATGCGCGTGCATCCGATTTCCGGCCAGTGGAAACAGCACAAAGGTATCGACTTCCCGGCGCCGACCGGCACCCCGATTCGCGCGGCGGGCGACGGCACCATCGACTTCGCCGGCACCCAGAACGGCTACGGCAATTTCGTCGTCATCAAGCACTGGAACAACTACACCACCGCCTACGCCCACATGAGCCGCTTCGGCACGGGCATCAAAAAAGGCGCCAAGGTCAGCCAGGGCGATGTGATAGGCTACGTCGGCACCACCGGCTGGTCGACCGGCGCGCACTTGCACTACGAGTTCCGCGTGGCTGGCGAAGCCAAGGACCCAAGCAAGATGAACGTGCAAGCACAAGCGCCGCTGACCGCCGCCGAAATGGGCCGCTTCAAGGTCTACGCCAACGATATGACCCACCGCTTCGCTTTGCTGCGGCCAGCAGGAGCCGGCGGGAATACCCGTATGGCGTCAGTCGCGTCGAAATAAACTCTCTACAAAACAGGCCGCTTAGTCGGCCTGTTTTTTTATTATGATGCGCTCTTGAGGTCGCTTTCTCTGTGCGACACCCCACACATCACGAGGGCACGTATGACTTTGTATATCGGCTTAATGTCCGGCACCAGCCTGGACGGCGTAGACGGCGCATTGGCGCAGTTTGACGGCGACGCCACCACCACCCTCGGCGCGGCCTACATCAGCTTCCCGCCTTCGCTGCGCGCCGACCTGATGGCCTTGCAGGCCGCCGGCCACAACGAGATCGAGCGCGAGGCGCTGGCCGCCAACCAGCTGGCGCAGCACTATGCGCAATGCGTGGCCGAGCTGCTGCGCACCACAGGCCGCACGCCGCAGGAGATCCGCGCTGTGGCCGTGCATGGCCAGACCATCCGCCACCGCCCCGAACTGGGCTTCACGCGCCAGACCAACAACCCCGCCCTGCTGGCAGAACTATGCGGCATCGACGTGATCGCGGATTTCCGCAGCCGCGATGTGGCCGCCGGCGGCCAGGGTGCGCCGCTGGTGCCGGCCTTCCACCAGGCTTTGTTCAATCAGGAAGGACAGACGCGCGTGGTGGCGAATATCGGCGGCATCGCCAACATCAGCGTGTTGAGCGGCGATGGCCGCGTGGTCGGCTTCGACACCGGCCCAGGCAACGTGCTGATGGACGGCTGGATCCACCGCCACCGCCAGCAGGAATACGACGCCGACGGCGCCTGGGCCGCGACCGGCCAGATCATTCCCGAGCTGCTGGCGGAACTGCTGAAGGAGCCGTATCTGGCGCAGCCTGCGCCGAAAAGCACCGGCCGCGACCTGTTCCACCTGGAATGGCTGGACGCGCGCCTGGCCGCGCACGCGGTAGCCGCGCCGGAAGACGTGCAGCGCACGCTGACGCAATACACCGCCGTCACGCTGGCGGACGCCATCAAGGCCTACGGCAGCGCTGCGGACGCGGTCTACATCTGCGGCGGCGGCGCCTACAACAGCGTGCTGATGGAAGCCCTGGGCAAGGAACTGGGCAATCAGGTGATGGTGGCGTCCACGCAGGCGCTGGGCGTTGCGCCCAACTGCGTGGAGCCGCTGGCGTTCGCCTGGCTCGGTTACCGCTTCACCGAACGCCTGGCGGGCAACCTGCCGGCCGTGACCGGCGCACAGGGCGAGCGCGTGCTGGGTGCGCTCTACCCGCGCTGAAGGCCGCGCAGGATCAGGTCGACGCCGGCCAGGAAATCCACGCGGTCATCATGCTCGCGTAACTGCGTGGCGATGCTGCGGGTGAACGGATAGGCGTCCGCATCGAGCTGTGACCAGGCGCCGGCCACCTGCCCCAGAATGGCGTCGCGGTCACCACCCAGCTGCTTGCCGGTCTGCGCATTGGCTGCGTTCTGCACGCTGACGCCGAGGATGTAGCCCAGCAGCGCGGAAACGGCGGCGAATTGTTCGGCCTGCGGAATGCCGAGGGCGCGGATCTGCTGGCCTAGCCGCTCAAGTATCCTCACCAACGGCGTCTGCCACGGCGCGCGCGTCAGCGCCGGACCTACCCATGGATGCGCGTCGATCGCATCAAACAATTCCAGCGCCACGACGCGGATGATGTCCTGCGGCGACGCGTCCGCCTGCTGCACGCCCAGGCTGCGGGCCACGATGGCGTCGCAAGCAGCTGTCACCAGATCGTTCTTGTTGGCGATGTGCCAGTAAAGCGCACCGGCGCCGGTGGCGAGCCGCTCGGCCAGTGCGCGAAATGTCAGGCCAGTCTCTCCGCTGCTGTCCAGCAGCGCAATCGCTTCTTCAATAATGCGCTCACGCGTCAGCGCATCCTCGCGGCGCGGTGTGTTTTTTACCATGGGCGCTATCTTGACATAACTGACCGGCTGCCGCAAAATTCTTATGGAACATTGTTCCATTATTGTTTTAACCACAGGAATCACATGAATATTGCGATCATCGGCGCAGGACTTGGCGGGCTGACGCTGGCGCGCGTGCTGCACGTGCATGGCATTGCGGCCACCGTCTACGAGGCGGAGACCTCTCCCAACGCCCGCGCGCAGGGCGGCATGCTCGATATTCACGACCACAACGGGCAACTGGCGCTGAAAGCGGCCAATCTGTACGAGGAATTCGTGGCGCTGATCCATCCCGGCGGCCAGGCCACGCGCGTACTCGACCAGGACGGCAAGGTGTTGTTCGAAGATCCGGACTACGGCAGCGGCGGCCGGCCCGAGGTGCAGCGCGGCGAGTTGCGGCGCATCCTGCTGGAATCGCTGCTGGCGGACGCGGTGCAATGGAACCGCAAACTGGCGCAAGCCGTCCCGCTCGGCGATGGCCGCCACGAACTGACCTTCACCGACGGCGCGACGGTCACCTGCGGCCTGCTGGTGGGTGCGGACGGCGCCTGGTCCAAGGTGCGCCCTCTCCTGTCCAATGCCAAGCCTGCGTATGCGGGCATTTCCCTGGTCGAGACCTGGCTGCACGACAGCGACCGGCGTCATCCGGCCAGCGCGACAGCGGTGGGCGGCGGCGCGCTGTTTGCTGTGGCGCCCGGCAAAGGCATCCTGGCGCACCGCGAGCCAGCTGGCGTGCTGCACGCCTATGTGGCGCTGACCAAGCCGCAGGAGTGGTTTGCCGAAGGCGACGTCGTCGGGGAATTCGAAGGCTGGGCGCCGGCGCTGACCGCCCTCATCACCGCCAGCGACACGGCGCCGGTGGTGCGCATGATCCACGCGCTGCCTTCGAACCATCGCTGGCAGCGCGTGCCGGGCGTCACGCTGGTGGGCGACGCCGCGCATCTGATGGCGCCATCTGGCGAAGGCGCCAACCTGGCCATGTTCGACGGCGCCGAGCTGGCCAAGGCCATCGTCGCCCACCCTGGCGACATCGAGGCGGCGCTCACAACGTATGAAGGGGAATTATTCCCACGCAGCGCGCAGGCGGCCGCCGAGGCCGAGGAACTGCACGGCATCCTCTACGGCGAGCAGTCGCCGCACAGTCTGGTCGAGATGTTCACCAAATAAAAACGGCGGCACAAGGCCGCCGTCATGGGCAAAGCTGGAACAGCTTAGACCGAGAACGAGGAACCGCAGCCGCAGGTCGAGGTTGCGCTTGGGTTCTTGATCACGAATTGGGCGCCTTCCAGGTCGTCCTTGTAGTCGATTTCCGCGCCAACCAGGTACTGGTAGCTCATCGAATCGATCAACAGCTGGACGCCGTTCTTGACCATGGTGGTGTCGTCTTCGTTGACGATTTCATCGAAGGTGAAACCATACTGGAAGCCAGAGCAGCCGCCACCCTGCACGAATACGCGCAGTTTCAGGTCCGGATTGCCTTCTTCTTCGATCAGTTGGGCGACCTTATCAGCAGCGCTATCAGTGAAAATGATAGGGGCTGGCATTTCGGCAACAGCATTCATTTCTAACTCCTACGAGAAAACAATTAGGGTCCATTATAGACCCTGAACATAAGTTCTGCTGCGGACCCCGCAAAAACAGCGGGTTTTATGGCAACAGGGCAATCTGCATCAAGCCGGTCGTCTCTTCCAGGCCAAACATCAGGTTCATGCACTGGACTGCCTGGCCGGATGCGCCCTTGACCAGGTTGTCCTGCACCACCAGCACGATGACGGTGTTGCCGTTGTCCGGACGGTGCAGCGCCAGGCGCAGCATGTTCGAGCCACGGGTCGAGCGGGTTTCAGGATGCGAGCCGAACGGCATCACGTCGACGAAGGCGCTGTCCTTATATTGGTCCTCGAACAGCTTCTGCAAGTCTTCGTTGCTGATGTCCTTGGTCAGGCGCGCGTACAGCGTCGAGTGCATGCCGCGGATCATCGGCACCAGGTGCGGCGTGAAGATCAGGCTGACCTTGTCCGAAGTGAAACGTTGCAACTGGGCCGAGGTTTCCGGCGTGTGGCGGTGGCCGGCCACGCCGTAGGCCTTGAAGTTATCCGACGCTTCCGAGAACAGGGTGCCGATTTCCGCCTTGCGGCCGGCGCCCGACACGCCCGACTTGCAGTCGGCGATCAGCGAACCGGCATCGACCAAACCGTTTTTCAGCAGTGGGTAGTAGCCCAGCTGCATGGTGGTCGGGTAGCAGCCCGGATTGGCGACCAGGTTGGCCTTCTTGATGTCTTCGCGGTTCAGTTCGGCCAGGCCGTAGGCTGCATGTTCCAGCAGGTCCGGGCAGGTGTGCTCGATCTTGTACCATTTTTCGAAGACGGCTTTTTCCTGGATGCGGAAGTCGGCCGCCAGGTCGATCACCTTGACGCCGGCCTTCAGCAGCGCGGGCGCCTGGGCCATGGCGACGCCGTGCGGGGTGGCGAAGAACACTACGTCGCACTTGGTCAGGTCGGCGTTTTCCGGCGACGAGAATTTCAGGTTCACGCGGCCGCGCAATGATGGGAACATATCAGCGACTGGCAAGCCGTCCTCTTTGCGCGAGGTGATTGCCGTCAGTTCCACATCCGGGTGGACTGCCAACAAACGCAGCAGTTCTACCCCGGTGTATCCGGTGCCGCCGACGATGCCAACTTTGATCATTGTTCTTCCTTAATTGAGAGTGAGGTGCCATTTTATCAGGCAACGGCTACGTCTGTATGACAGTAGCCCAGATGGAAAAAAAGCCGCCCGACACAAGGCCGGCGGCTTTTTCGGTGATGCGCCGCAAGCAGCGCACCAGAGCGTAAAAATTAACGTTTCGAGAATTGTTTTGCGCGACGTGCTTTGCGCAGACCAACTTTTTTACGTTCAACTTCACGTGCATCGCGGGTTACGAAGCCAGCGCGTGCCAGATCACCTTTCAGGCCCGAATCGTAGTCGATCAGAGCGCGGGTGATGCCGTGACGAACTGCACCTGCCTGGCCGGACTCGCCGCCGCCGTGCACGTTGACTTTGATGTCAAAGCGCTCAACGTTGCCGGTCAGTTCCAGTGGTTGACGAATAACCATCAGGCCGGTTTCGCGCGAGAAGTATTCCGACGCTGGCTTGCCGTTAACGATGATTTGGCCAGTGCCCGATTTGATGAACACACGAGCCACTGCACTCTTGCGACGGCCGGTGCCGTAGTTGTAGTTACCGATCATGTCAGTTCCTTAGATTTCGAGTGCTTTAGGTTGCTGGGCAGCGTGCGGGTGCGAACCTTCGGCGTACACTTTCAGCTTCTTGATCATTGCGTAGCCCAGTGGGCCTTTTGGCAGCATGCCCTTGACGGCTTTTTCCAGAGCGCGACCTGGGAAACGCTGTTGCATTTTCAGGAAGTTGGTCTCGTAGATGCCACCTGGGTAGCCCGAGTGACGGTAGTAGGTCTTCTCGGTTGCTTTGGTGCCGGTCACGCGCAGTTTGCCTGCGTTGATGATGACGATGAAATCGCCGGTATCGACGTGAGGGGTGAACTCAGGTTTGTGCTTGCCGCGCAGTCGGAGTGCCACTTCGCTGGCAACACGTCCGAGGACTTTGTCCGTCGCGTCAATCACGAACCAGTCGCGCTGGACTTCATGTCCTTTAGCGGAAAAAGTTTTCATGTGATGACTTTCAAATTAAGAAATACACGCTCATATGGTGGTTCCGCTATTGTTACAGCGGACTCGGCCTTTTTATTTACTTTCCTGAGCGAATGGAAAGCCGACAAGTATAAACGGCAACGGCCAACCCCGTCAAGCATGGTTTGGCGCGCAGACCGCTAAAACACAGGGTTTGCGCGGTCCATTACAATATGGACAAAGTTTTTACACGGAGAATGAGCGATGGAATGCAAAGTTAGCTGGAATGGCCCGTCGGGCATGAGTTTCCTGGCCCAGACCGGCTCCGGCCACCTGGTCACCATGGACGGCGCCCCCGAAGGCGGCGGCCACAATCTGGCGCCGCGTCCGATGGAAATGGTGCTGCTCGGCACCGGCGGCTGCACCGCCTATGACGTGGTGCTGATCCTGAAAAAAGGCCGCGCCGACATCCGCGGCTGCGAGTGCGTGCTGAAAGCCGACCGCGCCGACACCGAACCGAAGGTGTTCACCAAGATCAACTTTCACTTTGTCGTCACCGGCAAGGGCCTGAAGCCGGAAGCGGTGGAACGCGCCATCACCCTGTCGCACGACAAATACTGCTCGGCCTCCATCATGCTCGGCAAGACCGCCGAGATCACCCACTCGTTCGAGATCGTCGAAGTCGACTGATACGCGGCTAGACGACGGACAGAACCGCAGGATCGCCGGCGCGCCAGATGTTATCGACGGTATTCCGGGTAATGAGCCAGACGTCGCCCGCCCGTTGCAGCTCGACGTCGTAGCGGTTCTTCATCATGTAATGGCGCGCGGGATCGCTGCGCGGAACGTGCTGGGCTTCCACCAGCGCATCCAGACGCGCCGTGTCGCCGTCGATGGCGACACGCGGATTGGACACCGAGTGCGAGGTATCCAGCGTCGCCAGCGACGCCGTCAGCGCGGCCACAATCATCGCCCTGCCCTCGATCACCGGATAGTCGAATCCGGCTTTCGCTGCGGCGGGACGAAAGTCCGATACGGCGTTTTCCGCCAGCGAAGACGCCAGCAGATCCTGGTCGCGCAGATCGATGCCGGCGGCAAAGCGATACAGCGCATCGATGACCGCCAGTTGGTCTGCGGCGGCGTTGATGAGTGTGGATGACATAAGTGACTCCTTAAAAGTTGATGATGGTGGTATCGGCAATGGTTTCGGCGAAGCCGTTGCCGAACAGTGCAGCCGGGGTCAGGAAGCCTGGACGTTGCTCGCCGGCCAGCACGCGCCGGCCCGCCTCGGCGGCGGCAGTGGCCGTGAAGGTGTAGCCGTTCACCGTATCGAGAACCGAGCGGATCACGGCGCCATCTGCGCTGGTAACCTCGGCCACGGCCTGATACCTGTGAGCCAGTCGTTCCTGCTCGCTCGGCCCGTCCGGCAACGCCGACAGGTCGCCTTGCGGAAATCCGTCACCGGTCACATGGACGAAGGTTTCAATATCGGGAACGCCGGTCGACCGCCATATCGTGATGAGATCGGGCAGCGTCACCTGGAAGCAATCAACAGCGCCCTTGCCGAAGTCGAGTTTCCGTATCGCTCCGGCAGGCCGGGCAACCAGACTGCCGCCGGCGCACGCCAGCGTTTCAGCGGTGACGCTGCCCATCGCGCTGATCGCCGAGCCGCGCGACAGCCCGCCTGAAACATGCATGGCCACGCGGATGCTGGCTGGATTGCTGGTTCGCGCCACGGTGTGTCCGGCCAGGCAACCAAGCATCGCGACGCTGCCGCCGCTGCCTGGCAGCAGCATCACTCCTGCCGCCTTGGCTTCCGCATCCAGCACGTCGGCCAGGCGGTAGCCGTCCAACTCCGCCGCGACGTCGAGATAGTGCACGCCATTGCGGATGGCGGCTTTCATCAGCACGCGGGCCGTGCCGGCGAACGGTCCAGCACAATTGAGGAGCACGCCGACGCCGGCCAGCGATTGATCGATCGCGGCACTGTCGTCAAGCGCAAAGACGCGATACTCGACGCCGAGACTGGTGGCAAGCGCTGCCAGCGCCGCTTCATCGCGTCCTGCGACGATCAGCGGCGTGCCCGCTGTCGCGGCATGTTGCGCCGCCATGCGGCCGGTGTAGCCCGCCGCGCCGTAAATCATTAGTTTCTTCATGTCCGTGCCGCCGTTCTTTGTAGAGGAGTCCGGATGATATGGCTGTGGCCGACGGCGCACCCACCGGATCCTCCTCAAAGCTTGCCTATTCCTGCTCGCGCATTGCACGCACACGGAGCCTCTGTTAGTGTCTGAAGATGGAACAGCAAATGCAGGAACTGAGGCGACTGGCCTCGCGGGCCGGAAACAGCCGCACCGAAACCGGCATCCCGCGCGTCGCAATGGTCCAGGGCGAGATCCCTGAGCACCTGCTATCGGCCGTCTACGATCCGATGGTCAACCTGATCCTGACGGGATCGAAGACGATGACGGTGGGCGACCGCACCTTTCACTACGACCCGGCGACCTACTTCGTCATGTCCGTGGATCTGCCCGCCGTGGGTACGGTCCATCCAGCCGCGACGGGCGAGCCTTACCTTGCCGTCAGCCTGACGCTCGACGCCGCGATCATCGGCGCGCTGATCCGCGACCTGCCGGTCAACATCTGCAGCACATTGTTTGGTTCGGGATTTTCGGTGGCGCCGGTCAACGACGAGCTGCTCGACGCCTGGATCCGCATGCTGCGGCTGATCGACCGGCCGGACGAGGCGGCGGTACTGGCGCCCGCTTACGAGCGGGAGATATTGTTTCGGGTATTGCAGGGTCCGCTTGGCTGGATGTTGCGCGACATCGCATCGCCGGATACGGCGCTGTCGCGCATCAGCGTCGCCATCAACTGGATACGCCGTAACTTCAACGAACAGATCAGGGTGGAGACGCTGGCTGAGATGGCGGCGTTAAGCGTGTCCGCCTTCCACCGCCACTTCAAGGCCGTGACGGCGTTGAGCCCGCTGCAGTACCAGAAGCGCATCCGCCTGCTGCACGCGCGCTCGCAACTGATCGGCGGCCAGGGCAGCGCGACCTCGGTGGCGTTCAGCGTTGGCTACGAAAGCCCGAGCCAGTTCAGCCGGGAATATGCGCGCCTGTTCGGCCTGCCACCATCAAAAGACCTGATGAAAGCCACACAGGCGCTGAAGGGCACGTAACCGCGGCTCAGACGTAGTAGGCGGTGCTGGTCATGACCTTGCCCATGACCGACATCACCGCCTGCACCGGCTTGGGCACGTCGGCGGCGCCGAGGCGCTGGGCGGCGGCGCCGTGTTCGATTTCATCGATGCGCATCTGGTCGACGATGGCGCGCGACTTGGCGTCCTGCGGCGGCAGTTTTTCCAGATGGCTTTCCAGGTGCGATTCCACCTGACGCTCGGTCTCCACCACAAAGCCCAGGCTGCGCGCATCGCCCAGCACGGCGGCAACCGTGCCCAGCGCGTAGGCGCCGGCGTAGAACAGCGGATTGAGCACGCTGATGTGCGAATTCAGTTCGCCCAGACGCTGCGCGGTCCACGCCAGGTGATCTTCTTCCTCGCGGCTGGAATGCTCGAACTGCTCGCGGATCGCCTCGGTGCGGGCAAAGCGCGCCTGGGCGTTGTACAGCGCCTGCGCACACACTTCGCCGACATGGTTCACACGCATCAGACCGGCCGCATGGCGGCGCTCCGCCTCGCTCATCTCCGCATCGACCGCGCGCGCCGCCGGCGTCGGCCGCGACGCCGAGGCGACGCCGCTGATGACGCGCAGCGCCTTGTCGGCGCCGGCAATGAATCGGTCCAGGGGAGTGTGGTGGTAAGCGGCCATAAACAAACTCGTGTTCTCGATGGAAAATCCCATTATAAGGGACCACCCCGTTATTTCGCCTCGGCGTCCTCGCGCAACTGGCGCTGCCGTTCGATGTAGTCGGCCACCGGGCCGCGCACGTCGATTTTGGAGATGTCCTTGGCCACGCCCAGGTTCAGCCCCAGCAGGAAGGGAATGTTCTCCAGCGGCACCTCGGTGCAACAGTCGCCGAAGGCTTTCAGAAAGCGTTTCGATTCGACCACCGGCACCACCTTCTCGCCGCTCATGTATTGCAGGATGCTGGTGATGCTGTGTCCCTTGCCGATGGTCTGGTAGATGAAGCGGTTGAAATCGCGGTCCAGCAGCTTGAAATCGACCTTTTCCTCGGTCATCAGCCCCGACAGGTAATACAGCCCCAGCGCCACGCGGAAGAACCCGGTGGACTCGTCGCGGTCGACGCCCTGCTGCATCACCGCCAGTATTTTTTCCTTCAGTTGAGGATTCATCTTTCTCTCCACGCCTGTGTGCGACTATAGCAAGAGTTTTCATAACCAAGTAGCTTGCGTGTCAGAATTTTTGCATGCTATTCTTGAAACTTTTCAACCTGGGACAAGCACGATGATCGAGGTACGGAGCCTGGCCAAACGCTTTCGCCTGCCCTCGCGCGGCAAATCTCCGACGGCGCTCGATCCGCGTGATCACGACGGCTGGTTCCATGCGGTGCGCGATGTCAGCTTCCGCTGCACGCCCGGCGAAGTGCTGGGTCTGCTCGGCCCGAACGGCGCCGGCAAGACCACCACGCTGCGCCTGCTCTCGACCGCGCTCAAACCCGACAGCGGCAGCATCCACGCCAACGGCATCGACCTGCTGGCCAACCCGCTGGCGGCGCGCCAGCACATCGGCTTCCTGTCCGGCTCCACCGGCCTCTACGGCCGCCTGACCGCGCGCGAAAACATCGAATACTTCGGCCGCCTGCACGGCATGAGTCCAGCCCACCTGAAGCGCCGCTGCGACGAGCTGTTCGAGCTGCTGCAAATGCATGAGTTCGGCAACAAACG
Organism: Duganella alba; assembly: GCF_009674495.1. Classification (GTDB taxonomy): domain Bacteria; phylum Pseudomonadota; class Gammaproteobacteria; order Burkholderiales; family Burkholderiaceae_D; genus Rugamonas; species Rugamonas alba. The sequence goes on along the minus strand of NZ_WKJN01000012.1, from coordinate 54,240 downwards.
GGCCGACGCGCTGTCCACCGGCATGAAGCAGAAATGCGCCATCGCCCGCACCGTGGTGCACGAGCCGCAGATCGTCATCCTCGACGAACCCACCACCGGCCTTGACGTCATGTCGGCCAAGATCTTGCTTGATTTTATCGCCAGCTACAAAGCCCTGCGCGTCCCGCTGATTTTCTCCACCCACCACCTGCACGAAGTGGAAAAGCTGTGCGACCGCGTCTGCATCATCAACCACGGCAAGACCGCCTTCCACGGCAGCATCGACGAGTTGCGCCAGCTTGGCGGCAGCGCCGACCTGTACGACGCCTTTGTCGACGTCATCCACCAAGGAGGCTGAGCCATGTGGACCATCTACCTCAAGGAATTGCTGGAGCTGGCGCGCGACCGCCGCACCTTTTTCTTCACCGTGTTCATCCCGGTGTTTGCCATGCCGCTGATCTTCGCCGGTTTCGGCGTGCTGTCCACCACGCTGTTCAAGAATGCCAGCACGGCCGACATGGCCTACGCGATCTTCGGCAAGGAACACGCGCCGCAGCTGGCGCAGCGCTTCGCCAGCGAAAAAGGTTTCCATGAAGTGGCGCTGCTCAATCCGGACGAAATCAAGGCCGCCATCGCCAGCGACCGCATCAAGTTCGCGCTGGTCATTCCCGCCGGTCTGGGCCAGCAGATGGAGGCGCAGCAACAGGGCGTGATCCAGCTGCACTACAACAGCGCCGCCACCGTCGACCTGACGCGCAAGCGGGTGCTCTCGGTGATTGGCAGCCAGAACCGCGAGCTGCGCGAGCACGCCCTCTCCGCGCTCAGCCTCAGCAAGCAGCAGTTGGCCTTCGCGCTCGATCCGATCACGCTGGAAGACCACTCCACCGCCGACAAGCGCGAGCAGATGGGCGCGCTGGTGGGCGGCATGCTGCCCTACATCCTGCTGATGGTGTGCCTGATGGCGGCGATGTATCCGGCGATCGACACCGGCGCCGGCGAGAAGGAGCGCGGCACGCTGGAAACCCTGCTGCTGGCGCCGGTGTCGCGCACCGCCATCGTGCTGGCCAAGTTCCTGATGCTGTTCACCATCGGCCTGACTTCGGCGCTGCTGATGATCGTCAGCGTGGCGGCGCTGATCCTGTTTTTCGGCGGCCTGATCGGCGGCGACATGGTGCAGATGATGCGCGCCATCGGCCCGCTGGACCTGGCCATGGTGGCGCTGATGCTGGTGCCGACCGCCGCCATCTTTGCCGCCATCCTGCTGTCGATCTCGGTCTACGCCAAGAGCTACAAGGAGGCGGCCGGTCTGATCTCGCCGCTGATCATCGTCACCATCCTGCCGACGCTGGTGGCGCTGCTGCCGGGCGTGGAGCTGAACTGGAAATGGTCGATGGTGCCGCTGACTAACGTGTCGCTGGCGATGAAGGAACTGGTCAAAGGCACCATGGACTACCGCATGTTCTCCGTGATATTACTGTCCACCACCCTCAGCGCCGGACTGCTGCTGGCCCTGTGCCGCTGGTGGTTCAACCGCGAGCAGGTATTGTTCAGGAATTGACCAAGTTGTCTATTCAACCATCAACCAGCGATTACCGCCTGTTCCGGCTATCCTGCACTCTGGCGCACCATTTTGCCGCCCATCGCAATGGCGCCCCTTCTATGGATCAAATTCAATACAATGCCATCATGTGAAAAGTCTGTGGTCGTGCAGAATCAGGAGTTAGCATGGAATTAAGCATCAGCAACTTGTCGAAAACATATGCCAACGGCGTGGTGGCGCTCGACAATATCTCGCTCACCATCCCCACCGGGATGTTCGGTTTGCTCGGCCCCAACGGCGCCGGCAAATCGACGCTGATGCGCACGCTGGCGACCTTGCAGGAATGCGATTCCGGCGCGGTGTTCTTCGGCGACCTGGACGTGCTGGATGAAAAGGACGAAATCCGCCGCCTGCTGGGCTACCTGCCGCAGGACTTCGGCGTCTATCCGAAGGTGACCGCCTACGAGATGCTGGACCATTTCGCCATGCTGAAAGGCCTGAGCAACCGCAACCGCCGGCGCGAGGTGGTCGACGGCCTGCTGCAACAAACCAATCTGTTCGAGGTGCGCCACCAGCGCCTGGGCGGCTTCTCGGGCGGCATGCGCCAGCGCTTCGGCATTGCCCAGGCGCTGCTGGGCGATCCGAAGCTGATCATCGTCGACGAGCCGACCGCCGGCCTCGATCCGCAGGAGCGGGTGCGCTTCCACAACCTGCTGTCCGACATCGGCGAGGACAAGACCGTGATCCTGTCGACCCACATCGTCAGCGACGTGGCCGACCTGTGCGCCAACATGGCCATCATCAACAAGGGCCACCTGCTGCTGTGCGGACCGACGCAGGAGCTGATCCACGAAGTGAGCGACAAGATCTGGGCCCGCTTCATCGACAAGCGCGACCTGCAGTCGTTCCAGCTGCGCCACCCGGTCATCTCGTCGCGGCTGCTGTCCGGCCGCACCCTGATCCATGTGTATAGCGATAACGATCCCGGCGATGGTTTCGAGGAAGCCATCGGCGATCTGGAGGATGTCTACTTCGCCACCATCGCCGGCCGCCACCGCGCCGCGAACACCTGCGATTAAGGGCCGATCATGTTTGCCATCGCCCTCTTTGAAGCGCGCCAGCGCCTCAAGCTGCTGTCGACCTGGGTGTACTTCCTCGGCTTCCTGGCGCTGTCGATGCTGTGGATGGCCGCCGCCGGCGGCTTCTTCAAAGGCGCCTCGATCACCTTCGGCAGCCAGCTGATCGATTCACCGCGCTCGCTGATGTTCACCACCAGCTTCCTCGGCTCGCTGGGCGTGGTGGTGATCGCCGCCATGATGGGGCGCTCGGTGCAGCAGGACTTCGAGTACGACATGCAGCACTTCTTCTTCAGTGCGCCGATCAAAAAACACCAGTACATCTTCGGCCGCTTCCTCGGCGCCTACCTGACGCTGGCGGTGATCTTCACCAGCATCGTGCTTGGCGCGTGGCTGGGCAGCTTCATCCCCGGCATCGATCCGGAACGGCTGGCGCACGCGGAGGCGATCGCCTACCTGGTGCCCTACCTGATCGTCATCCTGCCCAACATCTTCATCTTCGGCGCCGTGTTCTTCGTGCTGGCGGCGCTGACGCGGCGCATGCTGCCGGTGTACATCTCCAGCGTGGTGATGCTGGTCGGCTACATGGTGGCGCCGGGCCTGGCGCGCGACCTCGACTACAAAACCTTCGCCGCGCTGATCGACCCCTTCGGCACCACCGCCGTCATGCGCCTGACCGAATACTGGCCCATCATCGAACGCAACACCCGCATGTTCTGGCCGGAAGGCGTGTACCTGCTGAACCGCGTGATCTGGGCCTCGGCCGCGCTGGTCGGCCTGCTGATCGGCTACTGGCGCTTCCACTTCATCGCCACCAGCGACAGCGGCCAGGGCAAGCGCAGCAGCACCGGCGAAGGCGAAGTGCCGCAGCACCTGTCGCAGACCTCGGTCAGCACGCAGGAAACGCCGGACTTCCAGTCGCGCAGTCTGGGCTGGCTGCTGGTGCGCATGAGCTGGCTCAACCTGCGCGAAACCACCAAGAACATCTACTTCCTGGTGATCGTGCTGGCCGGCGTGCTGATGATGTTTGCCTCGTCGCTGGACCTCGGCTCGATGTACGGCACCAATACCTATCCGGTGACCTATCAGGTGCTGGACGTGGTCAGCGAAACCTTCGCGCTGTTCATGATGGTGATCACCACCTTCTACGCGGGCGAGCTGATCTGGCGCGAGCGCGAAGCCAATATGGGCCTGATGCTTGACGCGCTGCCGATCCCGAGCTGGCTGCCGCTGCTGTCCAAGCTGTTCGCGCTGATCGGGCTGCAGGCGCTGCTGATGGTCGTGGTCATGCTGACCGGCATGTCGGTGCAGATCGTCCAGGGCTATTTCCTGCTGGAGCCGGGCCTGTACCTGCACCAGCTGTTCCTGCTGCAGATGCCGGCCTATGCGCTGACGGCGGTGCTGGCGATCGCGCTGCAAGTCATCATCAACCAGCGCTATATCGCCTACTTCGCGATGATCATCTACTACATCATCAGCGTGACGGCCGGCTCGGTCGGGCTGGACAATCCGATGCTCATCTACGGCAATATTCCGCCCATCGTCTACTCGGCGATGAACGGCTACGGCCACTTCCTGGTGCGCGAGCGCTGGTATGAAGCCTACTGGGGCGGCGCGGCGCTGCTGCTGGTGGTGGCCTCGCTGCTGTTCTGGGCACGCGGCGCCAACGACGGCTGGCGCCAGCGCCTGCAACTGGCGCGCCATGCGCTGACCATGCCGGTGCTGACCACCATCGCCGTGGGCGTGCTGATCTTCGCCGGCGCCGGCGGCGTGCTGTTCTACAACCAGCATGTGGCCAACTTCTACAAATCCGCGTACCACAAGGAAGCGGAAAAAGCCGACTACGAACGCAAGTACAAGCAGTATGCGCAGCTGCCGCAGCCGCGCATCAACGACGTCCAGCTGAACGTGGATATCTGGCCGGACCAGCGCACGCTGATCATCAAGGGCCGCTACATCCTGCAGAACCGCACCACGCAACCGGTCAGCGACATCATCGTTTCGCAGGACAACAACATCGCCAGCTACCGGATACGCTTCGACCAGACTGTGCGCAACGGCTTGCAGGACGCCGTCCTCGGTTTCTACACGTACAAGCTGAGCAAGCCGCTGGCGCCCGGCGCGCAACTGGCGATGGAATTCGACATCCGCTACGCGCCGCAAGGCATCCTCGGCCTGGGCCGCGACACGCCGGTGATCGGCAACGGCACCTTCTTCAACAACGGCGTCATGCCGCACATCGGCTACCAGCAGGATTGGGAACTGAACGACGCCCGCGACCGCCGCAAGCACCAGCTGGTCGCGCGCGAACGCATGCTGCCGCGCGACGACCCATCCGGCCTGGCCAACAACTTCGCCGGCAACGACGCCGACTGGATCAAGTTCGACGCCACCGTCAGCACCAGCGCCGACCAGACCGCGATCGCGCCGGGTGCGCTGGTCAAGGACTGGATGAGCAAGGGCCGCCGCTACTTCCACTACAAGATGGACCAGCCGATGCTGAACATGTACGCCTTCCAGTCGGCGCGCTACCTGGTCAAGCGCGACTGGTGGCAGGACGTCGGCATCGAGCTGTACTACCATCCGGGCCACGAATACAACCTGGACCGCATGGACAAGGGCATCAAGGAATCGCTGGATTACTACACGCGCAATTTCGGACCGTACCAGCACAAGCTGGTGCGGATTGTCGAGTTCCCGCGCTACGCGCAGTTTGCGCAGTCATATCCGAACACCATTCCGTACTCGGAATCGGTGGGCTTCATCGCCAAGGTCAACGACAAGAATCCGAAGGACATCGACTACCCGTTCTACATCACCGCGCATGAAGTGGCGCACCAGTGGTGGGGCCACCAGCTGGTGGGCGGCAACACGCGCGGCAGCACGGTGTTGAGCGAAACGCTGGCCGAATATTCAGCGTTGATGGTGATGAAGAAAAACTTCGGCGCCAGCAAGATGCGCCGCTTCCTGCACTACGACCTGGATCAATATCTGCTGGGGCGCGCGCTGGAACGCAAGAAGGAACTGCCGCTGGCGGAAAATGAAAACCAGAACTACATCCAGTACCGCAAGGGCAGCCTGGCGATGTACCAGTTGCAGGATGTGCTGGGCGAGGCCAAGGTCAACAGCGCGCTGAAGGACTTGCTGGCGCAGTACGGCGGCAAGCCGGGGCCGTATCCAAGCGTGAACGTGCTGGTCGATGCGCTGCGCAAGGTCACGCCGGCCGATCAGGCTTATCTGATCGACGACCTGTTCAACCACATCGTGCTGTATGAGAACCATGCCGTCTCGGCCACCGCGCGCAAGCTCAGCGATGGCAAGTACGAAGTCAGCTTCGTGGTCAACGCCGCCAAGGTGCGCGCGGGCGAACAGGGCGAGGAAAAGGATGTGCCGCTGAACGACTGGATCGACATCGGCGTCGACGACAAGGAAGGCAACAGCCTGCTGCGCGAGCGCAAGCAGATCAGCCAGAAAGAGAACCGCTACACCGTCATCGTCAACAGCCGCCCGGCCAAGGCCGGCATCGATCCCGACAACAAACTGATCGACCGCAAGCCCGACGACAACATGATCAACATCGAACTGCAAGCCCAATAAGCTCCGGGGTCAGGTCCCCCATTTCTACACGAGCTCTGCTGTAAGCGACGCTTACAGCAGAGCTCGTGTAGAAATGGGGGACCTGACCCCGGATTGTTTAGCGCAGTTGCAGGCGCGTGCTTGCTGCGGGTGTTTCGTGCAGTTTGAAGACGGCGACGATCGCGGTCAGCGCATCGGCCTGGTCGTGCAGCGAGGCGGCGGCGGCGGCCGCTTCTTCCACCAGCGCGGCATTCTGCTGCGTTACCTGGTCCATCTGGCCGATCGCCATGTTGACCTGCTCGATGCCGCTGCTCTGCTCCTGCGTGGCCGAGGTGATTTCGCCCATGATGTCGGTCACGCGCTGGATGCTCTCCACCACTTCGGTCATCGTCGTGCCAGCTTGCGATACGAGCATGCTGCCGGCGTCCACCTTGTCCAGCGAGTCGTCGATCAGGCCCTTGATTTCCTTGGCCGCCGCGGCACTGCGCTGCGCCAGATTGCGCACTTCCGACGCCACCACCGCGAAACCACGGCCCTGCTCGCCCGCGCGCGCTGCCTCCACCGCCGCGTTCAAGGCCAGGATGTTGGTCTGGAAGGCGATGCCATCGATCACGCTGATAATGTCGGCAATCTTGCGCGACGAACCGTTGATCGCTTCCATCGTGCTCACCACTTCCGACACCACGCCACCGCCGCGCTGCGCCACTTCCGACGCTTTCACCGCCAGCTGGTTGGCCTGGCGCGCATTGTCGGCGTTCTGCTTGACGGTCGCGGTCAGCTCTTCCATCGACGAGGCCGTCTCTTCCAGGCTGGACGCCTGCTCTTCCGTGCGGCCCGACAAATCCAGGTTGCCGGCGGCGATCTGGTTCGACGCCGTGGCGATGTTCTCCGTGCCGTTGCGCACTTCGGTAACGATGCTGATCAGGCCATCATTCATTTTCTGCAGCGATTGCAGCAGGCGGCCGGTTTCGTCCATGCTGGTCACTTCGATATGCGAGGTCAGGTCGCGATGCGCCACCGCTTCGGCAATCGCCACCGCCTGGCCCAACGGGCCGGTGATGCCGCGCGTCAGGCGCCAGGCATAGGCCACACCCAATACCAGCACCAGCAGGCCCAGCCCGATCATGAAGGTGCGGTTGCTTTCGTACAGGCCTTCGATCTGCAACGCCTGGCTGTCCATGCTGTTGCGCTGATGGTCCAGCAGGCCGCCCAGCGAGCCGAGGTAGGCTTTGCCATAGGGGATGAAGCGCTGATTCAACTCCTCGGCCGCCTCATCCAGCTTGTCTTCCTTCTTCAGCGCCACGATCTTGTCGCGCGACGCCACATACAGCTTGCGGTTGGCCATCATTTCCTTGTACAGGGCCTTCTCGTCGTCGCCTTCCAACAACGGTTCGACTTTCTGCTGCAGGCTGTTGATTTCAGCGGTGGACTGCTTGGTGTCTTCCGCGAAGAACGGCCCCAGCGATGGGTCGGTGCTCTTCGAAATGGCCGTGGTGCGGCGCACGCTGGTGTGGATCAGGCGATACCAGTCCGAAATCATGCGTTCCTTCGCCAGCGGCTGCTGCATCATGTCGCGCGTGGCGGTCGCTACCGTATGCATGTGGCGGATGCCGATCACCGTCATCAGGATCATCAACGCCAATACCAAACCAAAGCCCGCGGCCAGGCGCGTGCCAATTTTGAAGTTTTTCATGAGTACCGTGCTCGCAAAAGCAATATTGGAAAAGAAACAAGCGTTGCTGCTATCGAAACGCTATTCGGGCGGAAGACCAGCAATTGCCCAAAAGAATCAATAGTTTAGCACGGCAACAATTTTAGTGCTCGCGGATGACTAGGCAGTGACAGACAACGAACTGACGATACCCATCGTGAAGGAATTCGAGATGACGGTGCTGGCCAGATTCGGATTGGTTTTCAGCAGATCGGCCCAGTTCGAAGCGGCCTGTTCGGACATCGCGCCACCCACGCTGCCGGTGCCGGAATATACGCCGGACCCGGTGGCGCTGCTCGACAGCGTCGAGACGATGCCCTGGTCCTGCGCCAGCTGTGCGGCGTTGGTGGTGTCGGTGTGGCTGCCCTCCACCGGCGTGGTCACCGGCTCTTCCACCGTGCCAGCCTGGGTCAAGCTGTTCATCAGGCCACTCGGCGAATACACCGTGGCGCCGGTCGAACCGCCCAGCAACGCCACCACGGCCGATTGCGCCGACAGGCTGACCGCCTGCGACGACAAGGCCGACGTCGCTGCCGTGGTCGATTGGCCGACGGTAGGCACATACGGCTGGAAGGCAGTATTGGAGGTGACGGTGTTGAGGGAGACGGTCATGATGGCTTCAATATAGTTGCTTGCAGCGCCTAACGCAAGCGCAAAAAAGCCGGGCGGCCTGGAGGCGCCCGGCTTTTATCGCGATGACAATCAGATTTTGTTGGCGTCGTGATCACGTTTGGCGGTGTCGATATGACGCTCGACTTTATCCTCCTGGCGCGCCACTTGCGTTGCGTGCTTGTCCACGCTGTGGTGGGCGATGACCTTCTGGTCATGCTTGATTTCCTGCTTCTGTTGCTGGACCGCCTGCTGCTCGTTGCGACGCGCCTGGTCGAGTTGCGCGGCGCCGGCGATGTCGCCTTTTTTCAGTTCGACGTGCTCGGCGTGGGCCAGCGCCCTGGTTTCCTGCTTCTCGGCATGCAGCTGCTGCTTGCCTGCGGCCACTTCGCCTTTCTTCACCGCGATCACGGCATTATCGTGTTTGATCTCGCGGGTGTCCTGATGAATTTGTTTGCTGTCCTGGCGGATCTGCGCATTGTCTTGCTGGACCTGGACCACGGGATTTTGCGCGAAGGCAGCTGCGCTCATCATGGACATCAGGCCGGCGGTGATCATCAGGGATTTGGTTTTCATGGCTGTGTTCCTTTGCTGTGGGTTGGCAGACCGCTGTGCATCAGCGTTCTTGAGCATTCAACGCGCCCGCCGAGCGCCAGGACGACCACACTTCCGTAAGAAAAGTTACCAGTTGTATCCTTGAGCGATCGCAGCTCCGGGCGTGGCGGCAGATCGTCCGGCAGCTTGAGATTCCAGGCCAGCCCGCAGCAGCGCATCATGCACAGCATCCACCAGCCGGGGTCCCACTCCCCCGACTTCAGGCCCAGCCGCGCCGAGCCCGGGTAGGCGTGATGATTGTTGTGCCAGCACTCGCCCATGGTCAGCAACGAGGTCAGGCGGATATTGCGGCCCTGGACAGCGGCGCCGCGTACCTCGTAGTGCATCGCGCCATGGTTGTGCGCGAAGTAGCCGACCAGCCAGTGGCCGAACACGCCGGCAGTCACGCGCGCGCAAGTACCGAAGATGAGGAAAGGCCAGCCGCCCAGATAAAACAGCAGCAGCGCAACCGGCACTTGCTGCAGCATCCAGGTGCGTTCCAGGAAGCGGTAGAACCTGTCCTCCGCGATGTGCGGCTCGATGCTGGTCGTCGGTTCGTTGGCGAGATGCAGATTGCAGTTCAGCTGCCACCAGGCATCGATCCACATCGGGCGGCCGTGCCGCAGGTAGTCGTGGCAGTCCGGCAGGCGCTGCGCGTAGTCGCGCAACTCGTGCTGGCGCAGCAGGCCCAGCGGACCGGCCAGGCCGACCTGCACGCCCAGATACACCAGCATATACTCCAGCCACTTCGGACATTGGAAACTATTGTGTATCAGCTTGCGGTGGCTGCCCAGCGAGTGCCCAAACAGCAGCACGGTGGCGGTCGTCAGCAGGAAGACGGCAAACGCGCTCCAGCTGAAGGTCAGCCAGCCGCCGATCAAGGCGATGCCGGCCATGCCGAGAAACCACAACGACTTCAGCGGTGCATAGCGCACTTCGCCGACAACCAAATCCGAGGGCGCTACGGTCCGAACACGATGCTGCTCCATCTGAAGCTCCTTGCGGTGTGTGCTGCTCAGGGTGTTTTCTTTTTCTTGCTCAGTGCATGCGACTCGCGTTTCAATGGGCGGCCCACCGGACAAACTTCCAGCGCGTAGCCGGTCAGTGTGTTGACCAGGCTATCGCCGTTCAGCTTGTAGAGCACGAACTGTCCCTTGCGTTCGCTGCTGACCAGGCCGGCGTTTTCCAATATCGACAGATGACGCGAGATTGCCGGCGCGCTCATCTCAAAACGCGCCGCCAGGTCGGAAGTCGACAACGCCACCTCCGACAAATACGCCAGGATCTGCCGCCTCGGCTTGGAGGCCAGTGCCTCGAATACCTTATCCAGTTCCATTGATTTACTTATTAACGAATAAGTTAATATTTAAATCCAAATCAGGCGCCATGTCAACACAACTTAAAACAGGTAAGCTATTTCAGGACAAAACGAGGAACCGACTTTATGCATCCAGCGGAACTGCAACTGATCCAGTTGAGCAAGCAGATCATTGGTGTCGCGCAGCAGGCGACGATGGCGTATGAGCAGGCGCAGGCGGCGTTGCGGCTGGATCAGCTGTTCACGCTCGATAGCGTGGAGAAGGTGGAAGGCACGCGCCGTGCGCTGGATCGCCGCCGTGCGCGAGATGTTCACCATCGTCAACGACAACCGCGACCTGATCAGCTTTGCCAACGGCCAGATGGTCATGCACGACAACGACGTGGCGGACCGCTACGACGCCGCCCAGCAGGTCATCGATGACATCCACGAATACGAGGTCGCGCAGATGAAGGAGAAGCTCGCGCAGGCCACCATCGCCAAAGCCTATCTCGACGAAGTGGAGCGCGGCGGACGGCCATAAAAAAAGGACCCGAAGGTCCTTTCTCTTACTCCGCCGTGGCGGCAGCCTTTTTAGGCGCTGCTTTCTTGGCGGCCGGCTTCTTGACTGCCGCCTTCTTCGCCGCCGGTTTCTTGACGGCGGCGGCCTTGGTCGCAGCGGCCTTTTTCACCGGCGCTTTTTTCTCGTCATCCGCGCCATCGTCGGCCGCTGCCGCAGCCTTGCCTTTGGCGGGCGCTTTGGCCTTGCGCTCTTCGAACTCAAAGCTGATCTTGCCGTCCTTGCCCTTCACCAGGAAGGCCTTGAACGGACGACGGGTGCGCTGCGATACAAAGCCCGGCAGCAGATCGGTCTTGCCGTCGTTGAGCAGCTTGGCCATCTGCTCAGGCAGGATCTCCTGTTGCAGGATGATACGGCCGCTGCGGAAGTCGCACGTCTTCGGCTTGGCGACGCTGTTTTCGCAAACATACGCCAGGCCCATTTCGTACACGCCGCCAGCGCACTTGGGGCACGGCCCCAGCGCGGTCTGGCCGGTGAAGTCGACCGGTTCCGAATCTTCCGAATCATCGTTCTGGCCGAAGTCGAACTCCAGCTTGAAGTTCTTGATGTCTTCGTCACGCACGATGCGCAGGATGGCGGCGAACGGACGGCCCATCTTCGAGCGGAAACCTTGCAGCGGGCCGATGGTGCGGTCGCGCAGCAGTTGCTCCACTTCGGCGATTTCAAACTGGCGGCCGCCCGGCGTTTTGCTCATCGAGAATTCGCAATGGGTGCAGGCGAAGCGGCGGTAATTCTCTTTCACCACGTGGGCGCAATTCGGGCACGGCGCGGTCAGCGTCGCGTAGTCGCCTGGGATCGTATCGTTGTCGTATTCCTTGGCGCGCTTGACGATCACCTGCGTCATCTGTGCAATCTCGCGCATGAATTCTTCGCGCGAGATCTTGCCCTTCTCCATCTGCGACAGCTTGTATTCCCACTCGCCGGTCAGTTCCGGTGCGGTCAGTTCGTTGACACCCAGGCCGCGCAGCAGCGTCATCAGCTGGAACGCCTTGGCGGTCGGCATCAGCTCGCGGCCTTCGCGCAGCAGATACTTCTCGGTCAGCAGACCCTCGATGGTGGCGGCGCGCGTCGCTGGCGTGCCCAGGCCCTTGCCGGCCATCGCATCGCGCAGTTCGTCGTCTTCCACCAGCTTGCCGGCGCCTTCCATGGCGGACAGCAGCGTCGCCTCGGTGTAGCGCGCAGGCGGCTTGGTGACCAGGCCGTTCGGATTGACTTTGTCGGTCAGCACCTTCTCGCCCTTGGCGACCGGCACCAGGTTGCCGTTGGCATTGCCTTCCTTGTCGTCGTCGGTCGAAGCTTCCTTGCCGTAGATCGCCAGCCAGCCCGGATTGGTCATGACCTTGCCTTCAGTTTTGAACTGGTGGCCGGACACTTCGGTGTAGCGGGTGGTGACCTGGAATTCCGCCGGCGGGAAAAACACCGCCATGAAGCGGCGCGTCACCAGGTCATACAGCTTCTGTTCCGGCTCGGACAAGTTCTTCGGCGCGATGGTGGTCGGAATGATCGCAAAGTGATCCGAGATCTTGGTGTTGTCGAAGATACGCTTGTTCGGCTTGACCCAGCCCTTGTCCAGGATCTGCTTGGCGAACTGGTGGTAGTTCGGATTTTCCTTGACCATTTCCAGCGACTGCATCACGGTCGGAATGTAATCTTCCGGCAGGTGGCGCGAATCGGTACGCGGGTACGTCAGCACCTTGTGCTTTTCGTACAGCGCCTGGGCCAGGCCCAGCGTGTTCTTGGCGGAGAAGCCGAAGCGCGAGTTGGCCTCACGCTGCAAACTGGTCAGATCGAACAGGCCAGGCGCCATCGAGGTGGTCGGCTTGGCTTCTTCGGTGACGTTGCCCTGCTTGCCGCGCACGGCCAGCGCGATCGAGTCGGCCGCGGCCTTGCTCCACAGGCGCTCGGCGCGTTTTTCAGGATCGGTCTCGTCCTTCTTGAACTTGGTGTCCAGCCAGCGGCCTTCGTAGACGCCGGCGGCGCACACGAACTCGGCGCGCACTTCCCAGAAGTCGCGCGAGACGAACTTTTTGATCTTCTCTTCGCGCTCGACCACGATCGACAGGGTCGGCGTCTGCACGCGGCCCACGGTGGTCAGGTAGAAGCCGCCCTCTTTCGAGTTGAACGCGGTCATGGCGCGGGTGCCGTTGATACCGATCAGCCAGTCCGCTTCCGAGCGGCAGCGCGCGGCGTCGGCCAGCGGCATCATTTCCTCGTCGCTGCGCAGGTGGGTGAAGCCGTCGCGAATCGCGGCCGGCGTCATCGACTGCAGCCACAGGCGCTGCACCGGCTGCTTGGCCTTGGCGTTCTGCGCGATCAGGCGGAAGATCAGTTCTCCTTCGCGGCCCGCGTCACATGCGTTGATCAGGCCGGTGACGTCCTTGCGCTTGATCAGCTTGTTCAGTACCTTGAGGCGCGCCTCGGTCTTGGCGATCGGGTTCAGCGCGAAATACGGCGGGATCATCGGCAGGTGCGCAAAGCTCCATTTGCCGCGCTTGACGTCGTGTTCTTCCGGGACGGCGATTTCCAGCAGGTGACCGACGGCGGAGGACAACACGTACTCGTCGGATTCAAAGTACTCATCGTGCTTGGTAAAGCCGCCAAGCGTCTTCGCGATGTCGTTCGCGACAGACGGCTTCTCGGCGATGATGAGGGTTTTGCTCATATTTTAGTATCTCGTTTTTAACACTCGGGAGGGACAGCATGCGCATCATACATGGATCGCACGGCAGTCTGCACGTTTGCGTCACAGTCTTGTCAAAGCGCAAATAATAAGCGGATTGCCCAGGACACCGCAAGCGCAGCCGCATCCTGACGCCGATTATGGCGTGATTTATTGCCTAAAGGGAAGTTTTTATCGCGGCTTAATGCAACAGGCGCGGCGCCTGGTCTTCGTCCGAGCCGAACAGGTCGTCGAACATCAGCGCGTCCGGTTCCTTGCCTTGGCTCCACAGCAGCATCAGCACGATGACCTTGAGCTTGCCCAGGGAAACCGGGATTTCGTCCAGCGCCAGCGCGCGTTCGATGACGATTTCGCGTTGCAGTGGCGACAACACCTTGGCCGATTCCAGGAACTGGATGAAGCCGATCGCCGCAGCGCCCAGCGCATCCTGCTCTTCTTCCACGTAAAAACGCGTGCCGGTGGAGGACGCCGTCAGCGCCTGTTCCTCGCCCGCGATCGCCGTCAGGTCGGTCAACCACACCAGGGCCTCGGAAATCTCGACATCGTCAAAACCGACAGCCGACAGTTTCTTGGCCAATGCAGCCGGTTCCGGGCAGGCATCGGGACGGTAATACGTTTCGTAGAGATAAACAAGGACGTCGAACATGGCTCTACTCTATCAGTTAACACGAATTGGATACAAGTGCTGTTCAAGCCCGCAGCCTTTGGAACATGCCGCCGGGCAAACGTTCCAACAGCCCGGCCAATTCCAGCGCCAGCAACTGCCCCTGCAACTCGCCCGCCGGCTGCCCCAGGTGCAGCGCCAGCACCTCGGCCTGTACCGGATCCTCGCCCATGGCGTCCAGCACCAGGTCGACAAAACTGTCGTCCGGCGCGGCGCGGGCGCCGGCCTGGCCGTCGGCCAGCATTTGCATGGCGGACAACACATCGGCCGCGCTTTCCACCAGCCTGGCCCCTTCGCGTATCAGCTGGTGGCAGCCTTTGGACAGTGTCGCATGAATCGAACCGGGGACGGCGTACACATCGCGTCCCTGGGACGCCGCCAGCCGGGCGGTGATCAGCGAGCCGGACTTGGCAGCCGCTTCCACCACCAGCACGCCGCGCGCCAGCCCGCTGATGATGCGGTTGCGGCGCGGGAAGTTGTCGCGCGACGGCGGCGTACCGAGCGCATATTCGCTGACCAGGCAGCCCTCCTCGGCGATGCGGCGCGCCAGCGCGCCATTGCGGGCGGGATAGATGCGGTCGATGCCCGTGCCGAGCACGGCGATGGTGCCGCCCGGCCCGTCCAGGCCGCCGGCGTGGGCGGCGGCGTCGATGCCCAGCGCCAGCCCGGAAACGATGGTCACGCCGGCGTCCGACAGCGCCAGCGCCATGTGGCCGGCGTTCAGCACGCCCTGGCGGCTGGCGTTGCGCGAGCCGACCACGGCGACCGAACGCTGCGGCAGCAATCCGGCGTTGCCTTTCACGTACAGAATCAGCGGCGCGCCGACGATGTGGCGCAGATATTCAGGATAAGCGGGATGGTCCAGCGTCAGAAGCAGGTTGCCGGGCTGCTGCTGCCAGGCCAGCATGGCGTCCAGCTGCCGCTCAATGTCGGCCGGCGCGGCCAGCACGGCGTCCGCCTGGCGTGGCGACACCAGTTCCAGCAGCCCGGTCCGGTCGGCGGCGAAGATGGCGGCCGGCGTATCGTACTGCTCCAGCAGCTTGTGCGCGGTCAGCAGGCCGACGCCGTCGGTCTGTTGCAGACGCAGCCAGCCTGCCAGCGCTGGCCTGGTCGATTCGGCAAGGGAGTCCGTGGCTTGCACGGCGCGGCTTACTCCGGCGACTTGGCGACGTCGCCCACCTGTACCGGCGCTGTCACCTGCATGATCAAGCCATAGGAAATGTGCTTGAACGTGCGGAAGATAAACAAGCTGCCCACTTCCTCATCCGGCAGCTTGACCTGCTGCTCGCGCCCGAACCAGCTCTTCTTGGCGGTGGAATCGCTCACAGTTGCTCCCGTATGGTACAGCTGCAAAACGGCGCCGATATCGAGTCCGTCAAGCTTTCCGCGATTAATGCTGACAATCTGGTTCTGGCCGGCGTGGGTGACGCCGCCGTAAATCGCCACCACGCGCGCGTCGACCGGCTGCGCGGGCGGATGCGGCACATAGTTCTGGATCGGCGTCGGCGGCATGGCGCGCAGTTGGTCGCCCTTGCCGATCTCCTGGGCGGCGCCGGTGACGATGAAGGTGTGCACGTCGCTGCCGGCGCCGGGCTTGGCCTCGGCCTGCAATTTCAGCGTGCCTAAATAGAAGGCCTCATAGCCGATGATCTGTCTGGTGACCGGATCTTTCAGCGGCGTGCCGGGACGGAAGGCCTGGAACGAGGTGTTGCCTTGCAAGTCGCCGCGCACATAGGCCTTGTCGTCCTTGCCGAGGAATACCCTGCCCTCCTGCGTAGCGACGATGCGCGGCGCGCTGGCCAGTTCGCCTTCCTCGATGATCAGCGGCTGGGTCAGGAATGGTTCGATCACGCCCGGCGGAATCGACGGCACGGCGTCCGCGCCGAGGCCGTCGGTGCGCACGCGCGGTCCCAGGCGCTGCGCGGACGGATCGCCGGCGCCGTTGGCGCTGATCGGATTACCCAGCCGCAGGCGGCCGGCGGCGCGGTCGAACCAGATGATCTGTCCTGGATAGATCCAGTGCGGGTTGGCGATTTCGTCGCGGTTCATGCCCCACACGGTGGGCCAGCACCACGGTTTCTGGAGGAACGTACCGGAAATATCCCACAGGGTATCGCCCTTGACCACCACGTGCTGGTCCGGCGCGTCGGCGCGGAATTCGCAGGTCAGCGGCGCTGCCGATGCCACGGAAGCAACGGCAAAAAGGGCAGCCGTAACAAGGCGGTTACCGACTGTGCTAAAATTTTTCATTAATAGATCCAGTAAGTGCGCCGCAAGCACACGGCAGCAAAGCAGTAAAGCTTGCCAAATTGAATCAAATTCTGCCCATAAAACCCTGAACTAGCAAGAGAAACCGCGCACCGGGAAACCGCGCGGCTGTTGTGTTTTCGGTAGGGAAAATCGCCACGCATTAGCAAGGCAATCACATAGTTTTCACTTAGTTATCATGGCTATCTTAAATATTCTGCGTTACCCCGATCCACGCCTGCACAAAGTTGCGGTCCCTGTCACCGTGTTTGACGAGCGCCTGGAAAAGCTGGTGGCCGACATGGCCGAGACCATGTACGACGCGCCGGGCATCGGCCTGGCCGCCTCGCAGGTGGACGTGCACGAGCAGGTGGTCGTCATCGACATCAGCGAAGAAAAGAACGCGCTCACCGCCTTCATCAATCCTGAAATCCTGTGGGCCAGCGACGACAAGGAAGTGTACGAAGAAGGCTGCCTGTCGGTGCCGGGCATCTACGACGGCGTCGAGCGTCCGACCAAGGTCAAGGTGCGCGCCTTCAACGCCAAGGGCGAAGCGTTCGAAGTGGACGCCGATGGCCTGCTGGCCGTGTGCATCCAGCACGAGATGGATCACCTGAAGGGCAAGGTCTTCGTTGAATACCTGTCGCCGCTGAAGCGCAACCGCATCAAGGCCAAGCTGCAGAAGGAAGAGCGCGGCATGCAGCGCGAAGCCCAGCTGCGCGCCCAAGGCCGTCGTTACTAAGCCATGAAAGTCATCTTCGCCGGCACCCCGGAATTTGCCGCCACCGCCCTGCAATCGCTGCATGAGGCCGGCTTTGAAATTCCGCTGGTCCTGACCCAGCCTGACCGCCCTGCCGGCCGCGGCATGCAGTTGCAGCCGTCCGCCGTGAAGCAGTACGCGCTGTCGCAAGGCATCGAAGTGCTGCAGCCGCTGTCGCTGCGCATGGACAGCAAGGATCCGCAGCGCGCCGAAGAAGCACTGGCCGCGCACCAGCGCCTGCTGTCGACGCCCTACGATGTGATGGTGGTGGCCGCCTACGGCCTGATTCTGCCGCGCAGCACGCTGGACATCAAACCCTGCCTCAACATCCACGGTTCGCTGCTGCCGCGCTGGCGCGGCGCCGCCCCTATCCACCGCGCGATCGAAGCAGGCGATACCGAGACCGGCATCACCATCATGGAAATGGAAGAAGGGCTGGACACCGGCCCGATGCTGCTGATCGAGAAAGTCGCCATCGAAGACAACGACACCACCGGCAGCCTGCACGACAAGCTGGCGGCGCTGGGCGGCAAGATGATTGTCGAGGCGCTCAACAAATACCAGCACCAGCAGCTGGAAGCCGTGGTGCAGCCGGAAGAAGGCGTCAACTACGCATCCAAGATCAGCAAGGAAGAAGCGGCGCTGGACTTCTCGCAATCCGCCATCGAGATCGGCCGCAAGATCCGCGCCTTCAATCCCTTCCCTGGCGCGCATGGCACGGTCAACGGCGTGATCGTCAAGCTGTGGGGTGCGGAAGTGGTGGACGGCAGCGGCCCGGCGGGCAAGGTGCTGTCGGCCGACGCGCATGGCATCGTGGTCGCCTGCGGCCAGGGTGCGCTGCGTCTGACTTCGCTGCAAAAGCCGGGCGGCAAGCGTTTGCCTGCGGCCGAGTTCATCAAAGGCTTCCCGCTGGAAGGCCTGAGCTTCAGCTAATCAGTTGATCGACACGCTGTGACGACACGGTTCCTGATTCGGATAGTCGAGCAGCGTGGCGCGCAGGATCAGCAGCGACTGCCGGCGCCGCTCCAGCGCTTCCTGCTGGGCTTCGATTTCACGCAGCAGAATGGCGGACTGTTCCATCGTCTTTTCGAACGAACACTTGCCATTCTCGTCGAGCATGCTGCGTATCACCTCCAACGAGAATCCTAATTTCTTTGCGCCCTGGATCAGCTTCAGCCGATCCGGCGCATTGCTGGCGTATTCGCGATAACCGGACGCGGTGCGCGAGATCGGCGCCAGCAATCCCTGCTCTTCATAAAACCGAATGGCGGAGGCAGCAATGCCTGACTTTCGGGCTAATTCACCGATCTTCATTTTTCGCTTGACCCTCAAGTTGACTTGAAACTTATTATAAGATGGTCTGCCTGAGTCTGCTGAAGCAGCCCATTACATAAAGGAATATCGATATGAGCAATGTGATTGAACACCTGAACTGGCGCTACGCCACCAAAAGCTTCGACGCCACCAAGAAGCTGGACGACGACAAGCTGAACCGCATTCTGGAAGCGATCCGCCTGGCGCCAACCTCCAGCGGCCTGCAACCGTTTGAAGTGTTCGTGGTAAAGAATCCTGAACTGCGCGCCAAGATCCGCGAAGTGGCGTGGAACCAGTCGCAAGTGACCGACGCCTCGCACCTGCTGGTGTTCGCGGCCTGGGACAACATCACCCCGGCGCGCATCGACGCCGCGTTCGACTACACCAACGAAGTGCGCGGCTTCGTCAACGAAGGCTGGGAAGCGTATCGCAAGCAGCTGCACGGCATCATCGCCGCCCGCACCGAGCAGGCCAACTTTGACGCCGCCGCACGCCAGGCCTACATCGGCCTGGGCGTGGCATTGGTGGCGGCCGCCGCCGAAGGCGTGGACAGCACGCCGATGGAAGGCTTCGATCCCGCCGCCGTGGACCAGATCCTGTCGCTGAAGGAACGCAACCTGCGCAGCGTGGTGATCCTGCCGCTGGGCTACCGCAAGCAGGACAGCGACTGGCTGGTCAACCTGAAAAAAGTGCGCCGTCCGCACGACAAGTTCATCACCGAACTGGCGTAATACCGCAGCCCAGGCATACATCGCGTATGCTTGGGCTGTATCAAATCTTCCCGCCGCTTAAAGACCCAGAATTGATCCTCAATCAATGTCATTGAGGAGGCATCATGGTCGCCATCAACACTGGTTCAAGGAAACAGCTGGCGCTGCAACGGCGTCTCGACGCGCTGTTCCGCGCGCTGGCATCGGATTTCCTGCTGCGCGAACAATTCATCACCGATCCCACGCAGATTACCGCCGAATACATCGGCGGCAAGCGCATCGCACCGGAGGAAGCGGCGGCGATGAATTACCTGATCTATTCCTGTCTGGCCAATAATTACCTGATCTCGTGGTTCAGGGATTATTCGATGCGCAGCGACGGCACGACGATCACGCAGGAATCCTTCGTGCGGGATTTTTCAGTGGCCGTGGTGGAGCAGCGCGCGCATCATGTGGTGTCCGCGCTGTCGCATTTCGCCTTGAACGACAAGGTGCGCATCCGGCTCGATAACGACTGGCTGCAAGCCATCTTCGGCCACTGGCACCAGATCGGCGAAGACGGCACCGACGATGCCACCGACGCCACCGGCACGGATGACGCAACCGATACCACCGGCACCGATGACGCCACCGACAGCACGGGCACGGACGCAACGGGCACCGACGCCACGGGCACTGGCACCGATGCCACAGGAACCGATGCCACCGATAGCACCGGCACAGGCATCACGGGCACGGACAGCACAGGCACCGACAGCACCGGCACAGACCAGAACAGCACCCTGACCGCGATCACCTGGAAGACCTACATCACCGACACCACCGACAAGACACATCCCAGCACCACGCCATTCACACATACCGGCATGACACGCTCGCCGATCACCACCGCCACCACGCTGAACACCGAACGCTTCCTCGGCACCAGCCACGTGGTCATCACACTGGAGGCGCTGACCAGCTACGCAAGACAACTGATCCGCGCCGGCGCGCTGGACGCGTTCTGGACCGAGCTTGAAAGCGAGCAGCGATGAACCTCGCTGAAATGCTCGCTCCCGCGCCGGCAGATAACGTAGACGACCGCCATGCCCAGATCCTGGCGCTACTGAAAAACGGCCGCATCAACCTCGCACACGAAACCTGGCGCGCGGAACTGGCCAGCGGCAAGCATTCCTTCCAGTGGGCCCAGTTCGAACTGGAGCGCGCCATGGAGCGTGGTGACTTCCCGCTGATGGAACAGTTGGGCAAACTGCTGGCCTACCGCTGGCGCAGTCCCTGGTATCCGCAGCAAACGGACGAAAACGAACTACTGCCGCGCGTGCCGCGCGACTTCCTCACCGTCAGCAAACTGCGGCACGACGCCGGACAGTTTGCCTACCTGCGCAGCCTGAATTTGCTGCCGCCGCAATTCGACGCCATTATCCAGACCTATCGCGATCTGGCCGGCCACCTTCATGAAGAAGACCGCAAAGTCCTGAGCGGCGCCGAACGCGCGCTGATCGGCAACGTCTACAACCGCATCGTGCACTTGCCGGAAGTCGGCCGCGTCGAACGCGCGCTCTCGCCCAACTGGAGCCCACGCGAAATCGAGGAGCGCTTCCTCGATCGCGGCGAAGGCCTGGTAGTCATCGACGATTTCCTCACACCGCAGGCACTGGCAGGCCTGCATCGCTTCGCCATGCAGGCCACCGTGTGGACCGGCATCCGTTACGCCTTCGGCCGCTTCGGCGCATTCTTCCAGGACGGCTTCAACTGCGCACTGCTGCTGCAAGTCGCCGAAGAACTGAAGGCCGCCCTGCCGCGCGTGATCACGCCACGCTACCCGCTGCGCCAGATATGGGGCTTTAAAAACGCCGGCGACCTGCCGGCCGATGTCAACCTGCACGCCGACTTCGCCGCCGTCAACGTCAACTTCTGGCTGACACCCGATGCCTGCAACCTCGACCCGGCAACCGGCGGCATGAAGATCTACGACGTCGATGCGCCGCAGACATGGGACTTCCACACCTACAACGGCCGGACCGACATCATCAAGGCCTTCCTGCGCGAGAACCATGCACAGGAAACCTACGTTCCCTATCGCCAGAACCGCTGCGTGATGTTCAACTCGGACCTGTTCCACGGCACGCACGAAGTGCATTTCAAGCCCGGCTTCGAGAACCACCGCATCAACGTCACCATGCTATACGGCCATCGCGAAAACGACGAGCTGCACCGCACCTTGACCAGCCGTCCGGACCTTGAGTCCCGCTGGGGCCGGCAGACCAGCGCATGGCGTTCGCACGCCTTCAGCCGCCATCGCGCATAGGGAACGCCATGCCCTCCCAATTCGGACAGGACCATCTGGTGCTGCAACTGTTGAACGGCAAGCGCGATGGCTTTTTCCTCGACACAGGCGCTGCCGACGGCATCCGCAGCAGCAACACGGAACTGCTGGAACGCGCCTTCGGCTGGCGTGGCCTGTGCGTCGAACCGAATACAGGCTTCTACGACAAACTGATACGCGCGCGCCGCTGCACTTGCCTCAACGCCTGTCTGTACGACCGCGTGGCCGATCTGCCCTTCCTGGAGGCGGCAGGCACGCTGGGCGGCCTGCTGAACGCCTTCGATCCGGGCCAACTGGCATTCGCCATCAAAAACCAGCGCCTGCCGGTGGACGCGGCCGGCATTCCGCCGCTGGTCACCAAGCGCACCATGACCATCGCTACCGCACTGACGCTGGCGCAGGCGCCGCCGGTCATCGACTACTGGAGCCTGGATACGGAAGGCAGCGAGCTGCTGCTGTTACAGAGTTTTCCCTTCGATGAACATACCTTCAACGTCATCACCGTCGAGCATAATCACCAGCCGGCGCGCGTGGACATCCGCCGTTTTCTGGAAGCGCGCGGCTTTGTGTTTGTGACGGCGGTGTTTATCGACGATTGCTATGTGCGCGCTGCGGCGTTTCCCAATCTGCATTCGAACAGCGCCGCATGGCGCAAGCGAATCAGTCGGCCAGCGAGATGACGCGGTCGCCCTCGGCGGGCTGGCAGCCATCGGCAATCGGCGTCCAGCCGCGATGGATGACGATCTGACGGTCGTCGTGGCACAGTTCCACCCGCTGGCTTTGCGGAAAGCGCGCGTGGACGAAAGTCTCCAATGTGCCGGGCAGACTGATGTGCAATGTGAGCGCGGCGCGGTCCTCGTCCGGATGATCGTCCAGATGCACCAGCGGCACGAAATACGAGGCCAGCATCCACCAGCGCGAACTGATTTCGACCGGCTCCGGCGCATAGTGCTCATCGCGCAGCCATTGTTGCGCGCGTTCGCGCAAATCCTCGCCGTCCGGCAGCTCGCCCCAGCCGGCGGCCAGCATCTCGATCAGCCACTGATTGCAGTTCTGGTAGCGCACGCTGTAAGCGTAAGCATTGGCGCTGTACTGCGCCGCCAGCAGATGCAGCGCGCGCGAGGTGTCCAGCAAAGGCTGCGGCGGCAAGCGCACGATGCTGATGTAACCAAGTTCGGGATCGTCGGTGCCCATGGCGAAGCCGGCTAGACCCTGATCGTAAATGCGCGGACGGTGTTCATCGCAGGCGTAGTACAGCTGGCGCGCGGCCCACAGTCCCTGCTCCGAGCGCCACGCCAGCGCGGCATGCGAATAGCGGATATGGAAGCGCGACAGGTCCAGCCCGGAACGGCTGACCAGCGCCACGCCGTCATCGTTCGCGGCCAGTTCGTCACGCAGCACGGCCGCAAAGCGCAGCAGGCGGTCCTGCTCGGCGGCTGTCAGCTCATGCGAGCGGTCGCAGAACTGCGACGAGGATGCCTGCGCCGAGCCTGCCGCCAGCAGCAGTCCCAGCACCAGCGCGCGGAGGAATTTCAAAGGCTCAATGGACGCGAAGCCAGTTCACCATACCATTCATCGGCCAGCACCAGATAGAACGGCTGGCGATTGTCGGCGCGGCCGAACTCGACGCCGTAGACGCGGTTGTGCGCGTACATCGTATCGCCGACGGCCAGCTGCTGCTTGTCGAACGTGGTTTGCGGCAGGTCGAGCACCACGCGCTGCTCCGGATCGGCGGCCTGCAGGGTGACGCGGGTGCGGTCGGCGTGATCCGGCGTGGCGGCGATATCGATGATGCGGTAATCCGCATCGGCCACCTTCTTGTTCTTGTTCGAACTGTTGCTGGAACCGGCCAGCGAATCGGACACGCTGCCGCTCGACGCCGAACCGGCGCTGGACGCGGACGACGCGATGCTTTCCGCCTGCGCCTGCAAAGCCAGGCCCAATGCGCCAGCAGCGCAGATCAATCGCATGGTCAAAGTGATATTCATTTAAACTTCCTGAATTGTGCCAATAAGGAAGTATAAAGGAGATAGCCATGCCCGCATCCGAAATCGCCTGCTGGTTCGACTTTGCCAGCACCTATAGCTACCTGAGCGTGTTGCGTCTGGCGCGGCAGCGGGATGTCATTGTTCAGTGGAAGCCGTTCCTGCTGGGGCCGATCTTCAAGGAACAGGGCTGGGACAATTCGCCGTTTGTGCTGCAAAAGGACAAGGGCGACTATATGTGGACGGACATGGCGCGCGAGTGCGCCAAATACGGCCTGCCGTGGCGCCAGCCCTCCGAATTCCCGCGCCGCTCGCTGCTGGCGGCGCGTGTGGCCTTGCTGGGCGAGCACCAGCCGTGGATGGCGGAATTTTGCGCGCGCACCATGCTGGCCAACTTCGAGCATGACGAGGACATCGGCAGCCCGGACTGTATCGCCGCCATCCTGACCAGCATCGGCCTGGACGCAGCCGCCCTGCTGGCGGCGGCGCAATCCGACGACAACAAAGCCCGCCTGCGCGCCCGCAGCGAAGAAGCCCGCGCCCGCCACCTGTTCGGCGCCCCCACCTTCTTCGTCGGCGACGCCATGTACTGGGGCAACGACCGCCTCTCCGACGCCCTGACCTTCGCCATGCGCTGAAACAGCAGATTGTTGCGGCGATGCGGCTGTTCGCTGAAGCATATTCAGGGATGCCGTATAATCTTAGACCGCCCTCAGCCTTCCGGCGCGCCTCCCCACGACCTTAGAGATATTAAATGAATAACAACGTGTCCCGTCCCGTCATGTCCAAGTCCGATGCCCAGTTGCGCGAGATTCTCGCCCGCCGCATCATGATTCTCGACGGCGCGATGGGCACCATCATCCAGCAGTACAAGCTGGATGAAGTCGCCTACCGTGGCGGCCCGGACGGCAAATTCATCGACTTCGCCGCCCCGGCCGACTCCGGCGCGCGCGAACTATTCGTCAAGGGTAACAACGAGCTGCTGACGCTGACCCAGCCGCACGTGATCCAGGAGATCCACGAGCGCTACCTGGCCGGCGGCGCCGACATCATCGAAACCAACACCTTCGGCGCCACCTGGATCGCGCAGGACGATTACCACATGGGCCACCTGGCCTATGAAATGAACGTGGCAGCGGCCAAGCTGGCGCGCGCCGCCACCGCCAAGTACAGCAGCGCCGACAAGCCGCGCTTCGTCGCCGGCGCGCTCGGTCCGACGCCAAAAACCGCGTCGATCTCGCCGGACGTCAACGACCCGGCCGCGCGCAACATCACCTTCGACCAGCTAGTGGACGCCTATCACCAGCAGACCAAGGGTCTGATCGAAGGCGGCGTCGACCTGCTGCTGGTGGAAACCATCTTCGACACGCTGAACTGCAAGGCCGCGCTGTTCGCCATCGACAAGTTCTACGAAGAGAATCCGGGCGTCGAACGCCTGCCGCTGATGATCTCCGGCACCGTCACCGACGCCTCCGGCCGCATCCTGTCCGGCCAGACCGTGCCGGCCTTCTGGAACTCGGTGCGCCACGCCAAGCCGCTGACCATCGGCCTGAACTGCGCGCTCGGTGCGGCGCTGATGCGCCCCTACGCAGAAGAACTGTCGCAGATCGCCGATACCTTCGTCTGCATCTACCCGAACGCCGGCCTGCCCAACCCGATGAGCGACACCGGCTTCGACGAACTGCCGGCCGACACCTCGGCATTGCTGAAGGAATTCGCCAGTGCCGGCTTCATCAACATCGCCGGCGGCTGCTGCGGCACCACGCCCGACCACATCCACGCCATCGGCGAGATCCTGTCGACCGTCGAGCCGCGCACCGTGCCGCACGTGCCGGTGGCGCAGCGCCTGTCGGGCCTGGAGCCGTTCACCATCGATGACAGCTCGCTGTTCGTCAACGTCGGCGAACGCACCAACGTGACCGGCTCGAAAGCCTTCGCGCGCATGATCCTCAACGAGCAGTACGACGAAGCGCTGAGCGTCGCCCGCCAGCAGGTGGAGAATGGCGCGCAGGTCATCGACATCAATATGGACGAAGCGATGCTGGACTCGCAGGCCGCGATGACCCGCTTCCTCAACCTGATCGCCTCCGAACCGGACATCTCGCGCGTGCCGATCATGATCGACTCGTCCAAGTGGTCGGTGATCGAAGCGGGCCTGAAATGCGTGCAGGGCAAGTCCATCGTCAACTCCATCTCGATGAAGGAAGGCGAAGAGGAATTCATCCGCCAGGCCAAGCTGTGCCTGAGCTACGGCGCCGCCGTCATCGTCATGGCCTTCGACGAAAAAGGCCAGGCCGACACCTACGAACGCAAGATCGAGATCTGCGGCCGCGCCTACAAGGTGCTGACCGAGCAGGTCGGCTTCCCGCCGGAAGACATCATCTTCGACCCGAACATCTTCGCGGTCGCCACCGGTATCGAGGAGCACAACAACTACGCGGTGGATTTCATCAACGCCACCCGCTGGATCAAGGAAAACCTGCCGTACGCGAAGATCTCGGGCGGCGTGTCGAACGTCTCGTTCTCGTTCCGCGGCAACGACCCGGCGCGTGAAGCGATCCACACCGTGTTCCTGTACCACGCCATCAAGGCCGGCATGACCATGGGCATCGTCAACGCCGGCATGGTCGGCGTCTACGACGACCTGCCGGCCGAACTGCGCGAGCGCGTGGAAGACGTGGTGCTGAACCGCCGCGACGACGCCACCGAACGCATGATCGAATTCGCCGGCACGCTGAAAGCCGGCGCCGGCAAGCAGGACGCCGCCAACCTCGAATGGCGCAACGGCCCGGTCGAGAAGCGCCTGGCGCACGCGCTGGTGCACGGCATCACCCAGTTCATCACCGAAGATACCGAAGAGATGCGCCAGCAGGTGGAAGCCGCCAAGGGCCGTCCGATCCACGTGATCGAAGGCCCGCTGATGGACGGTATGAACATCGTCGGCGACCTGTTCGGCCAGGGCAAGATGTTCCTGCCGCAGGTGGTGAAATCGGCGCGCGTGATGAAGCAGGCCGTGGCCCATCTGATTCCGTACATCGAAGAAGAAAAGATGGCGGAAGAAAAGCGCACCGGCATCGTCGCCAAGCCGAAGGGCAAGATCGTCATCGCCACCGTCAAGGGCGACGTGCACGACATCGGCAAGAACATCGTCTCGGTGGTCCTGCAATGTAATAACTTTGAAGTGGTCAACATGGGCGTGATGGTGCCGGCCTCCGAGATCCTGGCGCGCGCCAAGGTGGAGAACGCCGACATCATCGGCCTGTCCGGCCTGATCACGCCGTCGCTGGAAGAAATGGCCCACGTGGCCAAGGAGATGCAGCGCGACGAGCACTTCCGCATGCTGAAGATTCCGCTGCTGATCGGTGGCGCCACCACCAGCCGCGCCCACACGGCGGTGAAAATCGCACACAACTACGAAGGCCCGGTGGTGTACGTGCCGGACGCGTCGCGCTCGGTGTCGGTGGCGCAGTCGCTGCTGACGCCGGAATCGCGCCAGCAGTACATCGACGAGATCGCACAGGATTACGAGCGCATCCGCGAACAGCACGCCAACAAGAAGGCGCTGCCGATGCTGTCGCTGGCCGACGCCCGCGCCAACCGCATGAAGCTGTCGTTCGAAGGCGCCAACGCGCCGGTCAAGCCGAAATTCATCGGCCGCCGCGAATTCAAGAACGTCGATCTGGGCACGCTGGCCAGGTACATCGACTGGGGCCCGTTCTTCCAGACCTGGGATCTGGCCGGTCCCTTCCCTGCCATCCTGACCGACGAGGTGGTGGGCGAGGCGGCAACCAAGGTGTACGAAGAAGGCCAGGCCATGCTGAAGAAGCTGATCGACGGCCGCTGGCTGACCGCCAACGGCGTCATCTCGCTGCTGCCGGCCAACGCCGTCAACGACGACGACATCGAGATCTACACCGACGACACGCGCACCACCGTGGACTTCACCTACTACGGCCTGCGCCAGCAGGGCGTCAAGCCGGTGGTGGATGGCGTGCAGCGGCCGAACCAGTGCCTGTCGGACTTCATCGCGCCGAAGGCGTCGGGCATCAAGGACTACATCGGCATGTTCGCTGTAACCGCCGGCCTGGGCATCGAAAAGCACGAGAAGCGCTTTGAAGATGCGCACGACGACTACTCGTCCATCATGCTGAAATCGCTGGCCGACCGCCTGGCCGAAGCGTTTGCCGAATACCTGCACGAGCGCGTGCGGACCGACCTGTGGGGCTATGTGCCCAATGAGTCGCTGAGCAATCCGGACCTGATCGCCGAACAGTATGTCGGCATCCGTCCGGCGCCAGGCTACCCGGCCTGCCCTGAGCACACCGTCAAGCGCGAGATGTTCAACACCATGCAGGCCGAAGAGATCGGCATGGTGCTGACCGAATCGCTGGCGATGTACCCGGGCGCGGCGGTGTCGGGCTTCTACTTCGCCCACCCGGAGTCGAAGTACTTCGTGGTCGGCAAGATCGGCAACGACCAGCTCGACGACATGGTCAAACGCCGTGGCGTCGACAAGGCAGACATGGAGCGCTGGCTGGCGCCCAATCTCTCCTGATTTTTAACGGCGCTGGTCTTTCAGGAACTTCCACACGGCCAGCGCGCCGAACACCACCGCAAAGGCCAGTTGCACGCCCATGGCCGGCAGCGCGCCATCCAGGCCGAGGCCGCGCCAGGTGACGGCGTCCAGGCCGTCCACCGCCCAGCGGGTAGGCACGATCAGCGTCGCCGTCTGCATCCACTGCGGAAACACGAACGACGGCACCCAGGCGCCGCCCAGCATCACCAGGATCAACGTGGCGAAGGTGGCGATGCCGCGCGCCGCTTCCGGCGTCTTGCCGAAGGCGGCGATCAGCAGGCCGAACGCCGCCGTCATCAGACCGAAGCACACCGCCATGCCGACGAAGCCGACAATGCTGGTGATCTGCACCTTGAAGATCAGCACGCCACAGGCGAACATCGCGCACATCAATCCGGTGGCGATGATGGCGCCGGCAGCGGCGCGGCTCATGATAATGGTCGACAGCGATACCGGCGCGGCCAGCAAACGGCTCCAGATGCCCAGGCGCTGTTCCAGCAGGATGCTGATGCCGAGATTGATCCCCATGAACAGGATGAACTGCACGCCCATGCCGGCGAACGAGTGCGCGTAGCCGTTGTACTTGGGACCGCTGCTCAGGCCTTCGTCATGCGTGGTGTACGGGACACTCATGCCGCCACCGGCCGCCGCTTCGGTTTTCCCGGCGGCCGGCGTGGTGGTCGCGGCGCGCTGGTCCTGGAACTTTTTCAGGCTGGTGAGAAAGTCGCCCAGCTGCGCCTCCTCGGCGCTACGCTTGGCCGGCTCCGGCAATGCGGCCAGATACTTGTCGGTGGTCTGGCCGCCCTGCGCCCCCATGACGGACGAGCTGGTCACCTGCATGACGTGCTGCGTCAGTATGCCCTTCACCATCGCCAGCATAGTCGATTGCGACGGATCGTAATACAGCGGCAGCTCCGGCTTGTTGCGGCCGCTGAACAGCGCGGCGGAAGCGGCCTCGCCGAAGCCGGCCGGGATCACCACCGCCACCGGCAGCTTGCCGCTGCGCACACTCGCCTGCGCCTCCTGCTGGCTCAGTTCGATGATATTCAAGGTGCTGTCCGCCTTCAGGCCGGCGGCGATCTTCTGGCTTTGCGCGGACTGGTCCTGCAACACCAGTCCGAGGTCCAGCTTGCTGGTGTTGTCGCCGCCGCCACTGCCGCCGAACAGCGAACCGAAGAAGGCGGCCAGCACCACCGGCATCAGCAGGTGCAGCATCAGCGCGCGCTTGTCGCGCAGGTACAGGATCAGATCTTTGCGGATCAGGGCAATCAATGCGGTCATGTCGGTTCTCTCAGTCGCGCAGGCTGCGGCCGGTCAGGTTGAGGAAGATGTTTTCCAGCGACGTGCGCGCGGTGGAAAAGTGCAGCAGCGCGTGGCCCTGGCCGTTCAGCCAGGCCAGCACCGGCGCCGCGTGCTCCGACGCCGCCAGGCCGATGTTGAGCGTGGCCTCGGTACGCTCGACACCCGTGACGCCATCGAGCGCCTGCAGTGCGGACAGCAGCGCCGCCGGGGCCTCGCCGGCCAGCTCCACCTGCAAGGCCGCCTGCGCCGGCAGGCGCTGGTACAGCGCGGCCGGCGTTTCGTCGGCCAGCACCTTGCCGTGGTCGATGATGACGATGTGGTCGGCCAGGCGCTCCACTTCCTCCATGTAGTGGCTGGTGTAGATCAGCGAGCGGCCCTGCGCCTGCAAGGCTTCCAGCGTGTCGAAGATGGCGTTGCGGCTTTGCGGATCGACGCCGACGGTCGGCTCGTCGAGGATCAGCAGTTGCGGATCGTGCAGCAGCGCGGCGGCGATATTCAGGCGGCGCTTCATGCCGCCGGAAAAACTGGCCGGCGCATCGGCCGCGCGGTCGGTCAGGTTGACCAGCGCCAGCGCCTGGGTGCAGCGCTCCTTCAGCTGCGCGCCGCTCAGGCCGTACAGCGCGCCGAACAGCTTGAGGTTTTCCAGCGCGGACAGATCGTCGTACAGCGCCAGATCCTGCGGCACGAAGCCGATCTTGCGCTTGGCCGCGCTGGCGCCCTGGCCGATGACGTCGCCATCGAGCGTGATGCGGCCGCCATCGGCGCGCAGCAGGCCGCAGATCATGCCCACGGTGGTGGACTTGCCGGCGCCATTCGGGCCGATCAGTCCCACGGTCTGGCCGCGCTGCACCTTGAACGACACGCCATCGACCGCCTTGCGCGCGCCGTAGGACTTCGAAATTTGTTCCACGCTCAGTAGCACCGCCGCCTCCGGGTTGTTCGATCCGACTTGCAGAATAGCGTTGCCATAACAAATTGGCAAGCATGATGAAACTTTTACCCAACACGGGCGGACTAAGTAGAACGCCGCCAGCCGGCGGCCTGACTACCAAGGGAGGCAATATGGCAAACAATCCATCCGTTAAACGCTGGCAGGACCAGCTGATCCTGCTGCTGGGCCTGTGGTTCTTCATCACGCCATGGGTATTCGCGTATCCGATACCGTCGCTGCAGGCGTGGACGGCGTTCATCTCCGGCGCGGTGGTGGTGGTGCTGGCGGCGTTCGACCTGTACAAGACCTACTTCTGGGCCGTGGTGCTCAATCTGCTGGTGGGGATCTGGGTGGCGGTGTCGCCGTGGGTGCTGCGCATCGCCGACAACACCGAGTTGATGTGGAACTCGGTGGTGGTCGGCATCGCGGTGGCGGTGCTGGCGCTGTGGGAAATGCGCACCGATCCGGAACTGGTCAAGCACTGGCCGGGCGGCGCCGGGCACGCGACCTGACCCGACTGGCGTGGTGCGTTACAGCGCGTAGCGCACCACGTTGTCGCTCCACTCGAACGCGGCCATCTCCAGTTCCACCAGTTCGTCGGTGGACATGGCGAGGTCGCGCAGCGTCGGCACGATGTGGCTGTCCATTTCCTCGATGCGCTCGATGCATTCGACCAGCTTGAGCAGGTCGCCGTAGAAGCCGCCGCGGTGCAGCAGCGCATCGCGCACCTCGTCGCCGACCGGAATCTGCTCCAGGATCTCGGCCATCGAAATGCCGAACAGCGTATCCATCAGCGACATGATGCCGACCGTGAAGGCGATGTCGGCCACTTCGCGCTGGCTTTGGCGCAGCTTGCCGGCCAACAGTTCCAGCAGGCGGCCGCGGGTGGTGGCCAGCATCAGCAGCGGCGTCATGCTGTGGCCGCGCTTGCTCGGTTCGGCGTACAGCATGATCTGCAGCCAGCGCTGCAGCTGGCGGCGGCCGAGGATGGTCACGGCCTGGCTCAGCGAATCGATGCGCTGGCGCGCGCCGACGGCCGGCGTGTTCACCAGGCGCAGCAGGTTCAGCGCCAGCGACACGTCGCGCTTGATGGCGCGCTCGATTTCCTGGTTTTCCGCGTCCGAGGTCACCAGCGTCATCAGCTCCATCACCGCCAGCTGCGACGGCGACAGCTTCTTGCCGCTCATGATGACCGGCTTGGAGAAGTAATAGCCCTGGAAGTAATCAAAGCCCAGGTCCAGGCAGTTCTTGAATTCTTCGCGCGTCTCGACCTTTTCCGCCACCAGCTTCTTCTTGTCCTGGCGGAAGCGCGGCGCCAGCCTGGCCAGCGTCGACAGGGCGATGTTGCGCATGTCCATCTTGACGTAGTCGACCAGCGGCAGCAGCGCCAGCACGTCGTCGGTCTCGCCGGTCACGTCATCGAGCGCGAAGCTGAAGCCGTGGCCGGCCAGTTCGCGGATGCGGGCGATGATCTCGGGCGTGGCCGGCATGGTGTTGATGATTTCCAGCACCACCTTCTCGCGCGGCAGGAAGGAAAAGATATCGCTCATCAGCACGCTGGCGTCAACATTCACGAAGCCCAGCGCATCGCCGATGGTTTTTTCCATGCCCAGCTGGGAGGCGTGGGCGATCACGGCAGCGGTGGCCGACAGGTCGTTGGTGACGTGGGCCGGGCCCACTGGAGCGTTGCGGAACAGCAACTCGTAGCCGAACAAGGCCTGGTTGCGGTCCAGAATAGGCTGGCGTCCCAGATAGAATTCGCGCACGCGCAAGCTATGGGGGCCGCCGTCATGTAGGGTGAGATCGATCATTGCGAGTCCAAATCACGGACCACGCTGGTCCACGCTACTATTTTGACATCAATGCCAACACGTGTCGCAGAAATTTTTTACGGTGCGGTAATGGAAATCGCCAGGACTTGATGCCGGAACATGCCCAGGTGGCCGTACTCTCCCTCCGGGCTCAGGTAACCGTCCATGCGCACCCGCCCCGGCTCCGGACGGTCCGGTTGCCGACGCAGGTAGCCCACCCACCAGCCGCCCCTGGCGTCCTCCGGCTCGAACAGGCTGACCTCGAAACCGTCGGTCCAGCGGCCCAGCTTGTTGACGCGCACATAGCCGTAGCCGGTCAGGATGGCGTTCAGCGCTTGCGGATGGGCGTTGCGGTAGGCTTGGCCGGCATGGTAGGCGTCCAGCGACAACGCCGGGCCCCCTGACCTGCTGCCGTCCGGCGCAAGAAAGCCGTCCAGGAATTCACGGGCGTAGCTGGCGGCCACGGTGGGCTCCAGGTACGGCCTGGCGTCCGGATGCGCGGCGATGTAGTCCTGCGCCAGCGTGGCCACCAGCGGCGGCACATCGGCCGCCGCCGCGCTGCCGGCCAGCAGCGCCAGCAGCGCCAGCAGCTGGGCGGCGGCGCGCATCATGCTTGCGGACAGCCATCAATGAACAGCTTGAGCTCGCCAGGCAGGAAGGCGGTCCACTGTTCGTTGGTGGTCAGCGGCTGGGTGACGATGATGGCCACGCGGTCGTTGGGCGTGGTCACCTGGGAGAAATCGACGCTGACGTCCTCGTCGGACAGCTTGGCGGTGTCGAACGGATGCTGGCGCACCAGGTAGAACAGGTTGGTCGAGCAATGCGCGAACAGTTCGCCGCCGGACGACAACATCATGTTGAAGGTGCCGTGCGTGGCGATCTCGTGCACCAGCGAACTGAGCACCGAACGCAGCGCGTCGAGCGCCGGTCGCTGTTCGCCGAAGCGCGCGCGCAGCTGCTGCAGGATGTAGCAGAAGGCGCGTTCGCTGTCGGTGCTGCCGACCGGGCGGAAGGCGCCGTTCAGCAGCGGATGAAATTCCTTCAGGTCGCCGTTATGGGCGAACACCCAGTATTGCCCCCACAGCTCGCGCACGAAGGGATGGCAGTTCTCCAGCGCGACCTGGCCCTGCGTCGCCTTGCGGATGTGGGCGATGACGTTGGTGGATTTGATCGGGTAACGTTTGATCAGCTCGGCAATCGGCGAGGCGATCGCGGCCTGATGGTCGACGAAGTGACGCACGCCGGCGCCTTCGAAAAAGGCGATGCCCCAGCCGTCGTGGTGGGTATCGGTATGGCCGCCACGCATGGCGAAGCCGGTAAAGCTGAACACAATGTCGGTCGGGACATTGCAGTTCATTCCTAGGAGTTGGCACATGACGTGATTATAACCACGCCATGTGCCGACAGGCCCTTTTTAATGCAGCGCCACGGGCTGGCTCATGAGTTCATCGTAATTGCCGAGGAATTCATCGATTTCCGCCATCGTCGGTTCCCCGGCGATCAGTTCGTTGACGTCGCGACGGAAGCTTTTGGCCAGTTCGCCGGCAATGAAGATTTCCCGCTTGCCGCCTTTGTCGACGATTTCGTAGCCACCGAAGCGCAAAGCCTCCAGGCTGCGGTCCACGCCGAATTCAACAACACTGTATTGCTCGCTGTTGTAGATGAGGTTCATTTTGCTTCCTTTCTCAAGGGGGCGAAACACCTGCGTTTCCGCCTTCCAGACCCAGTTGGGGCCAAAAGCGGGCGATTTCAAGGCCAATCAGCGGGCTGGGACGAGGCCGCGATGTCGTCTTGCAGTTCCAGCAAGGCCCCGTAGGGCGCCTCGGACAACCAGGAACGCAGCTGTTCCAGGTGCTCGGCGGAGGCCAGGCTGATGTAGAGCCGCGCGGGGGGACGGCGCAGCACACGGTTTAATGTTACTCGCAAAATCAGATTGCCGCTGCAATGCAGGCAGCCTGGGGCGATACGCAACACTTGCGGCACGGTATCGTAGGGAACCGGGCCGTCCGTTGGATCAAAGGATAACGCCGAACCGCCGTCCGACAAGCCTTCCAGAATGATGACGCTGGCCCCCTCCTTCGGCAGGAGGGCGGCGATGGCGGCCTCGCGCGCGCCGGCGCGGGGACCGGTGACCAGCCAGGTCGGCACCGGCGGCCGGGGGGCGGCGGCGGTGTCGCTGGAACTGGCCACGATCAGGCGTTCTTCTTGGCCAGCTTGCCTGGCTCCACGCCCAGCTGTTTCAGCTTGCGGTACAGGTGGGTACGCTCCAGGCCGGTTTTCTCGGCCACGCGCGTCATGCTGCCGCCTTCGCGGCCCAGGTGGTGCTCGAAGTACATGCGTTCGAAGGCGTCGCGCGCCTCGCGCAGCGGCAGGTCGAACGACAGGTTGAACATGTGGTTGTCGGCGCCGGCCACGGTGGCGCCGCCGCGCACGGCAATGCCGGCCGCCGGATTCTGCTGGGCGAAGCCGCCGGCCGCCGGCGTTTCCTCGGGCAGCACCGCCGCCACCGGACGCGGCGCCAGGGCCGGCGCGCGCACGGTTTCCTGGGCGCGGGTCAGACCGGCCTGCACCGCCTTCAGCAGCTTTTGCAGCGCGATCGGTTTTTCCAGGAAGTTCAGCGCGCCGATGCGGGTCGCCTCGACCGCGGTGTCGATGGTGGCGTGACCCGACATCATGATCACCGGCATGGTCAGCAGGCCGTCGCGCTGCCATTCCTTGAGCAGCGTGACGCCATCGGTATCCGGCATCCAGATATCGAGCAGCACCAGGTCCGGCGCGCCTTGGGCGCGCGCCTCGCGGGCCTGCTGGGCATTTTCCGCCAGTTGTATTGCATGTCCCTCGTCGCTCAAGATTTCCGAGAGCAACTCGCGGATACCCATTTCATCGTCAACTACCAGAATGTTTGCCATCTTCCCTTGCCTTCCTCATTTCGCCGTCCCGGACGGCAATGATTTTTGTAGTCATAGCCGTTAGCTATTTTGCGACGCCGATGCTAACTTTAACAGCAAAATCAACACTGACGCGCCACTTCTATCGACATGGTTCTGAATATCGATCCGTCCACCATGTTCTTCGATAATTTTCTTCACCATCGCCAGGCCCAGGCCGGTGCCGCGCGCCTTCGAGGTGACATACGGTTCAAACGCGCGCGCTAGGATTTTCGGCGCGAAGCCGGGGCCGTTGTCGGAGATCGCCAGCCGCACCGCCGTGCGCGTGCCGCCATCCGCGCCCTGATAATGAATGGCTTCGGTGATCACGTCAATGCGCGGCTGCGGTGCGCCGTGCGGTAGCTCGCCCATGGCGTCCTGCGCGTTCTGCAGCAGGTTGTGGATGACCTGGCGCAGCTGGGTCGGATCGCCCATCACCAGCGGCAGGCCGGGGGCCAGCTGCGGGTGGATGATGTCGTTGCCTTCGCCGCTGATGTACAGGTGCAGGATCTCATCGATCAGCGCGTTCAAGTCCAGCGATTCGAGCACCGCCGGCGGCGTCTTGGCGTAGTCGCGGAAGTCGTCCACCATGCGCTTCATGGCCGCCACCTGGTTGACGATGGTGGCCGTGCCCTTGTTCAGCAGCTCGACGTCGGCCGGCATCAGCTTGTCTTCGAGCTTCATCTGCATGCGTTCGGCCGACAGCTGGATCGGCGTCAGCGGATTCTTGATCTCGTGCGCCAGGCGGCGCGCCACCTCGCCCCAGGCCATCGAGCGCTGCGCCGAGATGACGTCGGAAATATCGTCGAACACCACCAGGTAGCCGCTGCCGCCCTCGATCGGCAGCCGCGAGCCGCGCGTCAGCAGCGTCAGGTCATTGCTTTCGACGCCGGGCGCGGCGCGCGGCACCTCGATCTGGCGCTGCCAATGCAATCGGGCAATATTGCGCCCGGCCGCCGACTGCGCGCTCTGCGCCGCGAAGGCGGCCACGATGGCGCCGCCGAATTCCTGCAAGCCTTCGATCTCGTCGAGCTTCTGGCCGATCATGGTGACGCCGGCCTGCTGCAAGATGCGTTCGACCGAGTCGTTGCAGCTGATCAGGTGGAATTCATGGTCCAGCACCATCACGCCGGCCGACATATTGGCCAGCACCGACTCCAGGTGGGCCTTGGCGTTCTGCAGCGCGCTGCGGTTGCGCTCGACGGCGCTGCGGGCGTCCGACAGCTGGCGCGTCATGGTGTTGAACGACTGCGTCAGCGTGCCCAGCTCGTCGGAGGTGGCGACGATCGGCCGCGGCGACAAATCGCCCTCGGCCACCGCGCGCGTGCCCTCGGCCAGCAGCAGCAGCGGTTGCGCCAGGTCGCTGGCGATCAGGAAGGCGCTGGCGACGGCGCCGAACACGGCCAGCAGCAGCGTCAGGGTCAGCGTCACGATGTACATCTTGCGCAGGCCGTCGCGGGCGTCGAAGCGTTCCTTGTAGTCGGCATAGGCCGCGCGGATGGTCTCGCCGTCGGCCGCCAGCTGCGCCGGCGCCAGCTGGATCAGCTGCAGATAGCGCGGCGCCAGGTGGGTGCCGTTGGGCTGCACGTGGTCGGGAATCGGGATCAACACGCGCAGCCGCAACTGGTTCACGGTCTCGGCCGGCACCACCGGCACCGCCGGCGCGCTGATCAGGTCGCTGTGCAGCTCGTTGCCGCCCTCGGGCGCGCCGTACAGATTGTCTTTCTTGACCTTGGACATCATCTCGCGGGTCGGCAGGTCGACGCTGAGGTTGCCGCTGCGGCTGGCGCGGGCGCTGACCACCAGCCCGCCTTCGGTATCGACGATGATGGCGTTCTGCATCCCGCTCTCGCTCTTGACCAGCGCCGCCAGCGTGGCGCGCTCGGTGCCGAACGGGCGGTCGGCCAGTTCCTGCGCGGTGCGGTTGGCGGTGGCGCCCAGCTCGCCGACGGCGCGCTCCAGGCCGGCGCGGCTCAGGTTGATGCCGGACTGCAGCGCCTTCTCCACCGGCACGTTGAACCACGAGTCGATCGAATGGGAGACGAACTGCACCGAGACCAGGAAGATCACCAGCCCCGGCAGCACGCCGATGGCGGCAAACAGCAGCACCAGCCGCGTCATGAGCTTGGAGCCGAACTTGCCGGCCTTGTAGCGGCCGTACAGGCGGAACAGCGACACCGCCACCAGCAGCAGCAGCGCCACCGCCACCGCCGCGTTCAGGCCCAGCAGCCAGGCGTAGGAACGGTCGAAAAATCCGGAATTGTCGGAGGCCGAAGCCAACAGGAATAGCAGGATGCTGACGATGGCGCCGCCAATGACGGACAGATACCGCAGGGCCGTATTCACTTACTCTGCCTTGTACACGAAGGACTTCTTGTCCGACGCCAGGCGCCATTCATTGTTATTCAGCGCGTTGACCTTGAGCGGCTTGGACACGTAGTTGGGATCGAGTCCCATGCTGAGCTTGACGGTGTAGGTGCCGCCGACCTTCAGCGCGCCGCGCGGCGCCACCAGCCAGCGGTTGGGCCGGCGGATCAGGAACAGCGCCTCGTCGAGCGTCGGGAACGACTGGTACACGCCGCCGCTGATGGCGACGTTGTACTGGCGGGTCAGCACGTTGTACGACAGGCTGACGGTCTGGCGCTTGGTGATGGCTTTCTCGTCAAACCAGTACCAGCGCGGCAGGGTGAATTCGATTTCGGTGTAAAAGTACAGGGTCTTGCCGTATTGCAAAGCCTCTTCCATCTCGTGGCTGAGTTCGAAACCGTAGGTGGCCGACAGGCGGTAGCCGTCCTCGGTGGCTTCGATCAGCGCGCGGCGGATTTCGACGCCCTCGGCGGCGTGTGCCGGCTGCGGCAGCACGGCCAGCAGCGTCAGCATCAGCAGCAGGGAAGCGATGAGAGATCGAAACAATCGTAGCGTCACGGGTGGGCAAGTGCTCAAGAGGTTACGCATTTTTCTGGAACAGCGCGTAAAACAAACCATCGTGATCCTGCCCGGGGCCGCCGGCGGGGAGCAATTGACCGGGCGCATCCAGTCTGACAGCCTGATTGCGTACAGCAAAGGCGGCCGCCTGCGCCTCGGATTCCTGCGGCCACAAGGAACATGTCACGAACAGCAATTTACCACCCGGCGCCAGCATCTGCCAAAGGTTGTCGAGGATTTTGCCGGAAAGTGTTGCAAGTTGGAGCGTGTCGGCCTTGCGCCGCAGCCAGCGGATATCCGGGTGGCGGCGCACGATGCCGGAGGCCGTGCACGGCACGTCGGCCAGGATGCGGTCGAACGGCTGGCCGTCCCACCAGCCGCTGGTCTGGGCTTCGGCCGGCTTCAGCGTCGCTTGCAATTGCAGGCGTTTGAGGTTCTCGCCGACGCGCGCCAGGCGCTTGGCGTCGGCGTCCAGCGCGGTGACATGGGCGTCCGCCAGTTCCAGGATGTGGCAGGTCTTGCCGCCGGGCGCGGCGCAGGCGTCCAGCACGCGCATGCCGTCTTGTACATCGAGCAAGGGCGCGGCCAGCTGGGCGCCGGCGTCCTGCACCGACACCAGGCCGTCGGCGAAGCCGGGGATCAGCGCCACGCCGACCGGTTTTTCCAGCCGCACGGCGTACGGGCCGATCCGGGTGGCGGCCATGCCGGCGTCGGCCAGCGTGGCCAGGTAGGCGTCGACCGTGGTTTTGCGGGCGTTGACGCGCAGCGTCAGCGGCGGCGCGCTGTTGCCGGACGCCAGGATCGCCTGCCAGCTGTCGGGCCAGGCGGTCTTGGCGGCGTCGATCCACCACTGCGGATAGTTCCATTTTGCTACGGGTTGCAGCTGTACCGTGCCCAGCAGTGCCTGGCGCTCGCGCAGGAAGCGGCGCAGCACGGCGTTGACCATGCCCTTGGCGCGGGCGGTGTCGGGATGCGATTCGGCCGCCGTCACGGTCTGGTCGACGATGGTGAAATCTTCATACGGCTTGACCTCGTCCGGCGCGGTCAGCAGCGCCATGGCGCACGACAGCAGCGACGACACCAGCGCTTCCGGCGCCTTGGGCGCCATCAGCGTCACCAGCGCCTCGCTCTGCCCCAGCTGGCGCATGGCGCGGTAGGCGATGTCCTGCATGGCGCCGCGCGCCTGCGGCGTGGTGTCCGGCTGCCTGGCCCACACCTGGGCCAGCGCCTGCGGCAGATTGGTGCCGGTGCGCACCTGGGCCAGGGCGTTGGCCGCGCCGATCAGGCTGTAGGCCAGCGAATCGGCTTTCAGGCCGGTCTGGAAATGGGTCTGCAACGCCGGTTTCAGCTCACGCGCGTGACTGGCGCGCAATTTCGGTGCGGCCGGCTTGGCGGGAGACTTCAAAGAGAGCGTTGGACGCTTGTTCATATGCTAATTCCAGAGTGGGGCGACGGCCGTGATCGCGCAGTATACATTAGCGCCTGACGCAAGGCGACCACGGTATTTGTAAAAGGGATGTATCAACCGCGCTTAATCCACATCAACCTCGCGGGCTGCGGCGGGAGTACCATGCTAGTCCAGTGAGGGAGGCAGCAATGGAAACGCCAACGAAATCCGAGTCCGCCACCGAAGAAATCCTGAAACGCCTGACGGCCGTCGAGATCGACGTCGCGGTCATCAAGTCGAACTACGCGACGCGGGAAGACATCGCCAAACTGGAAGTCCGGATGGCGTCGATGGAAACGCGGCTGCTGAAATGGTTTTTCGCCACCGCCATCACCCTGGCGGGCCTGTCCGGCAGTCTGGCGTTTCTTGCCGCAAAGTTTATTCATTAAGCAATCCCCGCTCCTTTCCCCGGGAGTCGCCTCCCGCCCGGCCAACACAGTATAATTAACGCTGTTTGGCCGGCGCCCATGCGCCCGCCGTTTCCACTATCTGATGAATTTTTAAGCGCATGCTAGCCCAACAAAAACAAGATATCACCGCCCTGTTCCAGGCCGCCCTCGCCCCTCTCCTCGCCGGCACCGACGTGACCGCCAACGTGGTGCTGGAGCGTCCGCGCGACCCGTCGCACGGCGACGTGGCCTGCAACATCGCCATGCAACTGGCCAAGCAGCTCAAGATGAACCCGCGCGAACTGGCCACCAAAGTGGTCGACGCGCTGCTGGCCGATCCGGCCGGCAAGGGCCTGGTGGAGTCGGCCGACATCGCCGGTCCCGGCTTCATCAACCTGCGCGTCAGCGCCGCCGCCAAGCAGGCCGTGGTCAAGACCGTGCTGGCGCAAGGCGCGCAGTTCGGCGCCGCCGCGGCCGGCGCCGGCAAGAAAGTCATCATCGAATTCGTCTCCGCCAACCCGACCGGCCCGCTGCACGTGGGCCACGGCCGCCAGGCGGCGCTCGGCGACGCGCTGTCGTCGCTGTTCGCCTCGCAAGGCTACGACGTCACCCGCGAGTTCTACTACAACGACGCCGGCGTGCAGATCCAGACCCTGGCCAACTCGGTGCAGGCGCGCCTGCGCGGCCACAAGCCGGGCGACGCCGCCTGGCCGGAATCGGCCTACAACGGCGACTACATCGCCGACATCGCCGCCGACTTCCTGGCCGGGAAAACCGTGTCGGCCTCGGACGGCTCGCCGGCCACCGCCTCGGGCGACATCGAAGACATCGAATCGATCCGCGCCTTCGCCGTGACCTACCTGCGCAACGAGCAGGACATCGACCTGCAAGCCTTCGGCGTCAAGTTCGACAACTACTACCTGGAATCGTCGCTGTACTCGGACGGCAAGGTCGACGCCGCCGTCGAGATGCTCAACAACTCCGGCAAGACTTACGAAGAAGACGGCGCGCTGTGGCTGCGCACCGAAGACTACGGCGACGACAAGAACCGCGTGATGCGCAAGAAGGACGGCACCTACACCTACTTCGTGCCGGACGTGGCCTACCACATCGTCAAGTTCCAGCGCGGCTTCAACCAGGCCATCAACGTCCAGGGTTCCGACCACCACGGCACCATCGCCCGCGTGCGCGCCGGCCTGCAGGCGGTCAACCTGGGCATCCCGCAAGGCTTCCCCGACTACGTTCTGCACAAGATGGTCACCGTGATGAAGGGCGGCGAAGAGGTCAAGATCTCCAAGCGCGCCGGCTCCTACGTCACCGTGCGCGACCTGATCGAATGGTCGGGCGGCGGCGACATCACCAAGGGTCGCGACGCCGTGCGCTTCTTCCTGATTTCGCGTAAAGCCG
The DNA here is from genome assembly GCF_009674495.1 of Duganella alba. GTDB lineage: Bacteria > Pseudomonadota > Gammaproteobacteria > Burkholderiales > Burkholderiaceae_D > Rugamonas > Rugamonas alba. The sequence continues at coordinate 12,877 of NZ_WKJN01000012.1, read as the reverse complement.
ACACCGAATTCGTGTTCGACGTCGACGTCGCGCTGAAAACCTCGGACGAGAATCCGGTCTATTACGTGCAGTACGCCCACGCGCGCATCTGCCGCATGCTGGAACAATGGACCGGCAACGAAGCCGACCTGGCCGGCGTCGACCTGTCGCCGCTGACCGCGCCGACCGAAGCGGCGCTGCTGGCGACGCTGGCGGCCTACCCGGAAACGCTGGCGCGCGCGCAGACGGAACTGGGCCCGCACCAGATCGCGTTCTACCTGCGCGACCTGGCCGCCAACCTGCACAGCTTCTACTTCGCCGAGCGCGTGCTGGTCGACGACGAGGCGCTGAAGGCGGCGCGTATCGCGCTGATGGTCGCCACCCGCCAGGTGCTGCGCAACGGCTTGGCGCTGATCGGCGTTTCCGCTCCCAACAAAATGTAATTGCCAAGGGTATCCCGCACAATGAATTTCCGTTCCAGCCGCTTCAGCTCAGTTAGTCCGCGTCGCACACAGCAAGGCAACACCTTCATCGGCATCGTCATCGGTCTGGTCATCGGCCTGAGTATCGCCGTGGTGGTGGCGCTGATGATCACCAAGGGCTCGACTCCGTTCACGGACAAGGGCCACGCAGGCAAGGCAACGGAACCGACGGCGGGACAGGTCGCCGATCCGAACAAGCCAATGTACGGCAACAAGGATGCGGCGCGCGAGGCGGCCAAGGATCTGGCCAAGGACCAGCCGCCAGCGGCCCCGGCGCCGGCGCCTGCCGCACCGGTTGCGCACGCGGCCGATCCGCTGCAGGCCGTGGTCGACAAGATCCAGGCCACGCCGGCCGCGCCCAAGGCGGCGCCGAACGCCGCCAACGTCACGCCGCAGCCGGTCGCAAAACCTGCCGCTGCCGACACGGCCGGTGCCGACGACAAATTCATCTACTACCTGCAGGCCGGCGCCTTCCGCGAAGTGGCCGACGCCGAAAATGCGCGCGCCAAGCTGGCCCTGCTGGGCTTCGAGGCGACCATCTCGGACCGCTCCACCGACACCGGCGTGCTGCACCGCGTGCGCATGGGTCCCTACAACCAGGTCGAGGCGATGAACAAGGCACGCAGCAAACTGTCCGAAAACGGCGTCGATGTCGCCGTTGTGCGCAACCAGAAATAAGAGGAGTAAAGATGCGATTCCTGAAGTTCATCCTGACCGCAGTAACCCTGAGCGCCGTGGCGTTCACCGCCTCCGCATCCCCGACCAGTCCGAAGGACGGCGTCGAGTACAAAACCCTGGCTGCGCCGCAGCCCGTGGACACCGGCAAAAAAGTCGAGATCATCGAGTTCTTCGACTACGCCTGCCCGCACTGCGCCGGCTTCGACGCCACGCTCAACGCCTGGGTGAAAAAACAGGGCGACAACATCGTCTTCAAGCGTGTGCACATCGGCCGCCAGAACGCCGATCTGCCGCAGGAAAAAATGTTCTACACGCTGCAGGCCATGGGCGTGCTGACGCCTGAGCTGCACACCAAGATCTTCAACGAAATCCACGTCAACCACAACCGCATGAACCGCGATGAACTGGTGTTCGACTTCGTCGCCAAACAGGGCGTCGACAAGCAGAAATTCATCGATACCTACCGCGGCTTCGGCATCGTCGGCCACCTGCGCAAGGCCATGTCGATGATGGACGCCTACAACGTCGAATTCTGGCCGCTGCTGGCGGTGGACGGCAAATACGTCACCGCGCCGTCGATGGCTGAATCCAACGCCAACAGCGAAGCGCAGCTGAACGAAGCGGTGACGCAGGTGCTGGACGTGCTGGTCACCAAAGCCAAAGCAGAGAAGAAGTAAGCATGACGCCTTTGCGCGTCTTCATCACCGGCGCCTCCAGCGGCCTTGGCGCCGCGCTGGCCCGCGAGTATGCGGCGCAGGGCGCCACCCTTGGCCTGCTGGCCCGGCGTGGCGACACCCTCGCCGCGCTGATCGCCACGCTCCCCAACGCCGAACGCCACCGCCACTACGCGGTTGATGTGCGCGACCACGCGGCGATCGCCGCCGCCGCGCAGTCCTTCCTCGCGCATGCGAACGGCGTCGACGTGGTGATCGCCAACGCCGGCATCTCGGTCGGCACCCTGACCGAGCATGCCGAAGATATTCCCGTATTCACCGAAGTCATCGCCACCAACGTCGTCGCCACCGCCGCCACCTTCGCGCCCTTCATCGGCGCCATGCGCGCGCAGCGCACGCCGGGCCGGCTGGTGGGCATCGGCAGCGTCGCCGGCATTCGCGGGCTGCCCGGCGCTGAAGCCTACAGCGCCTCCAAGGCCGCCGTCATCAGCTACTGCGAATCGCTGCGGCTGGAGATGAAGCCGCACGGCATCCGCGTGGTCACGCTCTGTCCCGGCTACATCGACACGCCGATGACGCAGGTGAATCCGTATCCAATGCCGTTCCTGATGGCGCCCGACAAATTCGCCGCCCGCGCCGCGCAGGTGATCGCCGCCGGCGACAGCTACGCCGTGATCCCGTGGCAGATGGGCGTCGTCGCCAAGGTGCTGCGCCTGCTGCCGAACGCCGTCTACGACTGGGCCTTCAGCAAGGCGCCGCACAAACCACGCAAAGCCGCCAGCCCGGCCGCGCCGCCTCAATGAGCATCGCCATGAACCAAGCCGCCGCGCTGTCCGCGCCCGACATCGCCGCTCACTGCGCCACCTCCGCCACCCATGTGGCGATCGAGGTCGTCGCCGAAACCGGCTCCACCAATGCCGACCTGCTGGCGCGCATCGACAGCCTCAAAGGCCCGCTGCTGCGCATCGCCGAAAACCAGACCGCCGGCCGTGGCCGCGCCGGCCGCTCCTGGCTGTCGCGCCCCGGCGCCGCGCTGATGTTTTCGCTGGCCTGGCGTTTCAAGGGGCCGCTGCACAAGCTGTCCGGCCTGCCGATGGCGGTCGGCGTGGCACTGGCCGAAACCATCGCCGCGCTGGGCGTGCCGGTGCAGATCAAGTGGCCGAACGACCTGCTGCGCGACGGCGCCAAGCTGGCCGGCATCCTGGTCGAAACGCAAAAGACCGACGACGCCATCTGGGCCGTCATCGGTTGCGGCATCAACCTGTTGATGCCGGACGAACTGGAAGCGGCCATCGGCCGCGAAGTCGCCAGCGCACCGTGGCTGGCGCAAATGGACCGTAACCAATTGATGGCAGCTCTGCTGAGCCGCCTCGCCGCCGTATTGGATGAATTCGACGACACCGGCTTCGCACCGTTCGTCGAACGCTGGAACGCGCTGCACGCCTGGCAGGGCAAGGAAGTGGTCCTGCTCGACGACGGCGCCGTGCTCCAGCAAGGCCGCGCCGCCGGCGTCGACGCCATCGGCCGCCTGCTGCTAGACACCGAGAACGGCCGCGTGGAAATCCTGTCCGGCGATGTCTCGCTGCGCTTATCCGGAGTACCAACATGATTTTACTGATCGACGCCGGCAATACCCGCGTCAAATGGGCGCTGGTGCAGGCCAACGATACACTGGGCGCATGGATTGCCCACGGCGCCGCCACCCACGCCGACACGCCGCAACTGGAACTGTCCTGGTGCGAAGCGGCCACCAGCCATGGCGTCTCGCGCATCCTCATCGCCAACGTCGCCGGCAACGCCCTGCGGGTGCAGCTGGAATACGTGCTGCAACGCTGCCTGCCCGATATCCAGCCGGAGTGGTTTGCCTCGCTGCCGGCGCTGGCCGGCCTCACCAACGGCTACCGCAATCCGGCGCAACTGGGCTGCGACCGCTTTGCCGCCGCCATCGCCGGCCACACGCTGGCGCCAGGCCTGCCGGTGGTGGTGGTCAACTGCGGCACCGCCACCACCATCGACGCCGTCACGGCGGACGGCGTGTTCCTGGGCGGGATGATCCTGCCGGGACTGGGCCTGATGGCCAGCTCGCTGGCGCGCAACACCGCGCAGTTGCCGCAGATCGCGCAAGACGGTAAGCTGCCGGACGGATTCGCCGACAATACCGACGACGCCATTTTGAGCGGCATCCTGGCCGCGCAGAGCGGCGCCATCGAGCATGCCTGCGCCGCCCACAAGGCCGAGGCGTGCATCATTTCCGGCGGCGCCGCACCGTTCATTGCGCCGATGCTGAAAGTACCGTACCGTATCGTTGAAAACATTGTGCTGATCGGCCTCCACGCCGCCGTCCGCACCGAATAAGGAACGCTCCGTGCTGAAGTTTATTTTCTGGTCCCTGCTCGCCGTGAACGCCGCGCTGTTCGCGTATGGACGCGGCTATCTGGGCCACTTCAGCGGCAACGAGCACGAACCGGAGCGCCTGCTCAACCAGCTCAACGCCAACAAGCTGGCCATCATCTCGGCCGAGCAGGCCAACAAGGCGGCGGCCACCGTCGCCGCCGCGAGCGCCGACGCCAGGCCGGCGCCCGCGCCGGTACAGGCCTGTCTGGAAGTCGCCAGCTTCGTGCTGGCCGACGCGCGCCGCTTCGAAACCCAGCTGGCAGCACTGGACCTGGGCGACCGCCAGTCGCGCCACAACCTGCCGGGCACCGAGGTATCGAGCTATATCGTTTATATTCCGCCGCAAGGCAGCAAGGAAGCCGCCGACAAGAAGGCCGGCGAGCTGCGCGGACTGGGCGTGACCAACTACTTCATCATGTCCGACAATTCGCCGCTGCGCTGGGGGATTTCGCTGGGCGTGTTCAAGACCGAAGGCGCGGCGCAGAACCAGCTGGCGGCCCTGATGAAGCAAGGCGTGCGCACCGCGCGCGTGGCGCCGCGCATGAGCGGCAGCAAGCTGCTGGCCTTCCAGTTCCGCGATGTGGATGCGGACCTGAAAGCCAGGCTGGAAAAAATCCGCGCCGGCTTCCCGAATACCGAAACCCGCAGCTGCAAATAGCGTTACGAATCAGCGCTGCACGACGATGGGCTTGAGGCCCAGCGACGACGGCAGCCCTTGCGCCGCCTGCTGCGCTTCCTGGCGGGTGGCGAACGGACCACCGAACAGGCGGAACACCGAACCGCCCTGCACGACTTCCAATGCCTCGAATTTACCGGACAGCTTGCCGCGCACCGTCTCCGCATTTTCCGCGCGCGAGTAGGCGCCCAGTTGCAGATAGAAGCCGCCGGCGGCAGCCGGCGGCTTCGGCGCCGCATAGCCTGCCGGCGCGCGGTCGGCCAGCATCAGCGCTTCGATATCCTTGGGCGGGGCGCTGACCGGCGCTGTGGTCCCAGTCGTTGCGGCCGGCGCGGCCGGCGTCAGCACCAGCGGCGTGTCGATCATCTTCGCGGTCACTGTCGGCGTTGGCGCAGGAGCCGGGACGCCCGGCTGCGAGGAAGGCAAGCGGTCCTTGGACGGCGGCGTCAGGCGCGGCTTGGCGCCACCCGACATGCCTTCGCGCGTGGCCAGGATGCGGTCCACCTCTTCCGGCAGGATGCGTTCAATCTTCAGTTCATGGCTGCCCTTGCCGAGCAGGCCCAGTTTCAGCGCGGCGGTGTACGAGACGTCGATGGCGCGGTTCGGATGGAACGGTCCACGGTCGTTGATCCGCACGATGACCACCGCGCCGCTCACCATATTGGTCAGGCGCGCATACGACGGAATCGGCAGCGTCGGATGCGCGGCCGTCATCTTGTACATGTCATACAGCTCGCCGGACGAGGTACGCTGGCCGTGGAACTTCTTGCCGTACCAGCTGCCGACGCCGATCTGCGTGTACGGCTGGTCGTCGGTGATCGGCGTATAGGTCTTGCCGAACACCACGTAGGGACGGTTGGAGCGCGGCAGCAGCGGATCGTTGCGCACGTCCGCATCCGGTGTCTCCATCAGGTTCGGCGGCGGCGCATCGCCGGGGCCGTCGTCCTGGTAGTAGCCGCCACGCCCGGAGTTCGCCGGCGGCAGCACCGGCAGCGACGGATCGGCCTTGCTGGCGGATGGCGACTTGATCACCGGGCCTGTCGCCTGCACGGGACGCGGCGACGACTGGGTCGCCACCGGCGCCGTGCCGCAACCGACCAGCACCAGCGCAGCCGCCATCGCGGTCAGGTGCAGGAGAGGATTACCTTGCAGGCGCATCGCCGGTCTCCACGTCTTCGTTTTCCACTTTATTCTTGTCCTTCTCCGCCGGGCGTTTGCCCAGCAGGTAATAATCCAGCGCCTTGCGCGCAATCGGCGCGGCGGCTTCGCCACCATGGCCTGCGTTTTCCACCACCATGGCCAGCACGATGCGCGGCTTGTCCGCCGGCGCAAACGCGGTGAACAGCGCATTGTCGCGCAGGCGTTCGGCCAGGCGGGCAGCATTGTACTTCTCGCCTTTTTTAATCGTGATCACCTGCGCGGTGCCGGTCTTGCCGCCCACCGTGTAGCCGGCGTTGGCGAACACGCGGTAGGCGGTGCCACCCGGCTCGCTGGTCACGCCCACCATCGCGTTCTTGATGAAGTCGATGTTCTCCTGCTTGAGCGGGATGCGATAGCTCTGCTGCGCCACCGTCAGCTTGCGCGCGCGGGTGGTGCTGTCCTCGACGATTTTCACCAGGTGCGGCTTCATCACCACGCCGTTGTTTGCCAGATTGGCCACAGCGTGCGCAATCTGCAAAGGCGTGTAGGCATTGAGGCCGGAACCATTGCTGACCGAGATAGTATCACCACCCACCCAGCGTCCCGCCGCACCTTTGAAGCGACGGCTCTTCCACTCCGGCGACGGCAGCACGCCGGTCTTTTCGTTATCCAGGTCGATGCCGGTCTTTTCACCGAAGCCAAACGGCTGCATGAAGTCGTGAATGGCGTTGATGCCCATGTCGTGACCCAGCTCGTAGTAATAGGTATTGCAGGAGACGATGATGGACTTGCGCATGTCGACCGAGCCATGCCCGCCCGGCACATCGTCGTTGAAGCGGTGGCCACCCAGCATGTAGAAGCCGGGATCGTAAGTCACCTGCGTCGGCGTGCGCTTGCCCAGTTCCAGCGCGGCCAATGCCATGAACGGCTTGAAGGTGGAACCCGGCGCGTAGGTGCCGGACAGCGGACGGTTGATCATCGGCTTGTCCGGCGAGTTATTCAGCTCGTCCCAGCTTTGCGTGTCGATGCCGTCGACGAACAGGTTGGGATCGTAGCCGGGCCGCGAGACATAGGCCAGGATGTCGCCGGTCTCCGGCTCGATCGCCACCAGCGCGCCACGGCGGTCGCCGAAAGCTTCCTCCACGATCTTTTGCAGCTCAATGTCGATCGACAGTATCAGGTTGCTGCCTGCCTTGGCCGGAGTGCTGGACAGCGTGCGCACCGCCCGGCCCCCCGAGGTCTTCTCCACTTCCTCGAAACCGGCCTGGCCGTGCAGCTGCTTCTCGTAGCTTTTCTCCAGGCCTTCCTTGCCGATATGGTCGGTGCCGCGATAGTTGGCGGCGTCATCGCCGTCCTCCAGCGCATCGGCTTCGGCGCGGCTGACGCGGCCGATGTAGCCGATCACGTGCGACGCCGTTTCGCCCAGCGGATACTGGCGGAACAGGCGCGCCTGCACTTCCACGCCGGGGAAGCGGAAATGCTGGGCCGCGAAGCGCGCCACTTCTTCATCGCTCAGGCGGGTGCGCAGCGGCACGCTCTCGAAACCCTTGGAATCTTCCAGCAGCTTCTTGAAACGGCGGCGGTCCTTCAGCTCCACCGCCACTACCTTGGACAGTTCGTCGATGGTTTCATCCAGCGGCGCTTCCAGCCTGGACGGCGTGATCTCCAGCGTGTAGGCCGAGTAGTTGCGCGCCAGGACCACGCCGTTGCGGTCCAAAATCAGGCCGCGATTCGGCACGATGGGCACCAGCGAGATGCGGTTCTCTTCCGCTTTCACGGCGAAATCCTGGTACTTCATGATCTGCAGCCAGACAAAGCGCGCCAGCAGCAGGAAGAAGCACAGGAACACGAGGCCGCCCAGCACCGTCACGCGCAGGCGGAACTCGCGCATTTCGACTTCGTTGTCTTTGAATTCGGTCATCCGCGCACCTCCCTGCTGTGACGCTGAATGCTCATCAAGATGCCGCCGCCCAGGCCGAGCGTCATCAAGGCCGTGCCGCCGTAGCTCATGAACGGCAGCGGCACGCCGACCACCGGGATGATGCCGCTGACCATGCCCATGTTGACGAAGGCGTAGGTGAAGTAAATCATGGTGATGGCGCCGGCCAGCAGGCGCGAAAACAGCGTCGGCGCGTTCACCGTGATGTTCAGGCCACGCCAGATCAGCAGCAGATACAGCACCATCAGCACCATAATCCCCAGCAGCCCGAACTCCTCGGAAAACACGGCGAAGATAAAGTCGGTGGTGCGCTCGGGGATGAATTCAAGGTGGGCCTGCGTGCCGTGCGTCCAGCCCTTGCCGGTCACGCCGCCGGAGCCGATGGCGATCATCGACTGGATGATGTGGAAACCCTTGCCCAGCGGGTCGTGATACGGATCGATCAGCGTCAGCACGCGGTCGCGCTGGTAGTCATGCATGAAGGTCCACAACACCGGCAGGCTGGCGGCGCCGGCGGCCAGCAGCGCACCCAGCGCCTTCCACGACAGGCCGCCGAGGAAAATCACGCAGGCGCCGGCCGCCGTCACCAGCATGGCCGTGCCGAGGTCCGGCTGGCGCGCGATCAGGCCGGCCGGTATCGCCAGCAGCACTGCCGCGATCAGATAGGAGCGCCAGCTCAGGTGGCCCTGCTCGCGCTGGAAGAACCACGCCAGCATCAGCGGCATGGCGATCTTCATCAATTCGGATGGCTGGATCTGGGTGCCGATATACAGCCAGCGGCGCGAGCCGCCCTTGATGATGCCGAACAGCGCCACCGCCACCAGTAGCGCCACGCCGACGGCATACGCCGGCACGGCCAGCCGCATCATCATCTGCGGCGTGACGTTCGCCACGAACCACATCACCAGCACCGCCGCCGCGATATTGCGCAACTGGTCCGACACCTTGCCGGGAATGGCGAGACCGGCCGAATACAGCGTGACCAGGCCCACCGACAGCAGCGCCGTGATGACCAACGCCAGCGGCAGGTCAAACACCATCACGTGGGGGCGCAGGCGCTGCCACCACGAGGGCCCGTGGGCAAGCGACATCAGGTCTGCACCAGTTTCCGGTGGCGCTGAATGCTCATCAGGATGCCGGCGCCCAGGCCCAGCGTCAGCAGCGCGGTGCCGCCGTAGCTCATGAACGGCAGCGGCACGCCCACCACCGGCAGGATGCCGCTGACCATGCCCATGTTGACGAAGGCATAGGTGAAGTAAATCATGGTCACCGCGCCGGCCATCAGACGGGTAAAGAAGTTGGGCGCGTTCCCGGCGATCATCAGACCACGGCCGATCAGCATCAGGTACAGCACCATCAGGATCAGGTTGCCGATCAGGCCAAACTCCTCCGAATAAACCGCGAAGATAAAGTCGGTGGTGCGCTCGGGGATGAATTCCAGGTGAGCCTGCGTGCCATGCGTCCAACCCTTGCCGGTGACGCCGCCCGAACCCACGGCGATGGTGGACTGGATGATGTGGAAGCCTTTGCCCAGCGGGTCGGTGGTCGGATCGATCAGCGTCATCACGCGCTCGCGCTGGTAGTCGTGCAGCACCGACCAGATCACCGGCAGCGCGGCGGCGCCGGCCAGGAACAATCCCACCAGCGCCTTCCACGCCAGGCCGGCCAGGAAGATCACGCAGAAGCCGGCGGCCACCACCAGCAGCGCCGTGCCGAGATCCGGCTGGCGCACGATCAGCCCCACCGGCACCATCAGCAGCAGCGCCGCGATCAGGTAGGAATGCCAGGTCAGGTGGCCGGCGCGGCTCTGGAAGAACCACGCCAGCATCAGCGGTGTGACGATTTTCATCAGCTCGGACGGCTGGATGTCGGTCACGCCGATGTGCAGCCAGCGCCGCGCCCCCAGCTTGATGGTGCCGACCAGCGCCACGCACACCAGCAGGAACACGCCGATCGCATACGCCGGCACGGCGATCCGCATCATCATCTGCGGCGTGATGTTCGCCACCAGCCACATGACGAAGAAGAACAACACGATATTGCGGAAGTGGTCCTCGATCTTGCCGGGGATGCCGATGCTGGCCGAGTACAGGGTAATCGTGCTGACCGTCAGCAGCATGATGATGATGAGGGTCAGCGGGACGTCGAAGACGGTGAAGTATGGCCGCATACGACGCCACAGCGAACGTCTTTCATGGATGCGCATGATGTGGTGGTCCTTATTGTTTCTTCCGTGCCGGCGCGAGCGGCTGCGGCGCCGGTACTGCGGCGGGCGTTGGCGGCGGAGCTGGCGTCGGCGCAGGCTCGCGGCGCGATTCGGCTGCCGCAGCGGCGGCTTCGGCCGCTTCCGGATCTTCGATCGGCACGATTTCCGCCGCGTCTTCCTTCGGCACCTTGGTGGTTTCCTTGTCGGCCGGGCGTTTGCCCAGCAGGTAGAAGTCCAGCGCCTTGCGGGCGATCGGCGCGGCGATCTCCGCGCCCCAGCCGGCGTTTTCCACCACCATGGCGATGACGATCTTCGGCTTGTCGGCCGGCGCAAAGGCGGTGTACAGCGCGTTGTCGCGCAGGCGTTCGGCCAGCGCCGAGGCGTTGTACTTCTCGTTGGCCTTGATGCCCACCACCTGCGCCGTACCGGTCTTGCCGCCCGAGGTGTAGCCGGCGTTGCCGAAGGCGCGGAAGGCGGTACCGCCCTGCTCACTGTTCACGCCCACCATCGCGCTTTTCACGATGTCGATGTTTTCCTGCTTGAGCGGGATGCGGTAGCTCTCGGTCGGCACGGTGAGCTTGCGCGCGCGCGTGCCGCCGTCCTCGACGATCTTCACCAGGTGCGGCTTCATCACCACGCCGTTGTTGGCCAGGTTGGCCATGGCGTGGGCGATCTGCAGCGGCGTGTACGAGTTGTAGCCGGAGCCGTTGGACACCGAGATGGTGTCGCCGCCGACCCACTTGCCCGCATTGCCCTTGAAGCGCTTGCGCTTCCATTCCTTGGACGGCAGCACGCCGGTCTTTTCGTTATCCAGGTCGATGCCGGTTTTCTGGCCAAAGCCGAACGGCTGCATGAACTGGGTGATCGCGTCGATCCCCATGTCGTTGCCGAGCTGGTAGTAATAGGTGTTGCAGGAGACGATGATCGAGCGGCGCAGATCGACGTTGCCGTGACCGCCCACTTTATCGTCGCGGAATTTGTGGCCGCCCAGGTAGAAGAAGCCAGGATCGGGGTACGCGGTAGCGGGATTGCGCTTGTTCAGTTCCAGCGCGGCCAGCGCCATGAACGGCTTGAAGGTGGAACCGGGCGCGTAGGTGCCGGACAGCGGACGGTTGACCATCGGCCGGTCCAGCGAGGTATTCAGGTCGCTCCAGCTTTGCGCGTCGATGCCATCGACGAACAGATTCGGGTCGTAGCCGGGACGCGAGACGTAGGCCAGGATGTCGCCGGTCTCCGGTTCGATGGCGACAAACGCGCCGCGCCATTCGCCAAAGGCTTCTTCCACCACCTTCTGCAGTTCGATGTCGATCGACAGGATCAGGTTATTGCCCGGCGTGGCGGGCGTGCGCGACAGGGTACGGACGGCGCGGCCGCCGGCCGACACTTCCACTTCCTGATAACCGGTCTGGCCGTGCAGCTGCTTCTCGTAGCTTTTCTCCAGGCCTTCCTTGCCGATATGGTCGGTGCCCTTGTAATTCGGGCCGTCGTCGGTGGCTTCGATGGCTTTGACTTCGGACTGGTTGATGCGGCCGATGAAGCCGATCACGTGCGACGCCGTTTCGCCCAGCGGATACTGGCGGAACAAACGCGCCTGCACTTCCACGCCGGGGAAGCGGAAGCGTTGCGCGGTGAAGCGCGCCACTTCCTCGTCGGTCAGGCGGGTGCGCAGCGGCACACTTTCGAAATTCTTCGATTCGTCCAGCAGCTTCTTGAAGCGCTTGCGGTCCTTGATGTCGACTTCCACCAGCTTGGACAGCTCGTCGATGGCTTCGTCCAGCGTGGTATTCAGCTTGGACGGCGTGATCTCCAGCGTGAAGGCGGAGTAGTTGCGCGCCAGGACCACGCCGTTGCGGTCCAAAATCAGGCCGCGGTTCGGCACGATGGGGACGATGGCGATGCGGTTCTCTTCCGCCTTGACGGCGAAGTCGCTGTACTTGACGACCTGCAGCCAGAGGAAGCGCAACAGCAGCAGCGCGAAGCAGACGAACACCATCCCGCCCAGCACCGTCAGGCGCAGGCGGAACTGCTGGAGTTCGCGCTGGTTGTCCTTGATTTCAGTCATGCCGGAGCCGCAGCGTCAGATGGGGCGCGTGTGATCGCGGTCGACCGCGCGGCGCTGGGGCGCCAGCAGCATCCAGGTCACCAGCGGCCACAGGACCACGGCGATCACGCTTTCAACGAAGTAGAACCAGCCCGGCGTTTTGCCGGAGACGCAGAAGCGCACCAGCAGCTGCACCGATTGCGCCATGATCAGCAGCGGCAGCACGTGGATGGCCTGGGTCCAGATCGGGAACCACAGCACCCGGCGGTGCAGCATGATGGCGAAGTAGGACAGCAGCGTGTAGGCCAGCGCGTTCTCGCCCAGCAGCGTGGAGTCGTGGACGTCCATCAGCAGGCCGAGGAAGAAGGCGGTGCCGATGCCGACCTTGCGCGGCTGGTGCACGCCCCAGAACACCAGCAGCAGCGCCACGAAGTCCGGCACGCCAACGAACTGGCCCCATGGCAGGAGATTCAGCAGGAAGGCGCAGAACAGGCTGAAGGCGATGAACAGCGGGCTGACCGGCAGCAGGATATAGTGCGGACGATTCATCGTGCCGGCTCCTTAGGTTTGGTGGCGGCAGCCGGCGCTTGCGTGGCCGGCGCGGTCGTCGCTGCGGCTGGCGCTGCGCGCGTCGCCGCTGGCGTGGCCGCGGCGTTTGCCGGCACGGC
>NZ_WKJN01000121.1 GCF_009674495.1 Duganella alba | reverse complement strand
TTGCACCAATGGGGGATTAGCTCAGCTGGGAGAGCACCTGCTTTGCAAGCAGGGGGTCGTCGGTTCGATCCCGTCATCCTCCACCACCTGTTTTTACGTAAGCACAGATGCTTAGGTAAAAGCAGTATCGTTCTTTAACAATCTGGAAGAAGTAAAGTTTTATTAGGCGTGTGTCGACAGATACATGCCTGGGTAGTAAAACTCATCATCACAAAGTAGTAAATGCTTGCCTAATAGC
>NZ_WKJN01000120.1 GCF_009674495.1 Duganella alba | reverse complement strand
ACTGCATGAAGTTGGAATCGCTAGTAATCGCGGATCAGCATGTCGCGGTGAATACGTTCCCGGGTCTTGTACACACCGCCCGTCACACCATGGGAGCGGGTTTTACCAGAAGTAGGTAGCTTAACCGTAAGGAGGGCGCTTACCACGGTAGGATTCGTGACTGGGGTGAAGTCGTAACAAGGTAGCCGTATCGGAAGGTGCGGCTGGATCACCTCCTTTCTAGAGTAGCACTGGTTCT
>NZ_WKJN01000011.1 GCF_009674495.1 Duganella alba | reverse complement strand
GTGCTGGCGGCCAGCCCGCTGCTGCGCGCCGCCGTGCCCGACGCGGCGGCCGAGCGCCTGCCGCGCCTGCACACGGCGCTGACCAACCTGCACGCCATCTACACCTCGATGCTCGACCAGGCTACAGCCAGTGCCCAGTACCGGTAAGCATGGTCTGGCATAGCTCGACCCAGGCGCGGGCCGCATGCGACAGGTAGCGGCCGTTCCAGATGTGCGCCAGCCGCCAATGGATGTCCGGTTCCACCACGCGCACCGCCGCCACCTCGACGCCGTTGAGCCGGTGGATGAACGGTTCGGGCAGCAGGGCCACGCCGACGCCGGCCGACGCCATCGACAGCAGCCAGTCCCACTGGCCGCTCTGCGCCGCGATCACCGGCTCCAGGCCATGCTGCTGAAATACCTGGCGCAGCGCGCGCGTCAACGCAAATTCGTCCTTCAGCAGCACCAGCGGCATCGCCGCCAGGTTGGACAGCTTGATGGTCGACGCGTTGCGCCGGAACGTATCGGGCTTGGCCACCGCCCAGATCGGGAACTTGGCCACCTCCTTCGATTGCAGGTCCAGCGACGGATCGACCGGCGACACGGTCATGCCGAGTTCCAGTTCGCCGGTCGCCACCAGCCGTTCGATGACCTGCCCGGTATCTTCCCGCAAGCTCAACTCGATGTCGGGATGGCGCTCGCGGAACGCCTTCAGCACCGGCGTGAACAGCAGGTTGATCATCGGCGGGATGCCGACCGTCAGGCGGCCGCGCTGCAAGGCGCGGGTGTCGGTCAGTTCGGTGCTCAACAGGCGCATGGAGTTGAGCATTTCCTGCCCGCGCTCGAACACGATGCGGCCGGCGTCGGTCAGGACCAGCTTGCGGCCTTGCCGTATCAGCAGCGCCTCGCCGACCTCGTCCTCCAGCTGCCGCACCATTTTGCTGATGGTGGACTGGGTGACGTGCATTGATTCGGCCGCCTGGGTAAAGCTGTTGAGCTGTACGGTGGTGATGAAATAACGTAGAGAGCGGATGTCCAAATTAGTCCCGTCGAGGTCGCTGATAGATCATGAATTTTCCGACTTGCAACTCGTATTGTAAGTCATGCAGTCCATGAAGACGGAATTTATACTGACACCATGACCTGCCTATCTTACTGGAGTTGAGATGAAAAATACGCTGACCATGAACCCGGTGGAGCGTCGCCACGCCAACAGCCGTCCGCCGGCGGCGTCGGGTGCGCAGCAGGCGGTGGCGGACCTGCTGGCCAGGGCCAATGTCGCCATCAACGGTGGCCGCGCATGGGACCTGCAAGTGGCGGACACCAGCGTGCTCGATTGCGTGATTTCCAATGGCAACCTTGGCCTGGGCGAAGCCTATATGGATGGACTGTGGGACGTCGAGCACCTGGACCAGTTCTTCCACCGCGTGCTGGCGGCGCACCTGGATCAGCAGGTGAAGCCGCTGGGCCTGGCCTTTCATGCCATGCGCGCGCGCATGCTGAACCTGCAGAACCTGAAGCGCGCCTGGACCGTCGGCGAGGCGCACTACGACCTGGGCAACGAATTCTACGCGGCGATGCTCGACCCGCGCATGACCTACACCTGCGGCTACTGGCGCGACGCCGGCAGCCTGGCCGAGGCGCAGGAGGCCAAGCTGGATCTGATTTGCCGCAAGCTGCGGCTGGAACCGGGGATGCGGGTACTGGACATCGGCTGCGGCTGGGGCAGTTTCATGGGCTACGCGGCCGAGCATTACGGCGTCGAGTGCGTGGGCGTCACCATCTCCAGGGAGCAGGCCGAGTGGGCCAAGGCGCGCTATGCCGGCCTGCCGCTGGAATTCCGCTTGCAGGATTACCGCGCCATCGACGAGCGCTTCGACCGCATCGCCAGCGTCGGCATGTTCGAGCACGTCGGCCGCAAGAACCACCGGAAATACATGGAGGTCGCGCACCGCTGCCTGGCGGACGACGGCCTGTTCCTGCTGCATACCATCGGCAAGAACCAGCGCAGCTCGACGCCCGACCCGTGGATCGACAAGTATATTTTCCCGAACGGCGACCTGCCATCGATCGGCCAGATCGGCGACGCCGCCGACGGCCTGTTCGTGGTCGAGGACCTGCATAACTTCGGCGCCGACTACGACAAGACGCTGATGGCCTGGCACGCCAACTTCGAAGCGGCCTGGCCGCGCTTCGCGTCGCAGCTGGGCGAACGCTTCCGCCGCATGTGGAAATACTACCTGCTGTCCTGCGCCGGCGCCTTCCGCGCCCGCGACATCCAGCTGTGGCAATGGGTACTGTCCAAGGAAGGCGTGGCCGACGGTTACGTCCGGCCGGAGTGAAGCGCTAAAACAGTTGACCTGCGACCGCGTTTTATCGGACTATGCGGGCTGTTGGCATCGTCCGGGAGCGCAGATGAGTGTACGTATCGAGGAGTCGTGGAAGCAGCGGTTGCAGCAGGAGTTTGAGCAGCCCTACTGGGAATCGCTGACGTCTTTTGTGCGTGCCGAGTATGCCGCGACGCAGTGCTGCCCGGCCGGCAAAAACATCTTCCGCGCTTTCGATCTGACGCCGTTCGATCAGGTGAAGGTGGTCATTCTCGGGCAGGACCCGTATCACACGCCGGGCGCCGCCATGGGCTTCTGCTTCTCGGTCCCGGAGGGAAATCGTCCGCAGCCCAGCTTGCAGAACATCTTCCAGGAGCTGCACAGCGACCTGGGCGTCGAGCGCCGCCAGACCGATCTGTCCGACTGGGCGGAACAGGGCGTATTCCTGCTCAACAGTGTATTGACCGTGCGTGCGCGAGCAGCCGGTTCGCACGCCAACCACGGCTGGGAGACCTTCACCGACAGCGCCATCCGCGCGCTGTCGGCGCAGCGCGAACACATCGTGTTCATCCTGTGGGGCAGCTACGCCATCGCCAAGCGTGCGCTGATCGACAGCCGCAAGCACTTGATCATCACGTCGCCGCACCCATCGCCCTTCTCCGCGCACAAGGGCTTCTTTGGCAGCAAGCCGTTTTCGCGCGCGAACGACTACCTCGTCGCCAACGGTCAAAGCCCGATCGACTGGGCCTGAACGTCAAACGCGCGTTCGACGAACCATACCAGCGCCACCAGCGCGATCACCACCGAGCCGCCGGTCAGCAGGCGGCGGTAAAACCACGTCCGGCGCAGCAGGAAGGCCAGCGGCAGGAATAGCGCGACGATGCACAGCTGGCCGATCTCCACGCCCAGGTTGAAGCCGAACAGGCTGGCCAGCAGCGCGCCTTTCGGCAGCCCGAGGTCGACCAGCACGCTGGCGAAACCGAAGCCGTGTATCAGGCCGAAGCCGAACGCCGCCCAGGGCCGCCGCCCGCGAAACAGCGGATAGACATTGTTCACCGCCGCCACGATCACCGAGGCCGCAATCGCCGATTCCACCAGCCGCGAAGGCAGCGATATCAACGACAGGCTGGCCAGGGTCAAGGTCAGCGAGTGTGCCAGCGTGAAGGCGGTTACCACTTTCAGCACGTCGATGAAGGCGCCGCGCAGATTGTCGGCCGGCGCGGCCAGCAGCACCGCCGGCAGCAGCAGCGACAGCAGGAACAGGATGTGATCGTAGCCGATCCAGATATGCCACACGCCGTCGCGCACATAGGCGCTGAACTGCTGCAGCTGGTCCGGCGCGGACAGTGACAGGCGCTGCTCCGCATGCGACGGGTCAAAGATGGCGGTGGTGGTGACGCCATCGTGCATCAGCCGCAGCAGGCCTTTGTGCTGCGGATCGAGATCGGCAAACAGGCGGTAGCCGATGGTGAGGGCCGTCAGCGGCGCGGGACAGCTGGCCTGGAAGCGCAGCACGCTATAGGCGCCATCGGTGTGATCGTCGATCAGCTGTTCGCCGACAGTGATGCGGCAGGCGCCGTTGTCGGCCTTCAGTTGCAGGCGTTCCAGCGCGTAGGCGGCGATTGCCGCGTGACGAGCGCGGATTTCGTCCCAGGTCAGCTTGCCGTCGCCATCCTGATCGAGGCCGATGGCGTAGTCCAGGTCGCGCAGGGCGATGTCCCACTGGCCCGTCACGCGTTCGCTTTGGACGTCGATCGACAGATAGCTGTCGCTGGGTTTGTGCGCGGCGGCTGGCGTCAGCACGCAGCACAGCAGCAGAGCAAAGAGCAGGCGTTTCATCATGTCCCCGTTGGCAGTTGACGCAGCAGCCGTGCCGCCGCCACGTCCTCGGTATGGTGCGTGGCGATCCAGTCGGTGACCGGCTTGGCGCTGTCGCGCGCCTGCACGGCGGCTTCGAGGTAAATGCGGATATCGGCCGGCTCTTTTTGCACATCCCAGTTTTTGCGCGCCAGTGCTAGCGCGGTGCGGGCGTCGTGACGCAGTTGCAGCTCAAAGCGCGCCTGCTCGCGTTGGTGGACCGTGTCGCCGCGCTGGCCGGCGGCGTCGAAGCGGGCTGCCAGTTCGCGGATATCGGCCTGCATGGCGCTGCGCTGGCCGGCCTGCTGCAATGCCAGCGCGCGGCGCAGCAGCAGCGCATCGATGCGGTCCAGGCCTTGCAGTAGTGTCAGGACATCGGCGGCGCGGCCTTGTTCCAGCAGCAGGTCGGCGTAAGCGGCTTGCAGGTAGCTGTCGCGCGGACTGAGGGCGAGCGCCTGGCGGAAGCGTTTCTCGGCGGTGGTGGCATCGCCGCGACGCTGTGCCATTTCGGCCAGCAGGGTCAGTGCCCACACTTGCAGTTCGCTGGGAGCATTGGGGCTGCGTTCGAGCGTCAGGCCCAGCAACTGTTCGCTGGTTGCCGCCTTGCCGTTCACCGTGCCGATGTTGGCGATGCAGGTGATGGCGACCAGTTCGATCGTCAGGCCGGATACGTGTGCGCAGCTGGCTGTGGCGGCGGTGTAGTCTCCCTGCACGGTTTGCACGGTGGCCTGCGTCAGCCATGCCTGCGTGTTGCGGGGATCGGCTGCGAGTACGGCCTTGAGGTCGGCCAGCGCTGGCGTGAACTGGTGGGTGCTTTGCAACAGCGTGGCGCGCAGCAGGCGGACCTCTATTGGTGGGGCGGGCTGTTGCCACCATGGCTCCAGTGCGGACTGCGCGTAGCCGAGGTAGCGTGGATCGGTTTCGTTGCGGGCCAGGGCGATATAGCGGCGCGCGACCATGGCGGCCAGCGCGATGTCGGTTGGGTTGGCGTTTAACTGGCTGCGCAGGCGGCGGACTTCCTGCTGTACTGGATCGCCGCGGCGAGGCACGGTTTCCACCACCTGGCTGCCGTTGGCCGGAATGTAGGGAGCTGAATGTGCCGCAGCGGTAACGCAGCACGCCAGCGCAAGTATCAGTTTATGCATGATGTTTTTTGTGGGTTTGACGTTGCTTGCCGCTGTAAAAGTTTGCTGCACCTGTGAAACCCGCACACCGCTGCGGCCAGGGTCTGACCCCGTACGGGGTCAGACCCTTTCGTCAGGGGTGCAGGGTTACTTCAATGCGACAGGCTCCGTATCTTCCGGCGTGGTCGCGGCGATGCTATCGATCGCCTGCGGCTCCGTCGTTGTCTCACCCCCGTCGCCGATGATCGCCAGCACGGCGGAGTAAAACTTGTCCACCATCGACACCGGCGGCGTCACCGGCGGCATGGTCGGCGTCGACGGCCCTTCGTCATGGCTGCTGCTGCCTCCGCACGCGCTCAGCACCAGCAGCGCGCTCAGGCCCAGCGTCAGGCTCAGTATTCTCATGGCGCCCTCCGTGCGGCTTGCACCACGGCGCCGGTCTGCGGCGAGCCTGGCAGCGGATTTTTCAGGTACGGGAAGGCGGCGGTGAAGAAGCTGTCGTCGAGATAAGCACCGTCAGTAAAGTGCAGAGCGCCGGCCGGTGCATCGGCCGGTGCGCAGCCCAGATTCAGCGTGCACAGCTTGCCCATCACCACGCGCAGCGCGATGTCGACCACATCATCGCCAGGACGGCGGCCGTTCGGGAAGCCGGCATTGTCGCCACCGATCACGCCCAGGCGGTTCTGGCTGCCCATGGCGACAGCGGCGGTGGTGGTATTCAGGCGCAGCATTTCAGATGCCGTCACCGTGGCCGGCTGGTTCAGCCCTTTGACGCCGGTCAGGAACGCCGCTACCAGATCGTTGCGCGGGAAGTTGATCGGCGCCTTGGCGCCGGCGCTGCCGTACAGGATTTCAATCAGCGCCGGCAGCGTTGGATTGGTCACGTAGGTGGCAAACTGCGCATCGCCCGACGGCTTGCTGGCGTTGAAGGTGTCCTTGTCCTTCAGGCCGATGACCACTTCGTTCACCAGCGGCATGCCGAGGCGCGAGACTTGCGTCCAGGCGCCGCCCTCTTTCGATGGCGTGCCGGTGTTCGGCGTTGGATTCAGCAGACGGCCCTGGCGCACGCTGGCCGTGGTCCAGCCGCCGATCACCGGATCGCTGCTGCCGGTGGCGGTCAGGCACGAAGCCGCCACTTCCATTTCGATGGCGGTGACGTTCTTGCCGGCCAGGTCATCCTTGGCTGCGCTTTCCGCGTTGGCGGCAAATTCGGTGGCTGGCGCCTTGATGTTCACCAGGTCGAAAGTCTCGCCCAGGTTGACCACGAACGGATCTTTGCGCTGGCCGACAAACACGCGCGCCGGCGTGCTGCAACCGGGGATGTTGACGTTGTAGACGTGCGCCGCCGCATAAGCCGCGTAGTTGGGAATCGACTTGTTGCCGATGTTGTCGAGCGGCTTGTCGAAGGTGGTGCTGCCATCGGCCGCATTGGTGACATTGGAGCGGGTGCCGGTGCGGCGGTCGCCACGCACCACGCTGATGGTGTAGGTCTCGCGCACATTGGCGCCGGCCGCGTTGGGCGCGGCAATCGGGCCGCCGTTGATCACCAGCGGAATCGACACCTGCTTGCCGCCGACGGTCAGCTTGGTGTCCTTGTTGGTGTTATTGAAGCGGAACTGGAAGGTCAGGTCTTCCTTGGCGTCGCCGTTGTTGTCGATGTGGATTTCGTACAGCGCGTTCGGGTCCATCTCGAAGTAGTTCGGGCCGGCGCCGGGATCCTGCAACGGCACGTAGTCGGCAATCAGGGTGATGAAGTTGGCGCGGCCGGTTTCATAGCTGCGGAACATGTAGAAGTCGGTGCCGTCGACCTTGGGGCTTTGCGTAATGAATGGCGCTTCGCGGTGGCTGGACGCCATTGCCGCCGGCAGACAGGCGCCGGCCAGTGTGCCTGCAACCGCCAGCCGCACGGCTTGATTGATGATAGTTTGCATCTCGCTTCCTCCGAATGAGTAGACCTTCTGTGGGTACTGCAGGCTGATATACGCGGCGCACCGCGCGTCAGATTCAGATTTAATAAGATTAATTTTCAGAAACTGTGGCTGAGCGTCAGCCGCAGCGTGCGCGGCTCGACCGGATGGAAGTGCACGTCGTTGACGCCCTCGGCGGGTTCCCCCGCCAGACGCGAGGTGTAGTAGTAGTCGATGTCGCTGGCCTGGCGGTTGAACAAGTTGAAACCGTCCAGGGTCAGTTTGGTGCGGCGGCTGAGTTGATAGCCGATGCGGCCATAGGCCAGCGTGGTGGCGGCCGAGCGCACGCTGTTGTCTTCGACGAGCGGACGCTGGCCGAAGTAGCGCAACTCAAAGCCGCCGAACCAGCGGCCGATATCCTTGACCGTCATGCCGAACGAGGCCACCTTGTCGAGCGCTTCCGGCACGTAGTTGCCCACCGGGTCGCTCTGGCGATAGCGCGCGTGCGACACCGCCAGGTCCAGATCGAACAGCAGCCACGGCGTCGCGATGTAGTGGTTGCTCCATTCGACGCCGGTGCGGCGGCTGGCGCGGCTCGCTTCGGTCTGGCCGCTGTCGCCGGCATAGACCAGTTCCGAATCGATGTCCAGCGCCCACAGCGACAGCGAACTTTGCAGGCCCGGCAGCCACTCGCTGCGCACGCCCAGTTCGGCGCCGCGCGTGCCCACCAGCGGTTGCGCGGGATCGGGACCGGTGACGCCGCGCGCATCGTTGCTGTGGAAGCCGGCGCCGTAGTTGATGAAGTATTCGGTCTTCGCCCACGGTCCGAAGATCAGCGACAGCTTGGGCGAGAACTTGTGCGCGTTGGCGTTGTCGTCGTTGACCTTGAAACGGTAGGCGTCATAGCGCAGGCCGGCGATGCTGCGGAAGGACGGCGTCCAGTAGCTGGTGTTTTCCGCATACAGTCCCACGCTGGCCTCGTCGACGCGGTCCTCGCGCACGGTGGCCAGCCGCTGGCGCGCCACGGTGGCGTACAGGCCAATCGGCGCGATGTGGTCGTAGCGCGTCTGCACGCCCAGCTGGTTGCGCATGTCGATGCCGCCGATGTTGTTCAGCCACGCGTGGCTGGCGCTGGCGCCGCCCATGGTGCGGCGCTCGCTTTGCTGGAACTGGTCGCTGTTGACGGGATCGTTGAGCAGGTAGGTGAAGTTGCTGTACAGGTCCAGGCTGGAATGCACCAGGTAGGCCGAGGCCTGCGTGACCTGGTCGCTGCCGCGGCGGTGCATATTCCAGGCCAGGCTGGTGCGCGAGGTGTCGCCGCCGTCGCTGGGATCGAGGCTGCCGAAGCGGCCGATCAAGCCCTCCTGCACGGCGCGCAGCGGCACCTGGTCGGTGGCGTTCCAGCGGTTGCGGTAGGCCATGGCGGTGATGCTGTAGCCGTCCTGCGCATCGCCGTGGTTGTAGCGCAGCGTGCCGCTGTACTTGCGCACCTGCTCCGGCGTTTGCCACGGACCGTTGTTGCGGCTGATTTCCAGCCCGTACAGCAGCGTGCCGCCGGCGGCGGCAAAGGAGTCGGCCAGCACGCCGCGCTGGTAGCCGTAGCCGCCCACGGTGAGATTGGCGATGCCCTGTTTGAGCTGGTCGCTCAGGCCGATGTGGGCGGCGCCGGCGGACGAGAAGTCGCCTTCGTCGGCGAAGTAGCTGCCTTTCTTGTAGTCGATGCGCTGCACCAGTTCCGGGATCAGGAAGTTGAGGTCGGAATAGCCTTGCCCGTGCGCGTTGCTGCGCATGTTGACCGGCACGCCGTCGACCCAGGTGGCGAAGTCGGTGCCGTGATCGAGATTGAAGCCGCGCAGGAAGTACTGGTTGGCCTTGCCGTCGCCGCTATGCTGCGTGACGATCATGCCCGGCACGAATTCCAGCAGCTCGCCGGTGCGCAGCGCGGGACGGTTGGCGATCAGGTTGGCGGTCACCGTGCCCTGGCTGGCGGCGTCGGAGGTGCCGACCGCATTGTCGTAATGGCCCAACACCGTCACGCTGGCCAGCGCGCCGTTGGTGTCCTCGGCGGCCAGCGCCGCGCCGTGCCACATCATTGCCAACACCGCAGCCATCCTGCATCTGATCGTCATCCCGTCCCCTCGCGCGCATTGTTGAATGCTTCATGTTGTAAGGCTTGTACGCTGGAGGGCTTCAACTGGATTCACGATTTTGTTTCGTGCAGCGTTGAGAATATGGTAATTTTCGTCATCCTCCGATTAAGGCACGCCGTGTCCGACGCCCATACCCTCGATCCTCAACAGCTGCGCACGTGGCTGAATGGCGCCGCCCAGCGCGACGCCGCGGCTTTCCGCTCGTTATATGACGCTACTTCAGCGAAACTGTTTGGCTTCGCGCTGCGTATATTGGTTAAGCGCGAGCTTGCGGAAGAAGTGCTGCAAGAGAGTTTCGTCGCGATCTGGCACAACGCCGGCAGCTATCAAAGCCACCTGGCCGCACCGATGACGTGGATGACCACCATCGTGCGCAACAAGGCTTTCGATTTGCTACGCCGCAGCGATGTCGCCGCCGAAATCGATGGAGACCCGTTTGATGAAGCAATCATGAATGCACTGCACGACCCCTCCGCCACGCCGATCGAGGCGCTGGAACTGAGCCGCGACGCCAAGGCGCTGGCATATTGCATGTCGGCGCTGGAAGGCTTGCACCGGCAGGTGGTGGGGTTGGCGTTCTTTCACGATTTGTCGCATAGCGAGGTGGCGCAGCAGATGGCGCTGCCGATCGGGACCGTCAAGACCTGGATACGCCGCAGCCTGGAAAAGCTGAAGACGTGTCTGGCCAAGGGAGACCGTCCATGAACATCCGCGACAACGCACCACTGCGCGAAAAGCTGGCCGCGGAATATGTGCTCGGCACGCTCAAGGGCGGCGCGCGCCGCCGCTTCGAAGGTTATCTGCACAACGACGCCGCGCTGCGCCGCCTGACGGCCGAGTGGCAGGACCGGCTGGCGCCGATGGCCGAGTTTTCCGCCGCCGAAAAGCCGCGCAAGCAGGTATGGCTGGGCATCGAACGCCGCCTGAATCTGCGGCCGGAGCGGGCCGGCTGGCTGGAGTCGCTGAACTTCTGGCGCTGGCTGGGCGTCGCCTCGACCGCGATGGCGGCCTTGCTGGTGATCGTCATCGGCACGCGCCTGCTCGACCAGCCGCAGCTCGATTACGTCGCCACGCTGACCGACGAGAAAGCGCAGACCGCGCTGGTGCTGACCGGCGATACCCATCACAAGGCGCTGACGGTGCGCCTGGTCGGCAACGCGCCGGTGGCCAGCGACAAGACGCTGCAGCTGTGGGCCGTGCCGAAGCAAGGCAATCCACGTTCGCTGGGCCTGCTGGCTGACAAGGGCGAGGTCAGGCTGGCGCTGGGCAGCAATGCCGTCGGCGACGACGTCGCGCTGCTGGCCGTGTCGCTGGAGCCAAAAGGCGGCTCGCCCGATCCGAATGGTCCAACTGGCCCTATACTCTACAAAGGCGCGTGGGTACGCGTAATGTAAAGAGGGAGCTCTATGGATGCTGCAAAATTTACCACCGAATACTTTAACCAGTTCGGCAAAGGCACGCTGCCGGACCACCTGGGCATCGTCATCACTTCCGTCAAGGAAGGCGAGATTGTGGCGGAGTTTGACGTCAGCGGTTATCATCTCGCGCCGAACGGTTTTCTGCATGCGGGCAGCGTGGTCACGCTGGCCGATACCGCCTGCGGTTACGCGTGCTTTTCGCATCTGCCGGAAGGCGCGCAGAACTTCACCACCATCGAGTTGAAATCGAATCACCTCGGCACCGCGCGCGAGGGCACGGTGGTGGCGACCGCCACGGCAGTGCATCTGGGCCGCACCACGCAGGTGTGGGACGCGACCGTGACCAACAAAGATACTGGCAAAACAATAGCGTTGTTCAGATGCACGCAAATGATCTTATACCCCAAATAATCTGATAAATTGCAGTAGAAGCCGAGACCCCGCTGAATTCTCTTTATCGTTTTTAATCAGGACTGATATGAAAAAATTCATCAAGCGGCTCGGCTGTGGCCTGTTGCTGGCGTCTTCGCTGGCCATGGCGCAAACCCCTTACACCGAAGACTCCACCTACCAGGGCCTGGGCGGCAAGGAAGGTATCAAGAAGATCGTCGATACCTTCATCACGCTGGTGCTGGCCGATCCGCGCATCAAGGAAAGCTTCACCGACTTCGACATCCCGCAACTGAACGTGCGTCTGCAGGAGCAGTTCTGCGAGTTCGCCGGCGGCCCATGCAAGTACACCGGCAAATACCATGACAAGGCCATGGAAGGCGTCGGCCCGGTGCGCGACATGAAGACCGTGCACCAGGATCTGAAGATCACCAACGCCATGTTCAATGCGCTGACCGAGGATTTGCAGATCGCGATGGAACAGCACAATGTGCCGAGCCGCGTTGCGCTCAAGCTGGTCGCCAAGCTGGCGCCGATGCAGCGCGACATCGTGACCAAATAATCCATCAGGAGCAGAACAATGAAGAAAATCATTCCAGCCTTGATGGCTGCGCTGGCCTGCGCCGGCGCCTGGGCGCAATCGTCGTCGCCCGACATGGGCAAGCTGCTGGCCACCGGCGGCGTGGTGCAGGTGGAAGGCGCTGGCGGCGGCGGCATCACGCCGTGGGCGCTGATCACCGGCTACGGCACGCGCGACAGCTGGGGCGCCAATGCGCACTACACCTACATCAGCACGCAGGACTACAAGCTGGGCAGCTACGGCGTGGCGATCGGCCTGGCCGACCGTCTTGAAGTGTCGTTCGCCAACCAGGAATTCAAGGGCAGCCTGGCGCCGCTGGACAAGCTCAACATCAAGCAGGACATCGTCGGCCTCAAGCTGAAGGTGCTGGGCGATGCGGTGTATGAGCAGGACAGCTGGGTGCCGCAGGTGGCCATCGGCGTGATGTACAAGAAGAACAAGGGCGTGCATGGCCTGGAGGCGCTGGGCGTCACCAACGTCAAGCAGCTGGGCGCCAAGGATGATCATGGCTACGACTACTATGTCTCGGCCACCAAGATCTACCTGGAACAAAGCCTGCTGCTGAACGCCACGCTGCGCGCCACCCGCGCCAACCAGATGGGCATCCTCGGCTTCGGCGGCGACAAGAACGACGACACGCGGCTGATGCCGGAGTTCTCCGCCGCCTATCTGATCACGCGCAAGGTGGCGCTGGGCGCCGAGTACCGCCGCAAGCCGCACAACCTGGGCGTGGACAACGAGAAGGCGTACTACGACGCCTTCGTCGCCTGGTTCCCGACCAAGAACTTGTCAGTGACGGCCGCCTATGCGGAACTGGGCGATATCACCGTGTTCAATCCGAAGAAGCAGCACGGCCTGTACCTGTCGCTGCAGGCAGGCTTCTAGTCGGCCTAGTAGGATTTGTAGGGCAGGAATTTGCCGCTCAGGACCACCTGCACGCGGTCGCCCTTGGGATCGGCTTCTCGCTGGATATCCATCGAGAAGTCGATGGCGCTCATGATGCCGTCGCCGAATTCCTCGTGGATCAGTTCCTTGATGGTGGTGCCGTAGACGCTGACGATTTCGTACCAGCGGTAGATCAGCGGATCGGTCGGCACGGCGGTCGGCAGCGAGCCTTTGTAGGGCACGATCTGCAGCCAGGCCGCTTCTTCATCGGTGAGATCGAACAGCTGTTGCGCCTTGTCGGCCTGCGCCCGGCTGAAGGTCATCTGGCCGAGCAGCGCGGCGGTCGTCCATTCCTTGCTCTGGCCGAATTCCTGGGCTAGATCGGCCCAGCGCATGCGCTTGGCGACCTTGGTGGAGAGGATTTTTTGCGTCACTTGGTTGCGGTCCATGGCGGCTTTCCTGGTAGTGGAGGAGAGCTTTAAGCCATGCAAGCCGCATGCCAGCTAGCTTTTCAGCGACTCATCCAGCAGCTTGTGCAGCGCCGGGAAGTCCGGTTCGCCCAGATAGCGCTTGAGGATCTTGCCATCCTTGCCGATGACGAAGGTGGTTGGCGTCATGTTGACGTTGCCGTAGGCCTTGGCGGCCGAGCCGTCGCTGTCCAGCGCCACCTTGAACGGCAGCTGGCGCGTCTGCGCATAGTTGGCCACGTAGTTGGCCGGGTCGTAGCTCATCGCCACGGCGACGAATTCCAGGCCCTGGCCCTTGAACTTGTTGTAGGTGTCGACCATCTTCGGCATCTCGCCCACGCAGGTGGTGCACGAGGTGGCCCAGAAGTTGACCATGACTACCTTGCCGCGCAGGCTTTCCGGCGTGATCTTCTCGCCGTTGAGGCTGACGAAGGTCAGCTGCGGCGCCACCTCGCGCTTGGCCAGCGCGGTGTAACCACCAAAACCGATGGCGGCAATCGCTACGGCGGCGATGACCGGCTTGATCCAGGCGCGGGATGAGGTGCTCATGAGTTGCTCTGTGTGTTGGGGTTGGCGGGCTTGGGCTGATACTGCTTCCACTCTTCCTCGGTGATGTATTCAAACACCTTGACCACCTTGGTCACGCCGCTGACGCCACGGGCGATGTCGGCGCCGATCTGGCCTTCGCGCTGAGTCACGCGGCCCTGCAGGTAGACCACGCCGCGCTCGGTCACCACCTGGTAGGAATTGGCGGAGATGTCCTTGGCGTCGACCAGGCTGGCCTTGACCTTGCCGGTGATGATGGTGTCGCTGGAGCGCGAGGTGTAGCTGGCCAGGCCGGCGACGTCGAGTTCGTTGATGACGTCGATCACGCCTTCGATGCTGCGTACTTCGCGCTCGACGGCGGCCTTCATCGCGTCATCGCGCACTTCGCCGGTGATCAGGGCGCGGCGGTTGAAGCTGTTGATGTTCACGTGGCCGGCGTCGCCGGTCACGTTGTTGATCTTGATGCCGCCCTTGACTTCGATCGCACGGTCTTCCGTCTGTGCGCCGAAGGTGCGGCGGTCGGAGGCAGCCAGCGTACCGGAAATCGCACCGCCCGCGACCAGCGCGACGCAGCCCGACAGCGATGCCAGCATGGCGCCACACAGCACGCTCATGGCCAGCGGACGTTGTACTCGTTTCCAGATTGCGCCGGGATTACTCATTCACATCTCCTCCGAACAGCGCGACGTCGATGCCGTCGCAAATAGCATGGATGGTTACCAGGTGGACTTCCTGGATACGGGCAGTACGGTCGTGCGGGACGCAGATATGGACGTCGGCGTCGGTCAGCATCTTGCCGATGGCGCCGCCGCCCTTGCCGGTCATGGCCACCACGCGCATTTCGCGCTCCAGCGCCGCCTCAATCGCCGCCACCACGTTGCCGGAGTTGCCCGAGGTGGAGAACGCCAGCAGGATGTCGCCGGCCTGGCCGAAGGCCTGCACCTGCTTGGAGAAGATCTCGCGGTAGCTGTAATCGTTGGCCACCGCCGTCAGGATCGAGGTGTCGGTGGTCAGCGCGATGGCCGGCAGCGGGAAGCGCTCACGCTCGAAGCGGCCCACCAGCTCGGCGGCGAAGTGCTGCGAGTCTGCGGCCGAACCACCGTTGCCGCAGACCAGAATCTTGTTGCCGTTGGAAAGCGCCGAGAACATCAGGTCGATCGCTTGCGCAATATGCGGGGCGAGGACGGTGGCGGACTGGATTTTGGTTTCGGCACTTTCGTGGAAGTGCGCCAGGATGCGTTGATTATTCATAGTGTGCTGATTATAGTGCAGTCGTCCGGCAGACCGGACAAGCGCTGTTAAAAATGCTTACATCTCCAGCACATTTTGTATCCAGGACAACTTTTCATCGTCGATGGCGACCAGGTCGAAGCGGCATGGTGGTGGCAGTTTATAGCGCAAAAGATAATATTGTGCCGCACGTAACAGGCGCTGTTGCTTGGCCGGCGTGACGCTGTAGACGGCGCCGCCGAAGCGGCTGCTGGCGCGCTGCCGCACTTCGATGAACACCAGGTGGGGACCGTCCTGCATGATCAGGTCGATTTCCCCGGACTTGCACAGGAAATTGCGCTCCCGCAGCGTCAGGCCCTGGGCCAGGAGATGGGCCAGGGCCCGGTCCTCGCCGAGCCGGCCCAGCCGCTGCTGTGGGGTGCGCGGCATGGCATCCTCATGGACGAACCGGCTGCGCCGCGCCGTTCTGGTAGACGGCCGATTGTTCGATCCGCTCGAAACTGGACGGACCCTGGCCGAAATCGATGCTCAGGCGGCCGGTGACGCCGTCGAGCTGGAAGCGGCCGGCCGGATGGCGGCCGATCTCGCGCGCCACGCGGAAGGCGTCGATGCCAAGCGCGTACAGGCGCGCCATGTCGGCGCTGCCGACGCCGGTTTGCAGCGGACGCGGATAGACCATCACCGCCGGATGGTCGCGCTGCAGCTGCCATGGCAGGTCCAGCAGGCGCACGCCTTCCAGGTCCTGGGCCGGGAAGCCGGCGCCGGGATTGAGCGCCGAGGTGCCGTAGATCGGCAGACTGCTGAACTGGTCGGCCGGCGCGGATGGCGGCGGTGGCGGCAGCGCGTCGGCGGTGCTGAAGATCGGATTGACCGGCTCGGTGCTGACGGCGCTGCCCAGCGCCAGGCGCAGCTGGCGGGTCTGGTCGG
Source organism: Duganella alba (assembly GCF_009674495.1). GTDB lineage: Bacteria > Pseudomonadota > Gammaproteobacteria > Burkholderiales > Burkholderiaceae_D > Rugamonas > Rugamonas alba. Next base: position 171,702 of record NZ_WKJN01000011.1, on the reverse strand, counting down.
CGCCCATGGCCGAGAACAGCAGCGCCGGCAGGCCCTGGCGCAGGGTGGCGCGCAGCTGCACCAGTTCCGGATCGCTGAGGTAGCCGTCCGGCGAGCTCAATTCGATGGTGCGCACCGGGCGGCCCAGCTTTTGCCACTGGCCGGCGAAGGCGGCCGCCACGCGGCGCTGCCAGGCCGAGCCGGTGGTCAGCACCAGCGCCGCGCCGTCCGGCTGCTCGCTGGCGGCCCATTGCGCTGCCTGGCGCGCTTCTTCCTCGATCGACAGGCCGATCGCCAGCATGTGCGGCGGCAGCGGCAAGGCGCCCGGCTGGCCGTAGCCTTCCGGATAATTCAGGGCGATGGTCGGCTTGCTGACCAGCGGACTGGCGGCCACCGAGGCCACGGCCGAACGCGACAAAGGACCGACCACGATGTCCTGGGTTTGCAGCGCGCGGGCGTAGACCGACAGGATATCCTGCGCCACGTCGCCGGTTTCCAGCACGGTGACGGTGATGTTGGCGCGGTCGCGCTCCCAGGCCGCCATGAAGCCGGCGCGCAGCGCATCGGCGGCCACGCCCAGGGTGTCCGAGCGCAGCGGCAGCAGCAGGCCGATGCGGACCGGCGTGTCGGGCGGCAAGGCGTTATAGTCGACGTCGCGCACGGCGGCCGGCGCTTCGGCGCGCGGCGGCAGTTCGCTGCGGTCCTCACCCGCCGGCGCGGCGCCCGGCAGGGTGATGGCGAAGGTTTCGGCGGGCGGCAACGGCGGCTCCGGCGGCGGCTTGGGCAAGGGTTGCGGTTGCACGACCGGCGGCGGCGGGCTTGTTTTTGCCGGCTGGGGCGAGCACAATCCCCCCGGCGCGTCGCAAAACGGCGTGCTGCATGCACTCAGCACTGCGGCAGCCATGCACAGCAGCGTCAACCTCACACTATTCATCCTACCCCCAATGAGCGACCTCGAATCCAGTTCCATCGCCAGTTTGCCCGTCATGGGCGAAATGGCGCACCAGACCTATCCTAGCGCAACCTTGTACGTCGTGGCGACCCCCATAGGCAATGTGACGGATATTAGCCTGCGGGCGCTGCACGTTTTGAGCCTGGTCAATGCTGTGGCATGCGAGGACACGCGCAACACCGCGACCCTGATGACGCGCTTCGGCCTGCACAAGCCGTTGATTGCCGCGCATCAGCACAACGAGCGCGAGGCGGCCGAGGTGCTGATCGCCCGTTTGCAGGCCGGCGAGCGCATCGCGCTGGTGTCGGACGCCGGTACGCCGGCCGTGTCCGACCCTGGCGCGCGCATCGTCGATGCGGTGCGGGCGGCCGGCTTGCGGGTGCTGCCGCTGCCGGGCGCGTCGGCGGCGGTGACGGCCTTGTCGGCCAGCGGGCTGGTGAATGACCAGTTCTACTTTGTCGGTTTCCTGCCGGCCAAGGCCAAGCAGCGCGAGAATTTCCTCGCCACGCTGCGCGCGGTGACGGCCACCATGGTGTTTTACGAGGCGCCGCACCGCATCCTGGACTGCGCCAGCGCGCTGGCTGCGGCGTTCGAGCCGACCCGCCAGGTGGTGTTCGCGCGCGAGCTGACCAAGATGTTCGAGGAAATCCACCGCTGCCCGCTGTCCGAGGCGGAAGCCTGGATCAAGGCCGACGGCCACCGGGAAAAAGGCGAATTCGTGGTGCTGCTGGAAGGCGCGCCGCCGGCCGACGATGAAAACGACGTCGAAGCCGACCGGATTTTGCAGGTGCTGCTGGCGGAATTGCCTGTTAAACAGGCAGCCGGACTGGCCGCGCAAATCACCGGCCGCAAGAAAAACGCGCTGTACGACCGGGCTTTGCAGCTGAAAAACTAGAATTTGCAGTGCTTGTCGAGCGCCCAGATCAGCGGCGCCAGCAGGCCGGCGCCCGCGCCTTTTTGCAGGCAATCGTCCTTCTTGGCGCTGGCGATGCCGCTTTGCAGCTTGGTGGTATGGTTTTCCGGATACAGCGGATGGTCGTCCAGCTGCGCCACCGGCAGGCCGGCGCGGGCCGGATCTTTGTCGTTGGCGACCTTGCGGGCGGTTTTCAGCGCCGCGTTCATGTCGAAAGTCCTGGGCTGCTGGTCCGCGTGCAGCGGATCGGGCGCCGGTGGCAGCGTGATGGCCTGCGATTCGGCCGGCTTCAGCGGCGTTTGCGCGGCCACGGCGGTTTTCTCTTCCGCTGCTGGCGCTGGCGCTGGCGTGCTGCGCGCGCGTGGCGTGACCCTGGCGACTTCGCGCTTTTCCGGTTTTGGCGGCGGCTCGACCCTGGCGACGATCCGCGGCGGCCTGGCCGGTTGCAGCCACACCGTCATCGCCTTGGCCGGCTGCGCCGGCGCGGGCGGACTGGACAGCCGATAGCCGAACAGCAGCACCGCATGCAGCACCAGCGACACCGCGATGCCCGCGACAATGCCGGGACGCCGTACTCGGCTGGGCTGGTCGAAGGAAAAGGTGGCGGTCATGATTTTTAAATCATAGCATCGAAATTTCGCAGGCACTTGACGATCTATTTGCTAGCCTGTATTATCTTGCTTCTTCGGAGTGTAGCGCAGCCCGGTAGCGCACCTGGTTTGGGACCAGGGGGTCCAAGGTTCGAATCCTTGTACTCCGACCAAAATTTAAAAACCCTGTTTGATGGCAACGTCAAACAGGGTTTTTTCCATTTCGCTCCCGATTTCGGCCCCTTCGTCGCATGCGCCGTTGCGGCACGCCGCCGCAGCTAGAATGGGCGGCATGACTACTCCTTTCTACCTCAAACCTGTCGAAGTCGAGCACGATCGCCGGCTGGTGCGCCGCTACCAGTGGCAATCGCTGCTGCGCGTCTGGGCGGCGATGGCCGTCGGCATCGTCATGCTGTTTGGTTTCGCGATCGTCCTGCTTTCGTCGATTGGCCATGTGATGGGACAAAAGTCTCTCTGGCACTGGAGCAACCTGTTCAACATGGTCTGGCCGGCCCTGGTGCCGTTCATTGCGATCAACAGCGTGGTGCAGGGGCGCCTGAAGGAGCTGAGCGCGGCTGGCACACCGCTGACCGCGGAAATGTTCAGTTCGCGGCCAAGCCGCATGGTGCTGTCGCCGCTCGATCCGCTGACCACCTACAACGTCTGCACCGAAACGCTGTCCGGCCTGGCGATGGGCATGGCGCTTGGTTACGGCGGGCCGGCGATGTTCAGCTATTTCCCATTCAACGGCCGCATCCTGATCGGACCACGGTGGCCGGTGTGGCTGGCGCAATGCACGGAAGTGGTGGTGGTGGGCGAACCCGGCCAGCAAGTGGAGGTGCGCATCCGCCGCCGCTTCGGCCTGGACTTCTTCACCGTGCAGCGCGGCGGCGCACTGCATGCGGTGGAAACCGTGGCGGCGCATCTGCGCACGCAATTCGAACAGCGCGACCGCGCGCTGCGCGCCATTCGCCGCGAACAGGAACTGGAACGCGCGGCGCTGAACGCCAAGCTATCGGCCTTGCAGGCGCAGGTCGAGCCGCATTTTTTGTTCAACACCCTGGCCAATCTCAAATACCTGATCCGCACCGATGCCGACACCGCGCAGCAGATGTTGGACCACCTGGTTGGCTATCTGCAGAACGCGCTGCCGGACATGCGCTCCGTGTCGTCGACGCTGGAGCGCGAGCTGGCGCTGGCGCGCAGCTACCTGTCGATCATGCAGATCCGCATGGGGCAGCGGCTGCGGTTCCGCATCGAGGCCGATGATGCGCTGCTGGCGCTGCCCTTCCCCCCGGCGATGCTGATCTCGCTGGTGGAGAACGCCGTCAAGCACGGCCTGGAACGCGCCAGCCGGCCGGGCGCCATCACCATCACGGCGAAGCAGCTTGGCGATGCGCTGTGCGTGCAGGTGATCGATGACGGCGTTGGCCTGACGGAGCAAATGGGCCAGGGCTTCGGCCTGGCGAATATTCACGAGCGCCTGCAACTGCTGTATGGTGACAAGGCGGCGCTGTCGGTCACGGCGGCGGAACACGGCGGCGTGGTCGCCACGCTGGCCATCAACAAGGAATGAGGATGCCGACTGCCTTAATCGTCGAAGACGAACCGCTGCTGATGGCGGAACTGCGCGACCAGCTGCATGCGCTGTGGCCGGAACTGGACATCGCCGGCCATGCCGAGAATGGCGTGGAGGCGGTGTCGATGCTGGAATCGCTGCGGCCGGACGTGGTGTTCCTGGACATCCAGATCCCCGGCCTGACCGGCATCGAGGTGGCGCAGCACATTCCCGAAGCGACGCAGATCGTGTTCGTGACCGCCTACGCGGAGCACGCGGTGCAGGCGTTCGAGGCCGGCGCGGTGGACTACATCGTCAAGCCGGTGACGGCGGCGCGGCTGCTGCAAACCGTCAAGCGGCTGAAGACGCGCAGCGGCGCGCAGGTGCCGCCGGGCGTGTGGCAGCAGGTGCTGGCCAAGGCGCCGGCCTACATGAAGTGGATCAAGGCGTCGGCCGGCAACACGGTGCGGCTGGTGATGGTGCGCGACGTGCAGTACTTCCAGTCCGACGGCAAATACACGCGCGTGGTCACGCATGACGGCGAAGCGCTGATCCGGCTGCCGCTGAAAAGCCTGATCGAGCAGCTGGACCCGGCGCAGTTCACGCAGATCCATCGCGGCGCCATCGTCAACCTGGAAGCGGTGGACCGCATCGACCGCGACGGCACCGCGATGGAAATCCGCATCAAAGGCCGCACCGAAAAACTTACCGTCAGCGAAGCCTACACCCGCCAGTTCCGGCAGATGTAAAAACCCCGGGGTCAGTGCCGACATTCGGACATTGGATCGCGTGCGACCCAATGTCCGAATGTCGGCACTGACCCCGGTTTTAGCCGGCCCGCTTGGCGGCGATGGCGTTGCCGGCGCGGCTGGCGCCTTTGCGGTTGAGGAATTGCGAAATGAACTGGCCCGCGTCCACCACGATGTCGAGATCGATGCCGGTGTCGATGCCCAGGCCCTGCATCATGTACAGCACATCTTCGGTGGCGACGTTGCCGGTTGCGCCTTTCGCATACGGGCAGCCGCCCAGGCCCGATACCGACGAGTGATAAATCGAAATGCCCAGCTCCAGGCTGGCGTAGATGTTGGCCAGCGCCTGACCGTAGGTGTCGTGGAAGTGGCCGGACAAGCCGTCCACGCGGAATTCGCCGATGGCGCGTTCCATCACCGCCTGCGTCTTGCGCGGCGTGGCCACGCCGATGGTGTCGGCGATGTCGATTTCGTCGCAGCCCAGGTCGCGCATGCGGCCCACCACGTCGGCCACCGCATCCAGCGGCACGTCGCCCTGGTACGGGCAGCCGAAGGCGCAGCTGATGCTGCCGCGCAGGCGGATGCCGTGTTCTTTCGCCGCCTTCGCCACGCCTTCGAAGCGCGCGATCGATTCGGCGATCGAGCAGTTGATGTTCTTCTGCGAGAAGGCTTCCGAGGCTGAACCGAAGATCACCACTTCATCCGCGCGCGCCGCCAGCGCCGCTTCAAAGCCCTGCATGTTAGGCGTCAGCGCGGAGTAGATCACGCCCGGCTTGCGCGTGATCGCCGCCATGACTTCGGCGCTGGTGGCCATCTGCGGCACCCACTTCGGCGACACGAAGGCCGCCGCTTCGATGTTGCGGAAGCCGGCGCTGGTCAGCCGGTTCACCAGCTCGATCTTGATCTCGGCCGGGACGTTTTCCTTTTCGTTCTGCAGGCCGTCGCGCGGGCCGACTTCAACGATTTTGACTTGCTTCGGTAAGCTGCTCATTTCAATATCCCAGTGTGCGGTCGACCACGCCGGCGACTTGCTCGCCCGCTTCGGTCTTGCGGATGTTATCGGCGATCTGCTGCACGCTCTCGCGGCGCAAGGTCAGCGCCGAGATGTGCGGCGTGATGGTGATGCGCGGCTCCTGCCAGAACGGATGCTGCGCCGGCAGCGGCTCATTGCGGAACACGTCCAGCGTGGCGGCGGCGATGTGGCCGGACTTGATCAACGTGAGCAGATCCGGTTCGGCGATATGCGCGCCGCGCGCCACGTTGATGATGTACGAACCTTCCGGCAGCTTGCACATATTGGTGCGGTCCATGATGTTGCTGGTGTCCGGCGTCAGCGGCAGCATGCAGACCAGCACGCGGCTGCCGCGCAGGAAGGTGTCCAGGCCATCGGCGCCGTGGAAGCACTGTACGCCCGGCATGCTCTTTTCGGTGCGGCTCCAGCCGCGCAGCGGGAAGCCGAACGGCGCCAGCGCTTCCAGCACGCGCGTGCCCAGCACGCCCATGCCAAGCACGCCGACCGAGAAATCAGCCTTGAGATGCTGCGGCAGCGGCGCCCACTGCCCGGCGCGCGCCTGCGCCTCGTATTCGTCGAAACGGCGGAAGTAGCGCAGCACCGAGTGCGTGACGTATTCCGCCATCTGCACCGCCATGCCCGCATCTTCCAGGCGGATGATGGGGATGTTGTGCGGCAGCGCGTCGCCGAACTTCAGCAACGCGTCGACGCCGGCGCCGGTGACGAAGATGGCCTTGACGGTGGCCAGTTCGGCCAGCATCGCCTCCGGTGGCGACCACACGACGGCGTAGTCGCAGGCCTGGCATTTTTCGCCGGCGTGCCAGATTTCGATCTCGGCGTCCGGCAGGTATCTGGCAAAATCCTTGATCCACGGTTCGGTCTTGCCGTCCGCGCGGTGTAGCAGGATGCGCATGGTGGTTCTCCTTTATGCCGCCTTGAAGGCCAGCAGCGGTGCGCCGTCCGCGACTTGATCGCCCACGTTGTAGAGGATGTCGTCGATCACACCATCGTGCGGCGCGGCGATGGTGTGCTCCATTTTCATGGCTTCCATGATGACCAGCGCTTCGCCTTTCTTCACTTCCTGGCCTTTGGCGGCGAGGACGGCGACAACCTTGCCGGGCATCGGCGCGGTCAGGCGGCCGCCTTCGGATTCGGCTTCGCCGGCGTGCGCCATTGGATCGTTCCAGGCGAGCTGCCAGTGCTGGCCGCCGGTGAAGACGTGGAAGGTGTCGCCGTCGCGCAGCACAGTGCCGCGCGCGGCCTGACCGCCGGTGCTGAACTGCCGGCCGTCAGGTCCATAGGTGACGCTGATGTCGTAGCTGGCATGTTCGTCGGTGAAGGACAGTTTGCGGCTGTAGGCCTGGTTCATGCGCCAGCCGCTGGTCTGGCTCCATGGATCGGCGCCGTGCGTTTGCTCCGCTTCGAGCAAGGCTTCGGCCGCGAGGGCCAGCGCGCCGGCAGGCGCCGGCTGCGCAGCCGGGAACAGCGTGTCGTGATTGCGTTCGATCAGGCCCGTGTCCAGATCGGCCGTGGCGAAAGCCTGTCCTTCGACCAGGCGTTTCAGGAAGGCGATGTTGGTGCTCAGGCCGACGATCTGGTACTGCGACAGCGCCTGCGCCATGCGGGCCAATGCCTGCTTGCGGTCCGCGCCCCAGACGATCAGCTTGGCGATCATCGGATCGTAGAACGGCGAGATGGCGTCGCCTTCGCGCACGCCGGAATCGATGCGCACCGCCGCCGGCGTCGCGCCGCCAAGTTCAAACGCGACGGCGTCCGGCGTGCCCAGATGGCGCAGCGTGCCGATCGACGGCAGGAAGCCCTTCTCCGGATTTTCGGCGTAGATGCGCGCCTCGATGGCGTGGCCGTTGATGGCCAGTTCGTGCTGCTGCTTCGGCAGCGGCTCGCCGGCCGCAACGCGCAACTGCCATTCCACCAGATCGGTCCCGGTAATCATCTCGGTCACCGGATGTTCCACCTGCAGGCGGGTATTCATCTCCATGAAGTAGAAGGTGCCGTCCTGGTTGGCGATGAACTCCACCGTGCCGGCGCCGACATAGCCCACGGCGCGTGCGGCGGCAACGGCGGCTTCGCCCATGGCCGCGCGGCGTTCGGCCGGCATGTTCGGCGCCGGCGCTTCTTCCAATACTTTCTGGTGACGGCGCTGCACCGAGCAATCGCGCTCGAACAGGTAGATGCAATTGCCGAGCGTATCGGCAAACACCTGGATTTCAATGTGACGCGGACGCTGGAGGTATTTCTCCGCCAGCACCTTGTCGTCGCCAAAAGAACTGATCGCCTCGCGCTTGCAGGACGCCAGCGCCTCCTTGAACTGCGCCGAGTTCTCGATGACGCGCATGCCCTTGCCGCCGCCGCCGGCCGAAGCCTTGAGCAGCACCGGGTAGCCGATCTTGTCGGCCTGGCCGTGCAGGAAGTCCGCGTCCTGCTGCTCGCCGTGATAGCCCGGCACCAGCGGCACGTTGGCCTTCTCCATCAGCGACTTGGCCGCCGACTTGGAACCCATCGCACGCATGGCCGATGCAGGCGGACCAATGAACACCAGGCCCGCTTCGGCGCAGGCGTCGGCGAATTCCGCATTCTCCGACAGGAAGCCGTAGCCGGGATGAATGGCTTGCGCACCGGTGGCCTTGGCGGCGGCGATGATCTTGTCGCCGCACAGGTAGCTTTCCTTGGCGGCGGCAGGGCCGATCGGCACCGCTTCGTCGCACACGGCGACGTGCTTGGCGCTGGCATCCGCTTCGGAGTACACGGCCACGGTCTTGATGCCCATGCGGCGCGCGGTAGCGGCCACACGGCAGGCGATTTCACCACGGTTGGCGATCAGAATTTTTGTAAACATCGTCTCTCTCTTGACAGCTTATGGCTGGAAGTTTTTTTATGGTGATGCTTTAATGCGGATTTTTAGCAGCCGCACTTCTCTTTTGGTGCGGAGTCCAATACGGCGCCGCGGGTTTTCAGGCCCAGTTTTTCCAGCAGCGCGCGGTCGTCGTTCGCTTCCGGATTGTCAGTGGTCAGCAGCTTGTCGCCGTAGAAGATCGAATTGGCGCCGGCCATGAAGCACATCGCCTGCACCGCTTCGCCCAGCTCGCGGCGGCCAGCCGACAAACGCACACGCGCCTTCGGCATGGTGATGCGCGCCACAGCGATGGTGCGCACGAACTCCAGCGGGTCCAGACGGTCCATGCCATACAGCGGCGTACCCTCTACTTGCACCAGGTGGTTGATCGGCACCGATTCAGGATACGGATTCAGGTTCGCCAGTTGCGCAATCAGGCCGGCGCGCTGGTCGCGCGATTCGCCCATGCCGACGATGCCGCCGCAGCAGACTTTCAGGCCGGCTTCGCGCACATGGCCCAGCGTGTCCAGGCGGTCCTGGTAGTCGCGGGTCGAGATGACGTTGTCGTAGAACTCGGGCGCGGTGTCCAGGTTGTGGTTGTAGTAATCAAGACCCGCATCCTTCAGGCGCTGCGCCTGGTGCTCTTCCAGCATGCCCAGGGTGGCGCAGGTTTCCAGGCCCAGGGCCTTCACCGAGCGCACCATCTCTTCGACCTTGTCCATGTCGCGGTCTTTCGGGCTGCGCCAGGCGGCGCCCATGCAGAAGCGGGTGGCGCCGTTGTCCTTGGCCTGCTGGGCAGCGTCGAGAACGGTCTCGATGTCGAGGATCTTCTTGGCTTCGACGCCGGTGTCGTAGCGCGCGGCCTGCGGGCAGTAGCCGCAGTCTTCTTCGCAGCCGCCGGTTTTGATCGACAGCAGCGTCGCCAGTTCCACATCGCCATCCGGGAAGTTGGCGCGCTGCGTTTGCTGCGCACGGAACATCAGTTCATTGAACGGCAGCTCGAACAGCGCCAGCACTTCTTCGCGCGGCCAGGTGGCGGCCGGCGGCAGGGTGATGGCCGCCGTCGGGCGGTGCAGGGAAACGACTTTCGGTTCTTGCAGGGAGTTCTGGGACATCGTGATTCCTTCTTCGTTCAAATTGGGTTTGGCAGCGGCCAGTGAGGCAGCTGCGTAAAATCGATATGGTCGGCGGCCGCTTCGGCGGTCGGCTGTTCCAGGCGCGGCACGCGGCCGAGCAGCGGCGCGGGAATGCGCTGCGCCAGCGCGGCGACGTTTTCGTCGGCGAAGGCCATGTCGGCCTGGGTTTCGTTCGCCACCCAGCCAGCCAGCTTCAGGCCGCGCGACAGGATGGCCTCCACCGTCAACAGCGCGTGACTGATGCAGCCCAGGCGCAGGCCGACCACCAGCACCACCGGCAGCGCGAGTTGCTCGGCCAGGTCGGCGGTGTCGAATTCGTCGTTCAACGGCACGATGAAGCCGCCCACGCCCTCCACCACCACCGCATCCGATGCGGCGTTGATTTCCACGTAGGCCGCCAGGATCGGCACCGGCGAAATGCTTACGCCTTCCAGTTCGGCGGCGATGTGCGGCGCGGCCGGTTCCTTGAACAGGAAGGGCGTGGTGATCGACTGCGGCAGGTGCACGTTGCCGGCGGCGGTCAGCTGGTCGCAATCGTCGTTGTGCCATTTGCCGTCGCGCAGTTCGGCGCCGGCGGCCACCGGTTTCATGCCGCAGGCGCGCACACCGCTTTGCACCAGGGCGTGCAGCATGGCGGAGGAAATCAGCGTCTTGCCGATTTCCGTGTCGGTGCCGGTGACGAAGCAGTTGAAGCGCGGCGGTATGCCGCTGCCCGCTGCCGCCGGCTGCGTTTGTGGAGCGATTGCTAACACTGGGTCGTCCAGACTCATGCCGAATCCCTTTCCAATGCATTCAGTGCTGCGATTAATTTGGCCACGTCCGCGCTGGTATGCCCAGCCGACAGGGTGACGCGCAAGCGCGCGGTGCCCGGCGCCACGGTTGGCGGACGAATCGTGCCCACCCACAGGCCCTGCTCGTAGAGGGCCGCGCCGGCGCGCATGGTCTCGGCATTATCGCCGATCAGGACAGGCTGGATCGCAGTCTTCGAGGGCAGGCGCTGCCAGCGCTCAAGGCGCAGGCCATTATCCAATTGTGCCACCAAAGCCTGCAAGTGAGCGCGCCGTGTGACGCCTTCGTCGCCTTCCAGCAGATCGAGGCTGGTCAGCAGGGCGTGCGCCAGCGCCGCCGGCGTGGCGGTGGTAAAGATGTAGGGACGTGCTTTCTGGATCAGCGTTTCGATCACCGTTTCATGCGCGGCGACGAATGCGCCGCCTACGCCGGCCGCCTTGCCCAGGGTGCCCATGTAGACCAGGTAGGGCGAACGCAGGTTGAAGTGCTCCAGCGCGCCGTGGCCCTTGTCGCCCAGCGTGCCGAAGCCGTGGGCGTCGTCCACCACCAGCCAGGCGTTGTGCTGTTCGCACAGGGCCAGCAGCGCGGTCAGCGGCGCCAGGTTGCCGTCCATGCTGAACACGCTGTCGGTGACTACGACCTTGGTAGCGGCCTTGCTGGCCTTGAGCAGAGCTTCCAGTGCCGCCAGGTCGGCGTGCGGATAGACGTGGGTTTTCACGCGCGACAGGCGCGCGCCATCGATCAACGAGGCGTGGTTCAGCTCTTCCGAGAAGATTTCCGCTTCCCGGTCGCCGGCGGTCAGGCCGGTGATGACGGCCAGGTTGGCCATGTAGCCGGTGCAGAAGGTGATGGCGCGCGGCGCCTCCAGATGGTCGCCGACGAATTGCACCAGCCGCTCTTCCAGCATCGCATGGGCGCGTACATGGCCGCTGATCAGGTGCGAGGCGCCGCTGCCGACGCCGTAGATCGCCGCGCCTTCCTGCAGCGCGAGCTTGATCTTGCGGTGGTTGGCCAGGCCCAGGTAGTCGTTGCTGCAAAAGGCCAGCAGTTCGCGGCCTTCCACCAGCACGCGCGGTCCGCATGGCGAATCGACGGTGCGGCGCTTGCGGATCAGCTGCTTGTCGTCCAGCGCCTGCAACTGCTGGCTGAGTTGTTTGAGCAGTTCCATCGTCAGCCCGCCAGCACTTTGTTGAACACCGCCAGCGTGTTGGCGGCCAGTCCGTCGATTTCCTCGTCGCTGAGGATGTACGGCGGCATCATGTAGACGGTGGAACCGATGGGACGCATCAGCAGTTCGTGCTCGGTCGCGGTGGCGAAGAAGCGGCGCGAGAAGTCCTTCGGCGCGTCGATGGCGTCGAAAGCCCAGATCATGCCGCGCTGGCGGAAGTTGTGGACCTGTTCGTGCTGCGCCAGCGGTTGCAGCGCGGCGGTCAGGCGCGCGGCCTTGATCTTGTTGGCGTTCAGTACATCGTCTTCTTCGAAGATCTGCAGCGTCGCCAGCGCGGCGCGGCAGGCCAGCGGATTGCCGGTGTACGAGTGCGAGTGCAGGAAGCCGCGCGTGACGTCGTTGCTGTAAAAGGCCTGGTAGATCTCGTCGCGCGTCATTACCAGCGACAGCGGCAGGTAGCCGCCGCTGATGCCTTTCGACAGGCACAGGAAGTCCGGCCACACGGCGGCCTGCTCGCAGGCGAAGAAGGTACCGGTGCGGCCGCAGCCGACGGCGATTTCGTCGAGGATCAGGTGGACGTTGTGCTTGTCGCACAGCGCGCGCACCAGTTGCAGGTACAGCGGATCGTGCATCGCCATGCCGGTCGCGCATTGCACCAGCGGCTCGATGATGATGGCGGCGATCTTGTCGGCGCGTTCGGTGAACAGGCGCTCGACATCGGCGGCGGCGCGGCGCGCGACATCCTGCGCCGTTTCGCCGTCGGCGGCCTGGCGCGCGTCCGGCGACATCACGGTCTGCGAGGCGCGCAGCAGCGGACCGTAGGCGTCCTTGAACAGCGCGACGTCGGTCACGGCCAGCGCGCCGATGGTCTCGCCGTGGTAGCTGCCCTTGAGGCAGACGAATTCCTGCTTGTCTGTGTGGCCGTTGTTGCGCCACGAGTGGAAGCTCATCTTGAGCGCGATTTCAACGGCGGAAGCGCCGTCGCTGGCGTAGAAGCTGTGGCCCAGCACATGGCCGGTCAGCGCCGACAGCTTCTCGGACAGTTCGATCACCGGTTCGTGCGTGAAACCGGCCAGCATGGCGTGTTCCAGCGTATCCAGCTGGTCTTTCAGCGCCGCGTTGATGCGCGAATTGGCGTGGCCGAACAGGTTCACCCACCAGGAGCTGATCGCGTCCAGGTAGCGGCGGCCTTCATGGTCGTACAGCCACGCGCCCTTGCCCCGGCTTACGGGGATCAAAGGGACGGTTTCGTGGTGCTGCATCTGGGTGCACGGATGCCATACGCTGCGCAAGCTGCGTGCTACCCAGTCGCTTTGTGTATTCAATTCCAAAACTGCTCCATTAATTCAACCAGGCGGGCTTGCGCTTCTCCAGAAACGACGCCACGCCTTCGCGCCCCTGGTCGGAGGCGCGGATTTGCGCGATGCGCTCGGCCGTATCGGCCAGCAGCGCATCGTTGACGGGTTGCCCGACCACGTCGCGCACCAGCACTTTGGCCTGGCGCACCGCATTCGGACTGTTATTGACCAACGCCTTGACGATCTCCGTCACCTTGGCGTCGAGCGTCTCCGTACTCACTACTTCGTGGGCGAAGCCGATGCGCAGCGCTTCCCGCGCGCCGAAACGCTCGGCGGTCAGGAAGTAGCGGCGCGAGGCGTTCTCGCCCATCGCCTTGATCACATACGGCGAAATGGTCGCCGGGATCAAACCCAGCTTCACTTCGCTCAGGCAGAAATTCGCCTCTTCCACCGCGACGATGATGTCGCACGCGGCGACCAGGCCCATGCCGCCGGCGTAGCAGTCGCCCTGCACCTTGGCCACCACCGGCTTGGGGCACAGGTAAATCGTGCGCAGCATTTCCGCCAGTTGCAGCGCGTCGGCCTGGTTTTCGGCGTGCGTGTAGCCGGCCATTTTTTTCATCCAGTTCAAGTCGGCGCCGGCGCAGAAGGCCGGGCCGTTCGCCGCCAGCACGATCGCGCGCAGCGCGTCATCTTCGCCGAGTTCACTGAAGGCCTGCTTAATTTCGGCGATGGTGGTTTCGTTGAAGGCGTTGCGCACGTCCGGGCGATTCAGCGTGACGGTGGCGACGTAGCCTTCACGGGTGATGTTCAGGGTTTCATAAGCCATGATCAATCCTTGGATTGGATTTCGGTCGGCATGCCGACGGATTTCAGGAAGCGTTCCGTGTCCGGCCACCAGATGGCGACGCCGTCCGGGCTGGAGCTCATGCCATGCGCGTCCTTCTTGAACGGGCCGTAGGCCACCAGTTGCGCCTTGCCGCCCGCGCCGGTATAGGCCTTGTACATGTCGGACGCCAGCTGCGGACCGAAGTGCTTGTCGTTGGCGCCGTAGAACCAGATGCTCGGTATGGTGCTGGTTGCGCCCCATTGCTTGAAGGCCGACACCAGCGCGCCTTGCCAGTCGCAGTGCGAGCGGCTGTTCACGCCGCCGGCGAAATTGATGATGCCGCGCACGCCGTGGATCGGATGGCTGCCGGCGGCAATCGCCGTCAGGCCGCCGTGCGACTGGCCGGCGAGGATCACGTGTTCCTGGTCCGCCCACGGCTGCTTCATTACATACTGCATGGCGAAGAACAGCGAATTGGCTTGCTGCTCGCCGTTGTCCTTGGCCTCGCAGTGCGAGTTGACGTAGGTGCCGCCCGAACCGGCAAAGCCCATGCGCATCGGGATCACCACCGCGTAGCCGCGCTTGACGAATTCCTGGCTGATCACCGGGAAGGTGGCGCGCTTCTGCAGGTGCGCGTCGCCGCCGTCCTTACCGTGGTTCATGAACAGCACGGGGAACGGGCCGGCGCCCGGCGGCTTGTAGATGGTGGTTTGCAGCGTGATCTGCGCACCGCCGATGTCGGCGGGCACCGCCACGATCTGTTCGGGCAACATCATCATGGTCACATCCGGAAGACACCGAATCTGGTGTCTTCAATTTCCGCGTTCAGCGCGGCGGACAGGCCGAGGCCCAGCACCGTGCGCGTGTCGGCCGGGTCGATCACGCCGTCGTCCCACAGCCGCGCGGTGGCGTAGTAAGGGTGGCCCTGATGTTCATACTGCTCCTTGATCGGCTGCTTGAACGCGGCTTCCTCTTCCGCCGACCACGAACCGCCCTTGCCTTCGATACCGTCGCGCTTCACCGTCGCCAGCACCGACGCCGCCTGGTCGCCGCCCATCACCGAGATGCGCGCGTTAGGCCACATCCACATGAAGCGCGGCGAGAAGGCGCGGCCGCACATGCCGTAATTGCCGGCGCCGAAGCTGCCGCCGATGATGACGGTGAACTTCGGCACGGCGGCCGTCGCCACCGCCGTCACCATCTTGGCGCCGTTGCGGGCGATGCCTTCGTTCTCGTACTTGCGGCCGACCATGAAGCCGGTGATATTTTGCAGGAACACCAGCGGGATCTTGCGCTGCGCGCACAGTTCGATGAAGTGCGCGCCTTTCAACGCCGATTCCGAGAACAAGATGCCGTTGTTGGCGATGATGCCGACCTTCATGCCGAAGATGTGGGCGAAACCGCACACCAGCGTGGTGCCGTAGCGCGCCTTGAATTCATCGAACTCGCTGCCATCGACGATGCGGGCGATGACTTCGCGCACATCGAACGGCTTGCGCGTATCGACCGGGATCACGCCGTACAGCTCCGAGGCGGCATACGATGGCTCCACGGCTGCGCGCAAGGCGCCCTGCTGCGGCTTGGTGCGGTTCAGATTCGAGACAATGGTGCGGGCCAGCGACAGCGCGTGCAAATCGTTCTGCGCCAGGTGGTCGGCCACGCCGGACAGGCGCGTATGCACATCGCCGCCGCCCAGGTCTTCCGCCGTCACCACCTCGCCGGTGGCCGCCTTCACCAGCGGCGGACCGCCGAGGAAGATGGTGCCCTGTTCCTTGACGATGATGGATTCGTCGCTCATCGCCGGCACGTAGGCGCCGCCGGCGGTGCAGGAACCCATCACCACCGCGATCTGCGGAATGCCCTTGGCCGACAGGTTGGCCTGGTTGTAGAAGATGCGGCCGAAGTGGTCGCGGTCCGGGAACACGTCGTCCTGGTTCGGCAGGTTGGCGCCGCCCGAGTCCACGAGGTAGATGCACGGCAGGTTGTTCTGGTCGGCGATTTCCTGCGCGCGCAGGTGCTTCTTGACCGTCATCGGATAGTAGGTGCCGCCTTTGACGGTAGCGTCATTGCAGACGATGACGCATTCCTGGCCGGCCACGCGGCCGATGCCGGTGATGATGCCGGCCGACGGCGCGGCGTCGTCATACATGGCGTAGGCCGCCATCTGCGACAGTTCGAGGAAAGGCGTGCCGGGATCGAGCAGCATCTGCACGCGGTCGCGCGGCAGCAGCTTGCCGCGCGCCACGTGCTTGGCCGAGGCCGCTTCGCCGCCGCCGAGGGCGATCCTGGCGACCTTGTCGCGCAAATCGTCGACGACGGCCTGCATGGCGGCGGCGTTGGCCTTGAAATCCTCGCTACGAGGGTTGAGCTTGCTTTCGATTTGCGGCATGGTTTTTCCTTTGCGTGTGGTCTCGCACACGTCGTAATGATTTATTCTGGAAAACTACCGTCAACGTAAAACCAGCGCAGGCCGCCTTCGGCCGGCTCGCGGACAAAATTGCTCACTTCGTGCAGACGCTGCGCGCGGCCATTGATCTTGAACCGGGCGACGAATTCCACCGTGTCCTGGGTGAGCTCGGGTTCATCTGCTTTACGTTGACGTAAACGTAAAGCAGATTTTACCTCAAGTCCCAGCCACTGCACTTTTTCCTCGTCGCTCATGATCGGTTCGGTCGGACGGGTACTGGCGTGCCAGGTGGCCAGCAGGTAGGGCTCGTTGCGCTGGCCGTAGGCGGTATAGCGCGAGCGCATCAGCGCTTCGGCGGTCGGCGCGATGGCCGAACCGGCTATGTAGGGGCCGCAGCAAGTGGCAAGCGAAGGGCCGCCACAGGGGCAGCCGGCGGGCGCGGTGGACTTCTTGGACATGGGCGGAAACAGTCTGGGCTGGTGGTGCAAACCCCGCATTATCCGCCAAATAGGCGCATTCCGCCGGGTCCGGAGTTACGCTACTTGTAGAAATATTGTTGCTTCATACCTTGGAAGGCGTACACCGTTTACCGCATCGCTATTACACTAGCGGAGTGAGGAGAATTGAATGAGCCAGACCAGTTTTGAATTCAAGGCGGATGCCAACGACAGTTCGCCGTTGTACATGCAAATTGCCCGTAAATTGAGCGACGATGTGCTCAATGGCCGCTATCAGGTGGATCAGGCGCTGCCGTCGGAACGGACCTTGTCGGAACTGCTGAACGTTTCGCGGGTTACTGCACGCAAGGCAATCGACCAGCTGGTGGACCAGGGATTGGTGGTGCGCCGTCGCGGATCGGGCAATTATATTGCGCCGCGCATCGAGCAGCCGCTGTCCAACCTCACCAGTTTTTCGGAGCAATTGCAGCAGCGCGGCCATATTCCCGGATCGCGCTGGCTCAAGCGAGCGATTGTTACGCCAACGCCGGAGGAGCAGCTGAGTCTGGGCCTGTCGCCGTATTCCAAGGTGGCGCGGCTGGAGCGTCTGCGCCTGGCGGACGACGTGGTGATGGCGTATGAAGTGTCGGTGTTGCCGCAAACGGTGCTGAACGACCCTAACGCGGTGGGCAACTCGCTGTACCAATATCTCGACAGCATCAACAAGGCACCGGCGCGGGCCTTGCAGCACATCCGCGCGATGAATGCGTCGGCCGACCTGGCGGCGCAGCTGGGCGTGCCCGAGGGGCAGGCGGTGCTGTACATCACCCGGATCGCCTACCTCGATTCGGGCGAGGCGATGGAGCTGACCCATTCGTATTGCCATAGCGACCACTATGATTTCGTGGCGGAGATGCGTCGCGCCAACTGAGTCTGCCCATGCTCAAGACTGAAAGCCCGAGTACACAGCACAGCCAACTGGACCTTTACTCGGTGGAGGAGCTGGTTGACGCGCTGGTGGACGACCAGGCGCTGGCGGCGCAGGCCGTCAAGGCGGCCTCTTCCAGCATCAGCGCGGCCGTGACGGCGATGGCGTCGCGCATCGCGGCGGGCGGCCGGCTGGTGTACGTGGGCGCCGGCACCTCCGGGCGGCTGGGGATATTGGACAGCGTCGAACTGCCGCCAACCTTTTCCTGGCCGCCTGAACGGGCGATGTCCTTGCTGGCCGGCGGCCTGGGCGCGATGTTCCAGGCGGTGGAAGGCGCGGAGGACGACCGCAACAAAGGCGCCGCCGATCTGCGGCTGCTCTATCCCAATTTCAACGATGTGATTTTGCTGCTGGCCGCGTCCGGCACCACGCCGTATGTGCTGGGAGCCTTGCAGGCGGCGCGCACGGTCGGTGCGCTGACGATCGGCATCGCCAACAATCCCGCCACGCCGCTGCTGGTGGGCGCCGATATCGGCATCTGCCTGGACACCGGCGCCGAAGTCATCTCCGGCAGCACGCGTCTGAAGGCCGGCACGGCGCAAAAGATCGCGCTAAACACGCTGACCAGTGCGCTGATGGTGCGGCTGAACAAAGTCTACGGCAACCTGATGGTGGACCTGCAAGCAACCAACGTCAAACTGATCGAACGTGCGGTTCGCCTGACCATGCACGCCACCGGCGCCGACGCCGAAGCCGCGCGCCAGGCGCTGGAGCAATGCCAATACCAGGTCAAAGTCGCCATCATCATGCTGCAAAAACACCAGACCGCCGCCGACGCCCAAGCCCTGCTCGACCACCACACCGGCAACCTCCGCGCCGCCCTGAAATAAATCCGGGGTCAGGTCCCCCATTTCTACACGAGCTCATGCTGAAATGGGGGACCTGACCCCGGAGTGAAAGGTTTTATGAAGCAACAACGTAGTGCGTGGACTTGGGTGCCGAGTGTGTCGTTTGGACAGGGGGTGCCGTATGTGGCGGTGATGATGCTGTCGACGGTGATGTACAAGAATCTCGGCATTTCGAATGCGGATCTGGCGTTTTATACGGCCTGGCTGTATCTGCCGTGGGTGGTGAAGCCGTTGTGGTCGCCCATCGTGGAGCTGTTCGGCACCAAGCGGCGCTGGACGGTGTTGATGCAGCTGGTCGGCGGCGCCGGTCTGGCGGCGGTGGCGCTGACGCTGCATGCGCCGGATTTCTTTCGCTGGACGCTCGTCATCTTCTGGCTGATGGCGTTTTCTTCCGCCACGCACGATATCGCTTCCGATGGCTTTTACATGCTCGGCTTGCCGACCCAGCGTCAGCAGGCGGCCTTCGTCGGCGTGCGCAGTGCGTTCTACAAGCTGGCGATGATCAGCGGGCAAGGCGGGCTGGTGTATCTGGCCGGCGAGCTGATGAAGTCCACCGGCGATCCGGTCCACGCCTGGTCGGCGGTGTTTGCGCTGATGGCGCTGCTGTTCCTGGCGCTGTGCGCCTATCACCAGCTCATGCTGCCGCGCCCGGAGGCGGATCGGCGCCACGTCACCGGCGCGCTGTGGCGGGATTTTGCGCAAACCTTCCGCAGTTTTTTCCAGAAGCCGGAGATCATCACCACGCTTGGCTTCCTGCTGCTGTACCGCCTCGGCGAGGCGCAATTGCTGAAGATGGCCGCGCCCTTCCTGCTCGATCCACGCGCCAAGGGCGGCCTCGGCCTCAGCACCTCGGATTTCGGCCTGGTCTACGGCACCATCGGCGTGTGCGCGCTGGTGCTGGGCGGGCTGGCCGGCGGCGTGGCGGTGTCGCGCTTCGGCCTCAAGCGCGCCCTGCTGCCGATGGTGTGCATCATGCACGTGCCGGACCTGGTGTTTGTCTACCTGGCCACGGCGCTGCCGGACAATCTGATGCTGGTGTCGCTGTGCCTGGCGGTGGAGCAGTTCGGCTACGGTTTCGGCTTTGCCGCCTTCATGCTGTACATGGTGCTGGTGGCCGATGGCGAGCATAGAACCGCGCATTACGCCATGTGCACCGGCTTCATGGCCCTCGGCATGATGTTGCCGGGCATGGTCAGCGGCTGGATACAGCAACAGCTTGGTTATCAACATTTCTTCATCTGGGCCTGTATTTCGACCTTGCCGGCGTTTGTGATGGCCGTCCGGGTGCGCATTCCTGCTGAATTCGGCCGTGAATAGCCATTACAATACGTTCTCAACTGATGCGGAGAGTGGTTTTGGTTTTTAATGCGAAGAAGCGGCTGACCCTGTCGGTCGGTGTGGCGGCTGGCGTGGCGGCGCTGCTTGAGGGATGTTCCAGTACGCCATCAGCGCCGGCGCCCGACGCCGGCACGGCCCCCGCGCGTCCGCCGGAACCATCGCCGCGGCCGACGCCTGGCGGGCCGGTCGCGGCCGCAGCGCCATCCGATCCGACCATGCCGCCGCCAGCGCCGCGCGAATTCCGCGCCGCCTGGGTATCCACCGTGGCCAATATCGATTGGCCCAGCCGCAGCAACCTGACTACCGCCAAGCAGCAGACCGAAGCCCTCGCTATCCTCGACCGCGCGCGGGCCATGAATTTGAACGCCATCGTGCTGCAGGTGCGCCCGAGCGCCGATGCGATTTATCCGTCCGAGCTGGAGCCTTGGTCGGAATTCCTCACCGGCCAGCAGGGCCGCGCGCCGGCGCAGCCGTGGGACCCGCTGCAATTCTGGATCGAGCAGGCGCACGCGCGCGGACTGGAACTGCATGCGTGGTTCAATCCCTACCGCGCGCGCCATGCGACGGCCAAGTCGCCGCTGGCCGCCAACCATATCGGCCGCACGAAGCCGGAGGTGGTCAAGCCCTACGGCCGCTATCTGTGGATGGATCCGGGCGAAGCCGCCGCCTCGCAGCACACGCTGGACGTGGTGCTGGACGTGGTGCGCCGCTACGATATCGACGGCGTGCATATCGACGATTACTTCTATCCGTATCCGATCGATACGCCGAATGCCGCCGGGCCGGAAGGCGTGGCGCTGGACGGCGGCGTCGGCGCCAAGCAGGAGCTGGAGTTCCCGGACCAGCTGTCGTGGCAGCGCTATCTGCTGGCCGGCGGCACGCTGGACCGCGCGCACTGGCGCCGCCAGAACGTCAACTCGCTGATCGAGGCGATGTACCTCGGCATCCGCAAGGAGAAGTCGTGGGTGCGCTTCGGTATCAGCCCATTTGGAATCGGCCGTCCGGATCGCCGGCCGGCCGGCATCATCGGTTTCAGCCAGTACGACAAGCTGTATGCGGATGCGGAACTGTGGCTGGCCAACGGCTGGCTCGATTACCTGGCGCCGCAGCTGTATTGGCCGGTGGCGCAGGCGCCGCAGGCCTTCGATGTGCTGCTCGATTACTGGCTGGCGCAGAACACGCGCGGCCGCCACGTCTGGCCCGGCCTGTACACCAGCCGCATCGACAACAGCATCAAGGCTTTCGCGCCGGAGGAAATCGTCAAGCAGATCGGCGTCACGCGCAGCCGCAGCGGCGTGCGCGGCCACCTGCACTTCTCGATCGCGGCGTTGATGGAGAACCGCAAGGGCATCACCGATCAGCTGAAAACGCAGTCGTATCAAACCGCCGCGCTGACGCCGCCGACGCCGTGGCTGGGCGCCGATGCGCCGGCCGCACCGCAGGCGGCCACGCGGCGCGAGGGCAATGGCGTGGCGCTCAAGCTGTCGGCCAGCGCCGGCAAGCCGGTGGCGCATTACGCGATCTGGTCGCGCTACGGCGCCGAGTGGCGCTTCGCGGTGGCGCCGGCGTCGCGTCCGGTGCTGCTGCTGGCCGACGATGCGGCGGGCGGCGCGGCGCAGGCCGTGGTGGTCAGCGCGGTCGACCGGCTGGGCAATGAAAGCGAACGTATCAACGTTTATACACGGAGTTGATGATGAGCGATCTCGGTCTGGGCATCGATGCAGGTGGCACGCAAACCCGTTGGGCGCTGGCCGATGCGGCGGGCGCCATTGTGGCCGAGGGCAGTGTCGGCGGCATGTCGGCCACGCAGATGGGCAGCACCGCCGGCCGCGATGCGGTGCGCGGCATCTTCGCCATGCTGGCCACGCAGGTGCTGGCGGCCGGGCAGCCGGTGCGCGTATGCGCCGGGCTGACCGGATTTGACGGCGTCGGCACGCAGGCCACGCAGCTGCTGGCGGAGGTGCTGAAGCTGGCGCCATCGGCCATCAGCATGCGCAACGACGTGGAGATCGCCTACCTGGACAGCTACGCGCCGGGCGAAGGCTATCTGGTCTACGCCGGCACCGGCTCCATCGCCGCGTGGATCGACACTGAAGGCCAGTTCCACCGCGCCGGCGGCCGTGGCGTCACGCTCGATGACGGCGGCGGTGGCTTCTGGATCGCGCGCGAAGCCATGCGTCACATCTGGCGCCTGGAAGACGAGCATCCCGGCGTGTGGCAGCAATCGGCCATGGCGCGCGCGGTGTTTGCGCAGATCGGCGGCAGCGACTGGGCCTTGTCGCGCCAGTTCATCTACGGCCAGGATCGCGGCGCCATCGGCAGCCTGGCGCTGGCCGTCGCCGCCAGCGCCGATGCCGATCCGGTGGCGCGCGCCATACTCGAACAGGCGGGCCGCGAACTGGCGCGCATCGCGCTGGCGCTGGTGGGTCGCTACGGCGCGCGGCCGATTGCGCTGGGCGGACGTGCGGCACATCTGCATCCGCTGATCGCGCAGAGCATGCGCGCGGCGCTGCCTGCCGAGCTGTCGCTGACGCCGCGCCACACGCTGGCGCACCACGCCGCAGCGCGGATTGCTCTACACTCCCATCATTGAATCGATTGCCGAGGCCACCCATGAAGATTGTTCCGCTGCTTGCCCTGACTGCCTTGGTGGCTGGTTGCGCCACGGCGCCACCGCCGGCCGCGCCGCGCTTCGACCATTCGCAGACCGCTCGCGGACAGAGCGATCGCATCAAGTACATCATCGTTCACTACACGGTGAGCGACACGCCGCGCTCCATCAAGACGCTGACCACCACCGACGTCAGCGCGCACTATCTGCTGACGGATACGGAGCAGCCGTTCTTCTACACGCTGGTGGACGAGTCGCGCCAGTCGAACCATGCGGGTTACAGCAGCTGGAAGATCTACAACCAGCTCAACTCCGCATCGATCGGCATCGAGATCGTCAATCCGGGCTTCACGGAGACGCCGCAGGGCCGCGTGTATGCGCCGTTCAAGCAGGCGCAGATCGATCAGCTGATTTTGCTGTTGAAGGATATCGTCAAGCGCCACAACATCGCGCCGGGGAATATCCTCGGTCATAACGAGATCGCGCCGCAGCGCAAGCAGGATCCGGGGCCGCTGTTCCCGTGGAAGCAGCTGGCCGATGCCGGCCTGATTCCGTGGCCGGAGCCGAGCCGCGTGGCCGCGCGCCTGCCGGGCTTCCAGGAACAACTGCCGGAGGTGACGTGGTTCCAGCGCAAGCTGGCGGACCATGGCTACGCCGTGCCGCAGAATGGCGAGCTGGATCAGGCTACGCGCAATGTAATCTCGGTGTTCCAGACCAAGTACCGCCCGGCGCTGTATGACGGCACGCCGGATGCGGAAACCGCCGCGCTGCTGGATGTGCTGACCACGCCGATTCCGGCCTTGCCCGCCGCACCGGCAGCACCGGCAGCACCGGTCACGCCAGCGCCAGCCGCTCCGGCCGAGTAGCCGCACACTGACCGCCATGAACGCGCCGACCGTCCCCTGCGAAGCGATCCACGGCCATCCTGATTTCCGCCGGCTGGACAGCATCGCAGGCATCGCGGTCGACCTGCGCTACGCCACGGCCGACAATTTCGTCGGCCAGGATCTTTACTCTCCGCTGGATTGCCACTGGCTACACAAGCACGCGGCCGCAGCGCTGGAACAATCGGTCGCCTGGCTGGCCGCGCACAAGCCGGAATACAGGCTGCTGGTACTGGACGCACTGCGTCCGCAACGTGTGCAGGAGCAGCTGTGGACCACGCTGCAAGGCACCGATCTGCTGACCTACATCGCCGAGCCGGCACGCGGCTCCATCCACTCCTTCGGCATGGCGCTCGACCTCACGCTGCTGGACGCACAAGGACGTGAACTCGACATGGGCACCGGCTTCGACGACATGAGCGAACGTTCGCATCCCGCGCTGGAAGCCGACATGCTGGCCGCCGGCGAACTGACCGCGCAGCACCTCGACAATCGCCGCTGGCTGCGCGACGCCATGCAGCACAACGGCTGGCATGGCATCAACACCGAGTGGTGGCACTTCGATTGCGGCGACCGTCTGCACGTGCGCCGCCACTACACGCGCGTGCTTTAGTTTTTCTCCAGCTGCGCCATGATCTCCTGCGCCGCCTTGACGCGCGCCGGGATCGGATAGTTTTTGTTCGCCAGGATGACGATGCCGATTTTCTTCTCCGGCACAAACGCCACGTAAGCGCCAAAGCCGCCGGTGGCGCCGGTCTTGTTGTACCAGGTGTTGTCCGAGGCCGGCTTCGGTGGCGTCAGCAGTTTCACCGGATTGGCTTCGCGGCTCATCTTGTTGGAGTTCCCGGCCTGCAGCGTGTCGGACGACACCGGGTACGGATACTGTTCCCAGCCCAGTCCCTGCACCATGCCGCCGATCTGGTAGTAGCCCACGTGCGTGCCTTCAATCGCGCGGCGCAGCGTCGCATCCAGATGGCCAGGATCGATATTCGCCTGCACGTAGCGGATCATGTCCGACACGCTGGAACGCACACCATAGGTCTGCGCCGAGAACAGCTCGGGCCCCATGCGCACCGCCTTGTTCTCCTGGTTGTAGCCCCAGGCGTAGTTGCCGACCGCGTTTTGCGGCATGCGGATGTAGGTGCCGTTCATGCCCAGCTTGGGCAGGATGTCCTTTTCCAGCACGTCTTCCGGATTGCTCTTCAGCGCCAGGCCGGCCAGGTAGCCGAACATGCCCAGGCTTGGATTGGAATACTCGCGGATCTTGCCCGGCGCCGCCTTTGGCTTGAACTTGCCGTAGTAGTCCAGCATGCCGGCTTCGTCGTCGGTCACGCTGTCCGGGAATTGCAGCGGCAGGCCGCCGGCGGTATAGGTGCCGAAGTTGAGCACCGTGGCCTTGTCGAGCGCCGTGCCTTTCAGCTTCGGCACGTAGCGGCTTGGATGATCGTCCAGCGACAGCTTGCCCTGCACCAGCGCATACGATGCCACGGTGGCGGTGAAGGTCTTGCTGACCGAGCCCAGTTCGAACAGCGTCGTCTCGCTCACCGGCGTGCCGGTTTCCTTCGAAGCCAGGCCGTAGCTGAAGAACGCAGGCTTGCCGTTGACCGTGACGGCGACGGCGATGCCCGGCACGTCGTACTCCTTCATGATCGGCTTGATGGCCTGGTCGACGACCGTTTGCAGGTCGGCGGCGCCGGCGACGGATGTGCAGCAGCATGCTGCGATGGCATAGGCCATGCGGCTCAGTGTAGACAAGATGTCTCCTTGTGTGGGTGGTGGTTAAAGCGTGTCGAGTTGCGTTGCTACGTCGCGCAGGAAGGCTTGCCTGGTGCGCAGGCCGGCGTAGGTTTCCTGTCGGTGGTCCAGCACCATGCGGGCGAACACGATGGTGCGCGCGCCCTTCGTAGCCCAGCCGACGTACCAGCCGTACTGGCGGGTGTTGTCGTCGCGGCCATCGGCCAGCACCGGCGAGGCGGTGCCGGTTTTGCCGGAAATGGTCCAGCCGTTGTCCAGCGTTTGCGGATTCAGGATGCGGGCCGTCATCTCGTAGGCGTGGACCGATACCGGCAGCTGGCGGTTGACGATCTTGCGCAGGAAGTCGACCTGCTCGTCCGGCGAAATCGCCAGCGAGGAACCGATCCACGACTGCGTCAGGCCATTGTGCTTGCCGGCGTCGCCGGAGACGTCGCGGTTGCCGTAGCCGAAGCTGTCGATGTAGTGCTGGAAGCGCGCGTCGCCCAGCTTGGTGGTGACCTGCTGCGCGTACCAGACGTTGGAGTATTTGATCCAGCTGGTGGGATCGGTGTCGGCGCGCCACTCGCTGTTCCAGCTGGCGTAGGTTGGCTTGTAAGGCAGCAGCGGCGTGTGTTCGTCGATCAGGTGGCCGCTGTCATAGCCCATCAGGCTGACGACGATGTTGAAGGTGGATGCCGGCGTGGCGCGCGCATCGCACTGGCCGTCGTGGCGCAGACGCTGGCCGGTGGCGGCGTCCATCAAGGTGGTGCAGGATAGCAGCGTGGGACTTTGCGACGCCAGCGACGGTTGCAGCGCCAGGCTGGTCGCCAGTACGGCGGCCAGGCCGGCCAGCGTGGCGATGCGCACCCACGGTCCTTGTGGCGCCTTGCCCGGATTGCGGATCAGCGCGATGCGGTCGGCCAGCGTGGCCGGCGTGACGTTGCCGAAGGCGAGTGCTGTGGATATCGGCGCCTGTTGCAGCTTCAGTTGCGCCACCAGCGCGGCGGCGTAGGCCTTGCGCTGCGCCGGCGGACGGCCTTGCAGCACTTCGCGGTCGCAGCCCAGTTCCTGCGCCCACGAGAGCTGGATGCGCAGCAGTCGCATGAAGGGATTAAACCAGAGCAGCGTTTGCAGCACGATGCCGGCGCTGGCCCATTGCAGGTCGTTGCGGCGCCAGTGCGTCAGTTCGTGTTCGAGGATCATCTGGCGCTGGTCCGCATCGAAAGCGCGCAGGTGCAGCGGCAGCAGCAGGCGTGGGCGGAACAGGCCAAACAGCATCGGCGAGATCGGTGCATCGACTTCGATGGTGTCGACCGGGGCGACGCCGCTCTTGTTGCCGGCGACGGCCAGCGCATGCAATGCGCGGCGCGTGTGCAGCAGCTGGAGCAGCGTGTAGGCGAGTCCCAACGCGTACAGCAGCAGCCAGCTTTGCGCGGCCCAGGCAAGATAGGTTTGTGGCGTGGTGGTGGCCGCAGGTGCTGGCGTGACGGTGGCCGGTGTTGCGGCGTCGTTGCCGGTGCGCGGCGCGGCGGCTGGCGTGGAGAAGCTTTCGATGTCGATTGGCGGCAGCATGCGCAGGCGTTCGCTCTGCGGCAGCAGGATCAGCAGGAAGGCCAGGACCACCGTGCATTGTCCCAGCAGCCACACCGAACGCTGCGCGGCGACGCCCGGCAGCCAGCGCCGGCAAAGTGCCGTCACCGCCCACACGCCCAGGCCGGCGGCCACGCAGCCGCCGCTGGCCAGCGCAAAGCGCAGGGCTAGCGGCTCAAAACCGGCAAAGGTGGCGAAGATAGACAAGGCAAGCTCCATGTGCGACTGTTGCCACCATTATGCGACAACTGTCGCAAACAGGTCAAGCGCTGATTTTCAGCCGTTTCAGCGGTCGACGTTGGCCATGCGCTCGGCGCTGTAGCGCGGGCCGGACACCTGTTTCAGCGCGCTTTCCAGCGTGGCGATTTCGCTGGCGCTGAGCACGACGTCGGCCGTTGCGGCGTTCTGTTCCAGGTTAGCGCGGCGGCGGGTGCCGGGAATCGGCACGATATCGTCGCCCTGCTGCATCACCCAGGCCAGTGCGACCTGACCGGCGGCCAGACCGCGCGCGGCGGCGACATCGCGCACCACTTGGGCGGCCTGCATGTTGGCGTCGAAGTTGGCGCCTTGCATGCGCGGGTCCTGGTTGCGGAAATCGGTCGGCGGATATTCCTCCGCGCGCTTGGCGGTGCCGGCCAGGAAGCCGCGTCCCAGCGGGCTGAATGGCACCAGGCCAATGCCCAGTTCGCGCAGCACGGGGATGATGTCGTCTTCCAGATTGCGTTCCCACAGCGAGTATTCGCTTTGCAGCGCGCTGATCGGGTGCACCGCGTGGGCGCGGCGGATATTGGCCACGCCGGCTTCGGACAGGCCGAGGTAGCGCACCTTGCCCTCTTTCACCAGCTCGCCCATGACGCCGACCACCTCTTCAATCGGCACCTTGGGATCGATGCGGTGCTGGTACAGCAGGTCGATGTAATCGGTGCCGAGGCGGCGCAGCGAACCTTCGACCGCGACGCGGATATGCGCCGGATCGCTGGTGACAGCGTTGCGCACGCCTTCGCGGATGTCGAAGCCGAACTTGGTGGCCAGAATGACCTCGCTGCGGCGGCCCTTGAAGGCGCGGCCCAGCAATTCCTCATTGTGGTACGGCCCATAGACTTCCGCCGTGTCGAAGAAGTTGATGCCCAGTTCAATGGCCCGGTGCAGCGTGGCGATCGACTCGCCCTCGTCCGCCGCGCCATACACATTGCTCATGCCCATGCAGCCCAGGCCCTCGGCCGAGACGGTTAATCCTTGCTTACCTAACAGACGTTGCTTCATGCGATGCTCCTGGTTGGTTGCCGGAACGCGCGACCCAGTCGATCAGTTCATCCAGGACGGCGCGGCCGGCGCCGTTGGCGACGTGTTCGTCGTTGAGGATGGCGACCACGATGCAGGGTTGATTGTTGGCGTCGGGCACGTAGCCGGCGATGGCGATAACGCCTGTCAGGCTACCAGTTTTTATCCGCGCGCGCTGGGCGGCCGGGCTTTCTTTCAGGCGGCGGCGCATGGTGCCGTCGGTGGCGGCGATCGGCAGGCTGGAAAGGAATTCCGGCATCCACAGGCTTTTCTGGCCGGCTTGCAGCACGCCGGCCAGTTGCGCCGCCGTGGCGCGTTCGGTGCGCGACAGGCCGGAGCCGTTGTCGAGAATCAGGCCGTTGCCGTCGATGTTGTGCTGTTGTAGCCAGGCGCGGATGGCGGTTTCGGCGCGCATCGCGGTGCTGGCCTGGTTGGCGTCCGGCGCCAGCGGGCGGCTGCCCAGCATCGGATCGGCTTCCAGACTGCCGAGGCTGAGGAAGATGGTGCGCGCCAGCGTGTTGTCCGATTGCTTGTTGGTGTCGCGCAGGACTTCGGGCAGCGAGCGGGAGACGTGGTCGGCCAGCAGGCGGGTGGCGGATGCGGCTGTCGTCGGCTCGGTGGCTTCGCGTACTTCGCCGCTGATGGCGCCGCCCAGCTTGTTCCACTCGGCCAGCAGCAGGCGCGCCAGGTAGTCCTGGCTGTCGAGCACATTGATGCTGGTGGACTTGACGCAATCTTTCGGGAAGGTGCCGTGCAGGGTCACTTCGATGCGGTCGCCCTTGCGCGCGTAGTCCGGCGAGCGCCAGCCGTTTTCCCAGGTGGCGCAGGCGGCGTCGGTCAGTTTCAGCTCCGAGCGGATGGTGACCTTGTCCAGTTCCGGTTGCATCACCAGCGCCACTTTGCTGGCGGTGGAGCGCATCTCCACTTTCAGCAGGTTGGTGTTGGCCAGCGCCGCATTCGGGATGACGTTGTAGTAGGCCCATGGATATTCATCGAACGGCGGCTGCCCCGCATCCGGCCGCGACGGCGTGAACAGCAGGCGGTCGATGATGATGTCACCCTTGATCTTGCGGATGCCCTGGTTGCGCAGCGCTTGCAGCATGTGCGCCAGCGCGTCTTCGTTGAGGTCGGCATCGGCGCCGCCGCGCACGATCAGGTCGCCTTGCAGCACGCCGTTGACCACGTCCGCGCTGCTGCGCAATTCGGTGCGGCCGCGGAAGGTCGGGCCCAGCTGCTCCAGCGCGGTGAGCGTGGTGAACAGCTTCATGGTCGACGCGGGCTGCATGCTTTGCTGCGGATTGTGCGACACCAGCACGGTATCGCCGCGCAGCACGAGCACGCCGGCCGCCGACAGCGGAATATTCGACGACTGCATCAGCCGCGCCACCGGTTCCGGCAGATCGGCCGCCTGCGCGGCGCCGGCCGCGATCAGCGCGGCGGCAACAAGCCGGCGCAAAATTTTAATGGAAGAAGACATAGGAAATCGCAATCGCAGCAAGCACGCCGGCGAAATCGGCGATCAGGCCGCAGGAGATCGCGTAGCGCGTCTTGCGGATGCCGACCGAGCCGAAATACAGCGCGACGATATAGAAAGTGGTATCGGCCGAGCCCTGGAACACGCAGGCCAGGCGGCCGACAAAGGAATCGACGCCATGGGTTTGCATGGTGTCGATCATCATGGCCTTGGCCGCGCTGCCGCTCAGTGGCTTCATCAGCGCGGTTGGCAGGGCCGCAACGAAATCGGTGTCGATGCCGAGGTGGCTGAACAGCCAGCCGAAGCCCTGCACCACAAAGCCCAGCAGGCCGGCGTTGCGGATCACGCTGATCGCCACCAGCATGCCGACCAGGTAGGGAATCACGGTTAGCGAGGTCTGGATGCCGCCCTTGGCGCCTTCGATAAACGCCTCGTAGACGTTGACCTTCTTGCGCAGCGCGCCGATGATGAAGCCGCCAATCACCGCCATCAGCACGAAGTTGCTGAACACCTTGGAGAACGTTTCGATTTCCGGCTTGGTCAGGTAATTGGTGAAGTACCAGACCAGCGCCGCGATGAAGGCGGTGATGCCGCCCAGCCAGCCCACCACCACGCGGTTGAACAGGTTGATGCGCTGGCGGATGGAGACGGCGATGATGCCGGTCATGGTCGCCACGTAGGTGGCCACCATGCAGGGAATGAAAATGTCGGACGGATCGGCCGCGCCCAGGATCGAGCGCTGCGCCATGATCGCCAGCGGAATCAAGGTCAGGCCGGATGTGTGCAGCACCAGGAACATGATCTGCGCATCGGTCGGCTCGTCCTTGTTGGGATTGAGCGTTTGCAGGCTTTCCATGGCCTTCAGGCCGAACGGCGTGGCGGCATTGTCCAGGCCCAGCAGGTTGGCCGAGAAATTCATCACCATGTGGCCGGTGGCCGGATGGTTCGACGGCACGCC
Organism: Duganella alba; assembly: GCF_009674495.1. Lineage (GTDB taxonomy): Bacteria > Pseudomonadota > Gammaproteobacteria > Burkholderiales > Burkholderiaceae_D > Rugamonas > Rugamonas alba. Next base: position 141,325 of record NZ_WKJN01000011.1, on the reverse strand, counting down.
GGGGAAGATGCGCGAGAAGAACGGCGCGATCAGCTTGGCCAGCAGGTCGATGGCGCCGGCTTTCTCACCGATGTTCATGATGCCGAGCCACAGCGTCATCACGCCGGCCAGCGGCAGGGCGATGTCCATCACGCCGGTGCGGGCGGAATCGAAAGTGCCGTCGATGATGCGCTTGAAGATTTCCGTATCGCCCAGGAAAAGAAACTGCGCCAGTGCGGCCAGAAATCCCACCAGGAAGAAGCCAGACCAGATGTAATTGAGCGACATTTTTCTTGTGTGCAGTGGGCGATTTGCAAAGTATAGCGGGTAAGCAAGCTCAAAAAGTTATAAGCTGCCGCTTTACTGTGCGAGGAACGATGGGAAGGATGCTGAAAAAATACGCAGCCGCCATGCTGGCGCTGGCCGTCACCGCCACCACCGCTGCCGGTGCCGCCAGCACCGTCGCTCCGGCGGACGCCGGAGTCCATGCCGAGCAAAAAGTCCTGCACGCCTTCCTCAGCACCGGCGAAACCGGCCTCGATCCCGCCGTCGCCTCCGACGTCGCCAGCCTCAGCCTGCTGGAAAACCTGTTCGATCCGCTGCTGCGCTACGACTATCTGGCTAGGCCGGTCAAACTGATTCCCAACACGCTGACCGCCATGCCTAGCGTGGAAGACGGCGGCCTGAGCTACACTTTCCACCTGCGTGAGGACATCTACTTCACGCCGGACGCCGCCTTCAAAGGCGCGCACAGACAGGTGACGGCGGAAGATTACGTCTACAGCTTCAAGCGCCTCTACGATCCGGCGCTGAAGTCGCCCTGGCTGTACCTGTTCGACGGCGTGACCGAGATCCGCGCGCTGGACAAGTTCACGCTGCGCATCCGTCTGAAAGCCGCCGATCCCAATTTCCTCTACTACCTGGCGATGCCGGCCGCCGGCGTGGTGGCGCGCGAGGTGATGGAAGCTTACGGCGCGCAAGCCGGCAACCACCCGGTCGGCACCGGCCCGTTCAGGATCGGCACGTGGAAGCACAGCGACCAGATCATCCTGCTGGCCAACCGCGATTTCCGCCCGACGGAATTTGACGGCAAGCGCCTGCCCATCCTCGACCGCATCGACATCAAAATCGTCGAGGAATACCAGTCGCGCGTGCTGGGCTTCCTGAACGGCGAATTCGATTTCCTGGAGCAGCTGCCGGAATCGATGAAGGAAATGGTCCTCACGCCGGACGCCAGGCTGAAACCGGAACTGGCCGCCAAGGGCATCGTCCTCGCGCCATTCCCTGTGCTGCAAACCTATTACATGTGGATGAACATGGACGATCCGCTGATCGGCGGCTACGGCAAGGACAAGGTCGCGCTGCGCCGCGCCATCGCGCTCGGCTACAACAGCGCCGAGGACGTGGCGACCATGAAGAAAGGCCTGGCCATCCCCGCCGTCACGCCGCTGCCGCCCAATGTGCTCGGCTACGACGCCCGCTACCGCAGCCCGGTCGCCTACGATCCGGCGCTGGCCAACGCGCTGCTGGACCGCTACGGCTATCGCAAGGGCAAGGACGGCTACCGCAGCCAGCCGGACGGCAAGCCGCTGATGCTGGTGATGCACAGCGAATCGTCCACCGTCGGCCGCCTGCGTGACGAGCTGTGGCGCAAGAACCTGAACGCCATCGGCCTCAACGTCACCTTCAAGAGCGACAAGAAAACCGAAATCATCAAGGCCTCCCGGCTTGGCTCGGTGATGATGTTCGAGACCAACTGGGTCGCGGACTTCCCCGATGGCGACAATTTTTACCAACTGCTGTACGGCCCCAACGCCGGCCGCGCCAACTACGCCCGCTTCAACCTGCCTGCCTACAATCAGCGTTACGAGCAAGCCCGCTTGATGGGAGATTCGCCGCGGCGCACCGCGCTGTATGATGAACTTGCGCAACTTATCCACGCCTACACGCCGTGGGTGCTGCTGACGCATCCCATTTCCGCCGACCTGCAACAGCCGTGGCTGAAAAATTACCGCCGTCATCCGGTGGAGTTCACCAACTGGCGTTATCTGGACGTGGACGCACATACCGCTCGCTGAGGCGGGCATAGAATGAGAGCATGAACCTACTCAACCGCAGGGCACTGGCCTATGTGGCCGGTCATCCCATGGATTTCACGGTGCAGTGCCTGAAAGGCTTCCGCGCCAACCAAGGCCTGCTGCTGGCGGGCGCGGTGGCGTATTACTCGCTGCTGTCGATCGTGCCGCTGCTGATGCTGGTGGTGGTGGCCTTGTCACACGTGATTCCGCCCGATGAACTGCTGGCCACCGTCGGCCGCTATCTGAACTGGCTGGTGCCGGGACAGTCCAAGCCTATCGTGGCCGAGGTCGCGCATTTCCTCGAACACCGCGACCTGGTCGGCGGCGTGCTGGTGGTCAGCATGCTGTTCTTCAGCTCGCTTGCGTTCACGGTGCTGGAAAACGCCATGTGCGTGATCTTCAAGCACCGGGTGGCCATACGGCGCCGGCATTTCATGATCTCGGCGGTCATGCCCTACTGCTACATCCTGTCGCTGGGCGCCGGCATGCTGCTTGTGACGCTGGTGGCGGGCAGCCTGCAGGTGCTGGGGCAGGAAAGCGTGCAGCTGTTCGGCTACAGCTGGTCGCTGAACGGCGTGTCGGGCGTGCTGTTGTATCTGCTGGGGCTGGCCGGCGAGGTGCTGGTGCTGTCGTCGATTTACCTGGTGATGCCGGTCGGGCGGCTGTCGCTGTCGCATGCGCTGATCGGCGGCGTGACGGCGGCGCTGCTGTGGGAAATCGCCCGGCGCATCCTGGTGTGGTATTTCTCCACGCTGTCGCAGGTCAACGTGGTGTACGGTTCGATGACCACCGCCATCATCGTCATGTTCAGCCTGGAGATCGGCGCCACGCTGCTGCTGTTCGGCGCGCAGGTGATTTCCGAATTCGAGCGCGTGGGCCGCGAACGGCCGCAGCACGCGCCGCAGCCGCTGACCACCGAAGCGGTGCCGAAATAAAATTTGTGCGGCGCACAAAAAGTGTGGTACACTACGTTCGTGGTTGAGGTTTGCATGCAAACAGTCCCACACCCGGCAGATGCGCCGCGCCCAGAGTAGTGTAAGTTCGATGGCGCAGGTGACGCAGAAGCCGGGGTTGTAGTCCCGAAGACATTAGTCGATTTACACGTCGGGGGCACCACGCAGATAGCATGGGCGCCTGAGACGCCGCCTCACCTGGCAGATAGCCCTGGAGATGGTGCGATTGAAGCATAGGTAATACATTGGAACGAAGCCCGCAGAGATGTGGGCTTTTTTTTCGTCCGCATTTTCGTTCCCCTTTTGCGCTCGCCCAAACGGCCCGGTCGGCGTCCGCCTATTCTGGCGGATGGAGGTGGATCATGGAATTTGCTTTTACGCTCAGATACCGTCTTGCCCAGCACGATTGCGACTATGACGCGCTGGCCGGGCGGCTGGCGGCCTCGGATTGCGCCGATGCGGTGGTCGGCGTCGGCCGCAACGGCTATCTGGCGCTGAGCTTCCTGCGCGAGGCCGGCAGCGCCGAGGCGGCGCTCTCCGGCGCCATCGCAGACGTCGAGCGCGCCGTGCCGACAGCCGAGCTGATCGATATCCGTTCGGACTTCATGCCGAATTAATTTTCCACGTCATTTCAATATTATTTGAAATATCGAATTGTTTACGGTAGCATGGCCCGCATGGATACCAAACAAACCCTGGCCGCGCTGGCGGCCCTGGCGCAGGAAAGCCGGCTGGCCGTGTTCCGGCTGCTGGTGCAGAACGCGCCGGACGGCCTGGCCGCCAGTAAAATCGGCGAGCGCCTCGATATTGCGCCGTCCTCCCTGTCCTTTCACCTGAAGGAGTTGTCGCATGCGGGCTTGATCGCATCGCGCCAGGACGGACGCTTCGTCATCTATTCGGCGGATATCGCCGCGATGAATGGCCTGATAGGCTTTTTAACTGAAAACTGCTGCGGTGGCGTCTCGTGCAAACCATGAACATTCTTTTTCTGTGTACCGGCAATTCGTGCCGCTCGGTGTTGAGCGAGGCGACCTTCAATCATCTGGCGCCGCCGGAATGGCGGGCGATCAGCGCCGGCAGCAAGCCAGCCGGCCAGCTGCATCCGCGCGCGGTGGCGCTGTTGCAGCGCAAGGGCATTTCGACTGACGGCTATTACAGCAAATCGTGGGACGATTTGCCGGTGACGCCGGATATCGTCATCACCGTCTGCGGCAGCGCCGCCGGCGAGACTTGCCCGGCCTATCTCGGTCCGGTGCTGCGCGCGCATTGGGGCGTGGAGGATCCGAGCCATCTGCTTGGCAGCGAAGAGGAAATCGAGGCCGCTTTCGAGCAGACTTACCGCATTCTGCGCGCGCGCATCGAAGCCTTCCTGGCGCTGCCCGCCATCACCAAACAGGAACTGGACCGCATCGGCACGCTGGGTGCCGGATGCTGAGCGCCCTGCTGATTTTTATCGCCACGCTGGTGCTGGTGATCTGGCAGCCGCGCGGCCTGGGCATCGGCTGGAGCGCGTCGCTGGGTGCGGTGGCGGCGCTGCTGGCGGGCGTGATCCATGTCGGCGATATTCCGGTCGTGTGGCACATCATCTGGAACGCCACGGCGACCTTTGTGGCCATCATCATCACCAGCCTGCTGCTGGACAAGGCGGGCTTCTTCGAATGGGCGGCGCTGCACATGGCGCGCTGGGGCGGCGGCAGCGGCAAGCGGCTGTTCGTCATGCTGGTGCTGCTGGGCGCCGCCGTCTCCGGACTGTTCGCCAATGACGGCGCGGCGCTGATCCTGACGCCGATCGTCATCGCCATGCTGCGCGAGCTGCGCTTTTCGGCCAAGGCCACACTGGCGTTTGTGATGGCGGCCGGCTTCATCGCCGACACGGCCAGTCTGCCGCTGGTGGTGTCCAACCTGGTCAACATCGTGTCGGCCGATTATTTCCACGTCAGCTTCGCGCGCTATGCGGCGGTGATGGTGCCGGTGAACGTGGTGTCGGTGGCGGCCACGCTGGGTGTGCTGATGTGGTTCTTCCGCCGCGATATTCCGGCCGATTACGATGTCACGCAGATCAAGGACCCGGCGCTGGCGATCCATGATCGCGCCACCTTCATCGCCGGCTGGTGGGTGCTGGGCGTGCTGCTGATCGGCTTCTTCGTGATCGAGCCGATGGGCGTGCCGATCAGCGTGGTGGCGGCGGTGGGATCGGCGGTGCTGCTGGTGGTGGCGTCGCGCGGCCATCGCATCTCCACGCGCGAGGTGTTGCTGCATGCGCCGTGGCAGATCGTGATCTTCTCGCTGGGGATGTATCTGGTGGTGTATGGCTTGCGCAATGCGGGGCTGACGGCGTATCTGACTTCGGCGCTGGACTGGTGCGGCCAGTATGGCGTATGGGGCGCGGCGATGGGCACCGGCTTCCTGACGGCGCTGCTGTCGTCGATCATGAACAACCTGCCGACGGTGCTGATCGGCGCGTTGTCGGTGGATGCGACGTCGGCGCAAGGCGTGGTGCGCGAGGCGATGATTTATGCGAACGTGATCGGCAGCGACCTGGGACCGAAGATCACGCCGATCGGCAGCCTGGCCACGCTGCTATGGCTGCACGTGCTGGCCAACAAGGGCATGCGCATCTCGTGGGGCTACTACTTCCGCGTCGGCATCTGCTTGACCTTGCCGGTATTGTTTGTCACCCTGGCGGCGCTGGCCGTCCGCTTGAGTTGATAGGGGCATCATGATTCCGGATCTGCCAAACATTCATGCTGAACTGCTGGATATCCCGACCATGGAAAAGCTGGCGCCTGCCGGCGAATTGACCCATGCGCCGCGCATCCTGATGCTGTATGGCTCGCTGCGCGAACGCTCGTTCAGCCGCTTTCTGACCGAGGAAGCGGCGCGCATCCTGGAGTTTCTGGGCGCCGAAGTAAAAATTTTCGATCCGGCCGGTTTGCCGATGGCGGACAGCGTGAGCGAAGATCATCCCAAGGTGGTGGAGCTGCGGACGCTATCGCTGTGGTCCGAAGGACAGGTGTGGTGCAGCCCGGAGCGCCACGGCGCCATCACGGCGGTGATGAAGAACCAGATCGACTGGATACCGCTGGAGCAAGGCGCGCTGCGACCAAGCCAGGGGCGCACGCTGGCGGTGATGCAGGTATGCGGCGGATCGCAATCGTTCAACGTGGTGAACACCATGCGCTTGCTGGGGCGCTGGATGCGCATGTTCACGATACCCAACCAGTCTTCGGTGCCGATGGCGTACAAGGAATTCGATGAGGCCGGCCGCATGCGCCGCTCAGGCTATTATGATCGCGTGGTGGATGTGATGGAAGAATTAGTCAAGATGACGCTGTTGCTGCGCGGCCGCACGGATTACCTGACCAACCGCTACAGCGAGCGCAATGAGGTGGCGGTCAAGGCGATCAATCGTCAGATCGCAAAAATTTAGGAGTATCAGTTGGACCAACATATCAAACCAGTGGAACTGGAAAAAGCCTATCGCCTGTTGAACCATGGGCCGACGGTGCTGGTGTCGGCCAGCCATGGCGGCGTGCGCAATGTGATGTCGGCGGCATGGTCATGCGCGCTGGATTTTTCGCCGCCCAAGGTGACGGTGGTGCTGGACAAGGCCACCGCCACGCGTCCGCTGGTCGAGCAGAGCGGCTTTTTTGCGCTGCAGGTGCCGAACATGGCGCAGCTGGAGCTGACCTATAACGTCGGCCACGCCAGCATGACCGACATGCCGGACAAGCTGCAGAGGTTCGGCGTGGAGCTGTTCCAGGCCGATGGCTACGACGTGCCGCTGGTGGTGGGCTCGTCGGCGTGGCTGATCTGCAAGGTGATTCCCGAGCCGCGCAATGAACAGGTGTATGACCTGTTCATCGGCGAAGTGGTGGCGGCGTATGCCGACACGCGCGTCTTCAACAACGGCCACTGGGAATTCGAAAAAGCCGATCCACGCTGGCGCAGCCTGCACTACATCGCCGGCGGCACCTTCTACGCCATCGGCGACGAGGCGGTGGTCAGGACTTAAAGCGCGCGGGCGATGAGGATTTTCTGGATGTCGCTGGTGCCTTCGTAGATCTGGCATACGCGGGCGTCGCGGTAGATGCGTTCCACCGGGAAGTCGCTGACGTAGCCGTAGCCGCCGTGGATCTGGATGGCGTCGGAGCAGACCTTCTCCGCCATCTCGGAGGCGAACAGCTTGGCCATCGCGGCCTCCTTCAGGCATGGCAGGCCGGCGTCCTTCATCGACGCGGCGTGCAGGATCAGCTGGCGCGCGGCTTCGATCTGCATCGCCATCTCGGCCAGCTTGAATTGCACCGATTGGTGTTCGAAGATCGGCTTGCCGAAGCTTTCGCGTTCGCGCGCGTAGCTCAACGCCGCTTCGTAAGCGGAGCGCGCCATGCCCACCGATTGCGAGGCGATGCCGATGCGGCCGCCCTCCAGGCCGGACAAGGCGATCTTGTAGCCCTGGCCTTCTTCGCCGATCAGGTTCTCCGCCGGAATGCGGCAGTTCTCGAACAGGATCTGCGCGGTGTCGGATGAATGCTGGCCCATCTTCTGCTCGATGCCGGCGACGATGTAGCCCGGCGTCGCGGTCGGCACCCAGAACGCGCTGATGCCTTTCTTGCCGGCGCTCCTGTCGGTCACCGCCATCACAATCGCCACGTCCGCGTGCTTGCCGCTGGTGATGAATTGCTTGACGCCGTTGAGTACATAGTGATCGCCATCGCGCGTGGCGGTGGTGCGCAGGGCGGCGGCGTCGCTGCCGGTATGCGGTTCGGTGAGGCAGAAGGCGCCCAGCATGTCGCCTTGCGCCAGTGGCCGCAGCCATTGTTCCTTCTGCCGCGCGTTGGCGTACATCATGCCGATGCTGCACACCGGGCAGTTGTTGACGGAGATGACGGTGGAGGTGCCGCCGTCACCGGCCGCGATTTCTTCCAGCACCAGCGCCAGCGACACGTAATCCATGCCGGCGCCGCCCAGTTCTTCCGGCACCGCGACGCCGAAGGCGCCCAGCGCGGCCAGTTCCTTCAATTCCTCTTTGGGGAAGTGGTGTTCCTTGTCCCAGCGCGCGGCGTTGGGGGCGAGGCGCTCCTGTGCAAACGTGCGCAGGGCGTCGCGGATCATTTCATGTTCCTGGCTCAGTATCATGTGCAGTCTCGTTGTTACCAGCCGATGGTTTCGCCATCGTAGGTTTGATACACCGCCTGGTCGGACGCGGGGAGCGCCGCCAGCGTTGCGCGGATGCCGTTCGCGCTTTCTTCCACCGAGAGGTCGGCGCCGGCGCCGCCCATGTCGGTGCGCACCCAGCCCGGGTGGAAGGCGATGCAGGTTGCGCCTTGCTTGCCGAAGGTGAGCGCGGTATCGATCAGCACCGAATTCAGCGCCGCCTTGCTGGCGCGGTACAGCGAACCGGCCGGCGAGGTGCGCTCGCTCAGTGAGCCCATGCGCGAGGACAGCACCGCCAGCTTGCCGTTGCCGCGCGACGCGCACACCAGCGGCGCGATCACCGGCAGCAGGCGCATCGCCGCCAGCACGTTGGTGTGCATGACGCTGTCGAAGTCCGCCTGCGACGGGAAGCCGTCGTGGCGCGGACCGTAGACGCCGGCGTTGAGGATGGCGACATCCAGCTCTTCGCCATCCAGCTTCCAGCCGACGCCGGCCACCGCTTCGACGTTGTTGACGTCCAGCTTGTGCGGCTCGGCGCCCAGCGCCGCCAGCGCGTCGCAGTCTTCCTGTTTGCGCGCGGTGGCGATGACGCGCCAGCCGTCGCTACGGTATTGCCGGACCAGTTCCAGGCCGATGCCGCGCGATGCGCCGATGACCAGTGCTGTCGGCATTACACCAGCTCCACGGCCATGGCGGTCGCTTCGCCGCCGCCGATGCACAGCGCCGCCACGCCCTTCTTGCCGCCGGTGCGTTTCAAGGCGCCCAGCAGGGTAACGATGATGCGCGCGCCGGAAGCGCCGATCGGATGGCCCAGCGCGCAGGCGCCGCCGTGGATGTTGACTTTGTTGTGCGGGATGTCGAGGTCGCGCATGGCGGCCATCGGCACGGCGGCAAAGGCTTCGTTGATCTCGAACAGGTCGACGTCCTTGCTGCTCCAGCCGATTTTCTTGTACAGCTTTTCGACGGCGCCGATCGGCGCGGTGGTGAACAGGTTCGGTTCCTGCGCAAAGGTGGCGTGGCCGAGGATGCGGGCGATCGGCGTCAGGCCCAGTTCTTTCGCTTTCGATTCGCGCATCATCACCAGCGCGGCGGCGCCATCGTTGATCGACGACGACGAGGCGGCGGTGATGGTGCCGTCTTTCTTGAACGCGGCGCGCAGCGTCGGGATTTTTTCAACCTTGGCTTTCAGCGGACCTTCATCCTTGTCGATGACGGTATCGACGGCGCGCGAGGTGACGGTGACCGGCGCGATCTCCCACTTGAAGTAGCCTTCGCTGGTGGCGACCTGCGCGCGCTTCACCGATTCGATGGCGAAGTTGTCCTGCGCCTCGCGGGTGAATTCATACTTGGCCGAGCACTCTTCGGCGAAGGTGCCCATTGAGCGGCCCTCGCCGGTTTTTTCGTTGCGCGAGTAGGCGTCTTCCAGGCCGTCGTACATCATGTGGTCGAACATCACGCCGTGGCCGATGCGGTAGCCGCCGCGCGCTTTCGGAATCAGGTAGGGCGCGTTGGTCATCGACTCCATGCCGCCGGCCACCACCACGTCGGCGCTGCCGGCCACCAGCTGGTCGTGCGCGAAGATCGCGGCCTGCATGGCCGAACCGCACATCTTGGACAGCGTGACGGCGCCGGTGGAGGTCGGCAGGCCGGCTTTCAACAGCGCCTGGCGCGCCGGCGCCTGGCCCTGGCCCGCCATCAGGCAGTTGCCGAAGTAGACGTGTTCGACCAGCTTGCCGTCGATGCCGGAGCGCTCGACGGCGGCCTGGATCGCGACCGCGCCCAGGTCATGCGCGGCCTTGCCGGAAAAGTCGCCCTGGAAGGCGCCCATGGGAGTGCGGGCCGCGCCCACGATGACGATAGGATCATTCATTTCAGTTCTCCGTTATTTGGTTTCCGCGAACAGCTCGCGGCCGATCAGCATGCGGCGGATTTCGCTGGTGCCGGCGCCGATTTCATACAGCTTGGCGTCGCGCCACAGGCGGCCGACCGGATATTCGTTGATGTAGCCGTTGCCGCCCAGCGTCTGGATCGCCTCGCCGGCCATCCAGGTCGCCTTTTCGGCGCTGTACAGGATGGCGCCGGCGGCGTCCTTGCGCAGGTTGCGGATCTGCTCCGGCGTGGTGGCGCGGTCGCAGGCCTGGCCGACCGCGTAGACATAGGCCTTGGAGGCCATCATGGTCGAATACATGTCGGCGATCTTGCCCTGCATCAGCTGGAATTCGCCGATCGGCTGGCCGAACTGCTTGCGGTCGTGGATGTAGGGCACCACCACGTCCATGCAGGCCTGCATGATGCCCAGCGGGCCGCCGGACAGCACGGTGCGTTCGAAATCGAGGCCGGACATCAGCACGTTGACGCCCTTGCCCAGGCCGCCCAGTACGTTCTCGGCCGGCACTTCGCAGTCTTCGAACACCAGTTCGCCGGTGTGCGAGCCGCGCATGCCCAGCTTGTCGAGCTTCTGGGCGATGGAGAAGCCCTTGAAGCCTTTTTCGATCAGGAAGGCGGTCATGCCTTTCGGGCCGGCTTCCAGGTCGTTCTTGGCGTAGACCACCAGCACGTCGGCGTCGGGGCCGTTGGTGATCCACATCTTGGTGCCGTTCAGCACCCAGCGGTCGCCCTTGAATTCGGCGCGCAGCTTCATGCTGACCACGTCGGAGCCGGCGTTCGGCTCGGACATGGCCAGTGCGCCGATGTATTCGCCGGAAATCAGCTTGGGCAGGTATTTTTGTTTTTGTTCTTCGGTGCCGTTGCGCTTGATCTGGTTGACGCACAGGTTCGAGTGGGCGCCGTAGGACAGGCCGACCGAGGCCGAGGCGCGCGAGATTTCCTCCATCGCCACGATGTGGGCCAGGTAGCCCATGTTGGCGCCGCCGTACTCTTCCGGCACGGTGATGCCGAGCACGCCCAGTTCGCCCATCTTGCGCCACAGGTCCATCGGGAACTGGTCGCTGCGGTCGATTTCCGCCGCGCGCGGGGCGATCTCGGCGGCGGCGAACTGCTGCACGGCTTCGCGCAGCGCGGCGATATCCTCGCCATGGTCAAAGGTCAGGCCTGGGAGATGGAGCATGTCATCCTCATTCTTCTGTTTTGTCTGGAGCGGCCATGATACGCCGATGTGACGTTAACGTAAACGTCAAGTCACCGCATGCGTTTCCAGCATGCGCTTGCATTCGTCTTCGTGCGCCTGGATCTCGGCCAGCGACATTTCGATGTCTTCGCGCTGCTGTTCCAGCGTTTCGCGGTGCTGCGCCAGCACCGTCAGGAAGCGGTGCATCTGGGCCACGGAATCCTTGGGCGTCTCGTACATGTCGACCAGGCTCTTGATCTCGGCCAGCGACAGGCCCAGGCGCTTGCCGCGCAGGGTCAGCTTGAGGCGGGTGCGGTCGCGCGGCGTGTAGACGCGGTTGCGGCCGCCGGCGCCCTCGCGGGACGGGCTGAGCAGGCCCTGGTCTTCGTAAAAGCGGATCGCGCGCGCGGTGATGTCGAATTCGCGCGCCAGTTCGGTGATGGTGTAGGTGGACATGGGACTTTCTGCGGTGGTTTCCGTTTACGTCAACGGCAACTCATTGTAGCGCGAAAAACACCGTTTCGATGTAGAGTCGGTGGCACGGCGTGACCGCCGGGATGCGGAATGGTATCGTGCGACGTGAAAGGCTACGCGGCAGCATGATACGCAACCCGCATTCCCTGGCCGAATAAAATTTGTTCCATTATTCCACTGACGTTGATACTGGCAGAGGATAAAATGTTAATTTTAAAATCCCGTGACGTCACAGTTTTCGCGTATCGCGCAGAGACTGACTTTCATGAAGCAACGTGAAATAGTGCAACTATGAATTCTTCTAATGAACGCGAAAGCTTTAGCCAGCGACTCCAACAGGCTCTCAAGAACGCCCATTATTCGCCCGACAGTCCGACCCGGCTCGCGCGCGAGTTCAACATCCGATTCGATGGCCGGCCCATTACCGTGCATGCAGCGCGCAAATGGCTGGTAGGCGAGGCGATTCCGACGCAGGAGAAGCTGCGCATGATCGCCCAATGGCTGGGCGTACCGGCCGAGTGGCTGCGCTTTGGCGGTCCGGAAGACGGTGCGCCGGCCAGCGACAACGCCGCCAGCCTGTCGCGCTTCGAGTCGGCCGACGTCAAGCTGATCGCCGATTTGCAGCGTCTGGACGAGCATCACCGCCAGATCGCACGGGAATTTATCCGCATGCTGGTACGGGTGAACTACCAAAAGTAGTCATTTTTGCGTAGTACTACGCAAGCCGACGGTGCTGTCGGCACTGCTTTCACATGAAACTGGTTTCAGAGTGAGCCGGTTTTTGTTCGGACCAGGGCGCGCCACCGGCAGCGCCCTTTTTATTTTCGCCACCTTTGCGAATTGTCATGGTGTCGACATGGATTTAAGGCACAATAGGGCAGTACCTATTTTTTGGGGAGTCATGCTTTGAGCCGTCTTATGAAAAGCAATTACAGCAATGTCGCACAGCTGAAAGATTTAATGACCGCCCCGCCAATGACCGCCGAACAACATGCCGAAGTGATGCGCAAGCGCATCGCGCACCGTCGCATGGTGGAAGAGGCGCGTGAATTGAAGCGTGCCAGCAGTTCGTACTTCGACAAACGTTAAGCGCAACGTCAAGCGTCGCCGGCGGCCTGCCCCTTGAGGCCGGCCCAGCGCGGCGCCAGCGCATGCTCTATGCCGAACAGGTCGATGACGCGGGCCACCGTGTGGTCGACCATCTCTTCGATGCTTTGCGGATTGTGATAAAAGCTCGGCAGCGGCGGGAAGATAATCCCGCCCATTTCCGTGACCGCCGTCATATTGCGCAAGTGCGCCAGGTTGAACGGCGTTTCCCTGACCATCAGCACCAGCCGGCGGCGCTCCTTGAGCACCACGTCGGCCGCGCGCGCGATCAGGTTGTCGGACAGGCCGTGGGCCACCGACGCCAGGGTTTTCATCGAGCAGGGAGCGATCACCATGCCGTCGCTCTGGAACGAGCCGCTGGCGATCGAGGCGCCGACATCGCGCACCTTGTGCACCAAGTGGGCCAGTGCTTCCACTTCGCGCCGCTGCAGGCCGGTTTCCTGGTGCAGGGTGAGGACCGCGGCCTCGGAAACGATCAGATGCGTCTCCAGGCCGGGCAGATGTTGCAAATGTTGCAGCAGACGCACGCCATACACCGCGCCGGTGGCGCCGGTGATGGCGACGATGATCCGCCGCGGACGATCAGGCATCCAGCAGGGCTTTCAGCTCGCCCGACTCGAACATCTCGTTCATGATGTCGGAACCGCCGATGAACTCGCCCTTGACGTAGAGCTGGGGAATGGTCGGCCAGTTCGAGTAGTCCTTGATGCCCTGACGGACTTCCGGATCTTCCAGCACGTTGACGGTGGCAATGTTCTCGACGCCGCACGCTTTCAGGATCTGGATGGCGCGACCGGAGAAGCCGCATTGCGGGAACTGGGCGGTGCCCTTCATGAACAGCACCACCGGGGTGTTGGTCACGGTTTCTTTGATCCAGGTTTGTACGTCGCTCATAGCTGCCTCGGTGAATAAATAAATGTTAGATGCCGACATTTTATAAGAAATGTGCCCCCCACGTATTTGACGACGGAAAAAATCCCTGTATTATGTATATCGAGAATCGATATACCGAATGACGATGCAATGACCGACATCCCCTACAGCAAATACCTGCCGCTCTCGGAAGCGACCTTTTACGTGATGCTGGCGCTGACCCGGCCGATGCACGGCTACGCCATCATGCAGAAGGTGGAAAGCATGAGCGGCGGCAGCGTCACGCTGGGACCGGGCACGCTGTACGGCGTGTTCGGCACGCTGGAAAAGCAGGCGTTGATCGTCAAGGTGGCGGAAGAGGAGCGGCGCAAGGTGTATGCGCTGACCGAACTGGGCAAGGCGGTGCTGGCGGAGCAGGTGCGCCGGCTGGAAATCATGGTCAGCAGTGCGCGGGCATTGCTGGATGTCGCGACGGAGGCGGTGTGAAGACGGTACGGAAATTCAAGCTGTGGTTTGTCTGGCAGGATGAACAGCATCAGCAGTGGCTGCAACAACAGGCGGCGCAGGGCCTGCACCTGCGCGACACCAATATCTTCGGCCTGCACACCTTCGCGCGTGGCGCGCCGGCCGACATCGCCTACCGCTGGGACGTGCGCTACATGACGCCCGACGCCGAATACCGGCAGTTGTTCCAGGACGCCGGCTGGGAGCATGTGACGTCGTCGCTGGGCTGGCACTGCTGGCGCAAGCCGCGCAAGGCCGGCGTGGCGACGGAAATCTTCACCGACAGCCGCGACCGCGCGGCCAAGTACCAGCGCGTGATCCGGCTGCTGGCGGCGGTGATGGCGGTGGAAGTGCTGACCGCCCTGCTGCTGCCGGACAGCCAGTTCTTCCAGGGTATGGCGTGGGGCATGGGCGTGGCGACCGTCGTGATTGGCGGTCTCAGCCTGTTCATGCTGGCGCGACGGGTCAAGGCAGTGAAGCACGCCTGAACGGCCTGCCCCACTGCTTGCTGATTAACCGCGCAGCTTGGCGAAGGCGGCGGCCATGCTGCCGCCGACAGCCGGTTCGCGCGCGGTCTGCTTCTGCTGCTGGCCCATGGCGCGGCGGTCGTTGCGGTCGCCGCGCTGCTGCGGCTGCGAGCCGGCTTGCGGCGCGCTGTCGCTCAGGCGCATGGTCAGGGCGATGCGCTTGCGCTTCTCGTCCACTTCCAGCACCTTCACCTTGACCACCTGGCCGGCCTTGACCACCGTGTGCGGATCCTTGACGAAGGTGTTGGACAGCGCCGAGATGTGCACCAGGCCGTCCTGGTGCACGCCGATGTCGACAAACGCGCCAAAGGCCGCCACGTTGGTGACCACGCCTTCCAGAATCATGTCCGGACGCAGGTCCTTGATTTCCTCCACGCCTTCCTTGAAGGTGGCGGTGGTGAATTCCGGACGCGGATCGCGGCCCGGCTTTTCCAGTTCCTTCAGGATGTCGGTGATGGTCGGCACGCCGAATTTCTCGTCGGCGTACTTGGCCGGCTGCAGGCGCTTGATCAGCGCGCTGTCGCCGATCACGGCCTTGATGTCCTTCTGGATATCGCCGAGGATTTTTTCCACCAGCGGATACGATTCCGGGTGCACCGCCGAGGCGTCCAGCGGATTGTCGCCGCCGGTCACGCGCAGGAAGCCGGCCGCCTGCTCGAAGGTCTTGTCGCCCAGGCGCGGCACGGATTTGAGCGCCGCGCGCGAGGTGAACGCGCCCTTGACGTCGCGGTAGGAGACGATCGCCTGCGCCACCGAGGCCGACAGGCCCGACACGCGCGCCAGCAGCGGCGCCGAGGCGGTGTTGACGTCGACGCCGACCGCATTCACGCAATCCTCGACCACGGCGTCCAGCGAGCGCGCCAGCTGGGTCTGCGAGACGTCGTGCTGGTACTGGCCGACGCCGATCGATTTCGGATCGATCTTGACCAGCTCGGCCAGCGGATCCTGCAGGCGGCGGGCGATCGACACCGCGCCGCGCAGCGACACGTCCATGTCCGGCAGCTCGCGCGAGGCGAATTCGGAGGCCGAATACACCGACGCGCCGGCCTCGGAGACGACGATCTTGCTCATTTTTTGTTCAGGGAAGCGCTTGAGCAGGTCTTGCGCCAGCTTGTCGGTTTCGCGCGAGGCGGTGCCGTTGCCGATCGAAATCAGCGACACATTGTGCTTGGCGGCCAGCTTGCCCAGCGTGTGCAGCGAGCCTTCCCAGTCGTTTTTCGGCTGGTGCGGATAGATCACGGCGGTATCGACCACCTTGCCGGTGGCGTCCACCACGGCCACTTTGACGCCGGTGCGCAGGCCGGGGTCCAGGCCCATGGTGGCGCGCTGGCCGGCCGGGGCCGCCAGCAGCAAGGCTTTCAAGTTGGTAGCGAAGACATTGATCGCGTCCAGTTCGGATTTCTCGCGCAGGCCGCCCATCAATTCGGTTTCGAGGTGCATGAAGCTCTTCACGCGCCAGGTCCAGCGGGCGGTGTCGGCCAGCCATTTGTCGGCCGGACGGCCGGCGCTCTTGATGCCGAAACGGGCGGAAATGCGGCTTTCGCACGGGTTGTGCGGCGCGTCCCACTTTGGTTTCTCGGCTTCGGTGTCGAGGCGCAGGGTGACGTCGAGGATGCCTTCGCGGCGGCCGCGCATCAGCGCCAGGGCGCGGTGCGACGGCACGGTGGCCAGGTTTTCCGAATAATCGAAGTAGTCGGCGAATTTTTCGCCTTCTTCTTGCTTACCTTCAATAACCTTCGATTCGACGATGCCATGCTCTTGGACATATTCACGCAGCGACTGAAGCAGGGTAGCATCTTCGGCAAAGCGTTCCATCAGGATCTGGCGGGCGCCGTCGAGGGCGGCCTTGGTGTCGGCCACGCCGGGATTGTTGCCGTCGGCGGTGGTGAAGGCTTCGCGCAGGAACCTGGCGGCCTCGGTCTCCGGATTGAGTTCCGGGTTGGCCAGCAGGTCGTCGGCCAGCGGCGCCAGACCGGCTTCGATGGCGATCTGGGCCTTGGTGCGGCGTTTTTGCTTGTAAGGAAGATATAAGTCTTCAAGACGGGTCTTGTCTTCTGCGTGCATGACAGCATCTAACAACTCTGGTGTCATCTTGTTTTGCTCGGTAATCGATGCCACGATACTGGCGCGGCGGTCTTCCAGCTCGCGCAGGTAGCGCAGGCGCTCTTCGAGCAGACGGAGTTGGATGTCATCCAGGCCGCCGGTCACTTCCTTGCGGTAACGGGCGATGAAGGGAACGGTGGCGCCTTCGTCCAACAGGGCGACGGCGGCGGCTACCTGGGCCGGTTTGGCGGAAAGTTCCAGGGCGAGGCGTTGTTCAATGGAAGGCAGCATGGTGGTAATTCCTAGACAGACAAGCCCGGAATAATACGATATCGGCGCCAGCTTGCCATCCTTTTGCCTTGGGAACGTGGGGAAGCCCACTTTAATCAGCAGGTTTTAGTAAGAATACGTAAACACGAACGCTTCAATGGCGGATAATATTGCCTGTTGCCGTTTTTGAACCATCTTTGAACAACAATGCGACCTATGGATTTTACCCGCGACGACGCCCCTGCCGCCCCTGCTGCTCCAGCACCGGCCCCAACGCGCCCTGCGCCGCCCGCGAATCAATTGTCGTACGCTGTCGCCACCTGGCTGCAGCGTGTGGATGCGGCAGCGCACCCGAAAGCCAAACTGACGCCGCCGCCGGTCGACAACGACCCCAAGCAAACGCAATACAAACTGATTTACGTGATGGCGCCCACCAGCGGCGGCCGTCATGTGGCCTTGTGCCTGTACAAGGCCCGCCTGCGCCCGAACGGCGACGTGGCGGCGGCCAGTCCGGTCAGCGAGGTGTTTTCGCTGCTGTCGACGCCGCCCACCTTCATGACGCCCAACGATGAAGACCTGATCCGCTTCTTCGTCGCCATGCGCAGCGGCCAGAATTCCCAGACCGGCTCGGCCACCGAACCGCGCGGCAAGATCGGCGCGGCGCTGCTGAACATGCTGGCCGAGCAGGACAAGCTGCTGTGGGCCAATTCCTGGGCCGACGTCGGCAACGGCCTGGTCTACCCGCTCAAGGGCGGCGTGCTGCGCGAAGCCAACCTGGCCTGGCGCGAGGAAGGCAAGGGCCTGCGCCTGGGCTGGCAGGTGGCGCCGCCGCCGGGCGCCAAGCACGTCGGCGCCGACCAGGTCGACTACATGCTGCCGACCGATCCGCCCTGGTATATCGATAACCTGTCCTGCGGCGTGCTGCAACTCAACCAGGGCGGCGCGACCATTCCGCTGGCCGATCTGCAGGCGCTGGTGGCGCAAGCCCCGCTGCTGACCAATAACGACAAGATGCGCGTGTCGCAGCTGCTGCTGGCGCACGGCCTGCAAGGGCTGATGCCGCTGCCGCAGCCGCTGCCGCAGCGCATCCGCGACGACGTCAAGCCGCGTCCGGTGCTGACGCTGGACGCCGCCATGCTGGCCGACGGCTCGCTGCAACGCTGGAACGACTTCGCCGTGCTGTCCTTCGACTACGACGGCGAGCGCGTCTCGTTCGACCCGTCGCAGCGCGTGGTGCGCCAGAAGGGCGACGTCACCGAGATCATCCAGCGCGACAGCGCGGCCGAGGACGAAGCGCTGGCGCTGCTCAACGAGCGCCATTTCGTCGCGCCGTCGACGTTGCCGTTGAGCAGCGTCAAGGGCGGCCTGTTGCTGCCGACCCAGGCCGAATGGATACGCTTCGCCCGCGACGGCATCGCCGCGCTGAAGGAAGCCGGCTGGAAAATCGAAAAAACCGTCAAATACCGCTACGACACGCAGGAAGTCGGCGACTGGTACGCGGAAGTGGTGGAAGATCCGGCCGACGGCGGCAACGCCTGGTTTGATCTGGAACTGGGCATCATGGTCAACCAGGAGCGCGTGCCGCTGCTGCCGGTGCTGGTGCAGCTGATCCGCAACGCGCCCAACGATTTCAGTCCGAAAGTCATCGCCAACCATGGCGACGAGGACCAGATGCTGGCCACGCTGGCCGACGGCAGCCGCGTCGCCCTGCCCTGGGGCCGCGTGCGGCCTATCCTGGCCACGCTGGGGGAGTTGTATTTCAGCGACAAAATCAAGAACACGGTGCACATGGCAACGCTGGACGCCGCGCGCCTGGACGAACTGGCGCGGAACGTCGACATGCAATGGACCGGCGGCGCGGAGCTGCGCGACATGGGCGCGCGCCTGAACCAGTTCGGCGCCGTCAAACGCATCGCCACGCCGGCTGGCCTGCAGGCCACGCTGCGTGACTATCAAACCGATGGTCTGTCGTGGATGCAGTTCCTGCGCGAATACGGCTTCGCCGGCATCCTGGCCGATGACATGGGCCTGGGCAAGACGGTGCAAACGCTGGCGCACATCCTGGTCGAGAAGGAGGCCGGCCGCCTGACCGCGCCGGCGCTGGTCATCGCGCCAACCAGCCTGATGGGCAACTGGCAGGAGGAAGCGGCGCGTTTCGCGCCCGGCCTCAAAGTGCTGCTGCTGCAAGGCAAGGACCGCATGGGCCAGTTCGACCAGATCGATGAGGCCGACCTGGTGCTGACCACCTACGCGCTGCTGCCGCGCGACGAGGAAAAACTGCGCGAGCACGATTTCCACCTGGTGATCCTGGACGAATCGCACTACATCAAGAACACCCGCTCGAAAGCGGCCCAGAGCGCCGGCCTGCTGCGCGCGCGCCATCGCCTGTGCCTGTCCGGCACGCCGCTGGAAAACCACCTCGGCGAGCTGTGGTCGCAATTCCACTTCCTGCTGCCCGGCCTGCTGGGCGACGAGAAGGGCTTCAACTCGGTGTTCCGCCACCCGATCGAACGGGCCGACGATCCGCTGCGCCGCGCGCTGCTGAACCGCCGCATCAAGCCCTTCCTGCTGCGCCGGACCAAGGACAGCGTGGCGAAAGAGCTGCCGCCGAAGACCGAGATGGTGCGCAAGGTCGAACTGACCGGCGCCCAGCGCGACCTGTACGAAACCGTGCGCCTGGCCATGGACCAGAAAGTGCGCGAGGAAATCGACCGCAAGGGCGTGGCGCGCAGCCAGATCGTCATCCTGGAAGCGCTGCTCAAGCTGCGCCAGGTGTGCTGCGATCCGCGCCTGGTCAAGTCGACCACCAAGAAACAGCAAGCGGCCGGGTCGGCCAAGCTGGCCGACCTGATGCAGATGGTCGAGGACTTGCTGGAAGAAAAGCGCAAGATCCTGGTGTTCTCGCAGTTCACCAGCATGCTGGAGCTGATCGAGCAGGAACTGGAAGCGCGCGATATTCCGTATGCGTTGCTGACCGGCGACACCAAGGACCGCAGCGCGCAAGTGGCGGCCTTCCAGCAGGGCGCCGTGCCGATCTTCCTGATTTCGCTGAAAGCCGGCGGCGTCGGTCTCAACCTGACGGCGGCCGACACGGTGATCCACTACGATCCATGGTGGAACCCGGCGGCGGAAAACCAGGCCACCGACCGCGCCTGGCGTATCGGGCAGGACAAGCCGGTGTTTGTGTATAAACTGATCGCCAAGGGCACGCTGGAAGAGAAGATCCAGGTCTTACAGCAGAAAAAGTCCGATCTGGCGCAGTCGATCCTGGCGGATGGCGAGTCGCAGAAAATGGCGCTCACCCAGGAAGATCTGCAACAAATATTCGCACCTTTGGTGGAGTAAATCATGGCGCAGACGATAGCGGAACTCCAGGCGGCCCTACAGCAGTCGCAAGCAAACGAGAGCCGCTACCGGCTGCTGCTGGAACACAGCAACGAGATCAGCTGGATGGCCGACTGCGCCACGCTCCAGCTGACCTGGTTGAGTCCGGCGGCCGAACGCCAGTTCGGCTACACGCTGGACACCGCGCAAACACTGGCCCACGGCCTGCTCAAGGATTTGCCGACCCGCCTGCAGCGTTATGCGGAAGGCGATTTGAGCCGGCGTCGCTTGCTGCGTGAAACCGAGCTGGCGCAGGCCGACGGCCACGTGGTGCCGGTGGAAATCGAATCGACGCTGATCCTCGACGAGCACGGCGCGCCGGTCACGGTGGTCGGCGTGGTGCGCGACCTCAGCGCCCGGCGCGAGCTGGCGGCGCAGCAGAAAAAGTTCGCCTCCATGCTGTCGCACGAATTCCGCACGCCGCTGTCGACCATCGACGGCGCCGTGCAGCGCCTGGAAATGACCGGCGCCCACCACGACGAAGGCACGCGCAAGCGCTACCGCAAGATCCAGACCGCCGTCGACCGCATGCTGGCGATGCTGGACGAATACCTGTCGCCGGAGCGCATGGCCAGCATCGGCCGCGAGCGCCAGCCCAACGAAATCAATCCCGCCACCCTGCTGGAAACCGCCGCCGAACAGGCGCGGCAACGGCGCAAAAGCGTCACGGTGCGCAGCGTCGGACTGCCGCAATGGATGCGTTGCGACCCGGCCGGCATGCGTTTATGCCTGGAAATGTTGTTGGACAATGCAATAAAGTACACAGACGATAATATTCCGATAGAATTGGTGGGCAGAATTGCAGCGGAAGGTGGCGTCGAGCTGCTGGTGCGCGATCACGGCGCCGGCATCCCGGAAGCCGAGTTGCCGCACGTTTTCGACAAAGCCTTCCGAGGTAGCAATGCCGCTGGCGTGGCGGGATCGGGTCTGGGCCTGTATATGGCGCGTTCCATTGTTGATGTGCACGGTGGCACTGTTACTGCGAGAAATGTTTCTGAAAGCGGCACGGAATTTCGGATTTGGCTGCCTATCGCAGCCAACGCCGGGAAAAGCCTTGCGCGTGGTGAGGTCAGCAGTGATAATTCCCTGGACGCAAGCTGATTGTCCCAGGTCTGGGCACAATTGCTCAACAATTGAAACGAAGTGGCGCATCAATGACGCAAATACTCATCGTGGAAGACAATCTGGACTATGCCGAGGAAATGGCAGAGTTTCTGACTGAGCTTGAACACGAAGTGCACATTACCAACAACGCCAGCGATATGTGGTCGGCCCTGAGCCAGGGCAACGTCGGCGTGGTTGTGCTGGACCTGGGCTTGCCGGACGAGGACGGCTTCAACGTCATCCCGCGCATGCGCCAGTTGTATCCGCAAATCGGCCTGCTGGTGCTGACCGGGCGGGTGGCGTTCGACAACCGCATTCTCGGCTTGCGCCTGGGCGCCGACCACTACCTGACCAAGCCTATCAAATTCCCGGAACTGGCGGCGCACATTGAGGCGCTGGACCGTCGCGTCGGTCCGCAGGAGACGGTGCCGCTGCCGAGCAAGTGGACCTTGAAGGTCAGCGCGCGCCAGCTGGAATTACAGGGCATGGCGATTACGCTGACCGAGAAAGAGTGCAATTTCCTGCATTTGCTCACTATTAATACCCGGCCGGTGCCGCGCCAGGTGATTGTGGCGGGGATAGGCGGCGATGATCCGGATGCGGGCCGCCGCGTCGACATGCTGGTGTACCGCCTGCGCAAGAAGGCGCGGACCGGGCTGGGGCAGGATCTGCCGCTGCGCAGCGCTTATGGCGAGGGGTATAGCCTGTCCGCCAGTTTCAACCTGTCTTGACCCCCAGGCGATAGAGGGGTCTGACCCCGGCGGGGTCAGACCCCGCGGCGGACCGCCGTGCGGGGTACAAATCGGGACGGAGTCACGCTATTTCGTTACGTCGCTGATTTTAATGGGGACGGAGTCATTTCCAGGGGTAGAATCTGGGGTCCACAGTCACCCCTTTTGATCCCGTATGGCTCGCCTGCCCCGCTTAATCGTCCCCCACCAGCCCCACCACGTCATCCAGACCGGCCTCAACAACCAGGATGTGTTCCTGGACGCCGAAGACTACCAAACCTTCCTCGGCTGGCTGCGCACCGCCGCCAAAACCTACAAAGTCGCCGTCAACGCCTACTGCCTGATGCCCAACCACGTGCATTTGCTGGTCACGCCGTCCGATGACAACGGCCTGGGCCAGATGATGCAGTGGATCGGCCGCTATTACGTCCCGTACTTCAACCAGAAATATGTCCGCAGTGGAACTTTGTGGAACGGACGCTACAAAACCTCGCTGATCGACGCCGACGTTTATTTCATGCTGTGCAGCCGCTACATCGAATTCAACCCGGTGCGCAACGGCATGGTCAGCCGCGCCGAAGACTATCCGTGGTCCAGCTACTGCCACCACGCCGGCATCCGCCCGGATGGGCTGGTCACCGACCACGCCAAGGTCTGGGAACTGGGCAACACGCCATTCCAGCGCGAAGCGGCCTACAGCGCCCTGTCCGAGCCGCCATTGACGCCGGAGGAAATCACTTTAATCAGCAAAGCCCTGCTCAAAGGCTGGCCGCTGGGCTCGCCGCAGTTCCAGACCGCCCTCGAAAAGAAGGTGAAGCGCCAGGTATTGCCGGCAAAACGCGGCCGGCCATTCAAAATAAAGCCTTCCGCCGAATAGGCCTCCACTCTGTCCCCAATTAAAAAAATAAGCTTCTGAGAAAAATTTAATTCGACTCCGACCCTAATTGTTATTGTTGAAGTTTACGCTGCGTTGCACTAACCTTGTTCTTCAAGCCAATTAGTCCGGAGTTAGCCATGCAAGCCCAAGGTCTGTACGATCCATCCAATGAACACGATGCCTGCGGCGTCGGTTTCGTCGCCCACATCAAGGGCAACAAGAGTCACTCGATTGTGGAACAGGGTCTGCTGATCTTGAAGAATCTGGACCACCGGGGCGCGGTGGGCGCGGACCCGCTGATGGGCGACGGCGCCGGCATCCTGATCCAGATCCCGGACCAGTACTACCGCGACGAGATGGCCAAGCAAGGCATCGAACTGCCGCCGCCAGGCGAATACGGCGTCGGCATGGTATTCCTGCCGAAGGAAAATGCTTCGCGCATCGCCTGCGAACAGGAAATCGAGCGCGCCGTGCGCGCCGAAGGTCAGGTCGTGCTGGGCTGGCGCAATGTGCCGGTCGACTGCGACATGCCGATGTCGCCGGCCGTGCGCGCCAAGGAACCGGTGATCCGCCAGATCTTCATCGGCCGCGGCGCCGACATCATGGTCACCGACGCGCTGGAGCGCAAGCTGTACGTGATCCGCAAGTCGTCCGGTCACGCCATCCAGGCGCTGAAGCTGATGCACGGCAAAGAATTCTTCGTGGCCTCGCTGTCGGCCCGTACCATCGTCTACAAGGGCCTGCTGCTGGCCGACCAGGTCGGTGTCTACTATAAAGACCTGCAGGACGCGCGCTGCGTGTCGGCGCTGGCGCTGGTGCACCAACGCTTCTCGACCAACACCTTCCCGGAATGGCCGCTGGCCCACCCGTACCGCCTGATCGCTCACAACGGCGAAATCAACACCGTCAAGGGCAACTTCAACTGGATGCGCGCCCGTGAAGGCGTGATGAAATCGGCGGTGCTGGGCGAAGACCTGCAAAAGCTGTTCCCGCTGATCTACGAAGGCCAGTCGGACACCGCCTGCTTCGACAACGCGCTGGAACTGCTGCTGATGGCAGGCTATCCGATCGCCCAGGCGATGATGATGATGATCCCGGAAGCCTGGGAAAATCACGGCACGATGGACGACAATCGCCGCGCGTTCTACGAATATCACGCCGCCATGATGGAACCATGGGACGGCCCGGCGGCCATGGCCTTCACCGACGGCCGCTACATTGGCGGCACGCTGGACCGTAACGGCCTGCGTCCTGCGCGTTACATCGTGACCGACGACGATCTGGTGGTGATGGCGTCGGAATCGGGTGTGTTGCCGATTCCCGAGTCGAAAATCATCCAGAAATGGCGTCTGCAGCCAGGCAAGATGTTCCTGATCGACCTGGAAGCCGGCCGCATCATCGACGACAAGGAGCTGAAAGACACCTACGCCAACGCCAAGCCGTACAAGGCATGGATCAACGCGGTGCGCATCAAGCTCAACGAAATCAAGCTCAGCGAAAGCCAGCTGGCGCACAACCGCGCCAAGGACAAGACGCCGGCGCAGGGCGAAAAAGCCGTGCCGTCGCTGCTGGACCGCCAGCAAGCCTTCGGCTACACCCAGGAAGACCTGAAATTCCTGATGGCGCCAATGGCTGCCGCCGGCGAAGAAGCCACCGGCTCGATGGGCAACGACTCGCCGCTGGCCGTCATGTCCAACAAGCTGAAACCGCTGTACAGCTACTTCAAGCAGCTGTTCGCCCAGGTGACCAACCCGCCGATCGACCCGATCCGCGAAGCGATGGTGATGTCGCTGGTGTCGTTCATCGGTCCGAAGCCTAACCTGCTGGACACCAACAACGTCAACCCGCCGATGCGCCTCGAAGTGTCGCAGCCTATCCTGGGCTTCGACGACATGGAGCGCCTGCGCAACATCAGCCTGCATACCGGCGGCAAGTTCAAGTCGTATGAACTGGGCATCTGCTACCCGCTGGCCTGGGGCAAGGAAGGCGTGGAAGCCTGCCTGGCTTCGCTGTGCGCGGAAGCCGTGGATGCGGTCAAGTCCGGCCACAACATCCTGATCGTGTCGGACCGTTCGGTCGGCCCGGACCGCGTGGCGATTCCTGCGCTGCTGGCCACCTCGACCATCCACCAGCACCTGGTGTCGAAAGGCCTGCGCGCCTCGACCGGCCTGGTGGTGGAAACCGGCTCGGCCCGCGAGACCCACCACTTCGCGCTGCTGGCCGGCTACGGCGCGGAAGCCATCCACCCGTACCTGGCGATGGAAACCCTGGCCGAACTGGCGCACGGCATGCCGGGCGATATGTCGGCTGAAAAAGCCATCTACAACTTCACCAAGGCGGTCGGCAAGGGCCTGATGAAGGTCATGTCGAAGATGGGCATCTCGACCTATATGTCGTACTGCGGCGCGCAGATCTTCGAGGCGATCGGCCTGAACAAGTCGCTGGTCGACAAATACTTCAAGGGCACCTCGTCCAACGTGGAAGGCATCGGCGTGTTCGAAGTGGCGGAAGAAGCGCTGCGCCTGCACAACCTGGCCTTCGGCGACGATCCGGTGCTGGCCAACCACCTGGACGCCGGCGGCGAATACGCCTTCCGCGTGCGCGGCGAGGACCACCTGTGGACGCCGGACGCGATCGCCAAGCTGCAACACTCGACCCGCGCCAACAATTTCTCCAGCTATAAAGAGTACGCGCAGATCATCAACGACCAGAGCAAGCGTCACCTGACCTTGCGCGGCCTGTTCGAGTTCAAGATCGATCCGACCAAGGCGATTCCGCTGGATGAAGTCGAGCCAGCCAAGGAAATCGTCAAGCGTTTCGCCACCGGCGCCATGTCGATGGGTTCGATCTCGACCGAAGCCCATGCCACGCTGGCGGTCGCCATGAACCGCATCGGCGGCAAGTCCAACACCGGTGAAGGCGGCGAAGATCCATCGCGCTACACCATGGAGCTGAAAGGCATCAAGATCAAGCAGGGCGAGACCATGGCTTCGGTCATGGGCAAAGAGCAGATGGTGGTCGATATTCCTCTGCAAGAGGGCGACTCGCTGCGTTCGCGCATCAAGCAGGTGGCATCGGGCCGTTTCGGCGTCACCGCCGCCTACCTGAACTCGGCCGACCAGATCCAGATCAAAATGGCGCAGGGCGCGAAACCTGGCGAAGGCGGCCAGCTGCCGGGCCATAAAGTGTCGGAATACATCGCCACGCTGCGCTTCTCGGTGCCGGGCGTGGGCCTGATTTCGCCGCCGCCGCACCACGACATCTACTCGATTGAAGATCTGGCGCAGCTGATCCACGATCTGAAAAACGCCAATCCGCGCGCTTCGATCTCGGTCAAGCTGGTGTCGGAAGTGGGTATCGGCACTGTTGCCGCCGGCGTCACCAAGGCCAAGGCCGACCACGTGGTGGTGGCCGGCCATGACGGCGGCACCGGCGCGTCGCCGCTGTCGTCGGTCAAGCATGCCGGCACGCCGTGGGAGCTGGGCCTGGCGGAAACGCAGCAGACGCTGGTGCTGAACGGCCTGCGCAGCCGCATCCGCGTCCAGGCCGACGGCCAGATGCGTACCGGCCGCGACGTCGTCATCGCCGCCATGCTGGGCGCCGACGAAATCGGCTTCGCCACCGCGCCGCTGGTGGTCGAGGGCTGCATCATGATGCGCAAATGCCACCTGAACACCTGCCCGGTCGGCGTCGCCACGCAAGATCCGGTACTGCGCGCCAAGTTCTCGGGCAAGCCTGAGTACGTGGTGAACTACTTCTTCTTCGTTGCCGAAGAAGCGCGTCAGCTGATGGCGCAGCTGGGCATCCGCACCTACGACGAGCTGATCGGCCGTGTCGACCTGCTGGACAAATCCAAGGCGATCTCGCACTGGAAGGCCAAGGGTCTGGACTTCAGCAACATCTTCTACCAGCCGGAAGTGCAGGAAGGTCATTCGATCTACCACACCATGGACCAGGACCACGGCCTGGACAAGGCGCTCGATCACAAGCTGATCGCGCAGGCCAAGGCGGCGCTGGAAAAAGGCGAGCGCGTCTCCTTCATTTCGCCGGTGAAGAACCTGAATCGCACCGTCGGCACCATGCTGTCGGGCGAAGTGGCCAAGCGTTACGGTCACGCCGGCCTGCCGGACGACACCATCCACATCCAGCTGCAAGGCACGGCCGGCCAGTCGGCCTGCGCCTTCCTGGCGCACGGCATCACCATCGACCTGGTCGGCGAGGGCAACGATTACGTCGGCAAGGGCTTGTCGGGCGGCCGCATCATCGTGCGTCCGAACACCGAGTTCCGTGGCTGGGCGGTGAACAACATCATCATCGGCAATACCGTGCTGTACGGCGCGATTTCCGGCGAAGCCTTCTTCAACGGCGTGGCCGGCGAGCGCTTCGCGGTGCGTAACTCGGGCGCCACCACCATCGTTGAAGGCACCGGCGACCACGGTTGCGAATACATGACCGGCGGCACCGTCGTCGTGCTGGGCAATACCGGCCGCAACTTCGCGGCGGGCATGTCGGGCGGTATCGCCTACGTGTACGACCCGGACGGCGATTTCGAATCGCGCTGCAACACCGCCATGGTGTCGCTGGAACGCGTGCTGAGCGCCAAGGAGCAGTCGGTCGACAGCGCCACCTTCCACGTGCAGCACAAGGACCACGGCCGCGAAGCCGACGAAGTGATCCTGAAACGTCTGATCGAGCGTCACTTCAAGCATACCGGCAGCACGCGCGCGCGCCTGTTGCTGGATAACTGGGCCGACAGCCGCGGCAAGTTCGTCAAGGTATTCCCAAGCGAATACAAACGCGCCCTGGCCGAAATGGCCGAGGACGTGGCGAACGAAGCCGCCGCCGCTCAACCAGTTGCTGCTTAAGTCAGCGTTACAAGATTACAAAAGGATATATCGTGGGTAAAATCACCGGCTTCATGGAATTCCAGCGTCAGGAAGAAAGCTATCTGCCGCCAGCGACGCGCTTAAAAAACTATGCGGAGTTCGTCATTCCGCTGACCAACGAGCAGGCCAAGGTCCAGGGCGCCCGCTGCATGGACTGCGGCATCCCGTTCTGCAACAACGGCTGCCCGGTCAACAACATCATCCCGGACTGGAACGACCTGGTTTATCGCGGCAACTACCGCGAAGCGCTGGATACGCTGCATTCGACCAACAACTTCCCGGAATTCACCGGCCGCATCTGCCCGGCGCCGTGCGAGGCCGCCTGTACGCTGGGCATCAGCGAAGATCCGGTCGGCATCAAGTCGATCGAGCACAAGATCATCGACGAAGGCTGGGAACACGGCTGGGTCATTCCCCAGCCGGCCGCCAAACAGACCGGCAAGAAAGTCGCCGTGGTCGGCTCCGGTCCTGCCGGCCTGGCGGCGGCCCAGCAGCTGGCGCGCGCCGGCCATGCCGTCACCGTGTTTGAGAAATCCGACCGCATCGGCGGCCTGCTGCGCTACGGCATTCCCGACTTCAAGATGGAAAAGTCGCACATCGACCGCCGCGTCCAGCAGATGGAAGCCGAAGGCGTGGTGTTCCGCACCAGCGTGTTGATCGGCAAGGACTTCCCGGCCAACGTTAACAACATGGCCAAGGAAACCATCTTCCCTGAAGATTTGCAGAAAGACTTCGACGCCGTGGTGCTGGCCGGCGGTTCCGAGTCGCCGCGCGACCTGCCGGTGCCGGGCCGCGAACTCAAGGGCGTGCACTTCGCCATGGACTTCCTGCCGCAACAAAACCGCGTCAACGCCGGCGACAAGCTGAAAGACCAGATCAAGGCCACCGGCAAGCACGTGGTGGTGATCGGCGGCGGCGACACCGGTTCCGACTGCGTCGGCACCTCGAACCGCCACGGCGCTGCCTCGGTGACCCAGTTCGAGCTGATGCCGATGCCGCCGGAGCAGGAAAACAAGCCGCTGGTCTGGCCGTACTGGCCGACCAAGCTGCGCACCTCCTCGTCGCACGAGGAAGGCTGCGAGCGCGACTGGGCGGTCGCCACCAAGCGCCTGGAAGGCAAGGGCGGCAAGGTCGAGAAGCTGATCGCCTGCCGCGTCGAGTGGAAAGACGGCAAGATGGCCGAAGTGCCGAACTCGGAATTCGAGATGAAAGCCGACCTGGTGTTCCTGGCCATGGGCTTTGTCTCGCCGGTCGCCACCATCCTCGACGCTTTCGCTGTTGACAAAGATGCACGCGGCAACGCCAAGGCCAGCACCGATGGCGAAGGCTGCTACAAAACTTCCGCAGCCAAGGTATTTGCCGCCGGCGACATGCGCCGCGGCCAATCCCTGGTGGTGTGGGCCATCCGCGAAGGGCGCCAGTGCGCGCGCGCGGTGGATGAGTTCCTGATGGGTAGTTCCGAGTTGCCGCGCTAAGTCCCTGCACGGCAAGCTGGCGCCGCCTGGCTTCTGCCGGGCACGGACGGGTGATCCCCTGCCGTGTCCGGTTTTTTTGCGCCAGGGCATGCTGCGCTGCACCAATGTAACATTTGGTGCCCGGTGTAAATTGCTGACTTTGGGTTCAGTAGTGTTGTATTATCTGTATTCTTGTCAGCTTCGCGCCCCTGCCCGGAGCCACCTTCAGCAGAGATTGACGTTTCTGCACTACAATACGGCATTCAAAAAAATGAGTTCAGTCGTGCCAAATTTAGTCGAAATCCGTGATTTACACTTCTCCTATGGAAAGCGGGCGATCCTGTCCGGTCTCCAGATGGACTTCCCGCGCGGGAAGGTGGTTGCAATCATGGGCGGCTCCGGTAGCGGCAAGACCACGGTGTTGCGCCTGATCGGCGGCCAGCTGCGTCCGCAGCGCGGCCAGGTCAAGGTGCAGGGCCAGGTGGTCCACAAGCTGAATACCGCCGGCTTATATCTGTTGCGTCGCAAGATGGGCATGCTGTTCCAGCATGGCGCGCTGTTTACCGACCTGTCGGTATTCGAGAACGTCGCCTTCCCGCTGCGCGAGCACACCGACCTGCCGGAAGAGCTGATCCGCAACCTCGTCTTGATGAAACTGCAGGCCGTGGGCCTGCGCAACGCCGCCAGGCTGAAGCCGGGCGAAATCTCCGGCGGCATGGCGCGCCGTGTGGCGCTGGCGCGCTCGATCGCGCTCGATCCGGAACTGATCATGTATGACGAGCCGTTCGCCGGCCTGGACCCGATCTCGATGGGCGTCACTGCCAACCTGATCCGCAACCTGAACACGGCGCTCGGCTCGACCACGATCCTGGTGTCGCACGACGTCAAGGAAAGCTTCGCCATCGCCGATTATGTTTATTTCCTGTCGCAGGGCAAAATCGTCGCCAGCGGCACGCCGGCCGAGATGCTGGTGTCGACCGATCCGTATGTGAAGCAGTTTGTGAACGCGGAAGCGGACGGTCCGGTGCCGTTCCACTATCCAGGCAAGTCCCTGGCCGACGATCTGGGCCTGGGAGTGCATGTATGAGTGTGAAGAACTGGTTGTCCCGCCTGGGCGCGCCGCTGCGCGACTACGTGGAAAGCATCGGCTATGGTTTCCGGACCTTCGCCAACATGCTGGGCGTGTCGCCCGGCCTGCTGCGCCGTCCCGGCCTGGTGATCGAGCAGCTGCATTTCATCGGCAATTACTCGATGCTCATCATCACCCTGTCCGGCCTGTTCGTCGGCATGGTGCTGGGCCTGCAGGGCTATTACACGCTCAACAAGTACGGCGCCGAGCAGTCGCTGGGCCTGCTGGTGGCGCTGGGCCTGACCCGCGAACTGGGGCCGGTGATCACCGCGCTGCTGTTCGCCGGCCGCGCCGGCACCTCGCTGACCGCCGAAATCGGCCTGATGAAGGCCGGCGAGCAGCTGTCCGCCATGGAAATGATGGCCGTCAACCCGATCCAGCGCGTGCTGGCGCCGCGCTTCTGGGCCGGCGTGATCTCGGTGCCGCTGCTGGCGTCGGTGTTCAGCGCCGTGGGCGTGCTGGGCGGCTGGCTGGTCGGCGTGCAGCTGATCGGCGTCGACGATGGCGCGTTCTGGTCGCAGATGCAGGGCGGCGTGGATATCTACAAGGATATCTTCAACGGCTTCGCCAAGAGCGTGGTGTTTGGCATCGCGATTACCTTCATCTCCCTGTACCAGGGCTACGAAGCGCAGCCGACGCCGGAAGATGTGGCGCGCGCCACCACGCGCACGGTCGTGATTTCATCGCTGATGATCTGGTGGCTGGACTTCATGATGACGGCGCTGATGTTCAGCAAATAAAAGATTAAGAACTGAGGAATAATTATGCAACGCAAATCTCTGGATGTCTGGGTCGGTCTGTTCATCGTGGTCGGCGTGGCCGCCCTGATGTTCCTGGCCCTCAAGGCCGGCAACATGGGTTCCATGTCCTTTGCCAAGACCTATGCGATCACCGCCAAATTCGACAACATCGGCAGCCTGCGTCCGCAGGCGGCGGTCAAGGCGGCCGGCGTGGTGATCGGCCGTGTGGGAGAGATCAAGTTTGATGACAAGAGCTATCAGGCGCTGGTAACCTTGAATATGGAAGAGAATTACAAGTTCCCGAAAGACAGCTCGGCCAAGATTCTGACCGCCGGCCTGCTGGGAGAACAATACGTCGGCATCGAAGCCGGTGGCGATACCAACAATCTGGGTGCCGGCGACAAGATCGCCCGCACCCAATCGGCAGCCGTGCTGGAAGACCTGATCAATCAGTTCATCTACAGCAAGGCCGCAGAAGGAAAGGACGACAAATAAATGAGCCGTACCGTACAACACATTCGTCAGGCAGCGCTGGCGCTGGGCGTCACCGCCATGCTGGCCGGCTGCGCCGGCCCGAACCCGCGCGACCCGTATGAAGGCTTCAACCGCGCCATGTTCGACTTCAACGATACGGTCGACACCTATGCGCTGAAGCCGGTGGCCAAGGGCTACAAGACGGTCACGCCGCAGTTCGTCCAGACCGGCGTCGGCAACTTCTTCGGCAATCTGGGCGATGCCTGGACCGCCGTCAACAACCTGTTGCAGGGTAACGGCGCCGACGGCATGTCGGACGTCACCCGCTTCGCGCTGAACTCGACGCTGGGTATCCTCGGCCTGTTCGACATCGCCACCGAAGCCGGCCTGCCGAAGCACAAGGAAGACTTCGGCCAGACGCTGGGCGTGTGGGGCGTGAGTTCCGGTCCGTATGTGGTGCTGCCGCTGCTGGGCCCGTCGACCGTGCGCGACACCGTCGCCCTGCCGGTCGACATTTCCGGCGACATCTGGCGCTACAAGGACCCGACCAACGTGCGTAACATGGGCACCGTGCTGCGCGTGGTCGACACCCGCGCCGGCCTGCTGGACGCCTCGACGCTGTTCGAGGACGCCGCGCTGGACCGCTACGAGTTCCTGCGCGACGGTTATCTGCAGCGCCGCGAGAGCCAGATCCACCCGGACGGCGACGGTGCGCCACGTAAAGTACAAAAAGATGATACTGCTGAAACTTCTGCACCCGTGTCATCCGAACCGGCCGCAAAAGAGTTAAACTCCGGCACACCGGCTGCAAAACCTGACAGCCAGTGACCTGAAGAACCACTCATAAGGCATAGACCATGAAATTCATTAAACAATTTATCGCTTTGGCCACGGTGGCGCTGGCGTTCAACGCCGCCCACGCGGCCGACGAGGCGCCCGACGCGCTGGTCAAGCGCATCAGCTCGGACGTGCTCAACACGGCCAAGAACGACAAGGCCATCCAGGCTGGCGACACCAAAAAAGTCATCGACCTGGTGGAAACCAAGATCCTGCCCTACGTCGACTTCCAGCGCATGACCGCGCTGGCGGCCGGCCGCTTCTGGCGCGACGCCACCCCGGAACAGCAAAAAGCCCTGACCGAGCAGTTCCGCACGCTGCTGGTGTTCACCTACTCGGGCGCCCTGTCCCAGGTGAAAGACCAGACCGTCGAGTTCAAGCCGCTGCGCGCCGATCCGACCGACACCGAAGTGGAAGTGCGCTCGCAGGTCAACCAGGCCCGCGGCGAGCCGATTCCGCTGAACTACCGCGTCGCCAAGGGCCCGCAAGGCTGGAAGATCTACGACATCAACGTGCTGGGCGCGTGGCTGGTCGAGACCTACAAGGGCACCTTCGCTTCCGAGATCAGCAAGGGCGGCATGGACGGCCTGATCAAGGCGCTGACCGAGAAGAACAAAAAACTCGCCAGCAAACCGCTGAACACCAACGCACCGAAGTAATCTGACGCCATGAACGCCGTTACCGACCCCCTCGACAATCTGCAATCGCTCACGTCCCTGACCGTGCTCAACGCCTCGGCGGCGCTGGAGCGCGGCCACGCCGCCATCAAGGCCGGCCAGACCGCGTTCGACCTGCGCCATGTGTTGACGGTGGATTCGGTGGCGGTGTCGGTGATGCTGGCGTGGCAGCGCGCCGCGCACGACGCCGGCGTCAAGCTGGAGCTGCGCAACCTGCCGCCGGCGCTGCAAAGCCTGACCAAGCTGTACGGCGTATGCTCGCTGCTGTTCCCGAGCGACGTCAAGCTGGAGCAGGACTGCGCGGCGCCGCGCAGCCTGGAGCACGACGAATTTGCGCCCGTCAAGGCGCCCGACACGGTCTTCGCCAAGAAGACCGCGGTGGCCGGCGCCTCCGCCGAGGCTTCGGCCACTCAGCACCACCATTGACCTCCGCCCCACCCCGCCGCTCGCAGTAAATCCCCGGTCCGGCTCGGACCGCCTGAATTTCCAATATAATTGAACGTTGCCGCAGCCGCAGTGCTGTGGCGTTCCGCAGCATCTTCCCGCGCGCCGGCTTTGCCGCCGCAACCTTATTGATAAGTCAAGAATGACAGCGATCCAAATTAGCAATGTCGAGAAGCGCTACAAGTCGCTCCAGGCACTGGGCGGCGTGTCCCTCAGTATCGAGGAGGGCGAGTTTTTCGGCCTGCTGGGCCCGAACGGCGCCGGCAAAACCACCCTCATTTCCATCATCGCCGGCTTGATCCGGCCGGATGCCGGCTCGGTCAAGATCCACGGCCACGACGTCGTCAGCGACTTCCGCGAGGCGCGCAAGAAGCTCGGCGTGGTGCCGCAGGAACTGGTGTTCGACCCGTTCTTCACGGTGCGCGAGACGCTGCGCCTGCAATCGGGCTACTTCGGCCTGAAGAACAACGACGCCTGGATCGACGAGGTGATGCACAACCTCAACCTGACCAACAAGGCCGACACCAATATGCGCGCGCTGTCCGGCGGCATGAAGCGCCGCGTGCTGGTGGCGCAGGCGCTGGTGCACAAGCCGCCGGTCATCGTGCTCGATGAGCCGACCGCCGGCGTCGACGTCGAGCTGCGCCAGACGCTGTGGCAATTCATCTCGCGCCTGAACCGCGAAGGCCACACCGTGGTGCTGACCACCCACTACCTGGAGGAAGCGCAGGCCATGTGCAAGCGCGTCGCCATGCTCAAGCTGGGCCAGGTGGTGACGCTCGACACCATGGCGTCGCTGGTGCGCCGCATCTCCGGTTCGCAGCTGGTGGTCAACATCACGCACGGCGACCTGCCGGACGATTTGCAGGCGCTGGTCACGCATCCGGAAAGCTCGGAAAGCGGCAGGAAGTACAGCCTGCGCATCAACGAATACGCCGAAGTTGAACAGATCCTGCGCCGCCTGCGCGAGTCGGGCGCCATCGTCGACGAAATGCAATTGCAACAAGCGGATCTGGAAGACATCTTCATCCAGATCATGGAAAAAGGTACCGTATGAACTTCCTCTCCGCCGGCTTCCGCACCCTGGTCTACAAGGAGACCCTGCGCTTCTGGAAAGTCGCCACCCAGACCATCGCCGCGCCGATCCTGACCGCCATGCTGTACCTGATGATCTTCGGCCACGTGCTCGAAGGCCGCGTCACCGTGTACCAGGACGTCAACTACACCTCGTTCCTGATTCCCGGCCTGGTGATGATGAGCGTGCTGCAGAACGCCTTCGCCAATTCGTCGTCGTCGCTGATCCAGTCCAAGATCACCGGCAACCTGGTGTTCGTGCTGCTGACGCCGCTGTCGCACTGGGAGATTTTCTCGGCCTACGTGATCGCCGCCATGGTGCGCGGCATCATGGTGGGACTGGGCGTGTTCATGGTCACCGCCTGGTTCGCCCACCTGTCGTTTGCCGCGCCGCTGTGGATCATCGTGTTCGCGCTGCTGGGCGCCGCCATCCTCGGCACCATGGGCCTGATCGCCGGCGTGTGGGCGGAAAAGTTCGACCAGCTGGCCGCGTTCCAGAACTTCCTGATCGTGCCGCTGACCTTCCTGGCCGGCGTGTTCTACTCGATCCACTCGCTGCCGCCGGTATGGCAGGCGGTATCGCATTTGAATCCGTTCTTCTACATGATCGACGGCTTCCGTTACGGCTTCTTCGGCCAGTCCGACGTCAACCCGCTGGTGAGCCTGGCCATTGTTTCGGCCTTCCTGGTGGTGCTGGCGTTCCTGGCGATTCGCCTGCTGCGCAGCGGCTACCGCCTGCGTCACTAATATTCAAGGACCCATCATGCCTACTACTCCAGAACTCATCCACGGCTACATCTCGGCCGGTCTCGAATGCACCCACCTCGAAGTGGACGGCGACGGCCAGCACTTCCAGGCGGTGATCGTGTCGCCGGCGTTCGCCGGCAAGCGCCCGATCCAGCGCCACCAGTTGGTGTACGCCGCGCTGGGCGACCGCATGCGCGAAGAAATCCACGCGCTGTCGATGAAAACCCTCACCCCTGAAGAATATCAAGGATAAGCATGGACAAGCTTCTGATCCAAGGCGGTAACCGCCTGCAAGGCGACATCACCATTTCCGGCGCCAAGAACGCCGCCCTGCCTATCCTGTGCGCGGGCCTGCTGACCTCCGGCGACGTCGAGCTGTCCAACGTGCCGCACCTGCACGATGTGGCCACCATCCTCAAGCTGCTGGGCGAAACCGGCCTGAAAGTCACGCAGGACAACGACAAGGTCACCTTGAACGGCAGCGCCATCACCAAGCTGGAAGCGCCTTACGACCTGGTCAAGACCATGCGCGCCTCGATCCTGGTGCTGGGCCCATTGCTGGCGCGCTTCGGCGAAGCCAAGGTCTCGCTGCCGGGCGGCTGCGCCATCGGTTCGCGTCCGGTGGACCAGCACATCAAGGGCCTGCAGGCGCTGGGCGCCGACATCACCGTTGAAGGCGGCTACATCTACGCCAAGTGCGCCAAGCTGAAAGGCGCGCGCATCGTCACCGACATGATCACCGTCACCGGCACCGAGAACCTGCTGATGGCCGCCACGCTGGCCGAAGGCGAGACTGTGCTGGAAAACGCCGCCTGCGAACCGGAAGTGACCGACCTGGCGCACCTGCTGGTGGCCATGGGCGCGAAGATCGAAGGCATCGGCACCAACCGCCTGGTGATCCAGGGCGTCGCCGAACTGCATGGCGCCAAACACGCGGTGATTTCGGACCGCATCGAAGCGGCGACCTTCCTGTGCGCGGTGGCCGCGACCGGTGGCGACATCACCATCCGCAACACCCGCGTCGACATCATGGATGCGGCGCTGGACAAGCTGCGCGAGATCGGCCTGCAGCTGACCATCGGCGACAACTGGATCCGCGCGCAGATGGACAAGCGTCCGACGCCGGTCACCTTCCGCACCACCGAATACCCAGGCTTCCCGACCGACATGCAGGCGCAGTTCATGGCGGTGAACACCATCGCCGACGGCGCCAGCCGCGTGACGGAAACCATTTTTGAAAACCGCTTCATGCACGTCCAGGAGATGAACCGCCTGGGCGCGCAAATTGAAACCGATGGCAACACCGCCTTTATCAAGGGCGTGGAACAGCTGGTTGGCGCGCCCGTGATGGCGACCGACCTGCGTGCATCCGCTTCGCTGGTGATCGCCGGCCTGGCTGCGCGCGGTGAAACGCTGGTCGACCGCATCTATCACCTGGACCGCGGCTACGACCAGATGGAACTCAAACTCTCCGCCGTAGGCGCCAACATCAAGCGAATTAAATAAACACCATGAGTACCTTCCAAGCCGACTCGCAGCAGCTGATTCTTGCGCTGTCGAAGGGCCGCATTTTCGAGGACACGCTGCCGCTGCTGGCGGCGGCGGGCATCACCGTCACCGAGAATCCGGAAACTTCGCGCAAGCTGATCCTGCCGACCAACGATCCCAATGTGCGCGTGCTGATCGTGCGCGCCACCGACGTGCCGACCTATGTGCAGCATGGCGCGGCGGACTTCGGCGTGGCCGGCAAGGATGTGCTGCTGGAGCACGGCGGCGAAGGCCTGTACCAGCCGATCGACCTGCGCATCGCCGAATGCCGCATGTCGGTCGCGGTGCGCAACGGCTTCGATTACGAGACCGCCGTGCGCCAGGGCGCGCGCCTGCGCGTGGCCACCAAGTTCGTCGAGACGGCGCGCGCGCACTTCGCCAAGAAGGGCGTGCACGTCGACCTGATCAAGCTGTATGGCTCGATGGAGCTGGCGCCGCTGGTCGGCCTGTCGGACGCCATCGTCGACGTGGTCAGCACCGGCAACACGCTGCGCGCCAACGACCTGAAAGAGGTCGAAGCCATCATGGATATTTCGTCGCGCCTGATCGTCAACCAGGCCGCACTGAAGATGAAGCGCGAGCGCCTGCAACCCATCATCGAAGCGTTTGAACGCGCTTCCAACAAGTGAACGCCATGATCACCAAGCTCGATTCCAGCCAGGCTGATTTCAAACAGCGCCTGGACACGCTGCTGGCTTTTGAGGCCAGCACCGACGACGCCATCGAGAGCGCCGTCGGCGGCATTCTCGCCGACGTGAAAAAGCGCGGCGACGCCGCCGTGCTCGAATACACCAACCGCTTCGACCGCATTCCCAACGGCGGCGCCACCAGCATGGCCGCGCTGGAAATCTCGCAGGAAGAAATGCAGGCCGCGCTGGCCGCGATTCCCGAGGCGCAGCGCCAGGCGCTGGAAGTCGCCGCGCACCGCGTGCGCGTGTTCCACGAACGCCAGAAGCAGGAACTGAACGGCTTCACCTACACCGAAGCCGATGGCACGGTGCTGGGCCAGCGCGTCACGCCGCTGGACCGCGTGGGCATCTACGTCCCCGGCGGCAAGGCTGCTTATCCATCGTCGGTGCTGATGAACGCGATTCCGGCGCACGTTGCCGGCGTCGAGGAAATCATCATGGTGGTGCCGACGCCGGACGGCGTGAAGAACCAGATGGTGCTGGCCGCCGCCGCGATTGCCGGCGTCACCCGCGTCATCACCATCGGCGGTGCACAGGCTGTCGCCGCGCTGGCGCACGGCACCGAAACCATCCAGGCCGTCGACAAGATCGTCGGACCGGGCAACGCCTATGTGGCCTCGGCCAAGCGCCGCGTGTTCGGCATCGTCGGCATCGACATGATCGCCGGCCCGTCGGAAATCCTGATCGTCTGCGACGGCACCACCGACCCGGACTGGGTCGCCATGGACCTGTTTTCACAGGCTGAGCACGACGAGCTGGCGCAGGCCATCCTGCTGTGCCCCGACGCTGACTACATCGCCAAGGTGGAAGCTAGTATCGCCAGGCTGCTGCCGACGATGCCGCGCCAGGAAGTGATCCGTACTTCGCTGGGCGACCGCGGCGCGCTGATCAAGGTGCGCGACATGGATGAAGCCTGCGCCATCGCCAACAGTATCGCCGCCGAGCACCTGGAAATCTCCGCCGCCGAACCGCAGCAATGGGCCGACAAGATCCGCCACGCCGGCGCCATGTTCCTCGGCCGCTTCTCGTCCGAGTCGCTGGGCGACTACTGCTGCGGCCCGAACCACGTGCTGCCGACGTCGCGCACGGCGCGCTTCTCGTCGCCGCTGGGCGTGTACGATTTCCAGAAACGTTCGTCGATCATTCACGTGAGCGAAGCCGGCGCGCAAACGCTGGGCAAGGTCGCGGCTGAACTGGCGTATGGCGAAGGCCTGCAGGCGCATGCCCGCAGCGCGGAGCTGCGCCTGAAATGACCGACGCGTGGCTCAATCAGGTCTTCTGTGAGGATGCGCTGGCCGGACTGGCGCGCATCCCGGATGGTTCCATCGATCTGATTCTGACCGATCCGCCGTATAACCTCGGCAAAGACTATGGCAACGCCTCGGACCAGCAGACGGTGGACGAATACCTGCGCTGGACCGAGCAGTGGGTGGACGCCGCGCTGCCCAAGCTGAAGCCCAACGGCAGCCTGTATATCTTTTTGACCTGGCGCTTTTCGCCGGAGATTTTCGTCATGCTGAAAAAGCGCATGATGATGATGAACGAAATTATCTGGGACCGCCGCGTGCCGTCGATGGGCGGCAGCGTGCGCAGTTTCTCGTCGGTGCACGACACCATCGGCTTCTTCGTGCGCCGCAAGGATTACTACTTCGACCTCGACGCCGTGCGCATTCCCTACGACGCCGAGACCAAGAAGGCGCGCACGCGCTCGATCTTCATCGGTGCCAAGTGGCTGGAAGTGGGCTACAACCCGAAGGATTTGTGGAGCGTGTCGCGCCTGCACCGCGAGCATCCGGAGCGCGCCGACCATCCGACGCAAAAGCCGCTGGAGATCATCGAGCGCATGGTCAAGGCCTCGTGCCCGCCGGACGGCGTGGTGCTGGACCTGTTCATGGGCAGCGGCACGACGGCGATCGCGGCCAAGCGCACCGGCCGCAATTACGTCGGCTTCGAGCTGAATCCGGAATACTGCGCCATCATCGCCGAGCGGCTGGCGTTGCCGGAAGTGCCGGCGCCGCCGCCGAAAAAACTCAAGAAACCCCGAAGTACCGTCAACTCATAGGAGCCCCAGTAAGATGTCCCCCATCGACACCCTGATCAACAGCACCATCCGCCCAGACGTGCGCGCCGTAGCCGGCTACCACGTGGCTGACGCGAGTGGCTTTATCAAGCTGGATGCGATGGAGAACCCTTACCACCTGCCGCAGCATCTGCGCGAGGAACTGGGCCGGCGCCTGGCCGACGTGGCGCTGAACCGCTATCCGGTGGCGTCCTACGCCAGCATCAAGCAGCGCATCCAGGACAAGCTGGGCGTGCCGGCCGGCCACGACGTCATCCTCGGCAACGGCTCGGATGAACTGATCTCGATCCTGTGCATGGCCTGCGCCATGCAGGACCGCCGCGCCACCGTGGTGGCGCCGACGCCGTCGTTCGTCATGTACCAGCGCTCGGCGCAATTCGCCGGCATGGACTACGTCGGCGTGCCGCTGAAAGCCGACCTGACGCTGGACCTGCCGGCCATGCTGGCCGCCATCGCCCAGCACAAGCCGGCGCTGGTGTTCCTGTCCTACCCGAACAACCCGACCGGCAACCTGTTCGCCGAAGACGACATTGTCGCCATCATCCGCGCGCTCGACGGTTTCGGCCTGGCCGTGGTGGACGAAGCCTACGAGCCGTTCGCGCAGCAGACATTCATGCATCGCCTGCCTGAATTTAACAATCTGGTGGTGATGCGCACGGTGTCGAAGCTGGGCCTGGCCGGCATCCGCCTCGGCTACCTGTCGGCGGCGCCGCAATTGCTGGCGGAATTCGACAAAGTGCGGCCTCCTTACAACATCAACGTGCTGACCCAGGTTGCGGCCGAATTCGCGCTCGACCACGTGGAGGTGCTGAACCAGCAGGCGGCCGCGTTGCGCGCCGCACGCGCCGATCTGACGGCTGCATTGGCCCGTATCCCCGGCGTCGAGGTTTTTCCGTCGGCGGCGAATTTTATCTTGATTCGCGTGCCCGATTCCGACGATGCCCACGCGAAACTGCTGTCTCACAAGGTTTTAGTCAAAAATGTGAGTAAAATGCACAGTGTGCTGACCAATTGTCTACGCATCACCGTAAGCACCCCGGAAGAAAATTCCACCTTCCTCGATGCCTTCGCCGCATCGCAGGCAGCCTGACACCATCGCGAGCTTTTCATGAACCGCACCGCAGAAATCATCCGCAACACCAACGAGACGCAAGTCCGCGTTTCCATCAACCTGGACGGCACCGGCAAGCAGAAGCTGAACACCGGCGTGCCCTTCCTCGACCACATGCTGGACCAGATCGCCCGCCACGGCCTGTTCGACCTGGAGGTGGAGGCCACCGGCGACATCCATATCGACAACCACCACACGGTGGAAGACGTTGGCATCACGCTGGGCATGGCGGTGGCCAAGGCCATCGGCGACCGCAAGGGCATCGTCCGCTACGGCCATTCGTATGTGCCGCTGGACGAGGCGCTGTCGCGCGTCGTGCTGGACTATTCCGGTCGCCCAGGCATCGAATACCACATCCCGTTCACGCGCGCGATGATCGGCACCTTCGACGTCGACCTGACGCTGGAATTCTTCCGCGGCTTCGTCAACCATGCGCTGGTCACGCTGCACATCGACAACCTGCGCGGCACCAATGCGCACCACCAGTGCGAGACGGTCTTCAAAGCATTTGGCCGCGCGCTGCGCATGGCGTCCGAGCTGGACCCGCGCGCCGCCGGCACCATCCCGTCGACCAAAGGCACTCTGTAAACACACACCATGAAAAAAATCGTAGTAGTTGATTACGGCATGGGTAATCTGCGCTCGGTCGCGCAAGCGCTGCGCGCCGTCGCGCCCGAAGCCAACGTGCTGATTTCCGGCGAAGTGGCCGATATCCAGAGCGCCGACCGCATCGTGCTGCCCGGCCAGGGCGCCATGCCGGACTGCATGCGCAGCCTGCGCGAATCCGGTGTCCAGGAAGCGCTGCTGGCGGCGTCGAAGACCATCCCCCTGATGGGAGTATGCATCGGCGAGCAAATGCTGTTTGATGGCAGCGAGGAAGGCAATGCCGCCGGCCTCGGGCTGTTGCCCGGCAAGGTGGTGCGCTTCCAGCTCGACGGCCAGACCCAGGAGGACGGCTCGCGCTTCAAGGTGCCGCAAATGGGCTGGAACCAAGTGCGGCAAACGGCGTCTCATCCGATGTGGCAGGATATTCCGGACAACGCCTACTTCTACTTCGTGCACAGCTATTTTGCCCAGCCGGAGCAGGCCGCGCACACGGTCGGACAAACTGTCTACGGTGCGGCGTTCAGTTGCGCGGTCGCCCGTGATAATATTTTTGCGACCCAGTTCCATCCGGAGAAAAGCGCCGCGACCGGTCTGCAGTTGTACAAAAATTTCGTTCACTGGAACCCTTGATTCCCTTTTTTAATTTAACTTAAACCATCATGCTGCTCATTCCTGCCATCGACCTCAAAGACGGTCACTGCGTTCGCTTGAAACAAGGCGATATGGAACTCGCCACCGTATTCTCCGAAGATCCGGCCGAGATGGCCCTGCATTGGCTCAAGCAAGGCGCGCGCCGCCTGCATCTGGTCGACCTGAACGGCGCCTTCGCCGGCAAGCCGAAGAACGAGGCGGCCATCAAGGCGATCCTGCAAGCGGTGCAGGACTACGCGGAAGAAAACGACCTGGACGAAATCCCGGTGCAGCTGGGCGGCGGCATCCGCGACCTCGACACCATCGAGCGCTACCTGGACGCCGGCATCACCTACGTCATCATCGGCACCGCCGCGGTGAAAGAGCCGGGCTTCCTGCACGACGCCTGCGGCGCCTTCCCCGGCCACATCATCGTCGGCCTGGACGCCAAGGACGGCAAGGTCGCCACCGACGGCTGGAGCAAGATGTCCGGCCACGAAGTGATCGACCTGGCCAAGAAGTTCGAAGCCTATGGCGTCGAATCGATCATCTACACCGACATCGGCCGCGACGGCATGATGGGCGGCGTGAATATCGAAGCCACCGTCAAGCTGGCGCAAGCCGTGAAAATTCCGGTGATCGCCTCCGGCGGCCTGCACAATCTGGCCGACGTCGAAGCGCTGTGCGCGGTGCAGGACGAAGGCATCGAAGGCGTGATCTGCGGCCGTTCGATTTACGAAGGCACCATCGATCTGGAATCGGCCCAGCTGCGCGCCGACGAATTGAGCGGTGACTTGATTGAAGAAGACACGGAAGAATAATGCTTGCTAAACGCATCATCCCCTGCCTCGACGTGACCGATGGCCGCGTCGTCAAAGGCGTCAATTTCACCGAGCTGCGCGATGCCGGCGACCCGGTGGAAATCGCGCGCCGCTACGACGAGCAGGGCGCCGACGAACTGACCTTCCTCGACATCACCGCCACCAGCGATAACCGCGGCCTGATCCTGGACATCATCGAAGCGGTCGCTTCGCAGGTGTTCATTCCGCTGACGGTGGGCGGCGGCGTGCGCGAGGTGGCCGATGTGCGCCGCCTGCTGAACGCCGGCGCCGACAAGGTCAGCATGAACTCGTCGGCGGTGTCGAATCCGCAGCTGGTGTACGACGCCTCGCAGAAGCACGGTTCGCAGTGCATCGTGGTGGCGATCGACGCCAAGCAGACCTCGCCGGGCAAGTGGGAAGTGTTCACCCACGGCGGCCGCAAGGCCACCGGCATCGACGCCATCGAATGGGCCCGGAAAATGGAACAGCTGGGCGCCGGCGAAATCCTGCTGACCAGCATGGACAAGGACGGCACCAAGTCCGGCTTCGACCTGGGTCTGACGCGCGGCGTGTCCGACGCGGTCGGCATTCCGGTGATCGCTTCCGGCGGCGTCGGCGGTCTGCAGGACCTGGCCGACGGCATCAAGCTGGGCAAGGCCGACGCGGTGCTGGCCGCCAGCATCTTCCACTTTGGCCAATATTCGGTGCAGGAAGCCAAGCGCTTCATGGCGCAACAGGGCATTCCGATGCGCCTGGACGGAGCAGCATGATGAATACCCCCAACGTCCAGCCGAAAGCGGCCTGGCTGAAAAAAGTAAAATGGGACGAACACGGCCTGGTGCCGGTGATCGCCCAGGAAGCGGGCAGCAATGATGTGCTAATGTTCGCCTGGATGAACCGCGAGGCGCTGGCCAAGACGGTGGAGCTGGGCGAAGCCGTCTACTGGAGCCGTTCGCGCAAGAAGCTGTGGCACAAGGGCGAAGAGTCCGGCCACGTGCAGAAGGTGCTGGAAGTGCGCCTGGACTGCGACGAAGACGTGCTGCTGCTGAAAATCGAGCAGGCCGGCGGCATCGCTTGCCATACCGGCCGTCACTCGTGCTTCTTCCAGAAGTTCGAAGGCGAC
Organism: Duganella alba; assembly: GCF_009674495.1. GTDB lineage: Bacteria > Pseudomonadota > Gammaproteobacteria > Burkholderiales > Burkholderiaceae_D > Rugamonas > Rugamonas alba. The sequence goes on along the minus strand of NZ_WKJN01000011.1, from coordinate 97,127 downwards.
GCGCAGGAAGGCGACTGGCAGAACACCGAGCCGGTGCTGAAAGACCCATCCGATATCTACAAGGCAGGCAAATGAGCACCATTCTTGACCGGCTGGCCGACGTGATCGAATCGCGCAAGCCGGCCAACGGCGGCGATCCCGCCACCTCCTATACCTCCAAGCTGTTCGCCAAGGGCGACGACGCCATCCTGAAGAAGATCGGCGAGGAAGCCACCGAAACCGTGATGGCCGCCAAGGATGCGCGCGCCGGCGCCGACAGCGGCAAGGTGCTGTACGAAGTGGCCGACTTGTGGTTCCATACGCTGGTGCTGCTGGCCCAGTTCGACCTCAAGCCGCAGCAGGTGCTCGATGAACTGGCGCGCCGCGAGGGCGTGTCCGGCATCGAGGAAAAAGCATCCCGTAAAGAATAATTGGAATAATCGGAGCCTCTGAGTGGAAAACTGCATCTTTTGCAAAATAGCCGAAAAGAAAATTCCTTCGACCACCGTCTATGAGGACGAGGACTTGCTGGCCTTCAAGGACATCAATCCTGCGGCCCCCGTGCATCTGCTGGTGATTCCAAAGAAACATTTCTCGACGCTGCAGGACGCGGCCGGCGAGCCGGCGCTGCTGGGCAAAATGCTGGCGCTGGCCCCCCGGTTGGCAGAGGAATTTGGCTGCGCAGTCAGCTATGATGCGGACGGCGCGCCAGCCGCCGGCTTCAAGACCGTGATCAACAGTGGACCGGACGGCGGCCAAGAGGTGTACCATTTACACCTGCACGTGGTCGGCGGCGCGCATCCGTGGCGCGGCGAGCGTTGATTTAACGGCGAGCGACCACACTTACCCCAGAGACTGCGCATCGCTTATACTGTCGCAGCAGTTCTGGGAATCAACGAATAAATCTGGAGCGCATGCGCTCCCAAGGGGAATATGATGGGTTCATTTAGCATTTGGCACTGGCTGATCGTTCTGGTTATCGTGATGCTGGTGTTCGGCACCAAGAAACTGGGCAATATGGGTTCGGATATCGGCAAGGCCGTCAAGGGCTTCAAGGATGGCGTAAAAGGCGACGAAGAGAAGCCGGCCGCCCCTGCCGCGCCTGGCACCATCGACGTCGATGCGAAAGAGAAGAAGTAAGTAGCGCCTTCTTATGATCGATCTCGGTCTTACCAAACTTGCTGTCATCGGCGTGATTGCGCTGGTCGTCATCGGTCCTGAAAAGCTGCCCAAGGTGGCGCGCATGGCCGGGACGCTGTACGGTCGCGCCCAGCGTTATCTGAACGACGTGAAATCCGAAGTCACACGCGAAATCGAGCTGGAAGAGCTGAAGAACCTGCAAAAAGAAGTGCAGGACGCGGCCCAGGCGGTGAAGACCGACGTGGAGAATTCGATTTCGCAGAATATGGCGGAAGTGGAGAACGCCTTCACCGACACGTCCTCGTCGTCGCTGTCGGATAGTTCGTCCTCGTATTCGCATGGCGCGTTCAACAGCGTGACCACGGACGACCTGTCGCGCAAGGCGCGCGAGTTCCGCCGCAAGAAGCTGGTGCGCAATTCGGCCATTCCCAACTGGTACAAGCAGCGCACTGGCGGCAAGATGCACGTGACGTCCGGCGCGGCGCGGGTGGCCCGCTTCCGTCCGCGTGGTCCTACCAACAGCTCCTTCTATTAAATGACTACACCTAACCAGGGCGAAGAGACCTTTATCTCTCACCTGATCGAACTGCGGGATCGTTTGGTCAAGGCGTCGATCGGCATTGCGCTGGTCTGCATCGGCCTGATGATCTGGCCTGGCCCTTCGCACATCTACGACATCATCGCCGAGCCGATGATCCGCTCGCTGCCGGTCGGCTCGAAGATGATCGCCACCGGCGTGATCTCGCCGTTCCTGGTGCCGATGAAGGTGACGCTGGTGATTTCCATCATCCTGTCGTTGCCGTGGGTGCTGTACCAACTGTGGGCGTTTGTGGCGCCGGGCCTGTATGCGCACGAGAAGCGCCTGATCGCGCCGCTGGTGATTTCGTCGTCGGTGCTGTTCATGTCGGGCGTGGCGTTCTGCTACTTCCTTGTGTTCGGCCGGGTGTTCCAGTTCATTGCCGAGTTTTCGCCGCAGTCGATTGCGGTGACGCCGGATATCGAAAACTACCTGGATTTCGTGATGTCGATGTGCCTGGCGTTTGGCGCGACCTTCGAGGTGCCGGTGGTGGTGGTGATCCTGGTGCGCATGGGCCTGGTGACGGTGGCCAAGCTGAAGGAGATTCGTCCTTATGCGATCGTTGGCGCGTTTGTGGTGGCGGCTATCGTGACGCCGCCGGATGCGGTCAGCATGTTCTCGCTGGCGATTCCGATGTGCCTGCTGTTCGAGCTGGGCCTGCTGGTGGCGCCGATGTTCGTGCGCATGTCCACGGCCCCGGAAGAAAAAGCCTGATCTAGGGCAGCCGGTCGATGACCCGCACCAGCATGCCGATCGTAACGGCATGCAATGCCAGTGAAATTCCCACCATCCAATAAACGGTAGTCAGCTTGCGGTCGATATACGCCCGCAAGCGCTGCTCCAGCGCTTCCAGCTTGGCGTTGAATCGCTCTTCCAGCGCTTCCAGCTTGGCATTGAATCGCTCTTCCAGCGCTTCCAGCTTGGCATTCATTTCGGCACGAAGCGCATCGAATTTTTCGTTCATTTCGATGCGCAACATCTCTATGCGCGCGATCATGTCGGTTCGCAATAGCACCAGTTCGCTTGGCGCGACGGTGGCTTCGTCCATTGCCTGAGTGAGGGCCTGTGCTTGTGCCTCGGCTTGTACCGGTGGAATACCGGCATCAATCAGGCTCTGGGTGTACTGCAGGGTGTCGAATTTAATGGGCATGGTCATGATACCTCCCGAATTTGATCGTAGCAGAAAACGGCTGACGCACAGCCGTTCCCCATCGTATCGAATCACATGCCCATCTGTTTGAGCGAGCGCAGGACTACTGCGTCATCAAACCTTTGATCACGCGCACCGGCGCGCTGCCGTAGCTGAGGAATTGCTCGTGGAACTGCTTCAGGTTGAAGCCCGCGCCCAGCTGCTGCTTGCGCTGCTCGCGCAACTCCATGATCTCGCTGTAGCCGCTGAAGTAGCTGGTCAGCTGCACCGATGACACCTGCACGCGATGCCATTTCTCCACCGCCTCGCTATGCGTCTGGAACGCCTGGCGCTGCAGCAGATCGACGGCCTGTTCTTCCGTCATGCCCAGCACATGCACGCTGTAATCGAGAATGGTGTTGGTCACGCTGCGCAGGTTCCACTTCGACCACATGAGCCACATCTCCGGCGCGTTGTCGCCGTAGCCGGACTCCAGCATCATGCGCTCGCCATATACCGCCCAGCCTTCCACCATCGCGCCATTGCCGAAGATCGATTTGACGATCGACGGCGAACGGTTGGCGTAGATCAGCTGCGCATAGTGGCCCGGAATCGCCTCGTGAATATTCAGGATCTGCAGAATCCAGTAGTTGTACTCGCGCAGGCTGCTTTCGGCCGCTTCCGGCGTCGCGCCATCGAGCGGCGTGACGTTGTAGAAGGTGCGGTCCTGCGGACGATACGGCCCCGGCGCATCGATGCTGGCGCCCGCGACACCGGCCTGGTAGGCAGGCGTCGCGCGCACTTCCAGCTGCTTGTTCGGGTCCAGCGTCAGCAGGTTGCGGCTGATCACCCAATCCTGCAACAGCGGAATCTGACGTTTGATCTCGCTGACGAAATCCTCGCGCGCCACGTGACGCGCCGACAGCTTGTCGATCACCATGCCGATCTTGGCAAAGCGGTCGGCCGGCTTGGCGGCGCCGCCCATGGTCTTGTCCCACAGCTCGTCGGACAGCTTGTCCATGTTCGCCAGCAGCTCTTCGCGCGCCGCCAGCGCTTTCTGATAGGTCTGCTCGGCGGTGCTGCCGGACTGGATATCGTAGGCAAACTTCTGCTCATACAGCTCCTTGCCCAGACGGAAAGTGCGACGGCCCCTGGTGTCCATCTGCTTGTCCATCTCGGTCAGGAAAGCCACGTAGCCGTCGACCGCCATCAAGGCCGCGTTGACGCGCTGCGTGTACTGCTGCTTCTCCACCGGCGTCAGGATCGACGCCTGCGCCACCTTGTCCACCTCGGCCAGCAGTGCCTGCACGCCGGGCGCCTGCGCGATCGCCAGGCGGGTGTGCTCGCGCGTCGGATTGACGATGTTGGCGCGCGCCGCGTCGTAGTAAGCCGGAATGCTGGCGATGCGCTTGAGCAGCGTGCGCAGGCGCTGCGGCTGGGCCGCGTATTCGGTATTGAGGATCAGATCGATCGGACCGGCGACGTTGTAGCTGGCCGGATTCCATTCCCACTCGCGCAAGGTGGTCAGGCGGAAGCGGTCGCCATCAAGCTTGTTGAGCAGCAGCGCCAGATCGGTGCGCTGCTTGGGCGCCAGCTTGCCGGCGTTGACGGCGGTCAGGCGCTGCTTCCAGTCGTCGATGAAGGCCAGTTCCTTGGCCTGTTCCGCCTTGTCGAACACGGTCAGCGTGGCGGCGGTGTCGTACTTGCCGGCGTAGATCGCGCTTTCCGAATCGATGCGCCACAGCGCGTTGAGGAACTGGTTGCTCAGGTTGTCGAACTGGCGGTCCTGGTAGCGCTCGGAAGCGACCTTCAGGGCCGGCACCGCGGCGACGGCAGCGACAGCCTTGGTCTTGCCGGACGACTTGGCGCTGGCCTTGCCTTTGCTCTTGGTGGATTTGGTGCTCTTGGCCTTGCTGGTGCTGGCCTTGGCGCTGCTTTTCTTGGTGGGAGCAGCCTTGTGGTGGTGTGTGGCGGCGCCGGCTGGCGCGGCGGCAAGAGCCGCCATCAGCGCAGCCAATGCAAATCTTGTCTTAATCATCATTATGCAGCCTTGTATCTGAAGCGGAGGAGATTATCACTAATCCGGCCGCTTGAGAGCGCTCGATACAAGCCGAATTACTTTTTCAACCCTTCTTGCAGCATCGCCAACATTTCGCCGGCCGACATGCGGCCGCTGACGTCGCTGCCTTCCAGCAGGCTGTCGGCCAGGTCGCGCTTGTGCTGGTGCAGGTCGACGATGCCTTCCTCGATGGTGTGGCGCGCCACCAGGCGGTAGATGGTCACCGGCCGCAACTGGCCCATGCGGTGCGCGCGGTCCGAGGCCTGGTCTTCCACCGCCGGATTCCACCACGGGTCCATGTGGATCACGTAGTCGGCGGCCGTCAGGTTGATGCCGACGCCACCCGCTTTCAGCGAGATCAGGAACACATCGCCGACGCCGGCCTGGAAGGCATCCACGCGCTTCTTGCGGTCGGCCATGGAGGTCGAGCCATCCAGGTACTGATAGCTGACGCCCTGCGCGTCCAGATGCGCGCGGATCAGCGCCAGGTGGTCGACGAACTGGCTGAATACCAGCACCTTGTGCTTGTTCTCCAGCAGGCCTTCCAGCAGATGCGCGAAGGCGGCCAGCTTGCTGCTGGCCAGGTTCAGTTCCGGCGCGATCAGGTTGGGATTGCAGCAGGCGCGGCGCAGCTTCATGATCTCGGCCAGGATCTGGATCGATTTCTTCTCGGCCGGTCCTTCGACCGCTTCCAGGTTTTCCAATGCCGCGCGGCGCAGCGATTCGTACAGCGCCGTTTCGTCGGCTGACAGATCGACTTCCAGCGTGATCTCGGTACGCGACGGCAGCTCGGTCAGCACCTGCGCCTTGGTGCGGCGCAGGATGAACGGCTGGATCAAACGGCGCAGGCGCTTGCGCGCGCCCAGTTCGGCGCGGTGGTCCTGCGGCTTTTCAATCGGCGCGGCGAAGCGCAGGTTGAACTGCTCGATGCTGCCCAGCAGACCCGGATTGATGAAGCGGAACAGGTTCCACAATTCGCCGAGGTGGTTTTCCAGCGGCGTGCCGGTGACGGCGATGCGGAAATCGCCCTTCAGCGCCATTACGGCGGCGGAACGCTTGGTGGCCGCGTTCTTGATGGCCTGCGCTTCATCGAGCACGATGGTGTTCCACTGCACGCCGGCAAACAATGCGGACTCCAGTTGCAGCAGGCCGTAGCTGGTCACCACCACGTCGTAGGCGTGCAGGTTGTTCATCACTTCGGCGCGGTCGCCGGCGCCGAACAGCTGCACGTTCAGCGTCGGTGCGAAACGCGCGGCTTCGCTCATCCAGTTCATGCAGACCGAGGTCGGCGCGATCACCAGCGTCGGACCTTGCGGTGCACGCGACAGCATCAGCGCCAGCGCCTGCAGCGTTTTGCCGAGGCCCATGTCGTCGGCCAGGCAGGCGCCCACGCCCCAATGCGCAAGGCGCGACAGCCAGTTGTAGCCTTCGACCTGGTAGTCGCGCAGCTCCGCCTGCAGGGTGCTTGGCAGCTGCGGTTCGAAGACAGTCTGTTCCTGCATGCGCGCCAGGTGTTCTTTCCACAGCTTGTCGGACTTGAGGCCGCCGACGTCGTCGGCCAGTTCTTCCAGCGCGAAAGAGGCCAGCGGATGCACGCGCACGCCGTCGGCGGTAATCTCGCCATAGGCCGAGACTTCCTGCAGGCGGCGGTACAGCTCCTCGGTGAGCGCCATGTAGCGGTTCTCGCCCAGCTCCACGAAGCGGCCCTGGCTCTTCTGCATCATCTCCAGCAGCGTGCGCAGGTCGATTACCTTGTCTTCATCGACCTTCAGTTCACCGCTGGCCGCGAACCAGTCCTTGTTGCTCTTGATGGCGAGGCGCAGATGCTTGGTCTCGACCTTGGCGGTGACGCGGAAGCTTTCGCCTTCCGGCCAGGCGATGACGATGCTTGCCGGGTCCAGCTCCTGCAACTCCACCAACAGTTGCAGGCACAGCGCCGGCTGGCCGAGCAGCCATTCGCCGTGATCCTGCTCCGCCGATTCCAGTACCGGGCATTTGGCGATCAGGTCGCGCTCCGCATCGCGTTCGTCGATCAGCTTGCGGCGCGCCTGTACCGGCTTGCCGCCAATGTCGGCTATCACGCTGTCGGCGCCGTCACCCGGCTTGTAGTAAGCGCCGTTGACCAGCGGCCGCACCAGGATCTGCATCTTCAGGCCGTGCTGGTACGGCAGCAGGTGCAGGTGCAGGCGCATGTCGGCTTCCATCTGTTCCATGTCCGGCGCGGCGCCGCCGATTTCCGATTGCACCGTCACCAGCGACGAGATGGCGCTGATGGCGGACAGCACCTGCTGTTCCGCGTGCGCCGGCACATTCAGCGCATCACCGACGATGGCGGCGATGCGGCGGTGCTCGTCGAGGATGTTGACCACGCGCAGGCGGGTCGGCGTTTCCTTGGTGATCACCACCGAGGAGCTGTCGTCCGGAATCGGCGGCTGCAAGCGCAGTTCCAGGTTGCCGGGGCTTTTCTTGATCAGCAGTTCAGGCTCGCCGGACAGCATCTCGACGCGCATGTCCGGCAGGTCGGACCAGAACAGCAATGGGTGATTCACCAGCGTCGGCGCGGCGCGCTGCGGATCGATCTCGTAAGTCAGGCCGGTGGACTGGTAGCCGCGATGAGCGACGGTGATCGCTTCCGCCGCGCGGATGTCCTGCGGCGTCAGGAAGTCGAACTGCTCGGATTCGAAGCGCAGGCGCTTCAGACCCACGGCGCGGCCCTTGCTCCACAGGCCGCGCGCATCGCGCTTCTGCTCCAGCGGCACGATGTCGGTCAGGCCGTGGCGGTTATCGTAGGTCAGCAGCCATACCAGGCGCGAGCTGCCCGCCGCATCGGGTGCGGAGGGCTGGTGCAGGTTGATCAGCGCGGTGAGCTGGCGCTGCCAGCCTTCCTGCCGTTCGAACCAGGTGCTCAGATCCGGGAAGCCGAAGCGCGAGCGCAGCGCCTGCGCGTGCGTCTGCATCTCGGCATCGCCCATCTGGCCCAGCAGCGCCGCAGCCTGGCCGGCGATGAACATATAGCCGGCGCGCTCGGCGTTCTTCACCAGCTCCTGCAGCTGCTCCTTGCGCTCCTGCAGTTGCGGCAGCGAGAGCCAGAAGTACAGCAGGAACTGGAACACCTGCGTTTGCAGGCCCGGTTCCCACGCCAGGTTGGCGATGGCGTCGGTCTGCATCACGCCGGCGCGCACCTGGCGCAGCATGTCGATCTGCTGGTGCACCGAGCTGTCATGATTCTTCGGCAGCTTGACCGCGATTTCGAGGTAGGCTTCCGCCGCCTTCAGGTGCTTGGCGTCGCCGCTGCGCAGCATCGACAGCAGATACAGGTAGCCGCCCATGCCGGCAAACAGGTGTTTGCGCTTGCCGGTATCGCGGCGCAGGGTTTTCAATGCGGCGTCAAAGCCGATGATGGCGGCGCTGGCGGCGCCGCGCAGCAGCACGATGACGCTGGCGAGGTATTGGCTTTGCGGGCCGGCGGTGCGTTCCAGATAACGCTTGGCGTCGTCCAGGCGGCCGCACAGCAGCGCGTCTTCCGCCATCGCCATGCGCAGTTCGGCGTTGATATCGCCGTGACGACGCTGCATGTGCATCTCGCAGAATTCGCGGATGGCCGGCGCGGTGGCCGGTTCATGCTGGGCGTTGTGCATCAGGACCGCCAGCACGTCGTCCTGCAGCAGCGGGTTGACCAGCGCGATCATGCCCGGCTCGAACGGCCGGCCGAAGATGTCGACGACAGGGTGCAGCTGCGCCGCCTCGTAGCTGCCCAGGCAGAAGGCCAGCACCTGCTGGATTTGCTGCGGACCGTGGCCGCGCAACAGGCCCATGCGCAGGCGCGCCATGCCGGCGCGGTAGCTGCGCGGTTCCATGCTGTTCCAGGTCTGGCGCATCGGCACCAGCTCGGCGTAGGCGGCGCACAGGTCTTCCAGCGCATGGGTGCCGATGGCGGCACGCAGCGCGGGCCAGCGCAGCTTGGGATTGCAGACAAAGCCGCGTCCCGTCACCACGCTGATAAAGGCCAGGCGCTCCAGTTTTTGCAGGGCTTCGTCCAGCGTGCCCACCGTGTACAGGTTGCCGTCGTCATCGAATTCAATGCGCGCGTGGATCAGGTGATCGAGCACCAGCGTGCGTCCGGCCGGCTCGCCGATCAGGGCGAGCAGGGCGAGGATCATTTTTTCGTTGAAGGGCAGCGCGTCGAATTCGGCGAGCAGCTTGGGATCGGTCATGCGTTATTCAGGCCAAAGATGTTTTGATAGAATTTCAGTTCCGCTTCCAGCGTGCGGATGATGTTTTCGGCTTTGCGGAAGCCATGGCCTTCGCCTTCGAGCGGCACGTATTCTACCGGGATGCCGCGTTTCTTCAGCGCGTCCACCATCATTTCCGATTGCTGCGGCGGCACCACCTTGTCGTCCAGGCCCTGGAAGAAGATCATCGGGCGCGAAAGTTTGTTGGTGTGGTTGATCGGCGAGCGTTGCTGGTAAATGGCGTCGGCTTGCGCTTTCGGCGCGATCAGGTATTCATTGTAGTGCGATTCGAACTTGTGCGAATCCTGGTCCAGGCCTTTCAGGTCGGAGACGCCGTAATAGCTGGCGCCGGCCTTGAACACGTCGTGGAAGGTCAGCGCGCACAGCGTGGTCAGGCCGCCGGCGCTGCCGCCACGGATGATCAGGCGCTCGCCGTCGGCCAGGCCGCGCTCCACCAGCGCCTGGGCGCCGGCCACGCAGTCTTCAACGTCGACGATGCCCCACTGGCCCTTGAGCAGGTCGCGGTAGGCGCGGCCGAAGCCGGTGCTGCCGCCGTAGTTCACATCCAGTACGCCGAAGCCGCGGCTGGTCCAGTACTGCGTTTTCAGGTTCAGGGTGTTGACCGTCATGCCGGTCGGGCCGCCGTGGCTGATGACGATCACCGGCGGCTTGCTGTCCGCCGGCGCCTGCACGTCGCGGTTGCGCGGCGGGTAGTAGAAGGCGTGCGAGGTGCGACCATTCGCGCTTGGGTAGCTGATGCTGGTCGGGACCGAGAGGTTGGCTTCGTCCGGCAGGTCTTCAATCGATTGCGCGAGGATTTCCACGCCTTCTTCGGTGAAGTCGATGCGCGCCAGTTCCATCGGGATGGTCGGGCCGCCGGCCAGCATGGCGATGTAGCCGGGACCGACGCGCAGTTCGCGGATTTCCTCGTAGGGATTGGCGATGGCTTCCAGCTTGCCGCTGCCCGGCAGCAGGCGCGCCAGGCGGCTCACGCCCTTGTCGATGTAGGTGCAGATGATTTCGCTGGCCGAGCGGAAGCCGTACATGCTGTTGCCGAAGGTCCAGTGCGGGGAGGCGAATTCGGCTTCCATCGGGCACAGGCCTTCGATGCGCTGGCGGTCGGCGCACAGGCGGTACAGGTTCCACCAGCCGCTGCGGTCGGAGACGAAGTGCAGCAGGTTGTCCGGCGACCATTCGGGCTGGCAAATCGATTCCTCTTCGCCGCCGGCGATGCGGACCGGCGCGGCCAGCGAGCCGTCGGCGTTCACACCGGCCAGCCACAGCGTGGTGCCCTGCCACGGCATGCGCGGATGGTCCCAACTCAGCCAGGTCAGCGTGCGGCCATCCGGCGACAGGCGCGGCGACGAGTAGAAGTCGGCGCCCTGCACCAGCACCGTTTCGGCGCCGGTGGCGATGTCGATCGCGCAGAGGGTATTGGTTGGCTGCGCGTGTTCATCCTCGCCATGCAGCTCACGCACGCCGATCAGGCGGTTGCGCGCGCGGTCCACGACGAAATCGGCGAAGCGCTGCTTGCCGGCCTGCGTGACCGCCACTGGCGCCTCACCGGCGGCCATGCGGTACACACAGTTGTCCTTGAAATGCGAGAAGTAGACCATCTCGCCATCCACCGCATAGGCGCCGCCGCCGTATTCATGCACCCGCGAGCGCACATTGAACGGCGCCGGCGTCAGTTCCCCGGTGGTGGCGCCGTGGTAGCGCAGCAGCGTGTTGCGCCCCGCTTCCGCCGCGCGGCCGGCCAGCCAGAAGATATCGCTGCCGTCGGAACCGCCCAGCATCAGCGAAGACATTGGCGTCGCCCCGGCCGCCACGCGCGCGGCGCTGATGGTCGAAGGCCAGGCGCCATAGGCGGCGATGGTAGGCGATACGGTCGATGTCATGGCTACTCCAGAAAGGGTCAACGCAGGGTGCTACGCATGATAGAGAAAGCTTAGCGAAAAAAAAAGCGGCGCGGGATGCGATAATAGCCGCTTTGAATGTCTTTGATTGCCTTCCATGCCACAATTTGCTCCGCTGAAGAACGACACCTTCCTGCGCGCGTTGCTGCGCCAGCCGACCGAATACACCCCTGTGTGGCTGATGCGTCAGGCGGGAAGGTATCTGCCTGAATACCGCGCCACCCGCGCCAAGGCCGGCTCCTTCATGGGCCTGGCCACCAATCCGGACTACGCCACCGAAGTGACGATCCAGCCGCTGGACCGCTTCCCGCTGGACGCCGCCATCCTGTTCTCCGACATCCTGACGGTGCCGGACGCGATGGGCCTGGGCCTGCACTTCGTCGAAGGCGAAGGCCCGAAATTCGAGCGTCCGCTGAAAACCGAAGCCGACGTGCTGGCCCTGCGCCAGCCGGAACCGGGTTCGCTGGACTATGTATTCAAGGCCGTGACCCAGATCCGCACCGAGCTCAATGGCCGCGTGCCGCTGATCGGCTTCTCCGGCAGCCCATGGACGCTGGCCTGCTACATGGTCGAGGGCGAAGGCTCGCGCGAGTTCCACAACATCAAGAAGATGCTGTACAACCGTCCTGACCTGATGCGCTTCATCCTGGACACCAACGCCAAGGCGGTGGCCGAGTACCTGAACGCCCAGATCGACGCCGGCGCGCAAGCCGTGATGATCTTCGACTCGTGGGGCGGCGCCCTGGCCGACGGCGCTTACCAGGAGTTCTCGCTGAAATACATGCGCCAGGTGGTGGCGCTGCTGAAACGCGAAAAGGACGGCGTCAAAATCCCGGCCATCGTGTTCACCAAGGGCGGCGGCCACTGGATCGAGGAAATCGCCGACATCGGCGCCGATGCGCTGGGGCTGGACTGGACCGCCAACCTGACCCAGGCGCGCCACAAGGTCGGCCACAAGGTCGCCCTGCAAGGCAACCTGGACCCGGCCATCCTGTTCGCCAGCCCGGACCAGATCACCGCTGAAGTCCACAAGGTGCTGGATGCCTTCGGCAAGCCGGGCGTCAGCGGCAGCGGCCACGTGTTCAACCTGGGCCACGGTATTTCGCAGTTCACCCCGCCGGAAAACGTGGCGGCCATGGTGGAAGCGGTGCATACCTACAGCAAGGCGCAGCGCGCAGGCTGATTGACGTCCATATCGGGGCACGTTTCGGCAGAAACGTGCCCTTTTTCATTGGTGCGAACGGTCTGTGCAGACCGACTTATGCACAATTTTTTTTGCTGCGGAAATAACAGGCAGTGTATTTCAGCTAGCCCCGGAGCATGCGCCAACTTGTTGATTTTTAAAGATAAATTTTGTGGCTCATAGAGCAATGTTTAGCAAGCCGTAAACACTCTGCTGAAGGTTGATCTGGTTTATTTCTTCATTTTCCACAAAGTTATCCACAAAAACTGTGGACAAGAAATAAAATGACTTAGTAAACCGTGACTTAGCCATAATATTGCTGTTTGACCTGAGATTCATGTTGCGTTGCACGATTTTTAGGCAAAAATAGCAGGCTTGCCAAGCTAGTTATCAGGACACAAAGCTTGGTGTGAGCATAAGGATAAAATTTGGAACGGTTGTGCACTGCAAACCAGTGGATAAGCGCAAAAAAGTGCTTGATTTCGGTGCAAAAAGCATCCTAAATACTTCACTTATGCACAGCTGAGCAGAAACGACGGCGATTTTTCTTCCTCTAGGAAGCGTTTTCCAAGTAACTGATTTTAAAGAGAAAAAATTTTGAATTTTTGCCCGGTTTACGACGATACCAACTTGGATGTCTATGCTTTCCGGGGATTAAGATTCCATTGTCCACAAAGTTATCCACAGAAACTGTGGATACATACAGCACCCGGTTTTTTGCAAGGTGCAGCATGAATAATCCACGCCTCTGCTACCTGCAAATCGCCATTGATACGCCGCTTAATGCGGTGTTCGACTATCGCTGGGAGTGCGATCCGGCCGAGCGGCCGCAAATCGGCCAGCTGGCGCTGGTGTCCTTCGCGCGGCGCGAGGTGGTGGGACTGATCGTCGGCGTGGCCGACCAGACCGATGTGCCGGCCGACAAGCTCAAAGACGCGCTGGCCGTGCGCAGCCAGCTGTCGCCGCTGTCGGCGCAGTGGCTGGCGCTGGCCGGCTTTGCCGCCGATTACTACCAGCGTCCGCTGGGCGAGGTGGCGCTGCCGGGCCTGCCGAAGAATTTGCGCGTGCTGACCACGGTGGCGCTGGACCGGGCGCTGAAAAAGCTGGCCAAGGTGGAGCCGGCGCACGATCCGGCGCCGGTCGACATGCCGGTGCTGAACGCCTCGCAGCAGGCGGCGGCGGACGCCATCGGCGGCCAGCAGGGCTTCAAGCCGACCTTGCTGTACGGCGTCACCGGCAGCGGCAAGACCGAGGTCTACCTGCAAGCCTGCGCCCAGGTGCTGGCGCGCGAGCAGGAGGCGCAGATCCTGATCCTGGTGCCGGAGATCAACCTGACGCCCCAGCTGGAAGGCAATATCCGTGCGCGCTTCCCCGGCGTGATGCTGGCTACGCTGCACAGCAGCCTGTCCGAAGGCGAGCGCATGCTGCACTGGCTGGCCGCGCATCAGGGCAAGGCGCGCATCGTGCTGGGCACGCGGCTGGCGATCCTGTCGTCGTTGCCGCATCTGAAGCTGATCATCATCGACGAGGAGCACGATCCCTCGTACAAGCAGCAGGAAGGCCTGCGCTATTCGGCGCGCGACCTGGCCGTGTGGCGGGCCTGGCAGCTGCAGATTCCGATCGTGCTGGGATCGGCCACGCCGTCGCTGGAAAGCTGGCATCACGCCCAGTCCGGCCGCTACCGCAAGCTGGAGCTGCGCGAGCGGGCGGTGCAGAACGCCGTGCTGCCGACGGTCAAGCTGGTCGACATGGAGCGCGACAAGCCGTCCGACGGCCTGACGTCGCGGCTGGTGGCGGCCATCAAGCAGCGCCTGGAGCGCGGCGAGCAGTCGCTGCTGTTCCTGAACCGGCGCGGCTATGCGCCGGTGATCTGCTGCGAATCGTGCGGCTGGGTCAGCGAATGCACGCGCTGCACCTCGTTTATGGTGCTGCATCGTCCGGAACATCGGCTGCGCTGCCACCATTGCAGCCTGGAGATGCGCATCCCGCGTCATTGCCCGACCTGCGGCAACGTCGACCTGCAACCGCTGGGACGCGGCACGCAGCGCGTGGAAGAAGGCTTGCAGGCCATGTTCCCGGAGGCGCGCATCCTGCGCATCGACGCCGATTCCACGCGCAAGAAGGGCAGCGCGCAGGAGGCCTTCGACACCGTGCACCGCGGTGAGGTGGATATCCTGATCGGCACGCAGATGGTCGCCAAGGGGCATGACTTCAAGAAGCTGACGCTGGTGGGCATCATGAATCCGGACACGGCGCTGTTCTCGCAGGACTACCGCGCCAGCGAGCGGCTGTTCGCGCAGTTGATGCAGGTGGCCGGCCGCGCCGGACGGGCCGGCATTCCCAGCGAGGTGCTGATCCAGACGCGCTATCCGCAGCATCCGCTGTACGGCGCGGTGGTGCACCACGATTACGACCACTTCGCCACGGCGCTGCTGGAGGAGCGCGAGCAGGCCGCCTTGCCGCCCTATCTGTTCCAGGCGCTGCTGCGGGCCGAGGCGCGCGAGCTGGCCACGGCGATCGAATTCCTGACCATGGCCCGCGATTGCATGGAGCATCCGGGCATCACCATCAACGATCCGATCCCGATGACCATGACGCGGGTGTACAACGTCGACCGCGCGCAGCTACTTGTGGAATCACCGTCAAGGCCGGCGCTGCAGGCGTTTCTGAAGGAGTGGATGCTCACTCTCAAGGAAATGAAGAGCCGCGTGAAGTGGTCGCTGGAAGTCGATCCGCTGGATATTTAAGCAGGCAGCAGGTAGCGCCGGGCGGTCGTCACGATTTGTTCGGACAGCGCGCGGGTGAACGGCGTGTCCAGGTTCCAGGCGTACCAGTTGAGCGCCACGTCGACATGCTGGCCGGGCGCCAGATCCACCAGCCGCTCGTCGGCCAGCGCCGCCGCCACTTCCGGCTGCGGCATCAGGCCATACGCCAGGCCGCCGAACACGCACTCGCTGGTGGCCGCCGACAGCGGCAGCGTGTGGCGCGGATAGGCGCCGCGCAGGCCGGTCGCCTGGTGCACGAAGCCATCCATCATGTCGCGGTCGCTGACCACGGCCGGCGCCAGCTGCGCCGCCTCGATCAGGAAGCCGTCGCCGAACCAGTGGTTGGCAAACCCCTTGGTGGCCACGCAGACGTAGCGCATATGGCCCAGCGGCGTCACCTGCGGACCGTTGGCCTGCGGCTCGGCCGCCCCGGCCGCCACGCAACCGAACACGCTGCCTTCGCGCACCAGATGCAGCGCATGCTCGGTGCTTGCCAGTTGCACGTTCAACTGGCAGCGCGGCGGCGACAACAGCGGCTGCAGACTCAGCGGGAACCACGTCGCCAGGCTGGCCGCGTCCACCGCCAGCGCAATCTCCGGCATGCTGACCTGGTTGCCCAGATCGATATCCAGCGCTGCTTCCATCAGCTTGACGTTGCGGTGATGGGACACCAGCCGCTGGCCCAGCCCGGTCGGCATGGCCGGCTGGCCGCGCACGATCAGCAGACGCCCGGCCGCATCCTCCAGCGCCTTGATGCGCTGGGATACGGCCGATTGACTGATGCCGAGCGCCAAAGCCGCCTTTTCAAAGCTGCCCTGGCTGACTACAGCATCCAGCACGGCCAACGCCCGATAATCCAGATTGTCCATAAGGCAAGCTTATAAAATTTGAAAACGATAAGCCATACTAATACCGTTTTGCCACAAAGTAAAACACGATTGGCAGTTCGGAGTAGACTTCTTCCCATGAAAATCCTACGCACTGAAGTCGCCGTGATCGGCGCAGGCACGGCCGGCATGACCGGCTATCGCGCCGCCAAGGCCGGCGGCAAGCAGGCTATCCTGATCGAAAGCAATGTCTATGGCACCACCTGCGCGCGGGTCGGCTGCATGCCGAGCAAGCTGCTGATTTCGGCGGCCGACGCGGCCCACACGCTGCATACCGCCGCCGACTTCGGCGTGCACGCGGGCGAGGTGCGCATTGACGGCAAGGCGGTGATGGCGCGCGTGCGCAGCGAACGCGACCGCTTTGTCGGTTTCGTGGTCGAGAGCGTGGACGCTTATCCGGCCGAGGACAAGCTGCACGGCCATGCCCGCTTCCTCGGCCCGACCCGGCTGCAAATCGACGACCACACGGTGGTCGAGGCCGAGCGTTTCGTCATCGCCACCGGCTCGACGCCGATCGTGCCGGACGAATGGCGCGCGGCCGGTCCGCGCGTGATCCACAGCGACGCCGTGTTCGATTGGGACGACCTGCCGGAATCGGTGGCGGTGGCCGGCACCGGCGTGATCGGGCTGGAACTGGGGCAGTCGCTGCACCGCCTGGGCGTGCGCGTGACCATTTTCGGCCGTGGCGGCAGCGTCGCCCAGTTGAGCGATCCGGAAGTGCTGGATGTGGCCCGCAGCGCCATGCTGGACGAACTGGACGTGCGCTTCAAAACCAGGGTGGTCAAGGTGGAGCAGCAAGGCGACGGCCTGGCCGTCACCAGCGAGGACACCAATGGCGACCAGCAGACCGAGCATTTCAGCTATCTGCTGGCGGCCATCGGCCGGCGGCCGAATGTGCATCATCTCGGACTGGAAAACACCGGCCTGCAGCGCGACCACCATGGCATTCCGCTGTTCAATCCGCAGACGATGCAATGCGGGGATAGCGCCATCTTCATCGCCGGCGACGCCAACAACGACCGTCCGCAACTGCCCGAGGCGGCCGACCATGGCCGCATCGCCGGCGAGAACGCGGCGCGCTTTCCGGACGTTCAGCCCGGCCTGCGCCGCACGCCGCTGGCGATCTCGTTCACCGAGCCGCAAATCGCCACCATGGGCGCCAGCTACAGCGAGCTTTGTATTACACACGCGGGCCGCTTTGCGGTCGGCAAGGTGTCGTTCGTGAACCAGGGGCGCAGCCGCGTGATGCTGCAAAACAAGGGCATGCTGCGCGTCTATGCGGAATACCAGAGCGGCCGCTTCCTCGGCGCCGAGATGATCGGCCCGCGCGCGGAAAACATCGGCCATCTGTTGTCCTGGGCAGTGCAGGCCGGGCTGACGGTGGACGCCATGCTGGACATGCCGTTCTACCATCCGGTGGTGGAGGAAGGCGTGCGCAGCGCGCTGCGCGATCTGGCGCACCATCTGCAACATGAGCCGGTGCATGACTGTCCTTGCGTCGATTGCACACCTGCGCCTTGATTGTTATTGTTAAATCAAAGATACAAAAATTTTACACACGCGCCCCTGAAAAGCCGTATGCTGCCGGATCGATAGCATCTTTATCAGCTTAATGAACATACGCAAAGTCACAGCGGCCGATTTGAAACTGGGCATGCTGCTGCCGTGGGATGTCTACGGTGAAAATGGCGCTTTGCTGGTTCGCAAGGGACATATGATCGCCAGCGCCAACCAGATCGCGTATCTGGTCGAGCGCGGCGTGTTTGAAGACGGCGTGCCGCCCGAGGCGCCGCCGGAACCGCCATCCGTGCTGCGCAAGCTGAACGCGGCATATCTCGAATTGCACACCCTGCTGCAAGCGGTGTCGCAGGGCGTCGCGCCGGCCGATTTCTGCCGCAAGCTGGACGATATCGCCCTGCTGGTCCACGCCGCCGTGGACCTGAACGCCGACATCGCCACCGCCAGCGTGCTGCACAACCAGCAGCAGGCGCCGTATGCGGCGCGCCACAGCGTCAATACAGCGGTGATCGCGGTGCTGCTGGCGCGCGCGCGCCAACGTTCGCGCAACGACGTCATGACCGTCACGCTGGCCGCGCTGACCATGAACACCGGCATGCTGGCGCATCACCAGCGCTGGCATGACAGCAGCGCGCCGCTGAATGCGGACGACCGCGCCCGCATGCTGGCCCATCCCGAACTGAGCGTGCAGCTGCTGCGCGCCGCCGGCGTCAACGACGAGGCGTGGCTGAGCTGCGTGCTGCACCACCACGAAAACGAGGACGGCACCGGCTACCCGCACGGCAAGGTCGGCGCGCAGATTCCGCTGTTGTCCAAGCTGGTGGCGCTGGCCGACCGCTATTGCGCCCGCGTGTCCGAGCGCCGCTACCGGCCGGTGATGACGCCGAACGGCGCGCTGCGCGACATGCTGCTGGAAGCGCGCACCACGCTCGACACCAACCTGGTGTCGCTGGTGATACGCGAACTGGGCATCTATCCGATCGGCACCTGGGTGCGGCTGATCAACGGCGAGGTGGGCGTGGTGGCGCGGCGCGGCTTGCAGTCGACCACGCCGCATGTGGAATCGGTGCTGGGACCGCGCGGCGCGCCGCTGGACGTATTCCTGCAGCGCGACACGCGCAGCGAACTGCATACCATCCGGGAGGTATTGACCAACGCGCAGGTGGCCGCGCTGCACGTCCCGCCGCTGCGCATGGCGCAGGTGTGGGGACGCGCGGCCGTCGCCGATTAGTTCAGCAGCGCGTCCAGCCGGCCTTCCTGCGCCAGGTTGCGCAGCATGCCGATGGTGTCGATGTCCGACTCGACGTAGGCCGAACGGCGGAACTCGTCGTACATGGCGTTGGCCGCATCGGTGGCGGCGTCATGGCTGTCCTCGTACTGGAAGCGCACGAACAGCGCGTTCTCGCTCGGCGTCTCGATGGTCATGGTCAAACTGGACTCGGCGATGTCCTGCTGCGCCGCCACGCGGTAGCGCACCTGGCGCATCGGTTCCAGCTCGACGCGGTCTTCCACCACCAGCTCGCCGTAGCGCAGGCGGCGGCGGAAACTGTTGTCGGTGCGCTCGTCGATGATGGATTCGTCCAGGTGCGGCACGAACAGCTTCGGCGATTCGGCGCGCAGCACCAGGCCGCGCCAGACTTGCTGGACGGTCAGGGCGTCGATCAGCGGGTTGAGCGGGTCGTTTACTTCGATTAAGTGTTCAAATTTCATGATTGCAACCAGAATAAGGTTAGGCGGTGGCCCCATGTCCGCATGTTAGCGCATTGTCAGCAACCCTACATGCGGCATATCAGTGGCGGCCGCGGCGACTGATACAATGTGGGGCTGTTCTCCCGTTTTCCTAGCCCTCACTCCATGTCCACCAAAGTTCCCGTATTCGGCCTTAACTTGCCGCAGAGCCAGGCTGTTACCTACCTGGATGGTCCGTGCCTGGTGCTGGCGGGCGCCGGCTCGGGCAAAACCCGCGTGATCACGCAGAAAATCGCCCACCTGATCGAGGACCGCGGCTACGATCCGCGCACCATCGCCGCGCTGACCTTCACCAACAAGGCGGCGCTGGAGATGCAGGAGCGGATCGCCAAGCTGCTCAAGCAGCCCAAGCAGGCCAAGCAGCTGACGGTGTCGACCTTCCACTCGCTGGGCGTGAAGATCCTGCGCCAGGAAGCCAACGGCGTCGGCCTCAAGGACCGCTTCTCCATCATGGACAGCGACGATTGCGGCTCGCTGATCCAGGATCTGGCGATCACCACCGACAAGCAGGCGGTGCGCCGCATCCAGACCGACATCTCGCTGTGGAAGAACGGCCTGGTCGACCCGCAGATCGCGCTGAACCAGGCCAAGGACGAGGACGAGGCGCAGTCGGCGCGCATCTACGCCAGCTACGTGGCCACGCTGTCGGCCTACCAGGCGGTGGATTTCGACGATTTGATCCGCCTGCCGGTGGAACTGTTCCGCAACAATGACCCGGTGCGCGACAAGTGGCAGCGCCGCCTGCGCTACCTGCTGATGGACGAGTACCAGGACACCAACACCTGCCAGTACGAGCTGGTCAAGCTGATGGTGACCGGCGTCGGCAAGAAGCCGATGTTCACCGCCGTGGGCGACGATGACCAGGCGATCTACGCCTGGCGCGGCGCCTCGGTGGAAAATCTGAAAACGCTGCAGACCGATTTCCCCAACCTGGAAGTGATCAAGCTGGAGCAGAACTACCGCTCCACCACGCGCATCCTGCAGGCGGCCAATGCGGTGATCGGCAACAATCCCAAGCTGTTCGAGAAGTCGCTGTGGTCCGAGCACGGCCTGGGCGAGCCGATCAACGTGCTGGCGATGGCCAACGACGACCAGGAAGCCGAGCAGGTGGCGATCATGATTTCGGCCGACCATTTCCAGCGCAAGAACAAGTGGTCGGATTATGCGATCCTGTATCGCGGCAACCACCAGGCACGCATCATCGAGCAGGCGTTGCGCAAAGAGCGTATTCCGTACACGATTTCCGGCGGCCAGTCGTTCTTCGACAAGGCCGAGATCAAGGACATCATCAGCTATCTGCGGCTGCTGGCGAACACCGACGACGATCCGGCCTTCATCCGCGCGGTGACCACGCCGCGCCGCGGTGTCGGCCAGTCGACCATGGAAACGCTGGGCACCTTCTCGGGACAGTGGCAGTGTTCGCTATTCGAGGCGGTGTTCAAGGGCGGCATCGAGGGCCTGCTGCCCGATCGCCAGCTGAATCCGCTGCGCGACTTCTGCAACTTCATCAACAACCTGGAAGCGCGCGCCAGCCGGCCGGGACCGAGCGGCAGCGGCGACAACGCGGCGCAGGTGCTGGATGACCTGCTGGAAGCGATCAGCTACGAAAACTATTTATACGATATGTTCGACGAGCGCGCGGCGCAGAGCAAGTGGCAGAACGTGCTGGAGTTCGTCAACTGGCTGAAGGATCGCGGCCGGGGCGGCAAGGACCGCGACGGCGAAGAGAAGAACGTGCTGGAGCTGACGCAGATGGTGGCGCTGATGTCGATGCTGGAAGGGCAGGACGAGGATCCGGACGCGGTGCGCATGTCGACCCTGCACGCGTCGAAGGGACTGGAGTATCCGCACGTGTTCTTGGTCGGCGTCGAGGAAGGCATCCTGCCGCACAAGGGCGACGCCGACGCGCCGGCCGAATCGATCGCGGCGCGGGTGCAGGAAGAGCGGCGCCTGATGTACGTCGGCATCACGCGCGCGCAGCGCACCTTGCAGATCACCTGGTGCAAGAAGCGCAAGCGCGCGGGCGAGCAGGTGCACTGCGACCCGTCGCGCTTTATCAAGGAAATGAAACTGGACGAGGGGACCGCCGTGCCGCTGGAAACCGAAGTGATCACGCCAAAGGAACGCCTGGCGCGCATGAAGGAACTGCTGGCCACCCCGAAACCCGACAAGGAACAACCATGAACACCGAAGACCGCTTCATCGAACTGGAAATCAAGCTGGCGCACCAGGAACACGTGGTGGAGACGCTGAACCAGCGCGTCTACGAGCAACAGCAGCAGATCGACAAGCTGGAACAGCTATGCGGCCTGCTGGTCCAGCGCGTGCGCGAAAGCGCGCAAGGGGGCAGCGGCGGCCAGCTCCCGCACGAGCGCCCGCCGCACTACTGATCAGGCCAGCACGGCGCGCAGGGCTTCGACGGCCAGCGCGTGGTCTTCCGCCTGGCGCAGGCCGGAGACGGTGACGGTGCCGATCATGCCGGTGCCCTTGATGGTGATCGGGAAGGCGCCGCCGTTGGCCGCGTAGTCCTGCGGGTCCAGGTATTTGATTTCGTCAAACGCCACGCCGCGGTGCTTGTGGTCGATGCCGATGTAGAACGAGCAGCGGCCGAAGCGCGCGACCACGTTGTTCTTGCGCCGTATCCAGTCGGCCTGGTCTGCCGCCGCGCCCTGCATCGCATGGTGGAACAGCACCTTGTCGTTGACGGTGATGTTGACCGTGATGATCTTCTGCTTGGCCTTCGCCAGCTCGACGATTTTCAGTCCCAGCGTCAGCGCGGTATCGCTGCTGAAGGCGGTAAATTGCAATTCTTCTTCCTGCTGCGTCAGTGTTTGCAGCAGTTCCGCGTAGTTTTCCATGCTTCCTTCCCAATCTTGAGGTGATGTCAGACCAGAGTGTAGCCCACGCGGGCTTGCTATACTCTTTCCCTGCGCACACAAATTTTCCTCCTCCATGCATATCGACGTCACTTCCCTGCTCATCGCCATGACGTTCAGCCATGCTGACCATGGCCGTGGCGTTGCTGGCGGTAATGGGCAAGGTCAACCTTGCCGCGCGCCGGGCGTAGCTCGGCATCAGCCTGCAGGCGTTGGGCTGGGTGTTGCTGCTGTCGTCCGGCCTGGTGACGGCGGCCGGCTACTGCGCCGGCTTCGACAGCTATCCGTTCCGCATCGGCTGGGCCAACGGCCTGCTGACCTTGCAGCTGGCGATGGTGGCGCTGGCTGCTGGTGACGTCGCTGCTGGTGCAGATGGCGGTGACCGCCGCGTGCGGCGTGCTGGGCGCGTTTTATACCGAACTGTTTCCGAATTTCTTTGCGCCGCATCCGGCCAACCTGCTGTTTGCGTTGGCCGCCAATGTCACGGTGGTGATGTCGATGGTGGCCATCCTGCTGGCGCACCGCGAGGAAGCCGCGCGTGAGCTGGAGCGGCTGGCCTGCACCGACGGCGTGACCGGCGCCCTCAATCGTCGCGCCTGGACGTCGCAGGCGGAGCAGGTGGTGGCCGACAGCCAGCGCCTGCGCGCCTGGCTGGCCGAAGCCGGACCGCGCGATCTGGGCCTGCCGCTGAATTACAGCGCGAAAATGCTGGGCCGTAACCTGACGCTGGACGAGCAGGCGCTGGAAGTGGAAATCAGGTAGCGCCGCGTGTCGATTTCCGGTAGCCTCGCTCGTCGTAGGCTGTAGAGGGCTGTCCTCTGACTTCTTTTGAGGGAATCGATCATGACTACCAATACCGTACAATTGCAACGCGTGCTCAAGGCCACGGCGGACCGGGTGTACCGGGCGTTCCTTGATCCGGACGCGCTGGCCAAATGGCTGCCGCCGCACGGCTTCGTCGGCAAGGTGCACGAAATGGACGCCAGGGTGGGCGGCAAGTACCGCATGCGCTTCACCAATCTCACCACCGGCGGCAGCCATTCGTTCGGCGGCGAATACCTGGAGCTGGTGCCCGGCCAGACACTGCGCTACACCGCGCAGTTCGACGATCCCAACCTACCGGGCCAGATGCAAACCACCGTCACGCTGCGCGAAGTGTTTTGCGGGGTGGAGATGAAAGTGGTCCAGGAAGGCATCCCGGCCGTGATCCCGGTGGAAGCGTGCTACCTCGGCTGGCAGGAGTCGCTGCTGCTGCTGGCCCAGCTGACCGAACCTGAAATCCGTGAGTAGCGAGATATTTTCCCAAAGGATGAGATGAAACCGTGGGCGGTCATGGCGGACAGGCTGCCGGGCTACAAGCCTTTTACCAAGGGCAGCTACGTCGCCGAGTCCTGCATGGCAGCCTTGAAAGATGCAGTCTACCTGCCGTTCCAGAAGCCCGAGGTCGTGCCGCAAGTCCGCAGCCTCCTTGACGCCTGCGAGGTCAAGGGATCGCGCGAGGCGGTGGGCCAATGTATCAAGAGCGGCTTCACCTCGCTGCCGCTGGAAAAACTGGATAAGTAAGCTAAATATTTTTGTTGGAGTGTCGATGGGCAAGGGACGGTTGGAAGCATTCAGCGATGGCGTGATCGCGATCATTATTACGATCATGGTGCTGGAATTGAAGGTGCCGCATGGGGCGGATTTCGCTGCGCTGCAGGAACTGTTGCCGGTGTTTTGCAGCTATGTGCTGAGCTTTATCTACGTGGGTATCTTCTGGAACAACCATCACCACCTCCTGCATGCGTCGACGGTGGTGGATGGCCGCGTGCTGTGGGCGAATCTGCATTTGCTGTTCTGGCTGTCGCTGGTGCCGTTCACCACCGGCTGGATGGGCGAGAACCAGTTCGCGCCGCTGCCGGTGGCGCTGTATGGCGCCATGCTGTTCATGTCCGCCATCGCCTATACGATGCTGGAGAAGGCGCTGATCGTCTGCAACCCGAGCGACGCGGTCGTCACCATGGCACTGACCAAGGAGCGCAAGGGAATCGCTTCGGCGGTGATGTATTTGCTGGCGGTGCCGGCCGCCTTCCTCCACGTGTGGCTGTCGTTCATCCTCTATGTGCTGGTGGCCATCCTGTGGTTCCTGCCGGACCGTCGTATCGAGGCGCGCTTCAAGTCTTAAGTGACACCAGCAGCGGGATTTCCAGCGCTTCGGACAGTTCAAGCAGTTCGTCGCGGTAGATGCTGCGCACCAGCACGGCGTGCCAGGCATCGTCCTGCAGGTCGATCTGGACCACGCTGTAGCCGCGTGCGGGGCTTTCTTCCTCCCAGGTGTGCAGCATGGCCTCGCAGCGCGCCGGCCCTTGCGGCGGCGCGAGCGGTCCTTCAAATGGCGGCAGGCCGCGCGCTTCGTTCAGGCTGCTGATCTGGGATTCCAGTGAGTCGTCGTCCTTGATATCGGCGTGCACGGCGATGTCGTTGTCGAACAGGGCGGACAACAGTTCTTCCGGATCCCGCACCTTGCGCAGTTTGCCGGTGATTTCCAGCACGCTGTCGGTGGCGCCGATGTCGCCATCGGCCGCCAATTCCACCCAGCGCGCCAGGTTTTTGCGCTTGCTGTTGGCCAGGTCGGCCTTGACCGGCGGCGGTGGTGCGATCACTTCGACGCCGGCGCCCACATACTCGCCGCGCCAGCCGTCGCGCGTGCTGCGGATGTGGGCGCGGTAGTAGTCCACCAGATCGCGCGGGTAATAGGGATGCGTGTTGAAGGCGCTGTCATCGATGTCGTACAGCGCACACGCGAGCGCGACTTCAAACGCGAAATGGCGGAACCAGCGGTCGCTGTCGGGCATGTCCTTGAGGTTGGGCTTCCAGCCGAACGGGCGCATGATGCGTGTCCACTGCTGCATGTGCTTGGCCATGGCGGCCGGCCGCTGCTGCGGCGGCAAGGCCAGTACGCGCACTACCGGGTCCAACCATATCTTCTGGTATTTATCGGACTTGTATTTCTTTTGCACCTTGTGGCGCGGATTGACGGCCAGCAGCATCAGGTCGTACAGATAGCTCTGGCAATCCTTGTAGGATGAAGTCATCTGACGGATCATTTCCATCAACTCCGGCTCCGGCAGCAACAGCATGGCCAGCGTGATGTAAGCAAAGGTGCGCCGGTGCTTGCCGTCCAGCGGGCTGGCATCGGACCATTCGCCGCCCTCATAGGCGCGCACATAGGCCATGTCGGCCAGCATGCGCGGCGTGCGCAGCTGCAGGGTGGCGATGATCTCGTCCAGGCTGGCGCCGATGCCGTACATGAGGTGCACATGTTCCTGGTCGCCGACATAGCGGCTGGCCGTGCGGTAGGCCTGGTTATACGGCGGCAGCGCCGCGAGAATTTGTTCCCAGTTGGTTTCGCTCTCGACGTCGCGGCCGAGATGGAATTCGTAGCGCTGGGGATGGCCGGCGGGATCGCGCATCTTCATGGGGATTGTTTTCTATCGGGGTTGGCATTGATCGGCAATGCGGGTCCAGCGCTGGACGCTGGTATCGCGCATGGCGACTTGATTGGTATAGCCTGGCTTCATGCCGATGCTGGCCAGCTGGGCTTCCAGCGCCGCCTGCCGCTGCGGCAGCTCGGCCAGCATCCGTTTCGCCTGCTGGCGCTCCTGTTCGCTGGCGCCGTGCCGCGCCATTTGCTCCAGCATGGGTTTGAGCGCAGTAACGTTGGGCACGCCGCCCATGATCTCGGCCGCGTGGCTGACTTGCCAGTGCGTGCTGTCCAGCCGCTGGAACACGATCGACATGCGCCCGGTCTGGCACTGGTGCACCAGCGTCAGGCTGTCGCCGCTGACGGTTTCGGACAGGTTCTTGCACACGGCCGGCAACATGTACGAGGGCAGCGGCGCGGCTTTGGCGGGGCGCGGCGGCACGCAGGTGGTTTCCGGCTGGTCCAGCGGCAACTGGCGCGTTACCTGCTGGTCCGGCGCGATGTAGGTGCTGGTTTCGGTGGCGCCGCTGCGCTGGGTGCGTATGCCCAGTGGCTGCCGGGTGTGCATGATCGTGGCATCGGCCTCGATGCTGTACAGGCCAGGCGGCGGCATGATGCGCGCGTAGTCGGCCTGACTGACGGCGGCCGCATTGGCTGCGGCCAGCAGCGCAGCGATGGCGAGATATTTATTTTGCATGCTTTTAATGTAATTTCGTGGCGCGACGAAGTCAATTGTGCGGACCGTGATTGCATTGGCGCATCTCCTATTTCATATGACATTAGACGGGAATTTACAAAGAGGCAAAGTATTCTTCGGAAAACAGCCCATGATTCCAAGCAAGTGCAGTGCAGCATTATTTGCCAGTGACCACGCCGCATCACGCTGCTATGATCTATCGCTTCCATGCTGAACTTTTGAGCACTTCAGCATTTTTCCTGCCCTTCATAAGAGAAAAGAGATCTTCATGACCCGTCCTCATATGCTTGTTGTTGCTGCCGCCCTGGGCGTAGCGTTTTCGCAAACCGTACTGGCGGCGCCGGCCGCCGCCCTGGCCGGCAATCCGCTGGCCACCGCCAGCAGCCTGCCCTTTCACTATCCGGCATTCGACAAGATCAAGGACGAACACTTCATTCCGGCCTTCAATGAAGGCATGCGCATCCAGCTGAAGGAAATCGACGCCATCGCCAACAGCAAGGCGGCGCCAAGCTTCGACAACACCATCGTCGCCATGGAAAAATCCGGCGCGCTGCTGACCCGCGTGCAAACCATCTTCGGCAACCTGCAAGGCGCCAACACCAACGACAAGCTGGACGCCATCGACAGCGAAATGTCGCCGAAGCTGGCCGCGCACGCGGACGCCATCTACCTCAACGCCAAGCTGTATGCGCGCGTGAAATCGTTGTACGACAAGCGCACCGCGCTCAAGCTGGACGCCGAATCCGAACACCTGCTGGAGCGCTACCACACCGACTTCGTGCGCGCCGGCGCCAACCTGTCGGCCGCCGACAAGGAAAAGCTGAAAGCCATCAACGGCACCATCGCCAAGCTGCAAACCACCTTCACCCAGAATGTGCTGAAGGAAACCAACGCTTCCGGCCTGGTGGTCGATACGCGTGAAGAACTGGCCGGCATGAGCCCGGCAGCCATCGACGCTGCCGCTGCGGCCGCCAAGGCCAAGGGCATGGACGGCAAATTCCTGGTTGCCGTGGTCAACACCTCGGGCCAGCCGCCGCTGGCGGAATTGACCAACCGCGCCGTGCGCGAAAAGCTGATGGCGCTGTCGCTGGCGCGCGGCAGCCATGGCGGTGAATTCGACAACCGCGAAGTGGTGCTGAAGATCGCCAAGGCGCGCGCCGAAAAGGCCACGCTGCTGGGCTACGAAAACTTCGCCGCCTACTCGCTGGAAGACCAGACCGCGCACGATACCGCGTCGGTCAACAAGCTGTTGAGCGAACTGGCCAAGCCGGCCGTCAACAACGCGAAAAAAGAAGCGGCCGACCTGCAAGCGGTGGTCGACGCCGACAAGGGCGGTTTCAAGATCGGCGCCGCCGACTGGGCCTTCTACACCGACAAGGTGCGCGCGCAGCGCTTCGCCTTTGACGAGAACCAGCTGAAGCCTTACTTTGAACTCAACAACGTGCTGACCAACGGCGTGTTCTACGCGGCCAACAAGCTGTACGGCCTGTCGTTCAAGGAGCGCAAGGATCTGCCGGTGTACAACCCGGACGTGCGCGTGTTCGATGTGTTCGACGCCGACGGCAAGCAGCTGGCCATCTTCATCGCCGACATGTACGCCCGCTCCAACAAGCAGGGCGGCGCCTGGATGAACGAGTACATCTCGCAATCGTCGCTGCTGGGCACCCACTCGGTGGTGGCCAATCACCTCAACATTCCGAAGCCGCCGGCCGGCGAGCCGACGCTGCTGACCTACGACGAAGTGAAGACCGCCTTCCACGAATTCGGCCACGCGCTGCACGGCATGTTCTCCAACGTGAAGTATCCGCGCTTCTCCGGCACCAGCGTGCCGCGCGACTTCGTCGAATATCCATCGCAGGTCAACGAGATGTGGGCCGTGTGGCCGGAAGTGCTGGCCAACTACGCCAAGCATTACAAGACCGGCGAGCCGATGCCGAAGGAACTGCTGGACAAGGTCATCGCGTCGAAGAAATTCAACCAGGGCTTCCTGACCACCGAGTACCTGTCCGCATCGCTGCTGGACCAGCGCTGGCACCAGCTGACGCCGGCCCAGATCCCGACCGACGTGCTGGGCTTTGAAGCGCAGTCGCTGAAGGACATGGGTGTCGACTTCGCGCCGGTGCCGCCACGCTACCGCACCACCTACTTCTCGCACAGCTTCTCGGGCGGCTACTCGGCCGGCTACTACGCCTACCTGTGGTCCGAGAAACTGGATGCCGACACCGTCGAATGGTTCAAGGAAAACGGCGGCCTGCAACGCAAGAACGGCGACTGGTTCCGCGCCAAGCTGCTGTCGCGCGGCGGCACCGACGATGCGATGAATTTGTTCCGCAACTTCCGCGGCCGCGATCCGGTGATCGAGCCGCTGCTGGAACGCCGCGGGCTGACCGGCAAATAAATAAAGGATATCGAATGAACCGTACCAATATGATCATCGCCGCCGGTGTGGCGGCTGTTTTCGGCGCCGCGCACGCGGAACCGGCGTCGATGCTGCCGGCATCGAATCCGTTTGCCAAGCCAAGCACGCTGTCGTTCGGCTATCCGGCCTTCGACAAGATCAAGAACGAGGACTATGCGCCGGCGTTTGAAGAAGGCATGCGCCAGAACGCCGCCGAAATCGAGGCGATCGCCAACAACAAGAAGCCGGCCACCTTCGACAACACCATCGTCGCGATGGAGAAGTCGGGTCAGTTGCTGTCGCGCGTATCGAGCGTGTTCGGCAACCTGTCCGGTGCCAACACCAACGACACCTTCAAGGCGCTGGAGCGCGAGCTGTCGCCGAAACTGGCCGCGCACAGCGACGCCATTCGCCTCAACGGCAAGCTGTATGCGCGCATCAAGTCGCTGTACGAGCAGCGCGACAAGCTGCACCTGGATGCGGAATCGAAGTATCTGCTGGAGCGCTATCACACCGATTTCGTGCGCGCCGGCGCGCAGCTGTCGGACGCCGACAAGCAGAAGCTGAAAGCGATGAATGCGGAACTGGCCAAGCTGCAAACCACCTTCGCGCAGAACGTGCTGGAAGAAGCCAACGCCTCGGCGCTGGTGGTCGACAGCCGCGAGGAACTGGCCGGCATGCCGGACAAGGCGATCGACGCCGCCGCTGCCGCCGCCAAGGCCAAGGGCCAGGACGGCAAATTCCTGATCCCGGTGGTGAACACCACCGGCCAGGCCAATCTGGCGGTGCTGACCAACCGCGCCGTGCGCGAGAAGCTGATGGCGCTGTCGCTGGCGCGCGGCAGCCACGGCGGCCAGTTCGACAACACGCAGGTGGTGCTGTCGCTGGCCAAGCTGCGCGCCGAAAAGGCGGCGCTGCTGGGCTATCCAAGCTACGCCGCCTACGCGCTGGAAGACCAGACCGCGCACGATCCGGAAGCGGTCAACAAGATGCTGTCCGAATTCGCCCGTCCGGCCGTCGCCAATGCCAAGAAGGAAGGCGCCGAGATCCAGCAGGTGATCGACAAGGAAAAAGGCGGTTTTGAACTGGCCGCGCAGGACTGGTCGTTCTATAGCGACAAGGTGCGCGCCGAGCGCTTCAACTTCGACCAGAACCAGTTGAAGCCTTACTTCGAACTGAATAACGTCATCACCAACGGCGTGTTCTACGCCGCCAACAAGGTCTACGGCCTGACCTTCAAGGAACGCAAGGACTTGCCGGTCTATGAT
Source organism: Duganella alba (assembly GCF_009674495.1). Lineage (GTDB taxonomy): Bacteria > Pseudomonadota > Gammaproteobacteria > Burkholderiales > Burkholderiaceae_D > Rugamonas > Rugamonas alba. The sequence continues at coordinate 67,291 of NZ_WKJN01000011.1, read as the reverse complement.
CCGGACGTGCGCGTGTGGGACGTGTTCGACACCAACGGCAAGCAGCTGGCGATCTTCATCGGCGACTACTACGCCCGCTCCAACAAGCGTGGCGGCGCCTGGATGAACGCCTACGTGTCGCAATCGTCGCTGATGGGCACCCATCCGGTGGTGGCCAATCACCTGAATATTCCGAAGCCGAATCCGGGCGAGCCGACGCTGCTGACCTACGACGAGCTGCGTACCGCCTTCCACGAATTCGGCCATGCGCTGCACGGCATGTTCTCGAACGTGAAGTACCCGCGCTTCTCCGGCACCCGCGTGCCGCGCGACTTCGTCGAGTTCCCGTCGCAGGTCAACGAGATGTGGTCGGTCTATCCGGCGGTGCTGGCCAACTACGCCAAACACTACCAGACCGGCGCGCCGATGCCGCAGGAACTGCTGGACAAGGTGATCGCGTCGAAGAAATTCAACGAGGGCTTCCGCACCACCGAGTATCTGGCGGCGTCGATCCTGGACCAGAAATGGCACCAGCTGGGCGTGTCGCAGATGCCGGGCGACGTGCTGACGTTTGAAGCGTCGGCGCTGAAATCGGCCGGCGTCGATTACGCGCCGGTGCCGCCGCGCTACCGCACCACCTATTTCTCGCACGTGTTCTCGGGCGGCTATTCGGCCGGCTACTACGGCTACCTGTGGTCGGAGAAGCTGGACGCCGACACCGTCGACTGGTTCAATGAAAACGGCGGCATGCTGCGCAAGAACGGCGACTACTTCCGCAAGATGCTGCTGTCGAAAGGCGGCACCATGGACGCGATGCAAATGTACCGCAACTTCCGCGGTCGTGATGCGAAGATCGAACCGCTGCTGGAACGCCGTGGTTTGACCGAGAAGTAATCGTAACGGCGGGACCGTTTAGTCTCGGTCCCGCATTCGACTTTTGGATCGCTCAGTCCTCATCCATCTCGTGCAGATCGTCGTAGTAGTTTTTGTTTGGATATTCAGGCTGATATGGCGGTGGAACAGGCATCGGGTAGCGGTGCTTCCGGGTCCATGTCTGTATGTCACCGATCACGCCGGGCTTTTCTCCGGCTGGACATTCATGTAGGCAAAGCCAGGTTTTGCCATTCATGCCGATGACCGGTTTGGGGGCATCTTTGAAACGGGACCAGCCGACGAATTCGCCAATGAAGTTGCCGCGTTTGGTATAGGTGGTAACGTCGATGTAGGGACGTTCGTCATTGAACAGCTGCGCAGTCCATTCACGGCAGCCGAAGTCACCTCGTTTGTCGCCGCTCCTCCACTCATCCTCGTAACGCAGGGTATCGAGCATCGTGCATGGTCCTGGTGCGAAAGCCAAGTTGCCCGGAATACCTTGCGACCAGAACAGCAGTTCATAGGGTTTTGCCATCGGCGCTGTGCGTTGTACCAGTACGAGATTTTCTAGCGCCGATAGTTTCCCCGAGAATTTACGCAATTCGCCGTCAGGAGTAGTGACGTCGCCTTGCTTGTCGAAGGCGATAATGCCGGTGGTGATGGTTCGCGCGTCAGGGGTGACAAAATTGGCTGTCGGTTTGATCAGTTCCAATGCGTCGAGATAGACGTAGTTTTTGCCTTTTTTCCCGTCCAGCGTATTCTGTAATTTTGCCAATCTATAGCCTTCGGCATAGCGTTGCTGGGTATTGGTAAACAAAAGATAACGTACTTCCCAAGGAACATTGAGCCATCGGCGTGAAGGTGAGTCATCTTGCAATCCTGCCGCCTGAATATTGTCCAGTAGGAGTAACAGGCTGAAAAGAACCATGCCAGTTTGCTTATTCATATATCTTGGGCTCTCTGATGGTGATATGTAAATGATGGGCATGCCCCTGTTCGGTTTTGCTCTGCTGTTCATTGATGGACCGGCTGGTATTGCTGTGGGTGTTCAAATCGATGTACCATGGATCTAATAGCTGCCCAACAACTGGCTGGATGCGCAGGCCTTCTCGCAGGGCACTCATCACCTTGGGCTGGGTTTTGTCCATCTCCTCGACGCGCTCATTGCGCTTGTTGCGCGCGGCTTGCGTGGCCTCCTGATCGGATTTATTGTTAGCGTGTGCTTGCAATGCCAGGGATTCGTTGCGCAGTTTTTTTTCTGCATCCGAGACATATGGATTGTTGGAGTGCCCTTTAAAAAGCAAGCCGATACGATTGATTTTCACTTTTTGAGTCGGCGTGGCGATGTAGCAAACGTCGAGTCCGAGGCCAGCGCGGTGGGCGATGGAGCCGTAGCATGGGCGCCAGCAAGAGGTGATCAACATGTCGGTAATACCCAGCTTGCTGGCCTCCTTGAACAGGGCTTCAAATGCCCATGGATGTGTGCGTGTTAGGACATCTGCTGTTGTGGAGATGCCAGCAATGTTTTTCTGTGGGTTGCCGCCCTCCTCAAAGGCGACGTTCAGCGTTTGTACGCAGTCTGCGGTTTTCATCGTCAGCGGTATTTGGAGTCTGGCCGATTTCAGTCCGCGATAAATGCTGCCAATGGCCTGCCTGATCTCAACCGCAGTATCTGAGGCCAGCAATTTTTCGGCCTCCACTTGCGTGTAGCGATGGGAGACGGTCATCCAGATGTTGCCGGTCAATGGCGCCTGATAGCAGTCCTGCGCCAGCTCACCTGGCTTATCCGGGCCGCGTGTCGACGGTGTGCCGACGACTGGCCGAAGATCGGCATGCTGGCCGGTTTTCTCCGTGATCCTGATCAGCACATGGTTGTTGCCCACCTCTACCGCATATACCGGTGTACTGCGATGATCCGGATGAACGTCGCTGTTGAGATAGAGAGCAACCGTGCTTCCCACATTGACCGTGCGCATGATCTTCCGTGAGCGGTCAAGCTTGTTCAACTTTCCGTCGATTTTTCCGTTGATGACAACAAGATAGGGTATTGCCACGCCAGCATCCGTAGCCTTTGTGTCAAATTCGTAGCACACCGTGCGCTTGGCACAGACAGGGACTGTCTTGACGGCGGCGCTGGCGTCGAGCTTGCAGGCGGCGTCAGTCATCGTGGATCTCCGTTTCCCAGTAGAGATGGACGGTGTCCGGAGTATGACTGCTGACATGCTGGGTGTAGCCATCTTGATCGGTGACGCCGCGTACGATGCTTCCATCGGGGAGTTCGATGCGGTACGGCAGGCCGGCGACCGGCTGGCCGGTGGTTTCGTCGACGGCGCGGAAGGCGCCACTGTATTGCGCGCGATCCTTGGCGACGGGGGCGGCGGCGCTGGATGGCGCCGCCGCGCTACCGCCGCCGCCATCGTCTATCACCATCTGCTGCTGCGTGGCGATCAGCTTGGCGCCGCAGGCGGTCTTCATGCCGTCCACCGCGGTGCCGATGCCGGCGTAGGTGTGGAAGTCCAGTCCTTCGATGATGGGAAATGTGCCCTTGCATTGCGGGCAGAAAGTCTTGTGCCCCAGCTGCGCCACGGCGCGGCCGTTGGTGGTGACCAGTTCGTTGCCTTCGAGGACTTTGCCGCCATGGGAGGTCGGGTCGCCTTTGCAGATGACGGCGCGCATCATGAGCTTCTCCAAGGAAAAAGAAGTCACTCTAGAGCGCCGCGCTGCCGGCTATACTGATCTGGCACAAAAGCTTGCGTTAAGCATCACACTGGAATGTCGGCCACTTTGTGTACAATCATCCCAGCCTTTGATTTTTGAGTACGATATGAACAACCAACTACACGGCGTGACGCTGGAAGCGATAGTGACCCGTCTGCATGAACATTACGGCTGGGAACAACTCGCGCAGCGGATCGATATCAACTGTTTCAGCAGCGATCCCAGCATCAAGTCCAGCCTGAAGTTCTTGCGCAAGACGCCGTGGGCCAGGACGCAGGTCGAAGACCTGTATCTGGCCACCACATTCTAAACAGGGAACGATTATGGACAGCAATCTGAAAACCTCGCTCAAGAGCCTGCACGCCAACCTGGCCAATGCCGGTCCGGTCGATGAGGAACTGCAGGAGCTGCTGCGACAGCTGAACGGCGATATCCAGGCGCTGCTGGAACGCGGCGCCGAACAGCCGGCCCCCGGCGAGTCCACCACGTACGGCCTGGCGGAGCGCTCGCAGGAGCTGTCGGCCAAGTTCGCCGCCAAGCATCCGACGCTGGAGTCGGGCCTGCGCGAGCTGGGCACGATCCTGTCAAACATGGGTATTTGATATCGTTTTCGCACAAGTGTTTGAAAAGTAAAAGGAAATTCACGACCGCGTGAGCGGAACGGGGCTAACTCCGGTACAATACGGCCCCATATGAACCCCCCTACTAATTTATTTGCGGCCGTCCCGAAGCGGTCTGCCCGCGCTGCCGTAGCGCCTTTCCTGCCGATGTCCCGTGAAGAAATGGACGTGCTCGGCTGGGATCAGTGCGACGTCATCCTGGTGACCGGCGACGCCTATATCGACCATCCGAGCTTCGGCATGGCCCTCGTCGGCCGCCTGCTGGAAGCCAACGGCTACCGCGTCGGCATCATCGCCCAGCCGGACTGGCTGTCGGCCGACGCCTTCCGCGCGCTCGGCAAGCCGCGCCTGTACTACGGCGTCACCGCCGGCAATATGGACTCGATGGTCAACCGCTACACGGCCGACCGCAAGCCGCGCTCGGACGACGCCTACACGCCGAACGGCGAGCCGAACAAGCGTCCCGACCGCGCCGTCACCGTCTACGCCCAGCGCTGCCGCGAAGCCTTCCCCGGCACGCCGGTGGTGATCGGCTCGATCGAAGCGTCGCTGCGCCGCATCGCCCATTACGATTACTGGTCGGACAAGGTGCGCCGTTCGGTGCTGTTCGAGTCCAAGGCCGACATGCTGATCTTCGGTAACGCCGAGCGCGCGCTGGTCGACCTGACCCGCCGCATGGCCGAAGGCGAAAGCATCAAGAATATCCGCGACCTGCGCGGCACCTCCTTCCTGGTGCCGGCCGGCTGGATGCCGAGCGAAGAGTGGGGCGTGCACAACAGCACCCGCGTCGACACGCCGGGCAAGGTCGACAAACATGTCGACCCGTACCTGATGGTCGAGCCGAACTCGCCGACCTGCGCCACCAGCAACGATCCGAACGCCAAGCCGGGCGAGGAAACCAATCCGGCCATGGTCGAGCCGACCAAGGCCGCCGCCCAGGCTGCGCCACCGCCGCCGTCCGAGTACAAGCCGATCCGCATCATGAGCCGCGAGGAACGCCGCGCCATGGAACTGGAAAAACACCACAAGACCGTGGTGCGCCTGCCGTCGTTCGAAACCGTCAGCAATGATCCGGTGATGTATGCGCACGCCTCGCGCGTGTTCCACCTGGAGTCGAATCCCGGCAACGCCCGCGCGCTGGTGCAGGGCCACGGCGACCGCGACGTCTGGATGAATCCGCCGCCGCTGCCGCTGCAGATGGACGAGATGGACAACGTCTACGACATGAACTACGCGCGCGGTCCGCACCCGAGCTACGGCAACGCCAACATCCCGGCGTGGGAAATGATCCGTTTCTCGGTCAACATCATGCGCGGCTGCTTCGGCGGCTGCACCTTCTGCTCGATCACCGAGCACGAAGGCCGCATCATCCAGAGCCGTTCCGAGCCGTCCATCCTGCGCGAAATCGAGCACATCCGCGACAAGACCAAGGGCTTCACCGGCATCATTTCCGACCTCGGCGGGCCGACCGCGAATATGTACCGCCTGGCCTGCAAGGACAAGGAAATCGAGACCACCTGCCGCCGCCTGTCGTGCGTGTACCCGTCGATCTGCGTCAACCTGGGCACCAACCACAATCCGCTGATCAAGCTGTACCGCCGCGCCCGCGCCATCCCTGGCATCAAGAAGATCCTGATCCAGTCCGGCCTGCGCTACGACCTGGCCGTGCGCTCGCCGGAATACGTCAAGGAACTGGTGACCCACCACGTGGGCGGCCTGCTGAAGATCGCGCCCGAGCACACCGAGTCTAACGTGCTGAGCAAGATGATGAAGCCGGGCATCGGCGCCTACGACGAGTTCAAGGCGCTGTTCGAGAAGTATTCGCTGGAAGCCGGCAAGAAGCAGTACCTGATTCCGTACTTCATCGCCGCCCACCCGGGCGCCACCGACGAGGACATGCTGAACCTGGCGCTGTGGCTGAAAAAGAACAACTTCCGCCTGGACCAGGTGCAGACCTTCATGCCGACGCCGATGGCCATGGCCAGCGCCATGTACCACTCGCGCCGCAATCCGCTGCACAAGGTCACCGACGATTCGGAGGAAGTGTTTACGCCGCGCAGCCTCAAGCAGCGCCAGGCGCACAAGGCCTTCCTGCGCTATTACGATCCGAAGAACTGGCCGATCCTGCGCGACGCCCTGCGCAACATGGGCCGTGGCGACCTGATCGGCACTGGCGAGCGCCACCTGATCCCGCCGTATGTGGTGGGGGAAGAGAACTTCAAGGCGTCGCAGGGCAAGCGCGCGATGCCGATGCTGGCGCCGGGCGAAGGCCGGCGCGAGCGCGGCCTGCCGGTGGGCAGCCGCGGCAAGCCGAACGCCCTGACCGGTTCGCTGACCGCGCGCGCCACCGTCGAGACCAAGGCCAAGCCGTCGATCCTGGACACCATCAAGATCAAGAAGGCGCCGCCGGCGCCGGCCAAGGGCGGCAAACCGGCCCGCGCCGCCGCCGCGCCGCCGCGTGGCCGCAAGTAATCCTGAAAAAGCACCCGCGGGTGCTTTTTTTTCGCATAAATTCTCAAAAGAAATGTTGTTAAATCACCGTATCGCTGCAATTACGTGGATAATTCAGTCCTGCTCGTGCGATGCGTGGACGCTGTGCCGGACTACACTGGGTCCACCGCAGACCTTATTCTGTGAACTGGAAGATCATGAAAAATTTTAAATTCTCCTCCCTCTTGCTGATCCCGGTGTTTGCCGTGCTGGCCGCGTGCGGCGGCGGTGGCGGCGGCGGCAGCAATAGCGGTTCGGCGACCCCGACGCTGAAAAGCATCGCGGTCACGCTGGCCTCCACCACCATCCCGGTCACGACCTTCCAGGACGCGACCGCCACCGGCACCTATTCGGACGGCAGCACCAAACCGCTGACCGTCGCCGGCGGCCTGGCGTGGACCACCAAGAGCGGCAACGCCGCCGTGGCGTCGGTCGCCACCGCCACCGGCCGCGTGACCGGCGTCGCGGTCGGCACCGAAACCATCAACGCCACCCAGGACAGCGTGGTCGGTTCGGTGACCATCACCGTGACGGCGCCATGGAAAGATGTGTCGGCCGGCGGCTTCCAGACCATCGCCCGCCGCGCCGACGGCAAACTGTATTCCTGGGGCCAGAACAACTGGGGCCAGCTGGGCGACAGCAGCACCACCGCGCGCCTGACGCCGGTCGTGGTCGCCAATGGCGCCGCCACCACCGCCTGGAGCAAAATTTCGGTCGGCGACCAGTTCGCGGTCGCCATCCGCGCCAATACCGGCGCCACCGCCACCGGCGGCTCGCTGTGGTCGTGGGGCCTGAATACCTATGGCCAGCTGGGCCAGGGTGACCAGACCAACCGCTCGACGCCGACCCAGATCGGCAAGGACACCACCTGGATCGGCGTCTGGGCCGGCAAGTACCACGTCGTGGCGCTGAAGGCCGACGGCACGCTGTGGGCCTGGGGCCGCAACGCCGAAGGCCAGCTGGGCGACACCACGGTGCAGGTGCGCACGGCGCCGGTGAAGGTCGGCGGCACGGATAAAACCAACACCACCACCTATATTGCCGCCAGCGCCGGCGGCACCCATACCCTGGCCATCCAGAAAGACGGCTCGCTGTCGACCTGGGGCGACAACAGCAGCGGCCAGCTGGGCAATGCCGCCGTCAGCACCTCGCCGGTGTCGACGCCGGCCAAGATCGGCAGCCTGACCTATGTCGCGGTCTCGGCCGGCGGCAGCCACTCGATGGCGATCGATACCTCCGGCAAGTTGTGGGCCTGGGGCGCGAATGGCTCCGGCCAGCTGGGCAACAACGCCGGCAGCGGCACCGTCAGTGCGCCGACCCAGATCAGCACCGACGCCGACTGGACGCTGGTGTCGGCCGGCGGCCTGCACACCCTGGCGGTGCGCAGCAACGGCACGCTGTGGGCCTGGGGCGCCAACAGCGACGGCCAACTGGGCGACGGCAGCGGCGCCGACCAGTTCTCGCCGGTCCAGGTGGGCCTGGACCGCACCTGGACCGGCATCAGCGCCGGCGCCATTCATAGCGCCGGCCTGAAAGCCGACAACACGCTGTGGACCTGGGGTGGCAACGCCGATGGCCAGCTGGGCAACGGCAAGACCACCACCTCGACGGTGCCGGTCAGCATCGCCAACCCGAACTAAGCGGGTTTCTTCCGCGCCCAACGGACGGCAGGCGCAAGCCTGGCCGTCCGTTGCTTTTTGTGCGTCCGGGTTGGCATAAAGCAGCGTTGTAGCGCATGAAACAGCTACACTGGAGCCAGTGCTTTCCGTCCCGGGATCTCCGTGCTTTTCCGCTTCAGCGTCCTTGCCAAGCTGTGTACCGTTGCCGCCCTGCTGCTGGGCGCGGCGCCGGCCTTGGCGCTGGAAAAAGTCACGCTGCAGCTGAAGCACGCACACCAGTTCCAGTTTGCCGGCTATTACGCGGCGCAGGAACTGGGCTATTACCGCGAGGCCGGGCTCGAGGTGCGCATCCTGGAGGGACAGGATGGCAACGCGCCGGAACGCGACGTCATCGCCGGCACGGCCGAATACGGCACCGGCAGCAGCAGCCTGCTGCTGGCGCGCATGGCCGGCAAGCCGGTGGTGGTGCTGGGCGTGATCTTCCAGCATTCGCCGTATGCGCTGGCGATGCGCCAGAGCAGCGGCGACGCCGATATCCGCCGCCTGATCGGCAAGAAGGCCATGATCGGCTCCCTCACCGACGACCTCGGCAACGCCGACGAGCTGCTGGCCTACCTGACCAAGGAAGGCGTGCCGACCAGCAGTTTCCAGCGCGTCGAACACAGCTTCAATCCGGACGACCTGATCAACGGCAAGGTGGACGCCATGGCGATCTACACCACCAACGAGCCGGACACCTTCGACCGCGTCGGCTTTCCGTATGATATCTACAGCCCGCGCGCGGTCGGCATCGATTTCTACGGCGATAACCTGTTTACCAGCGAGCAGGAAATCGCCAGCCACCCGGCGCGCGTGGCGGCCTTCCGCGCCGCCAGCATGCGCGGCTGGCAGTGGGCCATGAGTCACCAGGAGGAAGCGGCCGACCTTATCCTCAGTAAGTATTCGCGCCGCAGCGAGCGCCAGCACCTGCTGTACGAGGCGCGCCAGATGGTGCCGCTGGTGCAGCCGGTGCTGGTGGAAATCGGCTACATGAATCCGGAGCGCTGGCAGCATATCGCCGACGTCTATGCCGGCCTTGGCATGATGGCGCGCGGCGCCCGCTTCGACGGCTTCATGTACCGCGTCGATCCGCCGCGCGGCAACCTGTTGTGGCTGTACCGTTCGCTGGCCGGGGCGGCGCTGGTGCTGATGCTGGGCGTGGCCATCCACTTCAGCCTGCTGGCGCGCGAGCGCAAGCGGGCGCTGGAAACCATCCGCCAGGGCGAGCAGCGCTTCCGCACCATGTTCGAGGCGTCGCCGCTGGGCATCGCGCTGATCGACTCGATCAGCTACGAATACCGCGACATCAATGCGCGTTACCAGGAGATCCTGGGCCGTACCCAGCACGAATTGCGGGCGCTGCATTGGCTGGACGTCGGCCATCCGGACGACATCGTGCAGATCAAGGCGCAGATGGCGCTGATGACGACCGGGCAGATCAGCAGCTTCAAGGCGCTCAGCCGCCTGTTCCGGCCGGACGGCAGCGTGGCCTGGATCGACGTGTCGGTCAACAGCATCGACACGGCGGCCGGCAGTCATCCGCACCATCTGTGCATGATCGAGGATGTGACGGCCAAGAAGCAGAGCGAGGCGCTGATCTGGCAGCAGGCCAATTTCGACACGCTGACCCAGCTGCCCAACCGCCGCATGTTCCTCGACCGCCTGGGGCACGACATGCTGAAAAGCCAGCGCGACAAGTCGCGCATCGCCGTGCTGTTCATCGACCTCGACCACTTCAAGGAAGTCAACGACACGCTCGGCCACCAGCAGGGCGACGTGTTGCTGATCGACGCCGCACGCCGCATCGGCGCCTGCGTGCGCAAGTCGGACACGGTGGCGCGGCTGGGCGGCGACGAGTTCACCGTCATCCTGACCGAGCTGGAGGCGCCGGACCACGTGGAGCGCATCGCCCAGGCCATCCTCAACAGCCTGCTGAAGCCGTTCGACCTGGGGCAGGAGCAGGCGTTCGTCTCGGCCAGCATCGGCATCACCCTGTATCCCGATGATGCGCTCGACATCGATGACCTGCTCAAGCACGCCGACCAGGCCATGTATGCGGCCAAGGGCGCCGGCCGCAACCGCTACAGCTACTTTACGCCGACCTTGCAGGTGGCGGCGCTGAACCGCATGCGCCTGACCAACGACCTGCGCGGCGCGCTCAAGGGCGAGCAGTTCGAGCTATATTTCCAGCCCATCGTGCACCTGGCCAGCGGCGCCATCCACAAGGCCGAGGCCTTGATACGCTGGAACCATCCGTCGCGCGGGCTGGTCAGTCCGCTGGAATTCATTCCGCTGGCCGAGTCGAGCGGCCTGATCATCGACATCGGCGAATGGGTGTTCCGCGAATCGGCGCGCTGGGTGCAGCGCTGGCGGCAGCAGCATTACGCCGAGTTCCAGGTCAGCCTGAACCAGTCGCCGCTGGAGTTCCAGCGCGAAGGCAGTTCTTATCAAGGCTGGCTGGAACACCTGCAATCGCTGGCGCTGCCTGGCCAGTCGCTGGTGGTGGAGATCACCGAGGGCCTGCTGCTGGACGCCAGCAGCGCCGTCAGCAACCGCCTGCTGCAACTGCGCGACGCCGGCATCCAGGTGGCGCTGGACGATTTCGGCACCGGCTACTCGTCGCTGTCGTACCTGAAGAAATTCGACATCGACTATTTAAAGATCGACCGCTCCTTTACCCGCAACCTGGCCCCGGACTCCAGCGACATGGCCCTGTCGGAAGCCATCATCGTCATGGCGCACAAGCTGGACCTGAAAGTGATCGCCGAAGGCGTGGAAACGCCCGAACAGCGCGACCTGCTGGCCGCCGCCGGCTGCGACTATGGCCAGGGCTATCTGTTCGCCAAGCCCATGCCGGCGCAACAATTCGACCTCTTCCTGCGTGATAATGCTATGCCGTTTGCGGCGTTGATAGTCAAAGACAATTGAAACTATTGGAACAATCAATTTTGCAAATGGGTTAAAAAGCCTTAAACTGGCGTCTCAATGATTCACAACCCAACGAGGAAACCACAATGTCCCTGATCAATACCCAAGTCAAGCCATTCGCTGCCACCGCTTACGTCGACGGCAAATTCATCGACCTGACCGAAGAGTCGCTGAAAGGCAAGTGGTCCGTTCTGATGTTCTACCCAGCCGACTTCACCTTCGTGTGCCCAACCGAACTGGAAGATCTGGCCGATTTCCAACCTGAATTCGCCAAACTGGGCGTGGACGTGTACGGCGTGTCGACCGACACCCACTTCGCGCACAAAGCATGGCACGACACCTCGGACGCGATCAAGAAAGTGAACTACCCGCTGATCGGCGACCCAACCGGCAAACTGTCGCGTAACTTCGAAGTGATGATCGAAGAAGAAGGCCTGGCACTGCGCGGCACCTTCGTCATCAATCCAGAAGGCTTCATCAAAGTGATGGAAGTGCACGACAACGGCATCGGCCGCGACGCATCGGAACTGCTGCGCAAAGTTAAAGCAGCGAAATACGTTGCCGAGCACCCAGGCCAGGTTTGCCCAGCAAAATGGACCGAAGGCGCAGCAACCCTGACCCCGTCGCTGGACCTGGTCGGCAAGATCTAAGTCTTGAACAAGACTGCAGCACACAAGTAGTTACCGCGATGCCGGACCGGGCGTCCGGCCCGGCATACGCCTAAATATTTGTAAAGGAAGAAAATCATGTTAGACGCAACCCTCAAAACCCAGCTGAAAGCCTACCTGGAAAAAGTGGTCCACCCACTGGAGCTGGTCGCTTCTCTCGATGACAGCGCCAAAGCCCGCGAGATGAAAGAACTGCTCCTCGAAATAGCCGAGTTGAGCGACAAGATCACGCTGGTGGAGCGCAATGAGGCGGGCGTGCGCGCGCCGTCGTTCAGCATCAACCGTGTCGGCACCGACATCGCCGTGCGTTTCGCCGCGATTCCGATGGGCCACGAATTCACCTCGCTGGTGCTGGCGCTGCTGCAAGTCGGCGGCCACACCATCAAATTTGACGAAGCCGTGATCGAGCAAATCCGCAACCTGGATGGCGATTACGAATTCGAAACCTTCATGTCGCTGACCTGCCATAACTGCCCGGACGTGGTGCAGGCGCTCAACGCCATGTCGGTGATTAACCCACGCATCAAAGTCACCACCATCGACGGCGGCCTGTTCGCCAAGGAAGTGGAAGAACGCCAGATCCTGGCCGTGCCGATGATGTTCCTGAACGGCCAGCATTTCGGCCAGGGCCGCACCAACGTCGAGGAAATCCTCGCCAAGCTGGACACCAATGCCGGCGTGCGCCAGGCTGCCGAGCTGAGCAAGAAAGACGTGTTCGACGTGCTGGTGGTCGGCGGTGGCCCTGCCGGCGCCGCCGCGGCGATCTACGCCGCCCGCAAAGGCATCCGCACCGGTGTACTGGCCGAGCGTTTCGGCGGCCAGGTGCTGGACACCCTGGCGATCGAGAACTTCATTTCGGTGAAAGAGACCGAAGGACCGAAGTTTGCCGTCGCCCTGGAACAGCACGTCAAGGAATACGACGTCGACATCATGAACACCCAGCGCGCCAGCAAGCTGGTGCAGGTGGGCAAGGTGACCGAGGTGCACACCGCTTCCGGCGCCGTGCTGAAAGCCAAGTCGGTGATCCTGGCGACCGGCGCCCGCTGGCGCGAGATCAACGTGCCGGGCGAGAAGGAATACCGCAACCACGGCGTGGCCTACTGCCCGCACTGCGACGGTCCGCTGTTCAAGGGCAAGCGCGTGTCGGTGATCGGCGGCGGCAACTCGGGTGTGGAAGCGGCGATCGACCTGGCAGGTCTGGTCAAGCACGTGACCCTGATCGAGTTCGGCGCGGAACTGCGCGCTGACGCGGTGCTGCAACGCAAGCTGCGCAGCCTGGCCAACGTTACCGTGATCACCTCGGCGCAAACCACCGAGATCCACGGCGACGGCAAGATCGTCAACGGCCTGAGCTACACCGACCGCAACACCAATGTGTCGCACAAGGTCGAGCTGGAAGGCGTGTTCGTGCAGATCGGCCTGGTGCCGAACACCGAGTGGCTGAAAGGCACGGTCGCCCTGTCGCGTCACGGCGAGATCGACGTCGATGCCCGTGGCCAGACCTCGCTGCCAGGCGTGTTTGCCGCCGGCGACGTCACCACGGTGCCGTACAAGCAGATCATCATCGCCACCGGCGAAGGCGCGAAAGCGGCACTGTCCGCCTTTGACCACCTGATCCGCTCGGACGACGAGGAAGTTGTCGAAGAGTCGGCAGACAAGCAGGCCATGACGGCGTAAAAAGCTGTGTGCGCTTGCGACGTTCAAGATCGTCGCAAGCGCACAGGTGTTTTTACTTCCGCAGTACGCCTGAATCGCGCCCGAAGTGATTGAGCATATTATCCAGCCCCTGGAAGCCGAACAACAGCGCGGCGATCACCAGAATGGTGACGAAGTTCACCGCCAGATTCCCGCTCACATCCGCCGCCCACCCTCTCCAACTGCGTTTCCTGCGCTGATTGATCTGGATGTTCTCTAGTTGTTGCCCAATTTTCGTGGTCAAAAAGTCGCGCTCCAGCTGGTATTCGCGATGCTCCAAGCTATTGTGTATTAACCGCTGCATCAGCATTTGAGCTTGGTGAATGTACATACCGCGCATGGACGGGGTGCAGGCAGTTAGGTAGAACATCTCCAGGTCGTGAGGCGTCGCAGGCTCTCCGGTTTCATTGATGATGGCGTCGAGAGTCTCGGCCTTGTGCCGTTTGTAAGCGCTGTAAGCGAAGATTGCAAGAACTTCGCTATCGCATTCCTGGAATAGCAACCGATACATGGCAGGCATGGTGGCAGCTCATTTCAGTTTGAACGTCTCGTTCCACGCCGATTCCAATGCTGCCGTAATCTCCTTATCGGTGAATTGTGCGCTAGGCCAGTCATCAAAAAAACGTTGGCGCTGAGGTTTTCCTGCGCGCTCGTTGCGCATGTCTTCGTCGGTCTGCCTGCAAATTTGCCGAATTTCTGCTGAGGTAAAATTCTTAAATTTCACGATGACCTCCCGTGCGGACGTCCAGCCAGTGTACGCTGCGTTTAAAGTGCACGTTTGATACAGGTCTAGGAACTCAGGTCGTAGCTGGCTTGCCTGGTGCGCAGTGCGATGGCGTTGCGGTGGCGGGCGCGCAGGCGCGGGTCGGTGATCAGGCGGCCCAGGGTTTCGCCGATCACCATCACCACGCCCAGCAGCGGCAGCACCAGCATCAGGCCCGCCACGCCGGCCACCGAGCCGCCGATGAAGATCATCAGCACCGTGATCAGCGGGTGGATGTGCAGGCTGCGGCCCAGGGTCAGCGGCATGAACACGAAGTCGTCCAGCAGCCGCACCAGGATGAACACGCCGATCGCCAGATAGGCCACCGACGGATCGGCCGGGGCGTCGGTCGACGCCACCATCACCACCAGCATGCAGCCGACGATCGAGCCGACGTAAGGCACCCACGCCAGCACCGCCGCAATCAGGCCCAGCACCAGCGGCGACGACACGCCGATCGCCCACAGGCCCAGCGCCAGCACCGCCGTGTCCAGGATGGTGAGCCGGATCAGGCCGCGGAAATAGCGGTGCGCGGTCTGGTCGACTTCATGCAGCAGGCACAGCGTGCGTTCGAAGAAGGCGTTCGGCACCGCGCGCGCCAGGAACTTCTTGAAGCGCAGGCCGTCGCGCAGAAAGAAGAAGGTCAGGAACGGCGCCAGCAGCAGCGACGGCAGCCACGCCGCCACCGACACCAAAATGTCGGTCAGGTGCGACTGGATGAAGTCGCCGGTGAATTCGGTCATGCGCTGGTTGACGGTGTCGGCCAGCTGCACCTGGCGCAGGATGGGAAACTGCTGCTCCAGCGCCGTCATCGTATGGCGCACGAACTCCAGGCCGCCGGCCAGGTAGATGCCCAGCATTTCCTGCCACGAGGTGGTCGGCGCCGATTTCCAGTACACCGCCGCCAGCACGGCCAGCGCCAGCAACAGCAGGAACAGCGCGCCGACGCACAGCGTGGCCGCATTCTGGCTGAAGCCCATGCGCACCAGCCGCTGCGCGGGCGGCTGCAGGATGTAGTACAGCACGATGCCGAGCAGGAAGGGAATCGCCAGGAACAGCATCTGCTGCAACAGGAACAGCAGCACGCAGGTGGCGGCGATGATGCCGCTCCACACCACCGGGCCGCCGCGCTTCTGGGTCGGCAGCAGGTTCATAGCGCTTCCAGTTGCGGCTTGCCGGTCATCCAGTCGCGCAGGCGGCGGCCGATGTGGCGCGCCAGGGCCAGCGAAATCTTGTAGCCGATCACGGGATCGGTATCCATCAGTCCCATGAAGTCGGCGCGGAAGAACACCGCCAGCTCGCAGTTGTCCAGCGCCCGCGTCTGCGCGTTGCGCGGCGAGTTGTCCAGCAGCGCCAGGTCGCCGAAGAAGGAGCCGGCCGACAGCTCGGCCACCACTTCGCGTCCCGCGCCCAGCTGGCGGCTGATGATCACGCGGCCCGACATCACCAGGTACAGCGCCTGACCTTCCTCGCCCTCGTCGAAGATGATTTCGTCGGCCAGGTAGCGGCGTTCGTGCATCAGGCCGTCGACGATTTTCAGTTCGAGCGGTGTCAGCGACGCGAACAGCGCCGATTCTTTCAGGCGCAGCAGGCGTGGCGACAGCTCGGGCGATTTCAGGAAGCCGAAAATCAAGGGGGACTCCAAAGTAAGGGGGATGGCGACTCGGTATTGTCGCCGGTTTTACGTGCTTCCTGTGATTTTGTTGTTAAGAAATCACAGCTGCACGGTGCCGTTCAGCGGCAGTGCCGGTTCCAGATGGCTGGTCAGCAGAATGCACTGGCGCGCCAGCCGTTCCGGCGCCGATAGCTGCTGGCGCAGGTAGGCCACCGCGTCGACATCGAGGCCGTTGAACGGCTCGTCGATCAGCAGCAGGCGCACCGGCAGCGCCAGGGCCAGCGACAATTGCATCTTCTTGTGCTGGCCCAGCGACAGCGTGGTCACCGGCTGGTCCAGCGTCGGCAGCAGGTGGAAGGCGGCCAGCTCGGCATTGAGCAGCGCGGCGTCGGCGCCCGGATACAGCGAGACGTGCAGGTCCAGCACTTCGCGCACGGTCAGCCACGGCAGTTGCGGCGTGTCGCCGCCGCAGTAGTAGCAGTGCAGGCGGTAGGCCAGCGGCTGCGCATGCAGTTCGATGTCGTCGATCCAGACCGTGCCGGCATGCGGCGTCAGCGCGCCGCCGGCCAGTTTCAGCAGCGTGGTCTTGCCGGCGCCGTTTTCGCCGCGCAGCCAGGTGACGCCGGCGCCGAGGCGCAGGCTGAACTGGCGGAACAGCGGATGGCTGGCGTATTCAAAGGTGAGCTGCTCGATTCTTAATTCCATAATTCGCTTCCGATGGCGGTCAGGATGAGGATGGCGCCGAGAACCAGGCCGACGCGGCCGCGCACGCTGAGCTGGCGCAGACCGATGAGGGCCAGCTGGGCGACGGCGGCGGCGCACAGCCAGACGATGGCGACCTGGTGGCTGTAGCCTGGCGTAGCGCGGCCCAGCGTCAGCGCGGCGAAGCACGCCATCACGGCCAGCGCCGGCAGCAGCGTGAGCAGCATCGCCAGCCGGTACAGGCGCTCGGTGCGCAGCGGCCAGCCGGCGGCGACCGGGCGCAGCAGCGCGATCTGTTCGGCCACGGCCTTGTCGCCACGGTCGGTGAGCAGCATCAACATCAGCGCGGCGCAGGCGCCCCACAGCGCCGGCGGCACCACGGGCGGATGCCACATCCAGATCCCGACGCTGAGCAGCGCGCCAGCCAGCAGCAGGGTTTGCTGAATGCCGACCACATTCTCGGCGCGCCAGTAGGGCAGCCAGAACAGCTGGAACCAGAAGCGCGCCAGGCCGCCGCGCGACGGAACATAGGCGCTTGGTGCGGGACGCGCGCGGTCCGGCTTGCGCGCCGCCGGCATGCGGGCGCGATGGAATAGCATCAAGGTGGACAGCAGCCATGCCAGCAGCAGCGAGGCCAGCGTCAGCAGCAGCGCCTGCGGCGCCACGGGACGCAGCCAGTCCGGCCACTGTTGTAGCCAGATCAGGGTGGACAGGGCATAGGCTGCCGCCAGCGGCCCGACGATCATACCGGCCACCGCCGCCTCGGCGATCCACTTGCTGCGCGCGGCGATCGGCAGCGGCAGGCTCCACGTCACCACCGCCGCTGGATGCAGGCGCTTGCGCAGCAGCCACACCGGCGCGCTGGCCAGCACGGTCTGGCCGGCAAACAATCCCAGCGCTTGCGGCCACGGCCGGGTGGCGGCAAACAATCCGGGCAAGGCGATGCAGGCCAGCAGTCCGACCAGCACCGGGCCAAACGCCAGCAGGATGTATTCAAGCGAGCTTTGCAGGCTGCGGGCAAATTGCAGCAGCGCGTGGCGGGCCAGCCTGAGGCGGAAGCGGAGGTAGGAATTTTTCATTGCCAAGCAGCTTACACCGACAATCTGAGGCGGAAATGAAAAAAGGCCTGATGCGAACATCAGGCCTTCTTCGGAATATTGGCGGAGCGGACGGGACTCGAACCCGCGACCCCCGGCGTGACAGGCCGGTATTCTAACCAACTGAACTACCGCTCCAATTCGTTGTTTATAAGTTTAGCTGGTGGGTGCTGAGAGGCTCGAACTCCCGACCTACGCCTTGTAAGGGCGCCGCTCTACCAACTGAGCTAAGCACCCAGAAAACTTATCAGCGTTGTTTCATTTAACTGCGACAACTGCTGAACGAGGCCGTATTCTATAGGAGGCCGATTCGATTCCGCAAGGGGTTTTGAAAATTATTTAGAAAATTTTGCCGGCGGCAGCGCGTCGAGAATTTCGCGCGTGCCGTCATGGAACAGCTGGCGCGTGATGTCGGCGCCCAGATAGTGTTCGTACAGGCGCTGCATGGTGCCATCCTCCACGATGGACCGCAGCGCGTCGGCATAGCGTTGCAGCACTTCCGGCGCTACCTGGTTGGCGACATACAGGCCGACCATGGCGCGCGGCGATTCGGTCACCGTCGACGCGCGCATCTTGCCGAGCATGCCGAACTGGCGCTGGTTCAACAGGTGGATGGTGGCCGGCGCCAGCGTGCCCTCGGCGCGCCCGGCCAGGATCTTGCGGAACACTACGCCGTAGTCGTTGACGTATTCGAGCCGCCCCAGTTTTTGCAGGCGGTCCAGCTGCACCTGCGTTTCCGGCGTGTAGAAGATGCCGCGCGTGATGTTCAGGCGCGCCGTGCTGTGCTCGACGAATTCAGCCAGGCTGTGGAATTTTCCCGCGTGCTGGTTCAGCAGCACCAGTTCAAAGCGCGTGTAGGTGTAGGGCAGCCAGGTGCCGTAGCGGTCGCGCTCGGCGCTGCGGAACGAGGCGCCGGTCAGGTCCAGCCGTTTGTTGAAGAATTCGGCGTACAGGCGGCTGCGCGGGAACCAGCGCACGGTCAGCGGGCAGCCGCTGCGCTTTTCGATGGCCTGCAGCACATCGACATTGCTGCCGCGGACGACGCCGCCGTCGAGATAGGAGGAGTAGCCGAGGTCGCTGACGCCGACGATGGCCGGCGGGCAGGCAGGCGCAACCGCCGCCTGCGCAGAAGCGAGCGGCAGCCACGAAGCCAACAAAACGGTGGTCAGGCGTTTGGTCATGCAAAGAGTGTAGCACCGACAACTTGCAGAATGGACGGTTTCGAGGGATACTGTATGTATCCACAGTAATTATCTCCGACTATGGCTGAAATGGCTGACGTTGCGCGCCGCATTGCCCACATCGACATGGATGCGTTCTTCGCATCGGTCGAGCTGTTGCGCTATCCGCAGCTGCGCGGCCAGCCGGTGGTGATCGGCGGCCGCGGCTACGATCCCGAGCAGCGCGCGGACGGTTCCTACGTCTTCAAGCGCCTGCGCGACTACGTCGGCCGGGGCGTGATCACCACCGCCACCTACGAGGCGCGCGCCTTCGGCGTCGGTTCGGCCATGGGCATGATGAAGGCGGCCAAGCTGGCGCCGGACGCCATCCTGCTGCCGGCCAACTTCGACGCCTACCGCCATTATTCGCGGCTGTTCAAGGAAACCGTGGCCGCCATCGCGCCGGACATCGAGGACCGCGGCATCGATGAAATCTACGTCGACCTGACCGACGTGCCCGGTGAAACGCATGAATTGGCCACGCGCATCAAGCAGGCCGTGCACGCGGCCACCGGGCTGACCTGTTCGGTGGGCGTCACGCCCAACAAGCTGCTGTCGAAGATCTGTTCGGACCTGGAAAAACCCAACGGCCTGACCGTGCTGGGCTTTGAGGATATTCCGGCGCGCATCTGGCCGCTGAATGTGCGCAAGGTCAACGGCATCGGCCCCAAGGCCACCGCCAAGCTGGCCTCGCTGGGCATTGACACCGTGGGCCAGCTGGCGCTGGCCGACCAGGGGCTGCTGCAGGATTATTTCGGCGCGCATTACGCCGGCTGGTTGGCGCGCGTGGCGCACGGCATCGACGAGCGCGAGATTTCCACCAGCCGCGAAAGCAAGTCGATCTCGCGCGAGACCACCTTCGAACGCGACCTGCACGCGCGCCAGGACCGCGCCACGCTGTCGGGCATCCTGGTCACGCTGTGCGAGCGGCTGGCGGACGACTTGAAGCGCAAGGGCTACGTCAGTCGCACCATCAGCATCAAGCTGCGCTACGACGATTTCCAGATCGTCAGCCGCAACGTGACGCTGCCGCAGTCGGTGGCCGAGCCGGCCGCCATCCTGCAGGCGGCGCGCGAATGTTTAAAGCGGGTGCCGCTGCAACGCAAGCTGCGCCTGCTGGGCGTGCGCGCCAGCACGCTCGAACCTCCCGGCGCCATGGCGCGCACGCCACAACCGGTGCAGGGCGATCTATTCGCCTGAGCCCGCGCGGTGCGTCAGCGTGTAAAATGGCGCTCCTTTTGCAAATCTCCGAAACAAGGCCTGTCAACTTTATGTGGTTCAAGAATCTACAGATTTACCGTCTGCCGGCCCCTTGGGCCTACACGCCCGAACAACTGGAAGCAGCGCTGTCCTCGAACGCCTTCACGCCGGCCAGCAGCAATGAATTGCTGCGCCAGGGCTGGGACAAGCCGCGTCCGAACGGCGGCCTGGTGCACGTGGTCAACAAGCAGATGCTGATCCTGCTGGGCACCGAGAAGAAACTGCTGCCGGCCACCGTGATCAACCAGGTGGCCAAGGCGCGCGCGGCCGAGATGGAAGAAGCCCAGGGCTTCGCACCGGGCAAGAAAGCCATGAAGGAACTGAAGGAACGCGTGGCCGACGAGCTGCTGCCGCGCGCCTTCTCGATCCGCGGCAATGTCTGGACCTGGATCGACCCGGTCAACGGCTGGCTGGTGGTGGACGCCGCCAGCCCGGCCAAGGCCGACGAAGTCATCAAGCTGCTGCTGAAGGCGGTTGACCGCATGCCGCTGGAAAGCCTGCGCGTGCAGCGCTCGCCGGTGGGCGTGATGACCGAATGGCTGCAGACCGACGAAGCGCCGGCCGGCTTCACGGTCGACATGGACACCGAACTGCGCGCCACCGGCGAAAGCAAGGCGGCGGTGCGCTACGTCAAGCACTCGCTCGATCCGGAAGAAGTGCGCCGCCACATCGCGGCCGGCAAGCAGTGCACCCGCCTGGCCATGACCTGGGACAGCAAGATTTCCTTCGTGCTGACCGAATCGCTGGCGATCAAGGGCGTCAAGCCGCTGGACGTGCTGGACGAAAAAGACGCCGGCGTGCGCAACGACGACGAACGCTTCGACGGCGATTTCATGCTGATGACGGGCGAACTGGCCAAGCTGATGGCCGACGTGGTGGAAGCGCTGGGCGGTGAAGCCAAGGCTTGAACCTGAAATTACTTGCCGTTAAAGTAAAAATGCCGCGAAGTCGTTGATTTCGCGGCATTTTTTTTGACTGTTGGTGAAAAATTTCTGCATTGCCACGGAGAAAGTAAGAGAAATTCTGCTATAGTGAAAAGTCTTATCAAAAGAGGAACTTCCTATGAGCGGGCCCATTGGACTGACTACCCAGCAGATCGCCAATCTGACCTCGCAGCAACTGGCGGCCTGGACCACCGATGACATCGGTGCGCTGACCCTGGCCCAGGTGCCCGCGCTCAAGCCCGCCGTGCTCAACGCCGCCGGCAGCGCCAGCACCGCGCTGATGGCCGCGCTGTCGGCCGACCAGATCGGCGCGCTGAGCACCGCCCAGGTGGCGGCGCTGGGCACGCGCGCCTTCACCAGCCTGGCGCCGGGATCGATCGCCGCGTTTGAAACCGCCGACATCGGCGCCCTGAGCACCGCCAACATCGCGGCGCTGCAAAGCGCCGACATCGCGCTGATGCTGGACCCGCAATTCGCCGCGCTGAAAGGCGCCCAGCTGGCCGCCTTCGCCACCGCCGACATCCGCGCCATGCGCGACAGCGGTTTCGCACAACTGACCACGCAGGCCGTGGCGGCGCTGTCGAGCCAGCAGATCGCGGCCCTGACCGGCGCCCAGACCGTGGCGCTGACCACCCGCCAGGCCGCGGCCTGGAGCTCGGCGCAACTGGCGGCGCTGTCCAGCGCCAATCTGGCCGTGCTGGAAGCGGAAGACCTGGGCGCCATGAAAACCGCCGCCATCGCCGGCCTGTCGACGCAGCAGGTCGGCCTGCTGTCGCTCGACCAGCTGGGCGGCATGAGCAGCGCGCAGTTTGCCGCGCTGAGCACCAGCCAGGTGGCGGCGCTGAGCAACGCGGCGCTGGCCAGCCTGGTCACCGCCGACCTCGCCGCACTGGGCACCAGCGCCGTGGCGCAGCTGTCCACCGCCGCGCTGGCGCAACTGAACAGCGACCAGATCCGCGCCTTCACCACGCAGCAGATGGTGGCGCTCGGCAGCGCCCAGATCGCCGGCCTCGACAGCGACCAGCTGGCCAATCTGCGCACCGCGCAGCTGGCGGTGCTGGGCTCGCGCCAGGTGGCCGGTCTGTCGCTGGACGACATCGTCGCGCTCGATGGCGGCGACCTGCCTTACCTGAGCACGGCGGCGGTCAGTGCGCTGACCACGGCGCAGTTCAGCGTGCTGGGCGGCGCCGATTTCAGCGCCCTCGCCAGCCTCACCACGGCGCAGATCGCCGCGCTGCGCACCAGCACCTTTGCGGTCCTGAGCGCCGGCCAGGCCGTCGCGCTGAGCACGCGCCAGGTCGCCGCCTTGAGCAGCGCCCAGGTCAGCGTGCTGTCGGCCGCCGCCATGCAGGCGCTGCCGGCCGCCGACCTCGGCGCGCTGCGCACCAATGCGGTGGCCGCGCTGTCGACCCTGCAACTGGCGGCGCTGACCAGCGACCAGCTGGGCGCCTTCACCAGCGCCCAGTTCTCGGCCTTGAGCAGCCGCCAGCTGGCGGCGATCAGCAGCGACACCCTGGCCGGCCTGAGCAGTTCGGCGCTGGCGGCGCTGAGCACCAGCGCCATTGCGCAACTGAGCCCGTCCCTGCTGGCGGCGTTGAGCGTGGCGCAGATCGCCGGCTTCAGTTCGCGCCAGCTGTCCGCGCTGAGTTCGGCGCAGATGGCGGCCTTCGATGAGAGCCAGGTGGCGTCGTTGAGCACCGCGCAGATCGCCGGCCTGGGCAGCAAGCAGATCGTCGCCCTGAGCGACAGCGATGTCGCCGCGCTGAGCACGCGCGCGCTGCGGGCGCTCGGCACCGGCGCCATCGCCGCGTTGGGGGCGAACCAGTTGGCCGCGATTGGCGGCTTCGACAACGGCGCCTCGTTTGCCGCGCTCACCACGGCGCAGATCGCCGCGCTGCGCAGCGGCGCGCTGAGCGCCATCACCAACGACCAGGTCATGGCGCTGACCACGGCCCAGGCCGCCGCTCTGAGCAGCAGCCAGGTCGCCGCCATGCCGGGCGCGCTGGTGGCGTCGCTCGACACCGCCGACCTGGCGGCCCTGAAGACCAGCGTCATCGCCAGCCTCAACACGGCGCAGCTGGCGCTGCTCGGCAGCGACCAGATCACCGCGCTGACCACCGCGCAAGCCGGCGCGCTGACCTCGAGCCAGGTGGCCGCGCTGACGGTCGAGAGCCTGGCCGGCCTGCAAAGCGCCGACCTGGGCGCGCTGGCCACCGCCGCCATCGCCGGCCTCGGCGGCGATACGCTGGCCGCCCTGAACACCGCCCAGTTGAACGGCCTGGTCACGCGCCAGATCGCCGCGCTGAGCGCCAACCAGCTCAACGCGCTGGGCACGGAACAACTCGTCAGCCTGCGCTCGGCGCAGGTGGCGGCGCTGAACTCGCGCCAGATCACCGGCCTGAGCGTCGACGCCGTGGCCGCCCTCAGCAGCACCGGCGTGGCCGCGCTGAGCACCGCCGCGATTGCCGCACTGAGCGCGCAGCAGCTCGGCGCGCTGGAACTGGACGTGCAGGCGCTGAGCACCGCGCAGATCGCCGCGCTGCGCACCAGCGCGCTGCAGGGCCTGACCGTCGACGAAATGGTGGCGCTGAGCACGCGCCAGGCCGCGGCCCTGAGCAGCAGCCAGGTGCGCGCCTTGCCGACCGAGGTCTTGCACGCGATGCAGGCGGCCGACTTTGCCGCCCTGCGCACCGCCGCCATCGCCGCGCTGAGCAGCGACCAGATCGGCGCGCTCAACAGCGACCAGCTGAGCGCCATGACGCCGGCGCAGTTCGCCGCGCTCAGCTCGGCCCAGCTCAACGCCCTGCCGACCGACTCGATCGCCGGCTTCTCCAGCGACAGCCTGGCCGCGCTGGGACCGGGCTTCCTCGCCACCATGTCGGCCGCCACCATCGCCAGCCTGAACGCGGCGCAGCTAAGCTCGTTGAGCTCGCAACAATTCGGCGTCTTCAGCAGCGCCCAGCTGGCCGCCTTGAGTGCGGAACAAGTGACCTTCCTCGGCAGCAAGCAGATCGTCGGCCTCAGCACGCGCAGCCTGGCGGGCCTCAACGCCGAGGACATCGCCGCCCTCGGCAGCGACAGCCTGCGCGCATTGAGCAGCGCCATGCTGCAAGCGCTCACCACGGCGCAGCTGGCGGCGCTGGGCGCCAATCCCGATGGCAACCTGTTCGGCACCCTCAGCACCGCCCAGATCGGTTCGCTGAGCACGCGCGTGATCAGCCAGCTGACCACCGACCAGATCGTCGCACTGAGCACCGCCCAGGCCGCCGTACTGGGCAGCGCGCAACTGCGCGCGCTGACCACCAGCGACATCGCGGCGCTGGAGACGGAAGACCTGGCCGCGCTGCGCACCGCCGTGCTGAGCACGCTGACCACGCTGCAGGTGGCCACGCTCAGCAGCGAGCAGGTGACGGCGCTCACCAGCGCCCAGATCGCCGCGCTGACCGCCGTCCAGTTCTCCGCGCTCAGTTCGGATGGCGTGCAGGGCCTGGCGCTGTCCGATATTGCCGTGCTCAACACCGGCGTCATCGCCGGCATGGGCACGCGCGCGCTGGCCGCGCTGGGCACCGACCAGATCGCCGCGCTGGCGACGCGCCAGATCGCCGCGCTGGGCAGCGCGCAGCTGAACGCGCTGACCAGCGACCAGATGCTCAACCTGCAATCGGCGCAGATCGCCGCGCTCAGTTCGGCGCAGGTGGGCGGCCTGTCGCTGCGGGAGATCGCCGCCATCAACACCGACCAGCTGGTGGCGCTGAAAACCGCCGCCATCGCCGCGCTGAACTCGGCGCAGTTGAGCGTGCTGGGCAACGATCCGTATGGCAGCGGCGAGACCGCGATCGCGGCGCTGACCACGGCGCAGATCGCCGCCTTGCGCACCGCCGCGCTGGCCGGGCTGCGGGTGCAGCAGGCGGCCGCGCTGACCTCCGACCAGGTGGGCGCGCTCAACAGCGCGCAGTTGGGCGCCTTGTCGAACGCCGATGTCGGCGCCTTCGAC
This sequence comes from Duganella alba, assembly GCF_009674495.1. Classification (GTDB taxonomy): domain Bacteria; phylum Pseudomonadota; class Gammaproteobacteria; order Burkholderiales; family Burkholderiaceae_D; genus Rugamonas; species Rugamonas alba. Next base: position 42,067 of record NZ_WKJN01000011.1, on the reverse strand, counting down.
CTGGAAGACATCGCGGCGCTGAAAACCAGCACTATTCGCGGCCTGTCGTCGGGCCAGCTGTCGGGCCTGAGCGGCGACCAGTTCGGCGTGCTCAGCACCAGCCAGTTCGCCGCGCTGGGCAGCGGCGCCATGCGCGGCCTGACCGGCGCGCAGGCGGTGGCGATCACCGTCGAGCAGGCCGGCGTGATGACCAGCAGCCAGTTGTCGGCGCTGTCGATGGGCGCCATCGGCCAGCTGGAGGCGGAGGACATCGCGGCGCTGCGCACCAGCACCATCGCCGGCCTGACCTCGGCGCAGATGACGGCGGTGACCGCCGCGCAACTGGCGGCGCTGTCGACCGCCCAGGTGGCGGTGCTCAACAGCGCGCAGGTGGGGGCCTTGTCGGCCGCCAACGTCATCAGCCTGTCGGGCGAGGAGCTGTCGGCGCTGAGCACCGCCGCGATCAGCGCGCTGAACACCACCGGCCTGTCGCAGCTGAACAATGACCAGATCCTCAGCCTGACCACGCGCCAGATCGCCAGCCTGAGCTCGCGCCAGATCAGCGCATTGCAGGCGTCGCAGGTCACCGCGTTGAGCGCGCAACAGGTGGCGGCGCTGACCGTGCGGCAAATCGCCGGCCTGTCGCCGGCCGACCTCATCGCGCTTGACAGCGACGTCGGCGCGCTGAGCACGCAGGCGGTGGCGGCGCTGACGGCGTCGCAGATCGGCGCGCTGGGCATGGACGGCAACGGCGGCGCCGGCAATTTCGGCCTGATCACCACGGCGCAGATTGCCGCCATCACCACGCTGGCGCTGCAGTTCCTCAACGCCGCGCAGTTGCAGGCCTTGAGCAGCGAGCAGGTGGCGGCGCTGAACCCGGCGCAGATCAAGGCATTCGCGCCGACCTTCCTGGCCAGCCTGAGCGGCGCGCAGCTGGCCGGCCTGACCACGGCCCAGATGGGCGCCCTGAGCACCGCGCAGCTGGGCGGCATGAAGCCGGCCCAGTTCGGCGCGCTGAGCGCGGCCCAGGTGCATGCGCTGACGGCGGCGCAGTTCGCCAGCCTGTCGGTGGACGACATCGCCGCCCTGAGCAACGAGGCGCTGGCGGCGGTCAGCGTGGCGGCGATCGCCGGCCTGACACCGGAGCAGATCAACGCGCTGGGCGGCAAGGGTCAGGGCATCGCGGCCCTGAGCGCGGCGCAGATCGCGGCGCTGAGCACCAGGGCGATCGCGGCCTTGAGCACGGCGCAGGCGGTGGCGCTGACGGTGACGCAGGCGGCGGCGCTGAGCGCGGCGCAGGTCGGCGCCATGCCGCTGACCGTGGTGGGCGCGCTCGACGCCGACGATATCGCGGTGCTGAAACCGGCGGTGGTGGGCGCGCTCAAGACGCACCAGCTGCTGGCGCTGAAGAGCGACCAGATCGCCGCGCTGAGCGCCGACCAGGTGGCGGCGCTGGGCAGCGCCCAGCTGGCGGCGATGGCCGCCACGCAGGTGGTGTACCTGGACCCGAACGACGTAGCGGTGATCAACCCGGCGCTGCTGAACGCCGCCGCGCGCGACGGCAACCTGCTGGCGGCGCTCAACACCGCGCAGTTGCAGGCGATGACGGTGGCGCAGTTCGGCGCGCTGAATTCGTCGGCCATCGCGCGCCTGCTGCCGGCGTCGCTGGCGGCGCTGGAAGCGATCGACGTCGCCGCCCTGAGCACCGGCGTCATCAGCGCCCTCAGCGACGCCCAGCTGCTGGCGCTGACCGCGCGCCAGATCTCGGCGCTGACGCTGGCCCAGGTGGCGGCGCTGGCGCCGCGCGACAACGTCAACCAGTTCACCAGCGGCCAGATGGCGGCCTTCACCGGCGCCCAGCTGGCGGCGATGAGCACGGCGCTGATCGCCGACCTCAGTCCCGACAACCTGCGCGCCATCGAAGTGGCGGACATCGCCAGCCTCGGCACGCGCCAGATCCGCGCGCTGACGCCGTTCCAGATGGCGGCGCTGACCAACAGCCAGCTGACGCAGCTGACCATTGCGCAGGCCCACGTGATGACGGCGGCGCAGTACAACACCATGTCGGCGGCGCAGCAGGCGGTCTTCACCGCCGAGCAGAAGGCGGCGATGACCTTCGTCACGCCGCTGGTGCTGGACCTCGACGGCAACGGCGTGCGCACGCTGGGGCTGGAGGCCGGGGTGCGGTTCGACCTGGCGGCCAGCGGCGCGCAGCGCGCCACCGGCTGGGTCGGCGCCGGCGACGGCCTGCTGGCGCTGGACCGCAACCACGACGGCGTCATCAACGACGGCAGCGAACTGTTCGGCTCGGCCACCAGGCTGGCGGACGGCGGCACGGCGGCCAACGGCTACGTGGCGCTGGCCGCGATGGACAGCAACGGCGACGGCGTGGTCGACGCCAGGGACGCGCAGTACGGCGACCTGCGCGTGTGGGTGGACGCCGACGCCGACGGCGTCAGCCAGGCGGGCGAGCTGAAGACGCTGGCCGAACTGCACATCACCAGTCTCAAGCTGGACGTGCGGCACGGCGGCGCCACCGACAACGGCAACCTGATCGGCCTGACCTCGAGCTACACCACCGACGACGGCGCATCGCACGCGGCGGCCGACGTCTGGTTCGCGCAGGGACTCAGCGGCAAGGTCAGCGGCATGGCGCAAGCCTTGTCGGCGTTCGCCAGCGACCAGGCCGGCGCGCCGCCGGCCAGCGGACAACTGGCGGCGCACAGCGCGCGCCTGGCGCAAGCGCTGCATCAATACAGCGCCGCACCGCCGAGCGCCGGCGCCGTCCAGTCCGACCACGACACGCTGCGCCTGAAAGCGCTGCAAGCGTCCGTCAGCCACGGCCTGCTTGCCGCACCGCGTTAAAAAACAGGCATTGTTTCCTTTTCCCCCAGCTAGCCGCGTGTGCGGCGGGCTGGGTTCGTCCGCCGGTCCACTTCAGCGTTCGATAAAGGAAAACCGATGAGCTTTGACTCCAACTTGACGACCGCGCAGTTTGCGGCCGGTGGCACGCGCCTGATCGCCAGTCTCACGACTGCCGACCTGGCCACGCTGTCCACCGATTACCTGGTGGCGATGACCACTGCCCAGGCCCACGCGCTCAGCGCCAAACAGTTGTCGGCGCTGCCGGCCGACGCCGTCGGCGTGCTGCAGGTCGACGACATCGTCGCCCTCGGCCTGGCGGCCTTGACGGTGGCCAGCCAATCCACCCGCTTCATGTCGGCGCTGACCAGCGCCCAGGTCGCGGCGCTGACGGTATCGGAGGCGATGGTGCTGAACGCCAAAGGCCTCGGCGCGCTCGACCCGCAGGCGCTGGCCGCGATGGGAACCGCGCAGTTCACCACGCTGCGCCAGATGCAGCTGCTGGCGCTGACCGCCGACCAGATCCGCGCGTTGAGCACCAGCCAGATCGCCGCGCTGACGCTGACGCAGCTGCCGTATCTGACGCCGCGGCGCACGGACGGCATCGATATGTTCCGCACCGACCAGATCGCCGCCTTCAGCACGCGCCAGGTTGCCGCGCTCGGCACGGCGATGCTGTCGCAATTCAGCGCCGCCGAACTGGGCGCGCTGGAAACCCAGGACGTCGCCGCGCTGAGCACGCGCCAGTTGAACGTGCTGAACGTGAACCAGGTGCTGGCGCTGAACGCGCAGCAGCTGCACGCGCTGGGCAGCAGCCAGATCGCCGGACTGGGCACCGCGCAGTTCCAGGCGCTCGACATCACCCGCCTGCACGCGCTGAACACCAGCGCCTTCAACGGCCTCACCAGCCGTCAGCTCAACGCCCTGAGCGACGACACCTTTGCGGCGCTGGACAACGCCGACCTGGCGGCGCTGGGCGCCACGGCGCTGCGGGGCATCTCCCCGCGCCTGCTGTCGCTGCTCGACGCCAGCCGCATCGGCGCCCTGACCTCGAAACAGATCGGCGCCCTGACCTCGGCCAGCCTGAACGCGCTGCGCGCCGACCAGCTGCAGGCCCTGAACACCGACCAGGTGGCGGGCCTGAACGTGACCCAGCTCGGCGGCCTGGCGACCGCCAGTCTGGCCTGGCTCCAGGCGGAAAAACTGAGCGCCCTGCCGCTGTCCTTCATCGCCACCATGAATGCGGCGCAGTTTGCCGCGCTGGGCGGCGATGCACACGACATCAGCTACCTGCGCAGCAACCAGATCATGCAGCTGCGCACGGCCGCGCTGGCCGGCATGACCACGGCGCAGGCGGTGGCGCTGACCAGCGAGCAGGCCGCGCTGCTGAACGCGTCGCAGATGGGGGCGCTGTCCACGCAAGTGATCGCGGCGCTGGAGCCGGAAGATTTTGCCGCCCTCAGCGGCGCCGCCATCTCCGGCCTCAGCACGCGCCAGTTCTCGGTGCTGCAGAGCGACCAGATCCTGAGCCTGACCACGGCGCAGGCGTCCGGCCTGGGCAGCCAGCACATCGCCGCGCTGTCCAGCGAGGTGTTGGTGCAGATGCGCGATGAGGAATTCACCGCGTTGAAACCGGCCGCGATTGCCGGCCTGCGCAGCGACCAGCTGCAGGCGCTGTCGAGCGACCAGATCCGCTCGCTGACGACGGCCCAGACGGCGGTGCTGACGGGTGCGCAGTTCCGCGCGCTGGCCACCGACGTCATCGCCGTGCTGGAAACGCAGGACGTGGCGGCGCTGGGCAGCAGCGTGATCGCGACGCTGCTGCCGGCCGCCGTGGCCGCGCTGACGACGGCGCAGATTGCGGCGCTGGGTTCGCGCCAGGTGGCGGCCCTGACCGGCAGTGCGCTGGACGCCTTGAGCGACGTACAGTTCGCCGCGCTGGGATCGCAGCAGCTGGCCGGCCTCAGTTCGCGCCAGTACCAGGGGCTGTCCGTGCACGACATGGCCTCGCTCGGCGCCGCGCAGTTCGGCGGCCTGGCGACGCAAGTCATCGCCAGCCTCAGCACCGACCAGGCGGTGGCCCTGACCACCGAGCAGATGGTGGCGCTGACCGTCACCCAGGTTGCCGCGCTCAGCAAGACGACATTGGCGGCGCTGGAAACGGAAGACCTGGCGGTGATGGAAACAGCCGACCTGCGCGCCTTGAGCAGCGCGCAGCTGAAAGTGTTGTCGACGGAGCAGATCAGCGCCTTCAGCAACAGCCAGGCCAACGCCTTCACCACGGCGCAGACGGCGGGCCTGAGCACGGCGCAGCTGGCCGCGCTGACGGCGGCCAAGGCGGCGCAGCAAGTCACCGCGACGGTGATGAGCATGCGCGTGCGCGATCTGGTGCAGGCGATGGCGTCGTACCCGGGTGATGCGGGAACGGCCGGCCTGGACGCGCTACGCCAGCATGCCGCCAGCCACGTCCCGTTGAACCTCTACGCGCCGGACACGCCGCCGCCGCTATTTGCTCCGCATAACAAATAGCAGTCCGGCGTTACAGCGGCTGGAACACGCCGGCCGCCTTGTTTTTCTGCACGTTGTCCCAGGCGAAGATCTGGCCGTTCATGGCGACGTAGACGCCTGGCGGCAGGGTCTGCGCCACGCCGGCCGCGAAGCCGAGGTTGAACAGGGCGTCGGAGTTGGCGATTTCGTAGGGGATCATGGCGCCGGTCAGCACGATGGTCTTGCCCAGGTTGGCCGGGCCGACCACCTGCGCTGTCTGCGGCATGGTGTCGGTGCCGTGGATGATGACGATGGCTTTTTCCGGCGCCGCCTGGCACGCGGCCAGGATGCGCGCGCGGTCGGCGTCCACCATGTCCAGCGAATCCATCAGCGGCAGCTGCTCCAGCGCCACATCAATGGTCAAGCGGCAACGTTTCAGCAGATCCGGCACGTGGCTGTCGGCAAAGCCCAGGGTGCCGTTCAGTTCGTTGTAGTGTTTGTCGAAGGTGCCGCCGGTGGCGAGTATGCGCAGGGTCATGATAAAAGCTCAAGCTGATGAAAAATGATCTGCATCATAACCCAAACGCCGGACTGGAAACTTGGGCATACTATGTCTACACTGGTTTCTTTGTTCGTCTGCAGACTATGAAAGCGCTCGCTCCCGGCACCGTTATTTTCCACCGCCACCGCGGCTATGGCGTCATCACGGCGGTCAATCTGTTGACCGGCTGGATTTCGGCCCGCTTCGGCAACGAGTCGCGCACGCTCGATTTGAATCTGTCCACCGACGAGGTGCAGTTTGCCGACGGCGAAGCCATCCTGTTCCGCCGCGCGCCGCCCGACCGCATGCCGCACGCGCGCCTGATGGCCATGGTGCGCGCGCTGCACCAGGCCGGCTATCAGAAACTGTATCTGTATTCGTGGCCCAAGGCCTCCGGCCTGCACTGGCGCTGGCACCTGTTCACCGGCCCGCGCGACTGGATGCAGCGTTCCTGGCGCGAAGGCTGGTATGGCTCGGGCGCCGACTACAACGGCAATCCGGTGATGGGCTGGGGCGACACGCCCGGCGCCAGCACCGAGGAGCTGATCCACGCGCTGGCCAAATTCGATCCGCAGGGGCTGGCGCAGGCGCTGGGCCGCGACGAGGACCACACCGCCTGGTTCGCCAGCGTCTGCGATGCGTTGCTGCCCGGCTATATGTACAGCCTCGACATGCAGCGCCCCGGCGGCGGCCCGCTGACCGAGATGCCGCCGGTGCCGGTGATCCCGGTGCGCGCCACCTTGCCGCCCTACGCCGGCCCGGACATCACCTGGCCGCCCGGCTGGGCCGGCCTGTGGAGCAAGGTGCATGTGATGCCGGCGCCGCGCATCAATCTGACCGGCCGGCCGGAAGTGCCGGAACAGACCGACTAGCCGCGCGCCCTGGCCTGGTAGTCCGGATTGTTGATGTTGCTTGGCGTGCCGCTGGCAAAGTTCACCACGTTCTGGAACGCGTGCTGGAAGTACAGCTCATAGCTGTCCTGCTCGACGTAGCCCAGGTGCGGCGTCGCCAGCACGGTCGGGATGCGCAGCAGCGGCGCGTCGGCCGCCAGCGGCTCCGAGGTGAACACATCCAGCGCCGCATAGCCGGGACGGCCCCTGGTCAGCGCCTGCTCCAGCGCATCGGTCTGCACCAGCTCGGCACGGCTGGTGTTGACGAACAGCGCATCGGGCCGCATGCGCGCCAGATCCGCCGCCGTGACGATGCCGCGCGTGGCGTCGTTCAGCCGCAGGTGCACGCTCAACACATGGGCCTGTTCGAAGAACGCCTCGCGCGAGGCCGCCGCCGTGTAGCCGTCGGCCACCGCCTTGTCGCGGCTGGCCTGGCTGCCCCACACCATCACCCGCATGCCGAAGGCGCGGCCGTAGCCGGCCACGGTCTGGCCGATCTTGCCGTAGCCCCAGATGCCCAGCGTGCGGCCCTTGAGCACAAAGCCCAGTCCGTTCAGTTCGGGATTGATGGACGCGGTCTGCCACAGCCCGTCCTTCAGATTGTTTGCATACGGCACGATCTTGCGCGCCGCCGCCATGATCAGCGCCCAGGTCAGTTCGGACGGCGCGGTCGGCGAGCCGATACCTTCGGCGATGGCGATGCCCAGCTCGGTCGCGGCCGCCACATCGACGTGGCCGGCCAGCTTGCCGGTCTGCGAAATCAGTTTCAGGTTCGGCAATTTTTCCAGCAGCGCGCGGTTGAAGGCGGTGCGTTCGCGGATCAGCACCAGCGCATCGTAGGGCTGCAGGCGGATGGCCAGCTGGCCAAGTCCGCGGGTGGTGCTGTTGAACACCTTGACCTCGTGGCCGGCCAACAACGCATAGCTTTTCAGGCTCTGGGTTGCATTTTGGTAATCATCAAGAATTGCGATTTTCATGGAAGATGAACGATCTTTTAAGAAATTTCGTAGGGAAATAACAGGCTACAGGATAAGCCAAATAGCCTACTACTTTAGTCAACTAATTCTCCTACATTTTTGTATGGAACGCCTGTTGACGGGTGTACAATCGGCCGAAAAACAGCGCCCGTCGACCAGATCCGGGCCGCCGCACGACCGCCGTATGACCGCCGACCCATTTCGAATGGACCTCTGAGCGCCTGGCCAAAAGCTGACGACGATCCTGCCGCTATCGAATTCTTAATTAGCATTGGAGGTACCATGAATCAGCCCGTGATGGGTGGCGTCGCACCATTGAACGCCCCAGCTTACATCAAACAGCAAAAGCTCATCAATTGGGTGGCGGAAATCGCCGCCCTGACCAAGCCAGACCGTATTTACTGGTGCGATGGCTCGCAGGAAGAGTACGACCGCCTGTGCGCCGAGATGGTTGCCGCCGGCACCATGAAAAAGCTGAACCAGGAAAAACGTCCGAATTCCTACCTGGCCTGCTCGGACCCGACCGACGTCGCCCGCGTCGAAGACCGCACCTTCATCTGCTCCGCCACCAGGGAAGAAGCCGGCCCGACCAACAACTGGATGGTCCCGGCCGAGATGCGCGCCACCCTGCATCCGCTGTTCGACGGCTGCATGACCGGCCGCACCATGTATGTGGTGCCGTTCTCGATGGGCCCGCTGGGTTCGCCGATCGCCCACATCGGCGTGGAACTGTCGGATTCGCCTTACGTGGCGGTCAATATGCGCACCATGACGCGTATGGGCAAGGCCGTCTACGACGTGCTGGGCGCCGACGGCGACTTCGTGCCGTGCGTGCACACCGTCGGCGCGCCGCTGAAAGCCGGCCAGAAGGACGTGGCCTGGCCATGCAATCCAACCAAGTACATCGTGCACTACCCCGAGACCCGCGAAATCTGGTCCTTCGGCTCCGGCTACGGCGGCAACGCGCTGCTGGGCAAGAAATGCTTCGCGCTGCGCATCGCCTCCAACATGGGCTTCCAGGAAGCGCAGCAGGGCGGCGCCGGCTGGCTGGCCGAGCACATGCTGATCCTCGGCGTGGAATCGCCGGAAGGCAAAAAGCACTACGTGGCGGCGGCCTTCCCATCGGCCTGCGGCAAGACCAACTTCGCCATGCTGATCCCGCCAGGCACCTTCAACGGCTGGAAAATCACCACCATTGGTGACGACATCGCCTGGATCAAACCGGGCGCCGACGGCAAGCTGTACGCCATCAATCCGGAAGCCGGCTACTTCGGCGTGGCCCCTGGCACCAACGAAAAAACCAACTACAACTGCATGGCCTCGCTGCGCGAGAACACCATCTTCACCAACGTCGCGCTGACCGACGACGGCGACGTCTGGTGGGAAGGCCTGACCAAGCAGGCGCCGGATCACCTGATCGACTGGCAGGGCAAGGACTGGACGCCGGCCTCCGGCACCAAGGCCGCGCATCCGAACGCCCGCTTCACCGTGCCGGCCACACAGAATCCGGTGATCGACGCGGCATGGGATGACCCGGCCGGCGTGCCGATCTCGGCCTTCATCTTCGGCGGCCGCCGTTCGACCACCGTGCCGCTGGTCACCGAAGCGCGCAACTGGGTGGAAGGCGTCTACATGGCCGCGACCATGGGTTCGGAAACCACCGCCGCCGCCGCCGGCCAGATGGGCGTGGTGCGCCGCGACCCGTTCGCCATGCTGCCGTTCATCGGCTACAACATGAGCGACTACTTCCAGCACTGGCTGAACCTGGGCGAGAAAGTGGCCAAGATCGACGGCGCCACGCTGCCGAAGATCTTCTGCGTCAACTGGTTCCGCACCGACGAGCAGGGCCACTTCGTCTGGCCTGGCTTCGGCGACAATATGCGCGTGCTGAAGTGGATGCTGGAGCGTATCGAAGGCGAAGCCGGCGGTATCGAAAACATCTTCGGCACTACGCCGCGCTTTGGCGACCTGAAGTGGGACGGCATTCCGTTCTCGCCGGAAGAGTTCGAGACCATCACCTCGATCGACAAGGACGCCTGGCGTGAAGAGCTGAAGCTGCACGAAGAACTGTTCACCAAGCTGGCCTACCGCATGCCGGAGCAACTCAAGGCGGTTAAAGCCGACCTGGAGAAGCGCCTGGCACGCTAAGCCGGGGCCGAGCAGACAAAACGGCGCATAGCGATATGCGCCGTTTTTTTTGCTTGTTATTTCGCACACCTGTGCTAAAGTGCAGTCCATGGATACATTGACAGCAAAAAGCGAAGCCACCTACGCCGCCATCCTGGAGGCGGCGCTGGACATGGCGGCCACCGAAGGCATCGGCCGGCTGTCGCTGGGCGAGCTGGCCAAGCGCACCGGCATCAGCAAGAGCGGCGTGTTTTCGCGCGTCGGCTCGCTGGAAGCCTTGCAGGCCGCCGTGCTGGACGAGTACGACCGCCAGTTTGCCGCCGAGATCTTCCTGCCGGCGCTGCAGCAGCCCAAGGGCTTGCCGCGCCTGGTCGCCCAGGTCAATGCCTGGTCGCGCCGCGCCGCCGACGAGGGCTTGCGCAATTCCTGCCTGTACAGCGCCGGCGCCTTCGAATTCGACGACCAGCCAGGCCCGCTGCGCGACCGCCTGCAGCAGGGCGCGGTGGCCTGGCGCGCCTCGCTGCGCAAGACCATCCTGCAGGCGGTGGAACTGGGCCAGCTGCGGCCCGATACCGATCCCGGCCAGCTGGTGTATGAAATCTATGCGCTGATCGTCGGCCTGATCCACGACACCCGCTTCCTGCACGACGACCAGGCCCTGCGCCACATGCAGCGCGCCTTCAGCCGCCTGATTTCGACCTACAAGAGTTTCAACGATATGGAATAACCTGGCCGCAGTCCGTCTGCGGTTTTTCATCAATCAATTTCGCACACGTGTGCGAAAAAGGAATGCAATCATGGCTGCTTTGTTCTTGCTGATCCCCGTCGCGCTGTACCTGATTTACCAAAGCCCGCTGGCGCGTGTGCTGCGCTCGCTTCCGGACAGTAACGACGATTTCAGCCTGTTTTGAAAGACCGCGGCATAATAGGATACCTCACATTGTGCCGGGAACGACTTGGACCGCAAGCTCATCATCTTTGATTTCGACGGCACGCTGGCCGATACCCTGTCGATGTTTCTGCAGCTATTCGACGAGGCTGCCGACAAATACGGTTTCAAGCGCCTCGACCAGAGCCGCAGGCAGTCGCTGCGCGACCTCGATGCGCGGCAACTGATGAAGATCCACGAAGTACCGCTATGGAAAGTGCCAGCCATCGCCACCTTCATGCGCGCTGGCATGGGCCGCAACATTGACGGCATCCGCCTGTTCGCCGGCATGGACCAGGCGCTGCGCGCGCTGAAAGCCCAGGGCGTGCAACTGACCATCGTCAGCTCCAACTCGCGCAGCAATGTGCTGAAGATCCTGGGACCGGAAACCGCCGCCCTGTTCAGTCACGTCGAATGCGGCGCCTCGCTGTTCGGCAAGCTGCCGAAGATCCGCAAGGTGCTGGCCGCCACCGGCGTCGCGCGCGAACATGTGATGCTGATCGGCGACGAGATCCGCGACGCCAAGGTGTCGGCCGAAGCCGGCGTCGCCTTTGGCGCCGTGGCCTGGGGCTTCAACCACGTCGACGCGCTGATCGCCGAGCAGCCGCACCGGGTGTTTCGCGAGGTCGCCGACCTGCTGGCTTAACGGTATTGCGCCGCTTCGCCGAGGATGGCTTTCGGCTCCAGGTAGGCTTCCAGCCCGTAGGGACCGAACTCGCGGCCGATGCCGGATTGCTTGAAGCCGCCGAACGGCGCGATCAGGTCGTCGTGGATGCCGTTGATGTGCACGCGGCCCGCCAGCAGCTGGTCCGCCACGCGGTTGGCGCGCGCCAGGTCGGTGGAGCTGACGTAGGCTTGCAGACCGTATGGCGTGTCGTTGGCGATGGCGATCGCCTCCTCTTCGGTTTCATAGGTCATGATCGACAGCACCGGACCGAAGATTTCGTCTTTGGCGATGGTCATCGACGGCGTTACGCCGGCAAACACGGTCGGCTTGACGAAGTAGCCCGCTTCCAGCCCGTCCGGTTTGCCCAGGCCGCCGGTGACCAGCTCCGCGCCCTCTTCGATGCCCACAGCGATGTAGTGCTGCACGCGCTCAAACTGCTTCTGCGTGACGATCGGTCCCAGCGCCACCGCCGCATCATGCGGATCGCCGACCACAATCGCTTCCGCCGCCATCCTGGCCAGCTGCTTGACCTCCTCCAGGCGGTGCGCCGGCACCAGCAGGCGCGAACCGGCGATGCAGGCCTGGCCGTTGTTCATGTAGCAGGCCGCCACCGCGTTCGGAATCGCCTTGACGAAATCGGCGTCGTCGAGGATCACGTTGGCGCTCTTGCCGCCCAGCTCCAGTGTCACGCGCTTCATGGTGTCGACGCCGAGGCGGGCGATCTGCTTGCCGACCGGCGTCGAACCGGTGAACGAGATCTTGTTGATATCCGGGTGCACGCTGAGTTCCGCGCCGACCACGTCGCCACGGCCGTTGACCACATTGACCACGCCCGGCGGCAGCTCGGCCGCATGTATCGCTTCGAGCAGCACCTGGTTCTGGCGCGCGCTTAATTCGCTCGGCTTGACCACCACCGTGCAACCGGCCGCGATCGCCGTCGCGACTTTGTTGGCGATGAACCACGCGCTCGAATTCCACGGCGTGATGATGCCGACCACGCCCACCGGCTCCAGCACCACCTTGGACTTGTTTACGGTCTTGACGAATTCGTGATCGTCCATCACCTTCTTCACATCCAAAAACATATTCGCGGTGTAGCGCGAGCGCCCCACGCTGCTATTGCGCGGACCACCGTATTCCTCGATCAGCGCGTCGGCGGCGTCGTCGGCGCGCGCCAGCACCGCGTCGTGCAGGCGTTGTAGCATGGCTCCACGCTGCGCCTTGGTACTGCGCGAGAAGGCCGGGAAGGCCGCCTTGGCGGCGGCAATGGCGCGGCGCGTGTCTTCGACGTCGCCCAGGCGTACCTGGCCATCCAGCTGGCCGGTGGTGGGGTTGACCAGGTCGAACAGCTCGGTGCCGTGCGGTGTGATGAACTGGCCGTTGATGTAGATGTGATCGATGGTGTGCATGACAGCTCCTTGGGTAGGTGATGCAGTCATTCTAAAAATCGGCGCGCCGGCGCGTCAGTGGGGTTTCTGCCGCATGGTTGCCTGATTCTGCATTCCAGGCCCGGGTTTTGGCATTTCGTCACAATTGCCGCGCGCCTTGTCCCGCCGGCGGCTACAGTTCAGGCTCAACATCCTTTTCAAGATAGGCCGACATGACCACGATTCCCCGCATCGGCGCCGCCAGCGCCCTGTTGTTCTCCCTGATCCTGGGCGCTGCCCATGCCGACACCGGCGCACCCGACCTGGAAGCGCGCCGCGCGGCGCTGAATGAGCTGATCAAGGAACAGTGGCAGTACACCATGCGCACCAGCCCGGAGTGGGCCTCGATGATTGGCGACAAGCGCTACAACGACAAATGGTCCGATTTCTCGCAGGCCGGCATCGACGCCGACATCCGCGCCAGCGCCGACTTCCTCAAGCGCTTCGAAGCCGTGGACACCACCGGCTTCCCGCTGCAGGAACAGCTGAACCGCGAACTGATGGTGCGCCAGCTGCGCCAGAACGTGGACGGCGCGCGCTTCAAGGACTGGGAAATGCCGCTGGCGCAGAACTCCGGCGTGCATATCGATACGCCGATGATCATCTCGGCGCTGTCGTTCGACACGGTGAAGGATTACGACGACTACATCAAGCGTCTGCACGCACTGCCCAAGCTGTTCGAGCAGACCCGCGTGCAGATGGACAAAGGCGTGCATGATCACCTGATGCCGCCGCAGTTCCTGATTCCGAAAATCGTCAAGCAGTGCGAGGACGTGGCGGCCATGAAGCCGGCCGATTCGCCGTATGCCGAGCCGTTGAAGAAATTCCCGAAAGAGTTCACCGCCGCCGACAAGGCGCGCCTGAGCAGGGAGATCCTGGCGGCGGTGAAAAACGACGTCACGCCGGCCTATAAAAAGCTGGCGGTCTACACCAAAACCCGATACCTGCCGAACGGCCGCAAGGACGTCGGCATGTGGTCGCTGCCGGACGGCGCAGCGCGTTACGCCTTCAAGGCCCAATCGTCCACCACCACCGAGATGACGCCGGAGCAGATCCACCAACTGGGCCTGTCCGAAGTGGCGCGCATCGAAGCGCAGATGCTGGCGACCGCGCAGAAACTGGGCTACAGCGATCTGAAATCCTTCAACAAGGCGGTGGCCGACAATCCGGCGCTGCACCCGAAATCACGCCAGGAGATCATCGACCTGTATCAGAAATACACGGACCAGATGTATATCCAGCTGCCCAACCTGTTCACCGTGCTGCCGAAGGGTAAAGTGGAAATCAAGCCGGTGGAGGAATTCCGCGAGAAGGGCGCGTCCGCCGCGGCCTATATGCCGGGCTCCCAGGATGGCAAGCGTCCCGGCCGCGTGATGGTCAACACCGGCGATTTCGCGCACCGCTCCACCATCGACATCGAAACCACCGCGCTGCACGAAGGCGTGCCTGGCCACCACATGCAGCTGACCATCGCGCAGGAGATCCAGGGCTTGCCGGACTTCCGCCAGCAGGGCAACTACACCGCCTACGCGGAGGGCTGGGCGCTGTACTCGGAACGCCTAGGCGAGGAGCTGGGCTTCTACAAGGACCCATACAGCTACTACGGCCATTTGCAGGACGAGATGCTGCGCGCGATCCGCCTGGTGGTGGACACGGGACTGCACTACAAGAAGTGGGACCGCCAGCAGGTGGTGGACTTCTTCCACGACCATTCGGGTATCGAGGAAGTGGAAGTGCAGAGCGAGACCGACCGCTACATCGTGTGGCCGGGCCAGGCGCTGGGCTACAAGATCGGCCAGTTGAAGATTCTTGAGCTGCGCGACTACGCCCGCAAGGAGCTGGGCGAGCGCTTCGACCTGCGCGCCTTCCACGACCAGGTGCTGGGCGCCGGCGCGCTGCCGATGGACGTGCTGGAGACCCACATCAAGGATTGGGTAGCCAGCCAGAAGAAAGCCTGATGCCATGCTGTCGCCGCATGCCGCCGCCTTTGCCGCTGTGCTGATGTTGGGCGCAGGGCCGGCGCAGGCCACGTTTTCCATCGTGGCCTGCGACCGCGACGGCAATTGCGGCGTGGCGGTCGCCACCAACAACCTGGCGGTCGGCGCCAGCGTGCCCTATGCGCAGGCGCACGTGGGAGCGTTGGTGTCGCAGTTTGAGACCAATCCGTCTTACGGGCCGGCGGGGCTGGCGCTGCTGGCCTCCGGCGCCGCGCCCGAGGCCGCGCTGAACACGCTGCTTGGCGCCGACGGCGATTTCGACGGCCAGACCATCGCCGCGCGGCAGGTTGGTATTGTCGCCGCCAATGGCCGCGCCGCCGCGTTCACCGGCGCCGAAGCGCAAGCCTCGGCATGGGCCGGCGCGTTGAGCGGCGACGGCTATTCCGTACAGGGCAACGGCCTGGCAGGTGCGCAGGTGCTGGCCGACATGCGGCAAACATTTGCATCGGCTGCCGGCACGCTGGGCGAGCGCCTGATGGCCGCACTGGAAGCCGGCGAAAGCGCCGGTGGTCAAAGGACCGGCAAGTTGTCCGCCGCGTTATTGGTGCGCACGGTGGATGGCGACTGGCAGGACATCGACCTGCGTGTCGACGCGGCGGCGGAACCGGTGAAGGATTTGCGCCGCCTGATGGAGCGGCACTATGCGCTGCAGTCCATGCTGCGCGCGGAACGGCAACTGCGCAAGGGACTGAAGGCGGAGGCGCGCATGTCGCTGTCCGAAGCGCTGCGCAGAAGTCAGGGATGGGACCGCATCTGGCGCCGCGCCGCGCGGCTGTCGATGGCCATGGACGACCAGGCGGCAACGCTCGATTATCTCGGCGTGCTGCTGTCGCTGAATCCGGCGTGGGCGCACATCGAAATGCAGGACAGTCTCTACGCGCCGCTGCGCGACAATCCCTTATTCATGGCGTGGCGCTAGCGGCGATGCCGGCAGGCGGCGCAGATCGATCCGGTTCACCCACCATGCGCGGTTCTGGAACGTGAAGTCCAGCGCGCTGACCGCAACCACCTTGCCGTCGCTGGCCTGCACATCGCCCGGCTTGGGCAGGTTGCCGATATCCGGCTTGCTGTCGGCCAGCGCATCCAGCGCCTGCAACAGGCGCGGATCGTCGCGCTTCATGGCGGCGCAGGCGCCGTACTGGTCGCACACCTGCACCGGGAAGGCGATGAAGCGCACCGCGCGGTCCAGCATTTCTTCATTGCCGAGATAGTTGAACACCCAGCCGGCCGTATCGCCCAGGTCGCGGGCGCGCGACAGGATGGCGTCGTTCTCCTGCTGGATCTCCTGGCGCATCGAGCGGCCGTCGGAGAACAGCATGTCGTCGACGCGCCAGCCTTCGTCTTCCTCCACCAGCACGTAGCGGATCTGGCGGTCGTAGGCCGTGCCCATGTCGGGATAGACGTTGAAGGTGGCTTCCACGATGTTTTCGCCAACGCGGCTGACCTTGAAGCTGGAGCGGTCGAAGTCCAGCGTCGGCGAGGCTTCCTGCGTTTGCAGGAACACGTCCGCGTCGGCGCCATAGCCGCAGACATCGTCGCCGCGCGACAGGCTGTAACACAGCTGGCTGTTGGCATCGACCAGCGCTTCCAGCTCCCTGGAGTAGAACGTCCCCGGCGGCAGCTGGCTGGCCAGGCGGCTGTCCGGCCGCGCCAGATGGTCGCGGTAGAAATCGGTGATCAGGTCGAGCTGCTGCTGCTTTTCCGACCAGGCCTTGTCGGCCAGCAGACCGGCGATGGCAAGCACCAGCAATACCGCGCCAAATGGCAGCAAACGTTTCGTGTTGATCTTCATGGCGCGGCTCGTAGTTTTTTGATGTCCTGCATCGGCGGCGCGCCGAACAGGCGGCGGTATTCGCGGCTGAATTGCGAGGCGCTTTCGTAGCCGACCTTGTAGGCGGCGGTGGTGGCGTCGACATCGCCGTTCAGCAGCAGGTTGCGCGCCTGTTGCAGGCGCAGCTGCTTCTGGTACTGCATCGGTCCCATGGTGGTTACGGCCTTGAAGCGGTGGTGCAGACTGGAGACGCTCATATTGGTGGCCTGCGCCAGGTCTTCCACCTTGATCGACTGGTCGTAATGGTCCTTGAGCCAGGCGATGGCCTTGCTGATGCCGCGGTCCTGCTGGTCCAGCACCACATTCTGATACAGCTGGCGGCCGTAGGCGCCGGTCAGCAGGCGGTAGATGATTTCGCGTTTCAGGCCCACGGCCAGGAAGGCCGCTTCCGCCGGCGGCGCCTGCAGCAGGCGCACCAGCTGGTACAAGGACTCCTGCAAGGCGTCATCGGTCTTGCCGACGAAGGCGCCGCGCACCGGCTGCTCGGAATCGATGGCGATCTTCGCTTCCAATACGATGGCGGCGATTTCCTGCGGATCGAGCTCGATGTTCAGCAGCAGATACGGCTTGTCGGCCGTGGCGCTGACGATGTGGCCGGAGGCCGGCATGTCGACCGACACCACCAGGTACTCGCCGGGGCCGTAGTCGAGCACTTCGTCGGAGAGATGCACACGTTTGTGACCCTGCAGGATCACGCAGCACGAGGGTTTGAGCACGCCGCGTGTCACCGGCGTGGGATGGGAAGAGCGCAGCAGCGACAGGAAGGGGATGGCCGTCGCCACCCGCCGCTCGTCCGGCGCATGGTGCCGGACGATGTCGATCATGTGATCGAGGCGGGTGGGTGCGAGATCCCGCTTCATGATTACTTCAGCAGCGGCACCAGGTATTTGCCGGTCACGCTGGCAGGATTGGCCGCCACGTCTTCCGGCGAACCGCTGGCGATGATCTTGCCGCCGCCCGCGCCGCCTTCCGGTCCCAGGTCGACCAGCCAGTCGGCGGTCTTGATCACATCGAGATTGTGCTCGATGATGACCAGCGTGTTGCCCTGGTCGCGCAGACGGTGGATCACCTTCAGCAGCAGGTCGATATCGTGGAAGTGCAGACCGGTGGTCGGCTCGTCCAGGATGTACAGCGTGCGGCCGGTATCGCGCTTGGACAGTTCCAGCGACAGCTTGACGCGCTGCGCCTCGCCGCCCGACAGCGTGGTCGCGCTCTGACCCAGCTTGATGTAGCCCAGGCCCACGTCCAGCAGCGTATGCAGCTTGCGCGCGATCAGCGGCACCGGCTTGAAGAACTCGTGCGCATCTTCGACCGTCATGTCGAGGATCTCGGTGATGTTCTTGCCCTTGTACTGGACTTCCAGCGTTTCGCGGTTATAGCGCTTGCCGTGGCAAACGTCGCACGGCACGTAGACGTCCGGCAGGAAGTGCATCTCGACCTTGATCACGCCATCGCCCTGGCAGGCTTCGCAGCGGCCGCCCTTGACGTTGAACGAGAAACGGCCGGCGCTGTAGCCGCGTTCCTTGGCGGTCGGCACCGTCGCGAACAAATCGCGGATCGGCGTGAACAGACCGGTGTAGGTGGCCGGATTCGAACGCGGTGTGCGGCCGATCGGCGCCTGGTCGACCGAGATCACCTTGTCGAAGTGTTCCAGGCCGCTGATGGTGTCGTGCGGCGCCGGTTCGGTCTGCGAACCGTACAGGTGGCGCGACAGCGCCGGGAACAGCGTGTCGTTGATCAGCGTCGACTTGCCGGAGCCGGACACGCCGGTCACGCAGGTCATCAGGCCGACCGGCAGCTTCAGCGTCACTTTTTTCAGGTTGTTGCCGGTGGCGCCGGTGATCACCAGCTGGCGATCCGGATCGGCCACGTGGCGCTTCGCCGGTACTTCGATCTTGCGCGTGCCGTTCAGGTACTGCGCGGTCAGCGACTTCTTGTTCTTCAGGATGTCCTTCAGCGAACCGGCGGCGATCACTTCGCCGCCATGCACGCCAGCGCCGGGGCCCATGTCGACCACGTAGTCGGCGGTGCGGATCGCGTCTTCGTCGTGCTCCACCACCAGCACGCTGTTGCCGATGTCGCGCAGGTGGCGCAGGGTGTCGATCAGGCGGTCGTTGTCGCGCTGGTGCAGGCCGATCGACGGTTCATCCAGCACGTACATCACGCCGGTCAGGCCGGAACCGATCTGCGACGCCAGGCGGATACGCTGCGCTTCGCCGCCCGACAGCGTATCGGCGCTGCGGTCGAGCGACAGGTAATCGAGGCCGACGTTGTTCAGGAACTGCAGGCGCGAGATGATCTCTTTCACCACGCGGTCGGCGATTTCCTTCTTCGCGCCCTTGAGCTTCAGCTGTTCGAAGAACGACAGCGTCTCGCGCAGCGGCTTCTCGGCGATCTCGTAGATCGCGCGTTCCTGCTTGCCGCTGCCGACCTTGACGTAGCGCGCCTCGATGCGCAGGCGCGCGCCTTCGCACGAAGGACATTTTTTCTCGTTGATGAACTTCGCCAGTTCCTCTTTTACCGCCATCGAATCGGTTTCGCGGTAGCGGCGCGCCAGGTTGGTGACCACGCCTTCGAACGCGTGCTCCTTGACCACGGTGCGGCCGCGCTCATTGATGTAGGTGAACGGGATCTGCTGCTTGCCCGAACCGTGCAGGATCACTTCCTGCGACGCCTTCGGCAACTGCTCGAACGGCAGGTCCAGGTCGAACTCGTAGTAGGCCGCCAGGTTGGACAGCATCTGGAAGTAGAACTGGTTGCGGCGGTCCCACCCCTTGACCGCGCCGGAAGCCAGCGACAGGTTGGGGAAGGCGACGATGCGCTTCGGATCGAAGAACTCGATGTGACCGAGGCCGTCGCATTCCGGGCAGGCGCCCATCGGGTTATTGAACGAGAACAGGCGCGGTTCCAGCTCCTGCAGCGAGTAGCCGCAGATATTGCAGGCGAATTTGTTGGAGTAGACGTGCTCCGTGCCGGTATCCATTTCCAGCGCCACGGCGCGGCCATCGGCCAGGCGCAGCGCGGTCTCGAAGCTTTCGGCGAGGCGTTGCTTGATGTCGGCGCTGACCTTGACGCGGTCGATCACCACGTCGATGGTGTGCTTCTCGGTTTTCTTCAGCTTCGGCAGGTCGTCCACTTCATAGATCTTGGCGTCATGCGTGCCGCTCTGTACGCGGAAGCGCACGAAGCCCTGCGCCTGCATCGATTCGAACAGGTCCGAGTGCTCGCCCTTGCGGTTGGCCACCACCGGCGCCAGGATCATCAGCTTGGTGTCGGCCGGCAGGGCCAGCACCGCGTCGACCATCTGCGACACGGTTTGTGCGGCCAGCGCCTGGTCCGGGTGGTTGATGCAGTACGGCGTGCCGACGCGTGCGTACAGCAGGCGCAGATAGTCGTGGATCTCGGTCACGGTGCCGACCGTCGAACGCGGATTGTGCGAGGTGGCTTTCTGCTCGATCGAGATGGCCGGCGACAGGCCTTCGATCAGGTCGACGTCCGGCTTTTCCATCAGTTGCAGGAACTGGCGGGCGTAGGCCGACAGCGATTCCACATAGCGGCGCTGGCCTTCGGCGTACAGCGTGTCAAACGCCAGCGAAGACTTGCCGGAACCCGACAAGCCGGTGATCACGATCAGCTTGTTGCGTGGCAGATCAAGATTGATGTTTTTCAGGTTGTGCGTGCGTGCGCCGCGAATGCGGATCTGTTCCATGGGATTTTGGGCCTTTAGAGTCAACCCGTCACTATAGCCGGGTTTGATTACTTGCGCCGGGGGCACGCAGGTTTGTGCGTGCGGAGGCTAACACTGTACATAATACCAGTATTTTATTGCGCTTGTTTAACTTGGCTGGTGGGAACGTTGTTGCAGCGCTTCGCCGATCATCACCAGCACCGGGCCTTGCGCCGCGTCCAGGCCGCCGGCCAGTCCGCTCAGCGTCATGCGCAGGATGCGCTGGTCCGCGCGGCTGCAATTTTCCACCACCACCACCGGCAGATCCGGGCGGCGGCCCTCGGCCAGCAGGCGCCCGGCGGTGGCGGCGGCTTCCCGGCCGCCCATGTATTGCACCAGGGTATCGGTTTCCGGCAGCGACGGATGGTCCGGCTCGTTGGGCGCGGTGCTGGACGTGAAGAACGCCACGCTGCGGGCGACGCCGCGCCGGGTCAGCGGCTGCTTGGTGGCGGCGGCGGCGGCCAGCGCGGTGGTGATGCCGGGCACCACTTCCACTTCGATCCCTTCGGCTTCCAGCGCGCGCAGTTCCTCGTCGGCGCGGCCGAACAGCATCGGGTCGCCGCCCTTCAGGCGCACCACCAGCTGGTAGCGCTGCGCGCAGTCGACCAGTTGCTGGTTGATCACGGTTTGCGCGGTGGAGCGCTGGCCGGAGCGTTTGCCGACCGAAATCAGCTTTGCCTGCGAACACAGGGCCAGCATTTCCGGCGTGACCAAGGCGTCGTACAGCACAACCTCGGCTTGCGCCAGCAGACGCGCACCGCGCACGGTGATCAGGTCGGCGGCGCCCGGCCCTGCTCCGATCAAATAGACTTTCCCCAGCGCTGCCATTGCATTTCCTTTTTGACGTTCCAGAGCGAATGATACCGGCTGCGAGGCGGTTTGGGTTTCGCTTGGCATGGTTCAAGCCGCTAGTGTAAGATGCGATCCTTGGGTGCGCCGAATTTTTAGGCGTTAAACGGGAAACCGGTGTAATTCCGGTGCAGCCCCCGCTGCTGTAAGCCAGACGACTCCGTCAACACGTCACTGCCGTAACACGCGGGAAGACACGGAGAAGGATGAAGGCGAGCCAGAATACCGGCCCAAAAAGTCCAGCACCATTCCCCGGGGTTACGGGAAGCCGCTGTCGACCGGCTTTTCGCCTTCCGCCCCCGTCGACCGTCCTTTCCTGCTCCCGCCTTGGTGTCCATATAGCCCATTCGACGGGAGGTTTCGAATGCACATCATGGAAGGCTTTTTGCCGCCAGCGCACGCGCTCGGCTGGGCAGCCGTTTCCTTACCTTTTTTAGCCTGGGGCTTGCGCTCTATCGGCCGCGATCTGCAGGCCCATCCCGAGCGGCGCATGCTGCTGGGCGTGGCGGCGGCGTTCGCGTTTCTGCTGTCGGCGCTCAAGTTGCCGTCGGTGACGGGCAGTTGTTCGCATCCCACCGGCGTTGGCCTCGGCGCGGCGCTGTTCGGGCCGGCGGCGATGGTGCCGGTCGGCTTTGTGGTGCTGCTGTTCCAGGCGCTGCTGATGGCGCACGGCGGGCTGACGACGCTGGGCGCGAATGTGTTCTCGATGGCGATTGTCGGTCCGTTCGTGTCCTATGGCGTGCTGCGCGCGGTGGCGGCGCTGGGCTTGTCGCGTTCCGTGGCGGTGTTCCTGGCCGCGTCGATCGGCGACCTGGCGACGTATGTGACCACGTCGGTGCAACTGGCGCTGGCGTTTCCGGCGGCGGTGGGCGGTTTTAGTGTTTCCTTCTTCAAGTTTGCCGGCATCTTCGCGTTGACGCAGGTGCCGATCGCCATCAGCGAAGGTCTGCTGACGGTGCTGGTGGTGAACGCCATGGTGCGCTTCAACGCCCACGAACTGCGCGCGCTGCCGGTGATGACGCTCGGCGCGCGGAAAGGTAGCGTATGAAGGCGCGCACCTGGCTGGTGTGGCTGGCCATCGTGCTGCTGACGGTGCTGCCTTTGTGGCTGATCAGCGCACCGCCGGCGGCGCCGGGTGGCGAGGTTAGCGCCATCTTCACCGGCGCCGATGACCGCGCACAGCGGGCCATCGGCGATATCTCGCCTGGCTACAAGCCGTGGTTCTCGCCTGTGTTCGAGCCGGCCAGCGACGAAATCGCATCGCTGCTGTTCGCCCTGCAAGCGGCCATCGGCGCCGGCGTCATCGGCTTCTGGCTCGGCATGTCCGTCGCCCGCGAACGCGCGCGCCGCGAAGTTGGCGCATCCGCGCCGGATGCCAACGCGGCGCACGCTGCCGCCGCCTACGCCGCTGCTATCAACGCCGCCGCTGGCCCGGCGACCGCCGCGCCTTTGGGCGTCTCGGCATCGCCTATGCTCCAGGACCGTCGTGCTGATTGAGTCGTCGGCATACGCCAGCCGCTGGCGCGATGTGGCGCCGTCGGCCAAGGCGCTGTTTGCGCTGGCGGGCTTTGTCGCGGCCTGGCTGGCGCACAGCCCTGTCGCCTTCGCCGCATTGACGGCGGTGCTGGTGCTGGCCGCCCTGCTCGGCGCGCGCGTGCAACTGCGCAGTTACATCGCCGTCGCGCTGCCACCACTCGGCTTCCTGCTGCTGTCCTGCCTGACCATGCTGCTCGGCCCGGACGCCAACGGCCACTGGAACTTCACCACCGCCATGCTGCCGACCATCGAGCACCTCGCCCTGCGCTCATTCGCCATGCTGGCCGCGATGCTCGGCCTCGTGCTCACCACGCCGATGCCCGACCTGCTCAACCTGCTGCGCCGCCTGCGCACGCCGGAACTGCTGCTGGACCTGATGGTGCTGTGCTACCGCATGCTGTTCGTGATGCAGCAGGCATGGGAAGAAAGCATCACCGCCCAAAGCGCCCGCCTTGGCTACCGTAATTTCCGTCAGGCCTGGCGCTCCACCGGCCTGCTCGCTGGCCAGATGGCTGTGCAAGTGTGGCAGCGCGCCGCCGCCCTGCAAATGGCCGCCGACGCCCGCGCCTACCAAGGTACGCTGCGCTTCCTGCCCACCGCCTACCCGCACGCATCGCGCCAGCAAGCCTGGGCCGCACTGGCCGGCGCGCTGATGCTCGCCATCGCCCTGGGAGACCGCCTGTGAGCCCACTCCTGGAGTTGCAAGCCGTCGATCACACCTACCCGGACGGCAGCACCGGACTGCGCGACTGCACGCTGACGCTGCAACGCGGCCGCCGCTACGCGCTGCTTGGTCCAAACGGCGCCGGCAAAACCACCGTCCTGCAGCACCTGAACGGCCTGCTGCAACCAACCGCCGGCACGCTGCGCCACGACGGCCAGCCCTACGACTACAGCCGCAAAGGACTTACCTCGTTGCGCAGCCGCGTAGGGCTGGTGTTCCAGAATCCCGACCGCCAGCTGTTCTCCGCACTGGTGGAAGAAGACGTCTCCTTCGGCCCCCTCAACCTCGGCCTGCCCGCCGACGAAGTGCGCGCCCGCGTGGCCGCAGCACTGGATGCCGTCGGCCTGCTCGGTCAAGCCCGCCGCGCCGTGCACCAACTGAGCTTCGGCCAGAAAAAACGCGTCTGCATCGCCGGCGTGCTGGCGATGGAACCGGAAGTGCTGCTGCTCGACGAACCCATGGCCGGCCTCGACGCCCCCATGCAAACCGAATTGACGGCACTGTTGGACCGCCTCGCCGCGCGCGGCGTCACCATCCTGCTGTCCACCCACGACATCGACTTCGCACTGCGCTGGGCCGACGACATCCACGTGATGGCCGCCGGCCGCTGCATTGCCTCCGGCCCCGCGCAGCAACTGGCCGCACAAACCGAAGTGCTGCAAGCCGCCGGCCAGCGTCCGCCCGCCGCACTGGCATTGCACGCCGAACTGGTGGCGCTGGGCGTGCTGCCCGAAGGCCAGGCGCCACGCAGCATCGACGCCCTGCTCGACAGCCTGCGCGCACTTAAAAATTCAAGAGAGATCACCGCATGACAAGCTTTGGAAAAATCTGGTTCGTCGGCGCCGGCCCCGGCGACCCGGAACTCATCACCGTCAAAGGCCAGAAACTGCTGTCGCAGGCTGGCGCGGTGCTGTTCGCCGGATCGCTGGTCGACCGCGCCGTGACGCTGTACGCACCACCCGGCTGCGCCATCCGCGACTCCAAGGACATGACGCTGGAAGAGATGACCGCCTGGCTGATCGAACAGGCGCGCACCAACGCCACCGTGGTGCGCCTGCAAACCGGCGACCCTGGCCTGTATGGCGCGCTGATCGAACTGGCGCGTCCGCTGACCGCGGAGGGCATCGAATGGTCCGTGGTGCCGGGCGTCTCGTCCGCCATGGCCTCGATGGCCGCCGCCGGCGAATCCATGACGCTGCCGGAAGTGACACAGACCGTGATCCTCACCCGCGTCGAAGGCCGCACGCCGATGCCGGACGGCGAAGACCTCGCCAGTCTGGCCGCGCACCGCACCACGATCTGCATCTTCCTGTCCATCACCCTGATGCACAAGGTGGAAACCGCATTGCGCGGCGCCGGCTGGGCCGAGGATTCGCCGATGCTGGTGGTGCACAAGGCCAGTTGGCCGGGCGAACAGAAAATCGTCCGCGGCACCTTGGCCGATATTAAACAGCGATGCCGGGAGGCCGGTATCGCAAGCCAGGCGATGATCGTCGCCAGCCCCACGCTGGGCGCGCTGCACTGGGAAACCCTGGCGCGTTCCAAGCTGTATGACCCCACATTTACCCATCGTTTCAGAAAGGCGAGCGCATGAACCAACTTAATCTCGACACGATCCTGATTGTCGGCCACGGTTCCCGCGAGGACTCCGGCAACCAGGAAATTCGTGACTTCACGGAGCAGTGGCGCGCGCGCCGGCCGGACTGGCGCATCGAGTTGTGCTTCATCGAATTCGCGCCGCCGGAGATGAACGCCGCCTTGCTGAAAGCCGCGCGCAGCTCACGCCGCGTGCTGGTGGTGCCGCTGATTCTGAACGCGGCCGGCCACGTCAAGATGGAGATCCCGGAAGCGATCGAACACGCACGCGAAGCCTGCCCGCAAACCGAGATCCTGCTGGCGCCGCACCTGACGGCGTGCGATCCGATCCTGGCGATCCTCAAACGTCGCCTGCGCAAAGGCATGAACGCGCTGGACATGCCTGATCCAACCACCACCGGCGTGGTGGTGCTGGGTCGCGGGTCGTCGGATCGTGGCGCGAACGGCGAGATGGCCAAGATGGCGCGCTGGCTGCTGGAAGAGGGCGATCATGAACTGGTGGACCTGGCGTTCACCGGCATCACGTGGCCGCGACTGGAGAAGGTCGTGCAGCGCCAGGTGCTGCTGGGCATGCGTCAGGTGGTGGTGCTGCCGTACTACCTGTACACCGGCACGCTGATGCAGCGCATTCATCGCCAGGTGGAGCATCTGCGCGGCCAGTATCCGCAAGTGCGCTTCTTCTGCGGCGAGCATTTCGGCTTTGAGAACGAGATCTTTGAACTGATGGACCAGCGCGTGGAAGACCTGCGCGCCGGCGTGCCGGATAGCCGTCTTCCATGCGACGGTTGCAGCTACCGCGAAATCGCCCACGATCTGGGGCACGGCCACTCGCATGCGCACACGCACGACCATGCCGCCCCGCCAGCGCATGACCACGGCCATGAGCACGGTCACGATCATGGACACGACCACGGTCATGACCATGCGCATGATCACGATCACGGCCACGGCCACGCCAAGCCGGAGGGCCAGCCGGCATGAGCACCGTGAACACCGTCACCGAACAGCTCACGCGCGCCGGCCAGGTCATTGAACACGACAGCTTCGCCATCATCGATGCCGAAGTCGGCCCGCACACCTACACCGAAGGCCAATGGCCGATCGTGCGCCGCATGATCCACGCCAACGCGGACTTCGACTTCAACGGCCTGACCGACTTCCATGCAAACGCGGTGGAAGCCGGCATCAGCGCCATGCTGGCCGGCGGCACGCCAGTGGTGGCGGACGTCGAAATGATCTGCTCCGGCCTGTCGCAACCGCGCCTGGGCCACTTCGGCATGAAAACCCACCAGTTCATCAGCGACGCCGACGTCATCGAAACCGCCAAGGCCGAAGACACCACGCGCGCCGTGCAGGCAATGCGCAAAGCCCACCGTCTCGGCCTGCTGGACAAAGCCATCATTGGCATCGGCAACGCGCCGACCGCGCTGATTGAGCTGGTGCGCCTGATCCGCGAAGAAGGCGTGCGTCCCGCGCTGGTGGTCGGCATGCCGGTGGGCTTCGTCTCCGCCGCTGAATCCAAGGACCTGATGGCCGAACTGACCGACGTGCCGTGGATCGTCATCCGTGGCCGCAAGGGCGGCTCCACGCTGGTGGTCGCGACGCTGCACGCGCTGCTGTCGCTGGCCGAAGCCCGTCAAAAGGCCGCACCATGAAAGAAAAAACGGCTGCCGAACGTGGCACCCGTACCGGTTTCACCACCGGCGCCTGTTCCGCCGCCGCCGCCCGAGCGGCGGTGCTGGGCCTCGTCCACGGACAAGTGCCGGCAGAAATCGAAAGCCTGCTGCCCAACGGCAGCCGGGTGAACTTCGTCATCCATGACGGCAGCTGCGGCGATGGCCGTGCGCACGCGATGGTCATCAAGTTCGCTGGCGACGATCCCGATTGCACCGATGGCGCGCACATGACGGTTGACCTGCGCCTGCTGCCCGGCGAGGCCGGCGTGGTCTCTTACGTTGCAGGCGATGGCGTCGGCACCGTCACCATGAAAGGCCTGGGGCTGGAAGTGGGCGGGCCGGCCATCAACCCTGTGCCGCGCAAGAACATCGCCGACAACCTGCGCGAAGCCGCGCCGCAGCTGCTGGCGGAACACGGCATTGAAGTCACCATCAGCGTGCCGGACGGCCAGGTGATGGCGAAGAAGACCACCAACGCCCGCCTGGGCATCCTGGGCGGCATCAGCATTCTCGGCACCACCGGCATCGTCAAACCATATTCCACCGCCGCCTGGCGCGCCAGCGTTGTGCAGGGCGTGCAGGTCGCCGCCACCGCCGGCTACAACCTAGTGGCGCTGACCACCGGCGGCCGCACCGAAACCTTCGCCATGACCACGCTGCGCGCCGAACGTCCGGAACTGCCGTCCGCCTGCTTCGTGCAGATGGGCGACTTCCTGCGCTATGCGCTGGATGAAGTGGTGGCGCAGGGCATACAGCTGGTGGTGCTGGCGGTCATGGTCGGCAAGCTGACCAAGATCGCGCAAGGCGAAACCATCACCCACGCCAACCGCAGCGAAGTCGATACCGACCTGGTGGCGGAAATTGCCCGCCGCATCGGCGCCACGCCTGAAGACTGCGCCGCCATGGCCGCCGCCGAAACCGCGCGCTTCGGCGCCGAGTTGATGGTGGAGCGCGGCCTTGGCGACGCCTTTCACCACGCGCTGGGACAAGCCGCCATCGACACCCTGACAGCGCCGGACCGCTACGGCCGCGCGTTCCAGCTGCGCGTGCTGGTGTGCGATTTCAGCGGCGTGCAAGTGGCCGACGTCTGGTCCGCGCCAGCCGATCCGCTCCAACGTCCTGCGAGCGCCGGCCGTACCGGCATCGATCACCTACCGGAAGCATAAACATGGACATCAAAGATCCTAACCCCTGCCGCGTCATCGGCGTGCTCGATGATGGCACCGCCAGCTTGAGCCAGACGGCGCTGGCCTTGCTGCGCAGCGCCGATGTGGTCATCGGCGGCGCCCGCACGCTGGCGCTTTTCGAGCGCGAACTCAAAGCCGGCGCCGTGCGCCACGACCTGACCGGCAAACTGAAAGAAGTACCGGAATGGGTACGCGCCGCGCGCGCCGACAACCTGTCCTGCGTGGTGCTGGCGACTGGCGACCCGCTGTGCCACGGCATCGCCCCGTATCTGGCGCAGCATCTGTGCGTGGAAGCGCTGGACATCCTGCCCAACCTGTCGACCTTGCAGCTGGCCTGCGCCCGCATCGGCCTCGCATGGCAGGATGCGCGCATCGTTTCCGTGCACGCCAAGGATGCCGGCGAATGGCGGCGCGGCAGCGTGCCGGGCCACGGCCTGTACGCGCTGGCGCAGGCCGCGCGCCAGCACGCCCGCCTGCTGATCCTCACCAGCCCCGACAACTCGCCCGACCGCATCGCGCGCCTGCTGCTGGCCGAAGGCATGGGCGACGACTTCCTGATGGCGGTGGCTGAAAACCTGCTGCAACCGGAGGAACGCGTGCTGGCCGAACTGACGCCGCAACAAGCGGCCGAGATGAAATTCGCCGCGCTCAATGTCGTGCTGCTGTGGCGCATAACGCCGTTTGCGCGTCCGGTGCGTTTCGGCCTGGCCGATGCGGAGTTTGCGCAGCGCCAGCCCGAGAAAGGCCTGATCACCAAGCAGGAAGTGCGCGCCGTCAGCCTGGCGCGCCTGCAACTGCGGGCGGACAGCGTGGTGTGGGACATCGGCGCCGGTTCCGGCTCGGTAGGCCTGGAAGCGGCGCGTCTTTGCCCGCAAGGCCACGTCTACGCGACCGAAAAGAACGACGCCGACTACGCCATCGCCGGCCAGAATCACGCCAACTTCGGCGTCAGCAACTACAGCCTGTACCTCGGCAAAGCACCGGAGGGACTGGATGCCTGGCCTGATCCGGACGCGGTATTCATCGGAGGCTCCGGCGGCGAACTGGCGACGCTCATCAGCGGCATCATGGAGCGCATGCGTCCAAACGGCACGCTGGTGATGAATTTCGTCACGCTGGAAAACCTCGCCACCGCGACCGCCACGCTGCAAGCGCTGGAAGGCGTGAGCTGGGACGTGCTGCAACTGCAAGCCGCACGCAGCAAGCCGATACTGCACATGCACCGCATGGCTGCCGAAAACCCGGTGTGGATCGTCTGCGCGCGCCGCGAGGCCCACCATGACTAAGCCCGGCACCCTGTGGGGCATTTCGCTCGGCCCTGGCGACCCTGGCCTGATCACGCGCGCCGCGTGGGAAGCGCTGCAACGCCGCGACACCATCTGGGTCTATCCTGCGCGCAGCGGCAAGACGCCAAGCTACGCCTTCGACATCGTGGTACGCGCCGGTGTCACGCCGCCGGAACAGCACACGCAACTGCTGTTCCCCATGACGCATGACGGCGAAAAGCTCGGCCGCGCATGGCTGCGCGCCGCCGACACGGTGCTGCCATGGCTGCGCGAAGGCCGCGATGTGCTGTTCCTGGTCGAAGGCGACGCCAGTACCTACGCCACATTCGGCCACCTGGCCCGCACCGTGAACGCCATCGACGCGCAAGTGCCGGTGCAGATCATCGCCGGCGTCAACTCCTTCACCGCCGCCTGCGCCAAGGTGCCGGTGCCGTTCTCCGAGCAGGACGACACGGTCGCCATCGTGCCGGCCGCCTACGGTGTCAGCGCGGTGGACCGCCTGCTGCCGGACTTCGACACGCTGATCCTGATGAAGGTAAAACCCATCCTCGACGAATTGATCGACTGGATGCAGCGGCGCGAGCTGCTGGACGGCGCGCACTTCATCGAACGCGTCGGCGCACCGGACGAACGCCGTTTCAGCGGCAATGACATCCTGACGCTGCGCGGCACCAAGGTCAGCTACCTGTCGCTGCTGATCATCAAACACCCACACCGCATACGCGGTGAACGCATCAAGGGCTGCCTGCGCAAGGATGGCCCACAACCTCAACTCCTGGAGACCGCATGAGCACCATCACCAACCAGCCGGCACCGCGCGTATGCCTGGTCGCCATCACCAAGCACGGCGCCGCACAGGCCGCGCGCCTGGCCGCGGATCTGCCGGAAGCCGACATCTGCACCTCGGCCAAATTCGCCGCCGTGTTTGCGGAAGCCAGCAACACCGTGCGCGCCTATGACGGCGCGCTGCGCGACGAAATCGGGCCGCTGTTCTCCGGCTACGACCAGATCATCTTCTTCGTCTCGCTGGGCGCCGTGGTGCGTCTGATCGCGCCGCACCTGCGCAGCAAGGACGAAGATCCGGGCATTATCGTCGTGGATGACGCGGGCCAGTTCGTGATTCCTGTGTTGTCCGGCCACGTCGGCGGCGCCAACGAATGGAGCGAGCGCGTGGCCGACCTGCTGGGCGCTGCGCCGGTGCTGACCACCGCCTCGGACGTGGGCCGCACGATTCCGGTCGATATCTTGGGACGCCACCTCGGCTGGAAGGTGGAGGCGCCGAAGATCAACATCACGCGCGTGTCCGCGCACGTGGTCAACGGCGAACCAATCGCCTTCGTGCAGGAAGCAGGCAGCCCGGATTGGTGGACGCGCCCGACGCCGCTGCCGGAAAACATCCACCGCTTCACGCGTTTCGACGACGTGCCGCTGGACCGCTATGCGGCGCTGCTGTGGGTCACCCATGCCGACGTGACGGACGAACGCTGGACCGCGCTGACCGAACGCCTGGTGGTCTACCGCCCACCGCAGGAAGCATGAGCGAATTCACCATCGGCCTGGGCTGCGACCGCGGCGTGCTGCTGGAGACGCTGCGCGCAGCCGTGCAAGCCGCCCTGGCCACCATCGGCGCGCAGCCGCGGCAGGTGGTTGCCGCCGCCAGCATCACGCTGAAGAAGGACGAGGTGGCGCTGCTGGCGCTGGCGCAGGAAAACGGCTGGCCGCTGCACTTTTACGAAGCGCATGAACTGGCCGCAGTGGAAGTGCCGCATCCGTCCGAAACCGTGCGCCGCTACACCGGCACGCCATCGGTGAGCGAAGCGGCCGCGCTGCTGGCCGCCGGCCCGGATACGCCGATGACCGCGCTGGTCGTCGAAAAACACAAACTCAAAGGCGCTGATGGCCGCAATGCCACCGTCTCCATCGCAAGGAAAACATCATGAGTGAAGCAGGGAAAATTATGCTGGTGGGGATAGGCCCCGGCAGCGTCGACCACATGACCAAGCGCGCGCGCGACGCCATCGCCGAATCCGACGTGGTGATCGGCTATGTCACCTACATCAAGCTGGTGGCCGATCTGATCGAAGGCAAGGAGATCATCCGCAAATCGATGACCGAAGAGCTGGACCGCGCCGTCAGCGCGCTGGAAGCGGCGCGCGCCGGCAAGAAGGTGGCGCTGATTTCGTCGGGTGACGCCGGTGTCTACGGCATGGCCGGTCCGACGTTCGAAGTGCTGTTCCAGGCCGGCTGGACGCCGGACGATGCGGTGCAGGTGGAAATCATCCCCGGCGCCTCGGCGCTGAACAGCTGCGCCGCGCTGGTCGGCGCGCCGCTGACGCACGACTTCTGCGCCATTTCGCTGTCCGACCTGCTGACGCCGTGGCCGACCATCGCCCGCCGCCTGGATGCGGTGGCCATGGCCGATTTTGTCGTCGCGCTGTACAACCCGAAGAGCGGCCGCCGCACGCGCCAGATCGTTGAAGCGCAGCGCCTGTTCCTGCGCCATCGCCGTCCCGACACGCCGGTGGCGATCGTCAAGAGCGGCTACCGCCGCCGCCAGAACATCGTCTTCACCACGCTCGATTCGATGGCCGAAGCCGACATCGGCATGCTCAGTACCGTCCTGATCGGCAACAGCAACACCTTTGTGCGCCACGGCCTGATGGTCACGCCGCGCGGCTACGCCAACAAGTACGACATGGAAGAAGGCGGCGCCACGCGCGAAGGCGAGAAGGCCGGGCGTTCGCTGTCCACCGGCCTGCTGGGCTGGCTGGAAACGCTGCAGGCCGAACACGCGGCCGGCGACAGCATCGACACGCTGGCGGCGCGCCACCGCCTGCCGGCCGACTATATCCGCGACACCCTGAACGAACCGGTGGTGGCCGAAGCCGCCGCCAGCGAAGAGAGCGAAGCATGAACGAACCCGTGATCAAGCCGAAAATCGGCAATTACTACCGTCACCTGCTGGTGTGCACCGGCCCGCGTTGCAGCGAGGACGGCGCCTCGCAGGCGCTGTTCGACAGCCTGGGCGCCAAGTTCAAGGCCGCCGGGTTGGATGCGGGCGAGTTGCGCGTCAAGCGCAGCCGCGTGAGCTGCTTCGCCGCCTGCAAGGGCGGCCCCATTGTCTGCGTGCAGCCGGATGGCACCTGGTATTACAACGTCACGTCCGAAAACATGGACCGCATCGTCGAAGACCACCTGTGCAACGGCAAGCCGGTGGAAGAGCTGGTATTCCACCAGGCTGGCGCGACGGATTTTGAGGCATAACAAGATCCCGGTACGCGGATTCTAGGGTTCCAACCCAAAAGTGAGCTAAACTTCTGCTTTCGCCGAATATCTTGGAGTTTTAATAAAATGGCATCAGTCAACAAAGTCATCATCGTCGGCAACCTGGGTCGCGATCCGGAAATTCGCTACATGCCTAGCGGTGATGCGATCGCCAACATCGCCGTGGCGACCTCGTACAAATCGAAAGACCGCAACACCGGTGAGCAGAAAGAGCTGACCGAGTGGCACCGCATCTCGTTCTTCGGCCGCCTGGCGGAAATCGTCGGCCAGTACCTGAAAAAAGGTTCGTCGGTCTACGTCGAAGGCCGTCTGCAGACGCGCAAGTACACCGACAAGGATGGCGTAGAGAAATACGCAACCGACATCATCGCCGAGCAGATGCAAATGCTGGGTGGCCGTCAAGGCATGGGTGATGGCGGCGGCATGGACGACGGCGGCGGCTACGAAGCCCCACCACAGCGTCAGGCTCCGGCGCCACGTCCACAAATGGCGCCACCGGCACCAGCCCCACGTCCGGCGCCGCGCCCAGCGCCGAACTTCTCGGATATGGATGACGACATCCCGTTCTGACGAACCGGACAAGCGCAAAAGCATCAATAAAAAAGCGGAGCCAGTAATTTGGCTCCGCTTTTTTTATTGATCAAATGGTGATCACTCAGTCAAAGAAATACCATATCGCAGATGCGATGTACAAGCTCCAGCAAATTGCGCATAACGCAGCGAACCATATGGGAAGCGGTAAACGATACTCGGAGATGGGGCGATTCCACAGCGGGGGCAACTTCAGGAATTCATTCGTCGATAACAGCGCAATCAATAGGGCGCACCCCAGGTGATATAAAACGCTTGGGTCAGCATGAATTTGATACTGCTTTAATGCAAGATACAATTGATAGGTCGCCACAACGCGCAGCAGCAGTTTCAAGCAAACAATGTAATATGGCTTAACTAGTCGTGGTTTCATCACTCACTCCCTGCGGCGCGTAAGGCTGATTGATAAGCTGCTGCGTATTGCGTCCAGTCCGCCACCACCTGGCGGTGATAGGCCTGCGCATAGTCCATCAGCGCGGGACGCCATTGGGCGGCGTTGAGGCCATGCGCTATCCATTCGTCGGCGCAGGCTGAACCTTGCCTGCCGCCGGAGCGCAGGTGGGCCCAGGCGACGATGCCGCCCATGGCGCGCATCACGCTTTCCAGGCGGCGCAATTTTCCTCCCCACAGGTTGAGCGAGAGGCGGTCCTGCTGCGGCAACAGCTCCCTCAGCACATACGACTCGCTGCCGGTGCTGACCGCCGACAGAAACGCGGGCGAAACCGCCTGCATCCGTTTCTGTATGGCGACCACGCGGTCGGCCTCGGTCCGCCATGCCGGCTGCGTGGTGGGCACGTATGGCGCCAGCGCCGAAGTCGGCGCGAATTTCAGGTCGAGCAGGAAGTTGCCATCCAGTCCGCCGCGACCGCGCACCAGCACCGCGTAGCGCTCCAGTCCCAGGCTGCCGGTGCCGGCGATGCGCCGCGCCACGTCCTGCACGCGGAAGAAGGCCGGCGTCGGCTGGGTGTGGGCATAGGCCGACATGATGCGCTTTACCTTGTCGCACTCGCCGTCGTTGAGCGGCAGCGTCTTGATGTGGTCCAGGCGCAGCTTGCGCTTGCCTTTGACGATATCGGTGCGGCGGTCGAGAAAGGCGGGCCGCTCGCGCGAGCGCAGGTCGCGCAGCAGGTCGCGCACCATGCCGTCCGCCGTCGCGCGCTCGACCCAGCGCGGCTTGCCGTCGGTCAGGTTGGCAACGTAGGCGTCGAGGAAGCAATGACACAGCGCGACCGCATCGGCGGCCTGCACTTTCAGGGTGTCCGCCGCCGCCAGCACGCTGACCAGAAAGCGCGCCAGTTCCCAGCTGCCCGGGGCCAGGATGGCTTCGTCAAAATCGTTGAGGTCGAAATAGGACAGGCGGTTGTCGCCCTTGTAGGTGCCGAAATTTTCCAGGTGTAAATCACCGCAGCTCCAGGCGGGCGGCGCCTGATTGAACGGCGCGTCGGCCGGGAAGTCCTGGTAAAACAAATGACAGGTGCCGCGCAGGAAGGCGAAGGGATTGGCGGCGATCAGGCGGTATTTTTGCGTGACGCGCTCGGGATCGCGGCCCGCGTTGAATGCCGCGATCAGTCCGACTACATCACGCTTGCGTAACTTCGCCATGGCCCCTCCCGAAAATGGCATTCTGCCACGAATCATGGCGTTTCAATCGAACGCCTCGCTGATCGGTAAACTGCCAGAATCAATCCGAGGTAACACGCACGGCCTCGGCGCCCTATCGGTTCCCTCGTCTTCTCTCCACCCACACGAGGAAACCATGCGACTTCCCCTGATTCCCCCTGCCGAACTCTCGGCCGAACAACAAACCCTGTATGACAGCATGCGCAAAGGCATCGCCAGCAACTTCAACGCATTCAAGGTTGAACGCGAGGACGGCGCCCTGATGGGACCATGGAATCCCTGGCTGCACGAGCCGGGCATCGGCAAGGCGATCTGGGATTTGACGCTGGCCATGACGGCCAACGCCGTGTTGCCGGACAACGTGCGCCAGATCGCCATCCTGATGGTCGGCGCCCGCTATGACGCGGCGTATGAGTTGTACGCGCACGTTGCCGTCGCGGAAAAAGAGGGCATGTCGGCCGAACGGCTGTCGGCGCTGGTGGCGGACCTGAAACCGGCCGACCTGTCCAGGGAAGAAAACCTCGCCTTCGATTTCTCCTACGCCCTCAGCCGCGGCGGCACGCTGCCCGAGCCGTTGTACCGGCAGGCCATCGCCACCTTCGGCCAGCACGGCACGAACGAGCTGATCTACCTGGTCGGCCTGTACGCGCTGGTGTCGACCACGCTGAACGGCTTCAACGTCCCGGTTCCCGAACGTGAATAACCACCCAACCATTGAAGAGATCATCATGAGCATACAAGACAAAGTCGCCATCGTCACGGGCGCGGCCAGCGGCATCGGCAAGGAAATCGCCACGGTATTTTTCAAGAATGGCGCCAAGGTCGTCATCGCCGACCTGAACCTGGAAGCGGCGCAGGCCGCCGCCAGCGAACTCGATCCCTCCGGCGCGCGCGCCATCGCGGTGGCGATGGACGTCACCAATGAAGAGCAGGTCGACGCCGGCATCGCCGCCGCTGCCGGCAAACTGGGCGGCATCGACATCCTGGTCTCCAACGCCGGCATCCAGATCGTCGCGCCGGTCGATTCCTTCGACTTCGGCAACTGGAAGAAAATGCTGGCGATTCACCTCGACGGCGCCTTCCTCACCACACGCGCCTGCCTGAAGCTGATGTACGGCCAAAAACGCGGCGGCAGCGTGATCTACATGGGTTCGGTGCACTCCAAGGAAGCCTCGGTGCTGAAGGCGCCCTACGTCACGGCCAAGCACGGACTGATCGGCCTGTGCAAGACGGTGGCCAAGGAAGGCGCGGCGCATGGCGTGCGCGCCAACGTCATCTGCCCCGGCTTCGTGCGCACGCCGCTGGTGGAAAAGCAGATTCCGGAGCAGGCCAGGGAATTGGGCATCCCGGAAGCCGACGTCATCAAGAATGTGATGCTGAAGGAGACGGTCGACGGCGAATTCACCACGGTGGACGATGTGGCGCAAACGGCATTGTTCCTGGCCTCGTTCCCATCGAATGCGCTGACCGGCCAGTCCATCGTCGTCAGTCACGGCTGGTTCATGCAATAAATCGCTTGCGCGCCAACCTACTAGTTGGTATATTAGCGGCATGAGTTCAGATACCGCCAACCGCATCCTCGATACCGCCCAGCATTTGATTGTGACGCGGGGCTATAACGCCTTCAGTTATGCCGACATCGCCGAAGTGGTCAGTGTCAGCAAGCCCAGCATTCATTTCCACTTCGCCACCAAGGCGGAGCTGGTGCGGCAGCTGCTGCTGCGCTACCGGGACACGGTGCAGGTGAATCTGGCGCAGCTGGCGGCGCAGGTGCCTGATCCGGTGGCGCAGTTGCGTGCTTACGCAGGCCACTGGGAGAAGTGCATCCGCGACGGCACGGCGCCGTTCTGCCTGTGCGCGATGCTGGCGTCGGAACTGCTGTCGCTGCCGTCGGAAGTGGCGGCCGAGGTCAAATTGTATTTTGGCGACCTGGCCGCCTGGCTGACGCACACGCTGGAACAGGGCGCCGCCCAGGGGGGGGTGATAGTGCCCCGTGGTGCGGCGCTCGAGGCCGAGTCGTTCATGGCCAGCGCGCATGGCGCCATGCTGTCGGCGCGGGTGTTTGGCAACGCCGACGTCTTTGCCCGCATCGTCGGCGACGCCATCGACAGGCTGCTTGTGAAGTAATCAACGCTGTACATTTTCCGGCCATGGATTCCATGGCCTTTTATTGAAACCAATAACCTACCAACTAGTAGATCAAGGAGTTTTATCATGGCCCATCCTATGTCCGCCTTCGGCGCTGTCCACACGATACTGAGTCTTGTCCCGCTGGTCGCCGGCCTGGCCGCCTTCAAGCGCTACGGCAAAATCGATCCCGCCACCAGCATCGGCAAGATGTACTGGATCGGCATGGCCGCTTCGGTGGTGACGGCGTTTGGTCTGTCGAGCACCGGCGGCTTTAACCCAGGCCACGCGCTGGGCCTGCTGACGCTGGTGGTCATGGCGGTTGCCACGCTGGTGACCCGGGTGGCCTTCCTCGGCCGCACGGCCGTCTACCTGCAGGTGGTGCTGATGTCGTTCAGCTTCCTGCTGCTGATGGTCCCCGGCACCAACGAAACGCTGAGCCGCCTGCCGGCTGGTCATCCGATCGGCAACGGCCCCGACTCCGCGCCGGTACAAATGGCGCTGGCCGGGGTATTCGTGCTGTTCGTGATCGGCACCGTCTACCAGCTGGTGCAACTGCGCCGCCAGACGGTCCGTCAGGCCCGGGCCTGATTTACTTGCAGACGTAGGCCTTGCCGATCCATTCGCTGGTCATGCTGGTGCCCTGCTGCGACCACACCACGTCGGTTGCTTTCAGGCGCACCGCTTCGTTCATTGCCTTGGCCTTGGCGTTCTTGGTGCCGATGCCGGCGCTCAGGCCGACGAACACCGAGTCGGAACCGTAGACCGGGCCGGCCAGCGTGCAGCGTTTGACGTCGCCGTCGTTGACTTCGCGGATGGAGTTCGGCGTCAGGGTGGTGCAGGCGGACAGCACGGCAAGGCCGGCCACTGCGCAGAGAAGTTTGTTCATGATGATCCCGTATCGTGATTAAGTTTTATTCGGCCGACTGGGTGGCGAGCACATTGCCCTTCTTGTCCACCAGTTCGAGCTTGAGAATCTGCGCCTGCACTACCTTCTTGCTGACGTCGGCGTCCTGCACATAGCCGTACACCAC
Organism: Duganella alba; assembly: GCF_009674495.1. GTDB lineage: Bacteria > Pseudomonadota > Gammaproteobacteria > Burkholderiales > Burkholderiaceae_D > Rugamonas > Rugamonas alba. The sequence continues at coordinate 4,116 of NZ_WKJN01000011.1, read as the reverse complement.
CAGCCGCATCGATTCGTATTTGCTGCGCAGGCCTTCGATCACGCGCGCCTTGTCTTCTTCCGGCACGCTGAGGTAGCGGAAGGCCGCGCCGTTGTTGTAGCCGATCTTGTAGCTGCTGTTGTCGCTGAAATAGCGGTACGAGCCTTTTTCCCAGATCGACGAATCGATCTGGAAGCCTTTCTTCTCGAAGTCGTATTTCTCCACCGAGCCGGGGATTTCCAGCTTCACGTAACGCTGCTGCGCGGCCTGCGCCACGCCGGCGTCGATCTTCACTTTCAGCGCTTTCAGCAGGTCGCTTTTCTTGAACTCGTCCGAGGTGCTGGCGTAGTCGCGCGAATAGCTGTTGGCCACTTCGTTGTAGTCGATCGGCATGCCGGCGATGCCCAGGTAGGCGAACATCAACTGGTTGCCGCTGTCGATGTCGGTGTAGCTGCTGGCCGGCGTGCGCGGATCGCCCTTCGGCAGCGCGGCGCGCGCGGTTTCCTTGGCCTGTTCGGCCATCACCGACGGCTTGGCGGCGTCGGCCAGGTTGGGCTTGTTGTCGGCGCCGGCCGGCGCCGCGGCCTTGTCGCCGCAGGCGGCCAGGCTCGCCAGCAGGGCAAGCGTCAACAGGCGGGAAGTCAGGGGAGAGGAGGAGTGAGGCATGGTTTTTCCTTGTTGGATGAAGAGTGGAGTCAGGCTTTGGCGGCGAGGAATTTGATGACGCCCCGGCCGGCGAGATACAGGCTGGCCGCCAGCGACAGGTAGCCGCCGATGCCGATGGAAATCGCGCGCATCGCTTCGCGCATCATTTCGCTGCCGACGCTGTCGGCCATGCGCGCGGCCTGCGCGCCGCCGAAGGCGCTGGCGATGCCCTGCGCCTGTTTCATACCGTCGCTGATGCCGACGTAGATCATGATCGCGACCAGCAGCATGAAGGCCAGCGGCAGCACGCCGCCGAGGTGGGCGCGCTTGTCTTTCCATACCTGCGGCGTCAGCGGCGCCACCAGCGCCACGACGCACAAAAAGCCGTAGATGCCGCTGCCGCCGCTGACGCCGCCGAGGCTGCTCATCAGCCCGGCGGGCGAGTTGACCACGGCCAGGATCTTCCAGAACGACAGCCCCACGCCATAGGCGGACGAGAGCTGGATCGCGACGGTGTTCAGGAAGAACCAGCCCACCACCAGCGCCGCCATGGCCGCCAGCGTCGGCACGCCGAAGCGCGCGGTCAGGCCGGCCGCCAGTTCGCCGCCCTTGGCGCGGGCCGCCAGCACGGCCAGTTCGGCCTGCTCCTTGGCCAGCTGCGATTCCGCCACCGGCGTCACGGTCAGGATGGCGCCGCCGGCGTCCAGCTCCACTTCGACCACCATGCCGACCTTGGGCGGCAGATCCGACTTCCAGTTCGCTTCCAGCGTAAATGGATGCTGTACCAGGTCGATGCTCAACAGGCCGGGGCCGGCGTTGGTGTCCCGCAAAATCTTGCCGCGTTTTTTCATGATGATGTGTGTCCTCTTCGGTTGTTCAGGCACTGCCAGCGCAGCCTGTCACCGGGTTGTTCGTCGCGTCGCGGCGCGCGGTTCAAATTATTTTCGGGTTTTGAAAAAATATTTTCGGAGGCGGTTTTTGCGTGATTTTTGTTGACAAAAGATGATGAACTGACTGTTATAATATTTCTCATGATTACCATTTTTGCCACCTCATGAGCACGCAGACGCTAGCCCCCAGCCAACTGCTGGCGGCCATGGCCGGTGGCGATCAGCGCGCGCTCGAAGCGCTGTACCGGGGCTGGTCGCGCAAGGTGCGGGTGTTTGCCCACGCCAGACTGATACGCTGCGGTCTGGATGCCGACGCCATCGCCGACGAGGTCACGGTGGATGTGTTCCATGACGTGTGGCGCGCGCCGCTGCGTTACGACGGCCGCGTGGAATTCTCCACCTGGCTGCTCACCCTCGCGCGCAACAAGACGGTCGACCAGATCCGCCGCCACGGCAAGCGCCAGGCCGCGCAATCGGTGCTGGATGAGGAGGGCGAACTGGAACAAGGCGCGGCGGCGTATCTGGACATGATGGCGCCCAATCCGCTGTCGCTGCGGGAGGATGCGCAGCGCCACGAGGCGGTACTGAACTGCCTGCGGCGGTTGCGCAATCCGCTGCAACGCGAGAGCCTGACCTTGTGGGCGCTGGAGGATTTGTCGATTCCCGAGATCGCCCACATCCAGGGCGCGGTCGAAGGGACCGTCAAGAGCCGGCTGTTCCACGGCCGGCTCAATTTGCGCCAGTGCATGGAGCGCTGGTTTGTACAGGAAGGTGGCCGCCATGGATGAACAACAGCGCTTGCTCGAACGCCTGCCCGACTACCTCAACGGCCACGTCGACGGCGAGGACGCGCGCCGCATCGCCGAGCTGCTGGAAAGCGACGCCGCCTGGCAGGCGCAGGCCGCGTTGCTGGGCGATGTGCGCGCCGCCGTGGGCGCGCAGATGGCGGCCATGGACAGCGACACCGGCCTCGATGAGCTGCGCCGCCGTATCGCCGCCGCGCCAGCCGCCACGCCCGCCAAGCCGACGCCGGCGACGCCGTGGTGGCGCAAGCTGTTCGATCTGCGCCTGATGCCGCAGTTCGCGCCGGCCATCATGGCCACGCTGGTGGCGGTGTGCGCGGTGCAGGGCTGGATGCTGGGCAATGCGCCGGACACCGGCGTCGCCTGGCGCGACGCGTCACTGAGCGTGGCCGCACCGGCCGCCAACCTGCGGGTGCTGTTCGCCGCCGAGGCCAGCCTGGCGCAGGTGGAGGCGGCGCTGTTCCAGGCCCATGCCCGCATCGTCACCGGTCCGCAAAGCGACCATAGTTATCTGCTGCAGGCCGACGATGCCAACGCCGCCCTGGCGCAACTGCGGGGCAGTGCCGCAGTGCTCGACGCCAGCGTGATCCCGGCCGCGCCACCACGCTGATGCGACGCCGGCTGATCGCACTGTGCATCGCCGCCGGCATCGGCGTTCCCGCGCTGGCGGCCGAACGGTATGCGCTGCTGGTCGGCGTCTCGGCCTTGCCGGCGCTGCCGCGCAATGCCTGGCTGGACGGACCGCGCTACGACGTCCCGGCCATGCGTACCGCGCTGCTGGCACAAGGCTTTGCCGCCAGCCATATCGTCAGCCTGGCCGACGGTGTCGATGGCGCCGCCGCACCCACGCGCAGCGCCATCCTGGCCCAGCTGGCGCGCTTCGGCAAGACGTTGCGGCCGGACGACGTGCTGGTCCTCTACTGGTCCGGCCACGGCCTGCTGATGCCGGGGCAGCCGGGCGTATGGCAGACGCCGTTCGGCCAGCAGGTGCATCTGCTGGCGCGCGACGCCCGCATCGACGCCCGCACGCGGCAACTCTCCGGCAGCATCAGCAGCACCGACATCGGCCGCGCCATCGACGCGCTGGCGGCGCATCAGGTGCAGGTGGTGGCATTGTTCGACAGCTGCTACGCGGCCGGCAGCACGCGCGGCGACGCCGGTCTGGCCTGGCGCGGACTGGCCAACACCGCGCTGGGCTGGTCGCCGCCTCCACCCAGTCTCGGCGGCCGTTCCGCGCCGAGCGAGAGCGCCGAGCCGGTGCCAACGGATGGCGCGCCGGCGCCGCGCGAGCGGCCGCTGTTCATCGGCTTCTTTGCCGCCGAGCCGCAGCAGCGCAGCGCCGAAGCGCTCAACAATGACTATCCCGGCCAGGCACGCGGCATCTTCACGCGCGCCTTGATCGCCGGCCTGCAGGACAATCCGGCCAGTTATCTGGCATGGGCCAGCGTCACCAATCAGCACTACCGCCAGGCGCTGGATGCACGGCAGTTGCCGGCCAGCGCCCGGCCGTCGCCGGTGTACGCCGGCGCGCTGGAGCAGACGCTGTGGGCGGCAGCCAGCGCGCCGCTGCTCTGGCCGGTGCGACAGGATGCGCTGGGCTGGTACGTGCCGTATGGCCGTCTCGACGGCCTGCAAGCGGGCGACCAGCTGCAACGCGGCGCCAGCACCTGGCAGGTCACCGACGTCAGCTGGGGCGAAGCGCGGCTGGCCGCGCCGGACAATGCGGCCGCCACTGCCGGCTGGGCCAGACGCCTGCCAGCGACAACGGCGCCGGCCGGCGCCTCAACGCTGGCCGTGCA
>NZ_WKJN01000119.1 GCF_009674495.1 Duganella alba | reverse complement strand
ATTAGAGTGCTCTTTCGTAGCAACTAATGACAAGGGTTGCGCTCGTTGCGGGACTTAACCCAACATCTCACGACACGAGCTGACGACAGCCATGCAGCACCTGTGTTACGGCTCTCTTTCGAGCACAGCCAAATCTCTTCGGCCTTCCGTACATGTCAAGGGTAGGTAAGGTTTTTCGCGTTGCATCGAATTAATCCACATCATCCACCGCTTGTGCGGGTCCCCGTCAATTCCTTTGA
>NZ_WKJN01000118.1 GCF_009674495.1 Duganella alba | reverse complement strand
GCTAACTGATACTAATTGCCCGTACGGCTTGTCCCTATAACCTTGACGGTTATGCGCATTTACTATGATGGTGAGTGCTACCCAAAAACTTTACTTCTCCCGGATTCGCTGTGCAGCCTAAGGCTGCAGAGCATACAAGTCAAAGCTTGATGACCATAGTAAGTCGGTCCCACCCCTTCCCATCCCGAACAGGACCGTGAAACGACTCTACGCCGATGATAGTGCTGCAACCAGTGTGAAAGTAGG
>NZ_WKJN01000117.1 GCF_009674495.1 Duganella alba | reverse complement strand
GGTCCAGACTCCTACGGGAGGCAGCAGTGGGGAATTTTGGACAATGGGGGCAACCCTGATCCAGCAATGCCGCGTGAGTGAAGAAGGCCTTCGGGTTGTAAAGCTCTTTTGTCAGGGAAGAAAAGGCCGCAGCTAATATCTGTGGCTCATGACGGTACCTGAAGAATAAGCACCGGCTAACTACGTGCCAGCAGCCGCGGTAATACGTAGGGTGCAAGCGTTAATCGGAATTACTGGGCGTAAAGCGTGCGCAG
>NZ_WKJN01000116.1 GCF_009674495.1 Duganella alba | reverse complement strand
TCAAAGGAATTGACGGGGACCCGCACAAGCGGTGGATGATGTGGATTAATTCGATGCAACGCGAAAAACCTTACCTACCCTTGACATGTACGGAAGGCCGAAGAGATTTGGCTGTGCTCGAAAGAGAACCGTAACACAGGTGCTGCATGGCTGTCGTCAGCTCGTGTCGTGAGATGTTGGGTTAAGTCCCGCAACGAGCGCAACCCTTGTCATTAGTTGCTACGAAAGAGCACTCTAATGAGACTGCCGGTGACA
>NZ_WKJN01000115.1 GCF_009674495.1 Duganella alba | reverse complement strand
GGCGAAAAGAACCCCGGGAGGGGAGTGAAATAGATCCTGAAACCGTGTGCATACAAACAGTAGGAGCCTCCTTGTGGGGTGACTGCGTACCTTTTGTATAATGGGTCAGCGACTTACATTCAGTGGCAAGGTTAACCGAATAGGGAAGCCGTAGAGAAATCGAGTCCGAACAGGGCGATAGTCGCTGGGTGTAGACCCGAAACCAAGTGATCTACTCATGGCCAGGATGAAGGTGCGGTAACACGCACTGGAGGT
>NZ_WKJN01000114.1 GCF_009674495.1 Duganella alba | reverse complement strand
AATACTCATCTCGCCCACCTGTGTCGGTTTGCGGTACGGTCTCGTATGACTGAAGCTTAGAGGCTTTTCTTGGAACCACTTCCGATTGCTACGTGAACAAGTTCACTCGTCCCAGCCCCTTGGATTATGTACCCGGATTTGCCTAAGTACCTCCTATGAACCAGAAACTGACTATTCCAACAGTCAGACAACCTTCCGCGATCCGTCCCCCCATCGCATCATACGACGGTGCAGGAATATTAACCTGCTTCCCAT
>NZ_WKJN01000113.1 GCF_009674495.1 Duganella alba | reverse complement strand
CGGTCCAGACTCCTACGGGAGGCAGCAGTGGGGAATTTTGGACAATGGGGGCAACCCTGATCCAGCAATGCCGCGTGAGTGAAGAAGGCCTTCGGGTTGTAAAGCTCTTTTGTCAGGGAAGAAAAGGTCGCAGCTAATATCTGTGGCTCATGACGGTACCTGAAGAATAAGCACCGGCTAACTACGTGCCAGCAGCCGCGGTAATACGTAGGGTGCAAGCGTTAATCGGAATTACTGGGCGTAAAGCGTGCGCAG
>NZ_WKJN01000112.1 GCF_009674495.1 Duganella alba | reverse complement strand
GGCGAAAAGAACCCCGGGAGGGGAGTGAAATAGATCCTGAAACCGTGTGCATACAAACAGTAGGAGCCTCCTTGTGGGGTGACTGCGTACCTTTTGTATAATGGGTCAGCGACTTACATTCAGTGGCGAGGTTAACCGAATAGGGAAGCCGTAGAGAAATCGAGTCCGAACAGGGCGATAGTCGCTGGGTGTAGACCCGAAACCAAGTGATCTACTCATGGCCAGGATGAAGGTGCGGTAACACGCACTGGAGGT
>NZ_WKJN01000111.1 GCF_009674495.1 Duganella alba | reverse complement strand
TCGATTACGAGTATTTAGCCTTGGAGGATGGTCCCCCCATATTCAGACAGGATTTCTCGTGTCCCGCCCTACTTGTCGTACGCTTAGTACCACCGGTCTGATTTCGTGTACGGGGCTATCACCCGCTATGGCTGCCATTTCCAGAGCATTCCACTATCAGTCCGACTATCACGTACAGGCTCTTCCCATTTCGCTCGCCACTACTTTGGGAATCTCGGTTGATTTATTTTCCTGCAGCTACTTAGATGTTTCAGT
>NZ_WKJN01000110.1 GCF_009674495.1 Duganella alba | reverse complement strand
CGGGAGGCAGCAGTGGGGAATTTTGGACAATGGGGGCAACCCTGATCCAGCAATGCCGCGTGAGTGAAGAAGGCCTTCGGGTTGTAAAGCTCTTTTGTCAGGGAAGAAAAGGCTGTGGCTAATATCTACGGCTCATGACGGTACCTGAAGAATAAGCACCGGCTAACTACGTGCCAGCAGCCGCGGTAATACGTAGGGTGCAAGCGTTAATCGGAATTACTGGGCGTAAAGCGTGCGCAGGCGGTTTTGTAAGTCT
>NZ_WKJN01000010.1 GCF_009674495.1 Duganella alba | reverse complement strand
GCCATCAGCGCCGCCGGCAGCGGCGTGAGCGCCAGCGCCAACGGCGGCACCTTGACGCTGACCGCCGCCGACGGCCGCGATATCGTGCTGACCGAATCGTCGGCCGGCGCGCTGGCGTCGCTGGGATTGACGCCGGGCGCCAACAAGGGCGCGCTGACCGTCACCGAGGCCCCGCGTCCGGGCAACCACAGCTTGCGGATCAGCGGCGCCAATCCGGCCAAGGCGGGGATGACCGCCGGTTCGTCGGCGGCGGTGGTGATCGGGCCGCCGGACATGCAGTTGCAGGATATTTATTCGCCGGGCGAGCCGCCGATGGACTTGTCCACCCACAGCGGCGCCAGCGACGCGCTGGATTACCTCGACGGCAAACTGGCCGAGGTGGACGACGTCCGCGCCCAGCTGGGCGCGGTCAGCAACCGGCTGACGGCGGCCGCCAGCAATGCCGACAACACGGCGGACAACTTGTCGGCGGCGCGCTCGCGCATCATGGACACCGACTACGCGAACGAATCGGCGCAGCTCACGCGCAGCGATGTGTTGAGCCAGGCCGGCGCGGCGATCGTCGCGCAGGCCAACGCGCTGCCGAAGCAGGTGCTGCAACTGTTGCGCTAGGCCGGCCGTCGGGCGCCGGGCGCGGACACGTGGCCGACGTGGTAGCGCTGCGCCGCCGGGGTTTCGGCAGCCGCCTCATCGCGCCACAGGGCCAGCCGCGTGATTGTCCAGGTCACCGGCTCGAAGCCGATCACCACCGCCAGCGCGCCTTGCGCCAGCGCCTGCCGCGCATACGCCTGTTCCTGCGCGTGCCGTTCGGCCAGCGCCGCATGCGGCGAAATCGCCGCGCTGCTGCGCGTCGCAATGCGCGCCGAGCGGATGTCGCCGCCCACGGTCGCATGCCATGGCGTCCAGGTCTGCACCGACGGCCAGCCGAAGGCCCGCGCCACGCCGGCGAACGCCGGGCCGTTGAGAAAGCCATGCATGGCCTCCTCGTCGCGCCACAGATAGAACGGCGCATAGCTCTTCTCCGGCGTCTCCGCATGCAGGTAGGCCTTGAACACCAGGCCCGGCAGATCGTCCAGCAGCGGCCCCTTGGTGGCGATGCGTTCGCGCACCAGCGCCATGTCGTAGTCGGCCGGCAGCACAAAGCCGTACTGCATGGCGATCATGGCTGCGGCGCCAGCAGCGAGGCGGCCGGCAGGCCGCCGCCGAACGACCACTCGTCGCCCTGCGCGGTGGTGACCACCACCATCACGTCCTCCGGCCGCATGCCCGGCGACTCGGCCAGCTCGGCCACCAGCCGGCGGTAGAAGGCCTGCTTGACCGCCGTGCTGCGCGGCTTGCCGGTGGTGATGGCGATCAGCACGAAATCGTCCGAACGCGGGCCGCCGCCGTAGCTGCGGTCGAATATCAGTTCATGCGGCTCGTGCTGGTGGATGAGCTGGAAGCGGTCATTCTTCGGCACGTTGAACGCTTCCTCCATCGCGCGTTGCAGGCTGTCGGCCAGCGCGCGCAGATACTCGGGCGACTTCCCTTTCAGCAGAGAGATGCGGCTCATGGGCATGGTATGCCTCCTTTCGTGATTGACAGGACCACGATACAGCGCTAAGTTAATCCTGAAAATCAGGAATATTTTGATAAACAGTTCAATAAAACAGGATGGTTATGCGGCGCATCACCTTTGACCTCGACGTGCTGCGCACCTTTGTCACCGGTGTCGACATGGGCAGCTTCGCGCGCGCGGCCGACAAGCTGGGCCGCTCCACCTCGGCTGTCAGCGCGCAGCTGAAAAAGCTGGAGGACCAGCTCGGCACGCCGGTGCTGCGCAAGGAAGGGCGCGGCATGGTCACCACGCCGGCCGGCGAATCGCTGCTCGGCTACGCGCGCCGCCTGCTGGAACTCAACGATGAAGCGGCCACCGCCGTGCGCGGCGCCGACCTGGCGGGCAGCGTGCGGCTCGGCATCCAGCAGGACTTTGGCGAGCACGTGCTGACCGACGTGCTGGGCCGCTTCGTGCGCGTGCATCCGCGCGTGCGCATCGAGGCGCGCGCGGCACGCAATACCGAATTGCTGGAACTGCTGAACAGCGGCCGCCTGGACCTGGCGCTGGCCTGGGAAGGGGGCGCGGCGACGCCGCATGCTGTGGACGTGGGGCGCCTGGCCATGCGCTGGATCGGCGCGGCCGACGATGCGCGTCTCGCGCCGGCGCTGGCCCGGGCCGACGTGCAGGCGCCGTTGCCGCTGGTGGTGATGGACGCGCCCTGTGTGATGCGCAGCGCCGCCACGCACGCGCTGGACCAGGCCGGCATACCGTGGCGCATCGCCTTCACCAGTCCCGGCCTGTCCGGCGTGTGGGCGGCGGTGGCGGCAGGGCTGGGCGTGACGGTGCGCACCACCGTGGGCCTGCCGCCGTCGGTGCGCTTGCTGGAGACGGCGGCGCTGCCGCCACTGCCCGACATCGGCCTGCGCCTGTACCGCGCCGAGGCGGAACTGCATCCACCGGCGCAGCGCCTGCACGACATCGTGCTGCAGGCGGTTGTGACTATTGGATAGATTATCAGTCTTATAAATCTATAAAATTTCCCTTTGGAATTATTGTTGTTTAGTAAGAATCCAATTCACTTTAGGGAAAATAATGAAAACACTGAAATCCATCCAGCTGCTGGCACTCGCCCTGGCTGCGTCGGCACTGGCTGGCTGCGCCACCGAGAGTTCGCAAGCAGTGGCGGTGGCCACGGTGGCCAGTGCCGCCAAGCCGTATGCCGGTCCCCGCTCGCCGATCGCGGTGGGCAAGTTCGACAACCGCTCCAGCTTCATGCGCGGCATCTTCTCCGACGGCGTCGACCGCCTGGGCAGCCAGGCCAAGACCGTGCTGATCTCGCACCTGCAGCAGACCAACCGCTTCAACGTGCTGGACCGCGACAACCTGGCGGAAATGAAGCAGGAAGCCGGCTTCAAGCAGCAGGCGCAATCGATCAAGGGCGCCGACTTCATCGTCACCGGCGACGTGACCGAATTCGGCCGCAAGGAAGTCGGCGACCATCAGTTGTTCGGCATCGTGGGCCGCGGCAAGACTCAGGTCGCCTACGCCAAGGTCACGCTCAACGTGGTCAACATTGCGACGTCGGAAGTGGTGTACTCGACCGCCGGCGCCGGCGAATACAGCCTGTCGAACCGTGAGGTGCTGGGCTTTGGCGGCACCGCCAGCTACGACGCCACGCTGAACGGCAAGGTGCTGGACCTGGCCATGCGCGAGGCGGTGGACAAGCTGGTGGCTGGCGTCGATGCCGGCGCGCTCAACCTGCGCAAATAAGGAGGCCGCCATGCAAGCAACAATGATCAAGCGCGCCGGCCTGGTGCTGGCGCTGGCCGGCGCGGCTTTCCTGACCGGCTGCGCTTCGCCGCCGAAGACTTTGTACGGCTGGGACGGCTATCAGCCGCAGGTCTACCAGCAGTTGAAGGGCGAGAGTCCGGACCAGCAGATCGCCGAGATGGAAAAAGCGTTGCAAACCATCAGCGCCAAGGGCGCATCGGTGCCGCCGGGCTTCCACGCCCACCTGGGCATGCTGTATTCGCTCACCGGCAAGTCGGACCAGATGGTGGCGCAGTTCGAGGACGAGAAAAAACTGTTCCCGGAATCGACGGCCTATATGGACTTCCTGCTGTCGAAAGTAAAGAAGGGTGAAAAGATATGATCAAGCGACTCCTGAAACTGGCGGCCTGCGTGGCGCCGATGGTGCTGGCCGTAGGTTGCGCCAGCAACAAGCCGGCGGCGTATGACTACACCGCCTTCAAGGCCGCCAAGCCGCGCTCGATCCTGGTGCTGCCGCCGCTGAACAATTCTCCGGAAGTCAACGCCGGCAACAGTGTTTACGCGCAGGTGACTTATCCGCTGGCGGAAGCCGGCTACTACGTGCTGCCGGTGGCGCTGGTGGGGGAAACCTTCAAGCAGAACGGCATGACCGTGGCGGCTGACATCCATGCCCTGCCGCCGGCCAAGCTGCAGGAGATCTTCGGGGCCGACGCCGGCCTGTACATCACCATTACCAAGTATGGTTCGACCTATACGGTGCTGGACAGCGTGGTGGTGGTGGCGGCCGAGGCCAGGCTGGTGGACCTGAAAAGCGGCACCGTGCTCTGGACCGGCGCGGCCAGCGCCTCCAGCAATGAAGGCGGCAACAATGGCGGCGGCGGCTTGATCGGCGCGCTGGTGGCGGCGGCCGTCAAGCAGGTCATCAACAGCACCACCGACCAGTCGCATCCGATTGCCGGCGTGGCCAGCACGCGCCTGCTGTCGGCGGGCTATAACAACGGTCTGCTGTACGGCCCGCGTTCGGCCAAGTACGCTACGCAGTAAGTTCTTCCAGCGCTGCGGCGACGCGGTCGATGACCTCGTCCCAGTCGCCGTCGCGGCGCTGGCGGAACAGGCGCATGGAGGGATACCACGGGCTGTCTTCCCGCTCCAGCATCCAGCGCCAGTCGGGCGCGAACGGCAGCAGCAGCCACACCGGCTTGCCCATGGCGCCCGCCAGGTGGGCAATGGCGGTGTCGACGCAGATCACCAGATCCAGTTGCGCCACCAGCGCGGCTGTTTCGGCGAAATCGGTTTGTGCATCGGCATAAGCGCGCAGCGCGGGCGTGCGCGCCAGCAGCAGCCGGTCCGCTGCGCGCAGGTCGCGCTGCAACGATATAAATTCGCGGTCCGGCGTCAGCAGGCGGCACAGCTGCGCCAGCGGTATCGAGCGCTGGCGGTCGTTGTCGTGCTTGGGATTGCCGGCCCAGGCCAAGCCGATGCGCGGCAACCCGCGTGCGCCGAGCCGCGCCTGCCATTGCGCGCTGCGCGCCTCGTCCGCCTGCACGTAAGGCGCATCGGCCGCGAAGTTGCCGTGCGTGGCGCCGAGGGCCAGCGGCAGGCTCAGCATGGGGATATGGCAGTCGTATGCCGGCAGCGGCGAGGTGTCGGCCTGCGCCTCGGCGTGGAGCGAACCGGCCAGCAGCGGCAACAGCGCCGGCTGCACCCGCAGGATCACGCGCGCGCCTTGCGCCGCCAGTTGCGGCAGGTAGCGCGCCATGTGCAGCGTGTCGCCGAAGCCCTGTTCGGCGTCCACCAGCAGCGTCTGGCCGGCCAGCGGCGTGTCGCCCAGCCATCGCGCTTGCGCGGTGTGCCGGCTGTGGAAGGCGGACTTGCGGCAGCGCCATTCGTATTGCGGCAAGCCCTGCGCCAGGTCGCCCGCCAGCAGGCGGCACAGGCTTTGGGCAAAGTGCGCATCGATCATGTCCGGCTGCAGCGCCAGGGCGGCGTCGTAGCTGCGCAGCGCCTCGCCGAGGCGATTTTGCAGTTGCAGCGCGTTGCCCTGGTTGTACCAGGCCAGTGCGGAATCGGGCCGCAGTTGCAGCGCGCGTTCCAGGCACAGCAGCGCTTCGTCGCAGCGCCGCAGTTCGACCAGCGCATAGCCCATGTTGTTCCATGCGGTGGCGTTGTCACTGTTGAGACGCAGCGCGTGCTCCAGCAAGGGCAGCGCTTCCTGCGGCCGCTTGAGATCCGCCGACAGCAGCGCGGCGGCATTTTCCAGCGCCAGTTGATGGTCCGGCGCCAGCGCCAGCGCCTGCTGGATCGCCAGCAGCGCTTCTTCGTGGCGTCCCAGCTTTTGCAGCACCGCCGACAGGTGCACCTGCGCCAGCGCGTCCTGCGGATTGACGGCGATGGCTTGCCGGATCAGCTTGTGCGCCGACGGCAGGTTGCCGGTCTGGAGCGAGTAAACGCCCAGCATGTGCAGCGCGTCGAAGTGCTGCGGCTCGGCGCGGATGATCTGCAAGTACAGCGTGGCGGCGGCATCGAGCTCGCCGCGCGCATGCAGCGCGATGGCTTGTGCCAGCGTGTCGTTGGACGCCGTCATTTTGCCTGGATGCGCACGCCGGCCAGCTGCGCCACGCCGGACAAGGTGGTCTGCGCCGCGTTCAGGCCCAGCAGGAAGTCCTTGTCGGAATAGGTGTCGTAGTTGTCGGTCGGCTGGTGCCAGTTGGGATTCCAGCCGGCGCCGATCTGCTGGCCGCGCTCGTTCTCGCGCAGCGAAATCGATGGCACCAGGTTCATGAACGGCGTCGAATCCGTGTTGGTCATGTGGAAGCCGACGGCGGCCGGGTAGTTGGTGGCATACTTGTCGTTGGCGGCGCGGAAGGCCCAGGCCAGTTTGGCCGATCCTTCCGCCTGCGTCGAGACCGACTGGTACTCGATGTTGACGTCGGCTTCCAGGCGCTGTTCCGGCGGCGACACGTAGACGGTCTTGCCGCTGGCGTCCTGCTGCGGAATCGGCATGCCGTGGTCGTACATCATCATGTCGTGCTGGATCATGCCCAGCCACTTCGGCTCCGGATACCTGCCCGAGCCCTTGGGCGCTTCGACGCCCTGCAAATCCTTGCGCTGCTCGACGTAGGCGGCGGCGCCATTCAGGCCGGTTTCCTCGTTGTTCCACAGGATGAAGCGGATCGAGCGGTCGGTCTCCACGCCCGGCATGCTGAAGATGCGCGCCAGCTCCATCACCAGCGCGGTGCCGGAGCCGTCGTCGTTGGCCGCTTCGCCGAAGCCGATGCCGTCCATGTGGGCGCTGACGATGTACATTTCTTCCGGATGGGTCTTGCCGACCTTGGTGCAGTAGACGTTCTCGCGCGGCGAGGTGCCGACCGGCGTATGCTCCGCGTTCAGCGCGCGCAGGCGTTGGTCCGGCTGGCGCATCGGATCGGTATTGACGCCGGTGGGCATGCGGTTGCCGAACAGCGTGCTGCCGCCCTGGCCTGGCGGGCCGCCGGCACCGCCGCTCGGCAAGCCGGCCGCGCGGCGCGCTGCTGGCGCGTCGGGCGCCGCCTGGGTGAACTGATATTGCAGGCGTTCAGTATTGGTGCAGCCATAGGATTTGAGCTGCGCCTCGATCCAGTCGAGTGCGTTGCGGTTGCGTTGCGTGCCCTGGCGGCGGTCGCCGAATTGGGTCAGGCTCTTGATGGTGGCCTTGTACTTGTCCAGCGTCAGCTGTCTAACCAGCACGGCAATCGGATCGGCGGGCGCCGCGTCCTGGGCGAAGGCCAGCGGCGCGGCAAAGGCCAGCGCCAGGCTGAAACCTGCAACTACTTTCATGGAACATCCTTTATGGTCTGACGTGCCCGGATATTGTGCAGGATTTACAGAAAGTTTGCGAAGTAAATCTGTGTAAGCACGGCAACACACTTCGATACAAAACGGCAACAGCCAGCAATTTTTCAGACAAACACAATTGGGATGATGGCTTAACACCACGACCCCGTGTTCCCATGAAAATCGCTCTCCCTTCCGTCAAGACCAGCGGGTCTCGCCTCATGCGCAGCAGTATGTATTTGCTGGGCATCTTCCTGTTCTGTTTCAGCTACTGGCTGCACCGTTCGTTCGGCAAGCCGGATATCGAACAGATCACCTATCACATGAATTTCGGCGTCGAGCTGATGAACACGGTGGACCCGGCGGTCACGCACCGCTTCTTCCGCTGGTGCGTGCTGGCGCCGTTGGTCTTCTTCGCGCTGCTATGCTACATGGAGCGCCGTGGGCGCGGCGTGGTCGCGCGGCGTTCGCAGCGCTGCCGCGCCATCCTGTCGCGCATGAACAAATGGTTCCCGCTGCTGGTGGTGTTCAGCGCCACCATGTTCTGGATGTGCGACGTGTCGGCGTTCAAGTACCTGACCTCGGACTTCGGCCCGGACTACTTCGCCGCCAACTACGTGCCGCCGCGCTCGGTGCCGCTGGTGGCGCAGAAGCCGAAGAACCTGATCCTGATTTACGTGGAAAGCCTGGAGCAGGGCTACGCCGAGCGCAAGGTGTTCGGCCACGATCTGCTGGCGCCCCTGACCGATCTGCACGGCGCCAGTTTTTCCAGCTATGAACAGGTGCCGGGCACCGGCTGGACCATCGCCGCCGTCGTCGCCACGCAGTGCGGCGTGCCGCTGGAGCGCGTGACGCTGTTCGATCCGAACACGCAGGGGCAGGTGATCAACAACTTCATGAAGAATGCAGTCTGCCTGCCGGACTTGCTGGCCGAGCAGGGCTATCGCAACGTCTTCATGGGCGGCGCCTCGACCAGCTTTGCCGGCAAGGACAAGTTCCTCAACCAGCACCACTATCATGAAGTGTACGGCCGCGAGGAATGGATCAAGAGCGGCGTGCCGGAGAGCGCGATGAACGGCTGGGGACTGTACGACGGCGACCTGTTCAGCCGCGCCAAAACCAAGCTGCGCGAACTGTCGGCCAGCAAGCAGAAATTCAACCTGACGCTGCTGACGGTCGACACGCACGAACCGGAAGGCCATTTGTCGGCCAGCTGCGCGCAGCGCGGCTTTGCCGGCTTTGCCGGCGTGATCACCTGCACGGCGGCGGAGGTGGCGGATTTTGTGCGCTATGCCAAGGACAACGGCTACCTGGAAGACACCAATATCGTCATCCTCGGCGACCACCTGTCGCGCAAGAATCCGTTGACCGAGCAACTGGAGGCGCTGCCTGACCGGACGATCTTCAACAGCTTCATCTCGGCCGAGGCGCCGGCGCCGAACCGCAAGCAGTTGCTGCACTTCGACCTGATGCCGACCATCCTGGAATTCACCGGCTTCTCGCTGGCGGACGGGCGCATGGGACTGGGCTATAGCGGCTTCAATGCGCATCCGCTGCAACCACCCAAGGACCGCTTCACCGACATGGACAAAAGCCTGATGAACCACTCGGACCAGTACATGGCCTTGTGGTCGGATGCGGAGTCGGACAACTAGCGTCGCCCGGCCGCGCAAGTTGTCAAGCTTGCGCAAAGCCGCGTAGAATGCACGCAACGCGGGTGTAGTTCAATGGTAGAACGGCAGCTTCCCAAGCGTGCGACTCGAACCGGGTCAAGGTTAGCTATAACCTCTGTGCCACGCGATCACGCGAGTGATCACCACCATCGCGGTGGTTGTACAGAAACATAGCTCTAAGGAGGATACGTCGCGAGATGTATCGACGGCGAAGGCCGTAGCAGTAATTGTTCTACCTCTTGAAAAAGAGGGATGGAACCTGAGGTTCAGCCCTCAGTAGCCTAGGAGCGGTGCGTCGCTGGTAACGGCGGGGTGCTAAGCGCTCTGACAACGTAGCCACCCTTCGGGGTAGGCCGTATCCCGTGAGGGAAAGGCGTGAGTTCAACAGTTGCAGTTGAACGAGGCGCTAGGCTGAGTTGGATGGTTAATGTAATGTGAACTGCTGTTAAACGTCGTAAAGCTGGACGAGCCGCTTGCAATGGTTACAGGGCTCGATGTGATCGGATGTTCGTTTGCTTGGTGCGGACACGCTGACATGAGTATCACCGGCGAAAAGGCAGAACCGTCCCAACTCTGTTACTGATACGGAACGAGGTAAGCCTGATGTGGCGTCTGGCCAGTCTGGCAGACAAGGATGATCGCAAGATGATCTGATGCCGTAGCAGGTAGAGGAAGATGGAAAAAGCGAACGCCTCTTTGTAATGAAGGGGATAGGAGATGAAATGATTGCTCCGACACGAAAGTGTGCAGACTTCCATCTGGTGATCTGTCGCAAGACAGGTCTGTTTGATCGCACCCAATGGGGATAACGTACTCCCCGTCGGGGGCATAGTGCGTCTATCCCTTTCTGGGATATGTGCGGGTGTAGCTCAATGGTAGAGCAGAGGCTTCCCAAGCCTACGACGAGGGTTCGATCCCCTTCACCCGCTCCAATCGACCGGAGGTTGATATGGACGCAATTCAATACGATTGTGATATTGCCTCCGCAGGCTGGACATCTTGGCACGCTATCCCGTGGGTAAAGGTGTATCAGGCTGTTGCGAGGATACAGACACGCATTGCGAAGGCAGCACAGGCAGGTGCATGGCGGAAAGCGCGCTCCCTGCAGAGACTCCTGACCAAATCCACCGGGGCGAAGGCCTTGGCTGTGAGGCGGGTGACGGAGAATCATGGCCGGAAAACTCCTGGTGTGGATCGACAAACCTGGAGCACCCCGGAGGCGAAGTGGGAGGCTTTGAACGATCTCAAAACATCGGGATACAAGCCCTTACCATTACGTCGCATCTACATCCCGAAAGCAAATGGCGAGAAACGTCCGTTGGGCATTCCAACCATGCGGGATCGGGCTATGCAAGCGCTGCATCTATTGGCGCTGGACCCAGTTGCCGAAACAGTTGGCGATTCTCATTCTTATGGCTTCAGGCGGGAGCGTTCGACGGCGGATGCGATCGTTCAAGTACGCAATGTGCTGGGACGTCAGGCGTCGCCGAAGTGGGTTCTCGAAGGGGATATCAAAGGGTGTTTTGACAATATCAGTCACGACTGGCTGATCTCCAATGTCTGCATGGACAAAGGGGTTCTCAGGAAGTGGTTGAAGTCAGGGTTTATCGAGACGGGGAAGCTGTTCCTGACTAAAGCCGGTACGCCGCAGGGAGGCATCATCTCCCCGGTGTTGGCAAATCTGGCGCTGGATGGTCTTCAAAGTGAGCTGACTTCGCTGTTTCGTACAGTGAGGGATGCGAGAGCCGCGAAGGTCAATCTGGTGCGGTATGCGGACGACTTCGTTATCACCGGCAGCTCGAAAGAGTTTCTGGAGAATGAAGTTCGACCCTTGGTGGTGGAATTTCTCGCTGCCAGAGGTTTAGTCCTGTCAGAGAAAAAGACCAAGATCACGCATGTGACCGAGGGCTTTGATTTTCTGGGTTGGAACGTCAGGCTCTTTGCGGAAGGACTGCTGGTTCGTCCCGCCAAGAAGAACGTCAAAGCGTTTCTGGACAAGATTCGTGTGCTGCTGAAGTCGATGAAGGCCGTGGCTCCGGGCACGGTGATAGATGAACTCACGCCAGTCATCAGAGGCTGGGCCAACTATCATCGCAGCCAGAACACGACCCGAACGTTTGCAAAGTGTGACCATCAAATCTGGCAAGCGTTGTGGCGCTGGGCGTGCAGACGCCATCCCACCAAAGGTAAGCGGTGGATCAAACAGCGTTACTTCAGGTGTGTAAAGGGACGGCAGTGGCGGTTCGCGGACAAGGACAAGCTGTTGCCGGTCTTGGATGGATACAGGAAGTACGTCCATATCAAGATCAATGGTGCAGCAAATCCGTACGATCCGAAAGACGATGCGTATTTTTCCAAACGGCTAGCGCAGCGGATGGGGCGGACTCTGGAGGGGCGTTACAAACTGCGGTGGTTGTGGTGGTGGCAGGAAGGGCGGTGCCCGGTGTGCGAACAGAAGATTACACGCGAGACGGGATGGCATCTGCATCACATCGTCAAGCGTTCTGAGCGTGGATCGGATGAACTGACCAACCTGATGCTGCTGCATCCAAACTGTCACATGCAGCACCATATCAATGAGAAGTACGGCCCTGCCGGTATTTCTATGTACAAGTAGGGTACTGATGGATTGCTTGAGCCGTATGCGGGGAAACTTGCACGTACGGTTCTTAGGGGAGGGGGCTGCCGCGAGGCAGCCTCCTTACCCTCCTTCATACGAGGGTTCGATTCCCTTCACCCGCTCCACTTCATCTTATTGGAACCTGCTTTTTATTCTAGGGTCGGTTGGCAACAGCACTTGTCTGTAATCCCCATCGTAGAAGCAGATCAGTTCATCTGGCCGGACTTGCTCCGGCCGCATCCATACATATAGGCCCTGCGTGTGCACCACGACACAGTCCTCACAGCCTGCTGGAATGCGTTGGCTGGCTAAGTAGTCTTCCAGGTCATGCATGAAGCGATCGTTGTTCATGAGGGCTCCCGTTGATAGAGGATATTAAACTTGGCCGCGATCTGCGCCACGATCCTGTGACTGATTTCCCAAGTCCCGTATCGTGGATCTAAGCGGCCGGCTCTGATCTCATGTGTCACGTCCGCTTTCGCTTGCGGTTCAGCGCGTTTTTGTTCCCACAGGATGGCTGGCCGGCTAGGCCAGCCATTTTTGAATCGCATGAAATGCCGCCAGTCTGGGCTTACTGCGCGTAATTCGACCAGTTTGCATTCACTGCTCAGTACAATATCTCCAGCAGAGAATGAGTGTCCGCTGGGATGATTGTGGCTGAACAGGGTGCCGTTCACTCTCTGAAGTTCGACCAAGGTAAAACCGACACTTGATTGTAGTCCTTGTTTCGCCAGGATTATCACGCCTTTGGCATCGAAGAATGCTCCATGTTCAATTTTTTCGTGTCGCACCTGATTTTCCCAGGCTAGGGCCGCAAGTTGCGCGGGAGTCGCTCCGCTCGGTGGGCAACGTGGTGTCGCTTTGTCGTAAATGGAAAAGTCCCACGGTGACTGATTGCTCCACATCGCCGACTCCCGATATCGCGTTCGTCAGCAATCTTGGCATGGCTGGCGAACGCGATATTGAGCTAGTCGGTATTGCTTAACCTTTGCCCGGCGCGGCCTTCACCAGGTTGTTGCGCAGTTTGACGACGGCTTTTTGCAGGACAGGGAATTCTTCGGCGGTCAGGCCGGTGGCGTCGCGCAGGTTCATGTGCAGGGCGCTTTCGCGCAGGGCGCGGCCTTCGGCGGTCAGGCCGACGCGCACCACACGCTCGTCGGCGGGATCGCGGGCGCGGTGGACGTAGCCCATCGCTTCCAGCTTTTTCAGGATCGGCGTCAGCGTGTTCGATTCCAGGAACAGCTTCTCGCCCAGGCCGCTCACGGTCTGGTTGTCTTCTTCCCATAACGCGATGATGGCGATGTATTGCGTGTACGTCAGCCCCAGCTTGTCCAGGATCGGCTTGTACGCCTTGCCGTAGGCCAGATTGGCGGAATAAACCGCAAAGCACAGAAAGTCGGCCAGCTGCGGCGTGGTCGGTTTGCTCATGGTGCACCTCCTTGTCGATGAGCGGATTATACATCGGATGCGATTTAATCGGAATTGCTTGACATGGCCAGATTTGCTGGTAATATGCAACGCATGCGCTTCTATCGGATGCGATTTAAATTAATCCACGCAAAGGAATTCACCATGAGCAAAGTTCTGTACACCGGCAAAACCCACACCACCGGCGGCCGCGAAGGTGCCGCGCGCAGCAGCGACGGCCGTCTGGATATCCAGCTGTCTTCGCCAGGCAGCGCGGGTCACGGCACCAATCCCGAGCAGCTGTTTGCCGCCGGCTGGTCGGCCTGCTTCATAGGCGCCATGGGTCTGGTGGCAGGCACGCTGAAGGTGACGCTGCCCGCCGACCTGGCCGTCGATGCGGAAGTCGATCTGAACAACGACGACAGCGGCTACTTCCTGGCCGCGCGCCTGAACGTCAGCCTGCCCGGCGTGGACAGCGCCACCGCCCGCGCCATCGTCGACGGCGCCCACCAGAACTGCCCGTACTCCAAGCTCACGCGCGGCAATATCGACGTGCAGATCAACCTGGTCTGAAGAAGGGGGAGCGCATCATGTCCAACGATGTCCACCACGGTTCCTGCCATTGCGGCGCGGTGAAGTTTGAAGTGCGCAGCGTGCTGACGCCGGCCGCGCGCTGCAACTGCAGCCTGTGCCGCCGCAAGGGCGCGCTGATGTCACCGCTGTTTCCGGCCGCCGGTCTGACGATCATCCAGGGCGAGGATGCGCTCACCCTCTACCAGTTCAACACCCGCGTGGCCAGGCATTATTTCTGCAAGTACTGCGGGATTTATCCCTTCCATCAAACGCGCAAAGATCCCTTGCTGTGGCGCGTGAACATCGGCTGCCTCGATGGCGTCGATCCTTATTCTTTCGATGCCGGCGTCAATGATGGCGCCAGCCTTTCCACCGTTATCCTGGAGGACGCATAATGAACACCACCTACCGCAACATCGTCGCCGCCACCGCATTCGCTATCGCCGCCCTGGCCGGCCAGGCCCAGGCCGCGGAGCCGGCCACCTTCGCCACCATCAAGCAGATCAACGCCGGCGAGCTGAATGTCGGCTATGTCGACGAAGGCCCGGCCAACGGCCCGGTGGTGATCCTGCTGCACGGCTGGCCATACGACATCAACAGTTTTGTGGAGGTGGCGCCGAAACTCACCGCGCAAGGCTATCGCGTCATCGTGCCGCACCTGCGCGGCTACGGCACCACGCGTTTCCTTGATCCGCAAGCGGTGCGCAATGGCGAGCCGGCCGCGCTGGCGGCCGATGTGATCGCGCTGATGGATGCGCTGAAGATCGACAAGGCGACGCTGGCCGGCTACGACTGGGGCGCACGCACCGCCGACATCGTCGCCGCCCTGTGGCCGCAACGCGTGAAGTCGCTGGTGTCGGTCAGCGGCTACCTGATCGGCAGCCAGGAAGCGGGCAAGCAGCCATTGCCGCCGGCGGCGGAACTGCAGTGGTGGTATCAGTTCTACTTCGCCACCGAGCGTGGCCGCATCGGCTACGAAAAGAATCACCGCGAGTTCGCGAAATTGATCTGGAAGCTGGCCTCGCCGCAGTGGCAGTTCGATGATGCGACCTATGCGCGCAGCGCGGTCTCGCTGGAGAATCCGGACCATGCGGCGGTCACGGTATCCAACTATCGCTGGCGTCTGGGATTGGAAAAGGGGGAGGCGAAGTATGCGGACCTGGAAGCGAAGCTGGCCACGTCGCCGAACATCAGCGTGCCGACCATCACCATGGAAGGCGATGCGAACGGCGCGCCGCATCCGGAGCCGGCCGCCTACGCGAAACGCTTCACCGGCAAATACAGGCACGAACTGATTACCGGTGGCGTCGGCCACAACCTGCCGCAGGAAGCCCCGCAGGCCTTTGCGCAGGCGGTGATCGACGCCGACAGGCTTTAACGCACGAACAGGGCGATCAGGATGACGATCGGCAGGGGGATGCCCAGTAACAGCAGTAAGATCGAACGCATGGTGTTCTCCTTGTTTTAGATGGTGCGTTGCACGACCAGCACGCGGGCGTGGTCACGGTTACGGCCGCCGGCGATGGCGGAGATGGCGGCGATGAAGGCGCCCAGCAGCAGGGCGACAAACATCCACAGCGCCGAGTGGGCGGCAGCTTTGCGGGCTTCTTCAGCGGCAGCCATGGCTTTGGCCTTGGCTTCGTTGGCCGCTTGCGTAGCCTGTGCGTAGATCAGGTCAACGCGCTGTTCAGCTTCCGCCTGGGTCATGCCGGTGCGCTTGGCAACCAGTTGCGCCAGGTAGACGCGGTCTTCGCCGCTGATTTTGCCCGAAGCCATATCGGTGATCAGGATGCGGTTGATTTCGCTGCGCTGCGCATCGGTGGCCACGTCGCCATTCGGCGAACGCAGCACCATGTCGGCGAAGTAGGTGTTGCTGCGGCCACCGGCGTTGGCGGCTGCGGCGCCGGCGGCAGGGGCTGCGGCGGTCGCCACGGCGGCGCCGGTGTCGATGGCGCCGCTCAGTGCGGCGCGTGCGCCGCCGGCCAGCACGGCCACGGTCACCAGCGTTGCCACGGCCCAGGCCAGCAGGCCGTGGGCGGTGTCGCGGAAGTAGACTTCATCGCCATGGATGCTGGCCCACTTGACGCGCAGACGGCCGGCCATGTAGCCGCCGATGCCGGAAGCGGCCAGCTGCATGAAGGCGATCCAGGCGATGCTGGCGGTGCCCAGCGGGGTGCTGTTGTACTGGTAGGGCGAGACCGACGACAGGCCCAGGCCCATGCCGAGGATCAGCAGGATGAAGGACAGCGCGGCGGCAGCGGCGGCGCCGGCCAGGATGGCGCCCCAGGATACTCCGGAGGCGTTACCGTCGCCGTTTGCCGTGGTGGCGACAGCGACGCCGGCGTTGAGAGGTTGTGTTTGCATGGTAGCTCCTTATTGTTGGTGAAGCCATCATGCGCTGCGGCTGGCAAGTGGTATGTTCGTGCTCCAACATATGCGCCATCTTGGTGCGGATTGACTATACTGTGGGCCTCATCCATGGAAGGCGATCGCGCATGAATCAAGTCGGCCCGCAGCAGCGTTTATCCACCCGTCTCGCCTTTCTGGCGGCCGGCCTGGCCATGGCGGCCTGGGCGCCGCTGGTGCCGTTCGCCAAAACGCGGCTGGCGCTCGGCGAGGCGGAACTGGGCCTGCTGCTGTTGTGCCTGGGCGGCGGCTCGCTGGTGGCGATGCCGGTCACCGGCCTGCTGACGTCGCGCTACGGCTGCCGGCTGGTGGTGCTGATCTCCGGCGCCTTCACCTGTCTGTTCGTGCCGTTTCTGGCGTATGCGTCGACGCCGTTGCTATTGGGGGCGACGCTGTTTGCGGTGGGCGCCTCGATCGGCACGCTGGATGTGGCGATGAATGTGCAGGCGGTGATCGTCGAGCGCGCAAGCGGCGGTTCGCTGATGTCCGGCTTCCACGGCCTGTTCAGCGTCGGCGGCTTTATCGGCGCGGGACTGATGGCGCTGATGCTGTGGGCCGGCATGACGCCGACCGCGTCCGCCGCGGTGATCTCGGCGCTGGTGGCCCTGTCGCTGGTTGTGAGCGCGCCGCATCTGCTGCGCGAGCCGGATGCGGCCGAGCGCGATGCGCCGCTGTTCGTGGTGCCGCACGGCGCGGTGATCTTCATCGGCGCGCTGTGCTTCCTGTCCTTCCTGGCCGAAGGCGCGATCCTCGACTGGAGCGCTTTGCTGCTGACCACGGAGCAGGGGCTGGACCCCAGCCGTGGCGGCCTTGGTTACGCGGCCTTTGCCATCGCCATGACGCTGGGCCGCCTGACCGGCGACCGCGTGGTGCGCGCGCTGGGCGGCAAGCGCGTGCTGCTGGTCGGCGGCTTGTGCGGCGCGGCCGGTTTCTTCCTGTCGGTGCTGGCGCCGTCCGCGCCGCTGGCGCTGGTGGGCTTTGTGCTGATCGGTCTGGGTGCGTCGAACGTGGTGCCGATCCTGTTCACGGCAGCCGGCAATCAGAGCGCGATGCCGGCCAGCCTGGCCATCGGCGCGGTGACCACGCTGGGTTATGTTGGTATTCTGGCCGGGCCGGCGATGATCGGTTTTGTGGCGCATGCGTCCAGCCTCAATCTGGCGTTCGGCGGCCTTGGTTGCTTCATGCTGCTGATCGCCGCCAGCGCCCGGCTGGGCGCGGCCCGCGCCGGGTAGCGTCGTTCCCGCCTGCGCGGGAACGGCGGGGTCAGTGACGTCGCAGCAGGTGCTCCACCATGGCGCGGTGGTCCGGCAGGTCGGCCAGCGCGCGCTGCGACACCTGCGCGATCATGGCGAATTCCTGGCGCGCCTCCTCCATGCGCGGCAGCGTGCGGGCGTTGGCGTACAACGCCGTCGGATACTCCATCCCGTACAGCACATACTGCCAGCTCGATGGCGGATACATCTCGTAATCGACCACGAAGTCCATGCGGTGCGGCGCGCGCTTGCGCCACATGGCCAGCTTGTCCTGCAGCGAGTCCGGAATGCTGGCGGCGTCGGCGTTGTCGATCCAGAAGGCGTTGTCCCGGCGCTGCGTCAGGCAGTAGTGCAGCTTGACGAAATCGACGATGCGCTCGTAGCGCGCCTTCATCATCTCGTTGTACACCTTGGCCACCGGCGCGAAGTCGCCGTCGTGCGGGAACAGGTAGCTGACCAGGTAGGCCGCCGTTTCAATCAGCCCGATGCCCGACGATTCCAGCGGCTCCAGGAAGCCGCCCGACAAGCCCACCGCCACGCAGTTCTTCACCCAATGCTGCTCGCGGTAGCCGACATTCAGCTTGAGCTGGCGCGGATTGAGGTCCTCGGCCGGCTTGCCGATATAGCCGCGCAGGATTTCCTCGGCGCGCGTGTCGTCGGTGTGGCGGCTCGAATACACATAGCCGATGCCGCGCCGCTGGTGCAGGCCGATGTCCCAGGTCCACCCCGCCTCGTGCGCGGTGGCGATGGTGTAGGAGGCGATCGGCGCGTCCGGCCGCTCATAGGGCACCTGCATCGCCAGCGCGCGGTCGACGAACAGCACGTCGTTGATGTTGCGGAAGCTGGTGCCCAGCGCCTCGCCGATCAGCGCCGCGCGGAAGCCGGTGCAGTCGATATACAGGTCGGCCGTCAGCACGCCCGCTTCCTTTGTATGCACCGCGCCGATGGCGCCGTCGTCATCCAGCGCCACGCGTTCCACCGTGGCCTGCACATGCCGCACGCCCAGCGATTGCGCGTGGGTGCAGAGCAGGGCGGCGAACTTGCCGGCGTCGAAGTGGTAGGCGTAGTTCAGCGGTCCGGTGAAGTCGGCGTCGCCCGGGCGCTTCGGGGCGCGCGACGCATCGGCGACGCGCTTCTGCATGGTCGCCGCGGCGGCAAACGCCACGCCGTCGCCGGCCGCGCCTTGCAGCCAGTAGGGCAGCAGTTCCGGTCCGCCGGGGCGCTGGCTGGGCAGGCTGAAAGGATGGAAGTAGTGGTCGGCGCCCTTGGCGCCCGGTTCGCGCACCCAGTGGTTGAAACGGATGCCCTGCTTGAAGGTGCCGTTGCACTCGCGGATGAAACGCGCTTCGTCGATGCCGATGGTGGCCAGGGTGCCGCGGATCGAGGGGAAGGTGCCCTCGCCAACGCCGATGATGCCGATGTCCCTGGATTCCACCAGTGTGATGCGGACGCTGTCGGCGTCCGCGCCGGCGCCCAGTTGTTTGGCTAAAAAACAGGCAGTCAGCCAGCCGGCGGTGCCGCCGCCAACGATCAGGACTTCTTTGACGGCATTTTTTGGTAACGTTTTCATCGCGATTTTGTCTCCTGTGTCACTGGGCAAGTCAGCACTGTCACTCTGGCGGATGGCCGACTGCGCAAGTGATACAACGCTGCTACAATTTTTAAATTGACATCTGTAACCGGGATTATGTACCATGAAATCGATTTCACAAATACAGAAAACGATTTCAGAAAAATTGAAATCGATTTCAAACAACTTGAAATCGTTTTCCACGATAAATGGTAGCACCGCCTCACCCCCTGGCGATCGCTCCGCAAAAGGAGACTTATGAACCTGCACGTACCGCAATCCGGGAAGCGTCTGCTGACGCCTATTTCGCTCGCCATCCTCGCCCTGATGGCCGGCACCACCTCTGTTTATGCCGCCGAAGCAGCCGATGCGCAAGCCGCCCAGGCCGCGCCAGCCGCCGAGCAGGCCGCACCCGCCGACAGCGGCAAGATCACCGAAGTGTTCGTGACCGCGACCAAGCGCACCACGTCGCTGCAAAAAACCCCGGTTGCGGTCACCGCACTGAATTCCGCCGCGCTGGACGACAACCACGTCCAGACCATCCAGGACGTCGTCAACCTGGTGCCGGGCTTCTCGGCCACCGGCCAGGGCGACCACGGCGTCATCACCATGACCATGCGCGGCATCGGCAACGACTCCGCCAAGACCGAATACGCCGACCCGGAAGTGGCGTCGTTCGTGGACGGCGTCTACTCGCCGCGTCCGGAAGGCGCGACCGCGCTGCTGTTCGACCTGGACGCGATTGAAGTGCTGCGCGGCCCGCAAGGCACGCTGTGGGGCCGCAACTCCACCGTCGGCGCCGTCAACATGCAGACCGTGAAGCCGGAAATCGGCAGCAACGCCGGCAACTTCGAGCTGGGCTACGGCAACTACGCCCGCATCGGCGCGCGCGGCGCGATGAACATCCCGATCAACAGCACGATGGCGATGCGCGTTTCGGTGGTGCACGAGCAGCACGACGGCTACGTCGACTTCCAGGCGCCGGAAATCCCATCGCTGGCGGCGCAGCAGGCTGCCGCCGCACCGGTGATCGCGGCGTGGAACACGGCGCACCCGACCAATCCGATCGCCTTCCAGCCGATCAATCCGAACAACTATGTGCGCATGGGTAAGAAGTACAGCGCCCAGGACCAGAGCGCGGCGCGCCTGAGCTTCCTGTGGCAGCCGTCGGCTGACCTGAAGTGGAACATCTCGTATGAGCACTACATCGACCGCGGCACCCCGAGCATCAATCTGCTGCAACAGCAGCGTCCGGGCCAGGACTTCTGGTCGGCGCTGGTCGACACCGCGCCAAGCGTGGACCGCGAATCGAACTCGGTGCGCAGCCGCGTCGACTGGCAGATCAATCCGGACATCGCGATGGCCTACATCGCCGGCTACTCGCGCTTCAACGGTTCGTCGACCTTCGACCAGGACGGCGGCGCCAATCCGGCCACCAGCTTCACCACCGCCACCAGCAGCGCCAGCGCCGGCTACCAGGCCAACAACACCGTCGGTTCCAAGTACAAGA
Source organism: Duganella alba (assembly GCF_009674495.1). Taxonomy (GTDB): domain Bacteria; phylum Pseudomonadota; class Gammaproteobacteria; order Burkholderiales; family Burkholderiaceae_D; genus Rugamonas; species Rugamonas alba. The sequence continues at coordinate 179,301 of NZ_WKJN01000010.1, read as the reverse complement.
ACTACAGCCATGAGCTGGAATTCATGTCGACCGGCAAGCGTGAAGTCGACTGGCTGCTGGGCCTGTACTACGCCAACGAAGACAACAGCATCCGCTTCGACATCCCGATCATGAACGGCACCGAGCAGGGCACCGTCAGCTGGCAGGGTTCCTTCATCCAGCCGAAGGAAACCGTCGATTCGACCGCCGCCTTCGGCCAGGCCACCTGGAACATCGCCGACGCATGGCACCTGACCGGCGGCTTCCGCTACACCTCGGACAAGCGCAAGAACATCGGCGGCACCAACAACGGCTGGAGCGACCTGAGCGCGCCGCAAGTGCCGGTGAATCCTTCGATGAATCCGCTGGCGCCGGGTAACGGCTTCACCACCTACCAGAACAACGACGGCGTCTACAAGGACCACAAGCTGACCGGCCTGGGCCGCGTCAGCTACGACATCGACAAGAACAACATGGTGTTCGCGTCGGTATCGACCGGCTACAAGTCCGGCGGCCTGCAGGACGGCGGCCGTCCTTACGGTTCGGAGACTTTGACCAACTACGAAGTCGGTTCGAAATCGACCTTCCTGGGCGGCAAAGTGCGCATGAACAACTCGGCTTACTACGAGAAGTTCAAGGGCTTCCAGTTCAGCGCGCCGGTCACCAATCCTGACGGCACCCGCGGCCTGGCCACCAACAACGCCGAAGGCGCCAATGTATGGGGTCTGGAAACCGAGATCGCCGCCAAGATCACGCCGGTGGACCGCGTGCAGTTCACCGCCGCCTACACCCACGCCACGCTGAAGAAACTGATCGGCGGCAGTAACGATTATGTGCTGCCGGCCTGCTCGATCCCTGGCATCAGCACCTGCCTGGACGTGACCGGCAACGACATGCCGCACGCGCCGAAGTTCGCCATGCAGCTGCAGTACCAGCACAGCTTCGAACTGGCCGATGGCACGCTGATCCCGCGCATCAGCACCCACTACGAAACCGCCAGCTGGCTGAGCGTGTTCAACCTGGGTGAGCCGGATCGTCAGAAAGCTTACAACCGTACCGACATCGGCCTGCGTTACGACGCTGCCGCCAAGTGGTACTTCGACGCCTTCGTCCGCAATGTCGAAGACGGCAAGATCAAGACCAGCGCCATGAACGCCAACGGTCCGTGGCAGGCGCAGTACCTGCCGCCGCGTACCTTCGGCATCAACGTGGGCCGCTCGTTCTAAGCACCGAGTTTTTCATGTAGTCCAGTGTTGTCTGTGGTTTTGCAACCCCTCGCGCCTTCATCGGCCGAGGGGTTTTTTTGTTTGGGTGCTGGCGAGACCCGCACATCGCTGCGGCCAGGGTCTGACCCCGTACGGGGTCAGACCCTTTCGGTCGGGGTTATACTTTGGGACTGTATTGTTGACGCCGAGGTGCTGATGCCTGTCCTGAGTGTTTTGCTTGCCGCTGCCCTGGTGGCCGCGCTCCCGTGTTCGGAGCCGGCGCCTGATCCGTCCAATACTTATGATGCGCCGCATACCTACGACAAGCTGGTGCGCGACTATCCGGCCATACAGATCGCCGGCGACACACTGCCGGCCGGCGTGCGCAAGACCGCCGACCTGACCTACGCGCAGTACGGCGCGCGCTGCCTCAAGCTGGATCTGTACCGCCCCGCCGGCGACAGGCTGCCGGTGGTGGTGTTCGTGCATGGCGGCGGCTGGAAGGCCGGCTTCCGCTCGGAGTTCGTGCCGATGGCGCTGCGCCTCACGCAGCATGGCTACGCGGCGGTGACGGTCAGCTATCGCCTGTCCGGCGAGGCGCGCTATCCGGCGGCGGTGCAGGACGTGCAGGCCGCCGTGCGCTGGCTGCGCGCGCATGCGGCGGAATTCGGGCTGGACCCGAACCGCATCGCGCTGGCGGGCGGCTCGGCCGGCGGCCAGATCGCCAGCCTGGCCGGCGTCACGGCCGGCGATGCCGTCAAGGCCATTATCAACATCGACGGCCTGTCCGACTTCACCTCCGAACTGGCGCTCAGGTACGAGGACGATCCGAAGAAGAACCCCTCATCGGCCGGCGCCTGGTTCGGCGGCCGCTATGCCGAGACGGCGGCGCTGTGGCGCGAGGCGTCGCCGATCCGCTATGTGCATGCCGGCATGCCGCCCATCCTGTTCATCGGCAGCGCGCAGCCGCGTTTCTCGGCCGGGCGCGAGGAGATGATGGCGCAGATGGCGGCCGTCGGCGTCGCCAGCGACAAGGTGGTGCTGCCCGATACGCCGCACTCGTTCTGGCTGTTCGATCCGTGGCTGCAGCCGACGGTCGATGCCAGCGTGGCATTCTTGCATCGGCACTTGCCTTAGCTCATGCTAGTATGAAGCCATATGCGAAAGACAATCTCTCTTCTGCTGGCATGGGCGATGGGCGCGATGGCGTCGGCGCCGGTCCATGCGGTCGAGCGGCTGGCGGTGGGCACGACCTTCAGCCACATCTTCGAACAGGGAGCGGACGGCCAGTGGCACGGACTGGGCGTGGACGTGCTGCGCACGCTGGCCGCGCGTGCCGGCGACACGGTGCGCTTCAGGCTCTATCCGTGGCCGCGCGCGCTGGCGATGGTGGAACGGGCCCAGGCCGACATCCTGGTCGGTCCGTATAAATCGCCGGAACGTCTCAAGCAGTTCGCCTTCATCGATCATCCGTTTTACCGCGACCGCATGGTGTTCTACGCGCGCAGCGACAGCAATCCGCCATGGCGCGGCGACCTGGCCGCGCTGAAGAACCATCGCATCGCCGCCGTGCGCGGCTGGCACTACGGCGCGCAGTTCGACCAGGCCCGCCCGCTGCTCGACATCAGCGAAGTGCCGCAGCTGGAAAACGGCGTGCAGATGCTGGCGCTCGGCCGCGTCGAACTGCTGGCCACCAATCAACGCAACAGCACGGAACTGATCGGCGGCCTGCACCTGGAGCGCGCGCTGACGGTACTGTGTCCCGACATTACACAGCTGGACGGCTACCTGGCCTTCCCGCGCGAGGCCAGATTCTCCGCCGTGCGCGACCGCTATAACGCCCTGTTCACCGAGATGGTCCGTTCCGGCGAACTGGCGCGGCTGGGCGCGCGCAACGGCGTGCTGGTGCCCTCGGGCGACGCCGGCGCCAGACCGCCCGCTGGCTGCACCGATAAACGTGGATAAACCATGATGACCAAACACTCCCTTCACCTGGCAATATGCGGGGCGCTGGCCCTGAGTGCGGCGCCGGCGCTGGCGCAGCAGGCCGCCGCGAAGTTCGCGCCGATACCGGTCAGTTCCATCTTCCGCCCGGTGCAGGCCAACGGCACCGCCGACGACGCGCTGGCCAGCGGCCGCGTGGTGCCCGGCGTGTACGCCCCGGCCGCCCGCGCCAGCAAGCATTGGCGCATCGCCTTCCTGTTCCCGCATACCAAAGATCCGTACTGGAGCGGCTGCGCCTATGGCGTCATCAGCGAGGCGAAGCGACTGGGCGTGGCGGTCGACATCCTGCCGGCGGCCGGCTACGACGACCTGCATGGCCAGTTGCAAAAAATCGAGGAGGCGATCGCCGCCAGATATGACGCCATCGTGGTCTCGCCGATCAGCATGACGGCCACCAACAGCGCCATCGCCAAGGCGCGGGCGGCGGGGATTCAGGTGCTGGAGCTGGCCAACGACAGCCGCAGCGATGATCTCAACCTGAAGGTGACCACCTCGCTGCGCAGCATGGGCATGGAGGCGACGCGCTGGGTGATCCGCGACGCACAGCAGCGCGGCCTCAAGACCATCAACATCGCCCTGCTGCCGGGGCCACTGGGCGCCGGCTGGGTCAAGGGCGAGGTGGATGGCACGCGCATCGCGGCGCAGGAGGCGCCGATTGAGGTCAACATCCTCGACATCCGCTACGGTGACAGCGAGCGCGGACTGCAATCGCAGCTGACGGAGCGCATCGTCGCCAGGCATGGCGCGCGGCTCGACTACATCCTCGGCTGCACCGGTTGCGCGCCGGCGGCGCTGGGGCCCATCAAGGCGGCAAAACTGGACGACAAGATCCGTGTGGTGGCCTTCGACCTGACCAGCGAAATCGCGCAACTGGTCCGCACCAGGGAAATCTACGCGGCGGCCGACACCAAGGGCGTGAGCCAGGCGCGCGTCGCCATCAACGCCGCCGTCAACCTGCTGGAAGGACGCACCAAGGAGCAGCCGCACACCATCCTGGTCAAGCTTGGCATGCTGGATCAGCAGAACCTGGCTAACTATCCTTTTGATACCTCGATCGCGCCGGAAGGCTACCGCGTGCAGCTGTCCTACGACCCGTCCAGGGAATAAGCGTACCGTACGCCCACGCGGCGGCGTCTTGCGTTAATCTATGTGGATTCCCAATCAGGAGGCCATCATGAATCTGGAGCACGACAGGCGACAGGCAAGGCCGCAAACGTCGGACACCACCGGCTGGCATTCATATGATTTCATCGTGCGGCAGGCGTTGCAGGTGCAGCGCGACATCGGCACGCCCGGTGCGGTGGAACTGCTGCAAAACATGGGTCTCAATCCGCAAGTGATCGCCCGCGTGCTGGCGCCCGAGCGCCGCATCCGCGAGGAAGACCTGCGCTCACTGACCGGCGAAGCCTAGGCTGGCCTTCAGTTCCTGCACATAGCGCGCGCTGGCGGGCAGTTGCGCGCCGCAGGCCAGCGTCAACTGGTAACGGCCGTCTCCCACCACCGCCAGGCGCAGGAGCTGGTCGCGGCGCACGATGGCGGTGCGGTGCACGCGCAGGAATTCCTCCGGCCGCAGCAGCTGTTCCAAGCGGCTCAGCGGCACCCGGTGCAGCACCGTGCGCGCCGCCAGATGCAACTCCACATAATTTCCCGCCGCGTGTAGCCACAGCACGTCGCGCACGCGGACCTGCTCTATGTATCCTACCGAACGTATGCTGAAGCTGTCCATGTACTGGGTGTGACTGGCCGTCGTGTAGCCTTGCAGCGCGGCGCGGTAGCTGTCGCCGTGGCGCGAGGCCAGCATGGCGTTGGCGCGTTCGATGGCCTGTGCCAGCCGGCGGTCGTCGATCGGTTTGAGCAGGTAGTCCAGCGCGTGCACTTCGAACGCATCCACCGCGTGCGTGTTGTAGGCGGTGACGAAGATGATCAGCGGCGGCTGCGGCAGGCGGCTCAGTTCACGCGCCAGTTCCAGGCCGCTTTCGCGCGGCATCTGGATGTCGAGGAACACCACGTCGGCCGGCGTCTGCACCAGCGCGCTGCGGGCGGCGGCGGCGCTGTCGCATTCGGCCAGCAGCCGCCAGCCTGGAACGGCTTGCAGCGCCAGGCGCAGATTGGCGCGGCCGGGCGCTTCGTCGTCGACGATGACATAGCCGGTCAATCCCATTCTCCCAGCGGCAGACGGATTTCCGCGTAAAAGCGGTCGTCGCGTTTTTCGGCGTGCAGCGAGGCGGCCGGATCGAACATCAGCAGCCGCTCGCGCGTGTTCTTCAGCCCAAGGCCGGTGCCGGGATTGGGCGGTGTCTGCGCGCTCAGGGGATTGGAGACGGTAATCAGCAGTTCGGACGCCAGGCGCGTGATGCGGACGCGGATATCGCCGCGGCCATCGTGACAATCGAGGTCGTGGCGCAGCGCGTTTTCGATCAGCGGTTGCAGCAGGAGCGGCGGGCACAGGGCATCGTGCAGTTCGTCGTCGTCACAGTCGATCTGGATCTGCAAACGTTTACCGTAGCGCAGGCGTTGCAGGTCGGTGTAGTCGTGCACGAATTGCAGTTCTTCGCCGAGGCGCACGGCGTCGCGCAGGCTGGCCGACAGGGCGTAGCGCAGCAGATCGCTCAAGCGGCTGATGCCTTGCAGCGAGACGGCCTTGTCGCCGTCGCGCACCAGTGCGCTGATGGCGTTCAGCGCGTTGAAGATGAAGTGCGGTTCCAGTTGCGCGCGCAGCGCCAGCATGCGTTGCTGCTCCAGTGCCAGCGACAGTTCCAGGTTTTGCGTATGCGTGCGCTGCAAGGCCTGCTCGCGTGCGCGCGCCAGCCGCCAGTTGCCGATGGCGACAATGATGGCGTAGGTGGCGCCGGTGACGAACCAGCTGAAACGGCGCATGCGCAGGCGCGCCTGGTAGATGCTTTGCAGGTTGATGCCGTCGTTGTTGTGGACCCAGTCCACGTACAGCCATTGCAGTGGCTGGAACAGCACCATCACCACGATGAAGAAGCCGGCCACATTGCGCCACGGTTCGAACAGCGTGGGCCGGCGCAGCAGCGCCAGACACAGGGCGGAACTGAGCAGCATCATCGGCACGTAGTCGATGCACCATTGCTGCCATAGCCGCAGGAAGCTGGAAGCGTTGGCCGCGCCGTAAGCGCCGGCCGCGCTGATCGCCACCCAGGCCAGCGCGTTCACTGCCACCGTTTGCAGCACGGCGGTCCATCGCGGACGCGGTGCGGCCCAAGGCGTTGCCGCGCGCGCACCGCCAAGCGTTGCTTCCATCGATGCCGCCTGCGCGGCAGCGGTTGGCGGCGCGGCGCCTGGCGAGGCGTGCGGCGTGGCGCGCGTGGCGGCGAGGTTGGCGTTGGGCGGGGTGCTCATCGGCGCGAGTATAGCAGGGGCGATTCGCGCTTCCGCCGGGCTGCGTCACACGGAACCGGGATTTCGTCCCACGCGTTCCGCAACGGCCTGCTGCGGCGGCAGAATCGCGTTTTCGCATACATGAAGGAAGACGATGAGGATACATGGATTGGATACCCTGCGCGCCGCCGCGATTGTGCTGGTGCTGATGTACCACCACGGCGTGGTGGCCGGCGGCAGCGATTTCGGCGAGGCAGGGCGCATCGGCTGGGTGGGCGTGGACCTGTTCTTTGTATTGAGCGGCTACCTGATCGGCAATCAGATCCTGTCGCAGCGCATGCCGTTGTCGACCTTCTTCGGCCGCCGCCTGCTGCGCACGCTGCCCAACTACTACGTGGTGCTGGCGGTGTACTTCCTGTTTCCGGCGGCGCTGGGCGGCAGCGCCACCGCACCGCTGTGGCGCTTCCTGACGTTCACGCAGAACTTCGGCCTGCAATACGGCCAGACCTTCACGCATGCATGGTCGCTGTGCATCGAGGAGCAGTTTTATCTGGTGCTGCCGCTGGCGGTCCTGCTGCTGCGCCGCCCGCGCTGGGGATGGCTGGCGATGGCGCTGGCCGTAGCGGGCGCGGTAACCTTCCGCGCGCTGGCGTGGTCCAAGGGGCAGCAGCCGTTTTCGCAGGAGGTGTACTACTCCAGCTTTGCGCGCTTCGACGAGCTGCTGCCGGGCGTGGCGATTGCGATGCTGAAGAATTTCCATCGTCCGCTGTACGACCGCATTCTGCGGCATGGCAATCTGCTGCTGGCGGCAGGCCTGTTGATGTGCGGCGTGCTGCTGGCGCGCTTCTATGACGAATCGTTCTTGATGACGGCGTTCGGCTTTACGCTGCTGGCGTTGAGTTTCGCCTTGCTGCTGCTGGCGGCGTTGAGTCCTGCATCGCTGCTGGCCCGCGTGCGCGTGCCGGGTGCGGAGAGCCTGGCCTTGTGGTCGTATGCGGTCTACCTGGCGCACAAGCCGCTGTTCAAGATCGTCGGGGAGGCGATGCCGCTGGACCGCCATGCGGCGCCGGGCATCGCGCTGGTGATGCTGGCCGGCGTCGGCGGCGGATGGCTGCTGTACCAGCTGGTCGAGCAGCCCTTCATGCGCCTGCGCGCGGCGTGGTTTCCCGTTACTCCTTATGGTGGAACGGTGCGAACCACGTGACCAGGAACGATGGAATGGTGGCCGCCATCACCAGCCAGAAGTAGTGCACATAGCCCAGCGCCTGCTGCAGGTGGCCGCTGATCACGCCGGTCACCATCATGCACAGGCCCATCAGGCCGGTGCCGAAGGCGTAGTGGGTGGTGGTGTATTTGCCTGGCGCCAGCTGCTGCATCAGGTAGATCATGAAGCCCACCGAGCCGAAGCCGTAGAAGAACTTCTCGACCGCCACGCCGGCGGAAATGATCAGCAGGTTATCCGGCTGGTAAACGCTCATCAGCAGGAAGGTGACGTTCGGGATGTTGACCGCGCAGCACAGCGTGAACAGGGTTTTCTGCAAGCCGCGGCGCGCCACGAAGATCCCGCCCAGCAGGGAGCCCAGCAGCACGGCGATCAGGCCGTAGGTGCCGTAGATCAGGCCCAGCATCTCGTTCGACAGGCCAAGGCCGCCCTGCGTCACCGGATCGACCATGAAGAACGGCCCGATCTTTTCCAGCAGGCCGATACTGAAGCGGAAGATGAAGGCGAAGCCCACCATCAGCCACACGTCGCGCTTCTGGAAGAAGGTGGCGAAGGAATCCTTGAGGATGTAGGCCGCTTCGGCCACCGACGATGGCGCGTTTTCGGCCTTGGCGCCGTCGGGCATCACGCGCATATGCCACAGCGCGGTGACGATGGTGATGCCGGCGACGATGAAGAAGATGATGCGCCACGAGTCGATCCACTCCGGGCCGAAGGCGCCGGCCTGGTGATGGAAGTAGTGCGTGTGCAGCCAGCCGCTCAGGTACACCATGCCGCCCGAGGCGACGATGGGACCGACGTTCCAGCTCAGGCTCTGGATGCCGCAGAACAGCGACTGGGTCTTGGTGTCGAGCGAAGTGACGTAGACGCCGTCGGAGGCGATGTCCTGCGTGGCGCCGACCAGCGACAGTATGCCGAACAGGAACACCATGATGACCATGTAGTCCGGCAGCGACATGGCCAGCGCCACGGCGGCAAAGCCGATGCCGACGATCAGCTGCGCGCACAGCACGAAGAACTTCTTGGTGCGGTACATTTCAACGAACGGTGCGAACAGCGGCTTGATGGTGTAGGCCAGGATCAGGTAGCTGGCGTATTGCGCGGCCTGGCCGTTGTCCATGCCGAGGTTCTTGAACATGATGGAGGTCACGCTGGTGAGCATCATGTAGGTCAGGGCCATGGCGAAGTAGCCGCTCGGCACCCACAGCATCGGCGTGCCGCGCGCGAACATGGCGCGGAACAGCGACGGGGGGGCGGCAGCCGGCGCCGTGTCAGGTGCGGCGGCCTGCGGCTCTTTCGGCAGGGCGGAAGGTGCGGTACTCATAGTGTCGTCCTCGTTGTTCTCGGTGGAGTGTAGCACTGGCTCTTCGGCCATTCTTCAAAACGGGAACCGCCGGCCCGAGGGCCGGCGGCGGTACTACGGTTGCGTTGCTCAGGCGGCGTGCGCGCTTTTTTGCGGACGCTGTTGGATCAGGTAGTCGCGATACCACAGCGCGCTGTGCTTCGGCGTGCGCTTCTGGGTTTCGTAGTCGACGTGGACGATGCCGAAACGCTTGGCGTAGCCCGAGTTCCATTCAAAGTTGTCCAGCAGGCTCCACAGGAAGTAGCCCTGGATGTTCACGCCTTGCAGGCGGGCGTCGTTGAGCGCCTTCAGGTGGCGCTTGACGAAATCGATGCGCGCCTCGTCCGGGATCTCGCCGTTGACGATGGTGTCCGGATTGGCCATGCCGTTTTCGGTGATGTAGATCGGCGGCAGTTCGTAGTCGGCGTGCAGCTTGAGCAGCAGTTCGGTCAGGCCGTCCGGGAAGATTTCCCAGCCCATGTCGGTCTTGCCCAGTTTGCACTCCGGCTGGCGCGGCGGCGTTTCGGTCGAGCAGAAGGCGCGGAAGTAGTAGTTCACACCGAGGAAGTCGATCTTCTGGTGGGCGATTTCCAGGTCGCCGTCGTGCACCACCGGCGCGTTGTCGCCGTGGACCTTGAGCGCCAGTTCCGGATATTTGCCCTTGAAGATAGGGTCCATGAACCATTCGACCGAGCGCGAATATTCGAATTCGGCGGCGGCCTTGTCGGCGGCGCTGTCGGTGGCCGGATCGGCGGTCCACTGGTTCAGCACAATGCCCAGCTGCGCCGAGCTGCCGACCTTGCGCATCGCGCTCATGGCCAGACCGTGCGACAGCACCAGGTGGTGCGAGACCTGGATCGACTGCTTGAGGTCCGCCACGCCCGGCGCGAACTGGGCGTTGCCGTAGCCCAGGTTGGCGGTGCACCAGGGTTCATTGTGCGTTGCAATCGTTTTCACGCGATTGCCGAAGCGGCGCGCCACTTCGGCCGCGTATTCGGCGAAGTGGTAGGCGGTGTCGCGGTTCAGCCAGCCGCCTTCGTCCTGCAGGCCTTGCGGCAGATCCCAGTGGTACAGCGTGATGTGGGCGGCGATGCCCTTGCTTTCCAGTTCCTTCAGCAGGCGGTCGTAGAAGTCCCAGCCGGCTTCGTTCCACGCGCCTTTGCCTTGCGGCTGCACGCGCGCCCAGGCCATCGAGAAGCGGTAGGCGTCCACGCCCAGGCTGGCCATGATGGCCACGTCTTCCGGGTAGCGGTGGTAGTGGTCGCAGGCGACGTCGCCGTTGGTGCCGTCGATGACTTTGCCGGGTGTGTGGCTGAAGGTATCCCAGATCGATGGGCCCTTGCCGTCGGCGGTGGCGCCGCCTTCAATCTGGAATGCACTGGTGGCAACGCCCCAGGTAAACGAGGGTGGGAATTGCGTGAAATCGGTCATTGTCTTTATCGTTTTAATGGATTAACAGGGGCGGAAGGGAGGACATAGCTACGTTTGAAAACGATTTCACGCCTCATGTGATGATTAGACCTCAACTGCACATGGGTGTCAATCGATTTGAAAAAGTGCGCCGGCAAGCCTGATATAATGCCGCCTCAAATAAATTAACGCCGATTCCACTCATGTCTTCCGATACGCCTAAAGACGGCCAAGCACGGCCGATGCTGTACGACCCGACCGAACACCGCATCCGCAGCTTCGTCACCCGCGCCGGCCGCCTGTCGACCGCGCAGGCACGCTCGCTGGAAGAACTGGGTCCGAAGTTCCTGATCGAGTACAGCAAGGCGCCGCTGGACTATGAACAGACCTTCGGCCGCAAGGCGCCGGTGGTGCTGGAAATCGGCTTCGGCATGGGCGGCACCACGGCGCACATCGCCGGCGTGATGCCGGAGAAGGATTTCATCGGCGTGGAAGTGCATACGCCGGGTGTGGGCAGCCTGCTGAAGCTGATCGGCGAGCAGGAGCTGACCAACCTGAAGGCGATCCAGCACGATGCGGTGGAAGTGCTGAACCATATGATTCCGGATGGCTCGCTGCATGGCGTGCATATCTACTTCCCGGACCCGTGGCACAAGGCGCGCCATAACAAGCGCCGCTTGATTCAGTCGCCGTTCGTCAAGCATCTGGTGCAGAAGCTGGAAGTGGGCGGTTATCTCCACCTGGCCACCGACTGGGAAGACTATGCGGTGCAGATGCTGGAAGTGTTGAGCGCGGAAGAGGGCTTGCAGAATACCGCCGACGGCTACGCGCCGCAGCCGGCCTATCGTCCGCTGACCAAGTTTGAGAACCGCGGCCTGAAGCTGGGGCATGGGGTGTGGGATCTGGTCTTCACCAAGAAGTAGTTGGCGCTTACCCCAGTGCGCCGCAGTGCGGGGCTAAACGGTTTCCGCGTGCAGTGTAGGGAGCTGAATCGAAGCCGCCTTCAGGGGTTCCTGAGCAGGACCCCGTTGAAGCGCTTTATTGTCTCATCCGGCGTCGCCAAGGTGCACCACAGGCGACGGTCGTCGTAGATCACTTCCGAAAATTTCCCCGTTCGTTCGCGTCCCGGCAGGTCGACCCAGGCCAGCATGCAGGCCGGCTGTTCGTTCGCCTTCAGCAGCACCAGCTGACGCTTGGCCGGCGTGTTGCGCAGCTCATACGGAATGTTGGCCGCCTTCAGCGCGACAGTCACCTTGGCGATGGCGTCGCCCTGCGGCACGCCTTGCTTGGTGTAGTGATGCGGCGCGCGGTCGTTGTAGTGCACGATCAGCGGCGGCTCGGCGGCAGCCGCCGTGAGCGAGATCAGCGCGGCCGCAAGCAGTTTCATTTTTCCAGCGGCTCCAGGTCCAGCACCACCACATACGACAGGCGCTTGCCTTGCCACAGCGTGCCGCCGCGTACTTGCGCATCGACTGTGCTCAACTGGCCGCTGGCTTCCTTCTTGCGCAGCAGTTCGCGGAACTTGAGCGATGCCTTCTGCGACAGATAGCCCACCATGCGGCCTTCGATGAAGACGGCGACCGCCTCGTTCTCATAGGCGTTGCGGTCGTCCGGCATCAGCGTCGCCACATACGGCGCGGCGGCGGCGTTGTCGCCATGCTCGCCGGCCAGCGCGCGCAGCGTCGGCTGGTAGCGCGATTCGTTCATCACCTCCACCATGAAGCGGCCGCCGTCGGACCAGTGCAGCACCGGCGCGCTGTCCGGCAGCACTGGCTCATACGGCACGCCGGACGGCAGCGGCAAGGCCTTCGGCTTGTTCGGATTGGTCTTGATGATGGCATAGACCACCGCCGCCGTGGCGACGATGATCAGCAGGGAAATGAAGAGCTGCATGGCGTGCTTAGTTAAACAAAGGCCGTCATCTTACCGCATGCCCTTGGACTGGTAGACGATTTTCCCGCCCACCACCGTTTGCAGTACCTTGATGTTGGCGATGTCCTCGGCCGGTATGGTGAAGAAGTTGCGGTCCAAAACAATCATGTCGGCCAGCTTGCCCACTTCCAGCGAGCCGGTCTGCGTTTCCTGGCGCAGCGTGTAGGCGGCGTTCAGCGTGATGGCGCGCAGCACCTCGGCGCGCGGCATGCCCGGTTGCGCGGTCAGGCGGCCGGCGTATTCCTTGCCGGCGTCCGGCGCGGCGGTGCGGGTCACGCCGACCTTCAGCGCGAACCATTCGTCCAGCGGATCGACCGGCCAGTCGCTGCCATAGGCGATACGCGCGCCGGCGTTGAGCAGCAGTACCTGCGGTTCGACGGTGGCGTAGCGCTGCGGTCCCATGTAGTCCTTCAATGCGCCCAGCGTGTCGGGCGCCGGCTTCGCCCACTGGAACGACAGCACCGGCGTCACATCCAGTTGTGCAAAGCGCGGGTAGTCGGCCGGATCGACGATTTCGTCGTGCGCCAGCGCCGGCCGCACGCGCTTTCCTTCCGGCGTGGCGCGCAGGGCTTCGATGGCGTCCAGCGATTCGCGCACGGCGCGGTCGCCATCGACGTGGATGTGCGGATCGATGTGTGCGTGCGCCAGTTCCTTGAGCGTGGTGCGCAAGGCGTCTTGCGAGAAGTAGCTGGCCGGTCCGGTGTTGGCGCCCGGCTGCCAGTCCGGTTTCTCCGGCGTGCCTTTGTTGACAAGGTAGGGTTCCAGCATGGCGCCGGTGAAGGCGGGCGCCGAGATCACGCCGTCCATGAACAGCTTGGCGTGCCGCACCTGCATCGACGGCGCCACCCTGGTCGGTCCCTGGTCGAACTGTTTCTGCTGTTTGAGCAGCTCGGCCACCGCGCTTTGCGGCGTCGCGCCTTTATCCAGATCGATCAGCACCGCGAAGTGCGCGCGTGCCGTCAGCTTGCCCTGCTTTTGCAGGTCGGTGAAGGCCGTCATGGTTTCCGGATCGGTGTAGGCGTCGAGGAAACTGGTGATGCCTTGCTGGCGCATCGCCGCCAGTGCGGCCTTGGAGGCCGCCAGGTTCTCGGCCACCGTCAGCGGCGGCAGCAGGTTCATCGCCATGTCCTGCGCAGCGTCTTCCAGCAGGCCGGTAACGTTGCCCTTGTCGTCGCGGGTGATCTTGCCGCCGGCGGGATCGGGCGTGTCGCGCTCCACCTTCGCTACCTTGACGCCCTTGGAGTTCAGCAGCGACGAGTGGCCGAAGGACGAGCGGACGATGATCGGCCGGTCGGTCTTGAGCGCATCGAGCATGGCGGCGGTGGTTTCCACGCCGTCCGGCAGCATCCCTTGCTGGAACCAGTTGACCACCACCAGCCAGCGGTCGGCGCCGGATTTCTTGTCGCGGTCGAGGCAGGCCTGGATGCGCGACTGGAACTGCGGCACCGTCAGCGATTCGTAATTCAGGCTGCAATTGAGCAGGCGGCTGCCGCCCGATTGCGGATGCATATGGCCGTCGATCAGGCCGGGCATCAGCATGCGGGCCTGCAGGTCAATGACTTCGGTCTTCTTGCCGGTGAGGGCCTTGGCGCCGTCGTTGTCGCCGACGTAGACGATGCGGCCGCCGCGCACGGCCAGCGCCTGCTGCACGCTGTCCCTGGCGTCCACCGTGTAGACGTAGCCGTTGCGGTAGACCGTGTCGGCCGGCTTGTCGGCAGCGTGGGCAACCGACAACAACAGGGCGAATGCTGCAAAACTGCCGATTCTGGTCATGCGACTCTCCAAGATACAAACAATTACAAATTTTCAGCGCGCGTTTACATTCCTTGCGGTATTGTCTGGCGTCTTGATATTTTGCCACCTTATAAGGATAAACGCGCCATGAAATTGAAGTCGTCTTTGATCGCCGCCTGTGTTGTTTTGTCGACTCTCACCGCTTGCGGCGGCGGCGGCGGTTCTTCCGGCTCGAATGGCAGCGTGACCACGCCTGCCGATAATCCAGGCAGCTTCAGTCAGACCGATAGCGCGGTGGGCACCGGCATGCTGGCCAGCACCACCAATATCGTCGGCATCCGCTACTCCGCCTGGCTGTATAGCGCATCGGCGGCGGACCACAAGGGCGCCAAGATCGACACCAACCTGACCAGCGCCACGCCGTATGTGTTCACGCTGGGTGGCGGTGTTGTGATCAAGGGCCTGGAGCAGGGCGTGACCGGCATGAAGGTCGGCGGCCAGCGCACGTTGATCATTCCGGCCAGCCTGGCGCTGGGCGCGAGCGGTTCGACGACGGTGCCGCCTAACGCCGGCATGGTGTTCGACGTGCAGCTGACGGACGTGCAGGCGCTGGCCGAAGCACCGGCCTTCGGCGTTACCGATACCGTGGTCGGCACCGGCGCCACCGCCGCCGTCGGCGCCACCGCGAACGTCAAGTACAGCGCCTACCTGTACAGCAGCGTCGCCACTGACCACAAGGGCATCCTGGTCGACACCAACGCCACCGCGACCACCAACTTCTCGTTCAAACTCGGCGCCGGCAATGTGATCAAGGGCTTCGACCAGGGCGTGACGGGCATGAAGGTGGGCGGCAAGCGCAGCATCATCATGCCGTCCACGCTGGCCTATGGTTCAACCGGTTCGGGCGCCATCCCTGCCAATTCGGGCATGGTCTTCGCCATCGAGCTGATCTCGATTCAGTAAGTCTTCACCGGAATGGCGCGGCGCAGCGGCGGCAGGAACGCCAGCAGGTTGCCCGCCAGGACCAGCGCCAGGCCCGCCAGGGCCAGCGCTGTCCAGTGATAGCCTTCGTAGACGGTTGAAATGGTCAGCGCGACGATGGGGAACAATACCGTGGAATAGGCCGCGCGGTCCGGACCGATGCGGCCTACCAGCATCAGGTAGGCGGTGAAGCCGATCACCGAACCCGGTATCGCCAGATACAGCAGGGCGCCCAGATAGCGCGGCGCCGGATCGAGCGCGAACGGCATGCCCAATGCCAGCGCGGCCACGCCCAGCGTGGTGGAGCCGATCAGCATAGCCCAGGTATTGGTCAGCCATGGCGTCAGGCCCAGGCCCATGGCCTGCATGCGGCTCGACAGCAGATTCCCACATGAGAAGCACAAGGTGCCGCCCAGCGTCAGCGCCAGGCCCCACAGCGTATGGCTGTCGTGCCAGTGGCCGGCCATCTGCGGCGCGAACAGCAGCACGATGCCGCCCAGGCCGAACAGCGCGCCGACCATCACCTGCGGCTTGATCGGTTTGCCGAGGAAGAGACGGCCGTTGATGGCGTTCCACAGCGGCGCGGTGGAGAATACCACCGCTTCGAGGCCGCTGGTGATCCACTGGCTGGCGTAGTAGAAGCACAGGAAGTTCACGCAGAACAGCGCGATGCCCTGGGCGAACAGGTAGGGCCAGGCTTTGCGCGGCGGCCACCATGGCTTGCGCGCGATGAGCAGGAAGGCCAGCAGCACGGCGGCGGCGATCCAGAAGCGGTAGGCGATCGACACGGGCGCGGGAACCACGCCCAGTTGAAAGCTGATGGCGATCCAGGTGGTGCCCCAGATCAGGACGGTGAGGAGGTAGAGGAAGATATTCATGCCGCCAGCATGCCGTCCGCACGGCGCGGCGACTTGTCTGAAATTGCGCATATCGCGGCGGCGGCCGGCGGCGCGGCAGGCGCCGTGCTAGACTTTATCCATGTCTTCCCGCGCCCACAACCTGCCTGCCACGCTGCTGTCCTCCCTGCCGGACGGGCAGTTGTCACATTCCGTCTTCAAGACCATGTCGGAGACCGATGCGCAGCTGGAGCGCTTCGCCTGGCTGGGTGACGAGCTGGCGGTGGCCATCTGGCGGCGCGACACGCCGGTGGCGGAAACCAGCTACAACCGGCCGGGCCACCACACCTTGTCCTATTATCTAGATGGCGGCCACCGCACCGAGCGTTCCGAACTGCCCGGCCTGTACGGCGCGCCCAAGCGCCTGTGCACCTTGCCGGATTGGCACGAGTCCAGCTGGACGGTGCGCGGCGCCATGCATTTCATGCATGTCTACTTTTTGCCCGAGCACTTCACGCGCCGCGCCGTGGTGGAGCTGGACCGCGAGCCGCGCGAGCTGACGCTGTCCGACCGCACCTACTTTGAACATGAGCGCATCGGCCACCTGTGCGCGTCGCTGGCCGGCATGTCGTGGGAAGGCGCGGACGCGCAGCTGCGCGCCAACGAAATTACGCACGACGCGCTGAGTCATCTGCTGCATGCGCAGTCGGTGCCGCAGCATCAGGGCCGGGTGCGCGGCGGCCTGGCGCCGGCGGTGCGCCGCAAGCTGGCCGATTACATCGAAGCGCATCTGGCGAAGAGCATCACGCTGGGCATGTTGGCCGAGCTGGCGTGTCTGTCGGAGTATCACCTGGTGCGGATGTTCAAGGTGTCGTTCGGCATGCCGCCGTCGACCTGGATCGCCGCACGCCGCATCGAGCGCGCGCGCATGCTGCTGAAAACCAGCGACCAGCCCTTGCAGCAAATCGCCGACGCCTGCGGCTACGCGGACCTGAGCCACTTCAGCCACCGCTTCCGCGACGCCGTCGGCGCCCCGCCAAGCCGCTACCGCAGCATCGTCACCGCTTAGTCGCTCCCGCGCTGAGCCTGATCAAATTCCTCTCGCCCGCAATGGGCGATAGTTTGCCTTCGCTTGCGCATTCAATGGGGAGTTTTCATGTCTTACGTCTATTCCAAAGTCGATGATCTTGAAGGTGAAAAGAAAGTAGGAACGCACCAATGCGTTGCATTGGTCCAGCACTATACCAATGCAGGTCCTGCCAGCGGGTGGCGCCAGGGTGAGGCTGTATTTGGCAATCATTTGATCAGAAAGGGCACGGCGATTGCGACCTTTAACAAGGGGCGTTATCCCAATCAAAAACATGGGAATCATGCCGCATTTTTTGTACGACAAGCAGTGGATGGCATTTATGTCATGGACCAATGGAAGGACGGGAGAAAAACCAGCATCTCAGAGCGTTTCCTTGAGTCTTTAGGGAAGAACAAAGATGGAAGCTTCAAAGATCCAAGCAATAACGCCGATGCTTTTTATGTGATTGAGCATTGATTATGAAAACCAATCCGCGATATGACTTATACGGAATCCTGGTTGCGTTGGCTTTTATGCCGGCGCTGACAATGGGTGCCGAATCGGCGTCATTAGTTTGCCCGGATGTCGTCAGTGCTGCCGCCATCACGGTCGCTTCGTCGGATTGGGCCGCCAGACCGTCCGGAAATTTCAGGTTGAGTTCTGCCGGTTTTAGCAATGGTCCGCCGGAGAAGCGTGCGGATCTCAAGCCTGCTTCCGTGGAGCGCAAAGGCGCGCAAACCGTTGAAACCTGGCGGTTCGACGTTGAATTCAGGGATGGCCTGTGGCTGGTGTGCGGCTATGGCGGAGCGGCTGGCGAGATCACGCTGGCGAAACAGATATTGCCGCAATACGCCACCTGCTCGGTGAGCTACAAGCCAAGCTCCAAAGTCGGCGCGCGGACGATCAATATCGCCTGCCGCTGACTATTCCAGCTCGCTGATCAGGTTGACGATTTCGTCGCCGTAGGAGGCCAGCTTTTTCTCGCCGACGCCGGAGATGCCGCGCAGGTCGTCCAGCGCCGTCGGGCGGGCCTTGGCGATTTCGCGCAGCGTGGCGTCGTTGAAGATGATGTAGGCGGCGACGTTGTGTTCGCGCGCCGTGCCCATGCGCCACGAGCGCAGGCGGTCGAAGATGCGCTGCTCCTCGCCCGACAGATCGCTTTCGACGTAACCCTTGGCCGCGCGGCTCGGCTTGGCCTTGACCGGTTTCTGGTACTGGCGCAGCTGCACCTTCTGGCCGCCCTTGAGCACCGGACGCGCGGCGTCGGTCAGCTTCAGCGAGCTGTATTGTTCATGGTCGACCGTCAACAGGCCGAGCGCGATCACCTGGCGCAGGATGGCGCGCCATTCCTGTTCGCTGCGATCGGCGCCGATGCCGAACACCGACAGGGAATCGTGGTGCCAGGTCTTGATCCGTTCCGTTTCCTGCCCGCGCAGCACGTCGATCACGTGGCCGGCGGCGAAGCGCTGGTCGACGCGGTACACGGTCGACAGAATCTTCTGCACCGGCACCGTGCCGTCGAAGGACACCGGCGGAATCAGACAGGTATCGCAATTGCCGCACGGGCCGGCCTGCTCGCCGAAGTAGTCCAGCAGGCGCACGCGCCGGCAGCTCAGGGTCTCGCACAGGCCCAGCATCGCATCGAGCTTGTTGCCCAGCACGCGCTTGAAGGTTTCGTCGGCCTCGGATTCGTCGATCATCCGCCGTTGCAGCACCACGTCCTGCAGGCCGTAGGCCATCCAGGCGTCGGCCGGACCGCCGTCACGGCCGGCGCGGCCGGTCTCCTGGTAATAGCCTTCGATACTTTTCGGCAGATCCAGGTGGCAGACGAAGCGCACGTCCGGCTTGTCGATGCCCATGCCGAAGGCGATGGTGGCGCACATGACGATGTTCTCTTCGCGCAGGAACTTGGCCTGGTTGGCCGCGCGCTTGGCGTGGTCCATGCCGGCGTGGTAGGCCAGCGCACGCACGCCGTTCTCGTTGAGGAATTCGGCCGTCTCTTCGACCTTCTTGCGCGACAGGCAGTAGACGATGCCGCAGTCGCCGCCATGTTCGGCGGTGATGAAGTCCAGCAGCTGCTTGCGGCCATTGCCCTTTTCCACGATCGAATAGCGGATGTTGGGGCGGTCGAAGGAGGAGACGAATTGCGCCGCGTCGCCCAGTTGCAGGCGGTGGACGATCTCGGCGCGGGTCTGCGGATCGGCGGTGGCGGTCAGCGCGATGCGCGGCACGTTGGGGAACTGCTCGTGCAGGATCGACAGCTTGATGTACTCGGGCCGGAAGTCGTGGCCCCATTGCGACACGCAGTGCGCCTCGTCGATGGCGAACAGCGCGATGTTCGAGTTCTGGAACAGGTTCAGGCAGCGTTCCGTCATCAAGCGTTCGGGCGCCACGTAGACCAGGTCGATCTCGCCGGTGCGCACCAGGCGCTCGATGCGGCTGGCCTCTTCATAGGTTTGCGTGGAATTCAGGAAGGCCGCGCGCACGCCGACTTCCTCCAGCGCGTCGACCTGGTCCTGCATCAGCGCGATCAGCGGCGACACCACCACGCCGACGCCGTCGCGCAGCAGCGCCGGAATCTGATAGCACAGCGACTTGCCGCCGCCGGTGGGCATCAGGACCAGCGCGTCCCCGCCGCCGGCGACATGGCCGACAATCTCCCCCTGCTGTCCGCGGAAGGCCGGATAGCCAAACACAGTTTGCAGCAAATGAAGTGCGCGTTCGTTGTTGTCCTGATGAATCATGATACTGCTACTGCTTTACGGAAAAGTGTTATTCGGCCCAGACGATGGCGCCAGTATACGCGGTCACGAGCACCAGCAGGCCAAAAGCGATGCGATACCACGCAAATACCGTAAAGGTGTGCGAGCTGATATAGCGCAGCAGCCAGCGCACGCACAGGAAAGCCGAGATGAACGCCGATACGGTGCCGATGGTAAACAGCGGCAGGTCGGCGGCCGACAGCAGCGCGCGTTCCTTGTACAGCGAGTAGATGGTGGCGCCCATCAGGGTCGGAATCGCCAGGAAGAACGAGAATTCGGTGGCGACCTGGCGCGACAGGCCGAAGATCATGCTGCCCATGATGGTGGCGCCGGAGCGGCTGGTGCCGGGGATCAGGGCAAAGGCCTGGGCGATGCCGATTTTCAGCGCATCGAGCGGCTTGAGGTCGTCGACCGAGGTGATGCGGGCCGAAGTTGGCTTGTCCTTGGCGCGTTTTTCCACCCACAGGATGATGAAGCCGCCGATGATGAAGGCCAGCGCCACCGGCACCGGCGCGAACAGCACGCGCTTGATGGCCTTGTCGAACAGCACGCCGAGCACGGCGGCCGGGATGAAGGCGATCACCACGTTGGTGGCGAAGCGTTGTTGTTTTGGATCACCGAGACCGGTCAGCACGGCGATGATGCGGGCGCGGAACTCCCAGATCACGGCCAGCATGGCGCCGGCCTGGATGACGATCTCGAACACTTTCATTTTTTCTTCCATGCCGTGGAAACCCAGCAGGTGCTCAGTCAGGATCAGGTGACCTGTGGAGGAAATCGGCAAAAACTCCGTAAAACCTTCAACCAGGCCCATGATGAGGGCTTTCAGCGCGAGTACGATGTCCATGAATTAAGTATTTACACGTGGAAGATTGAGAAAAAGGAACGGCAAGCAGGGCGCCGGGGTCGAAGCTTACCATGCCGGACACGCAATTTTGCCAATGTGACTCAAGCGTAATCGACCCTCCCTTAACGCTGAATGAAAAAAAAGCCCCCGCAGCAAGCTGCGAGGGCGAAATAGCGACCGGTAGAGCGGAGTCGCGAGGGAGATGCTCTTTAGAACGTTACGTCGAGGCGGGCGCCGAAGTAGCGTTGGAAGTCGCGCGGCGGCATCCATTCGGTGGTGTTGACCGCCACCGGCGTGTTCGGCGCTTTCGGGCTCCAGGTGCCGTTGGCGATGGCGTTGTTCAGGCCGGTCGCGTAGCGCTTGTCGAACAGGTTGTTGACCAGGAAGCTGACCTTGTAGCGGTCCTGCTTGTCCTTGACGCCAAAACTCAGGTTGGTGATGCTGTAGGCGCCCTGGATGGTGCCCGGGTCCTGGTTCAGCGAGAACTGCGTGCGGCTCTGGTAGCGCGTCGAGCCAGAGACAAAGCCGTTGAAGCTGTACGAAGGCAGCATCAAATCATATTGACCGCCCAGGTTGACCTTGACCTTGGGCGCGTTCGGCAGGGTCTTGCCGGCCAGGTTCTGCACGAAGGTGTTGTTGAACTTGGGATTCTGCGCGCAGCCCGGTCCCGGCACGCCGGCGGTGCCGGCAGCGTTGATGACGTTGTAGCACGGACCGTTCTCGAACGACTGGATCGTGGCTTCCGTATAAGCGAAGCTGCCGTTGAGCTGCAGTTCGCGCGTCACGCGGACGTTGCCTTCGACTTCCAGACCCTGGGTGCGCAGGCCGCCGATGCTGTTCAGGCCGGTGCGGAAGGTGCCGTCGTCGTCAAAGAAGCTCGACGATTGCTGGAAGTGCTTGAAGTTCGTCCGGAACAGCGCCACGCTGAACATCGCGCGGTTGTCCCACAGGCTCTGCTTCCAGCCCAGCTCGTAGCTCTTGGCGGTTTCCGGCGCTACCGCCGGCAGGGCGGCGGTAGCGGCCGTGAAGCCCGAGGTCAGGTCGTAGGCCTTGCCCTTGTGGCCGGTCGAGGCCATCGCGTACACCATGCCGTCCTTGCTCAGGCGGTGTTCCAGGCCCAGCTTCCAGGTGCTGCTCTTGTCGGTGTCGGACTTGGTGTAGAACTCGGTGGTGGCGTGCGCCTGCGGCGGCACCGTGTAGCGGCGGAAGTTGTAGCCGGTGTCCTCGTCGTTGTAGCGGGCGCCGACGATCAGGCTGGTGTCCGGACGGAAGTCCCACGAGCCCTGGCCGTAGATGGCCTTGCTGGTGTTCCAGGCGTCGGCGCCATAGGCGGTGCCGTAGGCCTGGATCAGCGGCGCCTTGGTCAGCTCGCGCGTCAGGTCGTTCTTGCCGTACCACAGGCCGGCCACGTAGCGCAGCGCGCCCTTGTCCGGCGAGGTCAGGCGGAATTCCTGGGTGGTCGATTTGACGTCGAAGAAGCCGTACTGGTACAGGCCGCCATGCATGCCGGTCGGCTGGCCGTTCGGCAGCAGCAGGAACGGCAGGATATCGACGTCGGTGTTGTCGTTGTCCTGGTAGTCGTCCATATGGTACTTGCTGTACGACGAGATCGAGCTCAGCGTGTGGCCGGCCAGTGGGCTCTTGTCGTCGAAGGCCCAGTCCAGCTTGACGCCGGTGCCGGCGTCGTGGAACTTGCCGCCGGTCGGGTAGTCGTTGCGCACGTCGCGGTTGTCCGGGCTGATGGTGATGCCGGACAGCACCACTGACGGCGGCAGCTGCGGCGCATTGCGGTACAGCGCGCCCGGCGACATCGAGGTGAAGGCGGTCGAGCAGCAGAATTTTTCGGTGCGGTTGTAGTGCGGCGTCAGCGTCAGGGTCAGTTCCTCCAGCGGTTGCCATTCCAGCTTGCCGCTGATGTTGTCGCCCTTGCTGCCGTTGAGTTTTTTGCCGGTGGTCAGGTTGTTGAGCGTGCCGTCGAAGTTGGTCTTGCTGGCGGCCAGGCGCACGCGCAAGGTGTCGGACACCGAACCGCCGGTGCTGACGCCGACGCGCCATTCGTCGTCATTGGTGACGTAGGTGGTGGCGTTGGTCTTCCACGGTCCGCCGATCGGCTTGGTGGTGATGTTGATCGCGCCGGCAATCGAGCTCTTGCCGAACAGCGTGCTTTGCGGGCCTTTCAGCACCTCGATGCGGCCGACGTCGGCCAGGTCCTTGAAGGCGCCGGCCTGCATGCCCAGCGGCACGTCGTCGACGATGACCGCCACGTCGGCCTCGACGCCGATGCCCAGCGAGAAGGTGCCGATGCCGCGCATATTGATGCTGAAGTTGCCCGGCTGGGTGCCGTAGGACAGCGTCAGCGCCGGCGACAGCGAGGGGATGTCTTCCAGGTCGCGCACGTTGGCGCGTTGCAGGACGGCGTCGTTCAGCACGGTGATGGACGCGGGCACGTCCTGCAGGTTCTGCGCGCGCTTGTTGGCGGTGACGATGACGGATTCGAGCTTGCCGTTGTCGGCTTCCTGCGCGGCCGCGGCGCCGCCCAGCAGCGTGAGGGCCACAGCGGCGGTGATGCGCCGCAGTGTTGGTTGGTGCGAGTGCATGTGGTATCTCCTATAGTTTTTGATTTTGGTACTTCAACTAGATTGTGGTAGCGCTTCCATAGCAGGGTTGAAAAAATCCGCCGGCGTCTGGTGGACGACCGGCGGGACGGTTACTGGGTGGTGACTTTGAGCGGTGCTTTGAGCTTTTGCGCGTAGCTGCGGACGTAGGCGTCCCAGGCGGCGGCGTCGGCAAAGTCGCCGCTCTTGCTCCAGCCGGCGCCGAAGTAGTAGACAAAGGGCTGGCCTGGTGCGGTGTTGGCGATCGTCAGTTGCTGCTTGTCGATCACATCGAACTTGTCGGCGCCGGCGGGCAGGATCACGCCGCAGCCGATGTTGCCGTCATCGCCGTGGGGCGGCTGCCAGTAGCTGGTCAGATGCTGCTCGCCGTCGGCGGTGTAATGTCCCTGGCCGTCGCGCTGGGCGATGCCGACACCGACTGTCAGCGGGTCTTTGCCGGCGGCCTTGAAGCGGGTTTCCACGCGCGTCATGTTGGAACCGGCGTCAATCGAGAAGCGCTTGACCTCCGAGACCTTGCGGCCGTTGCCGGCGTCCCAGTCGGCATAGGTCAGCTCGAACACGGAGCGCAGCGGGCCGTCGGCAAGCACCTTCCACTTGCTGAAGTTCGAGGAATTATGCAGCTTGCCGTCCGCCAGGATGGTGGTGCCGCCGCAGCCGCGGCTCTGGCCCACGTCGTAGAAGTCCAGGCCTTCGCCGATGTCGTGGTGATACTCGCCGCGCTTATACCATTTGTCGACCACCGGCGTGCGCACCTTCTTGACCCATACGTCCACGCCGCTGCTGATCAGGTGTTCCTTCGGATCGTTGATGATGGCGGGGCCGTAGACGCGGTGCGCGGTGCGGTCGCTCTCCCAGGCGAAATCGTCCAGACGTTCCGGCACGAAGCGCGCATGCGTCTTGACGTCGGCCGGTGGCACGGCGGCCAGGCGCTCGGCCGGCAGCACCAGGTAGCGGCGCGTTTCGCCGGCCGCCAGGTTGACCGGGAACACGATCTGCTTGCCGATCACCTGCGAGTTGAGAATGGCCGAGGTGGCGGCATCCATCACCACCGGCTTGCTGATGCCCTTGCCGATGGTGGCTTCGGCCAGCTCGTCGCCGCGCACGCCGCCGGTGGGATTGGCCACGCTGACGGTCTGCGGTTTGGTTTTCTCCAGCACCGCCATGCGGTACACCTCGCTGCCGGCCAGCAGGAAGCCGCCGACGCCATAGACTTCGGTCAAGTTGTCATCGAAGACTTTCGGCGCCAGGCCGATGGGCTGCACGTGCGTCAGCTTGCCGTCCGGCTGGACGTTGGCCACCAGCGCGGTCCACGCCTTCTGCACCGCCGGCTTGAAGGACTTGGCATCCAGCAGGCCCTGGTTGACGCCCCAGGCGAAGGCATAGGCGTACAAGGCCGAGCCGCTCGACTCCTTCATCGGATAGGTATCGGGATCGAGCAGGCTGGCGCGCCACAGGCCGTCCGGCTGCTGCAGCGTCAGCAGCCTGGCCGCCATGTCCTGGTACTGCTGCACGAAGCGCGCGCGTTCCGGATGATTCTCCGGCAGGTATTGCAGCACGCGTACCAGGCCACCCATCACCCAGCCGTTGCCGCGTCCCCAGTAGACCTTCTTGCCGTTGGCTTCGCGCTTGTCGAAGTAGTTGGAGTCGCGGAAGTACAGGTGTTCTTCCTTGTCGTACAGGTAGTCGGAGGTCACCCACCATTCGCTGATGGCGAAGTCCAGGTAGCGCTGGTCGCCGGTGATGGCCCACAGGCGCAGCCAGGCCGGCGGCGCCATGTACAGCGCGTCGCACCACGACCAGCGGTCCTGGTTGCCCTTGACGGTGAATTCCAGCGTGCCGTTGCGGCGGTTGGCCAGGATGTCGTCGAAGCCGGCGCGCATCGGCGCGATCATCTTCGGATCGTGCGTTTGCAGATACAGCTCGGCGTAGGTCTGGCCGACGATGTGGTCGTCCGCGTGGTAGTGATTCGGGCCGAGGTTCCAGTTGTTCTTTTCGCCCATGGCGATCATCGCATCGCGGTACTTGCTGCTGCCCGAGATGTTCGCCAGCGCCATGATGCCGTTGTAGCCCACCGCCTGCGTCCAGTCGTCCGGGCGGTGCTTGCTGGGATTGGCCAGCTGCCAGTCGGCCACGCGCTCCATGGTGGACAGCACGGCCTTGGGATTGATGGCCGCCGACGGTAAAGCCGCCTGCACGGCAGGCGTGTCGGCGGCCCAGGCGGGAACGGTGTGGCACATGGCCGCCACGGCGGCCAGTACTGCAATACGCAGATGCGATGAGGTCATGCGGTTTGTCTCCGTGATGGCTATGTATTTTTTATTTGTAGATCGGGCCGGCCGTCACGAACGGCCCGCCCTGGTAAATCGTTGGCGCATCGCCGGCGGCCGGGTAGTCGGCGCTGTCGGGGAAGTTGCCGGCGTAGTCGGCGGAGCTGTGCTGCGGCACGTAGCCCAGGTGCGAGGCGTGCTTGTTGTCCCACCATTTGACGGCGTTGTCCGAGGTGCCGAAGGTGATGGTGTGGCCGACGCGCGGCGTGAACAGCGAGCAGCGGATCAGTTCAACCAGGTCTTCGTAGGCCAGGTAGGTGACCATCATGCGCGGATTCTTCGGTTCCGGGAACGAGGAGCCGATGCGCAGGCAAACGGTCTCGGTGCCGAAGCGGTCGTAGTAGTAGCGCGACAGCGCTTCGCCGAAGGCTTTCGACACGCCGTAGAAACCGTCCGGGCGCAGCGGCATGCTGGCGTCCACCAGGTCGGTGGTCTTGTAGTAGCCCACCACGTGGCTGGAGCTGGCGTAGATCACGCGCTTGACGCCGCACTTGTGGATCGCCTCGTACAGGTGGTGCAGGCCGAGGATGTTGGCGTTCATGATCGGTTCGAACTTGTCTTCCACCGAAATGCCGCCGAAGTGCAGCACGGCGTCCACGCCTTCCATCATTGCCATGACCTTGTCGCGGTCGGCCAGGTCGCCGATAACGATTTCCTCGCCTGCGCGCGCCGGGCCCAGGTCCCTGACGTCATTCAGGCGGACGACATCCGCCCAGGCCTTGGCGCTCTCGCGCAGAATGGTTCCCAGGCCGCCGCCGGCGCCGGTCAGCAGGATGCGTTTGAAAGGTTTTGCGCTTGAAGTAGTGGTCATGTTTTTGGTCTGTGTTTGGCTTGTTGGTTAAACGTTTAATCGCAAGTATAACCATTTTCGTTCTGAGGTCAATCTAATCGTTTAACTTCGTTGCGCCAGTCCACGCTTTACCTCGACAAAAAAATCACATACCATCCGTAAAACGTTTTCCATAAAAATTGAGACACCACATGACATCCTTGAATTCCACCGCGCTGGCGGTGCTGCTGGCCTTCGCTCCCGCCTCCGCCGCTGTCGCCCAGATTCCCACCCAGGTCACGCCCGCCAACTACGTGCCGCCGCTGGCGACCACACCGATGAACCGCATCGTGCAGGACAACGCATACAAGCAGTTGGACTATTTCTTCAAGAAGCTGGCGACGGAAAAAGAGGGCATCGTCATGGACGGCACCTCGCCGTTCAAGAGCGGCGACAAATTCCTGCCGGGGAAAGTGGCGGCGGGCCTGGGCCATGTGCTGCTCAACACGCCGAAGGACGATCCGACGCTGGAACAGAAGCTGAAGGATTACCGCGACATCGCCGACATGACCGTCGGCATGGACAACCACACCTGGGGCATCTACTACTACATCGGCACGCTGGTGAAGCTGAAGCAGGCCGGCCTGCTGGAACGCGCCGTCAGCCCGGCCACGCTGGAGAAGCTGCGCAAGCAGCTGGACTGGCGAACCTTCGTCACGCCGCAGTGGGATCTGATCTCGCTGCCGACCAATTACTACGGCGTCGCCTTCAGCATCGCGCGCCTGCGCATGCTGATGGGATGGGAGGACGACAGCGCCGGCAAGGTGCTGCTGGAGAAAATGCTCACGCATTACAAGACCTACTCCGGCAAATTCGGCTTCTCCGACGAGACCGACGGCGAAGGGCGCTTCGACCGTTACAGCATTCTGCTGATCGCCGAGATCTGCGAGCGCTTCCTGGAAACCGGCCTGCAACCGACCGATGAGCTGAAAGGCTTGCTGCGCAAGGCGGCCGACATCGCGCTGAACGTCTCCAACACCGCCGGCGATGGCTTCAGCTTTGGCCGCAGCCTGGGACCGTATGGCGAGACGGCGCTGGTGGAGATCCTGTCGGTATCCGCCTACCTGAACGTACTGACGCCGGAAGAGAAGCAGTACGCCTACGCCTTCTCCTCGCGCGTGGCGGCGCGCTACATGGACTTCTGGTACGACCCGTCCATGCATTCGCTGGACATGTGGGGCAAGGGTCGCCGCACCGATACCTATCGCGGCAAGCACCGCATCCTCGGCGAGAACTTCTCGCTGCTGCACCAGCTGCTGTCCACCAACGAGATGTGGAACGAGGCCGGCTTCAAGGACGTGTCGCCGAAAGCCGACCTGCAGGCGTGGCTGGACAAGACCCGTCCGCAGTTCAGCGTGACCACCTTCGCGCAGGGCGAGTACGACCGCGCGCTGGCGATTTTCCGCGACGGCAAACACGTGGTCAGCCTGAACATGATCAACGGCGGCATCAGCCAGCATGACAACAGCCCTTACTACCCGCTGCCGTTCGCGCAGGGCATCGTGTCCGGCGTGTCGGACAGCGGCAGCGCGCATCCGCAGCTGCTGCCGAAGTTCACCATGGCCGACGGCTCGCAACTGATAGCCGCCGCCTGGCTGAAGGACATCAAGACCGCCAGGGATGGTGAGCGCTACACCATCACCTATCGCCAGGATGAACTGGACAAGCTGGGCAAGCGCTCGCCGGTGAAGGACGCGCGCATCAAGCTGCACACCACCTACAAGCTGGAACACGGCATGATGACCCGCACCGATGTCTACACGCCGGTGGGCGCGCAGGAAGTGGAGAAGATTTCACTGGAATTCGCGTCGTTCTCGGATCAGGCTACTATTCAGGGTAATACCGTCACGTTCGCGCAAGGCGATGTGAAGGAATACAGTGTCAGCGGCTTGCAGCAATGCCAGTCCGCGCCGACCAATGGCAGCAAGGACTTCATGGCGCCGTATGGCGCGATGAAAACGCTGGTGACCTGCAGCACCGGCAAGCTGACCTTGAAGGAGCCGCTGACGATCAAGTGGAGCATCAAGTATCAATAAGGGAGTGGTATGCCGCATCTGAAAATCGAATACACCGCCAATCTGGATGCGCATGCGGACATCGGCGAATTGTGCAAGACGCTGTCGCACACGCTGGTCACGTTGAAAGACGCGGCCGGCGCGCTGGTGTTTCCACTGTACGGCACGCGCGTGCTGGCCTATCCGGCCGCGCAGTATGCGGTGGCGGACGGCGAGCAGGGACGGGCTTTCGTCTATCTCAATATGCGCATCACGCCGGGCCGCAGTCCGGAGCTGGTGCAGGTGATCGGGGACACCTTGCTGGCGTCGGCGCGCGACTACCTGGCGCCGGTGCTGGACAAGCTGCCGCTCAGGCTCACGCTGCACATCGACGCCACGCCGCCCGGCTACGAAGGCAAGTTCACCAATTAAAAAAACTTCAGGAGACATGAATGCATAAAGTGTGGAAGCTGCTGCTGTTATCAAGCTGTCTTGCCGTCGGCTTTACGGCCGGCGCGCAGGACGACCAGGCGCCTGGACAGGCGCAGGCCAACAAGGGCTCCGGCGCACGCGCCGAACTGGCCAGGCAGCCGCCCACGCTGCAGAACATCTACGGCCGCCAGCACGTGCTGCTGGACGGCCGCTGGAATTACATCATCGATCCTTACGAGACCGGCTTCTACAACTATCGCCGCCAGCCGTTCGATCAGTCGCCGAGCGGCGCCGGTGGTTTCTATGACGACCGCAAGCCGAAGGACAAGGACGACGCGGTCGAATACGATTTCGACAGCTCGCCGACGCTGGCGGTGCCGGGCGACTGGAATTCGCAGAACGCCAAGCTGGAATTCTACGAAGGCACGCTGTGGATGCGCCAGAAGTTCGTCGCCGCGCCGAAGGCGGGCAAGCGCTACTTCCTGTACTTCGGCGCCGTCAATTACGAGGCGCACGTCTACCTGAACGGCAAGAAGATCGGCAGTCACAAGGGCGGTTTCACGCCGTTCCAGTTCGAGGTGACGGGCAAGCTGCTGAAAGGCCAGAACGCCGTCGTCGTCAAGGCCGACAACACGCGCCACCAGGACGATATCCCGACCGTGAACACCGACTGGTGGAA
Source organism: Duganella alba (assembly GCF_009674495.1). Lineage (GTDB taxonomy): Bacteria > Pseudomonadota > Gammaproteobacteria > Burkholderiales > Burkholderiaceae_D > Rugamonas > Rugamonas alba. Next base: position 149,760 of record NZ_WKJN01000010.1, on the reverse strand, counting down.
CTACGGCGGCATCACGCGCGACGTGCTGCTGGCCGAAACGCCGGACACCTATATCGAGGACTACCAGATCCAGCTGGCCAAGGGCGACATGGGCCGCATCGAAGGCTATGTGCAGCTGGCCGGCGCCAAGCGTGCGCAGGACGTGAGCATCTCGATTGCGGAACTGGGCATCAAGACCAGCGTGCGCACCGACGCCAATGGCCGCGCCGCCGTCAGCATCGCGCTGCCGAAGAACAAGGTGCGCTACTGGTCGCCGGAAGATCCGAAGCTGTATACGGTGTCCATCGCCGGCGCCACCGACAAGCTGGATGACCGCATCGGCCTGCGCACCATCGAAACGCGTGGCCACGATATTCTGCTGAACGGTAAATCCGTATTCCTGCGCGGTATCTCGCTGCACGACGAAAATCCGCTGATCCCCGGCCGCCTGCGCGGCGAAGGCGATATGCGCATGATGCTGCAATGGGCCAAGGAGATGGACTGCAACTACGTCCGTCTGGCGCACTATCCGCACAGTGAAGAGATGATCAAGCTGGCCGACGAAATGGGCATCCTGGTGTGGGCCGAGGTGCCGGTGTACTGGACCATCTCGTGGGAAAAGCCGGAAGTCTACGCCAACGCGCAGCAGCAGCTGACCGACCTCGTTGTGCGAGACAAGAACCGCGCCAGCGTCATCATCTGGTCCATCGGCAACGAGACGCCGGTCAGCCCGGTGCGCACGGAATTCATGGGCAAGCTGGCCGACACCGTGCGTTCGCTGGACCGCACCCGTTTGGTGGGCGCTGCGCTGGAAGTGCATCGCAGCGGTGACGTGGTGACGGTGGAGGATCCGCTCGCCGAGAAGATCGACCTGGCCAGCTTTAACCAGTACGCCGGCTGGTACTGGTCCAACAACAAGGAGATGCTGAAGTTCTCCTTCAAGGTCAATTACAACAAGCCGGTGATCGTGACCGAGTTCGGCGCCGATGCGCTGGGCGGCTACCACGCCGACAGCGACACCAAGTGGAGCGAGGAATATCAGGACCAGCTGTACAAGAACACCTTCAAGCTGCTTGATGCGATTCCCGGCCTGCGCGGCATGACGCCGTGGGTGCTGGCGGACTTCCGTTCGCCGCGCCGTCCGCATCCTTACTACCAGGACTACTGGAATCGCAAGGGCCTGATCTCGGAGACCGGCAAGAAGAAGCAAGCCTTCTACACGCTGAAGTCCTACTACGAACAAAAACAACAACAGTACAAATGAAGACACCACACATTGCTGCCGCCGTCAGTGCGGCCCTGCTGGCGCTGACCGCCAGTGCGCAGGATGCGCAGATCGACCGCAAGGTCGCGGACCTGATGAAGCAGATGACCGTGACCGAAAAGGTCGGCCAGCTGCACCAGCTGTCCGGCCGCCAGTTCACCGGCCCGACCAGCAGCGAGTACGCGGCCAAGCTGGCCGATATCCGCGCCGGCAAAGTCGGCTCGATGCTGAACGTGATCGGCGTCGCCGACACGCGCGAGATCCAGGCGCTGGCGCTGCAATCGCGCCTGAAGATCCCGCTGCTGTTCAGCCTTGACGTCATCCATGGTTACAAGACCGTGTTCCCGGTGCCGCTGGGCGAAGCCGCTTCGTGGGATATGGACGCGATCGAACTGTCCGCGCACATCGCCGCCAGGGAAGCCGCTGCCGCCGGCATCCACTGGACCTTTGCGCCGATGGTTGACGTGGCGCGCGATCCGCGCTGGGGCCGCGTGATGGAAGGCGCCGGCGAGGATACTTACCTTGGTTCGCAGATCGCCACCGCGCGCGTGCACGGCTTCCAGGGCAGGAAGCTGGGCGCCACGGACTCTGTGATGGCAACCGCCAAGCACTTCGCCGCCTACGGCGCCGCGATTGCGGGCCGCGACTACAACGCGGTCGACATGAGCACGCAGCAGCTGTACGAAGTGTATCTGCCGCCGTTCAAGGCCGCCGCCGATGCCGGCGCCGCGACCTTCATGAATTCCTTCAACACGCTGAACGGCGTGCCGGCCACCGGCAACAGCATGCTTCAGCGTGACATCCTGAAGGGCGCCTGGAAGTACAAGGGCTTTGTGGTCAGCGACTGGGGCTCGGTGCGCGAGATGGTGCCGCACGGGTATGCGGCCGACTTGTCCGACGCCGCCGTGAAAGCCATCAACGCTGGCAGCGACATGGACATGGAAGGTTATGCCTACAGCCAGCATCTGGAAGCCGCCGTCAAAGCCGGCAAGGTGAAGATGGCGACGCTGGACGATGCCGTGCGCCGCGTGCTGACCAAGAAATTTGAACTCGGCCTGTTCGACGATCCTTACCGCTACTCCGACGCCGCGCGCGAGAAAGCGGTGCTGGGCGACGCCTCGCACCGCGCCGCGACGCTGGACGTGGCGCAGAAATCCATCGTGCTGCTGAAGAACGAAGGCAAGCTGCTGCCGCTGTCGCGTGACGCCAAACGCATCGCGGTGATCGGCCCGCTGGCCGACGCGCAGCGCGACCTGGAAGGTGGCTGGGTGGTGCAGGGCGAACGCGCCAAGGTGGTCAGCATCCTCGAAGGCATGCGCGGCCACGCCGGCAAGGCGGAGATCAGCTACGCCCAGGCCTGCGCGCCCGGCTGCGCGTCGGCCGAAGGCTTTGAGGCCGCTGTCGCCACCGCGTCGCAATCGGATGTCATCGTGCTGGCCGTTGGCGAAACCTGGGACATGAGCGGCGAAGCCAAGTCGCGCACCGACATCTCGCTGCCAGGCCAGCAGGAAGCGCTGTTCAAGGCGCTGAAGGCCACCGGCAAGCCGATCGTGGTGGTGATGCTGGCCGGTCGCCCGCTGGTGTTCAACACCATTGCCGAACAGGCGGACGCCATTGTGTATGCATGGTTCCCCGGCAGTGAAGGCGGCAATGCCGTCGCCAACGTGCTGTTCGGCGACTACAACCCGTCCGGCAAGTTGCCGATCACCTTCCCGCGCAGTGTGGGGCAGATTCCGCTGTCCTACGCGCAGTACAGCACCGGGCGTCCGGTTACGGATGAAAAGAACGTGGTCTACAAATCGGCCTACATCGATTCCGTCAACACGCCGCGCTATGCATTCGGCCACGGCTTGAGCTATACCGATTTCAATTACACCGGCCTGAGGTTGAGCAGTCCGGCCATGTCGGGCACGCAGAAGGTGACGCTGTCGTTTGACCTGACCAACAGCGGCAAAGTGGAGGGCACGGAGATTGTGCAGCTTTATCTGCGCGACATGGTGTCGTCCGTGGTGCGGCCGCTGAAGGAGCTGAAGGGCTTCCAGAAGGTGCATCTGAAGCCGGGCGAAACACGCCGCATCAGCTTTACCATCGACCGCGACACGCTGTCCTTCTTCAATAGCCAATTGAAGTGGGGCGCGGAAGCGGGCGAGTTCAAGCTGATGGTCGGCAGCGCGTCCGACGACATCCGCCTGGAAAGCACGCTGACGCTGCGCTAGCGCAGCTTGAGGATGCCGGGCAGTTCGCCGTTCTTCTCCAGCGCATTGATCGCCGCGTCGACTTCCTCGACGGTGATCTTGCTCTTGCGGGAGACGGCGCACTTGGTCTTCACCTCGGAGATCGTCAGGCTGTGATACCCCGGCGGCAGCATGCCGTCGTTGAGGTGCTGGGTGATGACGTTGCGCGGCGTGAGCAGGTAGTCGAAGCGGCCGGCCGTCCATTTTTTCAGCGACAGCGTGCTGGTTGGCGCGTCGTCGCGGATGAAGTCCTTGCCCAGCGCCTTCTCCATTGTCGGATAACGGAAACCCAGCACCGTGCCGATGCGCTTGCCGCGCAATTCTTCCATCGACTCCGGCGCTTTCACGTGCGGTAGCGTCAGCAGCACTTCCACCACGGGGATGAAGGCGCGCGTCCAATCGACGTCACCGGGCGTCCACTCGGGCAGGTAACTGCACAACACATCGCCATCACCGCTTTCCAGCGCCGCCATGATGCGCGTGCGCGGCAGCGACACGAACTGCACCTGGCGGCCCAGCTGGCGCGCCAGCGCGGCGCCCATCTTTTGCTGGAAGGGACTGGGCTTCTGCTGATCGGGGCCGAGCATGGCGTCGATTTTTTCGACGTAGCGCAGCGGCGGCTTTTCAGCCGCGTGCGTGGGCGCCGCGGCCAGCAGCATGACCAACATCATTGGCATGGATTTCATTGGAGGCCTTTCTGCATCTCGGCTACTTCTTCTTGCAGCCAGGCGCGGAAGTGGGTGATCTTGCTCATGCCGCGCTTGTCGCGGGCGACGATGACGCGGTAGCCGCGCTCATATGGCGCGCTTTCGCAATCTACCATCTTCAGCGCGCCGCTGCGCAGATCGTCGCTGGCAATCGCGTGCGACACCAAGGCGATGCCTTGGCCCGCCAGCGCCGACTGCACCATCACCGCGAAATTGGTGAAGCTGCGAGAAAAATTGTAATTCCCCTTCAGTGCATTGTTCTGCCGCAGCAGCGCGATCCAGGTGTCGGTGGTGAATTCGTGCAGCAGCGGATAGCGTTCCAGGTCGGCCAGCGTGATCTCGGTTTCACCGGGCAGCACCAGCGACGGGCTGTAGACCGCGACCAGGCGGTCGTGGAACAGCAGGTCGGGATCGGTGCGGACCACGTCATAGGTACGCAGCGCGATGTCGGTGCTGCCGTCCTCCATGTTGGCGATGGTGTCGCTGGAATCGATGCGGATGTCCAGTTCCGGATGCAGCTTGGTGAACCGGGCGATGCGCGGCACCAGCCATTTGATCGCCAGCGAATGCGTGGTCGACAGCCGCAGGATTTTTTCCTCGTCGCCGCCTTGCAGCGCCGCGACCTTGGTGTTCAGGTCGCCCAGCATGCGGCGCACGGTGGCCGAGAATTCCTGGCCTTTTTCGGTGAGCGAGATGTGGCGCGGGTGGCGCGAGAACAGATCGAAGCCGAGCGCCTCCTCCAGCTGCTTGACCTGCAGGCTGATCGCCGCCGGCGTCTTGTGCAGTTCCTGGGCGGCCAGCTTGAAACTGCCCCAACGCGCCGCGCAATCGAAATCGAGCAGGCCGGACAGCGAGCGCAGCGGTTTGTTCATGGCTAAGATTTTCTTATGCAGGAGACGAAAATAACTCGTTTGATAACACTTTGAGTGCGATGGAAAATATACCCTATAAACCGCTAAAACTCCATGCACAAGTATTTCTTACAGGAGGTTGCCATGTCCCAACCCGCCATACCCGTATCCAAGACCGCCTGCAAGATGCCGCCGCAGGAGCCGCTGACGCCCAAATTTTCGGCGGAATTGATGAAAATGCTGGCGCAGCTGGTGATGATGCGCTGAGTCGTTTCAGTGTGGCGCCGTGGCGCGCTCCAGCTCGCCCAGCCACTGGATCGCATGTTCGCGCGAGTCGCCGCACATGTCTGTGGCCGGTTGCAAGCCGCCGCAGAAGGCCGGCCGTTCCGGGAGGCCGAAGATCAGGCAGCGGTTGTCGTCCGCCAGCTGCACGCAGCGCACACCCGCCGGTTTGCCGTTCGGCATACCGGGGATGGGGCTGGTGATGGAGGGGGCCGTGCAGCAGGCGCCGCAGTTCGGCCGGCACTCCAGGGCGGTCGTATTTTGCATAGGGCCGCTATTTTACGCCGTTTTTCGCGGCGCCTCGATCATCACCACTTCGGTGTCTTCCAGCGCATGCAGCACCACCTGTGTTTCGCCGGTGACCGCAGCGCCGTCGCGCGCCGCCAGTTCCATCTCGTTGAGCTGCAGCCGGCCATCCACCGCCACCAGATAGGCATCGCCGTTCATGGTGTGCGTGACGCGGTCGCCGGCGCGCAGCTTGGCCACCAGCAGGCGGGCGTCGGCCTTCAGCGGCAGCGCGCCGTGTTGCTGGTCGTCGGCGTACCCGCTGGCCAGCACGGTCAGCTTGCCGCTGCGGTCGGCCTGCGGAAAGCGCCGTGTTTGCCATGACGGCGTGCCGCCGGTTTCCCTTGGCTTGAGCCAGATCTGGTACAGCAAGGTCGGCTCGGCTTCATTGTTGTGTTCCGAGTGGACGATACCGTCGCCGGCGCTCATCACCTGCACGTCGCCGGCTACCACGCGGCTCTGGTTATCCAGGCTGTCCGCATGGGTGATGGCGCCGCGCCGCACGTAGGTGATGATTTCGACGTCGCGGTGCGCGTGCATCGGGAAGCCCGAATCCGGCGCGAATTCGTCGTCGTTCCACACGTGCAGCGGACCGACCGGACCATATTCCAGCTTGCCCATGCCGGCGAAGCGGAAGTGCAGCCGGGCCTTGAGCCAGCCGGCGTCGCGGCCGGCCAGCGTTGCGTAGGGACGGAGCGCGATCATGGCTTACACCTGCGCCTGGCCGCCGTCGACAAACAGCTCGGCGCCGTTGACGAAGCTGGCGTCGTCCGATGCCAGGAAGGTGACGGCGCTGGCGATTTCGCTCGCTTCGCCGACGCGGCCCATCGGCACCTGGGTTGCCAGGTAATCCAGCAGGCCTTGCTGCTGGGCGGCGTCCGGGCCGGCCAGGTCCACCAGGCCGGGCGTGCGGACCGGACCGGGAACGATGGTGTTGACGCGCACGCCGCGGTCTTTCAGGTCGAGGATCCAGTTGCGGGCGAAGGAGCGCACGGCGGCTTTGGAGGCGGCGTAGACGCTGAAGGCCGGCGTGCCCATGGTGGCGGCGGTGGAGCCGGTCAGGATCACGGAAGCGCCTTTCGACAGCAGCGGGATGGCTTTCTGCACCGTGAACAGCAGGGCTTTGACGTTGCGGTCGAAAGTGTCGTGATAGTGCTCTTCGGTGATGGCGCCCAGCGGCAGCATGGTGCCGCCGCCGGCGTTGGCGAACAGGACGTCCAGGCGGCCGTGACGCTGCTCGATGGTGGCGTACAGGCGGTCCAGGTCCGCCATGCTGGTCGAGTCGATGCGCAGGCCGGTGGCGCCGTGGCCGATCGCTTCGGCGGCGGCTTGCAGTTCCGCTTCGCGGCGGCCGGTGATGATGACGGTGGCGCCTTCCGCGGCGAAGCGTTGGGCGGTGGCGAAGCCGATGCCAGTGGTGCCGCCGGTAACCAGTGCGATTTTGTTTGCGAGTTTCATGATGTCGTTTCCTTGTCGTGGTTGAGAAGTGCTGCTCGATGTAGACATGGTACGCAGGGATCGGATGTTTTAAAATAGAAGCAATCGCAAACTATCATTGCAAATATGTCGATATCAAAAATTCCAGATTTTGAAGGTCTGGCGATGTTCGCCAAGGTGGCCGAGGAGCGGTCGTTCGCGGCGGCGGCGCGCGCCATGGGCGTGTCGGTGGCGACGGTGTCGCGCGGCGTCAGCCGGTTGGAGGAGCGCCTGGGCGCGCGCCTGCTCAACCGCAGTTCGCGCCAGCTGGCGTTGACCGAGTTCGGCATCACCGTGGCGGAGAGCGCCAGCCGCATGTACCGCGACGCCGAGGCCACCGAAAGCGCGGCGCGCGAGATGTCGGTGCAGCCGCGCGGCCTGATCAAGTTCGCGGCGCCGATGTCGTTTGGCCTGCGCTGGGTGGCGCCGCTGTTGCCGGCGTTTTTCGCGCGCTATCCGGAAGTGTCGGTGGACCTGCACCTGTCCGATGCGTCGGTCGACCTGGTCGGCGAAGGCTTCGACGCCGCGCTGCGGATCGCCGTGCTGCCCGATTCGGCGCTGGTGGCGCGCAAGCTGTGTTCCGTGTCGCAGGTGCTGCTGGCGGCGCCGTCCTACCTGGCGAAGCATGGCGCGCCGGCGCATCCGTCGGAACTCGGCGCGCATGCCTGCCTGGCTTACGCCTACCGCGCGCGCAGCGCGGCCTGGCGCTTCACCAGTGCGGATGGCGAGGAAGTCAGCATCACGCCGAACGGTCCGCTGCGGGTGAACAATGCGGATGCACTGGTGCCGGCGGTGCTGGCCGGCCTGGCGATCTGCGAACTGCCGGAATTCATGGCGGCCGAGTATGTGCGCAGCGGCCAGTTGCAGCCGCTATTGCCGGAGTGGTCGATGGCCACCGGCGGCCTGTATTTCGTGCGGCCGTCGGCGCGCGCCAAGCCGGCCAAGGTGGAGGCGCTGGCTAACTTCCTCGCCGAACACCTGTCGGACCCGGCGTGGCAACTGGCCGGCCGCCGCTAGCGCCATCCATGGCCAGCCAGTCGGCCACCGTTTGCGCCACCCATTCACCGGCGTCCAGCGGCAGGTCGTGGCCGGCGTTCAGGTGCACGGCGTGATCGGCCTGCCAGGCGCTGGCCAGGTTGGCGGAGCAGCGCGGATCGACCAGCTGGTCGCCGGCGCTGCTCAACACCAGCAGCGGCACCTGCGGCCGCACCGGCGGCGCGCGGAAGCGGGCGGCGGACCACAACTGGCGCAGCGCGTTGTTGCGCGTGACCGGGCATTCGCGCTGATAACCCAGCCAGCGCTTCAGCAGACCTTCGCGTTCGGCCGCATCGCCTTCGCGGCTGGTCAGGCGCAGGATCAGGCGTTCCTGGTTTTCCACGCCGCCTTGCCACAGCTGCTTCAGGATCGAGGGATAGTTTTGCCAGCGCAGCCGCTGGTGAAAGCGGCTGTAGGGGCGCATGCTGGTGTTGATCAGCACACAGCGCGCGATCTCCTGCGGATAGCGGCTGGCCCATTCCACCGCCACCATGCCGCCCAGCGACAGCGCCAGCAGCGAGTAGGGCGCCGGCACGCCGCGCGCGCGCAATTCGGCGCGGCAGAATTCCACCGTTTCCGCCACCGTGGTGGCGCTGCGCAGTGCGTGGTGCTGGCCGTTGCCCGGCAGGTCAGGCGTGACGATGACGGCGTCCTTCAGCGCTTCCGACAGCTGGCCAGGAAAGCGTCCCCAGTGCCGCTGCTCGCGCATCAGGCCGCGCAGCAGTACCCAGGTGTTCATGTGTGATACCACTGTGTCAGGGCGCGGCGGTGCTGGACGGTGCGCGCCATGCCTTCCGGTAGCCAGCGGCCGTGGCTGTTGGCGGCGCGCATCAGGAAATCGAACAGCACCAGGTGCCGGCGCAGCACGCGCTGCAAGCGGTGGCGCGCGGTCGGGTTGAACATGGCGATGCGGTCGAAGATCTGGCGCGGATTTTTCTTCACCCACAGCCACGATCCCATCTCCAACGTCAACGGCAGGAACACGCGGTCGCTGTCGCTGGTGCCGTTCAGGTACAGGTAGTCCCACAGGTCGCCATGGGTGCGGTACTGGCGGCTCTGCGGTTCAAAAACGTAGTTGTGATTCGGGTAGCTCTGGCTGAACAGCTGTTCCAGCGCGCCGATGTCGGCCAGGTGCGGAATCGGCGTCGCGGTGTGCGCATGCGGGAACCAGACGCGGTCGCGCAGGCCGAAGCCGGAGTGGCAATCAAGCGCCATGCTGAATTGGCGCGTCAGCAGTTCACGTTCGACGAATTCGCACACGGCCTGGCTTTCCGGTTCCATCGGCGCGCCCTCGGCGCCGCGATACCACGGCAGGTGGTGGCTGAAGCGCTGCCCGCCCAGCATGAACGGCACTTTCTCGATGGCGCTCAACGGCGCGTTGCGCATCAAATCCACGCCTTGCGGATTGCAGCGCGTGGCCTGCCACATGCCGCCCGGATTCACCAGCGGCATGAACACCAGCCGCATCGATTCCAGTTGCTGGTGCAGCGTGCTGTCCCAGCGCAGCCGCGCCAGCAGGCTCTCGAGGAACGACAGCACCACCTGGGTGCCGATGCGTTCCAGTCCGTGGATGCCGCCGAAGAAGCCGAGCGCCGGCACGTCCGGACTCGGATTGCCCAGCGCGATGGTGTAGACAGGAAACTGGCGGCCGTCCATCGCCACCGTGCACGAGGTGCCGACTTCAAGATGCTTCCCGCCTTCGTCGATCAGACGTTTCAGGGTGATCAGTTCGGGCAGGTTCTTCTCAGGCATACGGGACGGCGCAGAAAGATATGACCGACAGTGTAGCCGATATTGTCAGCGTTTCGTCGCCAGTTCCAGCAGTGTTTCGCGGAAGGTGGCGACCAGCGGCCGCAGGTTGACGCGGTGCCACGCCGCCCACAGCGGCGCGCGGTAACCGAACCACGGCAGCTCGCGCAGCACCACCCCCGGCGGCGCCTGGTGGCGCAAGCCTTGCTGCACCAGCGCCACGCCCAGGCCGGCCGCCACCAGGCCGAGCGCGGTGGTCGGCTCGCTGGCTTCCATCTTGATCTGCGGCGTGAAGCCGGCGCGCACGCAGGTGGCGACGAAGTTGTGGTGATGCTCGCCGGTTTCCTGATGGCGGACGGCGATCCATTCCTGGCCGGCCAGGTCGGCCGGCGTCACTTCCTTCAGCGCCGCCAGCGGATGGCCTTCGGGCATGGCCAGGATCATCGGATCGCTGAGCACCTGCATGCTCTCCAGGTCCGGATCGTCGGGCGGCGTCGCATCGCACACCAGCGCGATGTCCAGGCTGCGCTGGCGCAGGCCTTCGAGCTGCTCGGACGAGTGCAGGCTGTAGAGCGCGACGTGGACATTGGGCCGTTCGGCGCGCAGTTCGCGCAGGCCGGCCGGCAGCACGCCGGCGTGCATGGCGTTTTCGATGTAGCCGATGCACAGGCCGCCTTCATCGCCGCGTCCGAGGCGCTTGGCCAGTCCCTCCAGGCGCGAGGCGTGGGTCAGGAAGGCCTGGGTCTCGGCCAGGAAGGTGCGGCCGTCGCGGGTCAGGCGGATGCGCTGCTGGCTGCGCTCGAACAGCGTCAGCCCCAGCTTTTCTTCCAACTGGGCGATCTGCCGGCTCAACGGCGACTGCGAGATGTGCAGCCGTTCGGCCGCGCGGCCCACGTGTTCTTCTTCGGCGACGGTGACAAAGTATTGGAGTTGGCGAATGTCTAACATATCAGACCTTGGTGGACTTAAGTTGTGCAAATTATGTCTTGGACAGTCTTACCTAGTCAATCTAAACTTGCCTCACTTTCTTCATCACTTAAAGGAATCAAGATGAGTATCCGTCAAAAACTGAATGGCAAGCTGGGCTTCGGCACCGCGCCGCTGGGTAATATGTTCCGCAACATTCCGGAGGCCGAAGCGCTGGCCACGGTGGACGCGGCCTGGGAACAGGGCATCCGCCACTTCGACACCGCGCCGCTGTACGGCGCCGGCCTGGCCGAGCTGCGCCTGGGTGAAGCGCTGGCCAAGCGCAAGCGCGAAGACTATGTACTGAGCACCAAGGTCGGCCGCCTGATCCTCGACGAGATCGAAGATCCGGCCAAGCGTGAAATGGGCGAGAAGGGCGGCGTGTTCGAGTTCGGCCGTCCGAACAAAATCGTCAACGACTACAGCGCTGACGCCACGCTGCGCTCGATCGAAGACAGCCTGAAGCGCCTGAAGACCGACCACCTGGACATCGTCTATGTGCACGACGTGGCGCAGGATTTCTACGGCGATGAATGGATCGGCCAATTCGAAATCGCCCGCACCGGCGCCTTCCGCGTGCTGGACCGCTTGCGCAACGAAGGCGTGATCAAGGCCTGGGGGCTGGGCGTAAACCGCGTGGAATCGCTGGAACTGCTGCTGGACCTGAACGAGCCGCAGCCCAACGCCACGCTGCTGGCCGGCCGCTACACGCTGCTGGACCACGAACGCGCGCTGCAACGCGCACTGCCGGCGGCGCTCAAGCGCGGCGTCGACATCGTGGTCGGCGGCCCTTACAGCTCCGGCATTCTGGCCGGCGGCGCACACTTCGAATACCAGAAGGCGCCGGCGGACATCATCGCCAAGGTGGAGCGCATCAAGGCCATCGCGCAGAAGCACGGCGTCAGCGTCAAGGCGGCGGCCTTGCAGTTCTCGCTGGCCCATCCCGCGGTGGCGGCGGTGATTCCTGGCGCCAGCCGTCCGGAACGTATCGCGGAAGATCACGCCGCGCTGAACGAAGTCATTCCGTCGGCGTTCTGGCAGGAGATGCGCGCCCAAAAGCTGGTGGCAGCCGACGCGCCGCTGCCTGGCGATAAGGAGTAAGACATGGCCAGCACCATAGCCAGCATTACGCTTCCTGTGGCTGCGGACCGTGTGTGGCAACTGATCGGCGGCTTCAATGCGCTGCCCGATTGGTTGCCTTACATCCCGCGGAGCGAATTGAGCGAGGGTGGCCGCGTGCGCACCCTGGCCAATCCGGCAGGTGAAGCGATCGTCGAACGGCTGGAACAGTTCAACGACAAGGAACGCTACTACAGCTATTCGATCCTGAAGGCGCCGTTCCCTTCCAGGGACTACCTGGCGACGCTGCGCGTGATACCGCAAGGCGATGCATCTTCGGTGGTCGAGTGGTCCGGCAGCTTTACGCCGGTCGGCGTCAGCGAGGAAGAAATCACGCAGCTGTTCCACGGTATTTACACCGATGGCCTGCAAGCACTCAAGGAGAGTTTATGAGCATCCCAAAACTGGGTATCGGCACCTTCCGCCTGCAAGGCGACGTGGTGATCGATTCGGTGCGTAACGGCCTGGAAGCGGGCTACCGCGTCATCGACACCGCGCAGATCTATGGTAACGAAGCGGAAGTCGGCGCAGCGATTGCCGCCAGCGGCGTGCCGCGTTCGGAGCTGTTCATCACCACCAAGATCTGGATCGCCAACCTGTCGCGCGACAAGCTGATTCCAAGCCTGAAGGAGAGCCTGGCCAAGCTGCGCACCGACTATGTCGATTTGACCTTGATTCACTGGCCATCGCCGGGTGGCGAAGTGCCGGTGGCCGAGTTCATGGCGGCGCTGGCGGAAGCCAGGGCGCAAGGCTTGACGCGCCAGATCGGCGTCTCCAACTTTACGGTGGAGCTGATGCAGCAGGCGATCGATGCGGTGGGCGCGGAAGCGATTGCCACCAACCAGATCGAGCTGCATCCGTATCTGCAAAACCGCAAGGTGGTTGAGTTCGCGCGCGAGCATGGCATCCACATCACGTCCTACATGACGCTGGCCTACGGCAAAGTGCTGGGCGATCCGGTGATCCAGAAAATCGCCGACCGCCACAACGCCACGCCGGCGCAGGTGGCGCTGGCCTGGGCGATCAAGCTGGGTTATGCGGTGATTCCATCGTCGACCAAGCGCGCCAACCTGGATGGCAACCTGAAGGCGCTGGACCTGCGCTTGAGCGACGACGACATGGCGCAGATCGCCGCGCTGGATCGCAACGAGCGCCTGACCAGCCCACAAGGTCTGGCGCCGGCCTGGGACTAAGCTTTAGCCCTGCACACCAGCGCGATCTGCTCCCGCAGCCAGCGCTGGGCCGGATGTGCATCATTACGCCGGTGCCAATGCAGTACGAACGGCACCGGCGTCAATGCGATTTCCCTGGGCAGCGACAGCAGCGCAAGGTCGTCGCGCAGGCCGCTGGTTTTGATCACGCCCGTCATCATGGTCGCCAGCAGGTCGCTGTTGGCAATGATGGAGGGCGCCACATAAAACTGCGGCAGCATGATGGCGACGTCGCGCTTGCGCCCCAGCTTGGCCAGCTGCGTATCGACCAGGCCGACGCCATCGCCCTCCGGCGACACCAGCAGGTGGCGGTACGCCAGGAAGGCGTCCAGCGTCATTTTCTTTTTCGTCAGCGGGTGATTCCTGCGCGCGATGCAGACGAAATTTTCCTCGAACAGCGGCATGGTGGGAATGCGCGGCGTCTTGCTGGCCGGGACGCTGATGGCGGCATCGGCCTCGCCTGCGTCGAGCAGCGTCAGCGCATCTTCCCGCGCCGTGTAGGCCTTGATGCGCAACGTGACGCCCGGCGCCTGCTGCGCCAGCCGCTGCTGCAATGCCGGCAGCACCTTGAAAGCGGGATGTTCCGATAGCGCCAGTGTGAAGCGCATGACCGCGCGCGACGGATCGAATGCCTGCGTGAAGTCCAGCGTGCTGCGGATGCTGGCCAGCGCTTCGCCCAGCGGCCCGGCGAGTTCCACCGCGCGCGGCGTCGGCTGCAAGCCGGTGGCGCTGCGCACGAACAGTTCATCTTTCAGCAGCAGGCGCAGGCGCGACAGGGCCGCGCTCATGGCCGGCTGGGTGCGGCCGATGCGCACGCCCGCACGCGTGACGTTCCGCTCGCACATCAGCGCGTCGAAGGCCACCAGCAGGTTGAGGTCGATTCCATGTAAATCCATGGCATGGATAATACTGCATATCCATTATCGATTGGACGATGGTGTGGCGCGTTGCTAAAGTGGGCAGGTCGCTCACTTAAAGAAAGCTCCATCATGACCATGCAGGACAACGGCCTGACCACGGCCCAGCAGCAAGCCATTGAAAATCTCTACCGCGCCTTCAACGAGCAGAATACCGATCTGCTCGAACTGGCGGTGGTGCAGGACTGGCAGGACATTCCGCTCGGCCCCGGCCAGCAGCCGGGCCGCGAGGGCATGAAGCCGATCATCGCCATGTTTGCCGCCGCCTTCCCGGATGTGAAGATCACGGTGCAGGACATATTTGGCCACAACGGCCGCGCGGCGGTACGCGCGCAGATCACCGGCACGCATCGCGGCGAATTCTTCGGCATTCCCGCCACCGGCAAGCCGATCGCGATCGCCATCCACGAATTCCACGCGCTGACCGAGGACCGCATCACGCATACCTGGCACCTGGAGGACTGGTTCGGCATGCTGCACCAGGTGGACGCCTGGCCGAAGGCCTGATGTTCAGCGCCTGCGCCAGGTCTTACGGCTTGATGATTGCCACCGCGCCGCCGGATGGCGCCAGCTTCAGCGTGATGATCTGCGTGGCCGTCACCTTGCTGTCGCTGGCCGACAGGTGGCTGGCGTCGTCGCCGTCCTGCAGCAGGTGTGCGTGATAAGCGCCCTTGCCGAGGAAGGACAGCGGCACCTTCAGCGTGCGTCCCGATTCGTTGGTCATGGCGCCGATGTACCAGACGTCGCCCTTGCGGCGGGCGGAGACGATGTACTCGCCGATGTCGCCCGCGACGATGCGCGTTTCGTCCCATGACGTCGGCACGGCCTGGATGAATTCCGCGCCGTCGGCCCATTTGCCATCGGCGTTCTTGTAGGCGGCGGGGCTGTCGGACACCATCTGGAACGGGCTGTCGTAGACCACATACATGGCGACGGCCTGGCCGCGCGTGGTCATCACCATCGGCTCGTGGTTGCGCTGCACGAAGGTGGAAGGCGTGGCGTTGTGGAAGCCCCCCGGCGTGTAGTCCATCGGTCCCAGGATCATGCGCGTGAACGGCAGCGTGACGTTGTGGGTGGCGGTGATGCGCGCGCTCCACTTGTTGTTTTCCGCGCCCAGCACGCCCTCCTGCGTGACGTAGTTGGGCCAGGTGCGGTTCAGTCCATTCGGCGGATAGGCGCCGTGCAGGTCCACCATCAGATGGTGCGCGGCGGCCTTGCTCAACACCTTGTGATACCAGTCCACCATCTCCTGGTCGTTGCGGTTCATGAAGTCGACCTTGACGCCCTTGATGCCCCAGTCTTCATACTGCGCGAAGGCGGCGTCCATCTGGCTGTCCAGCTGCTGCCACTGCACCCACAGCCACACGCCCACGCCTTGCGACCTGGCGTAACGGAGCAGGTCCGGCATGTCCATCGCCGGCTTGGCCTTGGTGACGTCGGCCTGTGGATTCGGCTCGACGTCGCTGCCCACCGACCAGCCTTCGTCGATCAGGATGTCGTCCAGCTTCATCTCCTTGGAAAAATCGACGAAGGCTTTGTAGGTGGCGGTGTTGATGCCGGCGTTGGGCACGTTCACGGCCCAGTCGTTCCACCAGTCCCAGGAGGTCTTGGCGGGCTTGATCCAGCTGGTGTCCTGGATCTGCGACGGCGCGGCCAGCGTCGGGATCAGCGACGATGCCGCCAGGTCGCCCGGCGCGTCGCCCAGCATCAGCACGCGCCATGGCGTCTGGAAGCCCTGTCCTTTTAACTGCACGCTGGCGGAGACGGTTTTGCGGAAGCGGTAGTCGCGGCTGTTGTCGAAGCGCGGCGGCAGCGTGACCATCACGCCCAGGCCGGCGTCGCCGCGGCCGGAGAGGTAGAAGCCGGGATAGTCCTTGACGTCCGATTCGGCGATGGCGAAGGTGGTGGCGCCGGCGCCGGTCTTGCACACCAGCGGCGCGATGAAGTTGTGGAAGTTGCGGATCTTCGACGCCCTGGTCAGGTCGTATTCGGCCTCGAAGCTGGTGTCGAAGCGGCCCATGTTGGCGCCCCAGCAGTCGTAGTCTTTGGCGAAGTTGAACTGCGTGGCTTCGTTCATCACCTTGAACGCCGACAGGCCGGCCTGCTCCGGCACCGCGTAGCGGAAGGCCACGCCGTTGTCGTAGGCGCGCACCAGCAGCTGGAACTGCGGCGCCTTGCCGTTGGCGGCGAAGGCGATGTCGGACTGGTTGTAATGATCCGGCGCGCTGCGCGCCTTGCCCAGCACGATCTCGTAGGTGTCCTGGACGCTGGTCTCGGCGTGGCCGCGCAGCCTGGCGCCGGCGGCGAGGGCGCCGATGTCCAGGTTAAGGCCCAGCGGCGATGGCTCGATGATGCGCTTGCCGTCGCGGCTGACGGAGTAGCTGAACTTGTCGCTGTCGACGCTGATCGCGTTGCGGCCGTCGGGCGACTTGACGGTCACGATGTCGGCCCACGCGGGCGCGGCGAAGGCGAGGGCCAGCAGGCTGGCGGCGCGGATATGGTCTGCCATGGGGATTGTCTCCTGTCGTTTTCCCCATTCTGCAATCAGCAGGCCCGTACCGCAATTGCGAAATTCACCAAGCGCTCGACTGTTTATTCATCCGCGCCGCGTTGCATCAGTGCTCCGCCTGTTTTTCCGCCCATGCGGTGAGCGTCAGCAGCCATGAGTCCTGAACCTGCGCGGCCATGGCGGCCAGGCCGGCATTGTCCGGATGGCGTCGATGCAGTGCGGCGATCTGGTTGACGATGTCGCCGGCCGGCCTGCTGCCGCGATAAATGCGCAGATCGATCAGCGCCGCATGCACCGGTCCCGCGTCGGCGCTGTTTTCAAGCTTGCGGACGGCGTGCTCCGCCAGCAGGAGCATGCCGTCAAGCGCGGGACTCGCTTGCACCTCCGCCCAGCAACGGTCGCTCAGGACGCAGCGGTAGGCCAGTTCGGCGCCGGCCACCACTTCCGCCTTGTTGAGTTTGAGGATGCGCTTGCCGGTGATGGCGGGCAGTCCGCCGTGGATGGCATGTCCCATCTGCTGTAGCCCGAAGTCCGGCTCGCCGGGCGGCAGGCGGTAATCCGCAAGCTTCCATTCCAGCAGCGCGCGGCCGACGCCGCCATGGAGCGGATCGCGCTCGGCGGCGATGCGGTTGGCGTTCACGGCCAGCACGCCGCCGCAGGCCAGCAGGCCAAGCGCCATGCCGCACAACAGCGCCAGGCCGATGAATTTGAAGAAGCGCCTGAGCGCCGCATCCAGGGCCAGCGAGGCCGCGCTGGGCGGGCCGGAATAGTTTAGATTCTGCCGGCGATATTCGTCCGCCCGCTGGCTGCTGAGGTAGTCGTCTACCTTGACCTGCGTGGTGTACTGGGTGTCGGTCGACAGGACGCCCGCGCTGAAGCGTTCCGTGAAAGTGTAGTTGGGACTGTATCCATTCAGGGCGTCATAGCCATTATCGTCGCTCATGGAAGCCTCGATTTGTGAGAGGATATTACTTTACCATGCTGAGGAGTATGATTTTGAATCGCCGTCAATGCATTGCGCTGGCCGGAGCGGCTGCCCTGAGCCGTGTGATCCCTGCCGCTTTTGCCGCCGATGTGGGATCGCGCTACGACGCGGCGCTGGCCGGTCATCCGGATTTCGTCGGCACCGTGGCGGTGGGGCTGGGCCCGGAAGTGTGGTACACCAATGCGATCGGCCTGGCCAATCCGCAGACCAATACGCCGATGGGCGTGAATACGCGCTTCGAAACCGGCTCGGTGTCGAAGTGGATCGCCGCCATGGTGGTGATGAAGCTGGTCGACCTGGGCAAGCTGGCGCTGGACCAGCCGATCACGCGCTACCTGCCGGACTACCGCGCCGACACCGGCGCGCGCCTGACGCTGCGCCATCTGATGAGCCATTCGAGCGGCGTGCCGAACGAGATATTGGAGGCGCGCAAGAACCATCCGGAAATGCGCGCCGCGCCGCTGGAGCAGATGGAGGCGGTGCGCCGCTACGCCAGCGGCGTGCTGCGCTTCGAGCCCGGCAGCGACTGGGACTATTCGCATTCCAACTGGCTGATCGTCAAGGCCATCGTCGAACAGGTCAGCGGCCAGTCGTACCGCGAGTGCGTGACGGCGTGGCTGGTGGAGCCGCTCCAGCTGCGCAACAGCGGCATCTTCAGCGGCGAATCGGACAAGGTGCCCGGCATGGCGCTGGGCTACACGCCGTCGGCGCAGACGCCGTCGTGGATGCGCAACGTCAGTCCGGTGCCGGACTACATGGCGATGGCCGGCGGCTTTTACAGCAGCGCGCCGGACATGCTGTTCCTGATGCAGGGCGTGCTGGGCGGCGCCATCCTGACGCCCGAGTCGCGCGCCACGCTGCTGCGCGTGATCCGGCCGGACCAGCACTACGCGCTGGGCGGGCGCACGCAGCGCGCCAGCATCGCCGGCCAGGTGCGCGAGGCGGCCTGGGAAGACGGCTCCAACGGCGGCTTCCGGCTGGTGGCGCGGCGCGTGCTGGCGGAGGACGTCATGGTGGTGGTGTTCAACAACAGCAGCTACGACCATCAGAAACTCGGCCTGCTGGCCGGTTCGCTGATGGAGGCGGCCTATGCCGGCCTGAATCCGATGCGTTACCGGAAAGCGCCAGGCGCCTGAGCAAGCGGATAGGCAGGGAACCGTCAGGCCTGCTGGCTGCGGTTCAGTTCACGCGTCAGCTGCATGAGATTGTTGATGGTGGCGGTCTGCTCCCGAGGCCGGGTCAGCAGGGCGATGCTGGTTTCCAACGGCGTGCCCTCCAAGGCATGATAGGAAACCCCTTTGCCCTGAACTTGCCGCAATGATTCCGGGATGAGCGAGACGCCGAAGCCCGCCGCCACCAGATTGGTGGTCGATGAGAGCTGGGGCGACTCCAAACCCAGGGTTGGTGTAAAGCCCGCTTCCCTGCATGCCTCAAGAATCGTATCGTACAACTCCGGCCCCAGCGACCTCGGCGGCAGCACGAAGTTGTCGGCGGCCAGGGCCGAGAGGGCGATTTTCCGCCGCCGATGCAGTGGATGCGATGCCGGCAAGACGCCCAATATCTCTTCCTTGGCCAGTTGCGTCATATGCAGATCATGGCAGGCCAAAGGCAGGCGCACGATGGCCGCATCGATCTGCCCATCCAGCAGCTTGTCCATCAACGCGACGCTGTTGCTTTCCTCGCAGCGCATGACGACATCCGGATAACGGGCCCGATAGCATTGCAATAATTCAGGCACCCGTGGATGGAATACGGTGGAGGCGGCAAAACCCAGCGCCAGGCGTCCGACCACGCCGCGCGCGGCTTGCTTGACTTCGTTCAGTGCCAGTTCCGCCTCGCCGAGGATGCGGCGGGCGCGCTCGCGGAACAACAGGCCGGCCGCCGTCAGCTCAACGCGGCGCGGATGGCGGATGAACAGGCGCGTGCCGACCTCGCGCTCCAGTTTGAGTATCTGCTGGCTCAACGGCGGTTGTGCCATGCCCAGGTGTGCGGCGGCCTCGGTGAATTGCAGATAATCGGCCACCGCCAGAAAGTAGCGCAGCTGTCGGAATTCCATATGATTCTCGTCTGAAAATTGCCGGTGACTCGTGTTGGATGTATGGATAGCGAATGATAACCTAACAGCATTCGAAACTTCCCTCCTTCAAAATCATGAAACAGATACGCGTCCCCGGGCTGATCGACGTGATCAAGCTGGACAACCCTCACGACATCCTCCAACTGACTTCGAGCGACATGGTCGATCGCCAATTCCAGCCTGGCGGCCCGCTGCTGAATCGCCTGATGCTGGGCGGCATACTCCGCACCTTGTCCTGGCGTGGCCAGCGCTTTCCAACCATGCGGGCGCGCGCGGCCGACAGCCGTGCCACGGCACAGGATCAACTGTGGCAACGATTGAATGCCCAGGCGCCGCAATTGCGTGGCGGGCCCGAGCGCCTGGAACCGTTGGCGAACTGGTTGCGTGGCAAGAACGAGGGTGTCCATGTCGGCCAATTGCTGCAGCAGGTGATTGGCGACGCGGTTGTGCCGGGATACGTCGCCAGCCCTGAAAGCTGGGCCGCGGCCATGACCATGGCCATGGCGCTGGCTCCCGGCAACACGCTGACCAAGCTGCGCTGGATGCTCAGCGGCCGGGTGCGGCGCGCCAAGACCTTGCTGGCCCATCTGGCCAATAACGACACGTCGGCCATGCATGCCACCGGCGTCGCGATCCACAACATCGTCAAGGGCATGCAGCAGATGCGCGCCATCTATCAGTCTGAACCGGCGACCGATGCGGCGACAGCGGCCCGCCGTTGCCTGTTTGCGCCGGCCGCCGTGCTGCGCCAGGCGGCCAGCGAGGGCAGCATCAGCGGCTGTCCCTTCTCGCGCCGAACGCTGCTGGTACTGGAACTGGAAAAGGCCCGGCAGGCGGCAAACGATGAGGCGATGGTATTTTTGGCGCAAACGTGGAGCCGCTGTCCTGCCGACGGCTGGGTGCCGGCCCTGTTTGAAGGCGTATGGAAACGCGCTTCGCCTCCGCATTGAGCTGTTAATCTGGGGCAGATACCGCAGCTTGCTTGACTGCTAGTCACCTTGCGCTTATATTAATGACTTACAAGTAAGTTACGCTCAACATACCGATGCAAGCCCCTCAAGATACCAAGCCACGCTGGGAGCGGCGCAAGGATGCGCGGCCGCAGGAGTTGCTGGCGGCGGCGCTGGAGCAGTTCGTCGAACGCGGCTATGCCGCCACCCGCCTGGAGGACGTGGCCAGGCGCGCCGGCGTCTCCAAGGGCACCCTATACCTGTATTTCGCCAATAAGGAAGAACTGTTCAAGGCCGTGGTGCGCGACAACATCGTCGCCACCATCGGCGAGGCCGAACAGGACGCCGCCACCTTCGACGGCCCCAGCGGCGAGCTGCTCGGCGCGCTGCTGATGAAGTGGTGGGAGGAGATCTGCGCCACGCCGCTGGGCGGCATCACCAAGCTGATGCTCGCGGAAGGCAACAACTTCCCCGAACTTGCGCAGTTTTACAACGATGAAGTGGTGGCGCGCGGCAGCAGCCTGTTTACCCGCGTGCTGACGCGCGGCATCGAACGCGGCGAATTCCGCCCGGTCGATCCGGTCGTCATGACCCAGGTGCTGATCGCCCCGGTGATCATGCTGATGATGTGGACCCACTCGTTCATGCCCACCTGCGACATGCCGCAGATCCCGCCGCAGGAGTTCATGGACGTGTTTATCGCCACCACCTTGCGCGGCCTGAAGGCCGATACGCCGTGAAGCGCAGCGCCATTTTTCCATCCAGCTTGCCATTTTGGTAGGTTCACCCCCCGGAAATTGCATCCTGTCGCAATTTCCCGCGATTCGGCCGTCTAATCGTTAATATGTGCCTCGATGCCAGTTCAACGATAAAATGACGGATTATTTAATCCCGACATGAGTCATAAGATGAATATCGAACAAGCCCGCTTCAACATGATCGAACAGCAAATCCGTCCTTGGGACGTTCTGGACCCCGAAGTCCTGGAGCTGCTGCACGTAGTCAAACGCGAGAATTTCGTGCCAGCCGCGCACAAAGCGCTGGCGTTTGCCGACATCGAAATCCCGCTGCCGGGCGGCGAGGCGATGCTGGCGCCGAAGATCGAAGCCCGTCTGCTGCAGGACCTGGGCCTGAAGAAGCATGAATCGGTGCTGGAAATCGGCACCGGCGCCGGCTACCTGACCGCGCTGCTGGCGCACAAGGCGCGTCACGTGACGACGGTGGAAGTGTCGCCGGAACTGAAGGCCCTGGCCGACAAGAACCTGGCCGACAACGGCGTCACCAACGTCACCGCCGAACTGGGCAATGGCGCCCAGGGCTGGACCAGCGGCGCGCCGTTCGACGTGATCGTGGTGGGCGGTTCGCTGCCGGTGCTGCCGGAGGAACTGTTGCAACAACTGAAAGTGGGCGGCCGTCTGGCGGTCATCATCGGCCAGGCGCCGGCGATGAAAGCGCAGCTGATCACCCGTACCGGCGAAGCCGGCTACGACACCCGCACGCTGTTCGAAACCAACGTCAAGGCGCTGGCATCGGCAGTCGAGCCGTCGAAGTTCCAGTTCTAAGGCGGCGCCATGCAGCAGATCACCGCGCAGGCGCTGGCCGACTGGCTGGCGGACGAAGCACGGCCCAGCCCGGTTTTGCTGGACGTGCGCGAGAACTGGGAGTTTGAAACCTGCCGCATCGACGGCTCGGTGCAGATTCCCATGAATACCATACCGGCGCGCATCGACGACCTGGATGAGGACGCGGAAATCGTCTGCATCTGTCACCACGGTGCGCGCAGTATGCAGGTGGCCGCCTTCCTGGAGCGCAACGGCTTCGGCAAGATGGTCAACCTGACCGGCGGCATCCACGCCTGGGCGCTGCAAGTCGATAGCACGATGGCCAAGTATTAAGCGGGCCCGCGCTGTCGGCGGCGCGGGGCCGAGGTAGCAGTGTTTTTGATTTGTTTAACTTTTTTGATGACTCCAACGGAGATTGCAATGCAGAGACCCCTTATCGCCGTGCTGATCGCCAGCGCCTTCCTGACGCTCAACGCACAGGCGGCCGACCTGATCCAGGTGTACCAGCAAGCACTGGCCAATGACGCGACTTACGCCAGCGCCCGCTCGTCGCTGGCCGCCGGTCAGGAACGCATCACCCAGGGCCGCGCGGGTCTGCTGCCGAACATCAGCGCCAGCGGGACGAATCTGCGCAACAACGGTGAGTTCATCCCCTTCAACGAAGGCGTGCTGGACGTGGTCAACGGCCAACTGGTGCTGCCGAAGCGCTCGGACGTGGACAACCACACCAACACCTACACCGTCTCGCTGAGCCAGCCGCTGTTCAACTGGAGCCTGTGGCAGAGCTACCAGCAGAGCAAGCTGGCCCAGGCCGTGGCCGAAGCCACCTTCGCCCAGGCCCGCCAGGACCTGATCACCCGCGTGGCGCAAGCCTATTTCGACGTGCTGACGGCGCAGGACAACCTGACCTCGACCCAGGCGCAGAAAGTGGCGACCACCGAGCAGCTGGCTTCCGCCAAGCGCAACTTTGAAGTGGGCACCCAGACCATCACCGATACCCACGAGGCGCAGGCCGCCTACGATCTGGTGGTGGCGCAGGAGTTTGCCGCCATCAACGATCTGGACAACAAGCGCACCGCGCTGCAAGTCATCGTCGGCAAGGCGCCCGGCGAGCTGGCGCCGCTGCGCACCGGCGTGACCATCGATCCGCCGTCGCCGGCCGTGGTCGATCCGTGGGTCGGCTCGGCGGAAGACCAGAACTTTGCCGTGATCTCGGCGCAGCTGCAGCTGGAAATCGCCAAGCGTGAAATCGCCCGCAACCGCGGCAACCACATGCCGACCCTGAACCTGACGGCGGCGGCCCAGCACACCAACCAGACCGCTTACGGCGCCAACAACAACAAGGCGATCGGCGTCACCTGGACGGTGCCGATCTTCAGCGGTTTCGCCGTCACCAGCCAGGTGCGCGAATCGATCGCGCTGGAAGACAAGGCCCGCAACGATCTGGAGGCCACCAAGCGCAACGCCTCGCAGACCGCGCGCCAGGCCTTCCTCGGCATGACCAGCGGCCTGGCCCAGGTCAAGGCGCTGGAAGCGGCCGAAGTGTCGAGCAAATCGTCGCTCGATTCCAACAAGCTGGGCTACCAGGTCGGCGTGCGTATCAATATCGACGTGCTGAATGCCCAGAAGCTGCTGTACTCGACCCAGAAGGACCTGTCGAAAGCGCGTTACGACACCATCATGAACGGCCTGCGCCTGAAATCGGCGGCCGGCACGCTCAAGGAAGAGGATCTGGCGCCGGTCAACGCGCTGTTGGCACACTAATGCAAACGCCGGCGGATGCCGGCGTTTTTTTTGCCCTGATTATTAGTGAAAACTGCATAGTCATAGCAAGTTTCAAGGATTTATTCCATTCGTATGTGGGCGGATACTACGGTCATCCCCATCACATACCGAAGGAGCAAGACCATGAAACAAGTCGCCATCATTACTGGTGCATCCCGCGGCATCGGCGCCGCCATCGCGC
Organism: Duganella alba; assembly: GCF_009674495.1. Lineage (GTDB taxonomy): Bacteria > Pseudomonadota > Gammaproteobacteria > Burkholderiales > Burkholderiaceae_D > Rugamonas > Rugamonas alba. The sequence continues at coordinate 125,636 of NZ_WKJN01000010.1, read as the reverse complement.
AACGCCTGGCCCGGGATGGCTTCGCGGTCGTCGTCAACTACGCCGGCAATGTCGTTGAAGCCGACAAGGTGGTCGGCGCCATCACCGCCGCCGGTGGCGCCGCCATCGCGCTGCAGGCCGACGTGGCCGACTCCACCGCCGTGCGCGGCCTGTTCGACCAGACCATCGCCCAGCTGGGCCGCGTGGACGTGCTGGTGAATAACGCCGGCATCATGCCGTCCAACCTGCCGCAGCTGTCGGCCACCGACGACGACACCTTCGACCGCCTGGTCGCGGTCAACCTCAAGGGCAGCTTCAACACCATGCGCGAGGCGTCGACGCGGCTGGAGCACGGCGGCCGCATCATCAACTTCTCGTCCAGCCTGGTCGGCACGCTGATGCCGGGCTACGCGGCCTATGTCGCCACCAAGGCCGGCGTGGAAGGCATGACCATGATCCTGGCCAGGGAGCTGCGCGGCAAGAACATCACGGTCAACGCCGTCGCGCCGGGCCCGACCGCCACCGCGCTGTTCCTCGATGGCAAAACGCCGGAGCTGATCGAGCGCCTGGCCAAGATGCCGCCGCTGGAGCGCCTGGGCACGCCGGAAGACATCGCCAACGCCGTGTCCTTCCTGGCCGGCCCGGACGGCGGCTGGATCAACGGCCAGACGCTGCGCGCCAACGGCGGCATGGTCTGAGGAGAACGGTCATGAGCAAATCGATTGTTCTGGTCACCGGCGCCGGCACCGGTATCGGCCACCTGTCGGTCAAGGCGCTGGCGCTGGCCGGCCACACGGTGTACGCCTCGATGCGTGACATCGGCGGCCGCAACGCCGCCAGGGTGCGCGAGCTGCGCGACTGGGCCTTTGCCAACGGCGCCGACGTGCGGGCGGTGGAGCTGGATGTGCTGTCGCAGGAATCCGCCAACGCGGCGGTGGAAACCATCGTGGCCGAACGCGGCCGGCTGGATGTGGTGGTGCATAACGCCGGCCACCTGGTGATCGGTCCGACCGAGGCCTTCACGCCGGAGGAAATCAGCAAGGTGTTCGACACCAATTTCCTCGGCACGCAACGGGTCAACAAGGCGGTGCTGCCGGTGATGCGCCGGCAGCAGCAGGGGCTGGTGCTGTGGGTCAGCAGCAGCACCACGCGCGGCGGCTTCCCGCCGTTCCTCGGCCCGTATGCGGCGGCCAAGGCGGCCATGGATTCGATCGCGGTGACGATGGCCTACGAGCTGGCGCGCTTCAATATCGAAACCTCGATCGTGGTGCCGGGCGCGTTCACGGCAGGCACCGACCACTTCGCCAACGCCGGCCACCCGGCCGACGCCGCGACCAGCGCCGCCTATGACGCCCGCTACGAGGGGTTGATGGATCAGGTCGGCGCGCGACTGACCGAACTGATGCCGCCGGATGCCGATCCGGCGGCGGTGGCGGCCGACATCGCCTACATCGTCGGCCTGCCGCACGGCACGCGGCCGTTCCGCTCGATCACCGACTTTGTCGATGACGGCGCCACGGCGGTGACCGCAGTGGCCGAGCGGGTGCGCGAGGAGTTTGCCGAACGCATCGGCATCGCCGACCTGCTCAAGCCCAGCCTGGTTTAAAGGCCGCCGCCCTGGCCGTCGAAGCTGCGTTCGATCAGTTCGATCTTGTAGCCGTCCGGGTCGGTCACGAAGGCGATCACCGTGGTGCCGCCCTTGACCGGGCCCGGCTCGCGGGTCACCGTGCCGCCGTTGGCTTTCACGGCAGCGGCGGCGCTGTAGATGTCTTCCGCCGAAATGGCGATGTGGCCGTAGGCGGTGCCCATGTCGTAGCTGGTGGTGCCGTAGTTGTAGGTCAGCTCCAGCTCGGCGTGGTCAGGATTCGAGCCGTAGCCGAGGAAGGCCAGCGAGTACTGGTACTCCGGGTTGTCGCTGGTGCGCAGCAGCTTCATGCCCAGAACCTTGGTGTAGAAATCGATGGAACGCTGCAGGTCGCCGACCCGCAGCATGGTGTGCAAAATGCGCATGGTAAATCCTTGTAGATGAAAGCCAAACAAGGATTTTATCAGCGGCTGGCGGTTTTCGCCGAAGTCGGGGCCACGCGCCAGATGATGTTGCCGACGTCGTCCGCCACCAGCAGCGCGCCCTGCTTGTCCACCGCCACGCCGACCGGCCGGCCGCGCGCCTTGCCGTCGCTGTCGAGGAAGCCGGCCAGGAAGTCCTGCGGCGGACCGGCCGGCTTGCCGTTGGCGAACGGGATGAACACCACCTTGTAGCCGCTGTGCGGCTTGCGGTTCCACGAGCCGTGCTGGCCGATGAACACGCCGCCCTGGTAGGACTGCGGGAACAGCGCGCCTTCATAGAAGGTCAGCCCGAGCGAGGCGGTGTGTGCGCCCAGCGCATAGTCGGGTGCGATGGCCTTGGCCACCAGCGCCGGATTGGGCGGCGACACGCGCTTGTCGACGTGCTGGCCATAGTAGCTGTACGGCCAGCCGTAGAAGGCGCCTTCCTTCACCGAGGTCATGTAGTCCGGCACCAGATCGTTGCCCAGCTCGTCACGCTCGTTGACGGTGGTCCACAGCGTCTTGGTCTGCGGTTCCCAGCCCATGCCGTTGGCGTTGCGCAGGCCGGTGGCGTACAGCTTCGATTTGCTGGTGGCGATTTCCAGCTGCCAGATGGCGGCGCGGCCGGTTTCTTCCTCCATGCCGTTTTCCGCCACATTGCTGTTGGAGCCGACCGTCACGTACAGGAACTTGCCATCCGGGCTGGCGATGATGTTCTTGGTCCAGTGGTGGTTGCGGGTGCCGGCCGGCAGGTCCATCACCTTGACGCCGGCGGTGGCGATGCTGGTGGCGCCGTCCTGGTAGGGGAAGCGCAGCACGGCGTCGGTATCGGCCACGTACAGATCCTTGCCCACCAGGACCATACCGAACGGCGAGTTCAGGCCCTTGATGAAGACGTTGCGGCTCTGCGCCACGCCGTTGGCGTCCAGCCCGCGCAGCAGCGTGATGCGGTTGGCCGATTCGGACACCGCGCCGGCTTTCTTCTGCACCTGCTTCATCACCATGCCCTTGACGCCCTTGCTGTCGTCCGGCTTGGGCGGGGCGTTGGTTTCGGCCACCAGCACGTCGCCGTTGGGCAGCGTGTAGACCCAGCGTGGATGGTCGAGGCCGCTGGCATAGGCGGTCACGCCGAAGCCGGCCGCCGGCACCGGCTTCTGCTGCGCCGCCCACGGTTCGGCCGGCGCGATGTTTACCGTGGGCACCAGCGAGCGCTGCGGCTCCGGCAGTTGCGGATTGGGGCCGAAGCCGACCGGGTAGGATTGGGCGGCGGCAAAGTGCGGCGCGAAGGCGGCGGCGACAAGAAGGGCGAGGGCGGTGTGCTGACGCATGAATGGCAACTCCTGGTGATCAGTCGCGCTTGGTGTGCGCCTGTGGTTGGGCTTCGGCGCCGGCGCGCGGCTTCTGCACGCCGGGCTGGTTGTGGCGGTCGGTGTCGACCATGCCGCTGTCGACGTCCTTGGCGGCCTGCTGGATGATGCTGCGCGGCTTGGTGTCGGCCTCGGGCGCTTCGTCGCGCTCGTGCGGCATGCGCTTGACGCCGTCGTTCTTCACCTTGGCGTCGGTGTTGACGTGCTGGTCTTTCATGGCGGTCTCCGTGGCGTTAGGTTGAGGCCATCTTAACAAGTTGGTTTTCCGTCAGTCGCCACATTGAATTTCGACAACAGTGGGCGGAAGTCGTTTATCATTTAGACCATCTTTCATGATCGGGAATCTTGCATGAGCACTGCCGCCACGCCTGAAAACTGCGCCAACTGTGAAGCGCCGCTGGGCGGCCACTACTGCGCCAACTGCGGCCAGGAGGCGATCCTGCACCATGCCAGCACGCGCGAGTTCCTGCACGAGTTCATCGGCCATTACGTGGCGCTCGAGGGCAAGCTGTGGGGTTCGCTGGTGCGGCTGCTGTTCCGTCCCGGCCTGCTGACCAATGAATATATCCGTGGCCGCCGCGTGCGCTTCGTGCAGCCGCTGCGGCTGTACCTGTCGTTCAGCGTGCTGTTCTTCGCGCTGCTGAAATTCACCGGCGGCGCCGACGTCCATGTCGGCGGCAACGACGAGGACGACACGCAGGTGGCCCAGGTGGTGGCGCCGGTGCGCAAGATGGCCGAGACCGCCGCCGAGCAGCAGACCAGAATGGCGCCGCCGCTGGATGCGGAAGGCGCGCGCAGCAAGCTGGCGGCCGAGGCGGCGATCGCCGACATGGTCAAGGAAGTCGGTCCGAGCAAGAACAAGGCCCAGTCCGAGACGCCGAAAGTGATCCAGGACGACCATGGCGACAAGCCCAACGACCGCGATGAATTCTTCGACGACAAGCTGAGCGACTGGCCGACGCTGCGCCACCAGTGGCATGCGTTCAGCGAGCTGCCGGGCGACCAGCAGTGGAAGGCCGTGCAGAACGGGCTGTATCACTACGCGCCGTATGCGATTTTCTGCCTGATGCCGGTGTTCGCGATGATCCTCAAGGTGCTGTACCTGGGTTCGGGCCGGCGCTTCGGCGAGCATGTGCTGTTCGCGCTGCACACCAACGCCTTCGCCTTCTTCATCTTCTCGGTGATGCTGCTGGTGCATATCAGCCTGGCCCGGTTTGTCCTGTGGTGCTGGCTGATCGGCTACCTGCCGTGGGCGATGCGGCGCGTATACCACAGCGGTCGCGCCGGCACCTTCGCCCGCTGGATGGTGCTGATGCTGTTCTACCTGATGGCGCTGCTGTTCGCGCTCATGATCGCCGGCGGCATGGGCATCATGACGGTGGGGCACTGAACCATGGTGTGCGCTTGCATTAAATACTGTTTAAATGTACAGTGGCGACGCTAGAGGCCGATAGCAGAAGCCGGCGATATGGGTTACCCTGCTGCGTGTTCCCGCCCCTAGCCTAAAGCCGAGACTTTTATGACCGCCACGCACGCTGTTTTTCACACCATCGCACTGGTCGTGCGCCAGAATACCGACGGCATCGCCGAATCGGTGGGCAGCGTGGTCGACTTCCTGCAACAGGGCGGCCACGAGGTGGTGTTTGAAGAGCAGACCGCCGCCCACCTCGGCCTCCAGTTCGACAACATCCGCGTGATGGACGCCGCCGGCATCGGCGCCGACTGCGACGCCGCCATCGTCATGGGCGGCGACGGCACCATGCTGGGCATCGCGCGCCAGCTGGCGCCGTTCGATGTGCCGCTGATCGGCATCAACCAGGGCCGCCTGGGCTTCATGACCGATATTCCCCTCGACGGCATGCTGGACGTGCTGGCACGCATCCTGAGCGGCAGCTACAAGGCCGAGCGCCGCACGCTGCTGGAAGGCCACGTGATGCGCGCCGGCGAATCGATCCATGTCGGCATGGCCGTCAACGATGTGGTGGTGATGCGCGGCACCGGCGCCGGCATGGCCGAGCTGCGGGTCGAGGTGGATGGCCACTTCATGTACAACCAGCGCTCCGATGGCCTGATCATCTCGACGCCGACCGGCTCCACCGCCTACGCGCTGTCGGCCGGCGGACCGCTGCTGCACCCGTCGCTGGGTGGCATCGTGCTGGTGCCGATCGCGCCGCACGCGCTGTCGAACCGGCCGATCGTGCTGCCCGAATCGAGCGAGATCATTATTGAAATCGTGCGCGGGCGCGACATCAGCGTCAACTTCGACATGCAAACCTTCGCCAGCCTGCAGTCGCAGGACCGGATCGTGATCCAGCGCTCGCCGCATGCGATTACCTTCCTGCATCCGGAAGGCTGGAGCTACTACAACACCCTGCGCGAAAAGCTGCACTGGAACGAGTATCCGTCCGGTGAGGGCAAACTCAATTAACCACTCTACAGGTCTCCATGCTGCGTACCCTGTCCATCCGTGATTTCGTCATCGTCGATACGATCGAACTGGAATTCTCCGCCGGCTTTACCGTGTTCACCGGCGAGACCGGGGCCGGCAAATCGATCCTGATCGATGCGCTGACGCTGGCGCTGGGCGGCCGCGGCGACGCCAGCGTGGTGCGCGAAGGCGCGGCCAAGGCCGACATCACGGCCGACTTCGCGGTCAGCGAGCAGGCGCGCGGCTGGCTGGTGGCGCATGAATTCGCGGTGGAGGAGGGCGGCGCGCTGCTGCGCCGCGTGATCGACAACGCCGGCCGCAGCAAGGCCTACATCAATGGCGTGGCGGCGACGGCGGCGCAGTTGCGCGAGCTGGGCGACCTGCTGGTCGACATCCATGGCCAGCACGCGCACCAGTCGCTGATGAAGACCGAGGCCCAGCGCGTGCTGCTGGACGGCCAGGCCGGCGCCGAGGCGCAGGCGCGTTCGGTGGCGGCGGCCTACAAGGCGTGGCGCGCGCTGTCCAGGCAGCTGGAGGAATTCGAGAGCAACGCGGCCAATGTGCTGTATGAGCGCGAGCGGCTGGAGTGGCAGGTCAACGAGCTGGAAAAGCTGGCGGTCAAGCCGGGCGAGTGGGCGGAGGTCAGCAATGAGCAAAGCCGTTTGTCGCACGCGGCCAGCCTGCTGGAAGGCGCGCAGGAGGCGCTGGCGGTGATTTCGGAAGCCGAGGATCATCCCATCCTGTCGCAGCTGTCGTCGCTGAACCAGAAGCTGGGCAAGCTGGCGGACATCGACACCGGCTTGCAGGCGATCGTCGACCTGATCGAGCCGGCGCGCATCCAGTTGCAGGAAGCCGTGTATGCGCTGAACGATTACCTGGACCGCGTGGATCTCGATCCGTCGCGTTTGCGCACGGTGGAGGCGCGCATGGACGCGATCCACTCGGCGGCGCGCAAGTTCCGCGTGCCGGAAGAGCAGCTGCCGGAAGAGCATACGCGGCTGGCCGAGCGCCTGTCGCAGATCGCCGTGGCCAGCGACATGGAAGGCTTGCGCAAGCAGGAGGAAAAGCTGAAGGCGGCCTACATGGCCGAGGCGCAGCGCCTGTCGGCCACGCGCGTCAAGGCGGCTTCGCAACTGGGCGAGGCCGTCACCAGGGCGATGCAGGAATTGAACATGACCGGCGGCCGTTTCGAGGTGGCGCTGAATGCGGGCGAGCCGGCGGCGTATGGCCTGGAGCAGGTGGAGTTCCTGGTGGCCGGTCACGCCGGCGTGGCGGCGCGGCCGCTGGCCAAGGTGGCGTCGGGCGGCGAGCTGGCGCGCATTTCGCTGGCGATTTCGGTGATCACCTCCAACGCGACCACGGTGCCGACCTTGATCTTCGATGAGGTGGATAGCGGCATCGGTGGTGGCGTGGCGGAAGTGGTGGGACGCTTGCTGCGGCGCCTGGGTCAGGGGCGCCAGGTGTTGTGCGTGACGCACTTGCCGCAGGTGGCCAGCCAGGCCGGCCAGCACTTCCAGGTGGCCAAGGGCACGCTGGACAACGGCAAGACCGCTTCGCGCATCGACGTGCTGGATTCGAAATCGCGCGTGGAAGAAATCGCCCGCATGCTGGGCGGGCTGGAAATCACCGCCACCACCCGCAAGCACGCCCGCGAGCTGCTGGCCTCTTGATATAGCTCAGGCCCGCACGCGCAAAAGAGACTAAGATTGATCATTGCCCTTTACAAGGGAGGCGATCGTGGATACGGAGCAACGCATTGAGCGGCTGGAAGTCTTTGCTGATGACGTGAAGACGCGATTGACGCGCATCGAGGAGCAGTTGAAATACACCGCGACCAAAGAGGATGTCGCCAATTTGCGAGCGGATATTGGCGCTCTGGAAGTCAGAATGGTGAAGTGGTTTATTTTCGCCTCATTCGGAATGACCACGGTCATGGGCAGTGTCGCTGTCGCTGCGATTCGATTTATGCATTAAGATAGTAAGATAGCGGTTGACGACAATCGACCTCATCCGCCTTCATGACCTTTCTAAAAGAACCGCCGCACAAGCACGGCACCCTCGGCCGCAGCGCCATCGTCCTGGTGAACCTGGGCACGCCCGATGAGCCGACCCGTTCCGCCGTCCGCCGCTACCTGAAGGAATTCCTGTCCGACCCGCGCGTGGTCGAGATTCCCAAGGCCGTCTGGTGGTTCATCCTCAACCTGATCATCCTGCCGTTCCGCTCCGGCCAGTCGGCCAAGAAGTACGCCACCATCTGGACCCGCGAAGGCTCGCCGCTGCGCACCCACACCGCCGCCCAGGCGCTCGGCCTGCGTGCCGCCCTCGGCGAGCGTGGTCACGAAGACCTGACCGTCGCCATGGCCATGCGCTACGGCTCGCCGTCGCTGCCGGAAGTGCTGACCAAGCTGAAAGCCGACGGCGCCGAGCGCGTCCTGGTGCTGCCCGCCTACCCGCAATACTCCGGCACCACCACCGGCTCGATCTACGACGCCGTGTTCCAGCACTACGGCAGCGTGCGCAACATCCCGGAGATGCGCTTCATCCGCAACTACCACGACCACGACGGCTATATCCGCGCGCTCAAGCAGTCGGTGCTGGCGCACTGGGAACAGCACGGCCGGCCGGAAAAGCTGGTGATGAGCTTCCACGGCGTGCCGAAGCGCACGCTGATGCTGGGCGATCCCTATCATTGCGAATGCCTGAAAACCGCGCGCCTGCTGGCCGCCGCGCTGAAGCTGACGCCGGAGCAGTATATCGTCACCTTCCAGTCGCGCTTCGGCAAGGCCGAGTGGCTGCAGCCGTACACGGCGCCCACCGTGGCCCAGCTGGCGCGCGACGGCGTCAAGCGGCTGGACGTGATCTGCCCGGGTTTCATCAGCGACTGCCTGGAGACGCTGGAAGAAATCTCGATGGAGGTGCGGCACGACTTTGAATCCAATGGCGGCAAAGAGTTTCACTACATCCCCTGCCTGAACGAATCGCCGGCCTGGATCGCCGCGCTGGCCGAAATCGCCGAGCAGCACATCATCGGCTGGCCGACGCAGATGGCGCCGGCCGAACGCGAGCTGCTGAAAAAAGAAGCGGAGGCCGCCCGCGCCACCGCACTGGAACGCGGCGCCGCCGACTGAAAAGCAACATTACCCGCCTCACCACACCGTCACCCGACAATCAGCACTTGCGGGTGACGAGTGCCAGCCTGTTAAAATAGCCGCCTGATGCAGGATTCCGTTGTTGAAATGGCAGGTGAAATAACCCTTGAAAACGTAGGTTATCGCCCCATTTGCTGCCACAGCGGTAACAACGGTAATGTCAAACAAATACGATTGTAGGAGTCTCTAGATGCAAGATCAGGAAAACCAAGCCGTACCACCTAATCCAGAGGCGGCAGCAGCCGCTGCGTCGGCCCAACCATCGACCCCGGAAGCTGGTCTGTCCTCGCTGGAACAGCAGCTGGCCGACACCGAAGCCAAGCTGGCCGAGATGCATGACGCGTTCATGCGCGCCAAGGCCGACGGTGAAAACATCCGTCGCCGCGCCCAGGAAGATGTCTCCAAGGCCCACAAGTTCGCGGTAGAAAGCTTTGCCGAGGCGCTGGTGCCCGTGAAAGACAGCCTTGAAATGGCGCTGAAAGTCGAAGCGCCAACGCTGGAATCGCTGAAGGAAGGCGTTGAAATGACGCTCAAGCAACTGTCCGCAGCCTTCGAGCGCAACCGCCTGATCGCCATCGAACCGGCGCAGGGCGAGAAACTGGACCCGAACAAGCACCAGGCCGTTGCCGTGGTGCCTGCCGACCAGGAAGCCAACACGGTCGTTTCCGTACTGCAAAAAGGTTACATGATCGCGGATCGCCTGTTGCGTCCGGCCATCGTCACCGCAGCGCAAGCGAAATAAATATCAAGCTCTTGAAAAGACAGAGCTTTTCCACATATTAGTACCATCTGAACTCTAGCAAATAAGGAAGAAAATCATGGGTAGAATTATCGGTATCGATCTGGGAACCACGAATTCCTGCGTTTCCGTCATGGAAAATGGTCAGCCAAAGGTAATCGAAAACGCCGAAGGCGCACGTACGACGCCATCGATCATTGCTTACCAAGAAGATGGTGAAATCCTGGTCGGCGCACCGGCCAAACGCCAGGCTGTGACCAACCCGAAAAACACGCTGTTCGCCGTCAAGCGCCTGATCGGTCGTAAATTCGACGAGAAGGAAGTGCAGAAGGACATCGGCCTGATGCCTTACTCGATCACCAAAGCCGACAACGGCGATGCATGGATCGGCGTGCGCGACAAGAAACTGGCCCCGCCACAAATCTCGGCGGAAGTGTTGCGCAAGATGAAGAAAACCGCGGAAGACTACCTGGGTGAAGAAGTCACCGAGGCCGTCATCACCGTACCGGCGTACTTCAACGACTCGCAGCGTCAGGCCACCAAGGACGCCGGCCGTATCGCTGGTCTGGACGTCAAGCGCATCATCAACGAACCTACCGCGGCCGCGCTGGCTTTCGGCCTGGACAAGACCGAAAAGGGCGACCGCAAGATCGCCGTGTACGACTTGGGCGGCGGTACTTTCGACGTATCGATCATTGAAATCGCCGACGTGGATGGCGAGAAGCAGTTCGAAGTGCTGTCGACCAACGGCGACACCTTCCTGGGCGGCGAAGACTTCGACCAGCGCATCATCGATTACATCATCGAAGAGTTCAAGAAGATCAACGGCCTGGACCTGAAAAAAGATCCGATCGCCCTGCAGCGCATCAAGGCTTCGGCCGAGCGCGCGAAGATCGAACTGTCGTCGTCGCAGCAGACCGAAATCAACGAGCCGTACATCGCCATGGCGAATGGCGCGCCGGTCCACCTGACGCTGAAAATGACCCGCGCCAAGCTGGAATCGCTGGTGGAAGAGCTGATCATCGCCACCATCGAGCCATGCAAAACCGCGATCAAGGACGCTGGCGTCAAAGTGTCGGACATCGATGACATCATCCTGGTCGGCGGCATGACCCGTATGCCGAAGGTGCAAGAGAAAGTTAAAGAGTTCTTCGGCAAAGATCCACGCAAAGACGTGAATCCGGACGAAGCGGTTGCGGTGGGCGCGGCGATCCAGGGTTCGGTGCTGTCGGGCGAACGCAAGGACTTGCTGCTGCTGGACGTGACGCCTCTGTCGCTGGGTATCGAAACCCTGGGCGGCGTGATGACCAAGATGATCCACAAGAACACCACGATTCCGACCAAGTTCTCGCAAGTGTTCTCGACCGCCGACGACAACCAGCCTGCGGTGACCATCAAGGTGTATCAAGGTGAGCGCGAAATTGCGGCCGGCAACAAGGGCCTGGGCGAGTTCAATCTGGAAGGCATCCCGCCGGCAGCACGCGGCACGCCACAGATCGAAGTGACCTTCGACATCGACGCCAACGGCATTCTGCACGTCGGCGCCAAAGACAAGGCCACCGGCAAAGAGAACAAGATCACGATCAAGGCCAACTCCGGTCTGACCGAAGCGGAAATCCAGAAAATGGTGAAAGACGCTGAAGTCAACGCTGAGGAAGACAAGAAAGTGAAGGAACTGGCCGAGTCGCGCAATCAGGCCGACGCGCTGGTCCACTCGACCCGCAAGTCGCTGACCGAATACGGCGACAAGCTGGAAGCCGGCGAGAAAGAGAAGATCGAAGCTGCGATCACCGACCTGGAAGCCTCGATCAAATCGGGCGACAAGGCCGAGATCGACGCCAAGGTGGCTTCGCTGTCGACCGCTTCGCAGAAGCTGGGCGAGAAGATGTACGCCGACATGCAGGCGCAGCAGGCAGCCGGCGGTGCGGAAGGTGCGGCACCAGGCGCAGGCGCAGGCGCCGAGCAGGCCAAGCCACAGGACGACGTGGTGGACGCCGACTTCAAAGAAGTCAAAGACAGCAAGTAATCACGTCATTCCCGCTCCGGCGGGAATGGCCAGCCGAGTCGTGTGGCCGTGTCAAACGGCGCCGGCTCGGCTTTTTCGCATAAATCAGTACAGAATATAAGCAAGGTCCCGACAATATGGCAAAGCGTGATTTCTACGAGATACTCGGTGTCGCAAAGAGCGCATCGGAAGACGAGATCAAGAAGGCCTATCGCAAACTGGCTATGAAGTACCATCCGGACCGCAATCCGGACAGCAAAGACGCGGAAGAGAAATTCAAGGAAGTCAAAGAAGCCTACGAAATGCTGACCAATCCGGAGAAGCGCGAAGCGTATGACCGTTATGGTCACGCCGGCGTCGATCCGAATGCGGGCGGCGGCTTCGGCGGCGGCGCCGGCGGTTTCGGCGACGCCTTTGGCGACATCTTCGGCGACATCTTCGGCGGCGGCCGCGGCCGCAGCCAGGGCCCGCAGGTGTACCGCGGCGCCGACCTGCGCTACAACCTGGAAATCACGCTGGAACAGGCGGCGCACGGCTTCGACACCACCATCCGCGTGCCGTCGTGGGACAAGTGCGACACCTGCCACGGCACCGGCGCCAAGCCGGGCACCTCGCCGGTGACCTGCTCGACCTGCGCCGGCCACGGCCAGGTGCGCATGCAGCAGGGCTTCTTCAGCATCCAGCAGACCTGCCCGAAATGCCACGGCACCGGCAAGATCATTCCCGAGCCATGCGCCGCCTGCTCGGGCCAGGGCCGCATCAAGCGCAACAAAACGCTGGAAGTGAAGATCCCGGTCGGCATCGACAACGGCATGCGCATCCGCTCGTCCGGCAACGGCGAACCGGGGACCAATGGCGGACCGTCGGGCGACTTGTACGTGGAAATCCACATCAAGCCGCACAGCGTGTTCCAGCGCGAAGGCGACGACCTGCACTGCGAAATGCCGATCTCCTTCGCCAAGGCGGCGCTGGGCGGCGAAATCGAAGTGCCGACGCTCTCTGGTAAAGTATCGTTTACGATCCCGGAAGGCACCCAGTCGGGCAAGACCTTCCGCCTGAAAGGCAAGGGCATCAAGGGCGTGCGTTCCGGTTTCGCGGGCGACCTGTTCTGCCACGTGGCGGTCGAGACGCCGGTCAAGCTGACCGACAAGCAGAAAGACCTGCTGCGCGAGTTTGAAAAGTCGACCACCGAGGGCGGCAACAAGCACAGCCCGCAGACGAAAACCTGGCGTGACAAGGTCAAGGACTTCTTTGAGTAACTTGTCGGTCACACAGGCTTGGTAATATCGGACCGCCGCGCTGCCGTTTTGGGCAGACCGGCGGTCTTCTTATGTACGAGAGGAGCATCATGGAAAGTCTGAAAAACAGCACGTCCCCCCTGCGTGGCCTGCTTGAGAACAACCGCCGCTGGGCGGAATCGGAAGTCGCGCGCGACCCCGAATTCTTCAGCCGGCTGGCCAACCAGGCCGCACCGGAATACCTGTGGATCGGCTGCTCGGACAGCCGCGTACCGGCGAACGAACTGCTGGGCCTGTTGCCGGGCGACGTTTTCGTGCACCGCAATATCGCCAACGTGGTGGTGCACTCGGACCTGAACTGCCTGTCGGTGCTGCAGTTCGCGATTGATGTGCTGAAGGTCAAGCACGTGATCATCGTCGGCCACTACGGCTGCAAGGGCGTGCATGCCGCCATGATGGGCACGCGTGTCGGCCTGGTCGACAACTGGCTGCGCCACGTGCACGACGTGCACCAGAAGCACGAGCGTTACATGGGCACCGTGGTCAACGAGCAAAAGCGTTCGGAGCGCCTGGTGGAATTGAACGTGGTGGAGCAGGTATCCAACGTCTGCGCCACCACCATCGTGCAGGACGCCTGGGAACGCGGCCAGGACCTGACGGTGCATGGCTGGGTGTACGGCATCAACGACGGCAAGCTGCAGGACATGGGCATTGCCGTCAGCGGGCGCGACCAGCTGGCGCCGGCAGTCGCGCAACGTCTGGCCAAATACGATGTCGTTGCCGGCTGATCGGACTGAAAACGTATAACGATATCGGATAAGCTTCGTTTTCTTGATAAGGACGGCGGCATAGACTGTATGGCACATAGTTCTCAAGGTGTGCATCATGTCTGCCGTTCTTCAGGAAACTTTTCAGGTTGAGTTGTTTGATGCGCCGCTGGGCGCCGCAATCCTTGGGCTGGACCTGAACCGCCCGCTGCCGCAGCGGGACTTCCAGCGCATCCACAAGGCGCATCTGGACCACCACCTGCTGGTGTTCCGCGACCAGCGCATCACGCCGCAGCAGCAGGTCGATTTCAGCCGCCGTTTCGGGCCGCTGCAAATCCACGTGCTGCGCAATTTCCAGCTGCCCTCCAATCCGGAGGTGCTGATCATCTCCAACATCATCGAAGACGGCAAGCCGACCGGCCTGGGCGACGCCGGCCACTTCTGGCATTCCGATTTGTCGTATGTCGACAAGCCGAGCCTCGGCTCCATGCTGCACGCGCAGGAGCTGCCGGCGGAAGGCGGCGATACGCTGTTCGCCAATATGCACCTGGCGTGGGACACCTTGCCGGCCGCGCTGCGCAATGCCGTGCAGGGCGCGCGCGCCGAACACAGTTACCTGACGCAGTATGAAGAGCTGCGCCGCCGCAGCCCGTTCCGCCCGGCGCTGACGCAGGCGCAGATCGACGAGGTCAAGCCGGTGGTCCATCCGGTGGTGCGTACGCACCCGGAGACGGGCCGCAAGGCGCTGTTCGTCAGCGAGCATTTCACCACCCGCATCGTCGGCATTCCGGAAGACGAAAGCCGCACGCTGCTGACCGAACTGTTCGCGCACAGCGTGCTGCCGGAGCATGTGTATCGCCATCGCTGGGCGCCGCACGACATGGTGTTCTGGGATAACCGCTCGCTGATGCACTTGGCGGCCGGCACGCCGGCGCATCTGCGCCGCAAGCTGTATCGCACCACCATCGAAGGCGACGCGCCTTTCTAATCCACCAGGGAATTCCATGTTCAAACTGACCGCCGCCGCTCTGGCCCTGAGCTTCGCCGTGACCGCACCCGCGCAGGCGGAAGGCCGCATCCGTATCGCCGAGCAGTTCGGCGTGGTCTACCTGCTGCTGAACGTGGCGCAGGACCAGCAGCTGATTGAAAAGCAGGGCAAGAAGCTCGGCGTCGACATCACCGTGGAGCGCTTGCAGCTGTCCGGCGGCTCGGCGGTAAACGATGCGCTGCTATCGGGCGCCATCGATATCGCCGGCGCCGGCGTCGGCCCGCTGCTGACCATCTGGGACCGCACCAACGGCCGGCAGAACGTGAAGGGCGTGGCGTCGCTGGGCAGCTTCCCTTACTACCTGGTGAGCACCAATCCGAAAGTGAAGTCGATCGCCGACCTGACCGAAAAGGACCGCATTGCGCTGCCGGCGGTGACGGTGTCGGTGCAGTCGCGCATTTTGCAGTACGCGGCGGCCAAACAGTGGGGCGAGAAGGAGTTTGCGCGCCTGGATAAATTTACGCAGACCTTGCCGCATCCGGATGCGACGGCGGCTGTCATTGCGGGCGGTACGGAGATCAACGGTCACTTCGGCAATCCGCCGTTCCAGGAGCAGGAGCTGGCCGGCAATTCGCATGCGCACATCGTGCTCAATTCCTACGATGTGCTGGGCGGCCCGAGTTCGGCCACCGTGCTGTATGCGACCGAGAAGTTCCGCAACGAGAATCCGAAAACCTACCGCGCCTTCACCGCCGCGCTGGCGGAAGCGGCGCAGTATGTGGCCAGGAATCCGGAAGGCGCGGCCGATACCTATCTGCGCATCAGCAAGAGCAAGGTGGATCGCGAACTGCTGCTGAAGATCATCAGGAACCCGCAAGTGAACTTCAGCGTGGCGCCGCAGAACACCTATGGCCTGGCGCAGTTCCTGTATCGCGTTGGCGCGATCAAGAAGCAGCCGGCCAGCTGGCGCGATTACTTCTTTGAAGATCCTGTGATTGCGAACGGATCATGAGCCTGCAGATCGTCAGTCCCACCGGCGGCATCCAGCCGCTGCTGCGCGCCGATGGCGTCAGCCTCGAATACGGCGGCACGCGCGCCACGCACGACGTCAGTTTCGACGTGTATCGCGGCGACCGTTTCGTGCTGCTCGGTCCTTCGGGCTGCGGCAAGTCGTCGCTGCTGAAGGCGGCGGCGGGATTCGTCAAGCCGGCGGCGGGCAGCATCTCGCTCAACGGTGCGCCGGTGCGCGGACCGGGACCGGATCGCATCGTGGTGTTCCAGGAGTTCGACCAGCTGCCGCCGTGGAAGACGGTGAAGGAGAACGTGATGTTCCCGCTGCTGATGGCCAAGCGCGTCAGCCGTCACGAAGCGTCTGGACGGGCGATGCACTGGATCGCCAAGGTGGGCCTGGCCGGCTTTGAGGATGCGCATCCGCACACGCTGTCCGGCGGCATGAAACAGCGCGTGGCGATTGCGCGCGCGCTGGCGATGCAGCCGGAGGTGCTGCTGATGGACGAGCCGTTCGCGGCGCTCGATGCGCTTACGCGGCGCAAGATGCAGGAGGAGCTGGGAAGGCTGTGGGAAGAGCTCCGCTTTACGCTGCTGTTCGTTACGCATTCGATCGAGGAGGCGCTGGTGGTGGGCAACCGTATCCTGCTGCTGTCGCCGCATCCGGGGCAGGTGAGGGCAGAGTTGAACAGCCACCAGTTCGATCTGGCCAGCGCCGGCAGCACCGAGTTCCAGGCCGCCACACAGCGCATTCACAGCTTGCTGTTCGGCGAATCGGTCGACCAGGATGCCGCGCGTGTCGCCGAGGCGCGCGACCGGAGCGCCGCACCATGAGCCTCGTCCTCGATCCGCCTATCCTCCAGGAGCGCGAATACACCGTCGCGCCGCCCACGTTGCGCGCCGCCGATCCCGTGCTGCCGCTGGCGCGCCGCGCATGGCAGCAAAGCTGGCTGCGCAAAACCGTCATCCTGATCCTGCTGGCCATCTTGTGGGAAGCCGTCGCCCGCTGGCAGGCCAACGACCTGCTGCTGCCCAGCTTCCTGCAAACCGCCCGTGCCTTCATCGACGGTGTGGTCAGCGGCGAACTGCCGGCCCGCGTGCGCATCTCGCTGGCGGTTCTGCTGCAAGGCTACGTGGCCGGCATCGCCGCCGCCTTCGCCCTGACCGCATTGGCCGCCTCCACCCGCATCGGCCGCGACCTGCTGGAAACGCTGACCGCCATGTTCAACCCGCTGCCCGCCATCGCCTTGCTGCCGCTGGCGCTGCTGTGGTTCGGCCTGGGACGCGGCAGCCTGCTGTTCGTCATCGTCCACGCGGTGCTGTGGCCGCTGGCGCTGGGCGCCTACGCCGGCTTCCAGTCGGTGCCGGACACGCTGCGCATGGCGGGCCGCAACTATGGCCTGAGCGGACTGCGGCTGGTGCTGCACATCCTGGTGCCGGCGGCGTTGCCGTCCATCCTGTCCGGCCTGAAAATCGGCTGGGCCTTCGCCTGGCGCACGCTGATCGCGGCCGAGCTGGTGTTCGGCACCACCGGCGGGCAGGGCGGCCTGGGCTGGTACATTTTCCAGAACCGCAACGAGCTGTACACCGACAAAGTTTTCGCCGGGCTGGCCGCCGTCATCGTCATTGGCCTGCTGGTGGAAAACGTGGTATTCCGTCCACTGGAAACGTTAACCGTGCGACGCTGGGGCATGCAACGCTAGGATGAGGTCTGGCAGAATCCGGCGTTTGTGCCGTAGAATCTGCAAATGCACATCCAAACTACTGGTTTGATTCTTGCTTGCAGCAAGGTCATGACCCATCTCCATGCGTAAGCCGGCCATGCCCAATTTGCGTATCGTCGTCGTCAACACCGTCATCCATGATGAGGGTGACGAAGCGTTGCACGCTCAGGCCGAGCGTGCGCGCGTGCTGCGCATTGGTCTGCTCGAAGCCGGCTACGACATCATCGCCTCGCTGCCGCCGGACATGTACCTGCCCGAGCGCATCGGCCAGCTGCAGCCGGACATGATCATCGTCGACGCCGAGTCGGACGCGCGCGATGTGCTGGAACACGTGGTCATCGCCACCCGCGACGAGCGCCGCCCCATCGTCATGTTCACCGAAGACCAGGACCCGGAAAGCATGGAGGCCGCCGTCGAAGCCGGCGTGTCGGCCTACATCGTGGCCGGCTTGCAGAGCGAACGCATCAAGCCGGTGCTGCAAGTGGCGCTGGCGCAGTTCAAGCGC
Source organism: Duganella alba (assembly GCF_009674495.1). GTDB lineage: Bacteria > Pseudomonadota > Gammaproteobacteria > Burkholderiales > Burkholderiaceae_D > Rugamonas > Rugamonas alba. The sequence goes on along the minus strand of NZ_WKJN01000010.1, from coordinate 107,693 downwards.
GAGCAGAAGCTGCTGGATGAGCTGTCCGACACCAAGAGCAAGCTGGCCGAGCGCAAGGTCATCGAAAAGGCCAAGGGCCTGCTGATGGAGCGCCAGCGCTTCACTGAGGAGCAGGCCTATCAAAAACTGCGCTCCATGGCCATGAGCAAGAACCTCAAGCTGTCCGAAGTTGCCCAGCGCATCCTCGACGTCGAAGACCTGCTAGGCTAAAAACGCCCCACCAAAATGATGCACCGCGCAATTGCGGTGCATTTTTTTTGCGCAAACCACGCGTTCTCCCTCTGTGGCACTGCTGGCACAAACATTGCATAGCTGTAAGCAAGCGCAATGATGCGCGGATGCGCCTCGCCAACGGCGGTGAGGCCCACCAGACAATGACGTCTACCAATCATGAATTCGTTCGTGAGGGTAGGCGTTTTTTTTGGCCCATAGTTATTGACGACTACAGAGGGATTGCCATGAAATACAAGCAGCTCAAAGCGAAGATCACCTTGCCACCTGGCGACGCGGACGTTAATGTCAAGCGCAGGAAAATCATTCATGGTGCAGGTTTAATCGCAGGAGGAAGCATGTTGGGATTGGCAACGGGTGGCGTCTGGGCTGCAGGCTCGGACAAGCCGGAGAAGGAAGAAATCAAGATCGGCTTCATTCCGCTGACCGACTGCGCCTCCGTGGTGATGGCGTCGGTGTTGGGCTTCGATAAAAAATACGGCGTCAAATTCGTGCTGAGCAAAGAGGCTTCGTGGGCCGGCGTGCGCGACAAGCTGGCCAATGGCGATCTGGATGCGGCCCATGTGTTGTATGGCCTGCTTTACGGCGTGCAGATGGGGATCGGCGGCCAGAAGAAGGACATGGCGGTGCTGATGAGCCTCAACAACAACGGTCAGGCCATCACGCTGTCGAAGAAAATCGCCGACAAGGGCGGTGTCGACGGCCCGTCGCTGGCCAAGCTGATGCAAACCGATAAACGCGAATACACCTTCGCGCAGACCTTCCCGACCGGCACCCACGCGATGTGGTTGTACTACTGGATGGCCGCCAACGGCATCAATCCGATGAAGGACGCCAAGGTCATCACCGTGCCGCCGCCGCAGATGGTGGCCAATATGCGTGTCGGGAATATGGACGGCTTCTGCGTGGGCGAACCGTGGGGCCACCGCGCCATCATGGATGGCGTCGGCATCACCGCCACCACCACGCAGGATATCTGGAAGGACCATCCGGAGAAGGTGCTGGGATCGACGCTGGAATTCGCGAAAAAATATCCGAACACCTGCCGCGCGATGATGGCGGCGATTCTGGATGCCGGCAAATGGATTGACTCTTCGCTGGCCAACAAGAACAAGATGGCCGAGACGATTGCCGACAAATCCTACGTCAACACCAGCAAGGATGCGATCGACCAGCGCATCATGGGCCGCTATCAGAATGGCCTGGGCAAGACCTGGGACGATCCGAACCACATGAAGTTCTACAACGACGGCGCGGTCAACTTCCCCTACCTGTCGGACGGCATGTGGTTCATGACGCAGCATCGCCGCTGGGGCCTGCTGAAGGAAGATCCGGACTATCTGGCGGTGGCCACCTCGGTCAACCAGATCGCGCTGTACAAGGATGCGGCGGCCATGACCAAGACGCCTGTCCCTGCAAGCCCTCTGCGCACCTCGAAGCTGATGGACGGTTCCGTATGGGACGGCAAGAATCCGAAAGCCTACGCCGCCTCGTTCAAGATCAAAGCCTGATAACCGGAGGACGCCATGAACGCCTTGCTCGAACCCGATAGCGCGGAACCGGTGGCTGCGGCCATCGAAGCTTCCGCTCCGACGCGCCGTCCACGCCGGCCGCTGGCCGCCAACGGCACGGCGCGTGCGCGCCAGCAGGTCTCCGCCACCGCCATGAAGATCGTGGCGCCGCTGGTGGGCGCCGCGCTGCTGGTGCTGGTGTGGCAGCTCATCACCGTCAACAACAGTTCCTTCCCGACGCCGATGGTCACGCTGGCGGAGGCGGTCAAGCTGTTCTCCGATCCGTTCTACCGCAACAGCCCGAACGACCAAGGCATCGGCTGGAACCTGCTGGCGTCCCTGCAGCGCGTGGGCATGGGCTTCGGCATGGCGGCGCTGGTCGGTATTCCGCTGGGCTTCGTGATCGGCCGCGTCAAGTTCGTCAACAACATGTTCGGGCCGATCATCAGTTTGCTGAAACCGGTGTCGCCGCTGGCGTGGCTGCCGATTGGGCTGCTGGTGTTCAAGTCCGCCAATCCGGCTGCGATCTGGTCGATTTTCATCTGCTCGATCTGGCCGATGATTATCAACACAGCCGTTGGCGTGCAGCGCGTGCCGCAGGATTACATGAACGTGGCGCGCGTGCTGAATCTGTCGGAATGGAAGATCCTGACCAAGATCCTGCTGCCGTCGGCGCTGCCGTACATCCTGACCGGCGTGCGCCTGTCGATCGGCACCGCGTGGCTGGTGATCGTCGCGGCCGAGATGCTGACCGGCGGCGTGGGCATCGGCTTCTGGCTGTGGGACGAGTGGAACAACCTGAATGTCCCGCACATCATCATCGCGATTGTGTCGATAGGCCTGGTGGGGCTGCTGCTGGAACAGGCGCTGATGGCGCTGGCCCGCGCCTTCACCTACGAACAAGTATCCAACTAAGGAGCGCGATCATGGACGAATCCAAATTCATCGACATCGAAGGCGTGGAGATGGTCTTCCACACCAAGAAGGGTGTGTTCCACGCGCTGCGCGAGATCGACCTGACGGTGCGCAAGGGCGAATTCATCACGCTGATCGGCCACTCGGGCTGCGGCAAATCGACCTTGCTCAATCTGATCGCCGGCCTGCTGCAACCGAGCGACGGCGTGCTGTTGTGCGCCAACCGCGAAATCGCCGGTCCGTCGCCGGAGCGTTCGGTGGTGTTCCAGAACCACTCGCTGCTGCCTTGGCTGACCTGCTACGAAAACATCCATCTCGGCGTGGAGCGCGTGTTCGGCAAGACTGAATCGAAGGCGCAGCTGCGCGAACGCACCATGGCTGCATTGGCGCTGGTTGGCCTGACGCCGGCCGAGAACAAGCGTCCGCACGAAATCTCGGGCGGCATGAAGCAGCGAGTCGGCATCGCCCGCGCGCTGGCGATGGAGCCGAAAGTGCTGCTGATGGACGAACCCTTCGGCGCGCTCGATGCGCTGACGCGTGCGCACTTGCAGGACGAGTTGCTGAAGATAGTGGCCGCCACCAAGTCCACCGTGGTGATGGTGACGCACGACGTGGACGAAGCGGTGCTGTTGTCCGACCGCATCGTCATGATGACCAACGGCCCGGCCGCCACCATCGGCGAAATCGTCGAGGTGCAACTGGAGCGACCGCGCGACCGCGTGGCCCTGGCGGCTGACGCCAAGTACATGGCATACCGCACGGCGGTGCTGGAATTCCTGTATCGCAAACAGGCGCATCCCGCGAAGGAAGCCGCCTGATGGAGAACGTCGCCAGCAAAGCGCTCAGTGGCGAAGTATTCAGCGCCTTGATCAACTTGTCCGGGCGCCGCCGCTTCACCTCGCAGCGCATCGTGCTGTATGCGCTGCTGGCGTCGCAAAGACAGGATGGCAGCGCGGCCACGGCGCAGGAAGCGTTGACACTGTTCCGTGGCGCGCACAAGTCACTGCTCAGCGAGGCGGATGGTTTGCCCGGCGTGTTCTGCCCCGAGTTGCGCGAAGCCTACTTCGGCAAGCTCGATGGCGACAAGCAGATCGTGGCCTTTGCCGATCTTGGCGAACGTACCTTGAAAGCCATCGCGCAGGGTTCCACGCAGGCGGAGGAACTGCTGGCGGAACTGGTGCGCATCACCACGCCGACGCTGGCGATCCTGAATGCGATCACCGGCATCTACGAGGAACAGGCCAAGCAGAACGCGCGGCAGGTGCGCAGGCAGCTGCGTGGTGTGATCACGGATATTGAAACCATTAACCGCCAGGCGCGCATGGTGGCGTTCAATGCGCGCATCGTGGCGGCGCGCGCCGGGCAGGCAGGCAAGGAGTTCTCGGTGGTGGCTGGCGTGCTGTCCACCATCACCGGAGAAATCGACGAAATGGTCAACGCGGCGCTGGCCGCTGCCGCTTGAACCAATCGGCCAGGCTGGCGACATAGTCTTGCAGGTGCGGCTGGTCCGGCGCTTGCAGCGCGTGGCTGGCGTTGGGATATTCGATGAAAGTGAAGTCCTTGCCCGGATGTTGCGCAAAGTAGTCGCGCAAGGCGCGGCCGGATTCGATCGCTTCACTCTCATCCTTCTCACCCATGGCCGCGATGATGGGAATGTCTAGTTGACGATAGGTGAGCAGCGGATCGTAGAACAGGTGCGAACTCCAGTAGCGGTAGGCGTGTCCCATGAATTCTTTTTCCAGGCTGTCCGGATCGGCTTTGATGGCGGCGAAGGTCTTCAGGAACAGCGCGCGCGAAAGCGGATTCGCATACGGCGCCACACCGCGATCTGCAAAGATCAGAAAGCCTTCGCTTTGCGGCAGGCCGCCACTCCCGCCCGTGGCGAGCCAGCCGATTTTCGGGCTGCGCAAGGCCACCAGCGGCGCCACCATGCCGCCTTCGGAGAAGCCCACTACCGCCACGCTGCGCGCGCCCAGCGCTTTCAGAGGCGGCAGGTTGTCGATGAAGGCCAGATTGTCGCTGACGCGGCGTTCCAGATAGTCCGCCTGGTTGTAGGTGTCGGAGCAGGTCTCGCCGCTGTCGCCCGGCTGAATACCTGTCTTCTCGAGGAAGTGGACATCCACCGGCGCCGGATAGCGTTCGAAGAAGAACGGCAGGCGGTTGCCGGATGCCTTGCAGCCGGATCATTGTATGTCTGCCTTTTTGACAACCAAGTATAGAAGCTGAACCGGAATCTGTACAGAACCCCTCAATAGCTGAATGCCTGTTACGATGGCTCTTTCACCGAGGAGGTGATATGTCGATTTACCATCGAGAAGGCCAGCGGGCATTCACCGAGTTTGCTGCCGCATTGGCTGAAGAACAAGCCGCAGCGCACGAGCTGGCGCAATGCGCCAAGATCGACGCCTACCACCTGGTGGCGCAGGATGTCTTCAAGCGGCTCACCGCCGCCCACGCCAAGACCACCGCCGCATTCGAACAGATTGAGTGCTTCAGGGTGAACGGTGCATCATAAGCGTGCAAACGCGCACCGCAACATCGCACCGCACCAAATTATCAATCCACCACCACACCGCGTTTTTCCGCTGTTTCCCTCTGTAGCCGCGTGTTTGAAGGCTTGGCACGCGTCTTGCACTACACAAGGCAAGAGGTCAACGGCGATCTCCCTGAAGTACACGAATACATAGCTGGTCCAAAGACGGACTGGCAGGACAACGGCGTCCGCCCAACCCGGTCTTTGAGGCCCGGTTGCGCGGACGCCTTTTTGTTTTCTGAACGGGATAAACAATGGCCAGCAAAGCTACCAGCATCAAGCTCTTTTCGATCTCAACGCCACAGATGCGGGCGTTCCATTTGACCTGGATGGCGTTCTTCGTCTGCTTCTTCGCGTGGTTCGCCTGCGCGCCGCTGATGCCGGTGATTAAAGGAGAATTCGGACTGACCGTCGCGCAGATCGCCAACATCAATATCGCGGCCGTCGCCGTCACCATTCTCGTGCGGCTGGTCGTCGGCCCACTGTGCGACCACTTCGGCCCGCGCAAAGCCTATACCGGCCTGCTGCTGCTTGGTTCCATTCCGGTGATTGGCGTCGCCTTCGCGCAGAGCTACGAGAGCTTCCTGTTCTTCCGCCTTGCCATCGGTGCGGCCGGCGCCAGCTTCGTCATCACGCAGTATCACACCTCGGTGATGTTCGCGCCGAAGGTGGTGGGCACCGCCAATGCCGCCGCCGCAGGCTGGGGCAATGCCGGCGGTGGTGTCGCGCAAGCCGCCATGCCGCTGCTGATGACCGCCATGGTGATGCTGGGCGTGAGCGAAGGCTTCGGCTGGCGCGCAGCGCTGATCGTGCCCGGCGTGCTAATGATCGTCATGGCCTTTGTCTACTACCGCTATACGCAGGATTGCCCGCAAGGGAACTTCAGCGAGCTACGCGCCGCCGGCATTACGATTGAAGGCGGAAAGAAAGGCGGCTGGGATTCGTTCAAGCTGGCCGCCGCAAATTACCGCGTATGGCTGCTGTTCATCACCTACGGCGCCTGCTTCGGCATCGAGATCTTCATCCACAACATCGCCGCGGTCTATTACGTCGACCACTTCAAACTGACGCTGGCGCAGGCCGGCATGGCGGCGGGCAGCTTTGGCCTGCTGGCGTTGTTCGCCCGCGCGCTGGGCGGCTGGGTATCGGACAAGTTTGCCGCCGGCGGCAACCTGAATCACCGCGTCACGCTGCTGTTCGTGCTGATGCTGGGCGAAGGCGCCGGCCTGCTGATGTTCGCCCACGCCGGCAACGCCATGCTGGCCATTGCCGCCATGCTGTTCTTCGGTTTGTTCACTCACATGGCTTGCGGCGCGACCTACGCCGTGGTGCCGTTCATCGACAAGCGCGCCTTGGGCGGCGTGGCAGGCATCATCGGCGCCGGCGGCAATGTGGGCGCTGTCGCTGCGGGCTTCCTGATGAAAGGCATGGGCGACGTGCAGCAGACGCTGAGCATCCTCGGCATCCTGGTTGCCATCTCCGCGCTGTGCGCACTGGCTGCGCGCTTCAGCGGCAGCACCGTAGACAACGCAGTCGCCACCGCTTAAAGGAACAGACCATGAAAATTATCGTTATCGGCCACGGCATGGTGGGCCATAAATTTCTCGAAAGCCTGGCCAACAGCGGAGCGGCCAATGTGCAGGTGACGGTGCTGTGCGAGGAACCGCGTCCCGCCTACGACCGCGTGCACCTGTCCGAATTCTTCTCCGGTAAAAAGGCGGAAGACCTGTCGCTGGTGAAGCCCGGCTTCTTCGACCGTGACGACATGGTGCTGCGCCTGAACACCCGCGCCACCGCCATCGATACCCAAGCGAAAACCGTCACCATCGCCGACGGCAATGTGCTCGACTACGACAAGCTGGTAATCGCCACCGGTTCCTATCCATTCGTACCTTCGCTGCCGGGCAAGGAGCGCAAGGACTGCTTCGTCTACCGCACCATTGAAGACCTGGAAGCGATGCTCGAATGCGGTAATCGTTCGAAGACCGGCGTGGTGATCGGCGGCGGCCTGTTGGGTCTCGAATGCGCCAAGGCGCTGCGCGACATGAAGCTGGAAACCCACGTGGTGGAATTCTCGCCACGCCTGATGGCGGTGCAGGTGGATGATGGCGGCGGTCGTGTGCTGCGCCGTAAAATCGAAGAGCTGGGCGTCACCGTCCATACCGGCAAGAACACCACCGCCATTGTCGACGGCGTCGATGGCACGCATCGTATGGAATTCGCCGACGGCGGCCATCTGGATGCCGACATGATCGTATTCTCGGCCGGCATCCGTCCACGCGACATGCTGGCGCGCGAAGCCGGCCTGACCATCGGCCCGCGCGGCGGCATCGAAATCAATAACAACTGCGTCACCTCCGACCCGGACGTCTACGCCATCGGCGAATGCGCGCTGTGGGGCGGCTTGATCTTCGGCCTGGTGGCGCCGGGCTATGAGATGGCGCGCGTCGCCGTCAAGCACATGCTGGGCGAAGCGGCGGAATTCTCCGGCGCCGACATGAGCACCAAGCTGAAACTGATGGGCGTGGATGTGGCTTCCATCGGCGACCCGCACGGCAAGGCCGAAGGCAGCCACTCTTACCAGTTCATCGACGAACGCAAGCAGATCTACAAGAAGATCGTGGTGTCCGACTGCGGCAAGTACCTGCTGGGCGGCGTGATGGTGGGCGATGCCAGCGAATACGGCACGCTGCTGCAAATGATGCTGAATAAAATCGAGCTGCCGGAATCGCCTGAATTCCTGATACTGCCGCAGTCCGATGGCGCGGCCAAGCCGGCGCTGGGCGTGGATGCATTGCCGGACACCGCGCAGATCTGCTCCTGCAACGACATCTCCAAAGGTGCCCTGTGCGCCGCTGTCGCCAATGGCGCCACCACCGTCGCGCAGTTGAAAAGCTGCACGGGCGCCGGCACCGCATGCGGCGGCTGCGTGCCGCTGGTCACGCAGGTGATGAAGGCCGAGATGAAGAAGCAGGGCATGGAAGTCAACAACCATGTCTGCGAACACTTCGCCTACTCGCGCCAGGAGTTGTTCCACCTGATCAAAGTTGGCCAGTTGAAGACCTTCAACGACCTGCTGCACAAGCATGGCAAGGGCCTGGGCTGCGACGTCTGCAAGCCGCTGGCCGCCAGCATCCTGGCCACCGTCTACAACGACTTCGTGCTGAAGAAGGAACACGCCAGCCTGCAAGACACCAACGACTACTTCCTCGGCAATATCCAGAAGGACGGCACGTACTCCGTCGTGCCGCGCATGCCGGCCGGCGAAGTGACGGCCGATGGTCTGATCGCCGTCGGCATGGTGGCCAAGAAGTACGGTCTGTACACCAAGATCACCGGCGGTGCGCGCGTGGACCTGTTTGGCGCCCGCGTCGAGCAGCTGCCGCTGATCTGGGAAGAACTGATCGCCGCCGGCTTCGAATCCGGCCACGCCTACGGCAAGTCGCTGCGCACGGTGAAGTCCTGCGTTGGCTCGACCTGGTGCCGTTACGGCGTCGATGATTCCATCGGCCTGGCGATTGAGCTGGAAAACCGCTACAAGGGTCTGCGTACGCCGCACAAGATCAAGTTCGGGGTGTCCGGCTGCACGCGCGAATGCGCCGAAGCGCAGGGCAAGGATGTCGGCATCATCGCCACCGAAAAAGGCTGGAACCTCTACGTGGCCGGCAACGGCGGCATGAAGCCGCGCCACGCCGAGCTGCTGGCGACGGAGCTGGACAAGGAAACGCTGATCAAGTATATCGACCGCTTCCTGATGTTTTACAGCCGCACCGGCGACCGCCTGCAACGTACCAGCACCTGGCGCGAGAATCTGGAAGGCGGTCTGGATTACCTGAAGCAGGTGGTGGTGCAGGACAAGCTGGGCATCGGCGCCGAGCTGGAAGCCGACATGCAGCACGTCGTCAATACCTATGCCTGCGAGTGGAAGGAAGCGGTCGAGAATCCTGAGACACGCAAACGCTTCCGCCACTTCGTCAACAGCGACAAGGGCGACGAGAACGTGCTGTTCATGCAGGAGCGCGGCCAGATTCGTCCGGCCACCGTGGAAGAGCGCAAGCGCGTGATCCCTATCGCAGTCGTTTGAGGAGAAGATGATGCATCGTGATATTCAAACCGATAAATGGATCGCCGTCTGCGACCTGGCCGACATCGTGCCCAACACCGGCGTGTGTGCGCTGCTGAATGATGCGCAGGTAGCCGTGTTTCACGTTGACGACGGCAGCGCGCGTGTGTTCGCCATCGATAACTACGATCCGAATTCCGAAGCGTCGGTGCTGTCGCGTGGCCTGGTTGGTTCGCTGGGCGAACGCATTGTGGTTGCATCGCCGATCTACAAGCAGCACTTCGATTTGCAGACCGGCGAGTGCCTGGAAGCGCCGGAGCATTCGGTGGGCACCTATCCCGCCCGCATCGACGGCGGCAAAGTCTGGGTCGGCCTGTGAAACCCGCGCTGGTCGTCATTGGCAACGGCATGGCCGGCATGCGTACGGTGGAAGAACTGTACAAGCTGGCGCCGGACATGTACGACATCACCGTGTTCGGCGCGGAGCCGCATGGTAACTACAACCGCATCCTGCTGTCGCCGGTGCTGGCCGGCGAGAAGAGCATGGACGACATCATGCTCAACACGCGCGAGTGGTATGTGCAGCACGGGATCACACTGCATGCTGGCGATCCGGTGGAGCAGATCGACCGCCGCCAGCGCATCGTGCGCGCGAAGTCCGGGCTGGAAGTGCGCTACGACCGTCTGCTGATTGCGACCGGTTCCAAGCCGTTCATCATTCCTGTGCCGGGCCATCAACTGAGTGGCGTGCTGGCGTTCCGCGACATTCAGGACGTGGAGCAGATGCTGGCCATGGCGCGCAATCATCGCCATGCGGTGGTGATCGGCGGCGGCCTGCTTGGCCTGGAGGCGGCGAACGGCTTGCAGCGACAGGGTATGTCCGTGACCGTGGTTCACGTGACCGAGGCGCTGATGAACCAGCAGCTCGACAAGCCTGCCGCGCTGCTGCTGCAAAAAGCATTGGAAGCGAAAGGCCTGAACTTCATGATGGGCGCGCAGACCGAGGCGATCCTCGGCGACGACCGCGTGACCGGCGTGCGCTTCAAGGACGGCATCGAGATCCCAGCGGATCTGGTGGTGATGACCGCCGGCGTGCGTCCGAATATCGAACTGGCCAAGGCGGCCGGCCTGCATTGCGAACGCGCCATCGTGGTGGACGACACGCTGCAAACCTACGATCCGCGCATCTACGCGGTGGGCGAGTGCGTGCAGCACCGCAGCGCCACGTTCGGCCTGGTGGCGCCGATCTGGGACCAGGCACGCGTCTGCGGCGCGCACCTGGCCGGCGCCGGCGTGCGCCGCTACGTCCAGCAAACCTCGCCAACGCGCTTGAAGGTCACCGGCGTCGACCTGTACTCGGTAGGCGATTTCATCGGCGGCGAGGGCAGCGAAGACCTGGTGCTGCGCGATGTGCGCCGTGGCGTCTACAAGCGGCTGGTCATCAAGAATGGCCGCGTCACCGGCGCCGTGCTGTATGGCGACGTGAAGGACGGCCCGTGGTACTTCGGCTTGATCCAGAACCGCACCGATATTTCGCCGATCCGGCAAACCTTGTTATTTGGCGAAGCGATGTCCGCGCGCGCCGCCTGAAGGAATATCTTGAACCTGTCCACCGACCATCTGGCTGTCCGCACCACTTGCGCTTACTGCGGCGTAGGCTGCGGCGTGCAGGCCACGCCACTGGCCGATGGCACGGTTGCCATCGCCGGCGACAAGCAGCATCCGGCGAACAAGGGACGCCTGTGCGTCAAAGGTTCCGCGCTGGGCGAAACCGTTGGACTGGAAGGCCGCCTGCTATACCCCCAGGTGCGCGAGGCCGATGGCCTGCGCCGGGTGTCGTGGGAGGACGCGCTCGACAAGGTCGCCACCGACTGGCGCGCCATCATCGACGAGCATGGCCCGGATGCGGTGGCGCTGTACGTCTCCGGCCAGTTGCTGACGGAAGACTACTACGTCGCCAACAAGCTGATGAAGGGCTACATCGGCAGCGCCAACATCGACACCAACTCGCGCCTATGCATGTCGTCCGCCGTGGCGGGCTACAAGCGCGCCTTTGGCGAGGATCTGGTGCCGGTCTGCTACGACGACCTGGAACTGGCCGACATGGTGGTGCTGGTCGGCTCCAACACCGCGTGGTGTCATCCTATCCTGTTCCAGCGCATCCTCAAGGCCAAGGAAGCGCGCCCGGAGATGAAGCTGGTGGTCATCGATCCGCGCCGCACGGCTACCTGCGAGCTGGCCGACCTGCACCTGCCGGTCAAGGCCGGCACCGATGTGTGGCTGTTCAATGGCTTGTTGAGCTATCTGTCGCGCATTGGCGCCGTTGATCCCGGCTTTATCGAACAGCACACCAATGGCTTCGATAAGGCGCTTGCCACCGCCGACGTGGATTGCAGCGATCCGGCCGTGGTGGCGAAGATCTGCCGCATCGAACTGCCGGTGCTGCTGGAGTTCTACGAACTGTTCGCCGCCACGCGCAAGACCATCACCGCGTATTCGATGGGCGTGAATCAGTCGTCGGCAGGTACAGACAAGGCCAATGCCATCATCAATTGTCATCTGATCGGCGGCCGCATCGGCCAGCCGGGCATGGGACCGTTCTCCATCACCGGCCAGCCTAACGCCATGGGCGGACGCGAAGTGGGCGGCCTGGCCAATATGCTGGCCGCGCACATGGATCTGGAACGCGCCGAACACCGCGATGTGGTGCAGACCTTCTGGGACTCGCCGGTCATGGCGGACAAGGGCGGTCTGAAAGCGGTGGACTTGTTCAAGGCCATCGAAGACGGCAAGGTCAAGTCGGTATGGATTATCGCCACCAATCCGGTGGTCAGTCTGCCGGACGCCGATCAGGCGCGCCGCGCGCTGGACAAGTGCGAACTGGTGATCTCGTCCGACATCATGCAGAACACCGACACCACCGCCTACGCCGACGTGCTGCTGCCAGCACTGGGCTGGGGCGAGAAGGACGGCACGGTCACCAATTCCGAGCGCCGCATCTCGCGCCAGCGCGCCTTCCTGTCGGCGCCGGGTGAAGCGCTGCCGGACTGGAAGATCCTGTCGCTGTTCGCGCAGCGCATGGGCTACAGCGGTTTCGATTTCTGCGGCCAGCATGGCGTGTTTGACGAGCACGCGCGCCTGAGCGGCTTCCGCAACGCCGTCGGCGACGTGTCGCGCGCCTTCGATATGTCCGGCCTCGCAGGCCTGAAGCAGCGCGAATACGATGATCTGGAACCGATCCAGTGGCCGGTGCGCCGCGACGCAGGCGGCAAGCTGGCGGTGGAAGAGCGCCTGTTCGGCGACAATATCTACGCCCATGCGGACGGCAAGGCACGCTTCATCGCCACCGCGCCGCGCGCGCCGCTGCACGCCGTCAGCGAAGACTATCCGCTGTCGCTCAACACCGGCCGCGTGCGCGACCAGTGGCACACCATGACCCGTACCGGCAAGTCGGCCACGCTGGCCGACCACATCGCCGAATCCTTTATCGACATGCATCCGCAGGACGCGCTGTTGAGCGGCGTGAAGGAGGGCGAGTTGGCGCGCATCACGTCCGAATGGGGCGCGATGGTGGCGCGCGTGCAGCACGGCGGCGGCATCCCGCGCGGCAGCGTGTTCGTGCCGATTCACTGGAACGGCCAGAGCGCATCCGATGCGCGCGTCGGTGCGGTGGTCAATCCGGTGGTCGATCCAGTGTCTGGCGAACCTGAATTCAAGCACACGCCGGTGCGCGTGGAGCAGTTCCGCGTCAACTGGCACGGCTTCATTCTGAGTCGCGACGAAGTCAACCTGGAACGCATCGCGCACTGGACGCGCATCCAGGGCCGCGCCTTCGCGCGCTACGAACTGGCCGGCCGCAACACCATCCAGGATTACACCGGCTGGGCGCGCGAACTGCTGGGCGTGGAAGATCCGGACGCCGACTGGCTGGAATACGAAGACCGCACCGCCGGCGTGTACCGCGCCGTGCACGTGGTAGACGACCGCATCGCGCAGTGCATCTTCCTGTCGCCGCGTCAGGACATGCCGTCGCGCGCGTGGCTGGCCAGCCTGTTCGCCAAGGACCTGTTGAGTGAAGCCGACCGAGTCGGCCTGCTGGTCGGCATGCCGGTGGAGAAGGGCGCGGACACCGGTCCCACCGTGTGCTCGTGCTTCGGCGTGGGCCGCAACACCATCTGCAACGCCATCGTCGAGAAAGATCTGAAGACGGTGCCGGAGGTGACGGCCTGCCTGAAGGCCGGCGGCAATTGCGGCTCCTGCGTCCCGGAGATCAAGAAGATACTGGTGCAGACACGCGTGGAAGCAGCGGAAGCAAGGTTGTGATTATGGTAAGCTAGACCTGTCGACGGCAAAATGGAGTACGCACATGTCTATCCGTGAAAACTTCTCCGATGCTGATATGGACCAGTGGCTCAACGATAACCGGGTCACGGAAATCGAATGCCTGGTGCCTGACCTGACCGGCGTGGCGCGCGGGAAGATCCTGCCGCGTGCCAAATTTACACGGGATCGCGGCATGCGCATTCCCGAGGCGGTGCTGGGCATGACCGTCACCGGCAATTACCCGACCGAGGACGCGGCCTACGACCGCGCCATCTCCAACACCGACCGCGACATGATTTTGCGCGCGGACCCCGGCAGCATCACCACCGTCCCCTGGGCCATCGACCCGACCGCGCAGGTCATTCACGACTGCTACTTCGCCGACGGCACGCTGGTGGACTTCGCGCCGCGCTCCGTGCTGCGCCGCGTGCTCAAGCTGTATGCGGATCGCGGCTGGACGCCGGTGGTGGGGCCGGAACTGGAGTTCTACCTCACCGAAAAGAACATCGATCCCGACCTGCCGCTGAAGGCGCCAATAGGCCGTAGCGGCCGCGCCGAAACCACGCGCCAGGTCTACAGCATCGACGCCGTCAACGAATTCGATCCGCTGTTCGAGGATATCTACGACTACTGCGCGCTGATGAATCTCGACGTGGACACGCTGATCCACGAAACCGGCGCCGGCCAGATGGGCCTCAACTTCCAGCACGGCGACGCGATGGCGCTGGCCGACAATGTGTTCTACTTCAAGCGCACCTTGCGCGAGGCGGCGCTCAAGCACGATATGTACGCCACCTTCATGGCCAAGCCGATGGCCGGCGAACCCGGATCGGCCATGCACGTGCACCAGAGCGTGAGCGATGCCGCCACGGGACGCAATATCTTCAGCCAGGCGGACGGTTCGCCGTCACCGCAGTTCCGCCACTATATCGGCGGTTTGCAGCGCTATACGCCGGCGGCGATGGCGATTCTCGCGCCGTATGTGAATTCCTACCGGCGCATCGTGCGCCATACTGCTGCGCCGATCAACGTCCAGTGGGGCATGGACAACCGCACGGTGGGCTTCCGCATTCCCATCTCGGGCGTCGAGCAGCGGCGCGTGGAGAACCGCATCATCGGCGCGGACGCCAATCCTTATCTGGGGATTGCGGTGACGCTGGCCTGCGGCTACCTCGGCCTGGTCGACCAGCTGGAGCCGACGCCGATGTACAACGGCAGCGCCTACGATCATCTGTACGAGCTGCCGCAAGGTCTACCGCAGGCGCTGACCATGCTGCGGCAGGAGGACCGGCTGCGCGAAGTGCTGGGCGAGCGCTTCATCGACGTCTACACGGCCATCAAGGAGCTGGAGCACCAGGAGTTCATGACGGTCATCAGCCCGTGGGAGCGGGAACACTTATTGCTGCATGTCTGAACGCTGCTGGCTTTATAATCACCGGTTTGGCAAATATTATTTTACTCTTTTAATAACATGACCATAGAGCGAGCTGCTGAACCTTTCCTCCTGATCCGCAACCTGGTTAAGGAATTCGATGGCGTCCGCGCCGTCAATGACGTATCGGTGGCGATCAACAAGGGAGAAATCTTCGCACTGCTGGGCAGCTCGGGCTGCGGCAAATCCACCCTGTTGCGCATGCTGGCCGGCTTTGAGACGCCGACTTCCGGCAGCATCACGCTCGCCGGCCAGGATATCGTCAGCGTGCCGCCGTACCAGCGCCCGATCAACATGATGTTCCAGTCGTATGCGCTGTTCCCGCACCTGTCGGTGTGGGACAACATCGCCTTCGGCCTGCGCCGCGACGGCCTGCCGAAGGACGAAATCGCCGCGCGCGTGGAAAAGATGCTGGCGCTGGTGCAGTTGACCGACTACGCGAAGCGCAAGCCGCACCAGCTGTCCGGCGGCCAGCAGCAGCGCGTGGCGCTGGCGCGTTCGCTGGCCAAGCGTCCGCAGTTGCTGTTGCTGGACGAGCCGCTCGGCGCATTGGACAAGAAGCTGCGCGAGCGCACGCAGATGGAACTGGTCGGCATCATCGAGGAAGTCGGCGTGACCTGCGTGATGGTCACCCACGACCAGGATGAAGCCATGAGCATGGCCACGCGCATCGGTGTCATGAGCGCCGGCCGTATTTTGCAAGTTGGCGCACCGGACGAAATCTACGAAACGCCGAACTGCCGCTTCGTGGCCGACTTTATCGGCAGCGTCAACCTGTTCAACGGCAGCGTGTCGGTCGATGAACCGGATCACGTGATCATCGATACGCCCGAGGGCAGGCATTACGTCACCCACGGCATTACCGGTACCATGGGCATGCCGGTGTCGGTCGCGGTGCGTCCGGAGAAGATCGCCGTGCAGGCCGAGGCGCCGACGCTGGAGCAGCGCGCCAAGGCCGAGGAGCATGGCTATAACTGCGTGCAGGGCACCATCACCGGCATCGCCTACTTCGGCAACGAAACCAGCTACCACATCACGCTGGACAGTGGCCTGGTGGTCAAGGTCTCGCGCACCAATGCGGCGCGCCACGACGAGTCGGCGCTCAAGCGCGACCAGCGCGTGTACGCCTGGTGGGACGGCGCCGATGTCGTCGTGCTGACCAGCTGAGGCGGCCGGCATGAACTTCCTCAAGAACCTGATCAAGCATCCGGGACGTGCCGCGGTTATCGCCGTGCCGTCCCTGTGGCTGACCTTTGCCTTCCTGATTCCGTTCCTGATCGTGCTGCGCCTGAGCTTTGCCGATCTGGATAGCGGCGACGGCGGCCCGTTCGGCTCCTTGCTGACGCTGGCCGATGGCGTGCTGACGCTGAAGGTGAAGGTCGCCAACTACCTGTTCATCGCACAGGACGAGCTGTATGCCATCACCTATCTGAATTCGCTGAAGTTCGCGGCGATCACGGCGGCGCTGTGCCTCCTCATCGGTTATCCGTTCGCCTATTTCATGGCGCGCGCCAAGCCGTCGCTGCGGCCGGTGCTGCTGATGCTGGTGATGATGCCGTTCTGGACCTCCTTCCTGCTGCGCATCTACGCGTGGAAGGGCATCCTGGCCAACAACGGCATCCTGAACAGCTTCCTCATGCATATCGGCGTCATCTCCGAGCCGCTGCACATGATGAACACGCAGTTCTCGCTGATCATCGGCATGGTGTACGCCTACCTGCCGTTCATGATCCTGCCGCTGTACGCGAATCTGGTGAAGATGGACGTGCGCTTCCTGGAAGCCGCCGCCGATCTGGGCGCGACGCCGTGGCAGACCTTCTGGCGCATCACGGTGCCGCTGTCGAAGTCCGGCATCATCGCCGGCACCATGCTGGTGTTCATCCCGGCGGTGGGCGAGTACGTGATTCCTGAACTGCTGGGCGGCCCGGAAACGCTGATGATCGGCCGCCAGCTGTGGGACGAATTCTTCACCAATAACGATTGGCCGCTGGCGTCCTCGGTGACGGTGGTGGTGATCCTGCTGATTCTTGTGCCGATGGCGATCTTCAATAAATACAAGGCGGACCAGGAGGCGCGCAAATGACCCAGTTCCTGCATCGTTGGTTCGGGCGCGGCTGGCTGTCGCTGGGCTATCTGTTCCTCTATATTCCTATCGTGGTGCTGGTGGTGTTTTCGTTTAACAGCTCGCGCCAGGACATGGTGTGGAGCGGCTTCTCGCTGCAATGGTATGCGGCGCTGCTGAACGATCAGGAGATCATCAGCGGCTTCGGGCTGTCGCTGCGCATCGCGCTGCTGACGGCTTGCGGCTCGGTGGTGCTCGGGACGTTTGCTGCGTTTGTGCTGGACCGTTACCAGCGCTTCAAGGGCCGCACGCTGTTCACCGGCATGGTGAGTGCGCCGCTGGTGATGCCGGAGGTGATCATCGGCCTGTCGCTGCTGCTGATGCTGGTGTCGGTACAGAAGATGTTCGGTTTCCCGGAGCGCGGTCTCGTCACGATCTGGCTCGGCCACACCTTGCTGGGCATGGCCTATGCGACGGTGGTGATCCAGTCGCGCCTGCAGGAGATGAACAAGTCGCTGGAAGAAGCGGCGATGGATCTGGGCTGCCGCCCGTTCCAGGTGTTCTTCCTGGTGACACTGCCGAACATCAAGCAGGCGCTGGGTTCCGCGTGGCTGCTGACCTTCACGCTGTCGCTGGATGATGTGGTGCTGTCGGCCTTCCTGTCCGGCCCCGGCTCGTCGACCATGCCGATCGTGATCTTCTCGCGCGCGCGCCTGGGCCTGGACCCGCGCGTGAACGCGGTGGCGGCGCTGACCATCCTGGTGGTGTCGATTGGTGTCATCGCTTCCAGCCTGTACATCGCCCGCAACGAGCGCCTGCGCCTGAAGCAGATCAAAGGCTAGTTTCTATCCCATGCGGCGCTGGCGATGAAGATCGCTGCGCCACACCACAGAACGGCGGGCAGCGCATTGATGCCCGCCGTTTGCATTAATACTCCCGTCACCAAAGGTCCGCCGGCGCTGGTAATGCCCCAGCTGGCGTTGACCACCGCGCTGGCAGCGACCAGCGACTGACCTTCAAACCGCTCTCCGCAGGCCACCAGCGACAGCATGTAGATGGCGCCGGCCACCGCGCCCAAGGCCAGCAGCAGCGTCCACCACAGCCACGGCGTGCCCGCGGCGAAAGGCAGCGCCGGCAGCAGCACGCAACAGGCGATGCCGCAGCCGATATGTACCTTGCGCCGGCCGGCGTGGTCCGCCAACCAGCCGAAAGCGAATTGCAGCGCCGTGTCGCCGACCAGCACCACGGTGGCCGACAGCACCGCCAGCTCGGTCGCTATGCCGTGGCGCATGGCGTACACCGGCAGCAGGCTGAGTGCCACCGTATCGAACATGGCGAAGAAGGCGGCGCCGATGGCGATCATCCACATGCGCGGCAGGATGCGTTGCCAAGCCACCGGCGGTTCGTCCTCATGGCCGTGCGCGCCGCCGCTGATCAGCAGCATGCCGGGCAGCGCGAGCAGGAACAGCGCGCCGCAGCAGGCGAACGGCAGGGCAACCTTGCCGGCCAGCGCCGCCACCAGCGCGGGGCCGATCAGCTGGAACAGCGTGAAAGCGGTGGTATAGATCGCCACCACGCGGCCGCGTGAATTGGTCGGCGCCAGGTTGTTCACCCACGCTTCGCCAATCGTGAACAGCACGCCCATGCAGGCGCCGAAGACGAGGCGCAGCACGCCCCAGGCCAGCAGGTTGTCGGTCGTTTCCATCAGCGCGGTGGACAGCGCCGCCGCCAGAATCGCGCCGATCATGCAGCCGCGCGGGCCATGTCCGGCCACCCAGCGCGAGACAAACGGCGCGGCGGCCAGGATGCCGAAGGCGCTGACGGCCGTGATAACCCCAATAATGTCTGTTCCCACACCGCGCTGGTCGAGGGTCAGGGCGGTCAGCGGAATGGTGGCGCCCAGCCCGAGGCCGACGACGCCGATACTGGCAACTAATGCGATGAAATCGCGCCATGGCATGTTCTTCATGCGCGAACTCCTGATTTGATTTCGCCATCTTACCAAAAAAGGCATATCATTTAATTAAATCCAAATAGATGAAAGCTTCTATGCGTAGCCCAATCGTTCTGGTTCCAGCGTGCGTCAATCAAATCGGCGCACATTTCAATCACACCGCACAGCTGAAGTACGTGGCGGCGGTGGCGGACGGCGCGCGCTGCACGCCGCTGATCGTGCCGGCGCTCGGCTCGGCCACCGACTTCGAAGCGCTGCTCGCCGTGGCCGACGGCGTCATGCTCACCGGCTCCCATTCCAATGTCCACGCCAGCCTGTATGGCGAAGAAGTGCTCGATCCATCGCTGCCGCAGGATGCGGCGCGCGACGCCACCACGCTGCCGTTGATCCGCGCCGTCATCAAACGCGGCATACCGCTATTGGCGATCTGCCGCGGCTTCCAGGAAGTGAATGTGGCGCTGGGCGGTTCGCTGCATCAGGCGGTGCATGCGGTGGCCGGCATGGCCGATCATCGCGAACATAAGGAAGACTCATTGGACCAGCAATACGCGCCTTCGCACCGCGTGCTGCTGGATCCCGGAGGGCGCATGGCGCAGATGCTCGGCGGCGCCGCCGAAATCCAGGTCAACTCGCTGCACGGACAAGGCATCAACCAGTTGGCGCCCGGCCTCGCGATTGAAGCGCACGCCGACGACGGCCTGGTGGAAGCCTACCGTGTGGCGGACGCCAAAGGATTCACGCTCGCGGTACAGTGGCATCCAGAGTGGCGCTTTTCCGAGAATCCGGATGCCGTCAAATTATTCAGAGCCTTTGGCGACGCCTGCCGCGCCTACAAGGCCAACCGATAAAACCAATGAGAGAAGCACATGGCAATTCGCGAAAACTTTACCTACACCGATATGGACCTGTGGCTGAACGAGAAGCGCGTCACGGAAATTGAATGCCTGGTGCCCGACCTGACCGGCGTGGCGCGCGGGAAGATCCTCCCGCGCGGAAAATTCACCCAGGAGCGCGGCATGCGCATTCCGGAAGCGGTATTGGGCATGACCGTCACCGGGAACTATCCAACGGAGGATGCGGGCTACGACCGCGCCATCTCCAGCACCGACCGCGACATGATCCTGAAGGCCGATCCCACCACCATCACCATGGTGCCATGGGCCACCGACCCCACTGCGCAGGTGATCCACGACTGCTATTTTGCCGACGGCCGCCTGGTCGATTTCGCGCCGCGCTCCGTGCTGCGCCGCGTGCTCAAGCTGTATGCGGATCGCGGCTGGAAGCCGGTGGTGGCGCCGGAACTGGAGTTCTACCTCACCGCCAAGAACATCGATCCGGACCTGCCATTAAAAGCGCCGGTGGGCCGCAGCGGCCGTGCCGAAACCAGCCGCCAGGTCTACAGCATCGATGCGGTGAACGAGTTCGATCCGCTGTTCGAAGACATCTACGATTACTGCGACATGATGGGACTGGACGTCGACACGCTGATTCACGAAATCGGCGCCGGCCAGATGGAGATCAACTTCCTGCACGGCGAGCCGCTCGGCCTGGCGGACAAGGTGTTCTTCTTCAAGCGCACCTTGCGCGAGGCGGCGCTCAAGCACGATATGTACGCCACCTTCATGGCCAAGCCAATGGCCGGCGAGCCGGGATCGGCGATGCACGTGCACCAGAGCGTGGTGGACGCCGTCACCGGCAAGAACATCTTCAGCGCGGAGGACGGTTCGGCCTCGCCGCTGTTCAAGCACTACATCGGCGGCCTGCAGCACTACATGCCGTCGGCGATGGCGATCGTGGCGCCGTATGTGAATTCCTACCGCCGCATCGTGCGCCATACGGCGGCGCCGATCAACATCCAGTGGGGGATGGACAACCGCACGGTGGGCTTCCGCGTGCCGGAATCGGGTGTGCAGGATCGCCGCGTCGAAAACCGCATCATCGGCGCCGACGCCAATCCTTATCTGGCGCTGGCGGTGACGCTGGCTTGCGGCTATCTCGGCATGGTCGATCAGCTGGACCCCACGCCCATGACCACCGACAGCGCCTACGACCTGAAAGTCGAACTGCCGCAAGGCCTGCCGGAAGCGCTGCAACTGCTGCGCCGCGAGGACCGTCTGCGCAGCGTGCTGGGCGAGCGCTTCATCGACGTCTACGCCGCCATCAAGGATCTGGAACATCAGGAATTCATGACCGTCATCAGCCCGTGGGAGCGCGAGCACCTGCTGCTGCACGTTTAAGCGAGGAGACCTTATGAGCGACTACGATACCGCCGCCATCCAGAAGCTGGACGCCGCGCACTACATGCATCCCTTCACCGACCACAAGGCGCTGGGCGAAAAGGGCGCGCGCGTGATGGTGCGCGGCCAGGGTATTTATTTATGGGATTCGGAGGGCAACAAGATCATCGACGGCATGTCCGGCCTGTGGTGCGTGAATGTGGGCTATGGCCGCACCAGCATCTCGAAAGCGGTGTATGAGCAGATGGAGACGCTGCCGTTCTATAACAGCTTCTTCAACACCACCAATATACCGGCGGTGAAACTGGCGGCCAAGCTGGCGCAGATTTCGCCGCCGCAGTTCAACCATGTGTACTTCACCGGCTCTGGATCGGAAGGCAACGACACCAATGTGCGCATGGTGCGGCGCTATTGGGATGTGTTGGGCTACAAGGATCGCCACACCATCATCAGCCGCCACAACGCGTATCACGGCAGCACCATGGCCGGCGCTTCGCTGGGCGGCATGGATGGCATGCATGCGCAGGGCGGCTTGCCGATACCGGGCATCGTGCACATCGGCCAGCCGAACTATCTGGAATCCGGAAAGGGCATGACCGAAGACGAATTCGGCATCGAGGCGGCGTCCTGGCTGGAGAAGAAGATCCTGGAGGTCGGGCCGGAAAAGGTGGCCGCGTTCATCGGCGAGCCGATACAGGGCGCGGGCGGCGTGATTATCCCGCCTGCCACGTATTGGCCGGAGATCCAGCGTATCTGTGACAAGTACGAGATCTTGCTGATTTCCGATGAAGTGATCTGCGGTTTTGGGCGACTGGGACGCTGGTTTGCGTCCGAGCTGTTCGGCATCAAGCCGGACCTGATCACCTTCGCCAAGGGCGTTACGTCGGGCTATGTGCCGCTGGGCGGCGTGCTGGTTGGTGACCGCGTGGCCAAGGTGCTGATTGAGCAGGGCGGCGAGTTCAATCACGGCTTCACGTATTCCGGCCACCCGGTTGCGTGTGCGGCCGCGCTGGAAAACATCCGCATCATCGAAGATGAAAAACTGATCGAGCGCGTGGCCAATGAAACCGGGCCGTATCTGAAGCAGCGCTTTGCCGAACTGGCGGACCATCCGTTGGTGGGCTATGCCGACAGCTGCGGCTTTGTCGCCGGCCTGAATCTGGTACGCAGCAAGGGCGCCACGGTGCACGATAACGTGGCGTTCGACGAATCGCTGGCGGTCGGCATGGTGTGCCGGGGCTATATGTTCAACAACGGGATGATCATGCGCGCCGTTGGCGACCGCATGATCATTGCTCCGCCGCTGGTGCTGACCACGGTGCAGATCGACGAGATGGTAGCGCTGATTCGCCACTGCCTCGACCTGACCTACGCCGATGTGAAAGAACGCGGCTGGCTATAAAGGAGACAGACATGATGACATGGCATGACAAGGCCGCGGCGCTGCAAGCGGATGGCCGCGCCTTCATCGGCGGTGAACGAGTGTGGGCGAAATCGGAACAGCAGTTCGAGAACCTGTCGCCCATCGACGGCCGCAAGCTGGGCATGGTGGCACGTTGCGACAGCGCGGACGTGGACATCGCCGTGGCCGCAGCGCGCGCGGCGTTTGAAGACCGACGCTGGGCGGGCAAGTCGCCGGCGCAGCGCAAGCGGGTGCTGGTCAAGTTCGCGGACCTGATGCAGAAATATGGCCAGGAACTGGCGCTGCTGGAAACGCTGGACATGGGCAAGCCGATCAAGTACAGCCAGAGTGTGGACGTGGGCGGTGCATCCAACTGCATCCGCTGGTACGGCGAGGCGATCGACAAGATCTACGATGAAATCGCGCCGACGGCGGCCAGCAGTCTGGCGTTGATCACGCGCGAGCCGGTGGGCGTGGTGGCGGCCATCGTACCGTGGAATTATCCGATGCTGATGGCTTCGTGGAAGATCGCGCCGGCGCTGGCGGCGGGGAACAGTGTGGTACTCAAGCCGTCCGAGAAATCGCCGCTGACGGCGCTACGGCTGGCGGAAATCGCGCTGGAAGCGGGCATACCACCCGGCGTGTTCAATGTGCTGCCGGGTTATGGTGCGGAGGCCGGCGCCGCGCTGGCGCTGCACATGGATGTGGACTGCATCGGCTTTACCGGTTCCACCCGCGTGGGCAAGCAGATCATGCAGATGGCGGGACAGTCGAACCTGAAGCGCGCTTGGACGGAACTGGGCGGCAAGTCGGCCAACATCGTGTGCGCGGATTGTCCTGATCTCGATGCGGCGGTGGAGGCGGCCATCGGCTCCATCTTTTTCAACCAGGGCGAGAGCTGCAATGCGCCTTCGCGGCTGTTTGTCGAAGAATCGATCAAGGAGCGCTTCCTGGAAAAGGCACTGGCCAAGGTGCCCGCTTACCAGCCGGGTAATCCGCTGGACGAAGACACCATCATGGGCGCGATTGTCGATGCCACGCAGCTGAAGACGGTGATGGGCTATATCGAAGCCGGCAAGGCTGGCGGCGCGCGGCTACTGGCCGGCGGCAAGCAGGTCCGCACCGAAACCGGCGGCTATTACGTCGAGCCGACGCTGTTCGACCAGGTGGACAGCAGCATGACCATCGCGCGTGAGGAGATCTTCGGGCCGGTGCTGTCGGTATTGAGCTTTACCGATGTGCAGGACGCGGTGCGACAGGCCAACGCCACGCCGTATGGCCTGCACGCCGCGGTGTGGACGGCGGACCTGAGCAAGGCGATCCAGACCTCGCGCGCGCTGCGTGCCGGCACCGTGCATGTCAACCAGTACGACGGCGACGACATCACCGTGCCGTTCGGCGGCTACAAGCAGTCCGGCAATGGCCGCGACAAGTCGCTGCACGCATTCGACAAATACACGGAATTGAAAACCACATGGATACAGATAGGCTAGAAGAACTGCAAACGGTGATGGATGCGCAGGGCGTGCGTTATGTGTTTGCGCAGTTCACCGATATCCATGGCGCGGCCAAGGGCAAGCTGGTGCCGCTGGCGCATCTGGGAGATATTGTCGTGCCGGGCGCGGGCTTTTCCGGTCCGTCGATCTGGGGCACAGGCTTGCCGCGTAGCGGCCCACGTTCGGAGTATTACGGCCGTGCCGACCTGACCACCCTGCGGCCGATGCCCTGGCTGCCCGGCTATGCGCGCGTGGTGCTGGACGGGCATGTGGCCAGCCAGCCGTTCGACGCCTGTCCACGCCAGGTGCTGCGCAGGCAGGTCGCGCGCCTGGCGGCGCATGGCTGGACCTTGAACGCCGGACTGGAGCCGGAATTTTTCCTGTTGCAGCAAGGCGCCAACGGCTACGACAGCGAAGCCGCCGATACGCTGGAAAAACCGTCGTACGATCCCAAAAGCCTGCTGCGCCGCCGCTCCTTTCTCGACAAGCTGACCACGTCGCTGAACGACTGCGGCCTTGGCGTCTACCAGATCGACCATGAAGACGCGACCGGCCAGTTCGAGGTGAACTACCACTATGCCGATGCGCTGCGCGCGGCGGACAACTTCATGCTGTTCAAGATGGCCGCGCATCACATCGCGGAAGAGGAAGGCATGCTGTTTTCGATGATGCCCAAGCCGTTTGCCGAACGGCCGGGTAGCGGCCTGCATTTCCATCTGTCGCTGGCGGATTCGGACGGCAAGGCAGTATTCGCGCACGGTCCCGCCGACCATGCGGAACCGGGCGGTCGCGCACTCGGCTTGTCGCCGCTGGCCTATCACTTCCTTGGCGGCCTGCTCCATCATGCGCCGGCCTTGACGGCGCTATGCGCGCCGACCGTCAATTCCTACAAGCGCCTGATGTGTGGGCAGTCGCTGTCCGGCACCAGCTGGGCGCCGGCGTTCATCGGCTATGGCGACAACAACCGCACGGTGGTAGCGCGCACCGTGCACCAACGGATCGAATGGCGTCTTCCGGATAGCGCGGCCAATCCTTACCTCGCGCTGGCCGGCGTGATCGCGGCGGGCCTGGACGGCATTGAGCGTGGGCTGGACCCAGGCGATCCGGTCAACCAGGATGTGTACGAGATGAGCGATGCAGATCGCACCGCGCTTGGCCTGCGGCTGCTGCCGCAAAACCTTGGCGAGGCCGCGGCGGCGCTGAAAGCCGATACCGTGCTGTCGGAAGCGTTGGGCAGCGCCATTGTCCAAGAATTCGTCGCGCTGAAAAGCGCAGAGTGGATCGAATACAGCCAGCATGTCAGCGCGTGGGAAACCACGCGCTACCTGAACCGCTTCTGAGGAGCAGCACGCGATGAGCCAGGCCATGAAAGACTTTCTCCGCGAGCGCAATATCCACGAAGTGGAGTGCGTCATCGCCGACATGACCGGCATCGCGCGCGGGAAAATCCTGCCCAAGGATCTGTTCCTCAGCGAAGGCGAGATGCGCCTGCCCAAGAGCGTGTTGCTGAATACCGTCAACGGCGAGCAGCCCAACAACCTGCCCTACGTCGGCGCCACCGATCCGGACATGATCTGCGTGCCGGACCTGGCGACGCTGCGGCAAGTGCCCTGGGCGGCGGAGAATGTCGCGCTGGTGATTCACGATTGCCAGAACTTCGACGGCACGCCGGTGGGGCTGTCGCCGCGCGCCGTGCTGCGCAAGGTGCTGCGGATGTATGAGGATCGCGGCTGGCAGCCGGATGTGGCGCCGGAAATGGAGTTCTACCTGGTCGCCCGCAGCAGCAATCCGCACGAGCCGCTGGCGCCGCCGCTGGGCCGCAGCGGCAAGCCGGAGTCAGGCCGGCAATCGTATTCCATCGACGCGGTGAACGACTTCGATCCCTTCTTCCTTGAGCTGTCGACCTTCTGCAAGCAGCACGACCTGGGCGTGGAAACGCTGATCCACGAGGCGGGCGCGGGGCAGATGGAGATCAACTTCACGCACGGCGAGGCGCTGGAACTGGCCGACCGCGTATTCCTGTTCAAGCGCGCGGTGCGCGAGACGGCGCTGCGTCACGGGATCTTCGCCACCTTCATGGCCAAGCCGATGGAGACAGAGCCGGGCAGCGCGATGCACATTCACCAGAGCGTGCTGGATACGACATCCGGCCAGAATATCTTTTCACGGCTGGACGGCGATGCCAGCGATCTGTTCTTCAACTATATCGCCGGGCTGGAAAAGTATCTGGCGCCGGCCATGCTGCTGTTTGCGCCGCATGTGAATTCGTATCGCCGCCTGTCGCGCTTCATGTCGGCGCCGACCAATGTGCACTGGGGCTACGACAACCGCACCTGCGGCATCCGCGTTCCCAATTCCGCGCCGGTCAACCGACGGGTGGAGAATCGCGTACCGGGCGTGGACGTGAATCCTTATCTGGCGATGGCGGCCACGCTGGCCTGCGGCTATCTGGGCATGACGCAAGGCCTCAAGCCTTCGGCGCCGACATCCGGCAGCGCCGAGCATGTGCACGACCAGCTGCCGCGCAATCTGGAGGACGCCATCGTGCGTCTGCGCGAGTGCAAGCCGCTGAGCGAGATGCTGGGCGAGTTGTTCGTGCAGGCGTTCTGCGAGGTGAAGGAACTGGAGTTCGCCACCTACAGCCGCGTTATCAGCTCGTGGGAACGCGAGCATTTGATGTTGCTGGTATGAGCACGCGCGATGGCCTCGACTGGCAACGCGTGCAGGCGCTGATCGCTGCCGAACGTGCCGACTATGCCGCGCGCAATCCGGAATCGGCGCGGCTGGCGGGACAGGCGGCGCAGCATCTGCTGTTCGGTGTGCCGATGCACTGGATGAACGATTGGTCCACGCCGTTTCCACTGACGGTGAGAGAGGCATCCGGCGCACGCTTCCGCGATGCGGATGGCCATGAATACGTGGACTTCTGCCTGGGCGATACCGGCGCCATGTTCGGTCACGCGCCGCAGCCGGTGGCGCAGGCCATCGCGCGCCAGTCCGCGCGTGGCTACACGGCCATGCTGCCGTCGGAAGATGCGGGGCCGGTGGCGGCGGAGCTGGCGCGCCGTTTCGGCCTGCCATACTGGCAGTTCGCTTTGTCCGCTTCCGATGCCAACCGCTTCGTGCTGCGCTGGCTGCGCGCGGCGACGGGTCGCAGCAGGGTGTTGGTGTTCAATGGCTGCTATCACGGTACGGTGGATGACGTGTTTGTCGATCTGGTGAACGGCGTGCCGGCGCAGCGCGACAGTCTGCTCGGCCAGGTGCACAAGCTGACCGATCACACGGTGGTAGTGGAGTTCAACGATCTGCCGGCGCTGGAGGCCGCGCTGGCGCAGGGCGACATCGCCTGCGTGCTGGCGGAGCCGGTGATGACCAATGTCGGCATGGTGCTGCCGCAGCAGGGCTACTGGGAAGCCGCGCAGCAGCTGATCAAGCAGCATGGCGCATTGCTGGTCATCGATGAAACGCATACCATCAGCAGCGGTCCCGGGGGCTATGCCCGCGCGCATGGCATGCAGCCGGATGCGCTGGTGGTCGGCAAGCCGGTCGGCGGCGGTATTCCCTGCGCGGTGTATGGATTCACTGAAGAACTGGCGCGTCGGGTGGAACATGCCAAGCGCAGCGCGCCGCCGGGGCATTCCGGTATCGGCACCACGCTCAGCGCCAATATGTTCGCCATGGCGGCGATGCGCGCCAATCTGGAGCAGGTGATGACGGAGCTGGCCTATCAGCACATGTTTGCGCTGGCGTCGCAGCTGGCCGATGGGCTGCGCGACATCATCGCGCGGCATCGGCTACCCTGGTGCGTAACGCAGGTTGGCGCGCGGACCGAATTCCAGTTTGCGGCCACGCCGCCGCGCAACGGCAGCGAAGCGCAGGCCATCATGGACGGCGAACTGGAACAGGCCATCCATCTCTATTTGCTCAATCGCGGACTGCTGATCACGCCCTTCCATAATATGCTGCTGGTCTGCCCCGCCACGACCGCCGATGACGTCGCGCGCCTGCTGTCGGCGTTCTCCAGCTTCCTCGCTGACACAATCCAGATACAAATCTGATAGGCTGGTGGCGCCGCTATGTGCTCCATCTAACCGAATTCATTTTTACCGAAGCCTAAGCTGGCAGTAGCGCGTGCAGGCTTGAGACCTGCACGCCCATCGAACCTGGACAACGTGAAGGATCTTTATGCAGATCGGAATGATAGGACTGGGGCGCATGGGCGCCAATATGGTTTGGCGTCTGGCGGCGGCGGGGCACCACAGCGTGGCCTATGCGCGTCATGCGGAGACGGTGAACGCCGTGCTGCGCGAAGGAGTCACCGGCGCGTCGTCGCTGGAGGATCTGGTCTCCAAGCTGGAGACGCCGCGCGTGCTGTGGCTGATGGTGCCGGCCGGCGCGGTCGACTCCACGCTGGATATCCTGAAGCCGTTGCTGTCGCCGGGCGACATCATCATCGACGGCGGCAATTCGCATTACCACGACGATATTCGTCGCAGCGCGCAACTGAAGGAACAGCAGCTGCATTACGTCGACGTCGGCACCAGCGGCGGCACGCATGGCCTGACGCGCGGCTACTGCCTGATGATCGGCGGCGAGCCGGATGTGGTCAAGCATCTGGAGCCGATTTTCTCCACGCTGGCGCCGGGCCACGATGCGGCAACGCCGACGCCGGGCCGCGACAAGCCGGGCAGCAGCGCCGAACAGGGCTTCCTGCATTGCGGTCCGAATGGCGCCGGCCACTTCGTCAAGATGGTCCACAACGGCATCGAGTACGGCATCATGGCCGCCTATGCGGAGGGACTCAATATTCTGCGTCATGCGAACATCGGCAAGCAGGAACAGGAAGTCGATGCCGAGACCACGCCGCTGCGCCATCCGGAGCATTACCAGTATGACCTGGACCTGGGCGAGATCAGCGAGCTATGGCGACGCGGCAGCGTGATCAGCTCCTGGCTGCTGGACCTGACCGCCGACGCGCTGCTCCAGGACCCACATCTGGAGGCCTACGCCGGCCGCGTGTCCGATTCGGGCGAAGGCCGCTGGACCATCGCCGCCGCCATCGATGAAGGCGTGCCGGTGCCTGTACTGAGCAACGCCCTGTTCGAGCGATTCAGCTCGCGCGGCAATGCGGAATTCGCCGGCAAGGTGCTGTCGGCGATGCGCGCCGGTTTTGGCGGCCACGCCGAGAAGCCGCACAAGACAGGGAATGCGTGATGCCTGACGATATCGTCTTTCTGGTTGATTGCGACAACACGCTGCTGGACAACGACCGTGTCCAGAGCGATTTGCGTGAGCATCTGGAAAAGGAATTCGGCGCCGAGGCGCGCGACCGTTACTGGAGCATCTACACGGAGCTGTTCGCGCAACTCGGCTATGCCGATTACCTGGGCGCGTTGCAGCGCTACCGCATCGACGCCATGAACGATCCCAAGCTGCTGCTGATGGCGGGCTGGCTGATGAACTACCGCTTTGCGGATCGGCTGTATCCCGGCGCGCTGGACGTCATCAAGCATCTGCGGCAGTGGGGCAAGGTGGTGATCCTGTCGGATGGCGACGTGGTGTTCCAGCCGCGTAAGGTGGAGTATTCGGGCCTGTGGGATGCGGTGGAAGGCAATGTGCTGATCTACATCCACAAGGAGACCATGCTGGAGCACATCGAGCGTGCCTATCCGGCGCGCCGCTACGTCATGATCGACGATAAGGTGCGTATTCTGGCTTCCATGAAGCAGGGCTGGGGCGACCGCTTGACCACTGTGTTTCCGCGTCAGGGACATTATGCCGTCGCGCCGGATGTCGCCGGTTATACCACGCCGGATCTTGCGGTCGATCGCATCGCGGACTTGTTGAACTATGATTTGCCGGCGTTTGCCGGCCTTGAAAAGGAGACATCGTCATGAATCCTGCATTGCATCTGCGCCAGCTGGGGCAAGCCCTTTGGCTGGACAATATCACGCGCGGGCTGCTCACCAGCGGCACGCTGAAGAAGTACATTGATGATTACGAGATCGCCGGGCTGACGTCCAATCCCAGCATCTTCGAGGCGGCCATTCATGGCGCTGATTTTTACGACGAGGCGATACGCAGCAGGACTACGGCTGGCGTGAAGGGCGAACAGCTGTTCCTGGAGCTGGCGCTGGAGGATCTGCAAAACGCGGCTGATCTGTTCCTGCCGATGCATCAGTCGTCACAGGGTATGGACGGCTGGGTGTCGATGGAGGTGTCGCCATTGCTGGTGCATGACGCAGAGGGCACGTTGCGCGAGGCGCGGGCGTTGCACGAACGTTTGCAGCGGCCGAATGCGTTCATCAAGATTCCGGGCACCGCGGAGGGCGTGAAGGCGATTGAGGAGGCTATCTTTGCGGGCATTCCGGTCAACGTGACGCTGCTGTTCTCGCGCGAGCAGTACCTGGCGGCGGAGGAGGCTTATCTGCGTGGCGTGCAGCGGCGCGTTGATGCTGGTCTTGATCCGAAAGTGGCGTCGGTGGCGTCGTTGTTCGTCAGCCGTTGGGATACGGCGGTCAAGGACAAGGTGCCGGCGGAGTTGAAGAACAAGCTGGGGATTGCGGTGGCGCGGCACACATATGCGGCGTACCGCGAGCTGCTGGCGTCGCCGAAGTGGCGCAAGCTGGCGGAGGCGGGCGCCTTGCCGCAGCGCTTGTTGTGGGCGAGTACCGGGACCAAGGATCCGGCGGCGTCGGATGTTTTGTATGTGGAGTCGTTGACGGCGCCGCATACCATTAACACGGTGCCGGAGAAGACGTTGCTGGCGTTTGCGGACCATGGTGTCGTGAATGGCAGCATGCCGCCGGAAGGTGGGGATGCGGAGAGGGTATTGAAGCAGTTTGGCGAGGCGGGGATTGATGTTGGGGCGCTGGCGGCGCAGCTTCAGACCGAGGGCGCGGAGGCGTTCAGCAAGTCGTGGAAGCAGTTGCTGGATGTGATTGCGGAAAAAGGTAAAGCCTGAGCCGTCATTCCGCATCAGCGGACCGCCGCGTAGGCGGCACGGTCCGCCGATGCGGTCCATGCTTTGCATCTGCGGCGGCGAAGCATAGATTCCCGCCGGCGCGGCGGTCGCCGATGCGGAACGACGGGGACTATGCGTTGCGGGCCAGGACTGCGTGGGCCAGCAGGCAGACGTTCTCCACGCTGAAGCCGTACTCGCGCAGTACGCGCTCGCCCGGCGCCGAGGCGCCGAAACGGTCGATGCCCAGCACGTCGCCGCGCGTGCCGACGTAGCGATGCCAGCCTTGCGTGGCGCCGGCTTCAATCGCCAGCCGCGCGGTCAGCGCTGGCGGCAGCACCTGGTCGCGATATTCCTGCGACTGCTGGTCGAACAACTCCCAGCTCGGCATCGATACCACGCGTGCACGCACATTGTCCGCATGTAGCTTGGCTTGCGCTTCCAGCGCCAGGTGTACCTCGGAACCAGTGGCGATCAGCACGATCTGCGCTTCGCCGCCTTCCGCTTCGCTCAGCACGTAGGCGCCGCGCTGCAAGCCGTCGGCCGGCGCGAATTTGGCTCGGTCCAGCGTAGGCAGATGCTGGCGCGTCAGCACCAGCACCACCGGCTGGCCGGCCGATTGAACGGCAACCCGCCATGCTGCCGCCGTTTCGTTGGCATCGGCCGGCCGGATCACCACCAGTCCCGGCATGGCGCGCATGCTGGCCAGATGTTCGATCGGCTGGTGCGTCGCGCCATCTTCGCCCAGGGCGATGCTGTCGTGCGTGAACACATACACCACCTGCAATCCCATCATGGCCGACAGGCGCATGGCAGGCCGCAGATAATCGGCAAACACCAGGAAGGTGGCGGTGAACGGCAGCGCGCCGCCGTGCGCGGCCAGGCCGTTGCTGATGGCCGCCATCGCATGCTCGCGCACACCGAAGTGGATATTGCGGCCGGCGCGGCTCCAGCCGCCGCCATTCGAACCCTGGCGGTCGCCGGCTTCCTCGGCGCCGGGTGGGCTGTCCGGCTGGAAGTCGCCGAAGCCGGTCAGCGCGGTGAAGGTGGACGGGTCCAGGTCGGCCGAACCGCCGATCAGCGCCGGCAGTTTGGCGGCGATGGCGTTGGCCACCTTGCCGGCGGCGGTGCGTGTCGCCACGCCCTTGGCGTCGGCCGGGAACACGGGAATGTCGGCATCCCAGCCTGCAGGCAGGCCGCTGGTGCCGCCTTCCATCAGCTGATGCAGTTCCTGCGCCAGTTCCGGGAAGGCCTGCGCATAGGCGTCCATGCGGTCGCGCCATTCGGCTTCGCTGTGGCCGCCGCGCGCACCGGCCGTCGCATAGGCCATGCGCGCTTCCTCGGGAATCAGGAAGGCCGGCTGTTCCGGCCAGCCCAGCGCACGCTTGGTCAATGCCACTTCGTCGGCGCCCAGCGGCGAGCCGTGGGCGTCGATCTTGTCCTGTTTATTTGGCGAGCCATAGCCCAGATGGCTGCGCACCAGGATCAGCGACGGCTTGTGCACCTCGGCGCGCGCGGTGGCCAGCGCCTGTTCGATGGCCTCGATGTTGTTGGCGTCGTCCACCGTCTGCGTATGCCAGCCGTAGGCGGCAAAGCGCGCGGCGCGGTCCTCGCTGAAGGTCATGTCGGCGCCGGCCGACAGCGTGACCTGATTGTCGTCATACAGGTAAATCAGCTTGCCCAGCTTCAGGTGGCCGGCCAGCGACGCCGCTTCCGACGCCACGCCTTCCATCAGGTCGCCGTCGCTGACGATGCCGTAGGTGTGGTGGTCGATCACATTGTGTCCGGGACGGTTATAGCGCGCCGCCAGGCTGGCTTCGGCGATGGCCATGCCGACACCGTTGGCGAAGCCCTGGCCCAGCGGCCCGGTGGTCACTTCCACGCCGGGCGTGACGCCGCGTTCCGGATGGCCGGGCGTGATGCTGTCCCACTGGCGGAATTGCTGCAGCTGCTCCAGCGGCAGCTCGTAGCCGCTCAGGTGCAGCAGGCTGTAAAGCAGCGCCGAGCCGTGGCCGGCCGACAGCACGAAGCGGTCGCGGTCGAACCAGTGCGGATTGGCGGGATGGTGTTTGAGGAAGCGCGTCCACAGCACATAGGCCATGGGCGCGGCGCCAAGCGGCAGGCCGGGATGGCCGCTGTTGGCTTTTTGTACCATGTCGACACTGAGGAAACGCAGGGTGTCGATATTGCGTTGATCGCTGGAGTTCATGCGTGAGTCCTTCAAGGGAAGTCTCTCACAACAGTAGCGCCGGTGGGCGCGCCGCTCTGTGCGGCACGCCACTTAGCAAGTCAGCTTCCTAGAAGCAGTGTTCCAGCGCCGGGAAGCTGCCGTCCTTGACGGCGCTGACGTAGGCGGTGATGGCAGCGTCGATGCTGGTCTGGCCGTCCATGAAGTTCTTCACGAAGCGCGCCTTGCGGCCTGGGAAAACGCCCAGCAGATCGTGCATCACCAGCACCTGGCCGGAGCAGTCCGGACCCGCGCCGATGCCGATGGTGGGAATCGACAGCAGCTCGGTGACTTCCTTGCCCAGCGCCGAAGGAATCGCCTCCAGCACCACCAGCGAGGCGCCGGCGGCCTGCATCTTCAGGCAGTCGGTTTTCAGCAGGTCGGCGCTTTCGGTGGTCTTGCCCTGCACCTTGTAGCCGCCCAGCTGGTGCACCGATTGCGGCGTCAGGCCGAGGTGGGCGCAGACCGGAATCGCGCGGTCGGTCAGGAACTTGACGGTGTCGGCCAGCCAGGCGCCGCCTTCGATCTTGATCATGTGAGCGCCGGCCTGCATCACCTGCACGGCGTTGGCGTAGGCGGTTTCCGGCGTGCCGTAGGCGCCGAACGGCAGGTCGGCGACGATCATCGCCGACTTCGTGCCGCGCGCCACGGAGGCGGTGTGGTAGGCGATGTCGTTGACGGTGACCGGCAGGGTCGAGGTGTAGCCGGCGCAGACCATGCCCAGCGAATCGCCGATCAGCAGGATCTCGACGCCGCAGCGGTCCATCAGCGAGGCGAAGCTGGCGTCGTAGCAGGTCAGCATGGTGATCTTCTCGCGCGCGGCGTGCAGCGCTTGCAGCGTGTTGACCGTGACGGCCTTGTTGGCCGCCTTGGCGGGGGCCGGTGCAGGTGCGGTGGCGTCGGCAGGCTTTTGGCCCGCGGCCAGTTCGTTTCCTTGCAGGTATCCAGACATGATAAATCCTTTACTTTAAATCGGGCGGATGCCCTGGTCCGCCACGCCGGCCGCGTATTGCGCCGCCGGACCGTGGCCGGGTATATGGATGGACGGCGCGATCTCCAGTAGCGGCACCAGCACGAAGGCGCGCTCGGTCATGCGGGGATGTGGCACCGTCAGCGTGGCGCTGTCGATGATGGAATCGCCGTACAGCAGCAGGTCGAGGTCCAGCGTGCGCGGGGCGTTGCGGTAAGGCCGTTCGCGGCCGTGCGCCTGTTCGATGGCGTGCAGCGCCTGCAGCAGGGCTTCGGCGTCCAGCGTGGTGGCGATGCGGGCGACGGCGTTGATGTAGTCGTCGCCGCTGGAGTCGATCGGCGCGGTGCGGTACAGGCCCGACGCCGTCATCAGCGTGCAGCCGGGCTGGCGTTGCAGGCGTTCCAGCGCATCGAGCACGTTGGCGCGGGCCTCGCCCAGGTTGGCGCCGATGCCGATGTAGGCGATGGTGAAGGCGAATGGCGCCTTGTCGTCCTGCAGCGTTGCCGGTCCGACGCCGGCGCTGATTGCGGTTTTCATGATGCGGTGTGAAGCTTAGTCCGGGCCGCCATCGTGGGCGGGAGCCGGGCTGTCGGCGCCTTCGCCACGGCCGCTGCGGTTACGGCCGCCGCGACGCGGGCCGCGCTTGCGCTTGGCGCCGCCGGTGCCGGAGCCGCCTTCGCCGCCGCTGTTGCCGCCACCGCCGCCGACAGGACGGCCCACCGATGCGATCAGCTCTTCGCGGGTGATTTCATCGCCCTCGTAGAACGCGGTCCACCAGTCGCCGATTTCAGCGTCGATTTCGCCGGAGGCGCAGCGCAGCAGCAGGAAGTCATAGCCGGCGCGGAAGCGCAGGTGTTCCAGCAGCTTGTGCGGCGCCTTGCCGGTGCGGCGCTCGAAGCGCGGTTGCATCGACCAGATGTCGCGCATGTCGGTGCCGATCTTGCGCTGCAAGGCCAGCTTCTCGGTCTGCGAATCGAGCACATCGTCGGCCGCCAGGTGCAGCGCCGGGATGGTTTGTTCGCCGGATGCGCGGTAGGCGGTCCACTTTTCCAGCACCTGGTGCCACAGCAGCGATGCGAACAGGAAGCCCGGCGACACGGTCTTGCCGGCGTGGATGCGGGCGTCGGTCGAATCCAGCGCCAGCGTCACGAACTTGACGCCCAGCGGCTGTTCCAGCACCACGTCCAGCAACGGCAGCAGGCCGTGATGCAGGCCTTCCTTGCGCAGTTGCTGCAGGCAGGCCAGCGCGTGGCCGCTCATCAAGAGCTTGAGCATTTCGTCGAACACGCGCGCGGCCGGCACGTTGTTGATCAGCGGCGCCATCACCTTGATCGGCGCGCCGGTTTCCGGCTCGATCGAGAATTTCAGCTTGGCGGCGAAGCGCACCACGCGCAGCATGCGCACCGGGTCTTCGCGGTAGCGCGCTTCCGGCACGCCGATGATGCGCAGCGTTTTCGCGCGGATGTCCTCGATGCCGCCGTGGTAGTCCAGCACCTGCTGGTTGGCCGGGTTGTAGTACATGGCGTTGATGGTGAAGTCGCGGCGTTCCGCGTCTTCCGCCTGCGAGCCGAAGGTGTTGTCGCGCAGGACGCGGCCATGTTCATCCTTCGGCGCGTTGGCCGAGGTGGTGCCGCGGAAGGTGGTCACCTCCAGCAGGTCCTGGCCGAACATCACGTGGACGATCTGGAAGCGCTTGCCGATGATGAAGGCGCGGCGGAACAGGCGCTTGACCTGCTCCGGCGTGGCGTTGGTGGCGATGTCGAAGTCTTTCGGTTTGACGCCCAGCAGCAGGTCGCGCACGGCGCCGCCGACCACGAAGGCTTCGTAGCCGGCTTCCTGCAGGGTGCTGGTGACGCGCACCGCGTTGTTCGACAACAGGCGCGGGTCGATGCCGTGGGCGTCCGGCCCGAGCACCACCGGCGTGTTCGTGTCGCGTGCCGCTTTACTCTTGGTGCCGAGGATTTTGCGGATCAGTTTCTTAATCATTGAATAGGTCAATTAATGGCCAGCCATTCGCGGCGGCGTGCGTTTTCAGTTTTTCGTTGGGGTTGGTCGCCACCGGATGGCTGACGATGGACATCAGCGGCAGGTCGTTGTGCGAGTCGCTGTAGAAGTAGACGGTGTCGAAGTCTTCCAGCGTTTTCCCCATTTTTTCCAGCCACGCCTTGGTATGCACGATCTTGCCCGGTCCCTGGGTCGGCGTGCCAAGCAGCTTGCCGGTCAGGTTGCCGTCGGCGTCCAGTTCCGGCATCGCCGCGATCAGGTGCTCCACGCCTAGCGCCTTGGCGATCGGCGCGGTCACGAAGTGGTTGGTGGCGGTGACGATGGCCACCAGGTCGCCGGCGTCGGCGTGCTTTTTCAACAGCGCGCGCGCGGCCGGATGCAGCGCCGGCGTGACCACTTCGGCCATGTACTGCGCGTGCATCGCGTCGAGCTGCGGGCGCGGGAAGCGCGCCAGCGTGCCCAGCGTGAACTCCAGGTATTCTACCGGATCGAGCGTGCCGGCCTGGTATTGGGCGAAGAACTCCCTGTTGCGGCGGTCGTATTCGACGGCGTCGACGGCGCCGGTGCGCACCAGGAACTGGCCCCATTCGAAGTCGGAGTCGATCGGCAGCAGGGTGTGGTCGAGGTCAAAAAGGGCGAGATTCATCATTCTTTCGCTTCCGCCTGCAACCACTCGCGCAGCAGCGGCAGAGTGATCGGGCGTTGGGTTTCAAGGGAATACTGGTCCAGCGAGTCGAGGATGGTCGACAGCGACCGCATGTCGCGCTGGAAGTGCGACAGCAGGTAGGGTATCACGCCGGCCGACAGCGTCAAGCCGCGGGCGGTGGCGGCGGCGGCCAGCGCGGCGCTCTTTTCGTCGTCGGTCAGACCGTGGATCTGGTAGATCAGGCCCCAGCCCATGCGCGTGCGCAGGTCTTCGCGCACCGGCAGCACGGCCGGCGCCACGTTGCCGCTGCAGACCATGAAGGCGTTGTTGGCGCGGATTTCGTTAAACAGCGCGAAAGCGTCGATCTGCGCCACCGGCGACAGCTTTTCGCAGTCGTCCAGCAGGTACAGGTCCACTTCCGGCGAGTAGACGAATTCGGACTCGATCGAGAACGGCGAGATGTAGCGCGCGCGCGCCTGTTCGGCCTCGGCGCCGCAGCTGGCCAGGGCTTTCAGCAGGTGGGACTTGCCGACGCCGACCGCGCCCCACAGGTAGGCGAAGTGCTCGCGCGAGCTGCGATCGGCGAACTGCTTCATCAGCGCTGCCGCTTCGGCATTCTGTCCCACCTCGAACGATGCGAGGCTGTGCGTTGGTTCCGCGCCTAAATCGAGCACCAGTTGTTTCATGGCGTTCGCCTTGTGGTCTTTTGCATAACGTTTATCTGTTTCACATCATGCATTATAGAAGCTGCTGCTCAGATAGTGGCGGCGCAGGTGGTTGAAGGCCACCATCAGCACCGCCGACGCGGGCAGCGCCAGCAGCACGCCGACAAAGCCGAACAGCTGGCCGAACGCCAGCAGGGCGAAGATCACCGCCAGCGGATGCAGGCCGATGCGCTCGCCCACCAGGCGCGGCGTCAGGAAGAAGCCTTCCAGCACCTGGCCGATGCCGTAGATGACGGCCACGGCGATCAGGCCGCTCCAGTCGGAGAACTGCAGCACCGCCGAGATCAGCGCCAGCACCAGGCCCAGGCCGAAGCCGAGGTAGGGAATGAACACCAGCAGGCCGGTGATGATGCCGACCGGCAGGGCGACGTCGAAGCCGGCAATCGCCAGCGCCACCGAGTAGTAAATCGCCAGCACCAGCATCACCAGCAGCTGGCCGCGCAGGTACTGGGCCAGCAGCAGGTCGACTTCGCGCGCCATGGCCATGGTCGGCACGATGTAGCGGCGCGGCACGCAGCCGGCCACGCGGCCCAGCATCGCCGGCCAGTCCAGCAGCAGGTAGAACAGCACCACGGGGATCAGGGTCAGCGTCGCCAGCCAGCCCAGCACGGCGGTGCCGCCGACCCGGGCGGAATTCAAGACGGCGGCCCAGATGGCGTCGCCGCTGGCGGCCATCTGTTCGGCGGCCAGCTGCTTGATGCCGGCGCTGTCCACGCGCACCTTGATGCCGAGGTCTTGCAGGCGCGGCGCCAGCAGGTCGTTGGCTTTGGCCAGGAAGGCCGGGATCTGTGCCTGCAGCAGCGGAATCTCTTTTTGCAGCACCGGCACCACGATCAGCACCATGGCGATCAGGGCGGCGAAGAACAGCACCACGACGATGGTCACCGACAGCGCGCGCGGCATGGTGAGGCGGCGGCCGAAGCGGATGCGGTCCAGGCGGTCGACGCCGGGATTGAGCGCATAGGCGAAAATGGCGGCCGCCAGGAACGGCGTCAGCACCGGGCCGAGGGTAATCAACAGGAACAGAAATGCCGCCCACACCGCCAGCCAGAATGCCGTTTGCTTTTGCTCTAACGAGAGGGGAAATGGCATGAAGGTGAATTCGATGGTTAAAAAGGCGGTTGGACGGGGCAATTTTGATAAAATAGCGGATTGACCGGGTTGTTGCGCTGATTTTGCGTATTTTCATGCGATTTTGGCATGGAAATAGCACACAGCAGGTCTCCGCCTTCTATTTTACCGCCTCCGCTGCGAAATACACCATGAGCCAAACTTCAAATGTTTCCCTGTCCTACCGTGACGCCGGCGTCGATATCGACGCGGGTGACGCCTTAGTCGAAGCGATCAAGCCGTTTGCCAAGCGCACCCTGCGCGAAGGCGTGATGGGGGGCTTGGGCGGTTTTGGCGCCATGTTCGAGATCAGCAAAAAGTACAAGGAGCCGGTCCTGGTGTCCGGCACCGACGGCGTGGGCACCAAGCTGAAGCTGGCGTTTGAGCTGAACCGCCACGACACGGTCGGCATCGACCTGGTGGCGATGAGCGTCAACGACATCCTGGTGCAGGGCGCCGAGCCGCTGTTCTTCCTCGACTACTTCGCTTGCGGCAAGCTGGACGTGGCGATCGCCACCGACGTCATCAAGGGCATCGCCCAGGGTTGCGAACAGGCCGGCTGCGCGCTGATCGGCGGCGAAACCGCTGAAATGCCATCGATGTACCCGGCCGGCGAGTACGACCTGGCCGGCTTCGCGGTCGGCGCGGTGGAAAAATCGAAAATCATCGACGGCACCAAGATCGCTCCGGGCGACGTGGTGCTGGGCCTGGCCTCGTCGGGCGTGCACTCGAACGGCTACTCGCTGGTGCGCAAGATCATTGAAGTGTCGAAGCCGGACCTGGAAGGCGACTTCCACGGCCGCAAGCTGGCCGACGTGCTGATGCAGCCGACCCGCATCTACGTCAAGCCGCTGCTGGCGCTGATGGAGTCGCTGGAAGTCAAAGGCATGGTGCACATCACCGGCGGCGGTCTGGTGGAAAACATCCCGCGCGTGCTGCAGCCTGGCCTGGTGGCCGAGCTGGACGGCAAATCGTGGACCATGCCGCCGCTGTTCCAGTGGCTGCAACAGCACGGCGGCGTGGCTGACGCCGAGATGCACCGCGTGTTCAACTGCGGCATCGGCATGACCGTGATCGTCTCGCAGGAGAACGCGGCAGCCGCCATTGCGCAGCTGGAAGCGGCTGGCGAAACCGTCTACACCATCGGCAAAATCCGCGCCCGCGTGGGTGACGAGCACCAGACCATCGTCGTGTAAGCTGTCGTATGCGCCGAAAAAGCGGACCGCGCCCCGGCGTCGTCCGCTTTTTTTATTGGGAGAAAAGAATGGATAGGCAGGCGCTGGTGGAAGCGTTGATAAGGCAATTGCCTGGCTTGCTGGCTGTCTATGTGTTCGGCAGTCGTGCTAATGGGGAAGCGCGCGCCGACAGCGACCTCGATCTGGCTGGCGCGCGCCGGACTGCTCGAAGATATCGAACGCGAACGGCGGGTATATGGTCGACGACGTCATCATTAACAAAGCCGCTTCCATAGAGCGCTGCGTGGACCGTGCTCGTGAAGAGTATTTCAAAGATCCTTCGACATTTGGTGCCGATTACACCCGTCAGGATGCCGCGATCCTGAATATCCAGCGCGCGTGGCGCGACGTGTGACTGGGTTCATCGCGACGTCACATCTGTCTGGCATACTGCCGGGCATGAAAAATTTACTTGCTCTCTTGCTGGCGCTTGCCGCCGGCGCGGCGGCCGCGCAGCCGGCCCATCCTGTCATCCTGGTGTCGATGGACGGTTTCCGTCCGGATTATCTGGAACGCGGCGTCACGCCGAACCTGAACCGGCTGGCGGCCGGCGGTGCGCGCGCGGTGGCGATGCGGCCGTCGTTTCCATCGGTGACGTTCCCGAATCACTACACGCTGGTCACCGGCATGCGGCCCGATCATCACGGCATCGTTGATAATGTGATGAACGATGCGGCCATTTCCGACAAGCGTTTTACGATGAGCAATAGCGAAGCGGTGGTCGACCGCCGCTGGTGGGACCAGGCCGAACCGGTGTGGGTGACGGCCGAGCGCAACGGCGTCCGCAGCGGCACCATGTTCTGGCCCGGCTCGGAAGCGGCGATCCATGGCGTGCGCCCGACGCTGGCGCCCAAGTTCGACGGCAAGTTGCCGGCAACCGCGCGCGTCGATACGCTGCTGTCGTGGCTGGACCGGCCGGCCGGGGAGCGCTTCGGCTTCATGACCTTGTATTTCGATGATGTCGACCACGCCGGCCACGAGTTCGGCCCGGCCGCCGCCCAGACCACCGAGGCGGTGGCGCTGGTCGACCAGGCCATCGGCCGTCTGCTGGCAGGGCTGGCGGCGCGCCACATCGAGGCCGACATCGTGATCGTCTCCGACCACGGCATGGCGCCGGTCAGCGCCGAGCGCGTGATCCGCATGCAGACCCTGCTGCCGGAAGGCAGCTATGAGGACGTCGCCAGCGGCTCCTACGCCACCATCAATCCAGCGCCGGGCCGCGGCGAACAACTGGCCGCAGCGTTGCTGATACCGCAGGAGCACATGCAGTGCTGGCGCAAGGAAGAGATTCCGGCGCGGCTGGCTTACGGCCACAATGCGCGCGTGCCGGCCTTCCTATGCCTGGCCGAGCCGGGCTGGAGCATCGTCTTCAACGACAAGAGCGCGGCCAAGGTCAAGGGTGGCAAGCACGGCTACGACAACGCGGCGCCGGAGATGGAAGCGACCTTCATCGCCGCCGGCCCGTCGTTCAAGCCGGGCGTGGTGTTGCCCGAATTCGACAACGTCGACGTCTATCCGCTGGTGATGCACCTGCTGGATGTGGCGCCGCTGCCTTCCGACGGCGACCTCACGCCGCTGCTGCCGGCGCTGGTGCAGTAGCCGATTAACGCGGCGGCGGTGGCGGGCCGCCGTCCGGCATGGCGGCGAGCACGTCGCCCATCTTGTGGCAGACGCCGCTGATGGTGTCGCCGTGGCGGCCGGCGAACTTCACCTTGTCGCCTTCCGCCTTGCCCTTGCAGGCGGCGACCGCTTCCGGCGGCGGCCCTTTGGGCGGACCGTCCGGCGGCGGGCTGTTCTGCGCCGAGGCGCTCAACGCGCAGCCGGCCAGCGCCGACCACAGCATCCAATGCTTGAGTACTTTCATGAAAACTCCCGATAACAATGCGTGAGCCGCCATTGTCCGGCGGCCTGCTGTTAGTTGCGGTCAAGGCGCTGTAAAGCGCGGTAAAGCACTACAGCGATTCCAGCCGCTTCAGGGCAT
The DNA here is from genome assembly GCF_009674495.1 of Duganella alba. GTDB lineage: Bacteria > Pseudomonadota > Gammaproteobacteria > Burkholderiales > Burkholderiaceae_D > Rugamonas > Rugamonas alba. The sequence goes on along the minus strand of NZ_WKJN01000010.1, from coordinate 65,675 downwards.
TGGCATCACCGGGATGCAGTTCCAGCACGCGCTGGTAGGCCTGCTTGGCTGCCGCACGCTCGCCGTTGACCAGCCAGGCTTCGCCCAGGCTGTCCTGGGCGTTGGCGCTGCGTGGGAAGCGCTCGGCGGTGAAGCGCAGCACCGCCAGCGCATCGGCGGCGCGGCCGGTGGACAGCAGGCGGTAGCCCCAATCGTTCAGTTCATTTTCCTGCCACGGCTGGTCCGGATAGCGGCGCTCGATGTCGGCGGCGGCGCTGGCGATCTGGCCGAAGCCGCGTTCCTCCAGCGCGATGCGCAAGCCGGGCACGCCGGACAGCGGCAGCTGCGGAATGTACAGCGACGCCAGTTTGTCGATCAGGTCTTCCGGAAAACTGCCGGTGAGGTTGGTCAGGATGATGACGCCGACGCCGTCCTCCGGATACAGGAAGAAGCCGGCGCGGCCGCCGCCCGTCATGCCGACCGCGCGGTGGCTGCCGCGTTGCAGCACCTGCCAGCCCATCGCCCACTGGCCCATGCCGCCATCGTTGAAGGCGACCGGCCGCCACATGGCGGCCAGGCTGGCATCGTTCAGCAGCTTGTGCTGTTGCAGGGCGATCAGCCAGTGCGCCATGTCGGCGGCGCTGCTGTTCATGCCGGCGGCGGCGCGGCGGAACGGCAGGAAGCGTTCCGAGACGGCGGTCAGCGTGCTGGCATCGGTGGCCGACGGCGCCGGGTAGCCCTGCACCTTGGCACCGGTCCATTGCCAGCGGTAGGTCGGCGCGCGCTTCGGGATGACGGTGTAGGCGTCGCCATACGCGGTGTGGGTCATGCCGGCGATGCGCAGCTGTTCTTCCGCCAGCGGCGCATTCGGCGCGCGGCCTTCCAGCTGGTTGACGATGCGCTGGATTAGCATGTAGTTGGTCTGGCAGTAGTGGAAGCGCTCGCCCGGCTTGAACAGGATGGTTTGTTCGCGCAGCCAGCGCCAGGCCGCCTCCTCGTCGGTTTCCACAGTGGGCGCGCGGGTGATGTCGGGCAGGCCGGACATATGGCTCAATAGCTGGCGGATGGTGACGGCGCGCCATGCCGGCGGCAGGTCAGGCAGGTACTGGTCCACCGGTGCGGACAGGTCGAGCCGGCCCAGTTCCACCTGCTTCATCGCGGCCACGCCGGTGAACGCCTTGGTGATCGAGTTGATGGAGAACACGGTGTCGTCGGCCACCGGCACGCCGAATTCCACGCTGGCGGTGCCGTAGTTGCGCGCCAGGACGATCTGCCCGTCCTTGACCACCGCCACCGATAGGCCGGGGATGCGCAGGCGCTGCATTTGCGCGGTCAGATAGCGGTCGGCTTCGGCCGCCGGCGTTTGCGCGGCGGCGTGCATGACCAGGGTCAGGCTGGACAACGCCAGCAGGGTGCGAAGTCGTTTCATGGTCAACGCTTGAGGATTTTTTCCACCGGCGCCGGACGCAGGCGGAACGCGTCCGGCATGCCGGAACCCAGCAGCGGCCGCAAATACATGCGGAAGGCGTCGGTAACGTCGGTGCCGCTGGCGCTGATGAACTCGTCCTCCATCACGCGCGTCTTGCCGGCCACGGCGCTCAGGGGCAGCAGCTCGTAGTCGACCGAATAGAAGCCGGTGCGCTTGATCGCCACCGAACCATCGCGGTCGCCCCACATGGCGAACTGCACGGCTTTCTCGCCGACCTCGCGCGCTTCGCGCTGGTCCACGTCCGACACGCAGCCGATGAAGGAACGCTGCAGATAGCCGAAGGTGTCGCCGCGCACGCGCTTGATGCCGAGCCGGGCCTTGATCTCGTCGCACAGCAAGTCGGCCAGCGCGCCGGTGCCGGACAGCTGCACGTTGCCGTGCGCATCGCGCTCCACTTCCTTGGCCAGCAGCGAGGCGATCGCTTCGCCGGAGGCGTCGTGGATGCCTTCGGATACGGCGATCACGCAGCGGCCGAAGCGCGTGTACGTGGCTTGCACATCGGCCAGGAACTGCTCCAGCGAGAACACCCGCTCCGGCAGGTAGATCAGGTGCGGGCCGTCGTCCGGAAACTTCTTGCCCAGCGCCGCGGCGGCGGTCAGGAAGCCGGCATGCCGCCCCATCACCACGCCCACGTAGACGCCGGGCAGGGCCGCGTTGTCGAGATTGGCGCCGGCAAAGGCCTGGGCCACGAAGCGCGCCGCCGACGGGAAGCCCGGCGTGTGGTCGCTGCCGACCAGGTCGTTATCGATGGTCTTGGGAATGTGGATGCAGCGTAGCGCGTAGTTGGCGGCCTGCGCCTGTTCGCTGACGATGCGCACGGTGTCCGACGAATCGTTGCCGCCGATGTAGTAGAACTGTTCGATCTGGTGCGCACACAGCACCTTGAAGATCTCGGCGCAGTAGGCCGCGTCCGGCTTGTCGCGGGTGGAACCCAATGCGGAAGAGGGCGTGGCAGCCACCAGCTCCAGGTTCTGGCTGGTTTCGCGGGTCAGGTCGACCAGCTCCTCGTTGACGATGCCACGCACGCCGTGCATGGCGCCGTAGACCCGCGTGACGTCGCGGAAGCGGCGCGCTTCCAGCACCACGCCGGCCAGCGACTGGTTGATGACGGCGGTGGGACCGCCTCCCTGTGCGACCAGAATCTTTCCCGATGCCATGCCCGCTCCTCCGTGGTGGTTTGAAAGGCTTGCTGCACCGGGAACTATAACGCGAATGTCAGTGCGCGCCGATATTCTTGTCGAGGAATTTGTCGACCCGGTCCCAGAAGTCGACGCGGTTCTTCGGCAGCTTCCAGCCGTGGCCTTCCTCCTCGTACTCGATCAGCTCGACGTTTGGATTGGTGGCCTTGATCGCCTTGTAGAACTTGATGCTGTGCGCCGGCGTGACACGGGTGTCGGCGCCGCCGTAGGCCATCAGCAGCGGCTGCTTGATCTCGGCCGCCCGCAGCAGCGGCGAGGTGGCCTTGAACTGCTCGGCGTCCTTTTCCTGGTCGCCGATCAGCGCCGGCATGCCGTAGCGCTTGTAGTCGTCGCTCATGTCGGAGCGGTAGTTCCAACTGCCGTCGTAGAGCAGGTTGATGTCGGTGATGCCCAGCCATTCCACGCCGCACTTGTACAGGTCCGGGTCCTTGATCAGGCCCATCAGCGTGGCGTAGCCGCCGTAGTTGGGGCCGCCGATGCAGATGCGCTGGGCGTCGGCATAGCCCTGGGCGATCGCCCAGCGGGTACCGTCGGCGATGTCGTCCTGCATCTTCATGCCCCACTGCTTCCAGCCGGCGCGGAACAGCTTGCTGCCATAGCCGGTGCTGCCGCGATATTCCGGTTCCAGCACGGCGTAGCCGCGCGAGGCCAGGAACTGCACCGCCGGCACCCACTCCCAGCTGCCGCCGCGCGCCCACGGCCCGCCGTGGACCAGCACCACCATCGGCAGGTTCTTGCCGGCGCCCTTGGGCAGCGTCAGCCAGGCTGGAATGGAGAGGCCGTCACGCGCCTTGTAGTGCACCAGTTCCTTGCGCGCCATCTGGTTCGGGTCGATGTTGGGAAAGGTCGCGCTGATCATGCGCAGCTTACCGGTTTCGCTGTTGTAAAGCATCAGGCGCCTTGGCCAGATGTCGGCATAGGCGCTCACCATCACCCACGGCGTTTCGGCCCGCGACGGCAAGGTCAGCAGGTTGGCGGTGTTGGGCAGCAGCTGGTCGACTTTGGCCTGCATCGCCTGCATGGCCGGATCGAGCCAGGTGGTGCCCCAGGCATCGGTCAGGTGGCGCACGCCCAGCAGCTTGTCCTTGTCCATGATCAGCTGGCCGTTGAAGTCGTAGCCCTCCAGGTTGACCAGCGCCTTGTCGGACAGCTTGCCGCTGGCGATGTCGTAGCTGTAGACCGAGGTGGTGTCCTGGCCGGGCGTGGTGTGGATCACGTACAGCGTGCCGTCGTTGCCGAACGCCAGCGGGCGGAAGCCGCCGCCACGGCCGGTGTAGCGTTCGAAGTCGGTCAGCTTGCGCCAGTCCTTGGTGGCCGGGTCGCGGTAGTAGATGTTGTTGCTGCCGCCTTTTTCGCGGGTGGTGGTCAGGCGCGGCTCGCCTTCGTTGTCGAGCATCCACGCGACGCTGTCGCCCGGACGCGGCACGTTGCCGCTGGTGCGGCCGGTGACCGTATTCAGGCGTAGCACGCTGCTGGACAGGAATTCGCCGGTGTTGCTGTAGTTGCGGTCCAGCACGTAGATGAAGTCCGAGTCCTGCGCGCCGCGCTGGCCCATCAGATAGGTGTGCCACGGCAGCAGGTCGCGCGCGGCGGTGCTGGCGCCGCTGGTCAGGAACGGCTGCCAGCTGCGCATCGCCAGCTGGCGGAAGCCGGTGCCGTCGCGGTTGATGGCGTACAGGCCCGGGGCGTAGCGCATGTCGGCCTCGCCCAGGTCGCGGTCGGCAGCGGTGAACACCAGGCGGTTGTCGTTGACCCAGCGGTACTGGCCGACATCGGCGTCGTTGAAATTGCCCACCACCTTGATGCCGTCGGTGGCCAGATCGACCACGCCGAGCACGTCATGTTTGCCCTTGGTGGCCAGGCGCACGGCCAGGTATTTGCCGCTGGGCGAGAGCACGGCGTCGCTGAATTCAGGATTGGTGAAGAAGTCGGCGCTGGGCGGCAGGGCCTTGGCGGCGTCGGCGGCGAGGGCGTGGCCGCAGAGGAACGCGCCGGCCAGGGCCAGGGCGCGCAAAAAGTGGTGGGAGCGCATATGCCTTGTTATAAAATAAGTAACTGAGGCAAGATAGCACCAAGTTGCCAAAACCGCCAAGGGGCAATTGTATTTTATTGTTGTTCCGGCGCGCGGATGTAATCGACCAGCGCCCCGGTCTGCGGCCCCGGCGCCGGCGTCAGCAGGCTGACGACGATAATCGTCAGCAGCCCGGCCGGCACGCCGAAGATGCCGGCCGAAATCGGCGCGATGTGGAACCACTGCGAGGCCGCGCCGCCGCCCAGGATCGGATTGGTGTGCAGCATGTAGTACACGCACACGACGAAGCCGGCGATCATGCCGGCGATCGCGCCCTGGTGGTTGGCGCGCTTCCAGAACACGCCCAGCACCAGCGCCGGGAACAGCGTCGAGCCGGCCAGCGAGAAGGCCGCGCCCACCAGCGACAGGATGTCGCCCGGCTTGGTCGAGGCGGCGTAGGCGGCGATGAAGGCCACCGCCAGCAACAGCAGCTTGGAAATCGTCACCCGCTTTTGCGTCGAGGCGCTGCGGTCCACCAGCTTGTAATAGACGTCGTGCGACAGCGCGTTGGAGATGGCCAGCAGCAGGCCGTCGGCGGTGGACAGCGCGGCGGCCAGGCCGCCGGCCGCCACCAGCCCGGAGATCACATACGGCAGGCCGGCGATTTCCGGCGTGGCCAGCACCAGCACGTCGGCGTCGATGGTGATTTCGGCCAACTGCACCACGCCGTCGTGGTTGATGTCGTTGATGCTGAACAGCGGATTGAGCTTGTCTACATTGGCCCAGTACGAGACCCAGTTCGGCAGGTGGTCGTAGCTGGTGCCGACCAGCGCGTTGTAGATGTCGTACTTGACCAGCACCGCCAGCGCCGGAATGGTCAGGTAAATCAGCAGGATGAAGAACAGCGTCCACAGCACCGACACGCGGGTGTCGTGCACCGACGGCGTGGTGTAGGAGCGCATCAAAATGTGCGGCAGCGCGGCGGTGCCCAGCATCAGGCAGAACACCAGCGCCAGGAAGTTGTTGCGCTTGATGTCCGAGGTTTCCGGATCGCCCGGATAGGGCGTGGCGTGCGGCGTGATCGGTTCGGCGCGTTGCAGGTTCTGCTCGCGCGCTTCGGTCCACATGCGTTCGGCTTCGTCGGCGTTCTTGGGGTAGGCCACCAGCTCGCGTTCGGCGTTGCGGATGTCGAGCAGCGAGGCGTTGCGCGTCTTGACGCTGTCCAGCTTGCGCTGCGCCTCGATGCGGCCGGTTTCCCACGATGACGGCAGGCTGGCCAGGCGGCGCTCGTAATCGGCGGCGCGCTGGCGGAACACGGCGCGCACTTCGGCTTCCTTCGGATCTTCCTGCAGCACGTGTTCGCGCGCGCTCAGCTTGGGCAGCAGCTTGCCGTAGGCGACTTGCGGAATCGGGTTGTCGGTGTGCTTGGCCGACAGCCAGATGGCGGGGATCAGGAACGCCACCAGGATGATGATGTACTGCGCCACCTGGGTCCAGGTGATGGCGCGCATGCCGCCGAGGAAGGAGCACACCAGGATGCTGGCCAGGCCGAGGAAGATGCCGACCGAGAAGTCGACGCCGGTGAAGCGCGAGGCGATCAGCCCCACCGCGTAGATCTGCGCCACCACGTAGGTGAAGGAGACGATGATGGTGGCGATCACCGCCAGCACGCGCACGGTCTTCGCGCCGAGGCTGCCGGCGTCGGGATGGTCGGCGCCGCCGTAGCGTTCGGCCAGGAAGTCGGGAATGGTGTATTGCGCGAACTTGCGCAGGTAGGGCGCGATCAGCAGCGCCACCAGGCAGTAGCCGCCGGTCCAGCCCATGATGTAGGCCAGGCCGTCGAAGCCATGCAGGTACAGGCCGCCGGCCAGGCTGATGAAGCTGGCGGCGGAGATCCAGTCGGCGGCGGTGGCCATGCCGTTGAACATGGCCGGCACGCGCCGTCCGGCCACGTAGTATTCCAGCACGTTGGAGGTGCGGCTGATGACGCCGATCAGCGCGTACAGCACGATGGTGGCGAACATGAACAGGTAGCCGATCCACACGCGCGGCATGCCTTCCTGTTCCAGCGCGGCCAGCGCGATCAGGAAGCCGCCGAAGCCGGCGGTGAACATGGCGTAGTAGCTGCGCAGGCGCTGGAAGAAGGTGCGGGGCGGCTTCAAGCGTGCGGCTCCGCTTGCTGGCGCGCGGCGCGGTCCAGCCGTCGCATGCGCCAGGCGTAAAAGGCCAGGATGGCCAGGTAGACCAGCGACGCGCCCTGCGCCGCCAGGTAGAACGACAGCGGCCAGCCGAACACGCTGAGGCCGGCCAGCTCGCGGGCGAAGAAGGCGGCGCAGAAGCCGGTCAGCAGCCAGAGCAGGAGCAGCAGCGCGGTCATGCGGCGCGTCTTGTGCCAGTGCTGTGTGCGCGTCAGCGGAGCGTCCGGCGGTATCGGTTTATCCATAATATGGCGGCTCGTCGTCCGCTGGCGGCGACGCCGGCGGCAGTGGGAAGGTCAGTCGGAACAGCGCGCCCGGCAGCTTGGGCTGCGTGGCGCGCGGATTGCTGAAGATGTCGACCTCGGCGCCATGCTGCTGCGCGATCTCGCGCACGATGGCCAGCCCGAGGCCGCTGCCTTCGGCGGTATTGCCGAGAATCCGGTAGAAGCGCTCGAACACGCGCTCGCGCTCGCCCTGGGCGATGCCCGGCCCCGTGTCTTCCACTTCCAGATAGCCGTGTTCCAGATCGTCGCTGCGCACGCGCACCGTGACGCTGCCGCCGGCCGGCGTGTAGCGCAGCGCATTGTCGATCAGGTTGGACAGCAGCTCGCGCAGCATGGTCGGATTGCCGGTGATGTGCAGCGGCTGCGGCGGCGCCTCGAAGCCGAGGTCGATGCGGTGCGCGAACGACGCCTGCACCCAGTCCTGCACCACGTTGCGCGCCACCTCGCCCAGGTCCAGTTGCAGCATGGCGCTGCCGGTCTGCGGCTGGTTCTCGGCGCGCGCCAGGGCCAGCAACTGATTCACCAGCCGCGTGGCCGCCTCCGAGCTCTTGGCCAACTGCTCCAGCGAGCGGTGGATTTCGCCGTTGTCGGTCTGGCGCAGCGCCAGCTCGGACTGCATGCGCATGCCGGCCAGCGGCGTGCGCATCTGGTGCGCGGCGTCGGCGATGAAGCGCTTCTGCATGTCGATGGTCAGCGACAGGCGCGCCAGCATCTCGTTGAGCGAGCGCACCAGCGGCGTGATCTCCTCCGGCACCTGGTTGGAGCCGATCGGACTGAGGTCTTCCGGACTGCGCGCGCGGATGCGTTCCTGCAGCTGCGCCAGCGGCGACAAGCCGCGCGCCAGGGCAAACCACACTAAAGCAAGGACAATCGGCAACACGATGAACTGCGGCAGGATCACGCCCTTGATGATGGCGTTGGCCAGCTGCGCGCGCTTCTCCAGCGTTTCCGCCACCTGCACCAGCGCCAGCTGCGGCTCGCTGCCGTCGCTGCGCTCGATCTGCACGTAGGCGAAGGCGATGCGCACCGGCGTGCCGTGCATGCTGTCGTTGCGGAAGCGCACGCCGCCGGAGCTGGTCTTGTCCTCGTCGTCCAGCAGCGGTTGCGGCATGTCGCGGTCGCCGTCGATGTGCTCGCCGCGCGGGCCCTGGATCTGGAAATAGACGTTGTCGATGTCGTCGGCGCGCAGGATGTCGCGCGCCGAGCCGCTCAGGCTTTTGATCAGTTTGCCGTCGACCGAGCGCACCTGCTGCGCCAGCACGGTCACGCTGTCTTCCAGCGCGTGGTCGAACGGCTGGTTGGCGATCGACTTGGCCACCAGGTAGGTGATGGCGATGCTCATCGGCCACAGCAGCAGCAGCGGCGCCAGCATCCAGTCCAGGATTTCGCCGAACAGGGAATGCTGGATATCCTCGTCCGCGTCGGGCGCGGGCGGCTGATAGTCCAGGTCGGCGGATTCCTGGGTCACTTCGGCGCGGTCCCGGCGTCCGCCTCGGCGCTGGCGCGCGCGGCGTCGTTGAATTTCTCCAGGCAGTAGCCGAGGCCGCGCACGGTGGCGATGCGCACGCCGCCCAGTTCGATCTTCTTGCGCAGCCGGTGCACATAGACTTCGATGGCGTTGTTGCTGACTTCCTCGCCCCATTCGCACAAATGGTCGACCAGCTGTTCCTTGGACACCAGCCGCCCGGTGCGCGCCAGCAGGATTTCCAGCAGGCCCAGTTCGCGCGCCGACAGGTCCAGCATCTGGTCGTTGATGTAGGCGCTGCGGCCGACCTGGTCGTAGCTCAGCGGACCGTGCCTGATGACGGTGGCGCCGCCGCCGGCGCCGCGCCGCACCAGCGCACGCACGCGCGCCTCCAGTTCCGACAGGGCGAACGGTTTGGCCATATAATCGTCGGCGCCGAGGTCGAGGCCGTTGACGCGCTGCTCGATCGAGTCGGCGGCGGTCAGAATCAGCACCGGCAGCAGTGAGGAACGGGCGCGCAGGCGGCGCAGCACTTCCAGGCCGGACAGCTTGGGCAGGCCCAGGTCCAGGATCAGCAGATCGAATTCCTGGGTCGACAGGGCGGTGTCGGCTTCCTGTCCGTTTCGCACGCAATCGATGGCATAGCCGGACTGCCGCAAGGATCGGGTCAGCCCGTCGGCCAGAACGCTGTCGTCTTCGGCAAGTAAAATACGCATGTAAACCACTCCTGATGCACAAACCCTATTTTGGCGAGTTTTTGTGCAATCTCAAAGAATTTGCGTAAATCCCGCTTGCATTAAGCACTGTTTTTTTATACAGTGCTACCTGTATCGAACAACCCAACTGGCTGAAAGCACATTATGGACGACAAAAAAGGCGTAGTACCTGCATCTGAAAAAGCCAAGGCGCTGGCTGCTGCGCTGGCCCAGATCGAAAAGCAATTCGGTAAAGGTTCCGTCATGCGCATGGACGCCAGTGCGCCGATCGAGGAAGTCCAGGTCGTGTCGACCGGCTCCCTGGGCCTGGACGTGGCGCTGGGCGTCGGCGGCCTGCCGCGCGGCCGCGTGGTGGAAATTTACGGCCCGGAGTCGTCGGGTAAAACCACGCTGACCCTGCAAACCATCGCGGAAATGCAAAAACTGGGCGGCACCTGCGCCTTTATCGACGCCGAGCACGCGCTGGACGTCGGCTATGCCCAGAAACTGGGCGTCAACCTGCACGAACTGCTGATTTCGCAGCCGGACACCGGCGAGCAAGCGCTGGAAATCTGCGACGCGCTGGTCCGTTCCGGCTCGGTGGACATGGTGGTGGTCGACTCGGTCGCCGCGCTGACGCCGCGCGCCGAGATCGAAGGCGACATGGGCGACTCGCTGCCAGGTCTGCAAGCGCGCCTGATGTCGCAAGCGCTGCGCAAGCTGACCGGTTCGATCAACCGCACCAACACCCTGGTCATCTTCATCAACCAGATCCGCATGAAGATCGGCGTGATGTTCGGCTCGCCGGAAACCACCACCGGCGGTAACGCGCTGAAGTTCTACGCCTCCGTGCGCCTGGACATCCGCCGCACCGGCTCGATCAAATCGGGCGACGAGGTGATCGGTAACGAAACCAAGGTCAAGGTCGTCAAGAACAAGATCGCGCCGCCGTTCAAGGAAGCGCACTTCGACATCCTGTACGGCGCCGGCACCTCGCGCGAAGGCGAGATCCTGGACCTGGGCGTGGAAGCCAAGATCGTCGAGAAATCGGGTTCGTGGTACAGCTATAACGGCGAACGCGTCGGCCAGGGCAAGGACAACGCCCGTATCTTCCTGCAAGAGCGCCCGGAACTGGCGTGGGAAATCGAAAACAAGGTGCGTGAATCGCTGGGCGTGCGCGCGCTGCCGCCACTGTCCACCGACAACACCGTGGTCAAGCTGAAGTCGGTTGACAAGGCCGATAAAGGCGACAAGGCCGACGCCGCTTAAATAGTATGCGCCAGCCGCAACTGAGTCTGAAAGCGCGCGCGCTGCGCTTTCTCTCCATGCGCGAGCATAGCCGGATGGAGCTGGCGCGCAAGCTGTCCAAGTATGCGGAGGAGGGCGACGACCTCGACGCCCTGCTCGATCTGCTGGAAAAGAACAACTGGCTGTCGCAGGAACGCTTCTCCGAATCGCTGATCCACCGCCGTGCCGCCCGGTACGGCAACAGCCGCATCGTCGCCGAGCTGCAAAGCCACGGCGTCAATGGCGACGCGCTGCAGGAACTCAAATCCAATCTCGCCGATACCGAAATCGCGCGCGCCAGCGAAATCTGGCAGCGCAAGTTCGGCACCGTGGCAAACGATCCACAGGAACGACATAAGCAAATCCGCTTTCTGTTGCAGCGTGGCTTCTCTCAACGCACTGTACAAAAGGTCATCAAAGGCGCCGATCTCGACGACTGAGTATCCACTCGGTGCGCGGTGTGCTAAACTTTGCGGGTTTTTGCAGCACCGCGGGTGCGGTGGTTGTCCGTAGAAGCTGCGGCAACGTGCATTTTTAGTAAGAGAAAATGCGCCAGGCTGCTAACTAATTAAATGCCGCGAGAGCGGTATCGATCTTATGTCCTTGTTAACTCCAGTTATCCGACGTGCGCTGCGGTCCTCGCGCGCAACCGCTATCCCGAACCGGGATGGTGTGCGGACTATTGGCGGCGCCCCTCTGCATCAACCATCGTTTCACTCCCCAGAATTCCAAGCTCTGTGCCTGATTAGCGGCGCAGCGGCGAAGTTTTACCCGCGCTCTGTGGACAAAGCAGCACCGGGTAGCGCGTAGCAACATTATCTGCTTAATCATTCAACCGATTTATACACATCAGCATCAGAAGGGAAGCCAGCATGAAAATCCATGAGTATCAAGGCAAAGAAATCCTCCGAAAATACGGAGTGACGGTACCGCGCGGCATTCCGTGCCTGTCCGTTGAAGAGGCAGTGAAAGCTGCTGAAACCTTGGGCGGCCCAGTCTGGGTTGTGAAAGCTCAAATCCACGCCGGTGGCCGTGGTAAAGGCGGCGGCGTGAAAGTTGCCAAGTCGCTGGAACAAGTTAAAGAATACGCTGACCAGATCCTGGGCATGCAGCTGGTGACCCACCAGACCGGCCCGGAAGGCCAGAAAGTACGCCGCCTGCTGATCGAAGAAGGCGCGGACATCAAACAAGAACTGTACGTATCGCTGGTCACCGACCGCGTGACCCAGCGCGTTGTGCTGATGGCCTCGTCGGAAGGCGGCATGGACATCGAAGAAGTTGCCGAGTCCCACCCAGAAAAAATCCACTCGATCGCCATCGATCCAGCCGTCGGCCTGACCGACGCTGACGCTGCCGCCATCGCTGCCAAAATCGGCGTGCCGGAAGGCTCGATCGCTGACGCTGTCACCAACCTGAAAGGCCTGTACAAAGCCTACTGGGAAACCGACTCGTCGCTGGCTGAAATCAACCCGCTGATCGTCACCGGTTCGGGCAAGATCATCGCCCTGGACGCGAAGTTCAACTTCGACGCCAACGCGCTGTTCCGTCAACCAGAAATCGTCGCTTACCGCGATCTGGACGAAGAAGATCCAGCGGAAGTTGAAGCATCGAAATTCGACCTGGCCTACATCTCGCTGGACGGCAATATCGGCTGCCTGGTGAACGGCGCCGGTCTGGCCATGGCCACCATGGACACCATCAAGCTGTTCGGCGGCGAGCCTGCCAACTTCCTGGACGTCGGCGGTGGCGCCACGGCCGAGAAAGTGACCGAAGCCTTCAAGATCATGTTGAAAAACCCAGGCCTGAAAGCCATCCTGGTCAACATCTTCGGCGGCATCATGCGTTGCGACGTGATCGCCGAAGGCGTGATCACCGCATCGAAAGCAGTTTCGCTGCAAGTACCGCTGGTGGTCCGCATGAAGGGCACCAACGAAGACCTGGGCAAGAAAATGCTGGCGGACTCCGGCCTGCCGATCATCGCCGCTGACACCATGGAAGATGCAGCTAAGAGCGTTGTTGCAGCCGCTGCTGGTAAATAATTAAGGAACCGATATGTCTATTCTGATCAACAAAGACACCAAAGTCATCACCCAGGGTATCACCGGTAAAACCGGCCAGTTCCACACCCGCATGTGCCGCGACTACGCGAACGGCAAAAACGCCTTCGTGGCAGGCGTGAACCCGAAGAAAGCCGGCGAAGATTTCGAAGGCATCCCAATTTTCGGTTCGGTGAAAGAAGCCGCTTCGGAAACCGGCGCCACCGTGTCGGTGATCTACGTGCCGCCAGCAGGCGCTGCCGCTGCAATCTGGGAAGCTGTTGAAGCCGACCTGGATCTGGCAATTTGCATCACCGAAGGCATCCCAGTGCGCGACATGATGGAAATCAAAGACCGCATGGCCAAAGCTGGTTCGAAAACCCTGCTGCTGGGCCCTAACTGCCCAGGTCTGATCACCCCAGACGAAATCAAGATCGGCATCATGCCAGGCCACATCCACAAGAAAGGCCGTATCGGCGTGGTTTCGCGTTCGGGCACCCTGACCTATGAAGCAGTGGGTCAGCTGACCGCACTGGGCCTGGGCCAATCGTCGGCAGTTGGTATCGGCGGCGACCCGATCAACGGTCTGAAGCACATCGACGTGATGCGCATGTTCAACGAAGATCCTGATACCGACGCGGTCATCATGATCGGCGAAATCGGCGGTCCGGACGAAGCCAATGCAGCCCGTTGGATCAAAGACAACATGAAGAAACCGGTAGTTGGCTTCATCGCCGGCGTTACCGCTCCTCCAGGCAAGCGCATGGGCCACGCCGGCGCGCTGATCTCGGGCGGCGCGGACACCGCACAAGCCAAACTGGAAATCATGGAAGCTTGCGGCATCACCGTGACCAAAAACCCATCGGAAATGGCACGCCTGCTGAAAGCAATGCTGTAATTTTCGTCCACGCAGTTGTGGAATAATAAAGGGGAGCCATCGTGCTCCCCTTTATTTTTGGCGGGGCGGCGGGGCGGACTGTGACTGCGCAACAAACGGCACTCGTACAACCCGCACACCGCTGCGGCCAGGGTCAGACCCCGCATGGGGTCTGACCCTTTCGTTCGGGGTACTGGCGATGTGCGTGCTTGTAACCCAGGAGACCAGATTGGCGAAGATCCTCATCGCGCGCGATGGAGCACTAGAGCAGCAAATCCAGTTGAGCAAGGAGCGCATGACGCTGGGCCGTCACCCGCGCAACGATATCGTGCTGACGCATCCGGCGGTCAGCGCCGAGCACGCCGCCATCGTCACCATCCTCGACGACTCGTTCCTGGAAGACCTGCACAGCACCAACGGCACCTTCGTCAACGGCCACCGCATCGGCAAGCATTTTTTGCAACACCAGGACAGCATCAAGATCGCCAAGTTCCAGTTGACCTTTGTGGCGGACGGCATCCGCCCGCTGGCTGCGGCGCAGCCGGTGCTGGCCGAGCTGTCCATCCTGAACGGCAGCAACGCTGGCAAGCACGTCGCGCTGACGAAGCCGCAGACCACGCTGGGCCGCGCCGGCGTGCAGGTGGTGGTGATTCATCGCCATCCGCAGTTCTACACCATGACGCACACCGAAGGCGAGGCCGCGCCGCTGCTGAACGGCGCGCCGGTGGACAAGCAGAGCGCCGAGCGCCTCAGCGATGGCGACATTCTCGACCTCAGCGGCACGCAGATGACCTTCCGCGTCGCCTGACAATTTTTGTCAATCCGACTTGTGCTGACAAATTACGGCGGTCCGGACTGACAAAAAACGGCAGTTTTTGTGCCGATTTGCTGAAAATTTGAGCAAAAACAAGCTGGCACACCAATTGCGCTAAGGGAGATGTGTCACCCAACAATGCCTTCACACCCTTAGGAGCCGTACCATGAAATCGATGAAAATGATGAAGAAACAAGCACAGGCCGGCTTTACCCTGATCGAGCTGATGATCGTGGTCGCCATTATCGGCATCCTGGCCGCCGTGGCGATTCCGCAGTACAGCAACTACACCACCAAAGCTAAAGTCGCCAACGCGATGTCGGCTGTTGATCCGTACAAAACAGCTGTGGCGTTGTGCATCCAGGAAAACGGTAACAGCAAGACTGATTGCAGCAGCACTGCCAATAACGGTAAAGGTATTCCAACCGCCTTTACTGCCACCAAAGAACTCAGCGACGTGACTGTAGAAAACGGCAAGATCACGGCTACCTTTAATTCGGGCGTTGGTACTGGTGTGGATGGGATGAACATGACGTTCGATCCTAACATCAGCGATACTGGCGTTAGCTGGACCATTGGCACTAGCGTGACGAACGACGCCGCCAAGGGTGCAATCCTGAAAAATAGCGCTACTCAATAATCAGCTTCAATAAGAAAACCCGGCATCTGCCGGGTTTTTTTTCGTCTGCTCAAACGATCTTCTGGCGGTCGGCGATCAGCGCTTCGTAGGTCAGGTTTTGCAGCATCGTGTAGTGGACCGGATCGAGATCGACAAACTGCACGCCGTAGGTGAATACTTCCGGCTTGTCGCTGGCCGCCGGCTTGACGACATTGATGTTCCGGATCGTCGCATTCGGATTGACGCGCACCTGCCGGTTGCCCGGCTGCGCAATCAGATAGAACGACAGCCCGACCTGCGCATCGCCATCCGTCAACTGCTTGGGCGACTCGATCAGCGCCCCGGACACGCTCAAGTTCACCAGAAACACCGACGTGTGGCTGCCGGAAGCGGTCGTGATCTGCGCCGGAATATCCACCTTGACCCGCATCGCCGCGCGCAGGCTGGTGCCCTGGATCGACTTCGGAAAACTCAGGTGCGCATAAAACAGCGGACGCGGGAACACGCGCTGCACCACGCACGAGAAGGAACACACGTTCACGCCGGAAAACACGCGGATCGTCAGCTTATCGCCTTCATTGAGCGCGATTGGCGCATTGTTCTCGAAGGGCACCTTGACGATCATGTACTCATCCTTCACCCAGCCGATCAGGGTGGAGAAGTGCTGGACAGGTTTGATGGTACGGTGCGTGATGAACTGAATTCTGCCGCCTACTTGCAGGTTCATTTGCTCAAACTCGTATTCCTGAGTTTTGGCTTCGCTTGGCGGAGGGTTGCTGCTCATGCAAATCTTTCTATATGCGCAAAACGGCTACGGTGACAACACCGTCAAAAAATTGTTCCTGCGACATTAATTATATGCGCGCTAACGAAGTGTGACAATCGAGCAATACAACACATTGCTAATCGGTCATACAGCGGGCGACGGCGCAACGTTATAGATTCGGCCGTTTTGGAGTTTGTAGTAGCTATCATCCATAATGCCAAGATGCTTAACCACTTGGGAATGCTTTATGTCGCAAGAGATACCCGTTCAGGCCCTCGCAGCAATTGCAACGTTAGTCGCAGCTTTGATTGCTGGCGCGATCTCGTTCGTCAGTCTCACCATGACCAAAGAGCAGAAAACTTCAGAATTTAGACAAGCGTGGATAGATGCTCTTCGCGAGGACCTGTCAACATTCTTTGCTTGTGCCCGTGCATTCGCCCGTGCTACTGAGGAGCGTCATATACTCGGCCCAAACTACAAAGACCAAGTTTCATTTCCAATCAGCGACGAACGGGTCAGCGATATCCGATTTCAAATAGCTGAGGTGCACTACCGCATTAAGCTTCGACTGAATTCGGAGGAGGCGGAGCACAAGGAGCTGATGCGGCTGATGGTGGGCGCTATCGTAGAACAAAATAAGATGATTCAGCAAAGAGGTACTAGTGATGCCACACTAAAAGCGCTAGAGCTCGCTGCTGACTATGCTTCACCGATACTCAAAAAAGAGTGGAGGCGAGTAAAGGAAGGGGAGCGCCCGTTCCGTATTGCCCGTAACTGGATGGCCCCTGCTATCGTACTGGTGTCTGTGGGGTTTATCGTACTCATTTGGACAGGCACGTTCAAAATTTAATCTGAGCGCATCTTTGGGGCTGCAAGGTCAGAATTCCCTCCTCAACGAAAGGCGTCTATGTATATGCGTGAGACAATAACCACTGAGGAACGTCGTACTTTCAGCTAGTTGTTCATTTACTCGCGGAAATTACCCAATCCAATTGATCCGTCTTCCACTGCATGTAAAACCCTAGCCACGCGGTCGTATGCCCCCCTCATAACTAAGCTCCTTCAGGTCCAAATGGAGCTGTTTCAAATTTCTCTCTACTTACGCGGTTTGTTTGTTTGTTTGTTTGGGTCTTTAACCAGCCTGATAGCTGAACTGAATACTTATGATGCCGAACCGCTAAGGTCCGAAGAAAAGTACCAGAATTGTTTGAATCATCGATTAAGAAAAATTTACTCACCAAATCAATTGCTTAGCTCGTCGCACTCCAGTCGCCCGACTTGCCGCCGTGTTTTTCGGTGACGCGGATGTTGGACATGACCATGCCGCGATCCACGGCTTTGCACATGTCATACACAGTCAGCAGGCCGATCTGCACCGCAGTGAGTGCTTCCATCTCCACCCCGGTCTTGCCGTAGGTTTCCACTTGCGCCTTGCAGTGGACGGTGGAATTGGCCTCGTCGGTTTCGAAGTCCACCGCCACGCGGGTCAGGGCCAGCGGGTGGCACAGGGGGATCAGGTCGCTGGTGCGCTTGGAGGCCATGATGGCGGCGATGCGGGCGATGCCCAGCACGTCGCCTTTCTTGGCGGTGCCGCTCAGGATGATGGCCAGGGTCTCCGGCTTCATGCGGATCGAGCCGCTGGCCAGGGCGATGCGGTGGGTCTCCGCCTTGGCGCCAACGTCCACCATGTGGGCTTGTCCGGTGGCGTCGAAGTGGGTCAGGTGGTCGGTAGTCATGGTTGCAGCTTAAAATGATTCATAATGGGGCACTAAGTTTTCGTGCCCAAGTTGCGGGTATCATATCACCGTGAATGTAAAACGCTCCTCTTACTCCGGTCGCATGCGCGCCATTGCCGCCGCCCTGCTGGTCGCCATGCCGATGGCGATGGCGCAGAACGTGCTGGCGCCTGCCAAAATTCCGAATCTCCCTGCGCTCGGCGGCACCGAGAGCCAGGACTTGTCGCCGCTGATGGAGCGCAAGCTGGGCGAGGAGATCATGCGCGACATCCGCCGCGACCGCGATTACCTCGACGACGGCCCCATCCTCGAATACATGAATACCTTCGGCAACGCGCTGGTGGACGCCCGTCCCGGCGCGCGCGGCGAGGCCAAGTACGATTATTTCTTCTTCGTCGTGCGCGATCCGCAGCTGAACGCGTTCGCGCTGCCGGGCGGTTTCATCGCCGTGCACTCGGCGCTGCTGCTGGCGGCGGAAAACGAGTCGCAACTGGCCTCGGTGCTGGGCCACGAGATCGGCCACGTGGTGCAGCGCCACATCGCCCGTTCCATCGGCCAGCAGAAGCAGGACGCGCTGATTCCGCTGGCGGCCATGATTCTGGCGGCGCTGGCCTCGCGCGCCGGCGGTGACGCGGCCATGGGCGTGTTCCTCGGCGGCCAGGGCGTCGCCATCCAGCGGCAGCTGAACTTCGGCCGCGACGCCGAGCGCGAAGCCGACCGCATCGGCTTCCAGATCATGGGCGAGGCCGGCTTCGACACCACCGGCATGGTGGCCTTCTTCCAGCAGATGCAGAATTCCACGCGCAATTACAGCGACCTGGTGCCGGCCTGGCTGCTGACCCACCCGCTGACCACCGAGCGCATCGCCGACATCCAGGCGCGCATCCGCGAGCAGCCGTACAAGCAGCGCCAGGACAGCCTGGACTTTTTCCTGGTGCGTTCGCGCGCCCGCGTGTTGCAGGACCAGACCACCACCGGCTACAACGAAGCCGCCATGTTCTTCCAGACGCAGATCAAGCAGGACAGCTGGCAGCAGAAGGCCGCCGGCCAGTACGGCATGGCGTTCCTGACCATGAAGCAGGGCGACACCGCCGCCGCACAGAAGTGGCTGGAGCAGGCGCGCGAGACCGTCAACCGGCCGCCGCCGACCGGCGTGTTCGGCGCGTCGCCGCGCAGCAAGGCGGAATCGATCTTTGCCGCGACCTCGATCGAGATCAAGCTGGCGCAGCCGGATAACAAGGAAGTGCTGGCCAAGGCCGTCGAAGAGGCGGACGCGGCGCATCTGAAATTCCCGCTGTCGCGCGGCCTCGCCCATCAATACGGCGAGGCGCTGCTGGCCGCCGGCAAGCTGGAAGAGGCCGGCGCCTACCTGCGCGATCAGGTGCAGCTGTACCGCGAGGATATCGAAGCCTATGATTTGCTGGCGCAGGTGTATTCCAAGCAGGGCAAGCTGGCCTTGCAGCACATCGCGCTGGCGGAGTCGTACAACCTGCAGGGCGGCGTGATGGCGGCGCTGGACCAGCTGGGCTACGCGCGCAAGGCGCCGGACGCCTCGTTCTACGACCAGTCGCTGATCGATGCGCGCGAGCGCGAGTGGCAGGCGCGCCGCCGCGAGGAGCTGGGGGACAAGGGCAAGAAGGATCTGGCCAACGCCAGTCCGGCGTTCAAGCTGGAGATGAAGTCTTCCGAGAAGGATACGAAGGACAACGGCTTCAATACCTACACCAGTCCGTTCGACCGCATCCGCCAGGCCACCGATCCTATGGCGCCGTCTCCGACGACGGTACGCTGACGTAGCCGAAGCGCGCCGCCAGCTGATCGGCGGCGATGCGTTCCACCGCCACGCCATTCAGGCTCAGCGCGCCTTCCGTCTGGCCAGCTATCCAGTCCAGCAGCACCTCATCCGCCACCGGCGCGCCGTCCATGTGCAGCAGCGGCAGCACGTGGGCGAAGTCGCGGTCGTCCAGTTGCGCGACCACGTCGCCGCTGCGCAGCACCAGCGCGCCGGTGTCGGTCAGCAGCGCCGCGTCGAGCGTGCCCAGCGGCGCGCCGGTGTGCAGCAGCCAGCCGGCGGATGGATCGGTGCGCACGATGTAGGGCGTGGCCTCCAGCTGCACGTAGACGCGCTGCGGACCGTTCTGGAAATACCAGCAGCCGCGTTCATCGGCCGCGTAGTTGCGCGTGA
This sequence comes from Duganella alba, assembly GCF_009674495.1. Classification (GTDB taxonomy): domain Bacteria; phylum Pseudomonadota; class Gammaproteobacteria; order Burkholderiales; family Burkholderiaceae_D; genus Rugamonas; species Rugamonas alba. Next base: position 46,035 of record NZ_WKJN01000010.1, on the reverse strand, counting down.
TGAAGGCGACCAGCGCCGTGTTGGTCAGCTTGTCGCCCGGCAGGTTCAGGTGTTGCGCGCGTTCGTCGCGCATGCGCCAGTTGCCGCGCGCGTCGAGCGCCAGCCAGCCGTAGCAGTGCGGCACGTTGGGCCATTTGGCCAGTGCCTGTTTGACGATGTCATCCATGTTGCTCCAGGAAGTGGATCAGGCGCTGCGGCAGCCAGCTGATCTGGCCCGGCACGCCGCCGACGGCAAAGCCGACGTGGCCGCCGTGCTCAGGATAGTCCAATACCACGCGCGACGACGCACGCTGCGGCAGATGGCGGCCCGGCAGGAAGGGATCGTTCTTCGCGTTCAGCACCAGCGTCGGCACGGTGATGTCGCCCAGCACGTGCTTGGCGCTGGCGCGGTTCCAGTAATCGTCGGTGTCGCGGTAGCCGTGCAGCGGCGCGGTGACCACGTTGTCGAAGGCGTACAGGTCGCGCGCCGCGTGCAAGGCGTCGAGGTCGAACAGGCCGGGGAACTGCTGTAGTTTGGCTACGCACTTCGGTTTCAGCGTTTGCAGGAACATGCGCGTGTAGACCATGTTCAGGCCGCTCGACAGCGAGGCGCCGCCTTGCGCCAGGTCCAGCGGCGCGGACACGGCGCAGGCCGCGTTGACGAACCCGGCCTGCTGCTGCGATTCGCCGAGCCAGCGCAGCAGCGCGTTGCCGCCCAGCGAAACGCCGGTGGCGTAGAACTTGCCGCTGTCTTGCGTGCGGCGCGCGTGCAGGCGGCGGATGATCCAGTCGATTTCGGCGGCGTCGCCGGAATGGTAGAAGCGCGGCGCGCGGTTGGCTTCGCCCGAGCAGCCGCGGAAGTGCGGCACCGCGCCGGACCAGCCGCGCGCCTGCACGGCCGCCATCAAGGCGCGCGCATAGTGGCTGTCGGACGAGCCTTCCAGTCCGTGGAACAGCACCACGAAGGGCTGGCCCGGCTGGCCGTCGACAAAATCGACATCGATGAAATCGCCGTCCGGCGTATCCCAGCGTTCGCGGCGGAAACGCACCGGCGGCTTGCGGATGGCCAGCGCCGGATAAATGGTTTGCAGGTGGCCGCTGGGCAGCCAGAACGGTGCGGTGTACTTCACGGCCGGAATTAGTGCAGGATCTGGCTGTGCGTATCCATCGGCGCCGGACCGGGCGCCATCGAAACATGGTGCAGCACGATGCGCCAGCCTTTCGGCGTTTTCGCATACACGTTGGTGGCGACCAGGTGCGCCGGCTCGCCGCTGGCGGCGGTGATGCCTTCGATCACGGTATGGACCGAACTCATCAGCGTGTGCGTCTCGTGCAGCTGCGACGGCAGGATGTGCAGCCCGCCATGCTCGAGGATGGCGGCCCAGGAAGCGCGGATCGCCGCGTGGCCGATCAGCCTTACGCCGCCCGGATGCACGCAGACGATCTCGTCGTCGTCCGCCCACAGGGCCATCAATGCTTCCAGGTCGGCGCGGTTGAGGGCGTCGTAAAAGGCCGCTTCGGTTTCAGCGGCGCTGCCGTTGTGCGTTTTCTTCGATGGCATGGGGCGGCGTGGCAGGATTAGTGGTGGCCGACCACGGTGCCTGGCTTCAGGCTGTAGGCGGTGCCGCAGTACGGGCACTTGGCCACGCCGTGGGCGTCGAATTCCAGGAACACGCGCGGATGGGACGACCACAGCGGCATGGCTGGGTTAGGGCAGTGGGCCGGCAGATCCTTGCCATCGAGTTCAACTGCATTGGCGGCGGTGTTTGGGTTGGTCATTTCTTGTGGCTCCGGATGGCTAAGAGAAAAGCACGATTTTAACGGATTCGCGCATCCAGCAAAAATCGTCGGTAAAATAGCGCCTCTACAACCTCGCTCCAGCCCGCCATGTGGCAGGAATGCCACAACCATCCCATGACTGAATCGAGCAGCACCGCCCCGGCGCCATGCGTCGCGGCCCACCACGAACCCTCCTGGCGCGAAGGCGTCAAGACCGGCCTGCCGTCGCTGTTCGGCATCGGCGCCTGGGGCCTGGTGGTCGGCATCGCCATGGTCAAGTCCGGCCTCACCATTCCGCAGGCGCTGGGCATGACGCTGGTGGTGTTTGCCGGCTCGGCCCAGCTGGCCGCCTTGCCGCTGATCGCCGCCGCCGCGCCGATCTGGGTGATTTTCCTGACCGCGCTGGTGGTCAACCTGCGTTTCGTGATCTTTTCCGCGCTGCTGGCGCCGCACTTCGCCCACCTGCCGTGGCGCCAGCGCCTGACGCTGGGCTATGTGTCGGGCGACATGACAGTGGCGCTGTTCCTGCAAAAATACCCGTCGGAGGCGCCGCAGGTCGGCAAGCTGTCCTACCTGAAGGGCCTGCTGTACCCGAACTGGGCCTCGTGGCAGATCGGCTCGATCGCCGGCATCTTCCTCGGCAGCGCCGTGCCGCCCGAGTGGAACCTGAGCTTCGCCGGCACCCTGGCGATCATCTGCGTGATGATTCCGCTGATGGCGGGCCGGCCGGCGCTGTGCGGCGTGCTGGTGGCGGGCGCGGTGTCGGTGCTGGCGCACGGCCTGCCGTACAAGCTGGGCCTGCTGACGGCGGTGCTGGTCGGCATGCTGAGCGCCATGCTCATTGAGGAAACCGCTGAAAAATGGAGAGGCAAGCGTGGCTGACTGGGAAATCTGGCTGGTGATCGGGGTGCTGGCGCTGGCCACCGCCGCCACGCGCAGCGCGTTCTGGCTGATCGGCCACCACATCACCATTCCCAAGCGGGTGCAGGAAATGCTGCGCTATGCGCCGGCCTGCGCGCTGGCGGCCATCGTGGCGCCCGACCTGATCCTGGCGGCGGACGGCCAGCCGGTGCTGGATGCCGGCAACTTGAAACTGGTGTCCGGCATTGTCGCGACGATCTATTATTTGCTGCGGCGCAATATGTTGGAAACCATTGTGTTCGGCATGGTGTTCTTCACGGCATTAAGGCTGATTTCTGTAACTTAATAACAGAAAAATCACGTTCGGCTTGCGGTAAAATAGCGCTCTTCCAACAACTCGACCTTGGGTAGCCATGTCCGCTGTTCTGAACTTCATCCGTCTGCAAGACCTCATCGATCAAAACGCACTGCAAGGCAAACGCGTTTTCATCCGCGCCGACCTGAACGTGCCGCAGGATGATGCCGGCAATATCACCGAAGATACCCGCATCCGCGCGTCGGTTCCGGCGATTAAGGCGGCAGTTGCCGCTGGCGCCAAGGTCATGGTCACGTCCCACCTGGGCCGTCCGACCGAAGGCGAGTTCAAGCCAGAAGACAGCCTGGCGCCGGTCGCCAAGCGCCTGTCCGAGTTGCTGGGCCAGCCGGTCGAGCTGAAGCAGAACTGGGTGGACGGCGCCGGCCTGGAAGGCCTGCAAGCCGGCCAGGTGGTGCTGCTGGAAAACGTCCGCGTCAACAAGGGCGAGAAAAAGAACAGCGACGAACTGGCGCAGAAAATGGCCGCTTTGTGCGACATCTACGTCAATGACGCCTTCGGCACCGCACACCGCGCGGAAGCTTCGACGCATGGCATCGCCAAGTTCGCGCCGGTCGCGGCCGCCGGCCCGCTGCTGGCCGCCGAGCTGGACGCGCTGGGCAAGGCGCTGGGCGCGCCGGCCCGTCCGCTGCTGGCGATTGTCGCCGGCTCGAAAGTATCCTCCAAGCTGTCGATCCTGAAGGCGCTGGCCGACAAGGTCGACAACCTGATCGTCGGCGGCGGCATCGCCAACACCTTCATGAAGGCCGTCGGCCTGAACATCGGCAAGTCGCTGGTGGAAAACGACCTGGTCGACGAAGCCAAGGCCATCATCGACATCATGGCCAAGCGCGGCGCGCAGGTGCCGATTCCGGTTGATGTGGTGTGCGCCAAGGAATTCTCGCCAAGCGCAGTGGCCACCGTCAAGGACGTCAAGGACGTGGCCGACGACGACATGATCCTGGATATCGGCCCGAAGACCGCCGCCCAGCTGGCTGAACAGATCGCTGCCGCCGGCACCGTGGTATGGAACGGCCCGGTCGGCGTGTTCGAGTTCGACCAGTTCGGCGAAGGCACCAAGACGCTGGCGCTGGCCATCGCCAATTCCAAGGCGTTCTCGATCGCCGGCGGCGGCGACACGCTGGCGGCGATTGCCAAGTACAACATCAGCGAGCAGGTGGGCTACATTTCCACCGGCGGCGGCGCTTTCCTGGAGTTCCTGGAAGGTAAGGTTCTGCCGGCGGTCGAGATCCTGACCCAGCGCGCTGCAAAGTAAGTAAATAGCACGGTCGTGCTTTGTAGCAAATTAACAGTAGAATCCAGGTAATGCCTTGGGAGAGCATCAAATTTGTAGCAAACCTACAGATTTGATGTTCGAACCACAATAAATCCTGGTTTCCGCGCCGCGCGGGAACTGTTCGCATGACCTACCGCTAAGGAATACTATGTCTCGTAGCACCAAAATTGTCGCCACGATCGGCCCAGCTTCTACCGACTTCAACGTACTGGTCAAAATGATACGTGCCGGTGTCGATGTCGTGCGCCTGAATTTCTCGCACGGCAAGGCGCAGGACCACATCGACCGCGCGCGCCTGGTGCGCGAAGCCGCCGCCGAGTGCGGCCGCGAAGTGGCGATCATGGCGGACATGCAGGGTCCGAAGATCCGCGTCGGCAAATTTGAGCAGGGCAAGATCGAACTGGCCAAGGGCGACAAGTTCATCCTGGACGCCAAGTGGGGCGAAAACGGCGAACTGGGCAACCAGGACCGCGTCGGCCTCGACTACAAGGCGCTGCCGCAGGACGTGCGTCCGGACGACCAGCTGCTGCTGAACGACGGCCTGATCGTGCTGGTGGTGGAAAAAGTGGTGGGCAGCGAGATTTACACCGTCTGCAAGATCGGCGGCGAACTGTCCAACAACAAGGGCATCAACCGCCTGGGCGGCGGCCTGACCGCGCCGGCGCTGACCGCCAAGGACATGGAAGACATCAAGACGGCCATGAGCTTCCAGGCCGACTACCTGGCGATTTCCTTCCCGAAAAGCGCCACCGACATGGAAATGGCGCGCCAGCTGGCCAACATCGCCGGCGAGCCGTTCGGCCACAAGCCGATGATGATCGCCAAGATCGAGCGCGCCGAAGCGATCCCGCTGCTGCAGGAGATCCTCGACGCCTCGGACGGCATCATGGTGGCGCGTGGCGACCTGGCCGTGGAAGTGGGCAACGCCGCCGTGCCGGCGCTGCAGAAGCGTATGATCCGCATGGCGCGCGAGTCGAACAAGCTGGCGATCACCGCGACCCAGATGATGGAATCGATGATCTTCAACGCCGTGCCGACCCGCGCCGAAGTCTCGGACGTGGCCAACGCCGTGCTGGACGGCACCGACGCCGTGATGACGTCGGCCGAGACCGCATCGGGCCGCTATCCGATCGAAACCGTGGAAATGATGGCCGCCATTTGCGTGGAAGCCGAGCAGTCCGAGTACAACAAGCTGGACGCCGACTTCCTGAACGCCACCTTCACCCGCATCGACCAGTCGATCGCCTACGGCGCGCTGTTCACCGCGCACCACCTGGCGGTGAAAGCCATCGTGGCGCTGACCGAGTCCGGCTCGACCGCGCTGTGGATGAGCCGTCACAACATCGATACGCCGATTTACGCGCTGACGCCAAGCACCACCACCTTGCGCAAGGTGGCGCTGTATCGCAACGTGAAGGCATACAATTTGCTTCAACAAGGCGACAGCGCCGCGGTGCTGAAACAGGCCGAGGATCTGCTGGTCGAGCACGGCATCGTCAAGAAGGGTGACCTGATCGTCATGACCTGGGGCGAGCCGATGGGCCAGGTCGGCGGCACCAATGCGCTGAAGATCGTCAAGGTCGGCGAATTTAGTTAATCAAGCCCGGCAGTGCTGCCCTCGCAGGTATGACGAGGGCATGGCTCCGGCAACCGGTTTTTTTATTGTTTGGAGATTTACCATGTCCCTCGTATCCATGCGCCAACTGCTGGACCATGCTGCTGAAAATGGCTATGGCATCCCTGCGTTCAACGTCAACAATCTGGAACAAGTGCAGGCCATCATGGCTGCCGCCGATGCGCTGAACGCACCGGTCATCATGCAAGCCTCGGCCGGCGCCCGCAAATACGCCGGTGAAGCCTTCCTGCGTCACCTGATCGACGCCGCCATCGAAGCCTACCCGCACATCCCGGTCGTCATGCACCAGGACCACGGCCAGTCGCCGGCGGTCTGCATGGCCGCCATCCGCTCGGGCTTCAGCTCGGTGATGATGGACGGTTCGCTGGAAGCCGACGGCAAATCGGTCGCTTCCTACGAATACAACGTCGACGTGTCGAAAGAAGTGGTCAAGTTCTCGCACGCCATCGGCGTGACGGTGGAAGCCGAACTGGGCGTGCTCGGTTCGCTGGAAACCATGAAGGGCGACAAGGAAGACGGCCACGGCGCCGACGGCACCATGACCCGCGAACAGCTGCTGACCGACGTGGCCCAGGCCGCCGACTTCGTGCAGCGCACCCAGTGCGACGCGCTGGCCATCGCCATCGGCACCTCGCACGGCGCCTACAAGTTCACCCGCAAGCCGACCGGCGACATCCTGGCCATCGACCGCATCAAGGAAATCCACGCGCGCATCCCGAACACCCACCTGGTGATGCACGGTTCGTCGTCGGTGCCGCAGGAACTGCTGGCCATCATCCGCGAATTCGGCGGCGACATGAAGGAAACCTACGGCGTGCCGGTGGAAGAAATTCAGGAAGGCATCCGTCACGGCGTGCGCAAGATCAACATCGACACCGACATCCGTCTGGCGATGACGGCCGCGACCCGTAAATTCCTGTTCGAGAACCCATCGAAGTTCGACCCGCGCGACTTCCTGAAGCCAGCCCGCGCCGCCGCCGAGCAGATCGTCCGCGCCCGTTTCCAGGCCTTCGGCTGCGAAGGCCAGGCTTCGAAAATCAAGGCAATTCCGCTGGAAAAAATGGCGGAGCGCTACAAAGCCGGCGAGCTGGCGCAGATTGTGAAGTAAAATTCTGTTTTGGAACGGATTGGGCCTCACGTCCAGTCCGACTCTTTCGACCGGCGATCGAGCATTCCTCCATCGCCGGTTTTTGCTTTTTCATTACATTCCCCTGCTATGAACAGCCTCTACCAGTCTTCCATCAAGTCCCTGCCACTCCTCGGTCACGGCAAAGTCCGCGACAACTACGCTGTCGGCGATGACAAAATCCTCATCGTCACCTCCGACCGCCTGTCGGCTTTCGATGTTGTCATGAATGAACCGATTCCCGGCAAGGGCAAGGTGCTGAACCAGATGACCGATTTCTGGTTCGAGAAACTGGGCCACATCGTGCCGAACCACCTGACCGGCGTGGCGCCGGAATCGGTGGTGGCCGCCGACGAAGTGGCGCAGGTCCAGGGCCGCGCCGTGGTCGCCAAGCGCCTGAAGCCGATCATGGTGGAAGCCGTGGTGCGCGGCTACATCATCGGCTCGGGCTGGAAAGACTACCAGGCCACCGGCTCGATCTGCGGCATCAAGCTGCCGGAAGGCCTGAAGCAGGCGGAAAAACTGCCGCAACCGATCTTCACGCCGGCCGCCAAGGCCGACCTCGGCGAGCATGATGAAAACATCAGCTTTGAGGACATGGAAAGCCGCATCGGCGCCGAACTGGCCGCCAAAATGCGCGATGTCGCCATCAAGCTGTACACCGAAGCCTCCGAATACGCGGCGTCGCGCGGCATCATCATCGCCGACACCAAGTTCGAATTCGGCCTGGACGACAACGGCGTCATGCACCTGATGGACGAAGTGCTGACCGCCGACTCGTCGCGCTTCTGGCCCGCCGATTCCTACGCTGTCGGCATCTCGCCGCCGTCGTTCGACAAGCAGTTCGTGCGCGACTACCTGGAAACGCTGACCGACTGGGGCAAGACCGCGCCGGCGCCAGCGCTGCCGGCCGACGTCATCAACAAGACCCAGGCCAAGTACTTCGAAGCCATCGAACGCCTGACCGGCGAAAAGCTGAAGGTCTGAGCGATGAGCGATAACAAACCTCTGGTTGGCGTCATCATGGGTTCGTCCTCGGACTGGGACGTGATGTCGAACGCGGTCAGCATCCTCAAGCAGTTCGGCGTGCCGTTTGAAGCGCAAGTGATCTCGGCCCACCGCATGCCGGACGAAATGTACGCCTACGCCAAGAGCGCCCGTGCACGCGGCTTGCGCGCCATCATCGCCGGCGCCGGCGGTGCGGCGCACCTGCCGGGCATGGTGGCCGCCATGACCATCGTGCCGGTGCTGGGCGTGCCGGTGCCGTCGAAATATCTGCGCGGCGAAGACTCCATGCTGTCGATCCTGCAAATGCCGAAAGGCGTGCCGGTCTCCACCTTCGCCATCGGCGAAGCGGGCGCCGCCAATGCAGCGCTGACGGCCGTGGCCATGATCGCTTCCACCGACGACGCGCTGGCCGAGAAGCTGGAAGCCTTCCGCGTGTCGCAAACCGAGGTCGCCAAGGCCATGAAACTGCCGGTTGAATAAATGAGTGATACGAAGTTCTCGCCCATCCTGCCTGCCGCCAATCCTCCAGCCTGGCTGGGCGTGATGGGCGGCGGCCAGTTGGGCCGCATGTTCGCCCAGGCCGCACAGGCCATGGGTTATCAGGTTGCCGTGCTGGAGCCGTCCGATGCGTGCCCGGCCGGCCAGGTCGCGCAGCGCCTGGTCAACGCCGGCTACAGCGATGCCGCCGGTCTCGATGCGCTGGCCGCGCAATGCGCCGCTGTCACCACCGAGTTTGAAAACGTCCCGGCGGACAGCCTGTCGCGCCTGGCGCAATCGGTGTTCGTGGCGCCCGACGCGCATGGCGTGTCGGTGGCGCAGGACCGCATCGCCGAGAAGCGTTTCTTCGTCGGCTGCGCGCCGAAGTCGGGCGTGCTGCCGGCGCCGCACAAGGTGATCGCCTCGCAGGCGGACATCGATGCGATTGAAGATGATCTGCTGCCGGGCATCCTTAAAACCGTGCGCATGGGTTACGACGGCAAGGGCCAGGTCCGCGTCAAATCGCGTGCCGACGTGCAGGCGGCGTTTGAGTCGATGGACAAGGTCACCTGCCTGCTGGAGAAAATGCTGCCGTTGGCCTACGAGGTGTCCGTACTGACCGCGCGCGGCCACGACGGCGAATCGGTGGTCTACCCGATCGCCGAAAACGTGCACCGCGACGGCATCCTGTTCACCACCACCGTGCCCGGCCCGAACGTGTCGGACGAGAGCGCGCTGAAGGCGCAGCAGGCGGCGCAGGCCATCGTGGCCGAGCTCGGCTACGTGGGCGTGCTGTGCATCGAGTTCTTCGTGCTGACCGACGGTTCGCTGGTGGTCAACGAAATGGCGCCGCGTCCGCACAACAGCGGCCACTACACCATGGACGCCTGCGTCACCAGCCAGTTCGCGCAGCAGGTGCGCGCCATGGCGCGTCTGCCGCTGGGCGACGTGCGCCAGCATTCGCCGGCCGTCATGCTCAACATCCTGGGCGACGTCTGGTTCACCGACGACACCGACGCCACGCGCGAGCCGGCCTGGCACGAAATCCTGGCGCTGCCGGGCGCCAATCTGCACCTGTACGGCAAGGACGATCCGCGCCGCGCCCGCAAGATGGGCCACCTGACCTTTGTCGCGCCGACGCTGGCGCAAGCCCAGCAGCAGCTGAACGCGGCCTGCGCCATCCTCGGGATCGCCCCGTGAAGCAGCAGCCTCCCGCAAGCGTCGCCGACCACGCTGCCATCGCCGAGGCGGCGGCCATCCTGGAGCAGGGCGGCCTGGTGGCGTTCCCGACCGAGACCGTCTACGGCCTCGGCGCGGACGCTGAAAATCCGGCCGCCGTGGCGCGCATCTACGAAGCCAAGGGCCGTCCGCACGATCATCCGGTGATCGTGCACGTCGCGCCCGGCGCCGATCTGGATTACTGGGTCACCGACGTGCCGGACGAGGCGCGCAAGCTGGTGCAGGCCTTCTGGCCCGGCCCGCTGACCCTGATCCTGAAACGCCACCCACAGATTCCGGACGCGGTCTCGGCCGGCCAGGATTCGGTCGGCATCCGCTGCCCGTCGCATCCGGTCGCCATCGCCTTGCTGCAAGCGTTTAAAGGCGGCAAGGGCGGCGTGGCGGCGCCGTCGGCCAACAAGTTCGGCAACGTCAGCCCGACCACCGCGCAGCACGTGCGCGACGAGTTCGGCATGGACCAGCACGATGACGGCGACCTCGGCGGCGGCGTCGCCTGCTCGGCCGCCGAACTGAGCGTGGTGCTGGAGGGCGGTTCGAGCCAGGTCGGCATCGAATCGACCATCGTCGACATGTCGCGCCTGGCCACGCATGGCCCGGTGCTGCTGCGTCCCGGCCACATCAGCGCGCAACAGATCGCCGACGTGATCGGCATGCTGCCGGCCGCGCCGGACCAGGCCGCGCCGCGCGCCTCCGGCACGCTGGAATCGCACTACGCGCCGCGCACGCCGGTCACCATGCTGGCGGCCGCGGCGCTGGCCGACACGCTGGCCCGGCTGCGCGCCAGGGGCGTCAAGGTCGCCGTGATCAGCCATGCGGCGACGGTGGCGGCCGACGCGCAACGCGTGCTGCCCGCCGATCCGGCCGGCTACGCCTACGGCCTGTATGCTGCGCTGCGTGATATGGACCAGACCGGCTCCGGCCTGATCCTGGTGGAAACGCCGCCGCAGGATGCGGACTGGCTGGGCGTCAACGATCGCCTGCGCCGCTCGGTGTTCGGCTCGGCCGGCGTCATCGATTCGCTGCTGCAAAAATAAGCCGCGCGCGGCATGTCCTGCTAAGATACTTTTGTTGCCGGCCGAAGACCTCGCCCGGCCATCTTGCAAGGATGTCATATGCGCGGTGCTCGCCTGGTTCTGATTCCACTGATGTTGTTGCTGGCCTCCTGCGGCGGAGGCAGCAGTTCCGGGCCGGGCGGCACGGTGGTTGCCCCGGCCACGCCCGTGGTGCAGCTGCGCGGCCTGGCCATCGGCGGCGCCACGCTGGTGCCGGTGGCCGTCAGCAGTAGCGCCACCGTCAGCACGCTCGATCCCGCCGCACTGAAAACGCTGGTCGACGCCGGCACCACCGCCGGCAGCGCCGTCACCGGCACGCCCACCTGCGCCATCACCACCTATACGCTGAAATACCACACGATCGACTCGGCCGGCGCCGACACCAGCGCCAATACCGCCATCATCGTGCCGTCCGGCACGAATCCGGTATGCCAGGGCGGCCGTCCGGTGTTGTTATATGCCCACGGCACCTCGGTGCAGAAAAGTACCGACATGGCCAACCTGTCGGCCACCGAACCGCGCCTGATCGCCGCCATGTTCGCGGCGCAGGGCTACATCGTGGTGGCGCCGAATTACGTCGGCTACGCCGGGTCGACGGCCGGTTACCACCCTTATCTTGACGCACAGCAGCAATCGTCGGACATGATCGATGCGCTGCGCGCGGCGCGCAGCATTTTCGGCAGCATCGGCGCCGGCGCCTCCAGCCGGCTGATGGTCACCGGCTACTCGCAGGGCGGCTTCGTGGCGCTGGCCACGCAGCGCGCCATGCAGACGCAGTACGCGTCGGAATTCAAGGTGACGGCGGCGGCGCCGCTGTCCGGCCCGTATGCGCTGACGCTGTTCGGCGACACCATCTTCAACGGCGCGCCATCCACCGGTTCGGCCGGTTTCATCCCGATGCTGATCACCGCCGGCCAGCGCGCCGGCGCCAACCTGTACACCAGCACCAGCGACATCTACGAAGCCAGGTACGCCACCGGCATCGATACGCTGTTGCCCGGCACGCAAGGCCTGGGCGACCTGGTGGCGGCCGGCAAGCTGCCGAACGACGTGCTGTTCGCCGCCGATTCGCTGCCGCAGGCGGCCGGCTACGCCAGCTTCTTCGGCGCCGACCACCTGATCAAGACCAGCTACCGCGACGCCTACCTGGCCGACCTCAAGGCCAACCCGTGCAACGCCAGCAGCGCCACGCCGCTCAATTGCGCGCCGGCGCAGTCGCTGCGCAAATGGCTGCTGAAAAACGACCTGCGCACCTACACGCCGAACGTACCGCTGTTCCTGTGCGGCGGCGACGAAGACCCGCTGGTCCCTTACGCCAACACCACCAGCACCGCCGCCTACTTCCGCGCGCAAAGCGCTTCCGGCCTGCAATTGACGGTGCTGAACGTGGATGACGCGTCGCTGACCGGCCCCTTCCTGACCACGCGGGCCGAGTTTGCCGCCGCCAAGGAATTGCTGCGCCGCACGACGCTGAATCAGACCGGCAGCGCTGCCGCCGCCGACCAGGCGGTCAAGGACGCCTACCATGCCGGACTGGTGGCGCCGTTCTGTTTACGCGAGGCGCGTGCCTTCCTCGATTCTGCACCATCGCAGTGAATTGGCATTTGACGTAGCGTAAGAAACGCCGAGCAAGCGTTCTTTTTTGCTCACAAACCCCGGTTTTTAGTAGTGTTCCTCTATACAAGAGTTGTCGGGGCTGGCATATTAGTTGGGTTGCGAATAGCACGGCCGTTCGTATCAGAAAACCAAAAAATATTCTTAGGAGACAACATGCGTCATACCAAACTTGCACTTGCTGCAATGGCCCTGGCCGTCCTTGCGGGTTGCGGCGGCACCGATCCGGCTCCCGGCGATCAAACCGTGAAAGTCAAATACAGCGCCCAGGTATCGTTCGGCGACAGCCTGTCCGACGTCGGCTCTTATGCGGTCGGCACCGTTGCCGCGCTGAAGGGCGGCAAATTCACCATCAACGGCGACAACACGTCCATCAATTCGACCTTCACCGGTAAGAACTGGACCGAGCTGACCGCCGCCCAGATCGGCCTGGCCGCACCCTGCGCCGCCGTCACCGGCCTCGATGGCGACGCCACCAAAGGTTTCTCCGTGCCGGCCACGCCGCACGCCGGCTGCTACGGCTACGCCATGGGCGGTTCGCGCGTGACCAGCCCGGTCGGCCCGAACAACAAGCTGACCGGCAGCGCGCTGGGCGCGCTGACCTATCCGGTCGTCACCCAGATCGCCAACCACCTGAAAGCCGTCGGCGGCAAATTCAAGGGCGACGAGCTGGTGCTGGTCATGGCCGGCGGTAACGATGCGCTGTTCCAGCTGGGCTCGCTGAGCGCCGCCGCCACCGCGGCCGGCACCGCCGCCGGCAACACCGCCTATGTCACCAGCCTGGTGGGCCAGCTGGCCGCCGGCGCGACCAATCCGCTGACCGCCGCGCAAGCGATCGGCCTGGCGGCGCAAACCGCCGCCGCCCAGCCTGGCGCGACCCAGACCACCATCACCCAGGCCGCCATCGGCGCCGCCGCTACGCAGCCGGGCAATGCGGCCGTGGGTTCGGCCACGGTGTATGGCCCGATGGTTGCCAAGGCCACCACCGACGCCCAGGCCGCTGGCGCCAAGGCCGGCGCCGACTACGCGACCGCGCACGGTCCGGAACTGGTCGCGGCCATGGGCCAGGCCGGCACCGAACTGGTGGCGCTGGTGAAAAACCAGATCGTCGCCAATGGCGCCAACTATGTGGTGGTGAACAACCTGCCGGACGTGGCCACCACGCCGTCGGGCCGCGGCCAGCCGGCATCGACCCAGGCGCTGATCAACGCCATGGTCAACGCCTTCAACAGCGCGCTGACCTCCGGCCTGTCCAGCGAGCCGAAAGTGCTGCTGGTGGACGTGTTTGCCGTCAGCCACGACCAGGCGACCAACCCGGGCCCGTACGGCCTGACCAACGTCTCGGAAACCGCTTGCGACCTGAGCGCCGCCAAGAACCCGCTGGGCAGCTCGCTGGTGTGCAATGGCAGCAACCTGAAATCGGGCGATGTCAGCCACTGGTCCTTCGCGGATGACGTGCACCCAACCCCGTACAACAACCTGCTGCTGGCGCGTTACGTGTCCAAGGCGCTGGTGACCAAGGGTTGGCTGTAATTCAGTCGTCGCGGGCAGCGCGCGGCCGAGGCCGCGCCGCTGCCGGACTCACACACAAATATCTGGAGACGATATGAAGAACACGGTAAAACTGCTGGCGCTGGTCGCCGCAATGACGGTAGCTTCGGCTGCATCGGCACAACAAAGCACCGGCACCTGGCTGGGCACGCTGGGTGTCAACAAGATTACGCCGAAAGTGGATTCGGGCGATGTCTCGGCGCCGGCGCTGCCGGGCACCAAGACCGACGTCGGGTCGGACACCAAGCCCCGCTTTACCATCGGCTACATGCTGACCGATAACATCTCGGCCGAGCTGGACCTGGGCCTGCCGTACAAGCATGAACTGTCCGGCGCCGGTTCGATCCAGGGCACGGGCAAGCTGGCGACGGCCGAAGTGCTGCCGCCGACGCTGTTTGTGCAGTACCGCTTCCTGAACGCGAACTCGACCTTCCGTCCGTATGTGGGCGTCGGCTACACCTATGCCATGTTCCAGAAGGAACGCGGTTCGGGCCAGCTGACGGCGGTGCTGAACACCGGCGGCCCGGGCGCCACCTTCAAGCTGGACGACAAGTCGGCGGCCAGCTTCCAGCTCGGCGGCACCTTCAAGATCAACGAGAAATGGTTCCTGGACGCGTCGGTCATCAAGACCAAGCTGAAAACCACGGCGCACTACTCGACCGGCCAGACCCAGGACGTGCGCCTGGACCCGCTGGCGGTCAACTTCAGTATCGGCTACGCCTTCAAGGGCTTCTAGCCCAAAAAAAACCGCTGCCGGGGCAGCGGTTTTTTTTATTGGAAGGCCTGGATGCCGGTCTGCGCCCGGCCCAGGATCAGGGCATGGATGTCGTGCGTGCCTTCATAGGTATTCACGACCTCCAGGTTCACCATGTGGCGGATGATGCCGAACTCGTCCGAGATGCCATTCCCACCCAGCATGTCGCGCGCCATGCGGGCGATGTCGAGCGACTTGCCGCACGAATTACGCTTCATCATCGAGGTGATTTCCACCGCCGCCGTGCCTTCGTCCTTCATGCGTCCCAGGCGCAGACAGCCCTGCAGGCCCATGGTGATTTCGGTCTGCATGTCGGCCAGCTTCTTCTGGATCAGCTGGTTGGCGGCCAGCGGACGGCCGAACTGGGTGCGGTCCATCACGTACTGGCGCGCCGTGTGCCAGCACGACTCGGCCGCGCCCAGCGCGCCCCAGGCGATGCCGTAGCGCGCCGAGTTCAAACAGGTGAACGGCCCCTTCAGGCCGCGCACGTCCGGGAAGGCGTTCTCTTCCGGCACGAACACATTGTCCATGACGATTTCGCCGGTGATCGACGCGCGCAGGCCGAACTTGCCGTGGATCGCCGGCGCGCTCAGGCCGGCCATGCCTTTTTCCAGCACGAAGCCGCGGATCGCCCCTTCATCGTCCTTGGCCCAGACCACGAACACGTCGGCCACCGGCGAATTGGTGATCCACATCTTGGCGCCGCTCAGGGCGTAGCCGCCCGGCACCTTCTTGGCGCGGGTGATCATCGAGCCCGGATCGGAACCATGGTTCGGCTCGGTCAGGCCGAAGCAGCCGATCCATTCGCCGCTGGCCAGCCTGGGCAGGTATTTCTGTTTCTGCGCCTCGGTGCCGAACTCGTAGATCGGCACCATCACCAGCGACGACTGCACGCTCATCATCGAGCGGTAGCCGGAATCGACGCGCTCGACTTCGCGCGCGATCAGGCCGTAGGCCACGTAGTTCAGGCCGGGACCGCCGTACTGTTCGGGAATGGTCGGACCGAGCAGCCCCATCTCGCCCATTTCGCGGAAGATCGAGGTGTCCATCGTTTCATGACGGAAGGCGTCGAGGATGCGCGGCTGCAGCTTGTCGTGGCAATACGACGCGGCGGCGTCGCGCACCATGCGCTCGTCGTCGGTCAGCTGCTGGTCCAGCAGCAGGGGGTCATCCCAGTGGAAGTGGGCGCGGGCTTGGCTCATAATTAGTCTCTCGTTATGGTGATGAATGCTGCCAGCATTCTATGCCGCTGCCCCGGTGCACGCTTTTCTAATGGCGACACCAATTTCCGTTTTTAGCCCAGGCCGGCGAACTGGCCGCTGTGGAAGATCAGGGGAGGGGACGGAGAAAACTCGCAGAATTCCACTTCGCCGACAAAAATCACGTGGTCGCCTTCCGGATAGCGGCTACGGTTATGGCATTCGAACCAGGCCGACACGCCCTGGATGATGGGCTGGCCGGTGCGCGACAGTTCGTACTCCACGCCTTGCCACGGATCGACGCCGCGCGTGGCGAAACGCTTGGCCAGATGGGCCTGCTCGGCGTTGAGCACATTGATGACGTAGTGCGAGTTGCCGGTGAAGATGGGCATGCTGTTGGCGCCGTTCGACAGGCTCCACAGCACCAGCGGCGGGTCGAGCGACACCGAATTGAAGGAACTGGCCGTCAGGCCGCGAAACGTGCCGTCCGCCAGCCGCGTGGTGATGATGGTGACGCCGGTGGCAAACTGGCCCAGCGCCTGGCGAAAATGGGCGGTGTCGAACGTGCGCTCTGCGGCGCGGGGGGAATGGATGTTCATGGTGAGCCATTATGCCAAAGATTTGTACCGTCATAGCGGATTCACCCGGTTTGCGTTACAGTGGGCAGATGGGCAAGTCTTCTACGCAGGGGGAGTCATGGCTGGCAATCTGGAAACCGCGATACTGGGCGGCGGCTGTTTTTGGTGCACCGAGGCCGTGTACCTGGAGGTCAAGGGCGTCGAATCGGTCGAGTCCGGCTACATGGGCGGCGCCAGCGCCGATCCCACCTATGAGCAGGTGTGCACCGGCGGCACCGGCCACGCGGAAGTGGTGAAGCTGGGCTTCGACCCGGCCGTCATCAGCTACCGCGACCTGCTGGAAATCTTCTTCACCATCCACGATCCGACCACCCTCAACCGCCAGGGCAACGACGTCGGCACGCAGTACCGCTCGGTCATCTATCACCAGTCGCCGCAGCAGGAAGCCACGGCGCGCCAGGTCATCGGCGAAATGGCGCATGTGTGGGATGCCCCCATCGTCACCGAACTGTCGCCGGCCCAGCCGTTCTACAAGGCCGAGGACTACCACCAGGATTACTTCCGCCAGCACCCCTTGCAGGGCTACTGCGCCTTCGTGGTGGCGCCCAAGGTCGACAAGTTCAGGAAGATGTATTCGAACCGCTTGCGTTGAGCGCATTAAGCGCCGGCGCCCCGCCATCCCCGCCCAGCACGGCGAACGCCGGCAAGCCTTCATTGTCCAGCGCATACGGCGCCTGCACCGGCGCCGACTCGGCCGACGGATACATATGCTTGCGCGACCACGGCAGCGCCGCCGAGCGCTGGCCCGCCTTGCGGCCGACGATCTGGTACAGGCTGATCCAGTCCTGCTCGAAGGCGTAGCTGCAGCCGGCCAGGTACACATGCCAGATGCGGTAGCGCTTGTCGCCGGCCAGCTTGCGCACGCGTTCGCCCTGCGCCTCGAAATTGTCGGTCCAGATGGCGCAGGTGCGGGCGTAGTGGCGGCGCAGGTTTTCGACGTCGGTCACTTCCAGCGCCCCCTGCTGCATGGCCTTGAGCACATTGCCGATGTGCGCCAGCTCGCCGTGCGGGAACACGTATTTTTCGATGAACTCGCCGCCGCCATAGGGCGTCTCGCCGTTGTCCGGATCGGTCGAGGTGATGCCGTGGTTCATCACGATGCCGTCCGGCGCCAGCAGCTGGTGGATGGCGTTGAAGTATTCCGGCAGGTGGCGCGTGCCGACGTGCTCGAACATGCCGACGCTGGTGATGCGGTCGAACTGGCCGCGCACGTCGCGGTAGTCCTGCAGGCGGATCTCGATCAGGTGCTCCAGGCCGGCGGCGCGCACCCGTTCCTTGGCCAGCGCGAACTGGTTTTCCGACAGGGTGACGCCGACGCAGCGCGCCTGGTATTGCTGGGCCGCGCGGATCACCAGCGCGCCCCAGCCGCAGCCGATGTCGAGCAGCGTCTGGTTCGGCCGCAGCTCGATCTTGCGCAGGATGTGGTCGATCTTCTTGAGTTGGGCGGTGGCCAGGTCCTCGTCGCCGTTCTCGAAGTAGGCGCAGGAATACACCATGTTGGGGTCGAGGAATTCCTGGTAGAACTCGTTGGAGACGTCGTAGTGGTAGCGGATCGCCTCGGCGTCCTTCTGCTTGCTGTGGCTGATGTTGCGCACCAGCCGCGCGAACTTGCCCTCGGCCTTCAGCGAGCTGCGCGCCAGGGCGTTGACCACCGCGATCATGTCCTTGGCCTTGCCCTTGACCTCGATCGCCCCTTCGACATAGGCGGTGCCCAGGTTGGACAGCGAGGGCGTCAGCAGGTAGCGCGCGGCGGCGATGTTCGGCAGCCGTATCGTCACGCGCGGCGTCTCGGTCGACAGGTCGACCTGCTGGCCGTTCCACAACTCGATGCGCAGCGGCAGCGTGAGCTGCTCGCGGATGCCCGAGATCCAGTTGCTCAGTTGATTCTGTACGAACAAGATAACCTCCCACGTCAGGATTAAAAGACCATCGCCAGCGATGGCCTGGAGATCCTGACGGAGACGTTCCTGCTTACGGTTGCAGGCGTTCCTTCACCCAGCTGCCATCAGCTTGCTTCACATATACGATCCGGTCATGGAACCGCGAACGGCGTCCCTGCCAGAACTCGATGCGGACCGGATCGAGGCGGTAACCGCCCCAATGCGCAGGCCGCAACGGATGCTCGCCGCTGACTGCGGCGGCGGCATCGTAATTGGCTTCCATCTGTTCCCGGCTGGCGATGGGCGAACTCTGCTGCGAGGCGATCGCAGCGATCTGGCTCTTCACCGGCCGGCTGTAAAAATACTTGTCGCTTTCCTCGGTGGCGGTTTGCACCACCTTTCCTTCGATGCGCACCTGGCGTTCCAGTTCACTCCAGAAGAACAGCAGCGCGGCGTGCGGATTGCTGCGCAGCTGCCGGCCTTTCTGGCTCTCGTAATTGGTGTACCAGGTGAATCCCCGCTGATCGTATTGCTTGATGAGGACGATGCGCGAACTGGGTTTGCCGTCCGCATCCACCGTGGCCACGCTCATCGCGTTCGGTTCATTGACCTTCGCATGCATGGCCTCCTCAAACCACTTGCCGAACTGGTCGATCGGATCGTCCAGCACGTCCTGCTCCGTCAGGCTGGCGCGGCCGTAATCGAGCCGCAGGTCCGCAAGCACCACGCCGTCGGCCACCGTGTTGTTGACCGGCGCCGCCTGCTGCTCGGGCACCTGGCTGTGCGGCAGGTCGGGGGTGATCCCGCGCCGTACCTGCATCGCACCGCCGAGCTGCGCCATCTGTTCGGCGCTGAACAGCCGCTTGGCCATGGGCGCGATGTGGGTTTCCTCCACCACCATGTGGGCCGCGTAGGTGTCGCAGAAGTGCGCGACATCGCTGGCCGACAGCGTGGCGCTGGCGCCGTTGGCGATCTGCTCAAGTTGCGTTTTGATTATAGTCCAGTCTCTATCCATTTGCTCGTGACCGGCCAAAATGCCGGGCGCCAGTTCTGCCAGAAGGGTGGCGTCACCGTCGCGCGCGGTGGCCTGCAGCATCGGCAGCAGGTTCTGCTCCTCGTCTTCGTGGTGCAGATGGGCGGCATTGTTGAAGTATTTCAGCACCGCCTGCGCGGCTTTCTGTGCGTCAACATCGGCGCCATGCTGCGGCAGGTGGGCGATCAGGTTCTGCAGCGTTTGCAGCTGCTTGCGGATGCGGTCGTGGCAGTGCTTCAGCACGGCGATGGGCTGGCTGAAATCGGGGGCGGTGTCGAACAGTGCGTTGCTCATGGCGTGGACTCTGGCTGGTAACACCGCCATTCTAGATTACTTCGCCAAACCGGGGATTTAGCGAGGTTGCGATACGGCACTGTTGGACGGTTATAATCGTCCGGCACATCCAACCACATAAAGGAATGTTCGTGAACCGTTCGCTGATCAGCGCCGCCTGCTGCGCCATGCTCCTGCTTGCCTCGTCCTCGCTGTCCGCCCAGGAAGCGCCGGTGTCCGGCATCGATGTGAAAACCCTGGACCCGGCGGTGCGTCCGCAGGACGACTTCTACGGTTACGTCAACGGCATCTGGACCCGCAACACCGAGATCCCGGCCGACAAGTCGACCTGGGGCACCTACATCGAACTGCGCGAAACCGCGCAGGGCCAGCTGCGCGCGCTGATCGACGCCACGCTGAAAAATCCCGGCAAGGCCGGCAGCGAAACCCACAAGATCGCCGACCTGTATACCAGTTTCATGGACCAGAAGGCGCGCGACGCCGCCGGCTTCAAGCCGCTGCGCGCCGACCTGGCGCGCGTGGCCGCCGCCAGGGACAAGCAAGACCTGCCGGCGCTGTTCGCCTACCTGCAGCGCAACGGCATCCAGACGCCGTTCTCGGCCGGCGTGTCGCCCGACGCCCAGGATACGGAACAGTACACGCTGAACATCGGCCAGTCCGGCCTGGGCCTGCCCGACCGCGACTACTACCTGAAGGACGACGACGCCAAGCTGAAGGCCGTGCGCGCCCAATACCTGACCCACATCGCAACCCTGCTGGGCATGAGCGGCGACCAGAACGCCGCCGCCCACGCGGCCCAGGTGCTCGACCTCGAAACCCGCCTGGCGCAGGCGCAATGGACCCGCGTGCAGATGCGCGATCCGGTCAAGTCGTACAACCGCGTCGCCTTCGACAAGTTCAGCGAGCTGGCGCCGGCCTTCGACTGGAAGGCCTACTTTGCCGCCGCCGGCCTGGCGCCGAAAGCGTCGTCGGCGGTGGTGCGCCAGCCGAGCTTCCTCGGCGGCTTCTCCACGGCGGTGGCCGAGGTGCCGCTGGAAGCGTGGAAGAGCTACCTGAACTGGCGCATCATCGAAAGCTATGCGTCCTACCTGGACAGCGCCACCGTCAAGCAGCGCTTCGCCTTTGAAGGCACGGTGCTGCGCGGCGTGCCGCAAAACGAACCGCAGTGGCAGCTGGCGCTGCGCTTCACCGACGGCGCCGTCAGCGACGCGGTCGGCAAGCTGTACGTCAAGATGTATCTGCCGCCGGAAACCAAGCCGCGCGTGATGGCCATGTTCAACAACTTCGTCGCCTCGTTCAAGGACGGCATCGATAAGCTCGACTGGATGGGCCCGGAAACCAAGAAGGAAGCCCAGGCCAAGCTGGCCGCGCTGAAACCGAACATCGCCTATCCGGACAAGTGGCGCGACTACAGCGCGCTGAAAACCCGGCCGCATGACCTGGTGGCCAATGTGCGCGCCGCGCGCCTGTGGAGCCGCCAGCGCAATATCGACAAGCTGGGCAAGCCGGTCGACCGCGAGGAATGGTCGATGACGCCGCAAACCGTCAACGCCAGCTACAACCCGCTGCTCAACGCGATCACCATTCCGGCCGCCATCCTGCAGCCGCCGTTCTTCAACGTCAAGGCCGAGGACGCGGTCAACTACGGCCTGCTGGGCATCACCTTCGGCCACGAGATCAGCCACGCCTTCGACGACTCCGGCAGCCAGTACGACGCCCGGGGCCGCCTGCGCAACTGGTGGACCGCCGACGACCGCGCCGCCTTCAAGGCGCGCGCCGCCGGCCTGGTCAAGCAGTATGGCGCCTACAGCCCGGTGCCGGGCTACTACATCAACGGCGAGCTGACCTTGGGCGAGAACATCGGCGACAACTCCGGCCTGTCGCTGACCTACCGCGCCTACCAGCGTTCGCTGAACGGCAAGCCGTCGCCGGTGCTCGACGGCCTGACCGGCGCCCAGCGCCTGTACATCGGCTTCGCGCAGAAATGGCGCGCCAAGCTGCGGCCGGAAGCAGCCATCGCCCAGATCAAGAGCGATCCGCATTCGCCTGGCGAGTTCCGCGCCAAGGGCACGGTGATGAACCAGCCCGAGTTCTACGAAGCCTTCGACATCAAGCCGGGCGACCCGATGTACCTGCCACCGGAGCAGCGCGTCATCATGTGGTAAGCCTAGCCTTCCCTGGCCCAGCGCAGGCAGCCTTCCAGACTGCGCTGCGGATTCGGACCCCAGCTCGCCGCGTCCACCTTGTCCCCCAGCGCATCGAGCTGGGCCTGCATGGTCGGCTTGTCCTTGGCCAGGCAGGCCATGTAGGCGTAGCGGTTGCGCCGCGCCACGCTCGGGTAGCGCTCCAGCATATCCTGATAGGAGTGTTTTAAGGTCGGCCAGTCCACCAGGCTGGCCTGGAACAGCGCGTGGCCATAATCCCGTTCGGCGGCGGCCGAGTACAGCCGCGCATACATGCCGGTGCCGAACTGCGCCTTGCTTTGCTCGGTGGCGCGGCGGATGAACTGGTCCAGCCGCCTGGCGTCGCCGCCCCATTTGGGCAGCATCTGCGTCAGCGCGGTCATGTACAGGCTGATGTCGTCCGGATTGCGCTTCAGGCCGTCGTTGATGACGTTCCAGGTTTGCTGGTCGTTCCAGTCCATGGCCTTGCCGATTTCCAGCAGCGTGATATGGGCATAGCTGTCGGTCATCGCCACCTCGGCATGGTCCAGCAGATGCTGGGCGGCGCGGCGCAGATAGGCGTCGAATTCCTTCCACGCCTCCGGCGGCACGTCCTTGACGTAGCCGCCGCCGCGATACGACCAGGCGTGGGCGGTCAGCGTGCGCGCGTACAGCACGTGCGCCAGCGCCGACGACGGACGCTCGACGGTCCATTGCAGCGTCAGTTTTTCCAGTTCCGTCAGGTAGGCTTCCTGGTCTTTCGGCGTCGCCTCGGTCACCTTGTTCAGGCCGATGCGGAACAGCTCGATTTCGAGGACGCCATCGGCGCCCACGTGGCCAGGCTGGCGCAGCAGCGCGTTCTGCTGTTCCAGCGCCGCAAAGTCGCCCAGCCAGAAGGCCGTGGTCGCCTGCTGGGTCAGCGGCGATTCTTCGGCGGCGCCGGCCATAGCGGCCGCGCACAGCGCCAGCGCCGGCAGCAGGTACAGGAAACGTCGCGTCATTTGGGCGCCTCCGGCATGGTCCACAGCAGCTGGAATTTGTACGGGTTCTTGCCGGCCGGCTGGATCTGCGGATGGTCCGCGGCATACTGCAGCGCCGACTGATCGAACAAGGTTTCAAACGCCACCGGCCGCACGCCACGGATGCCGGGCACCTCGACCTTGCGTTCGGCCATGCTGGCCTGCTGCAGTTTGCCGTTGGCGTCCAGTTGCACTTCGATGATGGAGGCGCCATGCGCCAGGAAGCGCGCGGCCAGGGTGGGGAAGACCGGCGCGCCGCTGGCGGCCGCCGGCGGCTGATCGACCATGCCGGCCAGGCGCTCGGTGACGTTGATCATGGTGCCATAGCGGTAAGCGTTCAGCGCCGTGGCCGGGGCCACGCCTTGTTGCAGGCTGTACTTGAACCACCACTGTTGCAGCAGGCATTGCTCGGCCTGCGGCAAATCCTGGTACGGCTTGCGCTCGCCCAGCAGCTCGGACGCCAGCACCGGCGTCAGCGCCGGCCGCGCCGCCGGCTTGCCGGTTTTAATCAGCCTCAGCGCGGCGTCCTGCGGCAGCGGTTGCGGCCAGGCGGGCAGCGTGGCGCGCGGCTTGCCCCAGTGCGCCAGCAGCTCGCGCTCGGCCGCCAGCATGGCGGGCCGCTGCGCCGCCGGCAGGGTCTGGATGCGCGCGATGCGGGCGGCATAATCGCTGGCACGGGCGTCGCTGTAGAGATTGCAGAATGGCGTCGATCCGCGCAGGATCGCCAGCGTGGCGCTTTCGTAGGCGGCATCGCCGGGTTCCAGCTGCCACAGCCCCAGTTCGTTCAGCATCCGCGCCCAGACGGCTACATAGGGCTCCCAGGTCTGGGCCTGCTTGCCGGTGGCGTTGTTGAACTGGTTCTCTTCCTCCAGCCACGCCGGCAGCAGGGCCTGGATGCGGGCGATATGCGCCGCGCTGATCTCGTCGGCGGCGCTGCGCAGCGCCGGGTCCAGCGGCAGCGCCGCCGGCAGCGTGAAACTGCGCGCCAGATCGTTGCGCACGCCGTCGAGCGAATACTGCTTCGGCGGTTCCGGCGCGGCCAGCGCCGTGGCGCAGCACAGCAGCAGCGGCAAGCACACACGCATGGGCGGTCCTTTCTGTCGAAAATGTTATCAAATTTGATATTAACATCGATTTGTCCGCAGTCCGTTAAAATGGCGGGATGAACAGCATCTCTTCCCCAGATTTCGACGATGTCGATTTTGAACGCCGCTTCGGCGGTATCGCGCGCCTGTACGGCGTGCATGCGCTGGCGCGTTTCCGCAGCGCGCACGTGTGCGTGGTCGGCGTCGGCGGCGTCGGCTCGTGGATCGTCGAGGCGCTGGCGCGCAGCGCCATCGGCCAACTGACCCTGATCGACCTCGACAACGTGGCCGAGTCGAATATCAACCGCCAGATCCAGGCCCTCAGCAGCACCGTCGGCATGGCCAAGATCACCGCGCTGGCCGAGCGCATCGCCCAGATCAATCCGTTCTGCCAGGTCCACCAGGTGGAGGACTTTGTCGAGCCGGAGAATCTGGAACAGATGCTGGGCGGCGGCAAGT
The DNA here is from genome assembly GCF_009674495.1 of Duganella alba. GTDB lineage: Bacteria > Pseudomonadota > Gammaproteobacteria > Burkholderiales > Burkholderiaceae_D > Rugamonas > Rugamonas alba. The sequence continues at coordinate 21,541 of NZ_WKJN01000010.1, read as the reverse complement.
TCGACTACCTGATCGACGCCACCGATTCGGTCAAGGCCAAGGCCGCCATGCTGGCCTGGGCCCGCCAGCACGACCTGCCGGTGATCACCATCGGCAGCGCCGGCGGCAAGACCGACGCCTCGCAGATTTCGGTGCGCGACCTGGCCCGCACCGAGCAGGAGCCGCTGCTGAAGAAAGTGCGCAAGATCATGCGCGCGCAGTACGGCTTCCCGCGCGGCGAAAAGACCAAGTTCCACATCGACGCCGTGTTCTCGATGGAGCCGCTGAAGTTCCCGGAAACCGGCGAGGTGTGCACGGTGGATGGCGACGACCGCAGCGGCGGCGTTACCGGCCTCAACTGCGCAGGCTTCGGCTCGGCGATGGTGGTCACCGCCACCTTCGGCATGGTGGCCGCCGGCCACGCGCTGCGCCGCCTGGCCGATGACGCCTTGCCAACAACCGCCCCGGACGCCGTCTAGTTTGCTATCATGTCGAGCTGTCTATCGACCTCATTGAAAGAATCGACATGAAGCGTAGTTCCGTATTTGTAGCAATGCTGTTGGCGGCCGCCTTCGCCCAGGCGCAAACGCCGGCGCCGCAACCTGACGCGGCAACGGCCGCGCCGGCGCCCGCGCCGGACGCGCCGGTGGTGGTCGGCTCGGCCACGCCGGGTCCGGCGGCCGAACAGCTGATCGTCACCGACACCAAGCTCGGCACCGGCAAGGAAGCCACCGCCGGCGCCACCGTCTACATGCACTACTCGGGCTGGCTGTACCGTCCGCTGGCCAAGGGCATGCACGGCCGCATGTTCGATTCGTCACTTCCACGCGGCGAGCCGCTGGACTTCGTGCTGGGCGCCGGCCGCGTCATCAAGGGCTGGGACCAGGGCATCCTCGGCATGAAGGTGGGCGGCAAGCGCACCCTGATCATTCCGGCCGAACTGGCCTACGGCTCGCGGCCGACGCCGGGCAGCGGCATCCCGCCGAATTCGGCGCTGATCTTCGACGTCGAACTGGTCAACGTGAAGTAAATGGCAACCGCCGTGCGAAGAGGGTAGACTGGCAGTTCTCTCCCTGTTCGCCGGAGGTTCCCATGCAAGTCGCCAACGACGTTACCGAACTGATCGGCCGTACCCCGCTGGTACGGATCAACCGGCTGGCCAAGGGCAGCACCGCCCAGCTGCTGGTCAAGCTTGAATACTGCAATCCGGCCCATAGCGTGAAAGACCGCATCGGCCTGTCCATGATCGAAGCGGCCGAAGCGGCCGGACAGATCCGTCCCGACACCATCATCCTCGAACCGACCAGCGGCAACACCGGCATCGCGCTGGCCATGGTCTGTGCGGCGCGCGGCTACCGCTGCACGCTGGTGATGCCGGACACCATGAGCCGCGAACGGCGCATGCTGCTGCGCGCCTATGGCGCCGAGCTGATCCTCACACCCGGCAGCGAAGGCATGCTTGGCGCGATCCAGCGCGCCGACGCGCTGGCCGCGTCCGATCCGCGCTACCTGATGCCGCAGCAATTCAACAATCCCGCCAATCCCGAGGTGCACCGCCGCACCACCGCCGAAGAAATCTGGAGCGATACCGACGGCCGCGTGGACATCCTGGTGGCCGGCATCGGCACCGGCGGCACCATCACCGGCGTGGGCGAGGTGATCAAGGCGCGCAAGCCGGCGTTCCGCTGCGTGGCGGTGGAGCCGGAAGCGTCACCGTTCCTGTCGCAGGGCGTCAAGGGGCCGCACCCGATCCAGGGCATCGGCGCCGGCTTCGTGCCGGCCGTGCTCAACACCCGCGTCTACGACGAGGTGATCTGCGTGAAAAACGAGGAGGCGTTCGAGACCGCGCGCCAGGCGGCCAGCCAGGAAGGGCTGCTGGTGGGCATGTCCTCCGGCGCCGCGCTGTGGGCGGCGCTGCAGGTGGCGCGGCGGCCGGAAAATGCCGACAAGATCATCGTCACGATCATCCCGTCGTTTGGCGAGCGCTACCTGAGCACCGCGCTGTACGCCAATCTGGCGGACTAGTGGGCGTGGGCGTGCGCCGGCGCTGAAACCGGTGCTGGCGCTTGCAGGCAGCACTCCAGTTCGCTCTCGCCGAGGCGTACCTGCAGCGTGCTGTGCTGGATCGCGAAGTCCTCGCGCAGCTGCTTGCTGATGGCGTCGATGACGCCGTCGCCCGGATAGCCGGCCGGCGTCACCAGCTGCGCGGTCAGCGCGTTCTCGGTGGTGCTCATGGCCCAGATGTGCAGGTCGCTGACCTTGGCCACGCCCGGCTGGCTGCGCAGGAACTGCTCGATGCCGGCGCGGTCCACATTGTCCGGCACGGCCGCCATCATCATGCGCAGCGACTGCGTCAGCAGCGACCAGGTGCTGATGACGATGAACACCACGATGACCACGCTGACCAGCGGGTCCAGCCAGTTCCAGCCGGTGTAGCCGACGATCACGCCGGCCACCAGCACGCCCAGCGAAATGGCGGCGTCGGCGGCCATGTGCAGGTAGGCGCCGCGGATGTTGATGTCGTCCTTGCTGCCGGACATGAACAGCCAGGCCGAGAAACCGTTGATCAGGATGCCGATGCCGGCCACCACCGACACCGTCAGGCCGGCCACCGGATCGGGATGGACCAGCTGCTGCACGGCTTCCCAGGCGATGCCGCCGCAGGCCACCATCAGCAGCATGGCGTTGAACAGCGCGGCCAGCATCGAGGTGCTGCGCAGGCCGTAGGTGTAGCGGCTGTTCGGCAGGCGCTTGGCGAGGATGGCGGCGCCCCAGGCCAGCATCAGGCCCAGCACGTCGGACAGGTTGTGGCCGGCGTCGGCCATCAGCGCGGTCGAATTGGCCAGGAAACCGTAGAAGAACTCGACCGCCACGAACACCGTGTTGAGCACGATGGCGATGGCAAACGCGCGGCCCATGGTGTTCGGGTCGCCGTGATGGTGGTGATGGCCGTGACCATGGCTGTGGTCGTGTCCATGATCGTGGTGCGCGTGGGGCGCATGGTCATGGTGCTCGTGGTCGTGGTGCTTGCTCATGCTTCGGTTCCGGTGGAAGGTTCGGCGATATGTTCCAGCATATCGTTGAGAACGCCGCTGATATGGGCGTCGGCGGCGGAATAGAACACCTGCTTGCCCTGGCGCTCGGGCTTGACGATGCGGGCGGCGCGCAGCAGGCGCAGATGGTGGCTCACGAGCGAGCTGCTCAGATCCAGTGTAGACGCGATTTCGCTGACGGCAATCGGCGCCGGCATGCAGGACAGCACAATCCGCAAGCGCGTCGGATCGCCCAGCAGATGGAACAGATCGGCCAATTGCGCGATCTGCGGATCGCAGTTGGAGTAGTCGTGTTGGCAGCTCATCATTGCTAACGTATGAATAGGTGTTCACATGTTAGCATGAAACCTGACATCAGGTTCCGCTTTGTTTATTCCCACTGGCCCTTTTCGCTGACCAGCGACTTGTTGTTGAGCGTGACTTCGAGGCGGCCGTCTTCGCTGACGAAGTAGTGGGTGTTGCCGCTCTTGAATTCGTAGCCCTGGAAGCGGCACGGCGTGACGCCGTCGGCGCACAGGCTGTGCACGGTCTTGCCGCGCAGGCGGACGCTCTTGCCGGTCTTTTTGCTGGTGCCGACGTAGTTGACGTTGTCGCACGTTACGCTGCCTTCGGCGCAGTTGCTGATGATCTGGATCACGAACGAGGGCGTGTCGAGCTTTTGCGCCAGCGCCGGCAAGGCGCCCAGCGCCAGGGACAGCAGTAGGAGGAGGCGTTTCATTATTTTTGGAGTTCCACGGGAAGTTGGGCGCGCAGTTTCGGATCGAGCTTTTGCAGGGCTTTTTCCATCTTGTCGGCGTTTTGCAGCGCCTGCGCCTGTTCCGCCGTCAGCGCCGGCGCCGGCTTGCGGAAGGCGGCCTGGCCGCTCAGCACGATCAGCGCGCTGAGCAGGGCGATGCCGGCGGCCGCGCCCAGCAGCCGCAGCTCGCGCGGCGTGACGGCCGGCGACTGGGTGGCGATCGGCCGCACCGGACCGGCCGCCGGCGTCGGCACGTAGCCGGGCGGATGGTCGGGCGCGATTTCGTTGGAGGCGTCATGCGCGCTCTTGTGGCTGGGCGCTTGCGCCGCCACGCCGCCCGCCAGCCGCGCCTGCTGCGCCAGCTCCTGCGAGGCGGCGTCGATCAGCGCCACGTGGCGCTGCACCGCGTCTTCCAGCACCGCTTCGTTGAGCGCCACCAGCGCAAACACCGGGTCGTCGATGTCGATCTTGACGCCGGTTTTCTCAAAGACCAGACTGCGCAGCTTTTGCTGATCCATGGCCGCTTACCACTGCACTTTGTCGAGTTGCTCGAACAGGTCGCGGAACACGACCTTGATGCGCTGCTTTTCCATCACGTTGAATTTGTCGCTTTCCTTGACCTCGTTGACGGTCAGGCGCGCCGTGTTCATCTTCTTGATGTCGGCGCCGAAGGTGTCGGCGTTGCGCGCCGACAGCACCACGCGGCCCACCACGCGCGCCGAGTTGTCGGCGTAGGTCTGCGATTCGATGAACTGCTTGCCGCTCACCGATTGCAGCAGGCCGAAGTGTTCGTTTTCCCACAGCACCAGCGGCACATTGGTGGCCTTGGCGGTGGAGACGAAGCCCATGGCGGTGTCGTGCAGCGTGTCGCCGCCGCCGACGATGGTGTGGATGTAGACCTTGCGGCCGGATTCCTGCAGCAGCGCGAAGCAGTCGTTCTCGATCAGGTAGCCCATCAGCGGGGAGAAGGTGTTGGCGCCGTTGTCGATGACGCAATTGCCGTCCTGTTCCAGGATGTCGATCATCAGGGCGTCGAAGCGCTTGGGATCGATGGTGCGGCTGTCGGTCATCACCGGCACATGCTTGACGTCCATCGCCTTGTAGCGCGAGAAGGTCGCATTCTCCTGGTCGGTGTCGTAGCAGCGCAGCGGCTGCTGGCCCTCGGCCACGTCCTTGCTGGCGATCCATTGCGCAAGAATGGTCGAGACCAGCGTCTTGCCGATGCCGCCCTTACCCTGGAGAATAAAATGTACCGTGTTTTGCATCAACTACTCCCAAACGCATTTTGAATGCGTCGAGAGTAATTGTTTTGCGGCACGAAGGCAACCTAGTTGATAAATCGGAGCAGGCCCTGCAGGGCGTGGATCACGGTCTGCTCGCGCACCGCGCGGCGGTCGCCGCTGAACACCAGGCGTTCGGTGTGGACGGTGTCGGCGTTGGCCCAGCCGAAGCAGACGGTGCCGACCGGCTTGCCCGGCACGGCGCCGGTCGGGCCGGCGATGCCGGTGGTCGATACCGCCAGGTGGGCGTTGCTGGAACCGAGCGCGCCGCTGGCCATGGCGGCCGCCACTTCTTCCGACACGCTGCCCATCTGCGCGATCAGCGCGGCGGACACGTCCAGCATTTCGGTCTTGGAGGCATTGGAATAGGTGACGAAACCGCAGTCGAACCAGGCGGTGGAGCCGGCGATTTCGGTGATGGCCTGGGCCACGCCGCCACCGGTGCACGATTCGGCGGTGGCCAGGATCAGCCCTTTGTCTTGTAACGCTTTGCCGACTTGCGCGGCTAGATCGAGGATGGTGTCGCTGTTGCTCATGGCTTCTCCTTCTCTGATACGGGCTTGCTATCACTGTACCATGCAGTCCGACGTGGATGCCAGTGGCGCATGGAAATTTGTTATAGTTGCAAGGCGTGTCAAACGTGCACAGCCGTGCGCCGCCATTCGTGCAGGATGGTAAGCTAGCTCAACAGCAAAGATCCCCCGGAGGCGCAATGATCAGTCAGAACGACATCCATCACGCCCGCATCCTGATCGTCGACGATCAGCCAGTCAACATCGAGTTGCTGGAGTACCTGCTCACCTCCACCGGCTACAAGGACGTGACCGCCACCACCGATCCGCGCGTGGTGGCCGGCTGGCATGCCGAGCACCATTACGACCTGATCATCCTCGACCTGCAGATGCCCGGCATGAGCGGCTTCGAGGTGATGGACGCGCTCAAGCCGCTGGAACCGGACGGCTGGCTGCCGGTACTGGTGGTCACCGCCCAGCCCGACCACAAGATGCGCGCCTTCGAGTCCGGCGCGCGCGACTTCATCAGCAAACCTTTTGATCCGGTCGAGACGCTGACGCGCATCCGCAACATGCTGGAGATGCGCCTGCTGCACGGCCGCGAGCGCGGCTACAACGCCCGCCTCGAACAGACGGTGCGCGAGCGGACCGCCGAACTGCAGCGCTTCCGCAGCGCCATGGACGCCACCGCCGACGCCATCTTCCTGCTCGACACCGACAGCGCCGAAGTGCTCGATGTCAACGAGGGCGCCTGCCGCATGCTGGGCTATCCGCGCGTTGAAATGCTGGGGCCGATGGCCAGCCGGCTCGGCCTCGGTGCGCCGGACGCGCTGCGCGCCCAGGCCGAGCGGCTGGCCGCCTACGCCGCCGCGCTGGGCCCGGCCCGCTCGCCGGAACTGAGCGAGCTGGAACTGATGCGGCGCGACCTGATCGCCGTGCCGGTCGAGCTGTACTGGCAACTGTTGCAGCGTCCCGGCCAGCCGTCGGTGATGCTGGGCGTGGCGCGCGACATCAGCGAACGGCGCCAGGCCGAGGAACTGCTGCAGCACATGGCCCACTACGACAGCCTGACCGGCCTGCCCAACCGCACGCTGTTCTTCAAGACCGTGGCCGACGCCATCAGCGTGGCGCAGGACAAGGCCTGGCGCATCGTCGTGCTGATGATCGGCCTGGACCGCTTCAAGAACATCAACGATTCGCTGGGCGCGGCGCGCGGCGACGACCTGCTGCGCCAGTTCAGCAACCGGCTGGTGCAGACGGTGCGCATCCGCGACACCGTCGGCCGCCTCGGCGGCGACGAGTTCGCGCTGATCCTGACCATGAGCCGCGACCAGCAGGACGCCGTGCACGCCGCCAACGAGGTGCGCGAGGCGCTGCGCCAGCCGTTCGAGCTCGACGGCCACCAGGCCGTGGTCAGCGCCAGCATCGGCATCTCGGTCTACCCGGACGACGCCACCGATCCCGACACCCTGGTCAAGTACGCCGACACCGCCATGGAGCGCGCCAAGCAGGCCGGCCGCGACGGCTACCGCTTCTTCACCGCCGGCATGAACGTGCAGGTGCTGGCGCGGCTGGACATGGAGCTGGCGCTGCGGCGCGCGCTCGACAACGACGAGCTGCGCCTGCACTTCCAGCCCAAGGTCAACCTGCACACGGGCGGCTTTGCCGGCGTCGAGTCGCTGCTGCGCTGGGAGCGGCCGGGCTTCGGCCTGGTCTACCCGGCCGAGTTCGTGCCGGTGCTGGAGGATACGGGGCTGGTGGTGCGCGTCGGCGCCTGGATCATCGACGCCGCCTGCCGCCAGATCGCCGTCTGGCTGGCCGACGGCACCGGGCCGGTGCGGGTGGCGGTCAACGTCGCCAGCCGCCAGTTCATCGAAGGCGACCTGGAACAGCTGGTGCACGACGCGCTGGCGCGCCACCAGACGCCGCCGGAACTGCTGGAACTGGAGCTGACCGAAACCTCGCTGATGAACAACGCCGAGCGCACCATCACCGTGCTCAAGCGCCTGAAGGCGCTCGGCATCAAGGTGGCCATCGACGACTTCGGCACCGGCTATTCCTCGCTGGCCTATCTGCAGCGCTTCCCGATCGACAAGCTGAAGATCGACATCGCCTTCGTGCGCGACATCACCACCAACCCCAACGACGCGGCGATCGCGCTGGCCATCATCAGCATGGCGCACAGCCTCAAGCTGCAGGTGGTGGCGGAAGGCGTGGAGACGCGGGCGCAGCTGGAATACCTGCGGCGCAGCCGCTGCGACGAAATCCAGGGCTACTTCTACAGCCGGCCGCTGCCGCCGGACGAGGTGAGCCAGCTGGTGCGGTCAGGCCACAGCCTGCCGCCGGCGCCGGGCAACGCCACCCAGCCGGCGCAGACGCTGCTGATCGTCGACGACGATGTGAACGTGCTGGCCTCGCTGCACCGGCTGTTCCGCCGCGACGGCTACCAGATCCTGACGGCGGCCTCGCCGACCGAGGCGTTCGAGCTGCTGGCGCTGCACGCGGTGCAGGTGATCCTGTGCGACCAGCGCATGCCGGCCATGAGCGGCACCGAGTTCCTCAGCAAGGTCAAGGAGATGTATCCGGACACCATCCGCATCATCCTATCCGGCTATACGGGGCTGGAGGCGGTGCTCGATTCGATCAATCGCGGCGCCATCTACCGCTTCTACACCAAGCCGTGGGACGACACCCAGCTGCGCGACAACATCCGCCTGGCCTTCCACCACTACTGGCTGATGCACGGCAGCGGCAAGCGCGTCGGGCAGCCGGGCGAGGACGCCACGGCGTTGCAGACGGCGGCTCAGGAAGTGAAGTGATCGAAGCTGCTCAGTTGCAGGTCGAGCGGCGCGCCGTCGGCGCCGACCAGCCTTAGCCCGGCCTGCGCCTCGATGCTGCCGACGCGCGTCACCGGCGTTGCCACGCTGGCGGCGGCGGCCAGGATGGCGGCGCGTGACGCCACCGGCGCGGTGAAGCACAGCTCGTAATCGTCGCCGCCGGCGGCGGTGTAGGCGCGCCGCAGCGCCGTCTCCTGCGTGGCCAGGATGTCGCCGGCCGGCAGCGCGTCAATGTCCAGCGTGGCGCCGACCTGCGAGCGCTTCAGGATGTGGCCGAGGTCGCCGATCAGACCGTCCGAGATATCGATGGCCGCATGGGCGATGCCCTGTTCGGCCAGCAGCACGCCCAGTTCCACGCGCGGCACCGGCGTATGCATGCGCACGGCGGCGGCGCGCTGGCTGGCGGCGTCCAGCGCTTGTTTCAGTTCCAGGCGGTAGCCGGCCAGCGCCAGGCGGGCGTCGCCGAGCGTGCCGGAAATCCAGATGTCGTCGCCCGCTTGCGCGGCGCTGCGGCGTAGCGCCTGGCCCGGCCGCAGTTCGCCGAACACGGTGATGCAGATATTCAGCGGCCCCTTGGTGGTGTCGCCGCCAATCAGCTCGATGTTGAAGGCGTCGGCCAGCGCGAACAGGCCTTGTGAAAAGCCTTGCAGCCAGGCGCGGTCGGCCGACGGCAGCGCCAGCGCCAGCGTGAAGCCGACCGGGCGCGCGCCCATCGCCGCCAGGTCGGACAGGTTGACCGCCAGCGCCTTGTGGCCGAGCCGCTGCGCATCTTCGCCGGCAAAGAAATGCCGGCCCTCGACCAGCATGTCGGACGAAATGGCGGTCTGCAGGCCGGGCGTGGGCGCGATCAGCGCGCAATCGTCGCCGATGCCGAGCACAGCGCGCGCGGCATGGTGGGGACGCTGGAAGTATTCCTGGATGAGGTCGAATTCGGAGAGCATGGGCGGTATTGTACCGCTACGGCGCCAGCCTTTTTTGCAGGGTTTCCATGCCCAGTGCCGGCAGCGATTCGTCGGACAGGAACAGCCAGTCGTGGTTGGCCAGCCGCACGGCGACGCCGTTGACGTGGAAGCGGCTCAGCAAATTGGGCGTGAAGAACAGCTGTGGCCCGGCCTCGTAGGAGGCGCCGGACAGCACGATGTACAGCTTGCTGGCGCCGGCCTCGATGGTGGTGGCGTCCAGGCTCAACTGGTCCAGCCGGCCTTGTCCGGTGTGGATCAGCCCGCCCTGCGAACGGGTGTAGACGAAAGCCAGTTGCTGGCCGTTCTCCTGCCAGTGCAGCAGTTGTTGCCAGGCGGCGCCTTGCGGCGTGGCGCCGGCCGGTTCGGGCAAGCGGTCGGAAACAATCAAGGCGGCCATGGACTTCTCCTGATGAACGGTTGATGGTCTCAGCTTAGCCGAAACGCCGCCGCTTGCGCGGCGCCGCGCTTCGCATGGTGAAATATCGATAATTTCAATCACTTATAAATTATCGATAGTCAAAGGCAATGAGTTCGGAAAATTGATTATGTAGGCTCTAACCATGGGTAATCTGCCTAAAAATTCGGCTAACCTCCAAGTTGCCTCATAAAAAATGCTGATAACGTTTATTGCTGTTGGTGAAAATACCTACTTAATTGAAAGAACTGGTCTGATAAAATCATAGGCCTTCGATCGCACAATATGGGAAGGCAGTAAAGCACATGGATTCGTCACCTGAGAAAAAAGAAGCAATTCGTCAACAACTTCGCGCATCGGCGCTGGAGTACCACGAGTTCCCAACCCCGGGCAAAATCAGCGTAACGCCGACCAAGCAACTGACCAACCAGCGCGATCTGGCGCTGGCCTACTCCCCGGGCGTGGCCGCGCCGTGCGAAGAAATCGTCATCGATCCGGCCAACGCTTATAAATACACCGCGCGCGGCAACCTGGTTGCCGTCATCACCAACGGCACCGCCGTGCTGGGCCTGGGCAATATCGGTCCGCTGGCCGCCAAGCCGGTGATGGAAGGCAAGGGCGTGCTGTTCAAGAAGTTCGCCGGCATCGATGTGTTCGACATCGAAATCAACGAGCAGGACCCGGACAAGCTGGTCGACATCATCGCCTCGCTGGAGCCGACCTTCGGCGGCGTCAACCTGGAAGACATCAAGGCGCCGGAGTGCTTCACCATCGAGCGCAAGCTGCGCGAGCGCATGAAGATCCCGGTGTTCCACGATGACCAGCACGGCACCGCCATCATCGTCGGCGCGGCGATCCTGAACGGCATCTCGCTGGTCGGCAAGGACATCAAGCAGTGCAAGCTGGTGGTGTCCGGCGCGGGCGCCGCGGCGCTGGCCTGCCTGGACCTGATCGTCGACCTCGGCTTCCCGCTGGAAAACATCTACGTGACCGACCTGGCCGGCGTGGTCTACAAGAGCCGCACCGAGCTGATGGACCCGGACAAGGAACGCTTCGCCCGCGAAACCGACGCCCGCACCCTGGCCGAAGTTATTCCGGATGCGGATATCTTCCTCGGCGTGTCGGCCGGCGGCGTGCTGAAGCAGGACATGGTCAAGGCCATGGCGCCGAATCCGCTGATCCTGGCGCTGGCCAACCCGAATCCGGAAATCCTGCCGGAAGACGTCAAGGCGGTGCGCGGCGACGCCATCATCGCCACCGGCCGCTCGGACTACCCGAACCAGGTCAACAACGTGCTGTGCTTCCCGTACATCTTCCGTGGCGCGCTCGATTGCGGCGCCACCACCATCACCCGCGAAATGGAAATCGCCGTGGTGCACGCGATCGCCGAGCTGGCGCACGCCGAGCAGTCGGACATCGTCGCCACCACCTACGGCTTCACCAACCTGTCGTTCGGCCCGGAATACCTGATCCCGATGCCGTTCGATCCGCGCCTGCTGACCAAGATCGCGCCGGCCGTGGCCAAGGCCGCCGAGGATTCCGGCGTCGCCACCCGTCCGATCAAGGACCTGGTGGCCTACGAGGAAAGCCTGCAGCAGTTCGTCTACCGTTCGGGCACCTTCATGAAGCCGCTGTTCCAGGTCGCCAAGAAGGCCGACATGGGCATCAAGCGCATCGTCTACGCCGAAGGCGAGGAAGAGCGCGTGCTGCGCGCGGTGCAGGTGGTAGTCGACGAGAAGCTGGCGCGTCCGATCCTGGTCGGCCGTCCGGCCGTGCTCGATACGCGCATCGCCAAGTTCGGCCTGCGCCTGAAGCAGGGCGTCGACTTCGACGTCATCAATCCGGACCACGACGACCGTTACCGCGACTACTGGCAGGCCTACTACGAGCTGACCGCCCGCAAAGGCGTGACGCAGGAATACGCCAAGCTGGAAATGCGCCGCCGCCACACGCTGATCGGCGCCATGATGATCAAGAAGGGCGACGCCGACGGCATGATCTGCGGCACCTTCGGCACCACCCAGCTGCACCTGCACTACATCGACCAGGTGCTGGGCCGCCGCGAAGGCGCCTGCGTGTACGCCGCCATGAACGTGCTGGTGCTGCCGCAGCGCCAGCTGGTGATGGTCGACACCCACGTCAACGAAAATCCGGACGCCAACGAGCTGGCCGCGATCACCGTGATGGCGGCCGAAGAGATGCGCCGCTTCGGCCTGTCGCCGCGCGCCGCGCTGCTGTCGCACTCCAACTTCGGCTCGTCGGACAGCCCGTCGGCGGTCAAGATGCGCGCCGCGCTCGAGCTGATCAAGCAGCGCGACCCGTCGCTGGAAGTGGACGGCGAAATGCACGGCGACACCGCGCTGGACTCGAAGCTGCGCACCGCCATCATGCCGGGCTCGACCCTGACCGGCGACGCCAACCTGCTGGTGATGCCGAACATCGAATCGGCCAACATCGCCTACAACCTGGTGAAAACCTCGTCCGGCAACGGCATCGCGGTCGGCCCGATCCTGCTCGGCTGCGCCAAGCCGGTCCACATCCTGACGCCGTCGGCCACCGTGCGCCGCATCGTCAACATGACCGCGCTGTGCGTGGTGGATGCGGTGGCGCAACGCAAGGTTTAAGCCTCATCCCATCAGGCCGGTTCCGCCCCTCGGGGCCGAACCGGCTTTTTCTTGCCTGGTAACAAGATGTAAGTGATGTAAAACGGGCGTTTTCGATAGAAATGTTTATATTTCAATTTGGTACAATAGTAGGGTGTTAAGATTATTAACGAATTATTCGCGATTCGCCTCACTTCCCCTCAATTTGGAGTCAAACATGCAGAAAGTTAAAAAGGCCCTAATTACGGGCATTACCGGTCAAGATGGCGCGTACCTGGCGGAACTGCTGCTTGAAAAGGGGTATGAGGTCACTGGTACCTACCGTCGTACCAGCTCGGTGAATTTCTGGCGTATTGAAGAGCTGGGCATTCAGGCGCACCCGAACCTGAAACTGGTGGAATACGATCTGACTGACCTCAGCTCCAGTATCCGCCTGATGCAAACCGTGCAGCCGGACGAGGTGTACAACCTGGCGGCGCAAAGCTTTGTCGGCGTGTCGTTCGACCAGCCGCTGACCACCGTGGAAATCACCGGCGTCGGCCCGGTCAACCTGCTCGAAGCGATCCGCATCGTCAATCCGAAGATCCGCTTCTACCAGGCCTCGACCTCGGAAATGTTCGGCAAGGTGCAGGCCGTGCCGCAGAAGGAAGACACGCCGTTCTACCCGCGCAGCCCGTATGGCGTGGCCAAGCTGTACGCCCACTGGATGACCATTAACTACCGTGAGTCGTATGGCATCTTCGGCTCGTCCGGCATCCTGTTCAACCACGAATCGCCGCTGCGCGGGCGTGAATTCGTCACCCGCAAGATCACCGATTCGGTGGCCAAGATCCACCTGGGCCTGCTGGACGTGCTGGAGCTGGGCAATATGGACGCCAAGCGCGACTGGGGCTTCGCCAAGGAATACGTGGAAGGCATGTGGCGCATGCTGCAGGCCGACGAGCCGGGCACCTATGTGCTGGCCACCAACCGGACCGAAACCGTGCGCGACTTCGTCTCGATGGCGTTCAAGGCGGTCGACGTGGCGCTGGAGTGGAGCGGTGAGGCCGACAACGAAATCGGCACCTGCAAGAAAACCGGCAAGGTGCTGGTGCGCGTCAATCCGAAGTTCTACCGCCCTGCGGAAGTGGAACTGCTGATCGGCGACCCGGCCAAGGCACAGCAGGAGCTGGGCTGGAAACCGTCGACCACGCTGGAGCAGCTGTGCCAGATGATGGTTGAAGCCGACCTGCGCCGCAATAAAGCCGGCTTCTCGTTCTAAGTTCAAGGAGGCCCCATGGCTGCTGAAGGAGCGGGCAAGCGCGCCCTGATCACCGGTTTGTCCGGCTTCACCGGCCATTACGTCGCGCAGGAACTGCGCGCGGCCGGCTACCAGGTGTTCGGCACCACCACGCCCGGCCACGCGGCCGGCGATGGTGACAGGGCGGGCGAGTTCGCGGTCGACCTGCTGGACCGCGCCGGCCTGGCCGCCGTGGTGCAGCAGGTGCAGCCGGACGTGGTGGCGCACCTGGCCGCCATCGCCTTTGTCGCCCACGGCGACGTCGACCAGATCTACCGCGTCAACGTGGTCGGCACCCGCAACCTGCTGGACGCCCTGTCGGCGCTGGAGAAAAAGCCGTCGGCGGTGCTGCTGGCCTCGAGCGCCAACGTCTATGGCAATACCGACGTCGGCGTCATCGCCGAGGACGTGCCGGCGGCGCCGGCCAACGACTACGCCGTCAGCAAGCTGTCGATGGAGTACATGGCGCGCCTGTGGCAGGACAAGCTGCCGCTGGTGGTGGTGCGTCCGTTCAACTACACCGGCGTCGGCCAGCACGAGAACTTCCTGCTGCCGAAAATCGTCTCCCACTTCCGCCGCCAGGCCGCCGACATCGAGCTGGGCAACCTGCACGTGTGGCGCGACTTTTCCGACGTGCGCATGGTCGCGCAAAGCTACCGCAAGCTGCTGGCCGTGCCGGCCGCGATCGGCCAGACCGTCAACATCTGCTCCGGCCACGGCTACTCGCTGGGCGAGGCGCTCGACATGATGGCCGATATCGCCGGCTACCGGATCAACGTTCACGTCAACCCGGCCTTCGTGCGCGCCAATGAAGTGGTGCGCCTGGTCGGCGACAACCGCCGCCTGGCCGCCGTCACCGGCGCCATCGAGACCGTACCGCTGGCCGAGACGCTGCGCTGGATGTACATGGCGTGAATCAGCTGCGCCATTTGCGTGTCGGCCTGTCCGCCACCACCACCGAGCCGGTGCTGACCGGCGGCCGCATGGACGGCATCGGTGTCTACACCCACGGCTTGCTGCAGCACCTGCCGCAGGCCGGCGTCGAGGTGCTGCCGTTTTCCTTCGCGCCGCCCGGCGACGCGCGCCGCCTGAGCGTGGGCCGCGCGCTGCCGCTGTCGTTTCCGCTGGCGACCCTGGGCGACCTGATCCTGCCGTCGTCGGTGCACCTGAGCACGCAGTCGGTGCTGGGCACGGGGGCGCCGCCGCTGGACCTGTTCCACGCCACCGACTACCGCATCGTGCGCATGGACTGCCCGGTGGTGGCGACATTGCACGACGCGCTGCCGATCTCGCATCCGGAATGGGCCAGCCCGAAAATGCGCAAGCTGAAGAACTGGCTGCAGGCCAAGGCCGCGCGCAAGGCGCAGCACGTGATGACCGGTTCGCACTTCTCCATCCGCGAGCTGGTGGAGTGCTTCGGCGTCGATGAACACCGCATCAGCGTGGTCCATCACGGCGTGCGCGCCGAGTGGCACGAGCAGCCCGACGCCGCGGCGCGCGACGCCACGCTGGCGCAGCACCAGCTGCGCGCCGGCTACTTCCTGTTTGTCGGCACGCTGCAGCCGCGCAAGAACGTCGAGCGCCTGCTGGAAGCCTACCTGACGCTGCCGCCGGTGCTGCGTTCGGCGCGCCAGCTGGTGATCGTCGGCGCCCCCGGCTGGCGCAGCGAGGAACTGGTCAGCCGCATCAAGGCCGCGCAGCAGCGCGGCGAGAACGTCGTGTGGCTCGACAGGCTGACCGACGACCTCCAGCTGCGCCACCTGTACGCCGGCGCCGGCGCCTTCATCTTCCCGTCGCTGCACGAAGGTTTCGGCCTGCCGCTGCTGGAGGCCTTCGCCAGCGGCGTGGCGGTGGCCTGCTCCGGCACCACCTCGCTGCCGGAAGTGGCGGCCGGCGCGGCGCTGGAATTCGATCCATTGTCGGTGGGCGAGATCGCCGCCGCCATGACCAACTTGGCACGCGACGACGCGCTGCGCGCGCGCTGCGTCGCCGCCGGCCGCCGTCGCGCGCTGGAGCTCACCTGGGACGAGGCGGCGCGCCGAACCGCCGCCGTGTATCGCCACGTCCTGTCACACTGAATTGTCACCCCGAGCATGCGCGTTCTTCATTTCTACAAGACCTATTATCCCGACACCTGGGGCGGTATCGAACAAGTGATACGCCAGCTGTGCGTCGGCACGGGCCGCCTCGGCGTCACCAACGAAGTGCTGACCCTGAGCCGCAGCGGCCCGTCCGAGATCGAAATCGAAGGCCACACCGTGCACCGCGTGCCGCTCGACTTCGAGATCGCTTCCACCGGCTTTTCGTTCGCCGCCATCCGCAAGCTGGCGCGCCTGGCGCGCAAGGCGGACGTGATCCACTACCACTTCCCGTGGCCGTTCATGGACCTGGCGCACTTCCTGGCGCGCATCGACAAGCCGAGCGTGGTGACCTACCACTCCGACATCGTGCGCCAGAAGCACCTGCTGCGCGTGTATGGCCCGCTCAAGCGCCGCTTCCTGGAAAACGTCAGCACCGTGGTGGCGACCTCGCCCAACTACCTGGCGTCGTCGCCGGTGCTCAAGCGCTTCGAGCACAAGACCCGCACCATCACCTACGGCCTGGATAAGTCGATTTATCCGACGCCGTCGCAGGCGCTGAAGGACAAGTGGCGCGCCCAGTGCGGCGAGCGCTTCTTCCTGTTCGTCGGCGTGCTGCGCTACTACAAGGGCCTGCACATCCTGCTCGACGCGATGGCCAATGTCGACTACCCGGTGGTGATCGTCGGCGCCGGCCCGATCGAGCAGGAGCTGAAGGAGCACGCGCGGCGCCTGGGTCTGACGCACGTGCAGTTCATCGGCGCGGTGGACGAGGAAGACAAGGCGGCGCTGCTGGAACTGAGCTACGCCATGGTGTTTCCGTCGCACCTGCGCTCGGAAGCCTTCGGCATCTCGCTGCTGGAAGGCGCGATGTTCGGCAAGCCGATGATCTCCAGCGAGATCGGCACCGGCACCACCTACATCAACATCGACAACGAGACCGGGCTGGTGGTGCCGCCCGACGATCCGGCGGCGCTGGGCGCCGCCATGCGCAAGCTGTGGGACCATCCGGAGCTGGCCGCCGACATGGGCCGCCGCGCCGAGGCGCGCTACTGGGAACTGTTCACCGCCGAACGCATGGCGCAGAACTACCATGCGCTGTACCGCGAGCTGGCGGCGCGGCCAAGGTAGCGCCGCCAAGGTAGAATAGCGCTCATCACTAGAATGTCGGAGACTCGCGTGCGCTGCCTGGTTATTGAAGACGAAGCCGAAACTTCCAACTACATCTGCAAGGGACTGCGCGAGGCCGGCTACATCGTCACCGCCGCCGCCAACGGTCCGGACGGACTCGATTACGCCACCGGCGAGGACTGGGACATCATCATCCTCGACCGCATGCTGCCGGGCCGCATCGACGGCCTGTCCATCGTCGACAAGCTGCGCGCGCTGGGCAAGCAGACGCCGGTCATCATCGTCAGCGCGCTGACCACCATCGACGCCCGCGTGACCGGCCTGCGCGGCGGCGCCGACGACTATCTCTCCAAACCGTTCGCCTTCTCCGAGCTGCTGGCGCGGGTGGAAGCGCTGCTGCGCCGCAGCGCCCCCGGCGCCGACAGCACGCAGCTGCAGGTGGCCGACCTGCGGCTGGACCTGCGCACGCTGCGCGTCACGCGCGGCAGCAAGGTGATCACGCTGCAGCCGCGCGAATACCGCCTGCTGGAATACCTGATGCGCAACGAGAACCAGGTGGTCACCCGCACCATGCTGCTCGAATCGGTGTGGGACTACCACTTCGACCCGCAGACCAACGTGATCGACGTGCAGATCTCGCGCCTGCGCGCCAAGGTGGACAAGGACTTCCCGGTGATGCTGATCCACACGCTGCGCGGGGTCGGCTACCGCATGGGCGTCGCGCCGCCCGACGAGGCGGAGCTGCCGGGTGTTTAGACTGCGCACCTCGATCGTCGCCAAGCTGGTGCTGGGCTACGGCCTGCTGGGCATCGCCTCGATCGTGGCGGTATCGGCGGTGTTCTACAGCGGCACCATCGGTGTGCTGGACCAGAATATCGACGGCAAGATCCGGGCCCAGACCGAACGCATGCTGGACAACGTCAGCGACGGCAACCGCGAGGCGCTGAAGGCCGAGGTGCACCGGCTGCTGACCGACGGCGTCGACAACGACCGCGAAATCTTCGCGCTGCTCGACGCCGACGGCGTGGCGCTGGCCGGCAACCTGGGCTCCTGGCCCAGCGTGGCCGACGCGCCGGACCTGGTGACGGCCACCGTGCTGCGCTACGGCCGCAGCGCGCCGGCGCGCCTGTATCTGCGGCCCCTGGTGCAGGGCGGGGTGCTGATCGTCGGCCGCGACCTCAGCGAGGAAGACGCGGTGCGCGAGGTGATCTGGCGCGCGCTGGCGGCCGGCGCCTGCGTGTCGCTGATGCTGACCATCGCCGGCGCCATGCTGTTCCGCAGCAGCGTCGAGTCGCGCCTGGGCCAGATCCGCCGCACCGCCGCGCAGATCGAGGCGGGCGATCTGACGCCGCGCATTCCGGTCAGCGGCAACGACGAATTCGCGCTGCTCAACCGCGACATCAACCGCATGCTGGACCGCATCCAGCTGCTGATGGACGGCATCCGCAACGTCTCCAACGCCATCGCCCACGACCTGCGCACGCCGTTGAGCCGCATCCGGGGCCGGCTGGACGACGCGCTGCGCCACGACGTGACGGTGCCGCGCCTGGCCACCGCCGCGCACGACGCCATCGACGACATCGACGACCTGATCCGCCTGTTCGAACGCCTGCTGCAGATCGCCGAGGCCGAATCGGGCATGCGCGCGCGCCTGTTCGAACGGCTCGACCTGGGCCGCGTGGTGGCCGACATCGGCGAGATGTACGAGGCCATCGCCGAGGACAGCCACATCGTGCTGACGGTCGACGCGCCGGACTCGCTGTACGTGGACGGCGACCGCAACCTGCTGGCCAGCGCCGTCGCCAGCCTGCTGGACAACGCCATCAAGTACGCCGGTCCCGGCTCGGTGATCCACGTGCGCGCCGGCCTGCATCACGGCCAGGCGTCGATGTCGGTGCACGACAATGGCCCCGGCATTCCGGCCGGCGAACTTGGCAACGTCACGCAGCGCTTCTACCGGCTCGACAAGAGCCGCCACATGCCCGGCAATGGCCTGGGCCTGTCCATCGTCAGCGCCACCGCCAAGTCGCACGACGGCAAGCTGGTGCTGGAGGACGCGGGACCGGGGCTGATCGCCCGCATCGTGCTGCCGCTGGCGGTGATCTAGCGAAAAGTACAACTATCCAATTCGTAATGTGACCGCAAGCTTGGGGAAAGCCGCGCGGTCCTATGATGGACTGATATCTTTCGGCTACCTCCATCATGCACGACTTAAGCGACATCGCCAGCTGGCTCCAGCACCACCCCATCTACCACGACTCGTCGGTGCACAGCACGCTGCCCGATCCGACCTTCATCACGGAAGGCGAATCGGTGGTGTCCTTCAGCACCAACAACTACCTGGCGCTGGCCAACCATCCGCGCCTGGTGGAAGCGGCCAAGGCGGGCCTGGACCGCTATGGCGTCGGCAACTGCGAGTCGCGCCTGCTGGGCGGCGACCTGGAGGTCTACCGCGAGCTGGAGCGCCGCCTCGGCGCGCTCAAGCACAAGAGCGACGCGGTGCTGTTCGTCACCGGCTATATGACCAATATCGGCGTGCTGTCGTCGATCGTCAAGGCGGCCACGCTGGCGCGCCTGCACGGCTTCCGCGCCCGCAAGCGCCGCAAGTACGCCTACTACTCGGACGAGTTCAATCACATCTCGATCCGCGAAGGCATCCAGATGTCGGGCGCGCTGCGCT
Source organism: Duganella alba (assembly GCF_009674495.1). Classification (GTDB taxonomy): domain Bacteria; phylum Pseudomonadota; class Gammaproteobacteria; order Burkholderiales; family Burkholderiaceae_D; genus Rugamonas; species Rugamonas alba. The sequence continues at coordinate 1,996 of NZ_WKJN01000010.1, read as the reverse complement.
ACAACTACCGCCATTGCGACATGAACCACCTGGAGTCGCTGCTGCAGGCCGGCGCGGTGGAAGGCACCACGCCGATCATCGTCAGCGACGGCGTGTTCAGCATGGAAGGCACGATCGCGCCGCTGCCGGAACTGGTGGCGCTGGCCGAGCGCTTCGACGCGCTGCTGTACATCGACGACGCCCACGCCACCGGCATCCTGGGCGCCAACGGCGGCGGCACCTCGGAGCACTTCAACTGCTACAGCCCGAACATCATGCAGATGGGGACACTGAGCAAGGCGCTCGGCTCCATCGGCGGCTTCGTGGCGGTGGAAAAGGATGTGGGCGACGTGATCCGCCTGACCAGCTCCGCCTACGGCTTCACCTGCCCGCCGCCGCCGGACCAGGCCGCGGCGCTGCTGGCCGCGCTGGACATCCTGGAAGAAGAACCGCAGCGCCGCCAGCGCCTGTGGGACAACCAGCGCTACTTCATCGAGCGCATGGCGCCGCTGGGCTACACCATCATCTCGACCGCCACGCCGATCCTGCCGGTGCTGATCGGCGACGCCGAGACCTGCCAGCGCTACGCGGTGGAACTGCGCGCCGAGGGCGTGCACGTGGACTCGATCCAGTTCCCGGCGGCGCCGGTGGGCCAGGCCCGCCTGCGCTTCATGATGAACGCCGGCCACACCAGGGCGCAGATCGATCACGCCGTCAGCGTGATGGCGCGCCTGGCCGGCCGCGGCGAACGCCTGGTCGCGTAAAGGCGTGGACTAACGCTCTGCCCAGCGCTCCTTGATGTCAAGCAGCGCGGGCATCTGGTCAAAGAAGATGTCGACCAGGCGGCCTTCGAAATGCAGGTCGCGCTGCGCCTGCATGTGGGCGACCGCCTTCTCCACCGGCCACGCCTCCTTGTACGGCCGCGCCGAGGTCAGCGCGTCGAACACGTCGGCGATCGCCACGATGCGGCCGACCAGCGGAATCTCTTCCCCCTTCAACCCATTCGGATAGCCGCTGCCGTCCCACTTCTCGTGGTGGGTGACGGCGACGTCGTAGGCCATCGCCAGCATGCCGTGCGGATGGCGGCCGATGATGTCGCCGCCGATCGAGGCGTGCGACTGCATCACCTTCCATTCCTCCGCGTCCAGCGGGCCGGGCTTGCGCAGGATGTTGTCCGGGATGCCGATCTTGCCGACGTCGTGCATCGGCGCCGCGTGCAGCAGGTCTTCCGCTTCCGCCTCGGTCATGCCCAGCGCCAGGCCGAGGATGCGCGAGTAGTGGCTCATGCGGATCACGTGCAGGCCGGTCTCGTTGTCCTTGAATTCGGCCGCCAGGCCGAGGCGCTGGACGATTTCCAGGCGCGTCTTCTTCAGTTCATCCACGCCCACCAGCGACAGGTGGGTGCGCACGCGGGCGCGCACGATGGGCGGGCTGACCGGCTTGGTGATGTAGTCGACCGCGCCGGCCTCGAAGCCGATCACCTCGTCGTCGGTGTCGTTCAGGGCGGTGACGAAGATGACGGGAATCGACGCCGTGACCGGATCGGCCTTCAGCCTGGCGCAGGTTTCGTAGCCGGTCATCCCCGGCATCATCACGTCCAGCAGGATCAGCTGCGGCTGTTCGGAGCGCGCTAGTTCCAGCGCGCGCGGGCCGTCCTTGGCGAACAGCAGGCGGTACTGGTCCTGCAGGATGTGGCGCAGCAGCTGCAGGTTGCTGGCCTCGTCGTCGACCACGAGGATCTGCGGCTGGTTGGCTTGGTGGGTGGTAATCATGGGGTCTCCGTGGACAGGCTGGCCTGTAGTGCTTGCAGTGCGGCGAGGGCCTGCGGGAAATCGAAATCGTTGAGGGCGTCCTGCACGGCTTTCAGCTGTTGCGCCAGTGCGGGCGGGGCGCCGGTCAGGGCGGCGGTCAGTGCGGTCAGGGCGGCGTCGTTCAGCGCGCCGCGTTGCAGCGACGGCAGCAGGGCGGCGGACTTCTGGCGCGCCATGGCCGGGTCGAACACGGCGGCCGGCGGCGC
>NZ_WKJN01000109.1 GCF_009674495.1 Duganella alba | reverse complement strand
GTAGGTAGCTTAACCGTAAGGAGGGCGCTTACCACGGTAGGATTCGTGACTGGGGTGAAGTCGTAACAAGGTAGCCGTATCGGAAGGTGCGGCTGGATCACCTCCTTTCTAGAGTAGCACTGGTTCTAGCAACCACATCAAGCGTTCACACTTATCGACTGTAGACAACAAAGAACAGCAAATTTGGGGCTGTAGCTCAGCTGGTTAGAGCACCGTGTTGATAACGCGGGGGTCGTTGGTTCGAGTCCAACCAGCCC
>NZ_WKJN01000108.1 GCF_009674495.1 Duganella alba | reverse complement strand
AGACTTACAAAACCGCCTGCGCACGCTTTACGCCCAGTAATTCCGATTAACGCTTGCACCCTACGTATTACCGCGGCTGCTGGCACGTAGTTAGCCGGTGCTTATTCTTCAGGTACCGTCATGAGCCACAGATATTAGCCACAGCCTTTTCTTCCCTGACAAAAGAGCTTTACAACCCGAAGGCCTTCTTCACTCACGCGGCATTGCTGGATCAGGGTTGCCCCCATTGTCCAAAATTCCCCACTGCTGCCTCCCGTAGGAGTCTGGACCG
>NZ_WKJN01000107.1 GCF_009674495.1 Duganella alba | reverse complement strand
TCAGGTGTGGAAGTGCAGTAATGCATTAAGCTAACTGATACTAATTGCCCGTACGGCTTGTCCCTATAACCTTGACGGTTATGCGCATTTACTATGATGGTGAGTGCTACCCAAAAACTTTACTTCTTCCGGATTCGCTGTGCAGCCCAAGGCTGCAGAGCATACAAGTCAAAGCTTGATGACCATAGTAAGTCGGTCCCACCCCTTCCCATCCCGAACAGGACCGTGAAACGACTCTACGCCGATGATAGTGCTGCAACCAGTGTGAAAGTAGG
>NZ_WKJN01000106.1 GCF_009674495.1 Duganella alba | reverse complement strand
CCGCCCAGGCGGCCGCTGCCGCGGCCAGCGCCGCCGCCCCGGTGGCCGCCCCGCTGTTTTCCCAACTGCTCAACCTGGCCGACGTGGCCAACGCCGCCCGCACCGATGACGGCGCCAGCGACGACGCCACCCAGCCCGCCGGCGACGACGCCACCGGTTCCGGCAGCGCGGCCGCCAGCGATGTGCTGCCAGCCATGATCACCTCGCTGCTGAACGTGGCGCTGCCGGTGCAGACCGCGCCGGTCGCCGCCGATGCCGCGCCGCGCGGCGATGCGGTCAGCGCCGTCTCGACCCTGAGCA
>NZ_WKJN01000105.1 GCF_009674495.1 Duganella alba | reverse complement strand
AGGAGGGCGCTTACCACGGTAGGATTCGTGACTGGGGTGAAGTCGTAACAAGGTAGCCGTATCGGAAGGTGCGGCTGGATCACCTCCTTTCTAGAGTAGCACTGGTTCTTGTAACCACATCAAGCGTCCACACTTATCGGCTGTAACAGATCACTGGTTTTACGTAAGGCTCAGGCTTTAGGTAAAAGCAGTATCGTTCTTTAACAATCTGGAAGAAGTAAAGTTTTATTAGGCGTGTGTCGACAGATACATGCCTGGGTAGTAAAACTCATCATCACAAAGTAGTAAATGCTTGCCTAATAGC
>NZ_WKJN01000104.1 GCF_009674495.1 Duganella alba | reverse complement strand
ACTGCACTTCCACACCTGACCTATCAACGTCCTGGTCTCGAACGACCCTTCAAAGAGCTCAAGGCTCTGGGAAATCTCATCTTAAGGCAAGTTTCCCGCTTAGATGCTTTCAGCGGTTATCTCTTCCGAACTTAGCTACCCGGCAATGCCACTGGCGTGACAACCGGTACACCAGAGGTTCGTCCACTCCGGTCCTCTCGTACTAGGAGCAGCCCCCTTCAAATTTCCAACGCCCACGGCAGATAGGGACCAAACTGTCTCACGACGTTTTAAACCCAGCTCACGTACCACTTTAAATGGCGAACAGC
>NZ_WKJN01000103.1 GCF_009674495.1 Duganella alba | reverse complement strand
CCTGGAGCTGGCGGCGGCGCTGCAACGGCTGGGCGGCAACGCCGGCCTGCTGCAGCGCTTGCTCACGCGCTTCGCCGAGACGCAGGGCGACGCCATGGCGCGCATTGCCGCCGCCATCGACAGCAACGACCTGAGTGCGGCGACACGGGAGGCGCATACGCTCAAGGGGCTGGCCAGCAATATCGGCGCCGTCACGCTCGCCAACGCGGCGGCGGCGCTTGAACAATTGCTGGCCGCCGGCAACCGCGGCGGTTGCAGCGACGCGCTGGCCGACCTGTCCGCCGAACTGGCCGAATTGCTCGCGCACCTGGCCTCCGCGCCGGGCGCCGCGCCGCCGGCCGCCGTCGCCGACC
>NZ_WKJN01000102.1 GCF_009674495.1 Duganella alba | reverse complement strand
CCAGGTGCGCGCCGGCGAGGCGGCGGTGCGGCAGGCGCGCGCCGACTACGGTCCCAAGCTGGCGCTGGCCGCCCACGCCGGCCAGAACCTGGGCCGCTCGCGCTCGGACGGCGGCGCCTGGTCCAACGTCAACCAGCCGGTGTACGGCATCGGCCTGCTGCTGGAGTTCCCCCTGTACGACGGCCAGATCCGGCGCAACGAGCTGCGCGCGGCGCAGTCGAAGCAGGAGTCGGCCGAGGCGCAGCTGGACGGCGTGAAGAACAAGGTGGTGCACGAGGTGGTCAAGGCCTACCGCGACCAGGCGGTGGCGCAGCGCCGCCGCGCCGCCAGCGCGGCGCTGCTGACGGCGGCCGCGCGCGCGTTCGACG
>NZ_WKJN01000101.1 GCF_009674495.1 Duganella alba | reverse complement strand
GCCGCTGCCGGCCGGCGCCGCCGGCAAGCGCATCCTGGTGGTGGACGGCAGCAGCCTGCTGCGCGACATGCTGGAGCGCCAGCTCGGCAGCGAAGGCTTCAGCGTGCACACGCTGGCCAGCGGCGCCGCGGCGCTCGACTGGCTGGCGGCGCACGCGGCCGACCTGGTGCTGCTGGACTGGGCCCTGCCCGGCGTCAACGGCGGCGAGCTCGCGCGCCACATCCACGCCGCGCCGCACCACGCGCAACTGCCGGTGGTGCTGATGATGACCGAGTTCGCGCGCGAACCGGCGGCGCAGGCGTCCGGCCAGGCCGGCATCGCGGCGGTGCTGGTCAAGCCGGTCAGCCCGGCGCAACTGCTGGACGCGGTGCTGGTG
>NZ_WKJN01000100.1 GCF_009674495.1 Duganella alba | reverse complement strand
GCTACTACGTCCTTCATCGCCTGTAATCGCCAAGGCATCCGCCATGTGCACTTATTCACTTGTCCCTATAACCTTGACGGCTATTAGGCAAGCATTTACTACTTTGTGATGATGAGTTTTACTACCCTAAGTGTGTAATTTCTTACACGCTTAAATAAAACTTTACTTCTTCCAGATTGTTAAAGAACGGAACTACATTTACCTAAGAATGTCTTCTTACGTAAATCCAGTCTTTGTTACAGCCGATAAGTGTGAACGCTTGATGTGGTTACAAGAACCAGTGCTACTCTAGAAAGGAGGTGATCCAGCCGCACCTTCCGATACGGCTACCTTGTTACGACTTCACCCCAGTCACGAATCCTACCGTGGTAAGCGCCCTCCT